>NZ_JBVPGP010000023.1:0-648112 GCF_055816065.1 Enterobacter sp. PL_is511 | reverse complement strand
TACCGCTCGACTTGCATGTGTTAGGCCTGCCGCCAGCGTTCAATCTGAGCCATGATCAAACTCTTCAATTTAAGTTTGATGCTCGTGAATTAAACTTCGTAATGAATTACGTATGTTCACTCAGAGACTTGGTATTCATTTTTCGTCCGAGGACGTTAAGAATCCATGTCACTTTGAGTGCCCACACAGATTGTCTGATAAATTGTTAAAGAGCAGTGCCGCTTCGCTTTTCGCTGCGGCGCGGGGTGTGCATATTACGCTTTCCCGCTTCAGAGTCAAGCGTTTATTTTTGCTTTTCTCTGCTGACCCGGCGGCGTGTGTGCCGTTGTTCCGTGTCAGTGGAGGCGCATTATAGGGAGTAATTCTGAACCTGCAAGGATAAAGTGAAATTTATTTACTGACTGCTCACTTTCCAGGCAAAACCGACTCCAGACCTCAATTTTCGCCTGGTTTTTAAACAAAAACGAGCCGCAAGCGGCTCGTTTTTGCGTTTTGTGACTTACTGCACTGCCACAATGCGATCGTCGTTGGCTTCCAGACGAATAACTTTGCCTGGAATCAACTCTCCGGAGAGGATCTGCTGCGCCAGTGGGTTTTCGATCTGCTGCTGGATAGCACGTTTCAATGGACGCGCACCGTAAACCGGATCGTAACCATTCTCGCTCAGCAGCTTCAGCGCCTCGTCGGAGATGTGAATTTCATACCCACGCTCTTCCAGACGTTTGTACAGACGCTGCAGCTGGATCTGCGCAATCGACGCAATGTGTTTCTCACCCAGAGGATGGAATACCACCACTTCATCAATACGGTTGATGAACTCAGGACGGAAGTTATGGCTCACCACACCGAGCACCAGATCCTTCATATGGCTGTAGTCAAGTTCACCGAAACGTTCCTGAATCAAATCGGAACCCAGGTTCGAGGTCATGATGACAACCGTATTACGGAAGTCGACCGTTCTCCCCTGCCCGTCGGTCAGACGACCATCGTCCAGCACCTGCAACAGGATGTTGAACACATCCGGGTGTGCTTTTTCCACTTCATCCAGCAGGATGACGGAATAAGGACGACGGCGAACCGCTTCCGTCAGGTAACCGCCTTCTTCATAACCGACATATCCCGGAGGCGCACCGACCAGACGCGAGACGGAGTGTTTCTCCATAAACTCGGACATGTCGATACGCACCATCGCATCGTCGCTATCGAACATAAAGTTAGCCAGCGCTTTACACAGCTCGGTTTTACCGACACCGGTCGGCCCCAGGAACAGGAACGAACCGATAGGACGATTAGGATCGGAAAGCCCCGCACGGCTACGGCGAATAGCGTTCGATACCGCCTCAACCGCTTCGTTTTGACCAATCACACGATTGTGGAGATCGTTCTCCATGCGCAGCAGTTTTTCACGCTCGCCTTCCAGCATGCGCGCCACCGGAATACCGGTCCAGCGAGCAAGCACTTCCGCGATTTCTGCATCCGTCACCTTATTACGTAACAGACGCATCGTTTTCCCTTCTGACTGCGTCGCTATCTCAAGCTGTTTTTCCAGCTCAGGAATTTTGCCGTACTGCAGTTCAGACATCCGCGCCAAATCGCCGACACGGCGAGCCTGCTCAATGGCAATTTTTGCCTGTTCGAGTTCAGCTTTGATGGTCTGCGTGCCAGAAAGGGATGCTTTCTCGGCTTTCCACTCTTCTTCCAGCTCAGAATACTGGCGCTCTTTATCGTCCAGTTCTTCATTGAGCATATCGAGGCGTTTCTTACTGGCTTCATCAGACTCTTTCTTCAGCGCCTGCTGTTCCAGCTTGAGCTGAATGATGCGTCGGTCAAGCCGGTCCAGCTCTTCCGGCTTCGAGTCAATTTGCATACGAATGCTCGACGCCGCTTCATCAATCAGGTCGATCGCTTTATCCGGCAGCTGACGGTCAGCAATATAACGATGCGAAAGCGTCGCCGCCGCAACGATGGCCGGGTCAGTGATCTGCACGTGGTGGTGCAGTTCATAGCGCTCTTTCAGACCACGCAGGATCGCGATGGTATCTTCAACGCTTGGTTCAGCAACAAACACTTTCTGGAAACGACGCTCAAGAGCAGCATCTTTCTCAATGTACTGACGATACTCATCCAGCGTAGTGGCACCGACGCAGTGAAGCTCACCGCGCGCCAGCGCAGGTTTCAGCATATTCCCGGCATCCATCGCGCCGTCTGCTTTGCCCGCGCCGACCATGGTGTGCAGTTCATCGATAAACAGAATGACGTTGCCTTCCTGCTTCGCCAGGTCGTTAAGCACGCCTTTCAGGCGCTCTTCGAACTCGCCGCGGTATTTCGCACCGGCCACCAGCGCGCCCATGTCCAGCGCCAGCACGCGGCGGCCCTTCAGGCCTTCCGGCACTTCACCGTTGACGATACGCTGCGCCAGCCCTTCAACAATGGCGGTTTTACCGACACCCGGTTCACCAATCAGCACCGGGTTGTTCTTGGTACGACGCTGCAGTACCTGAATGGTACGGCGGATTTCTTCATCACGGCCGATAACCGGGTCAAGTTTGCCCTGTTCAGCACGCTCGGTCAGATCGACCGTAAATTTCTTCAAAGCCTGACGTTGGTCTTCGGCTCCCTGATCGTTCACGCTTTCACCTCCGCGCATTTTCTCAATCGCCTGAGTCACATTGGCGGTGGTCGCACCGGCAGATTTCAGCAGGTCGGTCAAGGTACCGCGTGATTCAAGCGCCGCCAGAACAAATAGCTCTGACGAAATAAAGTTGTCCCCACGTTTTTGCGCCAGCTTGTCGCAAAGGTTCAGCACGCGCACCAGATCCTGCGACGGCTGAACGTCGCCGCCGGTCCCTTCGACCTGCGGCAAACGGCTCAGCGCCTGATCGATAGCGGTGCGTAACTGGCCAGCATTAATGCCAGCGGACGTTAATAAAGGACGTACCGATCCCCCTTCCTGATTCAGCAAGGCGCTCATTAAATGAAGAGGTTCGATAAATTGGTTGTCGTGCCCCAGTGCGAGGGACTGGGCATCGGCGAGAGCAAGCTGGAATTTATTAGTAAGACGATCCAGACGCATAACTCCTCCCATAACAGGTCAAATTTGCTACTGGAGATTAAATGAGGTCATCCCTCAATTATTCAAGGTTAATGACCTGAATTATGTGAAAAGAAAACGGCACGTACCGGATCGTCTTGATTCTTTAGGTTATATCAGCCAAATAAAACTTGCCATACGACCAGTGGTCTTGTCGCGGCGATAAGAGAAAAAATCACCCTTTTCGGTGAATGTGCAGCGATCGCCGCCGGAGATCTGCGTTACGCCCACGTTATTCAAACGCTGACGCGCAAGCTGGTAAATATCGGCCAGATATTTATCTCCAGAAGGCAGGAAGGCGTCCACCGCTTGCGGATCTTTATCCATAAAGGCGTCGCGGACCTCTGGGCCCACTTCAAAAGCGCGAGGACCAATGGCCGGGCCAAGCCAGGCCATAATATTGGCGGGCTCATCCTTAAAACAGGCGACGGTTTCTTCCAGCACGCCTTCACACAGTCCACGCCAGCCCGCGTGTGCTGCAGCCACCTCGGTACCTGCACGGTTGCAGAACAGCACTGGCAGACAATCGGCGGTCATTACGGCACAAACGGTTCCCGGAGTATTGCTGTAAGAGGCATCAGCGCGTTTAGAAGCATAGGGTTCTCCCGTCAACTTCAGCACCGCCTTGCCGTGAACCTGTTCCAGCCAGACTGGCTTCGACGGCAAGTTCCCCGCAGCAAACAGACGCCTGCGGTTCTCTTCAACGTGTTCCAGGTTGTCACCACAGTGCGCACCGAGGTTCAATGACTCCCACGCGCCCTGGCTAACACCGCCAGTGCGGGTTGAACTGCAGGCAGCCACGCCAGCAGGCAATGGCCACTCCGGGACAATCAGTTTGGTCATAACCAGTCCACTTGATCCTTATGTTCTTCGAAATCAGCACGCATGGCGTCAATAAGATCCACCATATCCTGAGGGATAGGCGCATGCCACTCCATCTGAATGCCGGTGATAGGATGGTAAAGACGCAGCATCGTCGCGTGCAGCGCCTGACGATCGAATTTACGCAATACGCTGATGAACTCATCCGATGCGCCTTTAGGCGGACGCGGACGGCCACCGTAGACCTGATCGCCCACCAGCGGATGGGTAATGTGGGCCATATGCACACGGATCTGGTGAGTACGCCCGGTTTCCAGACGCAGACGCAGGCGCGTATGAATACGGAAGTGTTCCATAATGCGATAGTGCGTCACCGCCGGTTTACCCATCGGATGCACCGACATATGGGTACGCTTGGTTGGGTGACGGCTGATAGGCTCCTCCACCGTTCCGCCAGAGGTCATATGCCCAATGGCTACCGCTTCATACTCACGGGTGATTTCGCGCAGCTGCAGCGACTCCACCAGACGTGTCTGAGCAGGAACGGTCTTCGCCACCACCATCAAACCCGTGGTGTCTTTATCCAGACGGTGCACGATGCCCGCGCGCGGGACATCCGCGATCGGTGGATAGTAATGGAGAAGTGCGTTAAGTACCGTACCGTCAGGGTTCCCCGCGCCCGGATGAACAACCAGGTCGCGCGGCTTGTTGATCACCAGAATGTCATCATCTTCATAGACGATGTCCAGTGGGATATCCTGCGGCTCGAAGCGGATTTCCTCTTCGATTTCAGCATTGATGGCGACAGCTTCCCCACCTAACACTTTCTCTTTTGGTTTGTCCCAGATCTTGCCGTTTACCAGCACGCGCTGGTCAAGGATCCATTCTTTTATGCGTGAACGCGAATAATCAGGGAACAATTCGGCCAAAGCCTGATCTAAGCGTTGACCGAGCTGATTTTCGGAGACTGTTGCGGTGAGTTCTACTCGTTGTGCCATAAACTGCTTCTTCGTTTAACGTTGGGTTTTACGGCTTTGCCGTTTAATATAGTGTGCTATTGTAGCTGGTCTTAATCGGGAGCAGGAACAGAGTTTCTCCCGGACAAACATTTGAGGAAAGTCAAAACGTCATGACGCGCATGAAATATCTGGTGGCAGCGGCCACGTTGAGCCTGGCTTTGGTGGGCTGCTCCGGTTCAAATGAACAGGTCCCTGACAATCCGCCGAATGAAATCTATGCGACTGCACAACAAAAGTTGCAGGACGGTAACTGGAAACAGGCGATAACGCAACTGGAAGCGTTGGATAATCGCTATCCATTTGGTCCGTATTCGCAGCAGGTACAGTTAGATCTCATCTACGCATACTATAAAAATGCCGATCTGCCGCTGGCTCAGGCAACCATCGATCGTTTCATGCGTCTGAACCCGACTCATCCTAACATCGACTACGTGATGTACATGCGCGGTCTTACCAACATGGCGCTGGACGACAGTGCGCTGCAGGGCTTCTTCGGCGTGGATCGTTCCGACCGTGACCCGCAGCATGCGCGTGATGCCTTCAATGACTTCTCCAAACTGGTGCGCGGCTATCCGAACAGTCAGTACGTGACCGACGCCACCAAGCGTCTGGTGTTCCTGAAAGATCGTCTGGCGAAATATGAATACTCCGTGGCGGAATACTATACCCGCCGTGGCGCATGGGTTGCCGTGGTTAACCGCGTAGAAGGTATGCTGCGTGATTACCCGGATACTCAGGCAACGCGTGACGGCCTGAAGCTGATGGAAAATGCTTACCGTCAGATGCAGATGACCGCTCAGGCTGAAAAAGTGGCGAAAATCATCGCCGCGAACAGCAGCAACACCTGATTTTGCCTCAATGCAAAACGGCAGCCTTCGGGCTGCCGTTTTTTTATTCGTTTCTGAGCGTCGCTGAAGCGCGCTAGCCTCAACACATCCTGTCAACTATGGCCCCAATTTATGCCTTCTACAAGGTAAATCTCACCTCTTCCTGCCCTGCCTCACAAAAAAGATTCCCTGACAAAAACCGACAAAATAACGTGATCTAAATCACACATTTTGACATTAGGTCGGGTATGCTGGAATCACCAAGACGGAAAGACAAGAGGTAAAATTTATGACAATGAACATTACCAGTAAACAAATGGAAATTACTCCGGCAATTCGCCAGCACGTCGCAGACCGTCTCGCCAAACTGGATAAATGGCAAACACATTTGATTAATCCACATATCATCCTGTCCAAGGAGCCGCAGGGTTTCATCGCTGACGCAACTATCAATACTCCAAACGGCCATCTGGTCGCCAGCGCAAAACACGAGGATATGTACACCGCTATTAACGATTTGATCAACAAGCTGGAACGGCAGCTCAATAAAGTGCAACACAAAGGTGAAGCCCGTCGCGCCGCAACATCGGTGAAAGACGCCAGCTTCGCGGAAGAAGTTGAAGAAGAGTAATCCTTTAAATTGAGTGTACCGCCAACGCGCCTTCGGGCGCGTTTTTTGTTTTTTATTGACAGGGTGAAAACAGTACGGGTACTTTAACGGTATCACTCACAGGATGACTTTATGAAACTTACGCCGTTCTTCTTCGCATTCTTTTTTACCTTCCCCTGAACGGGAGGCGTTTCGTCGTGTGATAAAGAATGCGAAGACGAACAACAAGGCCTCCCACACCGGGGGGCCTTTTTTATTGATAACGATAAAATGAGACAGGCAACACTATGACACCGGAAAACCCGTTACTGGATCTGCGCGTAAAAATCAGCGCGCTGGATGAGAAACTGCTGGCGCTGCTGGCCGAACGCCGCGCCCTTGCCGTTGAAGTGGGCAAAGCCAAGCTGGACTCCCATCGTCCGGTCCGTGATATCGACCGCGAGCGGGATCTGCTGGAACGTCTCATTCAGCTCGGCAAAGCGCATCACCTCGATGCCCACTACATTACCCGGTTGTTCCAGCTCATCATCGAAGATTCCGTTCTCACCCAGCAAGCGCTACTCCAGCAGCATCTCAATAAAACCAATCCGCATTCTGCGCGTATCGCCTTCCTCGGGCCCAAGGGCTCTTATTCTCACCTGGCCGCACGTCAGTATGCCGCACGCCATTTCGAAGAATTTATTGAAAGCGGCTGCGCGAAGTTTGCCGACATTTTTAACCAGGTCGAAACCGGTCAGGCGGATTACGCCGTGGTGCCGATTGAGAACACCAGCTCCGGTGCCATCAACGACGTCTACGACTTGCTGCAGCACACCAGCCTGTCGCTAGTCGGCGAGCTGACGATCCCTATCGATCACTGCGTGCTGGTCTCCGGCTCAACGGACCTGAACACGATCGAAACGGTCTACAGCCACCCGCAGCCGTTCCAGCAGTGCAGCCAGTTCCTGAACCGCTATCCGAACTGGAAAATTGAGTACACCGAGAGCACCTCGGCGGCGATGGAAAAAGTGGCGCAGGCGAACTCCCCCACCGTCGCGGCGCTCGGCAGCGAAGCGGGCGGCGCGCTGTATGGTTTACAGGTGCTGGAACGCAACCTGGCAAACCAGACACAAAACATTACCCGCTTCGTGGTGCTGGCCCGCAAGGCAATCAATGTGTCTGACCAGGTACCGGCTAAAACCACGCTGCTGATGGCCACCGGCCAGCAGGCCGGTGCGCTGGTTGAAGCCCTGCTGGTGCTGCGTAATCACAACCTGATCATGACGAAGCTGGAATCACGTCCGATCCACGGTAACCCGTGGGAAGAGATGTTCTACCTCGATATCCAGGCCAACCTCGAGTCTGCTTCCATGCAGAAAGCCCTGCGCGAGCTGGGCGAGATCACACGTTCCATGAAGGTGCTGGGCTGCTACCCGAGCGAAAACGTCGTCCCGGTCGATCCGAGCTAACGTTCGATAAAGCGGCTTTTCTTCATCCCTGCCACGTTAACCGGCAGGGTGAAGATGGCGCCGGAGAGCGGATACTTCGCCACCTCTTCTGCATCCATATTTTCCCGCGTGGTGGTAATAAACAGCGTTTTCATGTCATCGCCGCCAAAGCAGACCATCGTCGGGCAACGTACCGGCATGCGGTATTCTTCCAGTTGCTCCCCTTGCGGTGAAAAACGCGCAATCCGCCAGCCGTCAAACAGCGCGCTCCAGTAGCAGCCTTCCACGTCCATCGCCGCGCCGTCCGGAATCCCTTCACCCTCTTTAAACTGACGAAACACCTCGCGCCTGCCGGGTTCTCCCTGCTCATCAAGCGGGGTACGGTAGATCACACCGTTTGGCGTGTCTGAGGTAAACATCCACTGCTTATCCGGGCTAAACGCTAAGCCATTGTGACCGTGAATATCGCACTGGATCACCTTCGGCGTCAGGTCGTTGTCGGTGCGCATCAGCAGGGCGCCGTTGTAATCTCCCGGTCCCCAGAACGTGCCCGCATAGAACCGGCCCTGATGGTCGGTGCCCCCATCGTTAAAACGCGCCAGCTGCGGATTAGAGGGGTTATCGCACACCTTGCGCTGCAGAAGGCCATGCTTATCGGCAAGCCAGATGCCATTGCGCATGGCGACGATAAACCCGCCGCGCTCGCGCAGCGCGAAACAGCCCACCTCCTCGTGGAAAGAAAGTACGGTGTGTTCCGCCGTCGGCAGATGGTAGCGGTGGATCTCCCCTTCCAGAATATCGGCCCAGTAGAGCGCGTGCTCTTCTGCGCTCCACGTCGGGCATTCAGGCAGATGCCCGGTGTAATTCAACAGCAGCTGCGGTTCGGCCATGACAGTTCCCCAAAATGAAAAAAGCCAGCATTGCTGGCTTTCAGTATATACATCATCGCATTACTGGCGACTGTCATTTGCCTGGCGCAACAGCGTCCGGCTCTCACTCTGGAAACGCTGCGCGTAATCGCCAAACCAGTGCTCGACCTTGCGGAAGCTGTCGATAAACGCCTGCTTGTCTCCGTGCTCCAGCAGCGTAATGGCTTCCCCAAAGCGCTGATAGTAGCGCTTGATCAGCGCCAGGTTGTTCTCGGAGGACATAATAATGTCCGCGTAAAGCTGCGGATCCTGCGCGAACAGGCGGCCGACCATCGCCAGCTCCAGACGATAGATCGGTGAAGAGAGTGCCAGCAGCTGTTCAAGCTGCACGTTCTCTTCCGCCAGATGCAGGCCGTAGGCAAACGTCGCAAAGTGGCGCAGCGCCTGAATGAACGCCATGTTCTGATCGTGCTCGACCGCGCTCATGCGGTGCAGTCGCGCACCCCATACCTGAATCTGCTCCAGGAACCACTGATAGGCTTCCGGCTGACGACCATCGCAGTAAACCACCACCTGCTTAGCCAGGCTGCCGCTGTCCGGGCCAAACATTGGGTGCAGGCCCAGCACCGGGCCGGTATGTGCAGCCAGCATGGCCTGTAGCGGACCATTTTTGACAGAGGCCAGATCCACCAGGATGCAATCTTTCGGCAAAGGAGGCAGCTTTTCGATGATCTGCTCCGTCACGTGGATCGGCACGCTGACGATAACCATCCCGGCATCTTTCATGAGTTCCGGTGCCTGCGCCCAGTCCTCTTTTTCCAGAATGCGCACCTGATAGCCAGACAGCGTCAGCATTTTTTCAAACAGACGCCCCATCTGCCCTGCACCGCCGACAATCACCACCGGACGCAGGGACGGGCAGAGAGTTTTAAAGCCCTTGTCGTTTTCGCTGGAATAGGACTCCCGCATCACGCGACGCAGAACATCTTCAATCAAATCCGGAGAAACGCCCAGCGCCTGCGCCTCTTTGCGACGGGAGGCCAGCATGGAGGCCTCGCGCTCCGGGACGTAAATCGGCAGGCCGTATTTGCTTTTCACCTCACCCACTTCGGCAACCAGCGCCATACGGCGCGCCAGCAGATCCAGCAGCGCCTTATCAACTTCATCAATTTGATCGCGCAGTGCGGTCAATTCAGCAACCATAACTAAACCTCTTAAGCCAGACGCGTCGCCAGCTGGCCGTTCAAATCTTTGTGGATCTCACGCAGCAGCGCATCGGTGGTCTCCCAACTGATGCAGGCATCCGTCACGGAGACGCCGTGCTTCATGGCACTGCGCGGTTGTTCAGATGACTGATTGCCTTCATGAATATTGCTCTCGATCATCAGACCGATAATCGAACGGTTACCATCTTTGATCTGTGCGACCACAGATTCCGCAACCGCTGGCTGGCGACGGTAATCTTTATTCGAATTACCATGACTGCAATCTACCATCAGTGCCGGGCGCAGTCCCGCCTGCTCCATCTCTTTTTCACACTGCGCCACGTCCGCCGGGCTGTAGTTCGGGGCTTTCCCGCCGCGCAGGATCACATGGCCATCCGGGTTGCCCTGCGTTTGCAGGAGGCAGACCTGGCCCGCCTGGTTGATACCGACAAAACGGTGCGGCATGGCGGCAGCACGCATAGCGTTGATCGCCGTCGCCAGGCTGCCATCGGTACCGTTTTTAAAGCCAACCGGCATCGACAGGCCCGACGCCATCTCGCGGTGGGTTTGCGATTCCGTGGTACGCGCACCAATCGCGGACCAGCTGAACAGATCGCCAAGGTACTGCGGGCTGTTCGGATCCAGCGCTTCGGTTGCCAGCGGCAGCCCCATGCTGACCAGCTCCACCAGCAGGCGACGCGCAATCTTCAGGCCTGCTTCCACATCAAACGAGCCATCCATGTGCGGATCGTTAATCAACCCTTTCCAGCCGACGGTAGTACGTGGCTTCTCAAAATAGACGCGCATCACCAGATAGAGGCTATCGCTGACCTCCTCCGCTAATGTTTTAAATCGACGAGCGTACTCAATGGCGGTTTCAGGATCGTGAATGGAGCAAGGACCGCATACCACCAGCAGGCGCGGATCGCGGCCGGCGATAATGTCAGAAATGGTCTGGCGAGAGTGCTCAATCTGAGCCTCCTGCGCGACGCTCAGCGGAAATTCTGCTTTCAGTTGATCCGGAGTAATTAAAACCTGTTCGTCAGTGATATGTACGTTGTTCAGCGCGTCTTTTTGCATGATGGCGATCCTGTAAAGCTCGTTTGCGATAGTTGTTTTCCTCGATGAGGTGAGACCACGATACCATAAAAAGTAAACATTTCAATCCAAAATACGTACAGATTAGTTTACAGAGACCAATTTATTGCAAAAATCAGCCGATAAAAACGTAAACTTTAAATTACAGACAGATTTTCTTTAGCCAGGCTATGCTGAAGAAAAAAGGAGAATGGCTATGCGTTCAATTGCTCTCGCGCTGTTGTCGCTGTTTTTAACGGGCTGTCAGATCAATCCTTACACCTTCCAGCCCGACTGGACCAGCCCATCCTGGTTTGATGCCGGTAAAGAAGACGCCATGAATGGCCTGCCGGTTAAAGATAACCAGGCCCTGGCCGATAGTTTTAACGACACGCACGTCGATCGTAGTGAATATCTTCGCGGCTATGCCGATGGTCAGAAGAAAGTCTGCGAAGAAGGATTTATTCATGCCTGGGGATTAGCAGGGAAATCTTTCCCTGCCAGCTGCGATACTGCCGAAAACGCGGCAACACTGCGTGCGTCATGGCAGAAAGGGATGGATGAAAGTATGCGCTCCAGCAGACTCAATTAAGTCTGTTTTTATCCACCGGAAAATACACAACAGTAGGATTTAGCTTAGGTTGGCCTGATGCTATTTCTGACATAATGACGGATCTGATAAACAATGGTATTCTGCCCGCAACTCTTAAGGACGTCTATTTCCGGAGCGATGTGGCGGATTCTGGTGAGAAATTCATTCTTGATCTCTTTTTTCCGACTCACTCTGGTGTTAATGCTGTTCCTTATGGTGGGCCCAACGACGGCAGGCGCACTTACGGAAACGGATAAATCGGTACGCTCAATTGTCTCAGGCATTGTGAGCTATACGCGATGGCCGTCACTTACCGGGCAACCTAAACTCTGCGTCTACGCCACTTCTCACTATACGCATGCCCTCAGCGGCGACGAAGGGCACAACGAGTTACCTTATACCCCCGTTATTGTACATAACGATCGGGAAGCCCTGGCCGCGACGTGCGATGCGATTTATTTCGGATCTGAATCACCGGCAAAACAACTTGAATTAATAAGTCAATATCAGGGCAGAGCGTTGCTATTAATCTCAGAGCAAAATCCGGAATGTGTAATTGGCAGTGCCTTTTGCCTGATGATCGATCGCGGCCAGGTACGGTTTTCCGTCAACCTGGATGCATTGACGCGCAGTGGCGTAAGAGTCAATCCGGATGTATTAATGCTGGCACGGAATAAGCAGCATGGATAAAGATTTCACTTCAACATCACGTCCTACGTTTAAAAGAACGTTGAGGCGAAACAGCATGATAAGCGTCATTATCACCATGACGTTAATATGGCTGTTGCTCTGTTTTGCCTCCGTCGTAACCTTAAAACAATACGCGCAAAAGAATCTCGAATTAACCGGCGCCACAATGAGCCACAGCCTGGAAGCCTCGCTGGTTTTCAACGACTCGCTGGCGGCCAGCGAAACGCTTGCCGCCCTGGGCAAACAGGGGCAGTTTGCCGTGGCCGAGGTGATTAACGCGCATAAAAAGCGGTTCGCCTATTGGTCCTGGAACCCGGAAGATAACAACGACACGCTTGGGGCACTGGTCAGCCGCTGGCTTTTCCCCGTACCGGTTGCGCAGCCCATCATGCATAACGGCTTAACGATCGGCGAAATCCGCCTTACCGCGCGTGACAGTCTGATCAGCCATTTCATCTGGATGTCGTTTGCCGTTCTGACCGGCTGCATTCTCTTTGCCGCCGTCGTCGCGTTCATCATTACCCAGTCTTTGCATCGTGGGATGGTTACGGCCCTGCAGAACATTACCGACGTCGTGCATGACGTACGCACGAACCGCAACTTCTCCCGCCGGGTGAAAGATGGCCGTATCGAAGAATTTCACCAGTTTGGCGAGGACTTCAACAGTCTTCTGGATGAAATGGAAGAGTGGCAGCTCAAGCTGCAGGCGAAAAACGCCCAGCTGTTGCGTACCGCCATGCACGACCCGCTTACCGGTCTTGCCAACCGTGCGGCATTTCGTAACAGCATTGCAGCCTTAATGAACGACCCTTCAGCCAAAACAAACTCGGCCCTGCTCTTCCTCGACGGTGATAATTTTAAGTTTATTAACGACACCTGGGGACACGCGGCAGGAGACTGCGTGCTGATTGAAGTCGCCAGCAGGATGATGGAGTTTGGCGACAAACGTCACCAGGCATACCGGCTTGGCGGTGACGAATTCGCCATGGTGCTGTACGGCGTGCACTCTGAGCTTGAGGTTCAACACATTTGTGCTGCGCTTTCGCAGCAATTTATCCGTCCGTTTGATCTTCATAACGGACAAAAAGCATCGATGTCACTCAGCATTGGCTTTGCTCTGGCGTGGGAAAATGCTTCCGTGGAAGCATTACTGGAGAGGGCTGACCGCAACATGTACCAGGTTAAAAACCAGCGTACGAAAACAATAAGTTAGAAAGGAAATTCTATGTTAAAACGTTACTTCGCGCCGATAGTACTGGCCTCACTGATTCTGGCAGGCTGTCAGTCGCCGCCGGAAGGCAAATTCACTCCTGAGCAAATTGCGGCGATGAAGTCTTACGGTTTTAACGAACTGAACGGTGACTGGTCGCTTGGCATATCGGACACCATCCTGTTTGATAAAAATGACGCCAGGCTGCGCCCGGAAAGTGAAACACAGATCCAGTCCATGGCCTCTCGCCTGGCGGAAACCGGGCTGAACCACGCGCGAATGGACGGTCACACGGATAACTACGGGGAAGAAAGCTACAACGAAGCGCTGTCGTTAAAACGCGCCAATGCGGTGGCCGAAGCCTGGGCTAAGGGTGCAAATATCCCGCGCAGCAATCTCACCACGCGGGGATTAGGTCAAAAATACCCGGTTGCGAGCAACAGTACCCCACAAGGGCGCGCTGAAAACCGCCGCGTCGCAGTGGTTATCAGCACGCCATAGGGTTATTTAGCGGATGATTCGGCGAGCGTCACCCTGGTTGCCGCTCGCCAGCGCAGCCAGTCCACCAGAACAAACAGCGCCAGACTCGCGCCCATGATCGGCAGGGCCAACCCCAACAGTACGCTGGTTACCACCGTAACGCCTCTTCCCCATCCTGACAGCGCCAGCCAGCTCTGACAAAGCGTCAGTACCGGACTCACTGCCGATTGCGCCGGGCGACGCATCCACCACATCCGGTATCCCCAGATAATGAGCACGCACAGGGCGAGGCCGAACGCCACAAGCAGCAGCTGATTTGCCAGGCCGAATAAGATCCCCATATGAAAATCCACGCCCCAGCGGGTCAGTTTTGCCATTAGCGGGAAATCCTCGAATCGGGTTCTGTCCAGAACCTGCATCGTCGAAGGATCAACCGCAACGGCATCGACCTGGGTCGGCCAGCTGCGATCGATTTCCGTCACGGTCCAGGCACGATCCCTCGTTTTCGCCGGGCGGATCTCCAGCCTGTTGGCATCAATCCCCGCTTTACGCGCCGCGCTTAGCACTTTGTCAAACTGCGTAAAATCCATCGCCATTTCCGGCATCATCATCCCACCGTGATGACCGCGATGTTCGGCATGTTCATCCATAACCTCATGTTGGCCGGATAGCGTCATGTTCACCTGCGGGGTGAGCCAGTTCATCTCTGCCCGCAGCTTATCCACGTTCCCGCCAGCCCACTGGGACCAGGTCAGGCCGGTTGCGGAGAACAGCAGCATTCCACCCAGCAGAACCCAGCCCAGCGTCACGTGCACCCGACGCCGGTTCTGGAAGCGATTGTTGATCCGCCGTTTGGGTCGGGTATAAAACCACAGGGCAACACCGCCCAGCGCGGCAACCCACATCCACGAGGCCGCAAGCTCGCTGTAAAGGCGCCCAATGTCGCCCAGCAGCAGAGAGGTATGCAGGTAATCAATGGTCTGACGCAGGGGTAAAATCCCGCTGGTGCCGTATACCGTCAGATCTCCCAGCACCGCCAGGCTCACCGGATCGATAAAGATAGCCCGGTTCTCCGATGGCCCAAGTTTCGGGTCAGCGAACATCACGCGGGTGGTTTCGCCCTCAACCAGCCCCGGACGCACGGCGTGCAAACGTAAATCTGATCCAACGGTTTTTTCCGCCGCGGCGATTTGTTCTGCCAGAGGCTGCGGCTCGCCCACGGAATCCGCGTGGAGCGCGTGCCGGTAGAGTGCGTTTTCCAGCTGCGGGGTCGCCACATATAGCGTCCCGGTCAGCGCGGCGAAGAAGATAAACGGGCCGACAAACAGCCCGACGTAGAAATGGAGGCGACGCAGCAGGTTTCCCCATGCCGCGCGCGGAGTGCAGGTAGTCATACTTTTCCTTTTTAAGGCAAAAAGTTATCGATTTTGTTTTTAAAGGGAAAAAGCAGACTGTCGCGGCGGCGCGCGGGTATCAGGGTAAAGCCAGGGGAAGAAGTGCCAGTGGTTGACCGCCTGACGCGGCGGCTTAACGCGAAGCCTCTGCAGCACCACGCTGAGCAGGATGATGAGCGCCAGCATCACGCCAGGGACATGCGCTAACAGCACGCAGTAGCCGCACGCTTCAGCATGGTCGACAGGCATCGTGTGCGGCATATCGCCGTGATGCTCGTCCATCGACATCATGCTCATGTCATGATGCATGCCCGGCATGGCGCTCATGGGATCTTTCTGCAACGAGACGGAGATAAGCGGTGCTACCACGATCAGCAGGATCGCGAACAGCGCGGTCAATGCCGCTGCGCGTTTCCGGTCAGGCTGATGCAGTACGTTATCCACTTCCCCTCCATTCAAGAGGCAAGCATTGTAAATGATTTATGACAAAAGGGTTAACGCGAGAGGTGCGATGGGATAAAAAAAGGGCCAGCCTTTCGGCCAGCCCTTTCTAACAGGATGTCGCTTAAGCGAATCTTAGTTCAGACGCTCTTTAATACGAGCAGACTTACCAGTACGCTCACGCAGGTAGTACAGTTTAGCTTTACGTACAGCACCACGACGTTTAACAGCAATGCTGTCAACTACCGGAGAGTGAGTCTGGAAGACACGCTCAACGCCTTCGCCGTTGGAAATTTTACGAACAGTGAATGCAGAGTGCAGACCGCGGTTACGAATAGCGATAACCACGCCCTCGAATGCCTGCAGACGTTTTTTGGAACCTTCAACAACCCATACTTTCACTTCCACGGTGTCACCTGGACGGAAGGAAGGTACGTCCTGCTTCATCTGCTCTTGTTCAAGTTGCTTAATAATGTTGCTCATAATTTAATCTCTTATCCTGGGTAAACTGATATTCGGGAGCGTATTACGCATTCCCATCATGTTCATGCTGCTGGTGCGCGTGTTCAGTTTTGAACTCGGCCAGCAACTTTGCTTGCTCTTCAGTCAGAGCCAGGTTTTCCAGAAGTTCAGGTCTTCTAAGCCAGGTTCGGCCCAGCGACTGCTTCAAACGCCAGCGACGTATCTCGGCATGGTTTCCAGACAGTAACACCGCCGGTACTTCCATCCCTTCTAACACTTCAGGACGAGTATAGTGTGGGCAGTCCAGCAACCCGTCAGCAAAGGAATCTTCCGTTGCCGAAGCTTCATGGCCCAGAACCCCCGGAATGAACCGGGCGACGGAGTCAATCAGCGTCATTGCCGGTAACTCACCACCGCTGAGAACGTAATCGCCGATAGACCATTCTTCGTCAATCTCGGTTTGGATTACGCGCTCATCTATCCCTTCGTAGCGCCCACAGACCAGAATCAGCTTTTGATTCGTCGCCAGTTCGCTCACGCCCGCTTGATCAAGCTTGCGTCCTTGAGGTGACAGATAAATCACCTTTGCGCCTTCACCTGCCGCGGCTTTTGCTGTGTGAATGGCGTCCCGTAAGGGTTGCACCATCATTAGCATCCCCGGTCCGCCGCCGTAAGGACGATCGTCCACGGTACGGTGCCGGTCATGAGTAAAGTCACGAGGACTCCAGCTCTGGATGCTCAGCAGGCCATTCTTTACTGCCCGGCCAGTTACCCCGTAATCGGTAATCGCGCGGAACATTTCAGGAAACAGGCTAATTATGCCAATCCACATAGCGCCGTCTTTTACCGTTTATCCGGAGAATTTAAAAACCAGGATCCCAATCTACTTCAATGGTTTGAGTAGTGAGATCGACTTTCTTGATAACCTGTCCATCGAGGAACGGGACCAACCGCTCCTTGATGCCAAATGCATCTTTCAGGTTTGCCTTAATGACGAGAACGTCATTCGACCCGGTTTCCATCATATCGATGACTTTCCCCAGGCTGTAGCCTTCGGTAGTGACTACCTGGCAACCCATAAGGTCTTTCCAGTAGTAGTCGCCCTCTTCCAGCTGTGGCAACTGCGACGAATCCACGACAATTTCACAATTAGTCAGCGCATTCGCGGCATCACGATCGTCAACGCCTTTCAGCTTGATGATGATGTCCTGATTGTGGTGACGCCAGCTTTCCAGCTCGACCTCTTCCCACTTACCGCCTTTCTGGATAAACCAGGGCTGGTAATCAAAAATGCTATCAGCGTCTTCAGTGGAGGAAAACACTCTGAGCCAACCACGGATACCGTAGCAAGAACCCATTTTTCCCAATACGATCGGTTCAACAGGTACTTTATTGCTCATCATGACCACCGTGACAGATTAAGCTGCTTTGTTTGCTGCTTTGATCAGCGTAGCAACGCGATCGGAAACAGTAGCGCCCTGGCCAACCCAGTGAGCGATACGATCCAGATCCAGACGAGTTTCTTCTTCTGCGCCAGCGGCCAGTGGGTTGAAGAAACCAACGCGCTCGATGAAGCGACCGTTGCGTGCATTACGGCTGTCAGTCACAACAACCTGGTAGAACGGACGCTTTTTAGCGCCGTGACGTGCTAAACGAATAGTTACCATAACATCCTCTTGTGTGAATAAAACAACCGGGCCCCATCGAGGAACGGAGCCCGGGTGTCATATTAAAAGCCCGAAAATTTTACTCATTTTCGGGCAAAAAGCAATCTCAAAAGCGATTAACGCCCTGGAAAACCGGGAGGCATCATCCCTTTCATGCCGCGCATCATCTTCGCCATGCCGCCTTTCTTCATTTTCTTCATCATGCGCTGCATGTCGTCGAACTGTTTCAGAAGGCGGTTAACGTCCTGCACCTGCATGCCGCAACCGGCTGCGATACGGCGTTTACGGGAACCTTTGATGATATCCGGGTTTGCGCGTTCTTTGAGGGTCATCGAGTTGATGATCGCCTCCATACGCACCAGCACCTTGTCATCCATCTGCGCTTTCACGTTGTCAGGGATCTGGCCCATGCCCGGCAGTTTGCCCATCAGGCTGGCCATGCCGCCCATGTTTTTCATCTGACGCAGCTGCTCAAGGAAGTCGGTGAGATCGAAACCGTCACCTTTTTTCAGCTTGCTGGCCAGCTTCTCGGCCTGCGCGCGGTCAACCTTGCTCTCGATATCTTCGATCAGCGACAGCACGTCGCCCATGCCGAGAATACGGGAGGCAATACGGTCCGGGTGGAACGGCTCCAGCGCTTCGGTTTTCTCGCCCACGCCGAGGAATTTAATCGGCTTACCGGTGATGTGACGAATAGAGAGCGCCGCACCGCCGCGGGCGTCACCGTCCACTTTGGTCAGCACCACGCCGGTTAACGGCAGCGCTTCGTTAAACGCTTTCGCGGTATTCGCCGCATCCTGACCGGTCATGGCGTCGACAACGAACAGGGTCTCTACCGGGTTGATAGAGGCATGCACCTGCTTGATCTCGTCCATCATCGCTTCGTCGACGTGCAGACGACCGGCGGTATCCACCAGCAGCACGTCATAGAATTTCAGCTTCGCCTCTTTCAGCGCGGCGTTAACGATGTCGACAGGCTTCTGCGCCACGTCGGACGGGAAGAAATCCACGCCAACCTGCTCTGCCAGGGTTTCCAGCTGTTTGATCGCCGCCGGGCGATAGACGTCCGCAGAGACCACCAGCACTTTCTTCTTGTGCTTTTCACGCAGGAACTTACCCAGCTTACCGACGCTGGTGGTTTTACCCGCACCCTGCAGGCCCGCCATCAGCACCACGGCCGGTGGCTGAGCCGCCAGGTTAAGCACCTGGTTCTCTTCGCCCATCGCCGAAACCAGTTCATTACGAACGATTTTGACGAACTCCTGACCCGGGGTCAGACTCTTGTTAACTTCATGACCAACCGCCTTCTCTTTTACGCGGTTGATAAAATCACGAACAACCGGCAACGCGACGTCTGCTTCCAGCAGCGCCATGCGCACTTCGCGCAGCGTTTCCTTGATGTTCTCTTCAGTAAGGCGTCCGCGGCCGCTGATGTTGCGCAGCGTGCGCGACAAACGATCGGTTAAATTATCAAACATTGTCTCTCGCCTGAGTAGAAACGTTGGGCCGCCATGGGCGACACATACACAGAATTTTGCCGGAGTATAACATGAAGGCGCCTTTGTTGTTATGCAACGGTTGGAGCAGGCGTCACGTAACGTTATACTGCTTCTCTTTCTTATTAAGACAACTGTCGATGCCTATATGCCTGTTTTCGCACTGATCGCCCTTGTTGCCTACTCTGTCAGCCTCGCGCTGATTATTCCCGGACTGCTGCAAAAAAACAGCGGCTGGCGGCGCATGGCTATTCTCTCGGCGGTGATCGCACTGATTAGCCACGCCTTTGCGCTGGAATCACGCATCATTCCCGGCGACGGCAGCGTGCAAAACCTGAGCGTCCTCAACGTCGGCTCGCTGGTCAGCCTGATGATCTGTACGGTGATGACCATCGTCGCGTCTAAAAATCGCGGCTGGCTGCTGCTGCCGATTGTCTACACCTTCGCGCTGATCAATCTGGCCCTCGCCACCTTTATGCCTAATGAGTTTATTACGCATCTGGAGGCTACCCCGGGGATGCTGGTGCATATCGGCCTGTCGCTCTTTGCCTACGCGACGCTGATCATCGCCGCGCTTTACGCCATGCAGCTCGCCTGGATTGACTATCAGCTGAAAAACAAAAAGCTGGCGTTTAATCATGAGATGCCGCCGCTGATGGTCATTGAGCGCAAGATGTTCCACATCACCCAGGTGGGCGTGGTGCTGCTGACGCTGACGCTCTGCACGGGCCTGTTTTACATGAAGAACCTGTTCAGCGTGGAGAATATCGATAAAGCGGTGCTCTCCATCATCGCGTGGTTTGTCTATATTGTCCTGTTATGGGGCCATTATCATGAAGGCTGGCGCGGTCGTCGCGTGGTCTGGTTCAACGTCGCGGGTGCGGGCATTCTCACCCTTGCCTATTTTGGCAGCCGCTTCATACAGCAATTTGCTGGCTAAGAAACAAAGGAGTTCCCCCTGGAACACATCTCTACCACCACGCTGATCGTTACGCTGATCGTCATGGTGGTCATCTCCGCCTATTTCTCCGGCTCGGAAACCGGCATGATGACCTTAAACCGCTACCGGTTACGTCATCGTGCTAAACAGGGTAACCGCGCCGCACGTCGCGTTGAAAAACTGCTCCGCAAGCCGGATCGCCTGATAAGCCTGGTGCTCATCGGCAACAACCTCGTCAACATTCTGGCCTCTGCCCTCGGCACCATCGTCGGGATGCGCCTGTACGGCAACGCAGGGGTGGCGATTGCCACCGGCGTGCTGACGTTCGTGGTGCTGGTGTTTGCCGAAGTGCTGCCGAAAACCATCGCCGCGCTTTACCCTGAGAAAGTCGCCTACCCGAGCAGCTTCCTGCTGGCACCGCTGCAGATCCTGATGATGCCGCTGGTCTGGCTGCTGAACATGGTGACGCGCGTCCTGATGCGGATGGTGGGAATCAAAGCCGACGTCACCATCAGCAGCGCGCTCAGCAAAGAAGAGCTTCGCACCATCGTGCATGAATCCCGCTCGCAGATCTCCCGGCGCAATCAGGACATGCTCCTGTCGGTGCTGGATCTGGAAAAGGTGAGCGTGAACGACATCATGGTGCCGCGTAACGAAATCGTCGGTATCGACATCAATGACGACTGGAAAGCCATCGTTCGCCAGCTGACGCACTCCCCGCACGGGCGCATTGTGCTCTATCGCGACTCGCTGGATGACGCCATCAGCATGCTGCGCGTGCGCGAAGCCTACCGGCTGATGACCGAGAAAAAAGAGTTCACCAAAGAGGTGATGCTGCGCGCCGCCGACGAAATTTACTACGTGCCGGAAGGAACCCCCCTCAGCACGCAACTGGTGAAATTCCAGCGTAACAAGAAGAAGGTCGGCCTGGTGGTCAACGAGTACGGCGATATCCAGGGGCTGGTGACGGTCGAAGATATTCTGGAAGAGATTGTCGGGGACTTTACCACCTCAATGTCGCCTTCCCTCGCGGAAGAGGTCACCCCGCAAAACGACGGCTCGGTGCTGATTGACGGCAGCGCGAACATTCGCGAACTCAACAAAGCCTTTAACTGGCATTTACCGGAAGATGAGGCTCGGACCATTAACGGGATGATTCTGGAAGCGCTGGAAGAGATCCCGGCGGCGGGCACGCGGGTGCGCATTGAGCAGTACGATATTGATATCCTGGACGTGCAGGACAATATGATTAAGCAGGTGAAAGTCCTACCCGTTAAACCCCTGCGCGAAAGTATCGCGGAGTAAGGCTGTAGGCCGGGTGAGGCGAACGTCGCCACCCGGCACTACGGATGGCTAAATTACGCTTTCGCTTTCGCCACGGTCACCATCGCCGCGCGAATGGTACGGCCGTTCAGGGTGTAACCTTTCTGCATTACGCCCAGCACTTTACCGGCTTCCACCTCTTCGGACTCCACCATCGCAATCGCCTGGTGAACGTTTGGATCCAGCGGAACGTCGGTATCGGCAATCACTTCCACGCCAAACTTACGCACCACGTCGAGCATGGATTTCAGCGTCAGTTCGATACCTTCGATCATTGCGGCGTTGTCCGGATTCGCTTTGTCAGCCACTTCCAGCGCACGATCGAGGCTATCGATCACCGGCAGCAGTTCGTTGACGAATTTCTCCAGCGCAAATTTATGCGCCTTCTCAACGTCCTGCTCGGTACGGCGACGCAGGTTTTCCATTTCCGCCTTGATGCGCAGAACACCATCGCGTTCGCGATTCTGTGCTTCTACCAGCTGGGCTTCCAGATTCGCAATTTTTTCATCGCGCGGGTCCACCTGCTCAGCAGATGCGTCTGGCTCTACAGCCTCAACTTCATCGTGCTGTTCCGTGATAATTTCTTCAGGGGCTTGCCCCTCAGGCGTTTTCTGTTCTTTACTACTCATGAATTTCTCCGCGTTTTTCTGCATTCATCTCGCTAACTTCGCTTATTATGGGGATCAGTTTCCGGGATTCAAGGGAACAAGACAGATTGTCATCATTCATCAGGCACAAGGACCTCCAGAAAATGAATAATCATTTCAGGTGTATTGGGATCGTCGGGCATCCGCGTCACCCTACCGCACTAACGACACATGAAATGTTGTATCGCTGGTTGTGTAGCAAAGGCTATGAAGTGATGGTCGAGCAGCAGATTGCCCAGGAGCTGCAGCTGAAGAGCGTCAAAACCGGCACGCTGGCGGAAATTGGCCAGCAGGCCGATCTCGCCGTGGTGGTGGGCGGCGACGGCAACATGCTCGGCGCGGCCCGCACGCTGGCGCGTTATGACATTAAGGTCATCGGCATCAACCGTGGCAATCTCGGTTTTTTAACCGACCTCGACCCGGACAATGCGCAGCAGCAGCTGGCCGACGTGCTGGAAGGCCACTATATCAGTGAAAAACGCTTTTTACTGGAAGCGCAGGTGTGCCAGCAGGACTGCCAGAAGCGCATCAGCACCGCGATTAACGAGGTAGTCCTTCACCCCGGTAAAGTGGCGCACATGATCGAGTTCGAAGTCTATATCGACGAAATCTTTGCCTTCTCCCAGCGTTCTGACGGGCTGATTATCTCCACCCCGACCGGCTCAACCGCCTACTCGCTTTCTGCCGGCGGCCCGATCCTGACGCCCTCACTGGATGCCATTACCCTGGTGCCAATGTTCCCGCACACGCTCTCCGCCCGTCCGCTGGTCATCAACGGCGACAGCACGATCCGTCTGCGCTTCTCGCACCGCCGTAACGACCTGGAGATCAGCTGCGACAGCCAGATAGCGCTGCCGATCCAGGAAGGTGAAGATGTTCTTATTCGCCGGTGTGATTACCACCTGAATCTGATTCACCCGAAAGATTACAGCTATTTCAACACATTAAGCTCGAAGCTTGGCTGGTCAAAAAAATTGTTCTGATTCTGCATCCAGTACTTTACTGTATAAAAAACCAGTTTATACTGTATGAAAACACAGTTATGGTTTTTCATACAGGAAAACAATTATGCTGGCACAACTGACCATCAGCAACTTTGCCATTGTTCGTGAGCTTGAGATCGATTTCCACAGCGGCATGACGGCGATCACCGGGGAAACCGGTGCAGGTAAATCCATTGCCATTGATGCCCTCGGCTTGTGCCTTGGCGGCCGCGCAGAGGGCGATATGGTGCGCATGGGCGCCAACCGTGCCGACCTGTGCGCCCGTTTCTCCCTGAAAGACACCCCTGCCGCCCAGCGCTGGCTGGAACAGAACCAGCTTGAAGATGGACGTGAGTGTTTACTCCGCCGCGTCATCAGCAGCGACGGTCGTTCCCGCGGTTTTATCAACGGCACGGCGGTCCCCCTTTCCCAGCTCCGTGAACTCGGCCAGTTGCTTATCCAGATCCACGGTCAACATGCGCATCAGCAACTCGTCAAACCCGAACAGCAGAAAGCGCTGCTGGATGGCTATGCGGGTGAGTACGCGCTTACTCAGCTTATGGCGGAACACTATCGCCAGTGGCATCAGAGCTGCCGTGAACTTGCCCAGCACCAGCAGCAAAGCCAGGAGCGCGCCGCACGTGCGGAGCTGCTGGCGTACCAGCTTAAAGAGCTGAACGAATTCAACCCGCAGCCGGGTGAGTTTGAGCAAATCGACGAAGAGTACAAACGCCTGGCGAACAGCGGTCACCTGCTCTCAACCAGCCAGAATGCGCTTAACCTGCTGGCGGATGGCGAAGACGTGAACCTGCAAGGACAGCTGTATAACGTCCGCCAGTTGATTACCGAACTGGTCGGCATGGACAGCAAACTTTCAGGCGTCCTGGATATGCTGGAAGAAGCGGCTATTCAGATCTCCGAAGCCAGTGACGAACTGCGCCACTACTGTGAACGTCTGGATCTCGACCCGAACCGTCTGTTTGAGCTGGAGCAACGTATCTCCCGTCAGATTTCACTGGCGCGCAAGCACCACGTCACGCCGGAAGAGCTGCCGGGCTACTATCAGTCTCTGCTGGAAGAGCAGCAGCAGCTTGACGATCAGGCTGATTCGCAGGAAACCCTCTCTCTGGCGGTGAACCTGCACCATGAACAGGCCCTGGCGACAGCGCAAAAGCTGCATGAAATCCGTCAGCGTTACGCCCAGGAGCTAAGCCAGCACATCACCGACAGCATGCACACGCTGGCGATGCCGCACGGTGTATTCACCATTGATGTCCGCTTTGAAGAGAATCACCTGACGGCGGAAGGTGCGGACCGCATCGAGTTCCGCGTCACTACCAACCCGGGGCAGCCGCTGCAGGCTATCTCCAAAGTGGCCTCCGGCGGTGAACTGTCGCGTATTGCGCTGGCAATTCAGGTGATTACCGCGCGTAAAATGGACACCCCGGCGCTGATTTTCGATGAAGTGGATGTCGGCATCAGCGGCCCAACGGCGGCGGTGGTGGGTAAACTGCTGCGCCAGCTAGGCGAATCAACGCAGGTGATGTGTGTCACCCACCTGCCGCAGGTCGCGGGCTGTGGTCATCATCACTTTATCGTCAGTAAAGAAACCGACGGTGAAATGACCGAAACGCACATGAAGCCACTGGATAAACGTGCGCGCCTGCAGGAGCTGGCACGCCTGCTCGGCGGCAGCGAAGTCACGCGTAACACGCTCGCGAACGCGAAAGAACTGCTGGCAGCATAAACTTTTTCGGGATCTCAGGGTCATACAGAACAACAAAAACGCCGCCAGACCGGTTTCAAAGTGGGGCAAGGTCTATTATCATCGGCATATTACATATGAGCCGCGTTCTGCTCGGGCCCGAAAAGGAATCAAATCACTATGCGTTGTAAAATGCTGACCGCTGCCGCTGCGGTTCTTCTGATGTTGACCGCAGGCTGTTCCACTCTGGAGAAAGTGGTTTACCGTCCTGACATCAACCAGGGGAACTACCTTACCCCTAACGATGTGTCCAAAATCCGCGTGGGGATGACACAACAGCAGGTCGCTTATACACTGGGAACCCCGATGATGTCCGATCCGTTCGGCACTAACACCTGGTTCTATGTATTCCGTCAGAAGCCGGGCCACGAAGATGCGACCCAGCAGACCCTGACGCTGACCTTCAGCAGCGCCGGTGTGTTGACCAACATCGACAACAAGCCTGCCCTGACCAAATAATCAGAAGTCAGAAATGCAAAAAGGTGCTCATTGAGCACCTTTTTTGTATTTCTTTTATCCCCTCGCCCCTTTGGGGAGAGGGTCAGGGTGAGGGGAAAACACGCTACTTACCCGCCTTCTCCGCACGCTGACGACGCAGCTCTTTCGGGTCGGCAATCAGCGGACGATAAATCTCCACCCGATCGCCCTCTTTCAGCACATCACCCAGCTTCACCGGACGGCTGTAAATCCCGACCTTATTTTTCGCCAGGTCGATATCGCTGCGAAGCTCAAGGATGCCGGACGCGCGGATAGCCGCCTCAACGGTTGCCCCCTCTTCCAGCGTCACGCGCTGCAGATACTGCTTCTCCGGCAGCGCGTACACCACTTCTACAGCAATCTTATGCGACACTGTAAACCTCTTTGGCGCGGGTGGTGAACGCCTGAACCATATTCGACGCCAGCTCTTTAAAGATGCGGCCAAACGCCAGCTCAATCAGCTTATTGGTAAATTCAAAGTCCAGTTGGAACTCGATGCGGCAGGCGTCAGCGCTCAGCGGCGTAAACTTCCAGCCCCCCATCAGGGTTTTGAACGGACCATCCACCAGATGCATCAAAATACTCTGATTGCTGGTCAGCGTATTGCGGGTGGTGAACGTCTTGCTGATCCCCGCTTTGGAGACGTCCACCGCCGCGGTCATCTGCGTCGGGCCGGACTCCAGAACGCGGCTCCCGGTGCATCCCGGAATAAATTCTGGATAAGACTGAACATCGTTCACTAACTGATACATCTGTTCCGCGCTGTAAGGCACAAGCGCAGTACGGCTAATCTGAGGCATAGCATTTCCCATGGTCACACAACGGACAAATAATAACATTTATCACCTGTTAAAAAAACGCTAAGCCTCATCTCGTGCTAAGATAGCGCGTTAGACCTCACAGGACGCAATGAGGTGACTTTTTGAAATCAGATTACCGACGGCTTTACGACACTTATGACGAAGAAAAAAGCACATAAACCAGGCTCGGCGACCATTGCGCTCAACAAGCGTGCTCGCCACGAGTATTTCATTGAAGAAGAATTCGAAGCTGGCCTTGCGTTGCAGGGCTGGGAAGTAAAATCGCTGCGCGCCGGGAAAGCCAACATCGGCGATAGCTACGTGATCCTGAAAGATGGCGAAGCCTTCCTGTTCGGCGCGAACTTTACGCCGCTGACCGTCGCCTCCTCACACTACGTGTGTGACCCTACGCGCACCCGCAAGCTGCTGCTGAACAAGCGTGAGCTGGAATCCCTCTACGGACGCATCAACCGTGAAGGTTTCACCGTGGTCGCCCTGTCGCTGTACTGGAAAAACGCCTGGTGCAAAGTGAAAATTGGCGTCGCAAAGGGTAAAAAACAGCACGACAAACGTACTGGCCTGAAAGAGCGCGAATGGCAGCTCGACAAAGCGCGCATCATGAAAAACGCAGGACGTTGATTCTGCACACTTATTGTACTATTCAATAAGTTAGCGTTCCGGGCTGGTATCCAGGAAGTGAAATCTGGTATACTTAGTTCAACACTATTGGGGCTGATTCTGGATTCGACGGGATTTGCGAAACCCAAGGTGCATGCCGAGGGGCGGTTTGCCTCGTTAAAAGCCGCAAAAAATAGTCGCAAACGACGAAAACTACGCTTTAGCAGCTTAATAACCTGCTCTGAGCCCTCTCTCCCTAGCTTCCGCTCTTAAGACGGGGATCAAAGAGAGGTCAAACCCAAAAGAGATCGCGTGGAAGCCCTGCCTGGGGTTGAAGCGTTAAAACTAATCAGGCTAGTTCGTTAGTGGCGTGTCTGTCCGCAGCTGGCGTGCGAATGTAAAGACAAACTAAGCATGTAGTACCGAGGATGTAGAAATTTCGGACGCGGGTTCAACTCCCGCCAGCTCCACCAAAATTCTCCATCGGCGATCACCAGAGTCGACTGATGAAGTCCTAAAAGCCCGCATGGCGCAAGCCCTGCGGGCTTTTTTGTACCCTCAATATGTCCCGCGAAGTTCATAAAATTTCCCTGCGACACAGCGACATCACACAATTAAACATTATTTCTCTCATGCTCAATGAGCCATTCTTTGCGTGAAATCCCCCCTCCATAACCTGTCATCGCGCCATCTTTTCCAATTATCCTGTGACAGGGAATCACAATCGCAATCCGGTTGGCACCGTTAGCGGCAGCGACGGCGCGCACAGCATTTGGCTTATTAAGCCGTAGTGAAATGGCCTGATAGTGTGAGGTCTGTCCATAGGGAACAGCACGCAACGCATGCCAGACGGATTGTTGAAAATCACTGCCCGGGGCATCTAAAGCGAGATCAAACTGTCGGCGCGTTCCGGCAAAATACTCGCCGATCTCTTTTACTGTCTGTCGGGTATGGTTGTTTTCGCCGGTGACGATTCTGGCGTTAAATAAACGCTGTATATCGCGGAATTCTGTTTCCAACATCCGGCGATCGGTAAACTCCAGCAGACAGACTCCCCGCTCTGTCGCGCAGACAAACATCGGTCCAAGCATCGTGGTGAACCGGTGAATGACTATCACCTGGGTTGCCTGAGTCGGCGCAGCGCCAGTAAGCCGCTTGTAGGTGTAACCAAAGCCGCTAAGGGATTCATAGCCATTGTCCAGCGCAACGTCAGTCGCCGCTCGTCCGCTTTTCAGCTCCTGCAAGGCAACGTTCACCCGCTGCATTCGCTGGAAAGCCTGAAAAGTGATGCCGTGATGTTGCAGGAACCAGCGTCTTACCCGCTCCGGGCTGATGCCATGCTGACGAAGCTCCGCGTCTGCTACACGGGATTTAATATCGCGCCTGACAAGCGCAAGCGCCTGCTCAACGAATAATGGCGCGCTGTGCGCATTTTCAGCGGGCCTGCAGACCTTACAGGGACGAAAGCCAGCCGCCAGGGCAGATTTGGCATCTTTATAAAATTCGACATTTTCGCGTTTGGGCTTTCGCGCCCGGCATACCGAAATGCAGAATACGCCAGTGGTTTTGACGCCAACAAAAAACACGCCAGTATATTCTGAAGAACGTTCAAGTAATGCCTGATACCAGATATCGCATAAATTCTTATCGGTTATTTTCATCACTAAAAAGTCCTTCAAACGTCTGACGCGCTCGGATCGCATGCATGACATCAGTCAACGTTGACTGCATCGCTGAATGAACAAAATTGCCCATTGAAATGCGGCTTGCCCCGGCCCGTTTCAGCCTGTCGAATGACGGTAGATCGGGCATACACATAACATTCAGGGGCAATCCCGTTGCCTCTGCTATGAGTCTGATGTCTTTCTCTGACGTCAGGCAGGGAACAAAAAGGCCGTCGGCACCTGCAGCTTTATAGCGTTGACCCCGTAATATCGTCTCCTGCAACGCGTCTTCATGCCCGAGCAAGTACGTGTCAGTCCGGATATTCAGAAACTGACGATAATCTTCCCTTCTCAGCATATTGCACACTGCTCTCAGGTTACGGGAAAAATCAGAGGCATCGTCAAGCTGACGAACCCCGTTTATGACTCGGCTGTCTTCGAGGTTAACGCCTGCGACGCCTGTCTGAGCAAGGCGCCTCAGATTGGCTACTATCTCTTCAGCTGAATCACCGTACCCTGCTTCCATGTCAACGCTCAATGGCAGGTTGCTGACAGCCCGGATCCGGGTGACCATATAAAATAACTCATCAAACGGCATTCCCTGGCCGTCGTCATATCCCAGTGTGGACGCTATAGCTGCACTGGACGTTCCCAGTACCTGATAGCCTGCTTTTTGCGCTGCGACAGCACTGGCGGCATCCCAGACGTTGGCGATAAGAAGAGGCTCATGCTGATAGTGGCGTTCTGCAAAGTTCATATTCATATCCTCTCGATAGATTGAAAATGAATCTAAGCACTCAGCAAGAACCTCACAACCGAAATTCAGACAACCATTTTTTTAGCAAACATCGTCTGAACATGGGTACGGAACAGACCAAACCTTTTAAGGTCAGGTTCTGGCTTCGAGCATGGCAAGAACCGCCCAACGTGCCGCATCGTCCGCGATATTTTCCGGCAGCGCATCAGCACGCAGCGTGATATAAGCATCAACAGCCTTTCTGATGGCCATGCTGACGGAATCACGATCGTGCATTGCCAGCGTGGAAGCCAACAGGTCATCAGGATCAATGCTGAGGAATTCGATGCGGCGAACCCCACGTTGCGGTAGATTTGCTCGACGGTACAGCATAGGTCCCAGCACTTGCTCCCGGAAGAATGCCAGCATGCCTATCGCTTCAAAGAGTTCTCCCCTTCCCAGTTTCACCACCGCGTAATGAAGCCAGATCCAGGCTCGGGACTCAAACCACTCCGGCGTCATATCAGGCCAGTGAGCGCTAAATTTTGCCAGTTGGCGCTCCAGAGCGGTGTTATCACGGGTAAATAACACCACGGGCTCCTCAACGCGCTGAGTGAGCATTTCCAGGGTGACAAATTTCAGATCGACATGAAGGAGTTCGGGACCATACAGGCAGATAAGCAGACGAGGCTCTCCCACATGTTCACCGGTGAAAGCATGGAGCAGGTGACCCAGTGTTCCGGCGAACACAATACGCTGAGCCATGATTTCGTCATAGTAGAGAGGCTCTACCACAACGACAAAATCAAGATCGGAATATTTATCAAACCCGCCATGAACAAGCGAGCCGCCGGCGAGAAGGGAGTGAATCCGCGAATCAGCCTGAAATTTAAGCTTAAGTTGCTCTGCAAAACTTCTGTGTAAATCGGGTAACGTACTAAGCATACTTTTTCCTGTTCACAAAAAAGACAAAGCATTACAGGGTATCGCGCAGTGAACAGGCAGGCCAGATATTTTTTGCAGGAACAATAATGTCCTAAGAGGGTTCTCCCGATGCGTTATATTGCCCTGTAAATTCGGAGAAATTTCTGACCATCGTCGATTACTCGGATATCTGACTAACATAGTCGTACCAGTAAAGGCAACAAAGCAGTCCTTATGAGATTATATGGACTCTATGAGTCGGCCAAAACTCACCATGAAAATCATTGGATATGGCATAAACGCAAAAATTGTTTTTGACTTGCTGTCTATTGATAATAATCCTGCTTAAAACGCCAGGCTTTATACGTTAATTTGAGGGGGGTCATCCAACAGAAGATACCAAAGATAAACACTACAGCAATGCCTGATGAAATGATATTTTCTCGCGAAGCGAAGCAAACCGCCAGTATGAACAGAACCGTAAGTACGACTGAAAATATAACAGTCCCTTTAAACCGATTTGAAAGCGCAGGAAGCAAAATATCCAGCGTCGAACGCTGAGTATCCACGTAGCGTTTAAGCTTTTGCAGCTCTTCTTTTGTGAAACCAGATCTAAGCAACGCTTCTTCCGTTATCGCCATGCTATTCCCCTCCTTCTAATCAAAGCTACTATATCTTGATCTTTAAAACATAACGACCTACCGGCTGGTTGTTTATGTTGTACTCCCCTGGCTTTGACAAACATCAACACCCTCTACCCCCGCCTGTGCAAAATTACCCACATCACCCAGCGCTACGGATTAGCCGCCCCAACCCGGAAGGAACCCCAACATGTACAAACCCATAACCGTCATAATCTTCGTTCTCCTGGCCCTCGCCGCCCTTGTTGAAATAGGCTTTTTATCCTTTGGATAATCCTCAGGCGAAATCCCCCTCATCAGGGCACATTGATCTCATTACAGTTTTTTCCTAAAGCCATCCCGCTTCGCCTGTGCCATGCTGAATCACGCTCATAACCGATAACGTTAAATGAGGATATTATGAAAAAAACAATTATCGCATTATCTGCCGTTCTGCTGGCTTCCCCAGTATTTGCTGCGACCACACATGCAACTGACGATACCGTCGCTGCGGCGAACGCAAACGCCAACGAGGCGAAGCAAAAACTGCACGAAGAGCAGAATAAAGGTGAAGAGCTGAAGCTGAAACAGAAGCACGCTGCGGAAGGTAAAAGCGAAAGCTTTGGCAGCAAGGTCAGCGAAGATTCCCAGAAAGCCTGGCATAAAACCAAAGAAGGCACCGAGAAAGGGTGGGATGCCACCAAAGAAGGCGCTGAGAAAGGCTGGAACAAAACCAAAGAAGGTGCCAGCGAGCTGGAAAAGAAAGTCACTGAGTAATCCCTTCGAAAGGCCGCATACGCGGCCTTTTTTATTCCCTCCCGCCCTGCTTCCTGAAGGCTAAACTTGTTTCAGGAGGGCACCGCCATGAGCCATAAAGAAACCGCACCAGAAACCCAGGGCGTTACCGTTGAACTGCTTTCCATCGTCGATCTGGGCCCGGAGATCGCAGGCATGGACGGTCGACAGCTTCGCATGCGCAGGGTGACGCTCGCCCCCGGCGCGGTCTTTGGTCCGGAGCACGATCATATCGATCGCCCCGGAACCGTTTTTATCCTTGAGGGGACCATCACCGATCATCGTAACGGTATCGCCACCGATTACGGTCCCGGCGTCGGGTGGCCGGAAGACCATAATACGGTCCACTGGCTGGAAAACCGGGGCCCGATCGCCGCCGTCGAAATCTCGGTGGATATCGTTAAAACACCCTGACGCACAAAAGTCGAATAGATCCCGGGGGTGACGCGTTTACTCCCTGCCCCCTTAAAAGAGATCCTGAGATGCTGCGACGCCTGGTGATAGTGCTGATTTTGTTTTGTCCGTGGGCATTAGCTGCCCCAAAAAGCTACATTATCGACACCGATAACACCGCCATTCGGCTATCGTGGCATGCCTTCGGCGGCATCCTCTCCTGGGCGACGTTCAGCGGCGTGACGGGCGCCGTGACGCTCAACCCGGAAAACGACGTCGACGATCATATTCACGTCACCATTCCCGTAGCAACTCTGGTGGCATCAAACAAGCTGCTTACCTGGCAGCTGAAAAGCGATATGTTTTTTGATTCTGAGCACTACCCGACTATCGAGTTCATCAGCTCTCGCGTGGTCGCCTTGGGTGACGGACGGTTCAGGGTGTTCGGCACGCTGACCGTGCGTAACATTGCCCGCCCGGTGCTCCTGGAGGCCGTGGTGAAAGACCCGCATGCGCAAGTCCTCACTCTGGATGCCACCACGGCGATCTCGCGCGCGTCCTACGGGATGGATAAGTTTGCGCTGGTCGTGGACGATCGTATTGCCATCGCCATTGCGATTAAGACAAACGACGTGCCGTCATCCTGAAATGAGCCGCTGTAGCTGCTCCGCGTTTCCCCGCAGGTGAGACGGCGGGTTGCGGCCAATCAGGACAAACTGGTAGCCCGCCTCCTGCCACCACGCCAGGTTCATGCTGTGCCGCTGCTCCTGGCGCAGAGAGGCCCTGGTCTTCTCGTCAACAGGAGAAATACAGAGCGCCATCGGGCCGTAGTCGGCGTTGATCCAGGCAATCTGCGCGATAGAGGTGGTTTCATAGCGCAGCATTCGTACCATTTTCAGCTCTGCTCCCTGCAGGACAAGCTGCGACATGTGCAGCTTTATACCGATGTCCTGCGCGGCCCGTTCCAGCCCGCGCTGCAGAACCGGCGTTGCGCTGTCCATATCCAGCAGCGTCTCGACGCTGTACAGGGACATATATTGCGCTTCGAGGTCGCGAATATGGGCGTTCTCATCCGCTGGCGCGGAAGCGGGCCGCAGCAGGTAGCCCAGCCCGGAGCCGACCATCAAAAAGCTGACCGATGCGGCAATTAGCGCCCGCCTGCTGACGCCAGGCGGCGTGGAGGACTGTGGTTCGGGAATAGCAGCCAGACGCGCCTGCATTTTCTCCAGAGGCGCGTCATCCAGCAGGGAGGCAAACGCCCCGGCGTAATCCTGGCTGCTTTTCATCAGTTCGTTGGTTCGCCCGGCGAGGCGTTCATCACGTTTCAACTGTTCTTCAAAATGCTGCGCGTCGGCGCGGCACATCTCGCCATCTATCCATGCCACGATAGCGTCGTCGTTATAGGGCGGTGCAAAACGGTGCGCGTTCAATAGCGTTTCTCCTTTACCGGAGGCAGTGCGTCAGCGGACCTGGCAAGCGCCGCCCGTGCCGTTGCCAGCCGGCTCATCACGGTACCGATCGGCACCGCCAGGGTGTCCGCCGCCTCCTGGTAGGTAAATCCTTCGACATAAACCAAAAATACCGCGTTGCGCTGGGCTTCAGGCAGCGTGTTGACGCGCTGCATCACCTTAAGGTAATGCAGACGCGTCTCATCCTGTTCGCGGGTGTCCGGTGCCAGAAGCTCGTCGCTGGCCACAAATCCCTGTCCCTGACGCACGTGTCGAGCCCGAAGCTCAGAGATCCAGATGGAGTGCAGTATCGCGAACAGCCACCTGTCGATGCGCGTGCCAGGCGTATACTGGCTGCTCCTTTCAAGCGCACGCACGCAGGTGGACTGAACCAGCTCTTCGGCGATATCCCTGTTTCGCGACAGCACCAGCCCATAGCGCCAGAGACGCGACAGATGTGCGGCTAACTGTTGACGAACCTCACTGGTAGCGATGGGCTTTCCCTCCACGAGAAAATCAGGATTCCGGATGTCCGTTAATGGCGGCCTGCAGGTCACGGTACTCCTCACAGGACTGGCCACAAATACCGGCAATGACCTTCAGCTGTTCTTTCGCGAGGTCAGGACGTCCTTTTACCATCCACGCTTCACCGAGATATTCCCGGGCTTTGGCATAATCCGGGGCGATAGCCAGCGCACGCTGATAGTAACCAATGCCTTCGTCCGTACGGCCAAGTTTGCGCGTGGCGAACCCGCGATAGTTCCACGCTTCAGCCGTATTGCCATTTTTCAGCGAATCAAGCAGATTCAGCGCCGCCTGGTACTCTCCTTTCTTCGCGAGATGGTACGCATAGTTGGTTTTGTCCTGGTCGCTGAGGCTGCTGCTCTTGTCCGGCACGCATTTCTGAGTAGCGCTGTCATACACCTGTCCGGCAGGACAGTCGGGCGTTTTGCTCTCGGTACTATTATTGCCCATCGCCAGCGCCAGTGGGGACAGCAGGGAAAAAATCAGCACCGGGATCAAACGAAACGAGGTCGTGTTCATATAAAGCTCCAGGGTGAGTGGGGAGTGACGTCAGTAAACGTCCGACTGATGAGTTTTATTCATTCTCCCCGTAAATTTTTTGCTGTCGCAAAATCATGCTGACGTTGTAGCCCAATGAAAATAAATCAGGTTATCTCATCCTCTCCTTAACGTTATTATTTCGCGTAATAGCAGAGTTTTAACCTCGCATAAGAATATATTTTATAGTGCAAGTGACATAATATATTTTATATCAAAAACATTACCCTAACTTAAATGAACATTAAGCAAACCTAAACAATATAGTTTTACATTATATTCAAAACATTCCCTACCAATTATCGCAGTGCGTAAACCACGCTAAGAAAAAACATTACACACTAAAATTAAAGCCATATAAAACAAAGGATTGCACCAACCTAATTATTGACAACATCAATATACCAATGCCTTCCACCTTGTTTTCGCACTTATTTGCGAAAGCTTAATTTGCACAACCCATGTTTTCTGTCTATATCAATTTTATATCCTCAAAATAATTCCTCTATTAATTACAGGGTTTTGCAAAACATAAAACACGAATAAAACGGTTCTCTTGCATAAAAAATTAGATTCGCTCTGATGTTGCCACTCTGAATCCTGGCGGGCATCGTGCGCGCTAAAAAAACGGTCAGTGCTGCGTTATAACAGCGACTGCGCCGGGGGCGCCCTTTACCTTCTGCAGAGATGGCTCGTCTTGCTCGCCGTTCATGACACATCTGCTGGAGTAATAACTAAATGAGCCAAATCTCTGTTATCTCGAAACTTACTGGCGTAGAAACGAAAATGGAAGGCACACAGGTCACGCTGAGCCATTCCTCCATCGTTGAGCTTCATGTCGAGCGAGCGAGTGTCTCCCACTTCGCGCGAAGTGGTAACGATCTGCTGGTTACGCTGCACTCCGGCGAAGTGATCACTGTAAAAAATTTCTACGTCACGGACGCGCAGGGCGTGAGCCAGCTGGTACTGCAGGACAGCAACGGCGCGTTATGGTGGATTGAAGATCCAGCCGGGGCCGCCACGTACGAATCTATCGCGTCTACGAACGTACTGCTTGCGGCGTCAGGAAGTGATGCCGGTGGTGCCGCCTTCTGGCCATGGGCCCTCGGCGGCATTGTCGCTGCAGGCGGTATCGCGGCTGCGGCAAGTACCGGCGGCGGTGGCGGAGATGGCGGTAATAACAATAGTACCAACCCCCCCGTCGATCCTGCCGATCCGGACACAACGCCGCCGAATGCACCTTCCGGTATTAAGTTCTCTTCAGATGGCAAGACCGTTACCGGTACCGCCGAACCGGGCAGCACTATCACGCTGAAAGACGCGAACGGCAATGTCGTTGGCACCGGAAAAACGGGCAGCGACGGCAATTTTACCGTCTCCCTCGGAACACCGCTGACCAACGGCGAGCAGGTGACTGCCACCGCGACGGATAACGCCGGGAATACCAGCCCGGGCACAACGCTCAACGCGCCGGACATAACCGCGCCCGATGCGCCAACGATTGGCAGTGTAATCGACGATATTGCCCCGCAGACGGGGACGGTGTCCAACGGCGGCAGCACCAACGATCAGCGCCCACAGCTTACCGGCACCGGCGAGGCGGGCTCGACCGTGACGATTTATGACGGCGGAGTCGCTATTGGTACGGCAATCGTCGCCAGCAACGGCACCTGGACCTTTACCCCGTCAGTTGACCTGAGTGAAAGCACTCACCAGATTACCGTGAAGGCAACCGACGCCGCCGGCAACACCGGGCCAGCCTCACCGGTGTTTACTCTTACGGTGGATCTTACTCCGCCGGACGCCCCGACCGCGATTGTGCTGACCGACGATACAGGTCTTATCAGGGGGACCATTACGTCGGGCGCGCCTACGGATGCTTCACTGCCGCTCCTGGCGGGAACGGGCGAGCCAGGTGGAACCATCACCATTTATGATAACGGCGTGGCGATTGGCACAACGACGGTGCAGCCCAACGGTACCTGGAGCGTTACGCCAAACGCTCCGCTGCCGGACGGGACACACTCCATAACCGTCACTGAAACCGATGCGGCCGGAAACCAGAGTACGGCATCAGCACCTGTCACCTTTACTGTGGATACTACCCCGCCGTCAGCCCCTGGAAACCTCGTGGTTTCGAATGATGGCGGCACCATCAGCGGCATTGCAGAGCCGGGCAGCACCGTGACTATCCGTGAAGGCGGCGCACTCGTTGGCAATCCAGTTGTTGCCGATAGCCAGGGTAACTTCAGCCTGACGCTGACCCCGCCGAAGCTCAACGGCGAAATCCTGACCGCTGACGCCACCGACACGGCAGGCAACACCAGTCCAACCACCTCCGCGGCGGCACCGGATATTACCCCGCCGCAGACACCGATTATCATATCTGTGATTGATGACGTGCAGGCCACCACAGGCCCCGTGGGCCCTAACGGGCTTACAAACGACCGGGCGCCAACCGTTAACGGAACGGGTGAAGCTGGCTCGACCATCACGATCTCCAACGGTAGCGATGTCCTCGGTACGGTGGTTGTTCCCTCCTCTGGCCAGTGGAGCTTTACGCCGCCCACACCGCTGACCGATGGCACGTACGTGCTGACGGCAACGGCGACGGATGCCGCCGGTAACCAGAGCGGAATATCAACCGCATGGACAATTAACGTCGACGGGACGGCACCTGACGCCCCGGTGATTTCACAAGTCGTGGACGATGTGCCCGGTGGAATTGTTGGCTTACTCGGCCCAAATGCCACGACCAACGACTCCACCCCGACGCTCAGCGGTACCGCCGAAGCAAACGCGACGATCAGCCTGCGCGTGGACGGTGTTGAAATTGGCACAACCGTTGCCGATGGTCTCGGCGCATGGACCTTTACGCCGTCCTCGCCAATCGGTGAGGGTCCGCACGCCCTGACCGCCGTCTCGACCGACGCGGCAGGTAACACCAGCGGCGTCTCCAACACCTGGACGCTGACAATTGACAGCGTCGCGCCTGCTGCCCCGGTCATTACCCAGGTGCTGGATGATGTGCCGGAGCGCCTCGGCGCGCTCAACCCCAACGACAGCACCAACGACACCACGCCGACGCTCAACGGCACGGCTGAACCAGGCTCGACGGTCACCATCCGCCTGGATGGTACCGTTCTTGGCACAGCCCCGGTCGACAACAACGGCGTGTGGACCTATACCCCCACCGTGCCGCTTGGGGAGGGGCCTCATACCTTTACCGTTGTCGCCACCGATGCGGCGGGCAACACCAGCCAGCCGTCAAGCGGCTTCACCCTGACCGTCGATACCACACCGCCAACGGCTGCCACCATTGCCACCGTGACCGATGACGTCGGCGGCGTTCAGGGCCCGCTCACCAGCGGCGATACCACCGACGACACCCAGCCGCTGCTGCAGGGCTCCGCTCCGGCGGATGCGGTGATCACCGTCTATGACGGCACAACCCTGCTCGGCACCGCTTCCCTCGACGGCAGCGGCGGCTGGAGCTTTACGCCGGTCACCCCGCTCACCGACGGCCCGCATTCCCTGACGGTTCACGCCACGGATGCCGCCGGCAATACCACTATCTCCAGCCCGTTTGTATTAACGGTGGATACCGTCGCACCTGCCACGCCGGATATCCCGGCAATTACCGTCAATCCTGACGGCGGCACAACGCAAACGCCGCTGAACCCGGGAGAAATCACCCGCGACACCACGCCGACCCTGAGCGGTACCGGCACGGCGGGCGATACCGTGACGATCTACGGCAACGGTGTCAAAATCGGTGACGCTGTCGTGGACAATACCGGCAACTGGTCCTGGACGCCGCCATCCCCGCTGCCCGGCGGCACCTATGACATCACCCTGACCGTCACCAACGTGGACGGCACGGGCAACGAAAGCGCCCCGTCGCAGCCGGTCACCATCACCATTGACACCGACCCGCCGGCTACGCCTGCAGCACCGGTCATTACTGACAGCGTCACCCAGATCACCGGTCCCGTTCCCGATGGCGGCACCACCAACGATCCGCGCCCGGTCCTGAGCGGCACCGGTACGCCGAACGACGTTATCAACATCACTGACACGGTCAACGGCGGCACGCCAACTATCGTTGGTACCGTCACGGTAGACAGCAACGGCAACTGGAGCTGGCGCCCTGACAGTAATATTGCGGAGGGCAGCCACGTCTATACCGCCACCGCCACCGATGAGGCGGGCAACGTCTCTGACCCGTCGGCAGCCATTACGATCACCGTGGATACCGTGGCGCCGGATACGCCAGTGATTGGCGCCGTGGGCGGCGAGCCGAACGGGGGCTACATCACGGATACCACGCCGACAGTGGGCGGAACCGGCGTTAACGGTGAGACAGTGATCGTCTACAATAACGGCGTCGAACTGGGCCGTGTCGTGGTCGCTAACGGAGAATGGAGCCTGACGCTTCCAGTGCAAACGGACGGCCCGCTGAACATTACCGTTGCGGGCGTGGATGCGGCGGGCAACATCAGCGCGCCGAGTGCGGTCTTTACCGTCACGCTCGATACCGCTGCGCCTGAGATTCCGCAAATTAATGCCGTTTCAGACAGCCAGCTCACCAACAACGTGCTCTACACCCGCGACGGCACGCCGACCCTCACCGGGACCAGCGAACCCGGCACCACCGTTATCGTCTCCATCGACGGTACCCCGTCGGGCGTGCCGGTCACGATACAGCCGGACGGCAGCTGGAGCTGGACGGCAGGCACAACGCTGTCGGATGGCCCGCACACCTTCACCGTCTCTGCTACCGACCCTGCGGGTAACGCCTCCGGAAACTCGACGCCGCTGAGCGTGACGGTGGACACCGCCGCACCTGCCGACCCGACCAACATGTCCCTGGCACAGGAGGGGACCCCGTTGACCGGTAATGCCGAAGCGGGAACCACCGTTACCGTGAAAGACAGCGGTGGGACCGTCATTGGTACCGGCGTTGTCGCAAGCGACGGCAGCTTCTCCATTGCGCTGAGCCCGGCGCAGCTGGATCCGACCACGCTGACCGTAAGCGCTACCGATGCCGCAGGAAATGCCAGCCCTGGCGCGTCCTTTATCGTTACCGATTCACCGCTCGACCTGCCGCAGGTGCCCGTCATCACGGCGATCAACGATGACGTCGCCCCAATCACGGGCGATGTGAAAGACAAAACCACCAACGACACCACCCCGACCCTCACCGGTACGGCTCAGGCGGGGAGCCAGATCGCTATCTACCTGGACGGTAGCGCGACGCCATTGACGACAGTCACTGCCGACGGCAGCGGCAACTGGAGCTATACGCCAGCCGCGCTTGGCGAGGGGCTACACACCTTTGAGGTGACCGCGACCCTCAATAACCTGACCAGCGGCCGCTCTCCGGCGGCTAGCGTTACCATTGACCTCACCGCACCGGGCACGCCGACCATCGGCGCCGTAATTGACGACGTCGGCCCAGGCACCGGTCCGCTGACCAGCGGGCAGACCACCAACGACAACCAGCCGACCCTCACCGGCACCGGCGCAGCAGGCGATACCATCTCCATCTACAACAACGGCGTGCTGCTGGACAGCGTGGTGATCGGCAATACCGGCACCTGGAGCTACACCACGCCGCCTCTGGCAGAGGGGAATAACGTCCTGACCATCCGCGAGACAGACCCGGCGGGGAATCAGAGCGGTCCTTCTGCGGGCTTCACCGTCGTGGTGGACTCCGTTTCCGCCACGCCGGTCATCACCAACGTTACGGACAATGTCGGTAACGCTGCCACCACGGTGGTCAGCGGCAGCGAAACGAATGACGCCACGCCAACCCTTACAGGGACAGCGGACGCAAACAGCGTGGTGACTATTTTCGATGGCGGCACGCAGATCGCCGTGGTGACGGCTGATAGCAACGGCGCATGGACGTTTACCCCTGACACCGCGCTCGGTGAAGGCTCGCACAGCTTCACCGTTCGGGCGACCGATCCGCAGGGCAACGTCAGCGCGGCCTCCGCCCCCTGGAGCGTGGTGGTTGACCTGACGGCACCGACGGTTCCGACGCTGGATACGGTAAACGACAACGTCCCTGGCGGCGTCACGGGCAACCTCACCAGCGGCCAGGTGACCAACGACAGCACCCCAACCATCAGCGGTACCGGGCAGGCGGGCAGCACTATTCACATCATGAATAACGGCACGCAGATTGGTACTGCAACCGTTGACGGAGGCGGGAACTGGTCCTTTACGCCGACCACGCCGCTGGGCGACGGCAGCTACGCCCTTCGCGTCTATGCAACGGATGCGGCAGGCAACGCCTCGGCGAACTCATCGGTCTTTGCCTTTACCGTTGATACCGCAGCCCCTGGCGTACCGGTGGTGACCAGCGTAATTGACGATGTCGCGCCCGTCACCGGGACGCTCACGTCGGGCAACACGACCAACGACGCGCGTCCGACCTTCAACGGCACGGGCGACGTGGGTGCCACAGTGCACGTGATCGTTGATGGCAGCGAAATTGGCACGGCGGTGGTGAATGCCCAGGGCAACTGGACCTTCACCCCGGGCACCGATCTGGGCGACGGGCCGCACGCAATCACCTTCAACGCCACCGACGTGGCAGGCAATACCGGCAGCACGACGACGCCGTTTAACCTGACGGTGGATACGGGCGTACCGTCGGCGCCGGTCATTTCGACCGCGGGTGACAACGCGGGCAGCATTCAAACCCCGCTCTTTTCCGGGCAGAGCACCGACGATACCACGCCGACGCTGAACGGCACCGCGACCGCCAACGCCACGGTCACCGTTTATGAAAACGGGCAGCCGGTCGGCACCGTTCAGGCGGACGGTACCGGGGCATGGAGCTTTACGCCGTCAGCGCCGCTGGCCAGCGGCAGCCATACCTGGACCGCCACGGTCACCGATGCAGCGGGCAACGTCAGCCCGACCTCGCCGGACTTTACCCTGATTATTGATACCGCGGCACCGAACGCGCCGGTTATCAGCCAGGCGATAGACGACGTGGGCAGCCTCACCGGCCCGCTCACGTCCGGGCAGACAACCGACGACACCGTACCGCGCCTTGTCGGGACCAGTGAACCGTTTGCCACCGTGAAGATCTATGAGGGAACCACGCTTGTCGGAACGGGCACCGCGGATAGCGGCGGGAACTGGAGTATCTTGCTCACCACCACGCTGGCGAGTGGTCCGCACAGCTTTACCGCGCAGGCCACGGATGCGGCAGGCAACACCAGCGTGTCCTCCAGCAGCTTCAGCCTCACTGTCGACACCACGCCGCCTGCGCTGCCGGTGCTGACCAGTATCGTGGATGACGTGGGCAATGCGGCGACGCCGATTGCCAACGGCGGGATCACCAACGACGCGCAGCCAACGCTCAGCGGCACGGCAGAAGCGGGTTCCACGGTGAAAATCTTTGATAATGGCGTGCAAATCGGCAGCGTGACGGCGACCGGTGGGGCGTGGAGCTTTACGCCATCTCCGGCGCTGAGCAACGGCGCGCACAATTTAACCTTTACCGCTACCGATGCGGTAGGCAACGCCAGCGCGCCCACCGCCGGGTATGTGATTAACGTCGATACCCTCCCGCCAGCCGCGCCGGTCATCAGTTCGGTCATTGATGATGTCGGCAGCGTCACCGGGCCGGTGACCGGTACGAATCCGACCAACGACACGCGCCCAACGCTGAGCGGGACAGCCGAAGCGAATGCCACGGTGCGGATCTACGATGGCATCACGCTGGTGGGTACGGTGACCGCCGATGGCAGCGGCAACTGGACCCTGGCGCAAACTACCACCGCGCTGGCGGAAGGCACGCATAACCTCACCGCCACGGCCACCGATGCGGCGGGCAACACCAGCGTGGCGTCCGCCGTGACGACGATTATCGTCGATACGATCGCGCCAACGGCACCGACCGGGACCTTTAACGCTGACGGTAGCGTCCTGACCGGGACTGCGGAAGCAGGCAGCACCGTCGCTATCCGCCTTGCGGACGGCTCGACGGTGACCGCCACTGCGGGCAGCAACGGCACCTACAGCTACACCTTCATTAACAAACAGACCGAAGGCCAGACGCTGCAGATCACCGCCACCGACGTCGCAGGCAACACCTCGCTGCCGGGCTCTGCCCTTGCGCCGGTGGTGCCGCTCTCCGCCAGCAATAACGTCGAAGAGCTGAACCTCAGCACCACGGCGACCGTGACCAACAGCCAGTACAGCGATTACGGCTTCCTGCTGGTCGGCGCCGTCGGCAACGTCCTGACGCTGCTGGGCAACGATACCGCCCAGGTGAACTTCACGGTGGGCAGCGGCGGCAGCGCGGATATCGTGGTGAACGCCAACGCCACGGGGGCGGTGCTCTCTCTGCTCAATACCCTGGAGCTGGTGGTTCAGCATTACGTCAACGGCGCCTGGACCACCGTGGTGGATACCGGCCAGCCGCAGTTTGCCGATCTGCTGACCCTCGGCGCAACCGGCGTCTCACTGAACCTGACCGGGCTGGCTGACGGCAACTATCGCGTGCTCAGCTACAACACCAACCTGCTGGCGACCGGCTCCTACACCAGCCTCGACGTGGCGGTGAAAGAGACCGGTCCGGGTACGGTCACCGGTGAAACCAGCCTCAACGGCAACGTGATCCTCGATACGGATCCAACCGCCGGCAGCGACAACGCGCCGGCAGGGACCACTATCTCCGCGGTCACTAACGCCCAGGGCGCCACCACCAGCGTGAACGCCGACGGCACGGTGATTCAGGGCCAGTACGGTACGCTGACCATTAACCGCGACGGCAGCTACACCTACAGCCTGACCGACACCAGCGCCGCGGTCATTGGCCGCACGGAGAGCTTCACCTACACCATTACCCATAACGGCGTCAGCGCGTCGGCACAGCTGGTGCTGTCCCTGGGTGCCGGTACGGTAGTCAACGGTATTGTCGCCGTTGACGACACCAACGCCCTGACCTTCGACACCAGCGTGCACGAAATTAATAACGGCGCCTCGTCTCAGAACGGTTTTACCCTGGTGGGCATTAATCTCGGCAACACGCTGGGGCTTAACCTGCTGGACGACATGACTAACCCGATTATCTACAACGTGGAGGAAGGCACGACCCGCACCATGACCATCCAGGCCTCGGTGGGCGGCGTGGCGCTGGCGTCGGTGTTCGATCTGTACGTCTATAAGTTCAACAACGCGACCCAGACCTTCGAGCAGGTTCGCGTCGAATCGGGCTGGCTGCGCGCCCCGCTGCTGGGGGGAACGTCACCGCAGCTGACGCTGAACCTGCCTGCCGGGGAGTATCTGTTCCTGCTGAATACCGCGTCCGGGATCGCTGTACTGACGGGTTACACCCTGAGCGTCCTGCAGGATCATGTCTACAGCGTGGCGAGTATCAGCGAAACCACCACGGGCGACGTGCTGGCGAATGACCCGGTGCCAGCGGGCACGCTGGTTACCGAAGTGAACGGCGTGGCGGTCAACAGCAGCGGCACCACCACCATTCAGGGGGAATACGGCACGCTGACCATCAATTCGTCCGGTCAGTACACCTATACCCTGAGAAGCGGCGTGGGGGCGGACCATATCAGCACGCCGGATACCTTCGTTTACACCGTTACCGCGCCTGACGGCTCGAAGGATACGGCGTCGCTCAACATCACCCCAACCGCGCAGGCGATGAATGCGGTGAACGATGTCAGCGCCACGATGGACCTCACCTCGGTGCATCACACGTCGGTCTACTCGGATACCACCGTGGGCGTCGCCAGCTGGACGACGGCCCTGTTCTCATCAACCCAGGGCAGCGGAAGCGGAACCTTCGTGGTCGACCCAAACACCGCGCTGCACAACGCGTCGCTGCACTTTAACGTGGCATCGCTGCTGGCGCTGGGCGGACTGACGGTGAACTGGTCCATCAGCGACGGCTCGGGCGTCATCCGCAGCGGCTCCTTCAGCGGCGGCTCGCTGCTGGGCGGCAGTATCGACGTTCCGTTGACCGGGCTGGATCTCAACGCCGGGACCTATACGCTGAACTTTACCGGCAGCGTCCCGGGGCTCAGCGTGGGGACCATCACCATCACGCCAAGCGTGAACGGCACCACCTACTCGCTGAGTGATTTTGACGTCACAGGCAGCCACACCGTCAACGGCAACATCTTTGACGGTACCGACTCTGGCGGCGTGCTGGATCAGCTCCACTCGGTGGATACCCGTCTGAGCGTGACCGGTTACAACGGCGTGACCACCACGCTGGATCCGTATACCGGCAGCGCAACGGTGAACATCACCGGCCATTACGGCATCCTGGCGATCGGCGCTGACGGTCATTACACCTATACCCTCAACAGCGGGGTATCGCTCTCAACCATGACCTCGAAGGAGACCTTCAACTACACCCTGACCGATGCCAACGGCAACACGGACAGCGCCACGCTAACCATCAATATGGCGCCGCAGTTCATCAGCTCGGAGCATAACGACGCCATCACCGGTACGGCCTACGGCGATACGCTGATTTACCAGGTGCTGAACAGTACGGTGGGGAATGCCACGGCGGGTAACGTCAGCAGCGCCGGAGGCGATCACTGGACCGGGTTCTCGCTGGCGCAGGGAGACAAGATCGACATTGGCGATCTGCTGGTGGGCTGGGACGGTAATACCGCCTCGTTGGGGAATTATATCCATGTCACACAAAGCGGTAGCAACACTGTGATCTCCATCGACCGTGATGGTGCGGGGTCCACCTACACTAATACCACGCTCGTTACGCTTGATAACGTTCAGACCACCTACGACGAGCTTGTTAACCAGCAACACATCATTACCTGATAGCACCTGCAAGAGATGACCCGGGCGCACAGCGCCCGGGCATAACAATAAAGCTTTACTTATTTTATTAGGGACATGACATGGGAATGAAGATGCCTTACTGGTGGCTCTCGTGCTGCCTGATATCTGTGCCCGCTTTCTGCGCAAATCCGGCGGCAACCATCAATACCGGACAGCTTCGCGAAACGCAGGAACTCCCCTCACTCAACGGGCGCGTGGCCCCGGTAGCAGGCAACGCCGCTCCAGGTTCATTGCAGCTTGGCGAGGCCGTCAACCGCGCCGTTACCTGGCACCCGGCCATCAGCGAAGCCGTGGGCAAACTCTACCAGCAGAGCGAAGAGGTGGACGTCGCGAAATCAAAATACTATCCGCAGATAAATGCCGGCGTGGACAACGGTTATTCCCACGATGGCGATCAGAACGGCTTTACGCCGTCGCTGGTGCTTTCTCTCTCACAAATGCTCTACGACTTTGGCAAAGTAGCCAGCCAGGTGCGCGCCGAAAGCGCTGGCGTTGCCCAGCAGCAGGCCAACGTGCTGGTGAGTATCGACACCATCGCCCACGATACCGCCGTCGCCATGGTACAGGTGCAAACCTGGCAGCAGATGGTCGACACTGCCAAAGAGCAGCTTGAAGCCCTCTCTTCCATCGGCACGCTGACCCGCCAGCGTAACGACGAGGGCGCCACGTCGCTCTCTGACGTGGTGCAGACCGATGCGCGTATCGAAGGCGCGCGCGCCCAGCTGATGCAGTACCAGGCCAGCCTCGACAGCGCCCGCGCCACGCTGATGAGCTTTCTCGGCTGGAACAGCCTGAACGCGATCAGCAACGACTTTCCGCAAAAGCTGGGCCGGAGCTGCGATATCGCCGAGCCGGACGACCGTCTGGTTCCCGCCGTTCTCGCCGCCTGGGCGCAGGCTAACGTCGCCCAGGCTAACCTCGACTACGCCGACGCGCAGATGACGCCAACCGTCTCACTGGAACCGGAGGTGCGTCACTACATGAACGACCGCTATGCGGGCAGCGAAACGCGGGATCGCACCCAGTATTCCGCCTGGGTGAAAGTGCAGATGCCGCTCTATCAGGGCGGCGGCCTCACCGCCCGGCGTAACGCTGCCGGACACGCGGTGGAGGCGGCGCAGTCCACCATTCAGCGCACGCGCCTGGATGTCCGCCAGAAACTGCTGGAAGCCCGTAGCCAGGTGATGAGCCTGCAAAGCACGCTGCAAATCCAGGGCCGCCAGGAAGCCCTCAGCGCCCGCACCCGTGAGCTGTACCAGCAGCAATATCTTGACCTCGGCTCGCGCCCGCTGCTCGACGTGCTCAACGCCGAACAGGAGGTCTATCAGGCGCGCTTCACCCAGCAGCAGACCCTCGGTCAGCTGCACCAGCTGCAGCTCAACTGCCTGTATAACACCGGGCAGCTGCGTCATGCGTTCGATCTTGATAACCGCACCATCCAGACCGTGGAGATCCAGCCATGAAGCAGCGTGATATCCCGCAAGGTGAAAACATGACGGATGAGGCGCTGGCGCAGTGGGCGCAGGCCTTTGGCTTTATCGCCACGCGCTACCGCGTCGCCTGCTCGCCCGGCGCGCTGATCGCAGGCGCACCGTGGCTGAAAGGCAAACCGATGGTACCCGCCCTCACCCAGCTGGCGCGTGAGGCGGGGTTGTCGTTTCAACTGCTCACCGCTGACCAGCAGTCGATCAACAGCTGGCGTCTGCCGGTGGTGGTGGCGCTGAATGACGGCCGGGTCGGTGCGATCGAGCACTTCGACGGCGATGACACGCTGGAAGTCAGTTTTTTCGGCGATGAGACCTACACCAACCGGCTGTCGATGACGGCGATGCTGCCCGCTATCCGCCACGTTATTGCCCTGCGTCCGCTCGCCGCGCTGAAGGACAGCCGCGTGGACGCCTATATTTCAAAATACCGGCCGGACTGGCTCTACCGGCTGGTGATGCGCGATCTCCGCCCCTACAGCTGGGTAATGCTGGCCGCGCTGTTTATCAACGTGCTGTCGCTTTCCGGGATCGTCTTTTCCATGCAGGTCTATGACCGGGTGATCCCCGCCCAGTCCTACCCGACGCTGTACGTCCTGACCATCGGGGTGCTGATTGCCACCCTGTTTGGCTTTGTGCTGCGCGTGGCGCGCGGGCACATTATGGATCTACTGGGCAAGCGCTCGGATATGCGCGTCTCGGATCGCGTATTCGGCCACGCGCTGCGGCTGCGCAACAGCGCGATCCCCCGATCCACCGGGAGCTTTATCTCACAGCTGCGCGAGCTGGAGCAGATCCGTGAGATGGTCACCTCGTCCACCATCTCGACGATTGTCGACCTGCCCTTCTTTTTACTGTTCGTGGTGGTGCTGGCGATCATCGCCCCGCAGCTGGCGTGGATCGCCCCGGTCGCGGCGGTGATCATGGTCCTGCCCGGCCTGCTGCTGCAGAAGAAGCTGGCGGAGCTGGCGAAACAGTCAGCTCATGAATCGACCCTGCGCAACGCGGTGCTGGTGGAGAGCGTGCAGGGGCTGGAGGACATCAAGCTGATGCAGGCGGAAAACCGCTTTTTGCAGCAGTGGAACAGCTATATCCAGATCACCGCCGAATCCGGCCTGCGCACCCGCGAGCTGACGCAGAACCTGATCAGCTGGGGCATGACCATCCAGAGCCTGGTTTACGCCGGAGTGATTGTGGTCGGCGCGCCGATGGTGATCGACGGCACCCTGACCACCGGCTCGGTGGTCGCCGCGTCGATGCTGGCCTCCCGCATGATCGCCCCGATGGCGACGCTGTGCGGCGTGCTGGCGCGCTGGCAGCAGGTCAAAGCGGCAAAAGAGGGGCTGGACAGCATCATGCAGCTTCCCACCGAAAACCAGCGCGAGGAGACACCGATCCGCCAGGACGTGCTGCGCGGTCACTACCTCTTCGAGCAGGCGCAGTTCCGCTATCAGCCGGACGATCCGCGCATGGCGCTGCGCATTAACCGCCTGGAGATCCGGCCGGGTGAGAAAGTGGCGATCCTCGGTCGCAACGGCGCGGGCAAATCGACCCTGCTGCAGGCCATGGCGGGCGGGATGGATCTGGCAGCCGGCGAGCTGCGGCTTGATAACTTCAGCCTGCCGCATCTCGACGTCGCCGACGTCCGGCGCAACGTCGGCTTTATGACCCAGAACGCCCGGCTGTTTTACGGCACCCTGCGCGAAAACATTACCCTCGGCATGCCGCGCGCCACCGACGAAGAGATTTTCGAGGCGCTGGAGCTGACCGGTGCGGCGGGCTTCGTGCAGAAGCTGCCCAAAGGGCTGGACTACCCGATCATGGAAAACGGCGTGGGGTTATCCGGCGGGCAGCGCCAGTCGATTCTGCTGGCGCGAATGCTCCTGCGCGATCCGAATATCGTGCTGATGGATGAACCCACCGCGTCGCTCGACGAGCACACCGAGCGGGAATTTATCCAGCGGCTGGGCGACTGGCTCGGGCACCGCACCCTGATTGTCGCTACGCATCGCGTACCGGTTCTGGAGCTGGTGGAGCGCGTCGTGGTGTTGAAAGAGGGGATGCTGGTGATGGACGCGCCAAAAGCCCAGGCGCTGAACAACAGCCGTATGCAGCAACAGCAGCAGGCAGCAACCGGACGGGAGTGGAAAAATGAAAATCAGTCAGCGTGACGTGGCGGCAATGGACGATCTGGATAATGCCCTCGACTCCGAAAGCGGCTACACCGGCGCGCGTCGGATCGTGATCTTCTCGCTGCTGATGTTTGTGGTGCTGGGCGTCTGGGCGTGGTTTGGCATGCTGGATGAGGTATCAACCGGCTCGGGTAAAGTGATCCCCAGCTCGCGCGAGCAGGTTTTACAGTCGCTGGACGGGGGGATCCTCACCGAGCTGAACGTCCACGAGGGGGATCAGGTGCAGGCCGGGCAGGTGCTGGCGCGGCTTGATCCTACCCGTTCAGAGTCGAACGTCGGCGAAAGCGCGGCGCGCTACCGGGCTTCACTGGCCTCCAGCGCCCGCCTGTACGCCGAGGTGAACGATCTCCCGCTGAAGTTCCCCCCTTCGCTGGCAAAATGGCCGGATCTGATTGCCGACGAAACGCGGCTGTACAACTCCCGCCGCGCGCAGCTGGAGGATACCCAGCGGGAGCTTCGCGCCGCGTTAGATCTGGCGAATAAAGAGCTGGCTATTACCCAGCGGCTGGTCAAAACCGGCGCCGCCAGCCACGTGGAGGTGCTGCGCCTGCAGCGGCAGAAAAGCGATCTGGAGCTGAAGCTCACCGACGTGCGTTCGCAGTATTACGTCCAGGCGCGCGAGGCGCTCTCCAAGGCCAACGCGGAGGTGGATATGGTCTCGGCGATCCTGAAAGGCCGTCAGGATTCCGTCACCCGTCTGACGGTGAAATCGCCGGTGCGCGGGATCGTCAAAAACATCAAGGTCACCACCATCGGCGGGGTGATCCCGCCCAACGGCGAGCTGATGGAGATAGTGCCGGTGGACGATCACCTGCTGATCGAAACCCGCCTCTCGCCGCGTGATATCGCTTTTATCCACCCGAACCAGGAAGCGCTGGTCAAAATCACCGCCTACGACTACGCCATTTACGGCGGGCTGCACGGCGTGGTCGAGACCATTTCCCCGGACACCATTCAGGACGAGGCCAAGCCGGAGGTGTTTTACTACCGTGTGTTTATCCGCACCAGCCAGGATTACCTGGTCAATAAGGCGGGCAGGCATTTCTCGATTGTGCCGGGGATGATTGCCACGGTAGACATTAAGACCGGCGAGAAAACGGTGCTGGATTATCTGATTAAGCCGTTCAACCGGGCGAAAGAGGCGCTGAGGGAGCGGTAGTCAATCGCCGGGTGGCGGCTTCGCCTTACCCGGCCTACATTGTAAAGCTCAGCGGGACGTGGGGAGGGCATCAGACCGCAACATCGCCCACTGCCCCGGTGTTTTACCGGTCCATGCTCTGAAAACCTCAATAAATGCGCTGACGCTGCTGTAGCCGCAGGACAGCGCAATCCACCCTACCGGCTTCCCTGCCGCCAGCCACTCCATTGCCCGCATGACGCGTGCCAGCTGCCGCCAGTTAACAAAGTTCATTCCGGTCTGGGCACTAAACCGACGATTGAACGTACGTACGCTCATCCCCGCACGGCGGGCATGACTCTCTACCGTCTGGTTATCATCGACAAACTGCAGCAAATGGCTGACCACGTTCTTCAGACGCGGATCCGTCGGCACGGGCAGAGAAAAGTGAATCTGGGGCGTCAGGGCAAGCTCATCCAGCAGCAAAGTCAGCTTTCGCGGATCGTACTCGTTCTCTGCACCACATAAACGGGAAAACAGTGCATGAGTGAGATCGTCGGGCTCGAACAGCGCGGGCGCATCGGGAAGCCCTGCACAGCTGGCGGGTTCAAGATAGATAGCGCAGCCTTCTATCTCACTTTCAGAAAAAGCGGCGTGCTGCTGACCTGGCGGGATCCAGCCGATGTGTTTTGCCGGTACGACCGAGCGCGCCTGCTGCGTCTCAATGACCAATAGACCCGTTGCAATGCGCCACAGCTGGCCGGTGCGATGACTGTGCCATGGCGTTCGGTACCCGCCGGGATGACGGAGCGTTTCAAAACTGACCATCTCATTTTGACCGAAAATCGTTATTCATCGACCTATTACAGAAACCACGTCTTCGGCTGTCAAGGATAATGGGGAATCAACCACATAAGGAGCCCGTATGAGCATTATCACGTCCCTGGTAGCCCAGCCTGACAACGCCGCGCAGCGCGAAAAAATGGCGTGCCTGTTAACCCGCTTGTTCAACGGCGATATCGGTCCTGAAGAGGTATTTACGCCCGATTACCAGCAGTTTACGGACGGTCACGCCCTTGACTACCGGGGTTTTATTCAGCACCTGAACCACGTCCGCTCGCAGATCCGCGCGATCGCCTTTAGCGTGGCGGAGATAGCCTGTCATGACGAACTTCTGGCTGACCGGCATATCGTGACGGTCACATATCCTGATGGTCGTCAGGCAGAGATCGAGGTTTACCTGTTTGCCGCGCTGCGTGAAGGGAAAATCTGGCGGATCCATGAAGTCACGCGAGCACTCAGCGGCGATGCTGCAGACCGCACGCTGGCACACGCGACAGAATAACGTCACTCCGCCGGGCGCGGTGCGGCACTGTTATACACTCCAATATAGCGCGCAAATTTCCCGATAAACACGCCGGCAAACACGCCGCCGGAGACGATCGCCAGCGCGCTCATGGCGGGCTGCTGCATCGTCTGGGGAGAGACCGCGCTCATCACGCCCAGCACATACTTTACCCCGAACGCCAGCATCATAAACGGCAGCGCGGTGTAGTCTGCCTGGCGGAAAAGGGTGCGCGGCGCCTCTGCGCGGGTGATAACCGCCTGCTTAATCAGGAAATACCCCAGCGCGGCCCCGGCGAGGATCCCCGCCGTCCACAATGCGACAGTCCCGGGGGTTAACGTGCGGTAGACCACCAGATCGTAGATATCCCAGAGAAGAAAGATAGCGGGAATGATGGCAAGCCTCTCCAGCGTAACGGTAGCGGGCCTGCGGGCTTTAATGCCGCGAGAGATGAGGAAGATAAACAGCACCCACACCCAGACGGGCGTGTGGGTAACGACACCGATCAGAAATTCAAACATGGAACTCACCATGAACGATAGCGGCCCGTGCCGCCCTGAACGCGTATTGCGCATAACGGCAGGAAAGCCATTATGCGCAGCTCTTTTAGAGCGATTTTTTCAGGCGTTGAACCGCCTCTTTCAGATCTTCATCCGTTGGCGTCACAAATGACATGCGCAGCGTCGTTGGGTCTGGCTCATTGCAGTAGAAAAACTCGCCAGGCACAAATACTACGCCGTTGCTTAACGTTTTTTCAAGCCAGCGGGTGGTGTTACTACCATTATTCATCTTCGCCCACAGGAACATACCGCCCTTCGGCTTGTGGAACGACATCACGTCGCCCAGCTCGGCTTCCAGCTCGGTTGCGAACGTCTGGTATTTCTGGCGATAGGCTTCGCGGATCATTTTAATCTGATCGGCCAGACGACCGGTTTTCAGATATTCATACGTCATCAGCTGCGACAGCGTGCTGGTGTGCAGATCGGTGGTTTGCTTAAGGTTCACTACCGCGCGCTTCAGCCATTCCGGCACCAGCACCCAGCCTACGCGAGTGCCCGGCGCGAGGATTTTAGAGAAGGTCGAGGTATACACCACGTTCTCTTCATTGCCGATATCTTTGGCATGGGCGATTAACGGGCGAAAGACTTCATCGGTATAATTAATTTCGCTGTAAGGATCGTCTTCAATAATCACGAAGTCATAGCGCTTCGATAATTCCACCAGCTGCTTACGGCGCGCTTCAGAAAGGGTTACCCCGCCAGGGTTGCCAAACGTCGGAACAATATAGACCGCTTTGATGGCTTTCTTTGCCACCAGGGCCTCAAGTTCGTCCACCTTCATACCGTCGCCGTCGGTGCCAACGGATTCAAAGTTGGCCTGCGCCAGGCCGAAGACCTGCAGCGCGGCAAGATAGGTTGGACGCTCAACCACAACGGTGTCACCCGGGTTGATTAACGCACGCGCCAGCACGTCAAGAGATTGCTGCGAGCCGGAAGTAATAACGACATCATCGGCCTTACAGGCGATACCGCGCCCCTCGCAGATGCGTTTAATTTCCTCGCGCAGCCCCGGGACGCCTTCCGTCAGGCCGTACTGGAACGCCTCGCCAAAATGCTGAGATAAGACGGCATCGGCAGCAATTTTAAGCCCTTCGTGATCGAACAGATCGGGATTAGGAATCCCCCCGCCCAGCGAAATCACCCCTGCCATTTTGCTATGTTTTAATAATTCACGGATGGCAGATGATTGCAGGCCCTGCGCGCTGCTGGCGAGTTTGTTTGCAGACATTCTTTGATTACCTTCTTTTTTTATATTGTGCCCAATCTTAGCAGAATATGGGCGATAAATTCCGTAAGCTTAGGCAGTTGACGTAAATCCTGACGCCACAATAAATGCACCGGCCTCGGCGCGGGCGTGAACGGCTCCAGCACGCGTACCAGCCTGCCGCTTGCCAGCTCTTCCGCCACCAGCACTTCCGGTTGCAGCAACAGCCCCGCCCCGGCCCGCGCCGCCATGCGTAAGCCGTAGCCGTCGTTACATCTTAAGATCGCATCCCGCTTCCAGCGCACCTCCCCTTCCACGCCCGGCAGCCGCCACTCGTTACGTGCGGTCCACACCGTGTGCGAAAGACAGAGATGATCCACCAGATCGTCTGGCGTTTGCGGCGTGCCGTGTCGCGCTAAATAGTCCGGTGCGGCGCAGATCACCATGTTGTAGGGGCACAGATATTTCGCCACCAGATCGTCATTACGAACGTCACCAATGCGAATGGCCAGATCGACGCCCTCCTCCACCAGATCGACCATCCGATTGGTGAGATCCAGCTCGATGCGTACCTCCGGGTAGCGCTGCAAAAAGGTGGCCGTCAGCGGGGCAATCACGCAGCCGCCAAACGACGTGGGTGCCGTGACGCGCAACGTTCCGGCAGGTGCAGCACGGAGCCGCTCGACTGCATTCTCAGCAATGGAGACCTGCTCCAGCACCCGCTTCGCCTCGTCGAAATAGACGCGTCCGGCATCCGTCAGGCTCTGACGGCGCGTGTTACGCTCCAGCAGGCGGGTACCAAGCTGTGATTCCAGCAGCGCAACGTACTTGCCCACCATCACCGCCGACATCTCCAGCCGTGCCGCCGCACCGGTAAAACTGCCGCTTTCCACTACTGCAATAAAGATTTCCATGCTGCGAAGCTTATCCATATTCCAAACTCCTGGTTAGCAATCTTCTAACTTTAGCCCAGTTTATCTGCATTTTTATTTATTAAAGAATAGAGGCTCACAACAGAAGGAGTCAGCTATGAAAATCGTTATTATTGGTGCCAGCGGTACGGTCGGTCGTGCGGTAACGGAAGAGCTGAGTCGTCGCCACGAGGTCATCCGCGTCGGTCGCACGCAGGGCGACGAGCAGGTGGATATCACCTCGCAGGCGAGCGTTCAGGCGCTCTTCGAGAAAATCGGCCAGGTGGATGCGATTGTGTCCGCCAGCGGTGGCCTCTACTTCGGCCCGCTCGCGACCATGAAAGACAGCGACTTTAACCAGGGGCTGCAGGATAAACTGCTCGGGCAGGTGCGCCTGGCGCTGACCGGCCAGCACTACCTGAATGAAGGCGGCTCGATTACGCTGATAAGCGGAATTGTGGCGCACGAGCCGATTGCGCAGGGCGTGAACGCCACCACGGTGAATGCCGCGCTGGAAGGGTTTGTTCGCGCGGCAGCCTGCGAACTGTCGCGCGGGATCCGCATCAACCTGATTAGCCCGACGGTGCTCACCGAATCGGTCGACACGTACGATGGCTTCTTCCCGGGCTTCGAAAGCGTGCCTGCCGCCACGGTGGCGCAAGCCTATCGTCGCAGCGTGGAAGGCGTGCAGACCGGGCGCGTATACAAGGTCGGCTACTGATCCTTACGGGCGGCGATCAGCACCAGCATCGGGCGCTCCGCCTCTTCGGCCAGCGCGGGCCAGGCGTCAATCTGCGCCTGCGTTGGCCCCCACTCGTTGACCTCGCTTATCGTTAATCCAGCCCTGATGAGCGCGTTAAGCGTGGTGCCCAGAGTGCGGTGGTATTTGATCACCCCGTCCGCCAGCCAGTTGCTGACGCGCTGGCCTTCGTCCTGATAATGGTTCACGCCCCAGAACCGCTCGCCGTTATCGTCGGTCAGCCAGCCCTGACGGGAGGCGCAGGTGTAAATGGGGTGCTCCATCGAAAAGACCAGGCAGCCGCCGGGCTTAAGCGCGCGCTGAACCTTCGCAAACAGGGTATCCAGCTCCGGCAGGTAGTGCAGCGCCAGCGAGCTGTAGACCAGATCGATACTGTTCTCGTTGAGCTTGAGTGATTCCAGATCGCTACGCTGATAGTGAATCCGTGCGTCGTCAGTCAGTTCAGCCGCGCGGGCGAGCATCTTTTCTGAGATATCGACCCCCGTGACGTCAGCAGCGCCCAGCTCGCGCGCGGCGCGGCAGAACCAGCCGTAGCCGCAGCCGAGATCGACAACCGATTTACCGGTTAAATCCGGCAGCATGCTTTTTAGTGCAGGCCACTCCGGCGCGCCGTCCAGACCCTGCACCGAACGCGGAAGCTGGGCATAGCCTTCAAAAAACGCCGGGTTGTCGTAGATGTTTTGTGCCATGGCAGATCCCTCTTTAAGAATGTGACTCCCAGTATAAAGCATTGCCTGCGGCCTGATGCCCTCACCCCAACCCTCTCCCACAGGGAGAGGGAGAAATGCACATCAACCCACTACGCCCCAAACCAGATTACCCTTATGGAACGTTGCGGTACGCGGGGAAATGCGCGCCACGGCTTCGGCTGAGCAGGAGGCGTCCACCAGCACAAAGCTGGCGTCGTCCTGCGCTTTTGGCCACACGCGTTCGCCCTTGTCGTTCAGCGGCAGCACGTCGCCGGTGGCGATACCGAGCGCCCGGGAGAGCGTCTGCTCATTGGGGCGAATATAGAGCTGCGCATAGAGATTCGCTTTCTCCAGCATGTCCCCCAGACCGTACGGCGACCAGTGGTCGATTACGCTGTCGGTCCCCGTCATCACAAACACGCCCTTCTCGCGCAGCTGCTTCAGCGGCATATGCAGGGTGCCAATCGGCACGGTGGAGGCGATGGTCACCTGCTGCGCCGCCATGCGGGTGGCGATCTCATCCACCTGCTGCTCGTTGAGCGTCGCCAGCGCGAAGGCATGGCTGATGGTCAGCTTGCCCTTCAGCTCCGGCGTTTTCTCCATGGTTTCGACCATGTAGTTCACCGCCGCCACGCCCGCCGGGCTGGTTTCGTGCAGGTGAATATCCACCCCTTTGTCGTAGTCCAGCGCAATCTGGAACATGGTATCGAGAGATTTCTCCATCGCGCCGTCAACGTTGGTTGGATCCAGCCCGCCCACGTAGTGCGCCCCGGCCTGCATCGCCTCGCGCATGAGCTTTTCAGAATTCGACAGCAGCAGCCCGTGCTGCGGGAAGGCGACGATTTCGCAGTCAAAACCCGCTTTGCGGCGCGCCAGCACAGCCTGCAGGTTTTCCAGGTTTTTCAGGCCGGAAACCGGCTCAATGTTGCAGTGGCTGCGGGCGATGGTGGAGCCTTTCGACTGGATCAGATCGATCAGCTTTTCCGCACGCTCCTGGGTGTAGGGCTGCAGCTCGGGCAGCAGCTTCTGCTCAAGGCGGATCATGTCCTGAATCGTGGTGCCCGCCGGGCGGTTCAGGGATCGCCACGGACCGCCGTAGAAGGTTTTATCCAGGTGAATGTGCATGTCGCGCATCGCCGGGAGCATCAGCTTGTTGCCCGCATCGTAGTGCGGCAGCGTGGCGTCGGCGTGGCGCTTGTTGTCGCGCAGGGCGACGATCTTCCCGTCTTTAATCTCCAGCGTTTTCAGTTCGGTGCGGGTGCTCGTCGCCACGCCGCCGTCGACGTTAAACCCGGCCTCCAGCAGCACGTTGTCGAGGTAGTAGTGTTTTGCGGTGATGCTCATCGGTTTGCCGGTCTCGCAGGTTGGCTTTGCGGATTCAGCAGCATACGCGACGGAGCCGGTCGCGCCAAACAGCGCACAGGCGGTCACCATTTTGCCGCTCTGGCTGATAAATTCACGGCGGCTTTTGTTTTCACTCCTCTTATCTTCCTTCATTCACAATATGGGTACCGGTTTCCCCGCGCAGCGCGGCGGGCAGGCAGTCCGGCGAGGTGATAATCACGCGTTTGCCGCCGTGGTGTAAGAATTCCAGCGAAGCGACGATTTTGGGCAGCATGCTTCCTGCCGGGAAGTGGCCTTCCTCCATATAACGCCTCATCTGCGCCACGTTAACGATGTCCAGCGCCTGCTGGTTTGGCTTGCCGAAGTTGACGCACACCTTTTCCACGCCGGTGGTAATCACCAGCACGTCGGCGCCAATCTCCCGCGCCAGCAGCGCGGTGGAGAGATCTTTATCAATCACCGCGTCGACGCTCTGGTAATCGCCCTGTTCGCTGCGCACCACGGGAATACCGCCGCCGCCCGCGCCGATCACGACATACCCTTTTTGGGTCAGCGTCTTAATAGCATCCGCCTCAACAATCCGCAGCGGCTGCGGTGAAGCCACCACGCGGCGATAGCCACGGCCGGAGTCCTCAACAAAGTGCCAGTCCGGGTGCGTGCGCTGCAGCTCGTCGCGCTGTGCCTCGCTGAAGAACGCACCGATAGGTTTCGTCGGGCGCGTAAAACCGGGATCGTTTTTATCCACCTCCACCTGCGTGACGACCGTAACTGCTTTTTGCTCCCCGCGCGCGGCCAGGCGGTTGTTCAGCGCCTGCTGGATCAGGTAGCCGATGCCGCCCTGGGTATCCGCCACGCAGTTTGCCAGCGGGGTCAGCGGCAGTCCTTCCCGCTCGTGGGCGATTTCGGCACGGCGCAGATCCAGCCCCACCTGAGGGCCGTTGCCGTGGGTGAGCACGATGTCATAGTCGGAGGCCAGCATTTCCAGCACCGACTCTGCCACCGCTTTCACCGCCTGCGCCTGATGTTCAACCGACTGGCTGGCGTTGTCTTTGATAATGCTGTTACCGCCAATGGCGACAACCATAAGCTCTTTCATACGTGCTCCTTCGCAACGGTACCCGGCGCAGCGTTCGCCGCTTCGCGGCTATCCAACACATGCTTCACCACAAACATGCCGCCCATCATCAGATACGCGGTGACGAACATCAGCGAACTGCCTTCGGCAAAGCCCACGACCGGGGCGTGGATCACCCCAAACAGCGCCAGCAGCGCCCCACCTGCAGCCGCAACGGCGCCGCGCAGCGGTTTGTTGATGATGGCGAAAATGGCGATACAGCCCCACAGCATGCTGGCGAGCGGTGCCCCGTTCCCCAGATGGACTAATCCCTCGTAGTAGATCCCTTTGCTGTGCAGCACGTCGGTACCGATTTTGGCGGCATTCGTGCCCGCCGCGCCCATCACGCTGTTCATCATGGTCAGCGCCCAGTTGGCGATCCACGGGAACAGGCAGATGAAGATGACGGGTACCTCCACTTTTGGCGTTTCCCTCACCACCTGGTTGGCGGTGACCACGCCGATAAACACCAGAATCGGCACGATGGCGGTCATCGGAATGATGGCGAGCATAAACGCCCCCAGCCCGAACAGCGGCACGATGAACATGGTTACGCCGGAGGCCAGCGTGTAGCCGATGCTCGCGCCCATCGCTTTCCAGCCGGGATGGCCGACGTAGACCGTCACCGGGAACGGGTTCCCCATCAGGCAGCCGAGCATGGAGGCCAGACCGTTTGCCAGCATGACTTTACGCGTCGGATATTCATCCCCCGCCGCGTGGGCGCTTTCGATGTTTTCCAGGTCAAAGATGTAGTTCGCCAGCCCCAGCGGTACGGCAGAGGCAAGATACGGCAGCGCGTGCGGCAGGCCCTGCAGGAAGCCCTCCACGTGCACCTGCGGCGGGTTAAAGCCGAAGGATGACATGGACGCTTTAATCGCTTCCGGGCTCTGCAGGCCGGAGATCCACGCCAGTGCGGTACCGGCTATCAGCAGCAGCAGGCCGGTCGGGATGCGGGCGAAAATCGGCTTTTTACCGAACCAGTTAATGAAGATCAGCAGCAGCACGATAAACGACACTGTCGGCGCTTCGAACGCCTGCAGCATCGGGTTCATCGCCAGCAGCAGCAGACCCAAACCGGACAGGCACGACAGCAGGACGGTGCGCGGAATCATCTTGCGGATGGTTTCCCCTAAAAACGAGCCGCCCGCGAGGATCATCGCCTCAACAAAGCACCACACCAGGCCAATCTGGATGGCGAACTCCGCATCACCGGTCTGCTGATAGACCGGCATCAGCACCAGGAAGGTCACGGTAAAAATTGACGGCGCGCTGGGGCCGGACGGCAGCGCGGTGACGTCCGTTCGTCCGGTGGCGCGCGCCATCTGCATGCCGAACCAGGCATAGCAAATACTCGCGGTCAGCACCGCCAGCCCGAAGGCCGGCGCGATGCGTCCATAAACAATCTCCTTCGGGATGCCGACGACAAAAATGAGCAGCCCCATCATGGTCAGCAAATTGGTCAGGTTGTTGGTCATCAACCCGAAATACGCCGCCCAGTCACCTCTTTTCCACTCCAGCTTCATGTTTTTCATGGATGCTTGCCTTATAAAAAGTAGCGATCGCGGAAGGTCAACAGCGCCTTTTCAAAACAGCTAAACGGCGGGTGAACGATGCCCGCCCCAATCATGCCGATGCCCGCGTCTTTGTGGGCAATGGCGGTGTTAATCACCGGCAGAATGCCGCTGCCCGCGACTCTGGTGATGTCGATGGCGGTCGGGATGCCCATAAACGAGAGCAGCGGAATGGTGACGTTCGGGTTTTCGCCGAGGGTGATTTCGCGCATCTGGCGGGAGAAGTCGATAGCTTCCTCCACCGTGCCGCCCACCAGCGCAACGATTGCCGGGGCCGTCGCCATCGCAAAGCCGCCGATACCGTAGGTTTCGGTGATGGCGCTGTCGCCGATATCCAGCCCGGAGTCTTCCGGCTTATAGCCCGCGAACATCGGGCCGATCACCTGCTGCGCCGGGCCGGTGAACCACTGCCCCGGCAGGCCGGAAATGCGCAGGCCAAACTCGTAGCCGTTGCGCGCCATGGTGGTGACCACGGTGCTGTACTCAATCCCGTGAGCGGCGTCCAGCGCGGCCTTACACATCGCCATCCACGTCGGGCCGGAGAAGTAGTCGCTGCTGGCGACAAACTCAAATACCTCGCGCTGCTGCGCCACCGGATAGCCCGCCTGAATCAGCCCCGGCGTCAGCGCCTGAATAAGCAGCGTGGTGCCCGCGTTGTTGCGGTTATGGCACTCGTCGCCCATGTGCAGCGCCTGGGCCAGCATCAGGCGCAGGTCGATTTCGCCGATAATCTTCATCGCATCGCGCAGCATCGGACCGAGCACATCGCACATCCAGTTCAGGCGGTCGATCACGCTCTGGTCGTTGGCCCCCATGCGCAGGATCTTCGCCATCTGCTCGCTGAGGTTAGTGAAGGCGCGGTTGCCGTAGGTTTTGTTCTCAACGATGTGCATAAACATCGACGCGGAGGTGACGCCCGCCATCGAGCCCACGCAGTCGTGCTCGTGGCACGGCGAGAACGTAATATCCCCGGAGGCGGCAAGCCGTGCCGCGTCGTCCAGATCTTTCGCCAGCCCTTCAAACACCAGCGCCCCGGTGACCGCGCCCTTCATCGCGCCGCACATGTTTTCCCAGGAGACAGGCGGACCGGCGTGCAGAATGGTGGTGCGGGTCATCCCCGGCACAACGTTAATCGCCTGGTCATAGCCCACCAGCACCGGATGGGACTGAATAATGCGCTCAAGCGCAAGCTTATTGGCGGCGGCGATTTTCTCCGCCAGCGGTTTTTTCTCCAGCTGGTCGAGCGCCTCAACGACCTGCATATTGCCCTGCCCCGGCGGCGTCCAGTCGAGCTGGGTGACGGGTACGTGCTGTTTTTTAAGATCGTCGCTGAACATCGCGATGCCAACGTTGATGACGTTCAGCGGCTGGTTGAATAAGGTGGTCATTATGCGTTCTCCCCTTTGCAGACAAATTCGCGTGCCAGTAATCCGGTGTTGGTGCTGCTGCTGGCCCAGATGACGCCTGCGTCGGTCAGCAGCTGGCACTGCTGCGCCAGCGACTGCGGATCCTGGTCGGTACCCAACACGTAGCCGAGGATTTCCAGCGGACGGTTATCGGCTTTCGCGATGGCCTGCGCCTCCTTAATGGCGTCGAGCATCACGCCGACCGGATCCTCGTGCGCGCCGAAGCCCAGCACGAAGTCCATCACGATAACGCCGACTTCCGGGTCGCGGGCCTCCTGCAGTAGGCGGCCGATGCGGTTGGTCGGGTCGATCATCGGGTGCGGCTTGCCGTTGGTGAAGTCGTCGTCGCCAAAGTCGAGGAAGGTATGGGCTTTACTGACGCTGACGTCCTGCAGGCGTTTAGCGGGATCCGGCTGGATATTGCTGTAGACGTCGTCGAATTTCGCTAGCGCCGCGAACATCGCCTCGTCGCACAGGGTGCCGCCGCAGAACAGGCCGCGAATGTACTTCTGCTGCGGAGTCAGGCGGGCGCGCACCTCTTCAATCAAAGGCCAGTTGAGCGGATGCAGATCAAGGGACTCTTTTTTGATGCCGGTGAGCAGGACCGCCTTCAGGGCTGCCTCTTTGGTGCCGCGCGCAAACTGCAGGCCGTCCTCATCGGCGGGCGGTTCGCTGCGCCCGAGGAAGCAAACAACCACCGGCTTGCGGCAGGCGCGGGCGCGGGCCAGCACCTTTTCTGCCACGGCAGGCGCCGCTGGTTTGGAGATCAGCGCAATCACCTCTGTGCCCTCGTCGGCTTCCAGCATGTCGATGGCGTCGAGCATCATCAGACCGCCAATTTTCTCGCTGAGATCGCGCCCGCCGGTGCCAATCAGCTGCGATACGCCGCCGCCGAATTCGTGAATGCGCACGCTCAACTCCTGGCTGCCGGTGCCGGATGCGCCGACGATGCCAATCGAGCCGCGGCGCACCGCGTTAGCAAAGCACAGCCCCGCGCCGTTGATGATGGCGGTGCCACAGTCCGGCCCCATCATCAGCAGCCCTTTCTGGTGCGCCAGCTGCTTCAGCGCCAGCTCGTCGTTGAGCGACACGTTATCGGAGAAGAGCATTACGTTGAGATCGTTTTCCAGCGCCTGGCGCGCCTCGCGGGCGGCGAAGGTGCCGTTGACGGAAATCACCGCAAGGTTGCTGTCCGGGCGATGGGTTTTGGCACTGGCAATCGTCGCGTAGCGCGCTTCATGGGAACCTGCGCTCTCTTTACGCGTGAACAGCGCTTCAATAGCGGCCAGCGTTTCATCATTCGCCGCGTCACCTTTAATCACGATCATCAGGTCGCCGTTTTTGGCTTCCGCTAATTCCGGCGTTAATAGCCCGAGGTTTTTTAATACGCCTTTATTCATCTCCGTCGCCATGGCCACAAACGCCTGGTCGACGCCCGGCAATTTATTGGCTTTGGTGGAAACGGACATTAATGACACCGAATCAAAATACGTATTCTTTTTTATAACGATTTTGGTTGGCATTGTTTTCTCCTGAATACGGATAAAAGGGGGCCGCCGTCGTGCAAAATGCACGTCGGTAAAAATATTTTTGAATTAACGGCCAGCCGGAAATGGCTGGCCGAATGCGCTATGCGCCCGCCGCCAGCAGCAGGTCGGCAATCTCAGTGAAGCCTTTCTCCCGCGCCAGCTCGAGCGGGGTTTTGCCATATTTGTCGGTCATGTGCGGGTTCGCGCCGTGATCCAGCAGCAGCTTCACGATCGCCTGCTGCTTTGCGCCGCCGTCGTTTAGGACGATGGCTTCCAGCAGCGGCGTCCAGCCAACAAAGTTGGTGTGGTTGACGTTGATATCGGTTTTTTCCAGCAGCTCGCGTACGATCTCCACGTGCCCTTTTTCACTGGCTGGCGTAATGCCCACGCCGCCAAAGCGCGTCAGGCGGTCGAGATCCGGGTTCGCGGGCAATACCAGCCGCAGGAGAGTTAAATCATTCGTCAGGCAGCTAATGAGGAAAGGGTTAAAGCAGGTCTGGTCCTGTTTATCAATATCCGCTCCGGCGGCAATTAATAACTCTACGCAGGCATAATGTTTTTTCAGGCTGGCAATAATAACGGCGGTTCTTTTCTGGCGGTTGGTGGCGTTAATATCCACGCCTTTCTCCAGGCAGGCTTTTAGCGCATCGCTATTGCCCTCCTCTGCCGCCAGCAGAAATTCAGTAACGAGTTCAGTTGCAGACATATTCAGACTCCTGATGTTTTTATTTCTGTTGACCTGAGAATAGCAACAGCCTGGTCATAAAAGAATCCGCTTAAAAATGATTCATCGACAGTCAATTCATTGTTGAGTTAAAGTCAACAAACCGGTCAAAACGTGCGTCTGTGCAACCTTTTTCTTATGTTTATCCGCTTTTTAGCGCTCGAGACTGCATTATGCTTATGCCTGATGAAGCCTTACGCACCAGGGCTTTAAGCAAAGAGTCAGAACTGTGATCGGCTTCAAATGCGTTGTAACAACGCTGTTAAAATATGTTCAAAACTGATGGCTGAAGGGAGTGAGATATGAATTCCATCTTTACCGAAGAGAACCTGCTGGCCTTTACTACCGCCGCACGCTTCGGCAGCTTCAGCAAAGCCGCCGCCGAGCTGGGCGTCACCACGTCCGCCATCAGCTACACCATTAAGCGCATGGAGACCGGGCTGGACGTGGTGCTGTTTGTGCGTAACACGCGCAGCATTGAGCTGACCGAGTCCGGCTTTTACTTTTACCGTAAGGCCACCGACCTGCTTAACGACTTTCACGCCATCAAGCGCGGGATTGATACCATCTCACAGGGCATCGAGGCGCGGGTGCGCATCTGTATTAACCAGCTGTTGTATACGCCGCGCCATACCGCGCGGCTTCTGCAGGTGCTGAAAAAGCAGTTTCCCACCTGCCAGATCACCGTAACCACGGAGGTCTATAACGGGGTGTGGGACTCCATCATCAACAACCAGGCCAATATCGCCATCGGCGCACCGGACACGCTGCTCGACGGCGGCGGGATTGACTACACCGAGATCGGCGCCATCCGCTGGATCTTTGCCATCGCGCCGGAACACCCGCTGGCCTTCGTCCCGGAACCGATAGCGGAAAGCCAGCTGCGCCTCTATCCCAACATCATGGTGGAAGATACTGCGCATACCATTAACAAGAAGGTCGGCTGGCTGCTGCACGGACAGGAAGCCATTCTGGTGCCGGACTTTAATACCAAATGCCAGTGTCAGATCCTGGGCGAAGGGATAGGTTTTTTACCGGAGTATATGGCGCGGGAAGCGGTGGAAGACGGGCTGCTGGTGACGCGGCGTATCAATAACCCGCGTCAGGACTCGCGCATGCTGCTCGCCACGCAGCATGCCGCGACCGGCCAGGTCACGCGCTGGATCAAACAGCAGTTTGGCCCCCAGGGCGTGCTGACCGGGATCTACAGCGACTTACTCTGGCGTGCTTAGTTCTTGCTCTGAACCCAAAAGGCATGGATAAGACCCGGGATGTAACCCAGCAGCGTCAGAATAATGTTGATAATAAACGCCCAGCCGAAACCTTTGCCCAACAGCACGCCCAGCGGCGGCAACAGGATGGTAAAAACAATACGCCAAAAACCCATATCAAAACTCCGTGCAAGCTAATCCATTGAAAATAATAAAGAGAACTATCTCTAAGCATAGCCAGTTTACCTGTCTGCGCCAGTTCTCTCCCCTGCGTTTACCCTCTTTTACGCTTTTGACGCTGGCGTAATACGCACAATTACTTTAGCATTATCTTAATTAAGCAAATACTAAACTATCATGACCGAACTCGAACAGCTTCAGGCCAGCGCAGAGCAGGCCGCAAACCTTTTAAAAGCGATGAGCAACCCGCGTCGGCTGCTGATCCTCTGCACCCTGTGCGGCGCCCCCGGCACCAGCGCGGGGGAACTGGCCCGCGCGACGGGGCTAAGTCCTTCCGCCACGTCGCAGCATCTGGCGCGCATGCGTGAGGAAGGTCTTATCGACAGCACCCGCGACGCGCAGCGCATTCTCTATTTCATTAAAAACGATGCGGTGCATCAGCTCATCAGCACCCTGAAAACCCTTTATTGCCCGTAAGGAGCCGCCATGTCACTTCCCCTTATTTCACCGCGCGAGGCCAGCGCCCGCATCGCTGAAGGCGCAAAACTGATTGATATTCGTGATGCCGACGAGTACGCCCGCGAGCATATTCCCGCCGCGCAGTCCGTGCCGCTGGATACCTTACCCGGCGGTCTTAACGCTCAGGCGAGGGATACGGTGATTTTTCACTGCCAGTCTGGTGCCCGCACCTCAGGCAATGCCGACCGCCTTGCGCAGGCCGCCGCGCCCGCTCAGGCATTTGTGGTCGAAGGGGGCATTCAGGGCTGGAAGCAGGCCGGGCTGCCGACCGTCGAAGACAAATCCCAGCCGCTGCCGCTGATGCGTCAGGTGCAAATTGCTGCCGGGCTGCTCATTCTCTGCGGCGTGGTGCTGGGCTATAGCGTCTCCGGCGCTTTTTTCCTGCTCAGCGGTTTTGTCGGAGCCGGGCTGGTGTTCGCCGGTGTGACGGGCTTTTGCGGTATGGCGCGACTGCTCAGGGTAATGCCCTGGAACCGGCGTACCTCATAAGCAGTAATCGGTGAAATACGCTGTACCCGGCGTCATGCGTGGGCTAAGGTGAAGATCGCTAAAACGATGAGGAGGTAATATGTTTTCTGTCGGTGATTATGTGCAACCGCGTAAAGGCGGCCCGAAACTGAAAGTGCTCGAAGTGAACGGTGACAGCATTGTGGCGGTTCAGGCCAGCAATGAGCAAGGCGAGAAATATACTCTGAAAGCTGCCGATGTGGCGCCGTATACCGAAGAAGGCGATTTCGGCGTCTGCTGAACAGCCAGCCGGGCGGCGTGTACCGCCCGGCTCACCTGTCAGATCAGAAAATCATCCAGCGATTTACCGTTTGCCAGCGCGTTGGCAATAGGCTTCGGCGTGCGGCCCTGGCCGGTCCACGTTTTCTCTTCACCGTTCTGGTCAATAAAACGATATTTTGCTTCACGCGGCTTGCGCTTTTTCGCTGGATTACCCGTCAGCGCCCTTTCAGAGCCCAGAAGGTCAGTCGGTGAAATACCATCGGCTTTCATCAGTTCCAGCAGGGCATTAATTTTTTCCTGCTGCTCAGCACGCTGCTGCTCTAATTCCGCCAGCTCACTCCGTTTCTCTTCAGTAACGACCCTGACCTTTTCCAGCGTTTCCTCAAGAACGTCCAGGGATAATTCACGCGCCATGGCGCGCAGAGTTCGGATATTATTAAGATTCTGTAACGTCAAAGACATATTATTTGAAAACCTTCTCTTTAGGGTAAATAGATAAATCGTCGACAGAATAATTCATTTCCGCTGAAATATCTACCCGTGGGGCCGCCCTGCCAGTAGCGTAAATATGTTTAAATATCACTGCGAATATTATCTTATAACGCCTGCGGGATACGCATGGATTCAATCATCGCATCAATATAAATGGTCAACTTTAATCAAAATTTCAGCATTCTACGCCTCGCACAAGAGGAACGATTCTCCCCCTGGCGCCATAAACACCAACCATCTGATTTACATGAAAAAAAAGCCAATCGGGACAGATTATAACGAACCGGATAAAAAACAATCACTTTTAGAGAATTTTGTGGACAAAAGTAGATTAAATAAAAATTAATCACTAGTTGTTAGTTCAAACACAGAGATATACGCTATACACGTCAAGAAAACCAACCTAAAGCACTAATCGCTTCAGGAAAATCGTTTCTTTTGTGTTATTCTCAAGGAGTTCAGACATGTTCTCACCGCAATCACGCCTTCGCCATGCCGTGGCGGATACTTTCGCGATGGTTGTCTACTGTTCCGTTGTGAACATGCTGATCGAAATATTCCTCTCCGGAATGTCCTTCGAGCAGTCACTTTCTTCTCGTCTGGTGGCGATCCCGGTCAATATAATTATTGCATGGCCTTACGGCTTATACCGCGATGCCGTCATGCGTATCGCGCGTCGTATCAGCCCCGCAGGTTGGGTGAAAAACCTGGCGGACGTCCTGGCCTATGTGACGTTCCAGTCGCCGGTTTACGTGGCCATTCTGCTGACAGTGGGTGCAGACTGGCACCAGATCGCTGCGGCGGTCAGTTCGAATATTGTGATTTCAATGCTGATGGGTGCGGTATACGGCTATTTCCTCGACTACTGCCGCCGCCTGTTTAAGGTCAGCCAGTACAGTCAGGCAAAAGCGTGATGTGAAGCGACTGGCGCACGCCAGTCGCGAATTTACTGTACGTCGCCAAACAGTCCCTTCAAAAACCGCTCCAGCGCCATGCGTGAACTGAAGCCATGCGGAATACCATAATGCTCATGCCGTTCACCGCCCAAATAGAGCGGAAATTGCTGATAGTGATCGCAGGTTTTAATATCCGAGGCAGGCTCAGCAAATGACAGACTTCTGTCTTTCAGCGTCGGGTGAATAATGAGAGCGGTACGTCCCATTCTTGCTTCACGATTAACGTAAACATAATTCTCGCCACGGCGATATCCATACGCTTTTGGTGTCACCTCATCCATGGTGAATCCCTCTTTTTCAAGAACGCGCGCCACCTCATCAGGTCGTAAATACATATCTTTTCCTCGTTATCTTTTCCTGCCCGGCAACCTTACAGTATTCAGCATTAGCAGGGCTTTCAGAATAATCCATAAACTGCCGGATAACGCGTGATGCGCTTCAGATATTAAATTTCTGAACTAAACTGAACGGGAACACAAAATTACGGAGGATCGTATGTTTAACAGACCGAACCGAAACGATATTAATGACGACGCTCAGGATATTCGTAATGATGTCAGCCAATTAGCGGACACGCTCGAAGAGGTGCTGAAGTCCTGGGGAAGTGACGCGAAGGACGAAGCGGATGCCGCAAAACGTAAGGCTCAGTCTCTGCTCCGTGAAACCCGCGCACGCTTAAACGGCCGCACGCGTACGACACAGGCTGCCTGCGATGCTGTCAGCTGCGCAACGACCTTCGTGCGCGAGAAACCGCTCTGTACGCTCGGCACGGTAGCGGCGGTCGGTATCTTTGTGGGCGCTCTGCTTAGCCTGCGTAAATAACCCGCTCACGCACCGTTATCTGCCCCGGTGGTCAGTGGCTGCCGGGGCTTTTCTTTGCCTTCTCGCCTGTAAAACCCGTATAGCCTGCCCTGCCCCGCTGTGCTCATCATCGGGACAACATCAATCTAAATTTCCCATATCTTGTATGGTTGAAACTTAAGGCAACTACATCTAGTATTCCTTTTAGCAAGACACACACAACCTGACGCGATGACTCGCGCCGTTATCTCATTTTAAATGGAAATACGAATCATGAGCATTATTATTTACACTCGTAACGATTGTGTTCAGTGCCACGCGACCAAACGGGCAATGGAAAGCCGCGGCGTGGCGTTTGAGATGGTGAATATTGACCAGCAGCCCGAGGCCGCCGATACCCTTCGCGCGCAGGGTTTCCGTCAGCTTCCGGTGGTGGTGGCCGGGGAGACCAGCTGGTCTGGCTTCCGCCCGGACATGATCAACCGCATCGCCGCGCAGGCCGCACGGGCATGAGCAGACTGGTGTTCTTCTCCAGCAGCTCGGAAAACACGCTCCGCTTTATTGAGCGCGTCGGGCTGCCTGCGGTGCGCATTCCGCTTAACGAGCGGGAGCGGATCCGGGTAGAGGAACCTTACATTCTGGTGGTGCCCAGCTATGGCGGAGGCGGTACGGCGGGCGCAGTGCCTCGCCAGGTGATCCGCTTTCTGAACGATCCCCATAACCGGGAGCTGATCCGCGGCGTCATTGCGGCGGGGAATCGCAATTTCGGCGATGCCTTTGGTCGCGCCGGAGATGTCATCTCTCAAAAGTGCGGCGTGCCGTATCTCTATCGCTTTGAGCTGATGGGGACGCAGCAGGACGTCGAAAACGTGCGTAAAGGAGTGAACGAATTTTGGCAACGACAACCGCAGAACGGGTAATACAGGCGACGCCGGATTACCACGCATTAAACGCCATGCTTAACCTCTATGACCGGGAGGGACGCATTCAGTTTAATAAAGACCGTGAGGCGGTGGACGCCTTTTTTGCCGCCCACGTGCGGCCCAACAGCGTGACTTTTGCAAGCCAGAATGAACGTCTCGACTATCTGGTTAACGAGGGCTACTACGACGCGCGCGTCCTCACCCGCTACGAACGCGCCTTCGTCGTGAAGCTGTTTGAACGCGCCCACGCCAGCGGTTTTCGTTTCCAGACGTTCCTTGGCGCGTGGAAATACTACACCAGCTATACCCTGAAGACCTTCGACGGTAAACGCTACTTAGAAAGCTTTGAAGACCGCGTGGTGATGGTCGCGCTGACCCTGGCACAGGGCGATGAAGCGCTGGCGGAACAGCTCACCGACGAGATCCTCTCCGGACGCTTCCAGCCCGCCACGCCAACCTTCCTCAACTGCGGCAAGGCCCAGCGCGGTGAGCTGGTCTCCTGCTTCCTGCTGCGCATCGAAGACAATATGGAGTCGATTGGCCGCGCGGTGAACTCGGCGCTGCAGCTTTCCAAACGCGGCGGCGGCGTGGCGTTTCTGCTCTCTAACCTGCGTGAAGCGGGCGCGCCGATCAAGCGCATCGAAAACCAGTCCTCCGGCGTGATCCCGGTGATGAAGATGCTGGAAGATGCGTTCTCCTACGCCAACCAGCTTGGCGCGCGCCAGGGAGCGGGCGCGGTTTACCTGCACGCGCACCATCCGGACATTCTGCGTTTTCTCGATACCAAACGCGAAAACGCCGACGAAAAAATCCGTATCAAAACCCTGTCGCTGGGGGTGGTGATCCCGGATATCACCTTTAAGCTCGCCAAAGAGAATGCCGAGATGGCGCTCTTCTCGCCGTATGACATCGAGCGAATTTACGGCAAGGCCTTTGGCGACGTGGCCATCAGCGAGCTCTACGACGAACTGGTGGCCGACGATCGCATTCGCAAAAAAACCATCAACGCCCGCGATTTCTTCCAGACGCTTGCCGAAATTCAGTTTGAGTCCGGCTATCCGTACATCATGTTTGAGGATACGGTGAACCGCGCGAACCCGATTGCCGGGCGCATCAACATGAGCAACCTGTGCTCGGAGATTTTGCAGGTCAATAGCGCGTCAGCCTACGACGAAAACCTGGACTACGCGGAGATCGGCAAAGACATCTCCTGCAACCTCGGGTCGCTGAATATCGCCCACACCATGGATTCACCCGACTTTGGCCGCACGATAGAAACCGCCATTCGCGGGCTGACGGCGGTGTCGGACATGAGCCACATCCGCAGCGTGCCGTCTATTGAAGCGGGCAACGCCGCGTCGCACGCCATCGGGCTGGGGCAGATGAACCTCCACGGCTATCTGGCGAGGGAAGGCATCGCCTACGGCAGTCCGGAAGGACTGGACTTCACCAATCTCTATTTTTACACCGTCACCTGGCACGCGCTGCACACCTCAATGATGCTGGCGCGCGAGCGCGACCAGCGCTTCGCGGGCTTTGAGCAGTCCCGCTACGCCAGCGGGGAATATTTCAGCCAGTATCTGGAAGGCAACTGGCAGCCGAAAACCGAAAAAGTGCGCGAACTGTTTGCTCGCGCGGGGATTACCCTCCCGACGCGTGAGATGTGGCTGCAGCTGCGTGACGACGTGATGCGCTACGGCATCTACAACCAGAACCTGCAGGCGGTGCCGCCAACCGGTTCGATCTCCTATATCAATCACGCCACCTCGAGCATTCACCCGATCGTATCGAAAATTGAAATTCGTAAGGAAGGCAAAACCGGACGCGTTTACTACCCTGCCCCGTTTATGACCAATGAGAACCTGGCGCTCTATCAGGACGCGTATGAGATCGGCCCGGAAAAAATCATCGATACCTACGCGGAGGCGACAAAACACGTGGATCAGGGGCTGTCGCTGACGCTGTTCTTCCCGGATACCGCCACCACGCGGGATATCAACAGAGCGCAGATCTACGCCTGGAAGAAAGGCATCAAAACGCTCTACTACATTCGCCTGCGCCAGCTTGCGCTGGAAGGCACCGAAATTGAAGGCTGCGTGTCCTGCGCGCTGTAAGGAGAAAGGATGAAACTGTCACGCGTGAGTGCCGTTAACTGGAACAAAATCCAGGACGACAAAGACCTGGAGGTGTGGAACCGCCTGACCAGCAACTTCTGGCTGCCGGAAAAGGTCCCGCTCTCCAACGATATTCCGGCCTGGCAAACGCTGAGCCACGCCGAGCAGCAGCTGACGATCCGCGTTTTTACCGGCCTGACGCTGCTCGACACCATTCAAAATACCGTCGGCGCACCGGCTCTGATGAGTGACGCGCTGACGCCGCACGAAGAGGCGGTGATGTCGAACATCAGCTTTATGGAGGCGGTGCACGCCCGCTCCTACAGCTCGATTTTCTCCACCTTGTGCCAGACCAAAGACGTCGACGCGGCCTATGCCTGGAGTGAAGCGAGCGAGTCATTGCAGAGAAAGGCGGAGCTGGTGCTGACGTATTATCAGGCCGACGAGCCGCTGAAGAAGAAGATCGCCAGCGTGCTTCTGGAATCGTTCCTCTTCTATTCCGGGTTCTGGCTGCCCATGTACTGGTCGAGCCGGGGCAAGCTCACCAACACCGCCGATTTGATTCGGCTCATCATTCGTGATGAAGCGGTGCACGGGTATTACATCGGCTATAAGTATCAGAAAGGGCTGGAGAAAGTCAGCGAGGCAAAGCGCGAGGAGCTTAAAGGCTTTGCGCTCGATTTGCTGATGGATCTGTACGACAACGAGCTGAGCTATACCGAGGAACTGTACGCCGGCACCGGCTGGGAGGACGACGTGAAGGCCTTCCTCTGCTACAACGCCAACAAGGCGCTGATGAACCTGGGCTACGACGCGCTTTTCCCACCGGAGATGGCGGAGGTGAACCCGGCGATTCTGGCCGCGCTGTCGCCCAATGCCGACGAAAACCACGATTTCTTCTCCGGGTCGGGTTCGTCGTACGTGATGGGCAAAGCAGTGGAAACCGAGGATGAAGACTGGGATTTTTAATGAACGTTAACGTTCGTTAATTTAATATAAACCCAACAATTTCCTCTCTAATATTTACAAAGCAACTACACTGTCATTTCCGAGTCATATTCGCCTGAATCATTCCGATCCAGGCGAAATTCCCCGATGCAGCAGCAAAAAATTGAGAAAAATTCAAAACGCTCTCAGCCCTTTATTCATGGGAAATTCAGCCGTTTCGCTTCCCTGAAAATTCACGTCATAAGCAAACCCAGGGTTGTCTCAGATTCTCAGTATGTTAGGGTTATGCCCGTTAACAATTTACCATGGTAATCATATCGACATAAACAAATAACAGGACACTCTCTATTGCATGGCAATTAAATTAGAAGTGAAAAATCTTTATAAAGTATTTGGCGAGCATCCGCAGCGCGCATTCAAATATATTGAAAAAGGCCTTACGAAAGAGCAAATTCTGGAAAAAACCGGGCTATCGCTTGGCGTTAAAGACGCCAGTCTGGCCATTGAAGAAGGCGAGATTTTTGTCATCATGGGATTATCCGGTTCGGGTAAATCCACTATGGTTCGCCTTCTCAATCGCCTGATTGAACCCACCCGCGGGCAGGTGCTGATTGATGGCGTGGATATCGCCAGAATATCAGACGCTGAGCTTCGCGAGGTGCGCAGAAAGAAGATCGCAATGGTGTTCCAGTCATTCGCGCTAATGCCACACATGACGGTACTGGATAATACCGCCTTCGGCATGGAATTAGCCGGCACGCCGGCTCAGGAACGTCAGGAAAAAGCCCTTGATGCATTGCGTCAGGTCGGGCTGGAAAATTATGCGCATGCGTACCCGGATGAACTTTCCGGCGGTATGCGTCAGCGCGTGGGATTAGCCCGCGCATTAGCCATTAATCCAGATATTTTATTAATGGATGAAGCCTTCTCCGCCCTCGATCCGTTAATTCGCACCGAGATGCAGGATGAACTGGTAAAATTACAGGCTAAACATCAGCGAACGATTGTCTTTATTTCCCACGATCTGGATGAAGCCATGCGTATTGGCGACCGTATTGCCATTATGCAAAACGGTGAAGTGGTGCAGGTCGGCACGCCGGATGAAATACTCAATAATCCAGCGAACGATTATGTCCGTACCTTCTTCCGCGGCGTGGATATTAGCCAGGTCTTTAGCGCCAAAGATATTGCCCGTCGAACGCCAAACGGCATTATTCGTAAAACGCCAGGCTTCGGCCCGCGCTCGGCGCTTAAGCTGCTGCAGGACGAAGACCGTGAATACGGTTATCTGGTTGAACGCGGCAATAAATTTGTCGGCGTTGTCTCCATCGACTCCCTGAAAACCGCGCTTGGCGAAAACCGGGGAATCGATGCGGCGTTAATTGACGCTCCGCTTGCCGTGGACGCCGAAACGCCGCTCAGCGAGTTGCTCTCTCACGTGGGTCAGGCACCGTGCGCCGTGCCGGTCGTGGGCGAGGAACAACAGTACGTCGGCATCATCTCAAAACGGATGCTGCTGCAGGCTTTAGATCGCGAGGGGGCAAACAATGGCTGATCAATCAAACCCGTGGGGCACCACTGAAGCAGCGGACAGCGCTGCGCAATCCGCCGACGCGTGGGGTTCCACGCCAGCCCCCGCCGATGGCGGCGGCGCGGCAGACTGGCTGAACAGCGCACCCGCGCCTGCGCCAGAACACTTCAACATCATGGATCCGTTTCATAAAACGCTGATCCCGCTGGACAGCTGGGTGACGGAGGGGATCGACTGGGTGGTGACGCACTTCCGCCCGGTGTTCCAGGGGATCCGCATCCCGGTGGATTACATCCTGAACGGCTTCCAGCAGCTGATGCTGGGCATGCCGGCGCCGGTCGCCATTATCCTGTTCTCTCTGATCGCCTGGCAGTTTGGCAGCGCCGGGATGGGGATCGCCACGCTGATTTCGCTGATTGCCATTGGCGCGATTGGCGCGTGGTCGCAGGCGATGATAACCCTGGCACTGGTGCTGACCGCCCTGCTCTTCTGCATCGTCATCGGCCTGCCGATGGGGATCTGGCTGGCGCGCAGCCCGCGGGCAGCGAAGATTATCCGCCCGCTGCTGGATGCAATGCAGACCACCCCGGCGTTCGTCTATCTGGTGCCGATTGTCATGCTGTTCGGTATCGGCAACGTGCCGGGCGTGGTGGTGACCATTATCTTCGCCCTGCCGCCGATTATTCGTCTGACCATTCTCGGGATCAACCAGGTGCCTGCGGACCTGATCGAAGCGTCACGCTCGTTCGGTGCCAGCCCGCGCCAGATGCTGTTTAAGGTTCAGCTCCCGCTGGCCATGCCGACCATCATGGCGGGCGTTAACCAGACGCTGATGCTGGCACTCTCAATGGTGGTGATTGCCTCGATGATCGCCGTTGGTGGTCTCGGTCAGATGGTGCTGCGCGGCATTGGCCGCCTCGACATGGGGCTGGCCACCGTCGGCGGCGTCGGCATCGTGATCCTCGCCATTATTCTTGACCGCCTGACTCAGGCCGTCGGTCTTGATTCACGCAGTCGCGGCAACCGTCGCTGGTATACCACCGGCCCTGTCGGGTTACTCACCCGCCCTTTCACGAAGTCAAAATAAGGAACAACGATGCGACATAACGTACTTTTTGCCACAGCGTTTGCCACCCTTGTCTCCACCAGCACCTTCGCGGCTGACCTGCCGGGCAAAGGCATTACCGTGCAGCCGGTGCAGAGCACCATTTCGGAAGAGAGCTTCCAGACGCTGATCGTCAGCCGCGCGCTGGAAAAACTCGGCTACACGGTTAACACGCCGAGCGAAGTGGATTACAACGTGGGCTATACCTCAATTGCTTCCGGTGACGCCACCTTCACCGCGGTGAACTGGCAGCCGCTGCACGACGATATGTATGCCGCCGCCGGTGGCGACAAGAAATTCTACCGCGAAGGCACCTTCGTGACCGGCGCGGCGCAGGGTTATCTGATCGACAAGAAAACCGCCGATAAGTACCACATCACCAATATTGAACAGCTGAAAGATCCGAAGATCGCCAAACTGTTCGACACCAACGGTGACGGCAAGGCCGACATGATGGGCTGCTCGCCGGGCTGGGGCTGTGAAGCGGTGATTAATCACCAGAACAAAGCATTCGATCTGGCGAAAACGGTCGACGTGAGCCACGGTAACTATTCGGCGATGATGGCCGACACCATTGCCCGCTTCAAAGAGGGTAAACCGGTGATCTACTACACCTGGACGCCGTACTGGGTGAGCGACGTGCTGAAGCCGGGTAAAGACGTGGTGTGGCTGCAGGTGCCGTTCTCCTCCCTGCCGGGCGAGCAGAAAGACATCGACACCAGGCTGCCGAACGGCATGAACTACGGCTTCCCGGTGAACACCATGCATATCGTGGCGAACAAAGCCTGGGCCGAGAAAAACCCGGCGGCGGCGAAGCTGTTCTCGGTGATGAAGCTGCCGCTGGCGGACATCAACGCCCAGAACGCGATGATGCACGCGGGTAAATCCTCCGAAGCGGATGTGAAAGGCCACGTGGACGGCTGGATCAAAGCCCACCAGCAGCAGTTTGACGGCTGGGTGAAAGAGGCACTTGCGGCGCAGAAGTAAAAAATACAACACAACCTAACCCCTCACCCTAACCCTCTCCCCTTTGGGGGGGGCTGGGGTGAGGGGATTAACCGCACAAACACACACATAACAATCCCCCAACATTCACAATCATTAGCTATTATGGTTTCCGGAAAAATAATCACTCAACTAACGATTCCTGAAACTAATGACAAAAACCACTCAAGGGCTTAGCCCCGCACTCATCCTTTTAATGTCCGTGGCAACGGGTCTGGCGGTCGCCAGCAACTATTACGCGCAGCCTCTTCTCGACACCATCGCCCGCGCGTTCAATCTCTCCGCCAGCTCCGCAGGCTTTATCGTTACCGCTGCACAGCTCGGCTATGCCGCCGGGCTGCTGTTCCTGGTGCCGCTCGGCGATATGTTTGAACGCCGAATGCTGATCGTCTCCATGACCCTGCTGGCCGCCGGTGGGATGCTGATCACCGCCAGCAGCCAGTCGCTGACGATGATGATCGTCGGTACCGCGCTAACGGGGCTGTTCTCCGTGGTGGCGCAAATCCTGGTCCCGCTCGCCGCGACCCTCGCCTCCCCGGAAAAACGCGGCAAGGTGGTGGGCACCATCATGAGCGGCCTGCTGCTGGGGATTTTGCTGGCGCGTACCGTTGCCGGGCTGCTGGCAAGCCTCGGCGGCTGGCGCACCGTATACTGGGTAGCGAGCGTGCTGATGGTCATCATGGCGCTGGCGCTGTGGCGCGGGCTGCCAAAAGTGAAGCAGGACAACCACCTGAACTATCCTCAACTGCTGGCCTCCGTTTTCAGTCTGTTCACCCAGGATAAGCTTCTGCGCACCCGCGCCCTGCTGGGCTGTTTCACCTTCGCTAACTTCAGCATTCTGTGGACGTCGATGGCGTTTCTGCTTGCAGCGCCGCCGTTCAATTATTCCGAAGGGGTGATTGGCCTGTTCGGTCTGGCCGGTGCCGCAGGCGCACTGGGCGCGCGTCCCGCAGGAGGGCTGGCCGACAAGGGTAAATCCCACCTGACCACCTCCGCAGGGCTGATTTTACTTCTGCTCTCCTGGGCGGCAATCTGGTACGGGCACGTCTCGGTGCTGGCGCTGATCGTCGGCATCCTGGTGCTCGATCTCACCGTTCAGGGCGTTCACATCACCAATCAGACCGTCATCTATCGCGTGAAGCCAGAGGCGCGTAACCGCCTGACGGCCGGTTACATGACCAGCTACTTCATTGGCGGCGCGGCGGGTTCGCTCATTTCAGCGTCGGCGTGGCAGCATGCAGGCTGGTCGGGGGTATGTGCGATTGGGGCCATCGTCGCCACCCTTAACCTGCTAGTATGGTGGCGCGGTTACCATCGCCAGGATGCAATTCACTAAGTTTTACATTGCGTTGGCCTCTTAGGGTGTTAAGAGGCCCTTCACTCTGTTAATGTAAACGTAATCATTTATCCCAGAAATTTTAATGTGGGTGACATATTTACAATCGGCATGAATAGTTCAGACCCCCGTCCTCACATCCTTTCTCCAGCGGGTTCACACCCTACGCTTTCTGTGCTCACCGGGTCACGGACTTACCCGGCGCTTTCTGATGGTGACATTGATTTGGCGGATATAACCGCACAAATAATTCATTTACATTATTTGTCACTATCGTTACTATATCGGCTGTAATTAATGAGGTTATGCCCAAATGGATAGTTCGTTTACGCCCATTGAACAAATGCTTAAATTCCGCGCCAGTCGCCATGAGGACTTCCCGTACCAGGAAATCCTGCTGACTCGCCTGTGCATGCACATGCAGGGTAAGCTACTGGAAAACCGTAATAAAATGCTGAAAGCTCAAGGGATTAACGAGACGTTGTTTATGGCGTTGATTACGCTGGAGTCTCAGGAAAATCACAGCATTCAGCCTTCCGAACTGAGCTGCGCGCTGGGCTCTTCCCGTACCAATGCGACCCGTATTGCCGATGAACTCGAAAAGCGTGGCTGGATTGAGCGCCGTGAAAGCGACAACGATCGCCGCTGCCTGCATCTGCAACTGACCGATAAAGGTCACCAGTTCCTGCGTGAGGTGCTGCCACCTCAGCACAATTGCCTGCACAAACTCTGGTCTGTCCTCAGCACCGCCGAGCGCGACCAGCTTGAGCACATCACTCGCAAGCTGCTCACCCGTCTGGACCAGATGGATGAAGACGGCGCCGTTCTTGAGGCGCTGCGCTAACGCGACGACACGCTCACCATTCCAGATTCATAAGAAAACCGACAGGCCAGCACGTCACACTGCTGGCCTTTCTGACAACAGGTCGGCTCAGCCGATGTGAAAATAAGAAGATCGTGGAGAACTACAATGAGCGCAAATGCGGAGAGCACTACCCCGCAGCAGCCGGGCAACAAGAAAGGCAAACGTAAGAGCGCCCTTCTTCTGTTGACCTTGCTCTTTATCATTATTGCCGTGGCATATGGGATCTATTGGTTTTTAGTACTGCGTCATGCTGAAGAGACTGACGACGCGTACGTAGCAGGGAACCAAGTACAAATTATGGCGCAGGTGTCGGGCAGCGTGACGAAAGTTTGGGCTGACAATACCGACTTTGTGCAAAAAGGCGATGTGTTGGTGACCCTCGATCCAACCGACGCACAGCAGGCGTTTGAAAAAGCACAGACCGCGCTGGCCTCCAGCGTCCGTCAGACCCGCCAGCTGATGATCAACAGCAAACAGCTGCAGGCCAACATCGACGTGCAGAAAACGGCACTGGCGCAGGCGCAGAGCGACCTGAACCGCCGCGTGCCGCTCGGCACGGCTAACCTGATTGGCCGTGAAGAGCTGCAGCACGCCCGCGATGCCGTGGCCAGCGCTCAGGCACAGCTGGATGTGGCCATTCAACAGTACAACGCCAACCAGGCGATGGTGCTGGGCACCAGCCTGGAAAACCAGCCCGCCGTTCAGCAGGCGGCGACTGAAGTGCGCAACGCGTGGCTTGCCCTGCAGCGTACTAAAATCGTCAGCCCGATGACCGGCTATGTCTCCCGTCGTTCCGTCCAGCCAGGGGCCCAGATTAGCCCAACCACGCCGCTGATGGCGGTCGTGCCGGCAGACAATCTGTGGGTAGATGCCAACTTTAAAGAGACGCAGCTTGCCCATATGCGTATCGGCCAGACCGCGACGGTTGTCAGCGACATCTACGGCGATGACGTGAAGTACACCGGGAAAGTGGTTGGTCTGGATATGGGGACCGGCAGCGCCTTCTCCCTGCTGCCTGCGCAAAACGCCACCGGTAACTGGATCAAAGTGGTTCAGCGTCTGCCTGTGCGTATTGAGCTGGATGCCAAACAGCTGGCGGATCACCCGCTGCGTATCGGCCTCTCTACGCTGGTGACGGTCGACACCGCCAACCGCGACGGTCAGATCCTGGCAAGCCAGGTTCGCAGCAGCCCGGCTTATGAAAGTAACGCCCGTGAAATTAGCCTCGATCCGGTCAACAAGCTGATCGATGACATCGTGAAGGCAAACGCCGGTTAATCCGAAGGTGAGCGTTATGCAACAGCAAAAGCCGCAAAAACCGCTGGAAGGGGCGCAGCTGGTCATCATGACCATTGCGCTCTCTCTTGCGACATTCATGCAGGTGCTGGACTCCACCATCGCGAACGTGGCGATCCCGACCATCGCCGGTAACCTTGGCTCGTCGCTGAGCCAGGGGACCTGGGTCATTACCTCGTTTGGGGTGGCAAACGCCATCTCCATTCCGATTACCGGCTGGCTGGCAAAGCGCGTCGGTGAAGTGAAGCTGTTCCTCTGGTCGACGGTATTGTTCGTTCTTGCCTCCTGGGCGTGCGGCATGTCCAGCAGCCTGACGATGCTGATATTCTTCCGCGTTATTCAGGGGATTGTCGCCGGGCCGTTGATTCCGCTGTCGCAGAGTTTACTGCTGAACAACTACCCGCCCGCCAAACGCTCAATTGCGCTTGCGCTATGGTCAATGACCGTGATTGTCGCCCCGATTTGCGGGCCTATTTTAGGCGGCTATATCAGCGACAACTATCACTGGGGCTGGATCTTCTTCATCAACGTACCGATTGGCGCCATCGTGGTAATGCTGACGCTCCAGACGCTGCGCGGCAGAGAAACCAGGACGGAACAGCGGCGTATCGACGCCATTGGTCTGGCATTGCTGGTTATCGGCATCGGTAGCCTGCAGGTCATGCTCGACCAGGGCAAAGAGCTGGACTGGTTCAACTCCCGGGAGATCATCATCCTGACGATTGTCGCGGTGGTGTCGCTGAGCTTCCTGATTGTCTGGGAGCTGACGGACGATAACCCGATAGTCGACCTGTCGCTGTTTAAGTCGCGAAACTTCACCATAGGCTGTCTGTGTATCAGCCTCGCCTACATGCTCTACTTCGGCGCGATTGTACTGCTGCCTCAGCTGTTGCAGGAGGTATACGGCTACACCGCAACCTGGGCAGGTTTAGCCTCGGCACCGGTTGGATTGATTCCGGTTCTGCTGTCGCCGATTATTGGCCGCTTCGCCCACAAGCTCGACATGCGCAGGCTGGTGACGTTCAGCTTTATCATGTACGCCGTGTGCTTCTACTGGCGCGCGTATACGTTCGAACCGGGAATGGACTTTGGCGCGTCCGCGTGGCCGCAGTTTATTCAGGGCTTTGCCGTGGCGTGTTTCTTTATGCCACTGACCACCATCACGCTTTCCGGTTTACCGCCTGAGCGCATGGCGGCGGCATCGAGCCTGTCGAACTTTACTCGAACGCTGGCGGGCTCGATTGGTACCTCGATCACCACCACCCTGTGGACTAACCGTGAATCGATGCACCATGCGCAGCTGACCGAAGCGGTGAACCCGTTCAACCCGAATTCCCGCGAAATGTACAACCAGCTTCAGGGAATGGGGATGACGGAGCAGCAGGCGTCAGGGTGGATTGCCCAGCAGATCACCAACCAGGGGCTGATTATCTCGGCCAACGAGATTTTCTGGATATCGGCGGGGATCTTTATCGTCCTGCTGGGGCTGGTGTGGTTTGCTAAACCACCGTTTGGCGCCGGTAGCGGCGGCGGCGGTGCGCACTAGTTCTGTGCACGAGTTGCCGGGTGGCGGCTACGCCTTACCCGGCCTACGCTTACCGGGCCACCATTCGTAGGCCCGGTAAGCGCAGCGCCACCGGGCAACAATCGCCACCGTGTCCAGAACGCGACAGCCATTGTCAGTTCCGATAAAGCAGCGCGCCTGAAATCGATTCACGATAGTGAAAAGACAACAGGAGCGCATCATGCTGAACACACCCGCCGACAAGTACCAACCCTATCCGACCCTTTCCCTGCCCGACCGCCGCTGGCCGGAGCAACGCATCACTCGTGCGCCGCGCTGGCTCTCAACCGACCTGCGCGACGGCAACCAGGCCCTTGCCGAGCCGATGGACAGCGCGCGCAAGCTGCAGTTCTGGGACCTGCTGCTGGGCTGCGGATTCAAAGAGATCGAGGTCGCTTTTCCTTCCGCCTCGCAGACGGATTTCAACTTTGTTCGTCAGCTGATTGAAGAGAGCCGCATCCCGGATGACGTGACGATTCAGGTGCTCACTCAGGCACGGGAAGATCTCATCCATCGCACTTTTGAATCCCTGCGCGGCGCGAAGCAGGCCACCGTCCATCTCTACAACGCCACCGCCCCGCTGTTCCGCCGCCTGGTGTTCGGCATGGAGAAAGCGCAAGTCGTCGAGCTGGCGACGCGCGCCACGCGGCTTATTCGTCAGCTGTGTGAAGAGAACCCGGACACCCGATGGCAGTATGAATACTCCCCGGAAACCTTCTGCTTTACCGAGCCAGAGTTTGCGCTGGAGATTTGTGAAGCCGTCGCGGAGTTCTGGCAGCCGTGCGACGAACGGCCAATGGTGATCAACTTACCCGCCACCGTCGAAGTGAGCACGCCGAACGTCTATGCCGACCAGATCGAGTATTTCTGCCGCCACTTTAGCCGCCGCCGCGATGTCTGCATCAGCGTGCATCCGCATAATGACCGCGGTACCGGCGTCGCCTGCGCGGAGCTAGCCGTGATGGCGGGGGCTGACCGCGTGGAGGGCTGTCTGTTTGGTAACGGGGAGCGCACGGGCAACGTCTGCCTGGTGACGCTGGCAATGAACCTCTACAGCCAGGGGGTTAGCCCGAATCTGGACTTTAGCGATATGAACCGGGTGGTGGAAGTGGTGGAAACCTGCAATCAGCTGCCGGTGCATCCGCGCCATCCGTGGGCAGGACGGCTGGCCTATACTGCCTTCTCCGGCTCACACCAGGACGCGATCAAAAAAGGCTTTGATGCCCGCAGGCCAGGCGATCGCTGGGAGATGCCCTACCTGCCCGTCGATCCGCAGGATATCGGCTGCACCTACGAAGCGGTGATCCGCGTGAACAGCCAGTCAGGAAAAAGCGGCAGCGCGTGGCTGATCGAACAGAACCATGGTCTGAAGTTGCCCCGCGCCCTGCAGCAGGATTTCAGCCAGCACGTGCAGCAGGAAACCGATCGTCACGGAAAAGAGATGACGCAGAATGCGCTGTGGCAACTGTTCCGCACCCGCTACGGCCTGGTGGCCACGCCGCACTATGCGCTGCAATCCTACCGCAGCGACAGCCAGCAGGACGGCCAGCTGCGTTTGACGGCAAGCATCGCTACGCAGGGGGGAACGCGTCAGCTGGAAGGTCAGGGTAACGGTCTGCTCTCCGCCGCCGCTCACGGCTTAAGCCGCTGGGTCAACGCCCCGTTCGTGATTAAGGATTATCACGAGCATACGTTAGGCGAACGCAGCGACAGCCGCTCGGTGGCCTACATCCGCTGCCTGTTCCAGGACGGCAGCAGCCGCTGGGGCGTGGGCATTGATAGCGACGTGGCGCGCGCGTCGCTTCAGGCGCTGTTTAACGCCGTCAGTCGTTCTTAAAGTAATCGCTGGGGGAGACGCCCATCACGCGGCGGAACATCGCCGTAAAGGCGCTGTGGCTGCCGTAGCCCAGATCCAGCGCCACGCGCAATACCGGCTGGCCCTGCGCCAGCCGCACTAAGGCTTCCAGCAGGCGCGCCCTTCTCAGCCACTCTCCGTAGCTTAATCCCGTCTGCTGCTGGAAATGGCGGTTCAGGGTGCGCTCGCTCATGTTCATCATGCTCGCAGCCTGCGCGCTGCTCCAGCTTTCACCCGGGCTTTGCCGGATTTGCAGGCACAGGCGACGTAACGCTTCACTTTCCGGCTCCGGCAGGTGAAACGGCAGCACCGGCATAGTGCGGATTTCATCGAGAATGAGCTCATAGACGCGCTCATCCCGGCTTCCGGGTGAGTACGACTCAGGTAAAGCAAGGGAGACGAGGATCAGCTCGCGCAGCAGCGGCGCGATCTGCACGATCTGGCAGGTGGCCGGGAGATCGGCCCGCGCCAGCGGATCGATAAATAGCGTTCGCGCCGCCACGTTGCCGGTAATGCGCAGGGAATGCTGCGTGCCCGCAGGCAGCCAGACGCCGCGACCGGGAGGCACAACCCAACAGCCCGATGCGGTATCCACCCGTACCACGCCGCTCAGGGTGTGCAGCAGCTGTGCGCAGTCGTGCTCATGCCACGGCTCGCTGTCACCATGAGCGTAATCATGGGCGAACGGAACGAGGGGACGGTGGGTAAAGGAGAAGGTTGCGGTTGTGGTCATGGAATTAAACCACCCTCACCCTACCCTCTCCCTGAGGGAGAGGGAAAAGGTGCACTAGATGTGCAGTTCCTGCAGTTTTTCTTTCGGCAGGGCCAGCTCTTCGTTGCTGTTCACGCGAACATCACGCTCGATGATGTGGCGCGCGATCTCCTGCGCTTCTTCCAGAGAGTGCATCTGATAGGTACCGCACTGGTAAACGTTCAGCTCAGGGATCTGGTTCTGCTCTTTCACCTTCAGCACGTCCTGCATCGCCGCTTTCCAGGCATCCGCGACGCGCTTCTCATCAGGCACGCCAATCAGGCTCATGTAGAAACCGGTACGGCAGCCCATCGGAGAGATATCGATGATCTCAACGCCGTTGCCGTTCAGGTGGTCACGCATGAAGCCGGCGAACAGATGTTCCAGCGTATGAATGCCTTTCTCCGGCATCACTTCTTTGTTTGGCACGCAGAAACGCAGATCGAAGACGGTGATCGTGTCGCCGTGCGGGGTGTGCATGGTCTTCGCCACGCGGACTGCAGGTGCTTCCATACGGGTATGGTCGACAGTAAAGCTATCTAATAACGGCATACGTCACCTCCGATAGTGATTTTTTTTAAAATAAACTGAACTCTTCTACAGAATGCGCGTCTGAGTATATGAAAGACGCGCATTTGTTATCATCATCCCTGAATTCAGAGATGTATATTTTGGCCACAGCGATGTGGCCTTTTTCTTTTCTGCTTAAGCCTGCTTCGCCAGAAACGCCTCAAACGACTCGGTATCCGCCGCTTCAACCTCTTTCTGACGCACAACGGACGCATCGCGTTCCGCTACAAAATCCGCTTCGCTCAGGATTTCTAACGGCTCCTGGATCAGCATCTCACGGTACTCCGCCGAGAGTGAACGCCCCGTACCACCAATGCCCTGATCAATCATAGAACGCAGAATGCGCGCTGAGAACGTCAGTTCCGGGTTATCAAAACATTCCACCAGCTGGTCGCAGATCAGTTGATACGCCTCTCCGCCGTCGATGCTGTCCATTGTCCGGGCAACACGCTTCAGGTCACGGAACAGATCTTTGCCGACTGTGGTCAGCGGGAACTGTGCCGTTTCGCAGCCGATACCCAGCGTCAGACCCGGTTTACGCCCTTCCAGAATCACGCGGTTCCAGTTTGTACGGGTGCAGAGCAGTTCGTCTGAACTCATTTCCGGCGCATCCGCCAGCACGCACCAGACCATAAACAGATCCAGGAAGCGAATCTGCTGTTCATCAACGCCAATCGGTGAGAACGGGTTGATATCCAGCGAGCGCACTTCAATGTATTCAATCCCGCCGCGCTGCAGCGCATCCGACGGGGTTTCACCGCTGCGGGTTACGCGCTTAGGACGAATAGGCGCATACAGCTCGTTTTCAATCTGCAGCACATTGCTGTTGATTTGCAGGCGCTTGCCGTCTTTTTCGAGGCCGATTTTCTCGTACTCTTCCGACGGGGTTTTGATCGCCCGCTTCAATCCTGCCACATATTCGTGCAATTCGTTAAACGTAATACCGAGATTGCTTTGCGATTTATTGGTATAACCGAGATCGCTCAGGCGCAGAGAGGTGGCGTACGGGAGATAGTACATTCCGCAGTCGGTCTTCTCGAACGGCAGCGTGGTCGGTTTCCCCTGCAGGAACGAAGAACAGATCGCCGGGGAGGCACCAAACAGATACGGGATCACCCAGCCGAAACGGTAGTAGTTGCGGATCAGGCGGAAGTAGCCTTCAGAGATCGCGTCTTTATCCGTTTCACCACATTTCGCCTGCCAGAAAGCCATCGGCAACGAGAAGTTGTAGTGCACGCCAGAGATGGTCTGCATCAACGCGCCGTAGCGGTTTTTCAGCCCTTCACGATAGAGCGTTTTCAGCCGGCCGATATTTGACGTGCCGTACTGCGCCAGCTCAATTTCCTGCCCCTGCTCGATATAGCACGGCATGCTGAGGGGCCACATACGTTCGTCGCCCATGTTGCGCGCGGTATAGCGATGGATATCGCGCATGATCGTCAGCATATGATCAATATCACCCTCTACTGGGGTGATGAACTCCAGCAGCGCTTCAGCGAAATCGGTTGTGATCCATTTATGTGTCAGCGCCGAGCCTAACGCCTTCGGGTGACCCGTCGTCGCTAAACTGCCGTCCGCGTTAACGCGCAGCGTTTCACGCTCAAGACCACGCTGAATACCCTTCAATACCTGAGGGTGGTTTTCCAGCCAGGCCAGCGCCTGAGATACGTCCGGGATCAAATTGACCTCCCGCCTGTCAAAGTAATGTTACTCAGCATAATTGTAATGGTTGACGATTGAAGGTCGCGTATTCATTCCACCAATTAGTGCCACCACGTCATACCCTGTAGTGTTGCCCACGCCACGAGAACATAGCGCAACGCCTTGCCAAGGCACAAAAAAAAGAGCACCGGTCCCCAGGAGATGCGCATCCATCCCGCCAGCAGACACAGTAAATCGCCTATTACAGGCATCCAGCTTAATAACAGCGTGGCAGCGCCATAGCGTTTTAGCCAGCCGACTGCCTTTTCCTGCCAGCGCGATTTTTCGCGCAGCGGAAAGAAACGCCCAAGAATAACGTTAGTCAGCCCTCCAAGGCTATTACCCATTGTTGCTATTAATACAAGCAGCCAGGGCTGACTCACGCCGGACAACAGCATCGCCACCAGCACCACTTCCGAATTGCCCGGTAACAGCGTGGCGCTTAAAAAACTGCTGGCGAATAATGAGGCGAGTGACAGCGCGTCACTCACAGTAAGCGCACATCCACCGCATCCATTCCGGCATCACGCGCGGCCTGGATACCAAAATCGGCATCTTCAAACACGACACATTTTGCCGCAGAGACGCTCATTAATTCTGCGCAGAGCAGGAAGGTGTCCGGTGCGGGCTTGTGATGTTTAACATGATCGGCGGCGACCACGGCAGAAAAATAGTGGCGCAGGCCAAGATGGTTGAGTAATGCCTCAGCAATCGCACTTTCACTGCCCGTCCCCACCGACATCGGGCGACGCCCGTGCCACTCTTTTACCACATCAATCAGCGGCAAAGGACGTACGGTATCTAAGAGCATGGCTTTTACCGCATCGGTTTTTTCGCGTGCGAGCAGGTGCGGGTCGAGATCGGCCTGATTCAGTTCAATCACGGCCTGTGCAATACGCCAGGTTGGGGAGCCGTTGAGGGCGATCATCGCCTGAAGGTCGAAACGCATACCGTAGCGGCCCAGGACGTCGGTCCAGGCTTGACGATGCGTGGGTTCGGTATCCAGAAGAGTACCATCCATATCGAAGATCAAACCGTCATACTGTGCGTACATCGTGCTCTCACTAACCGATTAACAAAGCATTACTTTATCGTAAATGGTGGTTTTTGTCGCTGACAGAGAGTGTGATTGCTGACGGAACGTCGAAGGAATAAACAAAGAAGGAGAAGATGGTGCATCCGGGAGGATTACTCGGCTTACGCCTCGCCCTGCGGGCCGTTGCTAAAGCAACGTTATCCTCCCTGGTGCTTGCGATTAACTCGCAGACCTTAAAACAACAGCATCGCTGCTATCCAGGAGAATATGGTGCATCCGGGAGGATTCGAACCTCCGACCGCTCGGTTCGTAGCCGAGTACTCTATCCAGCTGAGCTACGGATGCATCGGGAAATGCTTTTAGAAACAGTAAATGGTGCATCCGGGAGGATTACTCGGCTGCGCCTCGCCCTTCGGGCCGTTGCTAAAGCAACGTTATCCTCCCTGGTGCTTGCGATTAACCCGCAGACCTTGAAACAACAGCGTGGCTATTATCTCGGAGAATATGGTGCATCCGGGAGGATTCGAACCTCCGACCGCTCGGTTCGTAGCCGAGTACTCTATCCAGCTGAGCTACGGATGCATCAGGGTACTGCTTTCAGAAATAGTAAATGGTGCATCCGGGAGGATTCGAACCTCCGACCGCTCGGTTCGTAGCCGAGTACTCTATCCAGCTGAGCTACGGATGCATCGGGATTTACTACTGTACTGCTCGATATTCATATCACTTCTAAAGCAATATGAAGTAATAGATGGTGCATCCGGGAGGATTCGAACCTCCGACCGCTCGGTTCGTAGCCGAGTACTCTATCCAGCTGAGCTACGGATGCAAAATGGCGGTGAGGCGGGGATTCGAACCCCGGATGCAGCTTTTGACCGCATACTCCCTTAGCAGGGGAGCGCCTTCAGCCTCTCGGCCACCTCACCACACAACGCCTCTTTCGAGTGCTTCGAGTTACTCGTTAAGAGCTTCTCGTCGCTGCGTGGCGCATATATTACTTTCTGGGACTTATAAGTCAAACAATTTTCCAAAAGCTTTTATCGTTTGCACAAATCACACGCAATTCGCATGTAAAAGCCGCAAAGAGGGTGTTTTATAAGCGGATTTTGCAGGCATCTTCACAGAAAACCTATGCAGAAATGGCGGCGTAAGAGCGAGTTTAGGGAAACGGAGTGGTTAAAAAGAGAGCGTTTGAAATTAAACGGTAACGTTGAGCAGGAAAAATGACAGGAGGGTTGCGTCTCGCCCGACAGCGAGACGCGACAATATCAGTAACTGGACTGCTGGGATTTTTCAGCCTGGATACGCTGGTAGATCTCTTCACGGTGGACAGATACTTCTTTAGGAGCGTTAACACCAATACGTACCTGGTTACCCTTTACCCCTAAAACTGTCACGGTGACCTCATCCCCAATCATGAGGGTCTCACCAACTCGACGAGTCAGAATCAGCATTCTTTGCTCCTTGAAAGATTAAAAGAGTCGGGTCTCTTGTATCCCGGCATTATCCATCATATAACGCCAAAAAGTAAGCGATGACAAACACGTAAAGTGTAAGCAGTCACGGCATCACATTCTGTTAAACGTAAGTTTAGCCGATATACACAAACTCAACCTGACTTTATCGTTATCGATAGCACAGTGAACAAGACGCCATAACGTTACCGCTATGGCGTCTGCTTGTGCTTTGTAGTTATTACAGTTTCGCGCTTACCCAGCTTTCAACGCTGGCCAAAGCTTGCGGGAGTGCCGCCGCATCCGTACCACCGGCTTGCGCCATGTCCGGACGACCGCCACCCTTGCCACCCACCTGCTGAGCGACCATACCAATCAGTTCCCCTGCTTTTACGCGGTCGGTCACATCCTTAGAGACGCCCGCAATCAGAGAAACCTTACCTTCTGCCACTGTCGCCAGCACGATAACGGTCGAACCAAGCTGGTTCTTGAGATCGTCGACCATAGTACGCAGCATCTTAGGCTCAACGCCCGCCAGATCGCTGACCAGCAGTTTGACGCCCTTAATGTCTACAGCCTTGCTGGAGAGGTTTGCACTCTCCTGCGCAGCAGCCTGCTCTTTCAGCTGCTGCAGCTCTTTTTCCAGCTGACGCGTGCGATCCAGCGCAACGCGCACTTTCTCGCCCAGGTTCTGGCTATCGCCTTTCAGCAGCTGCGCGATGTCGTGCAGCTGATCGCTCTGCGCATGCAGACTGGCAATCGCACCTTCACCGGTTACCGCTTCAATACGACGCACGCCTGCCGCCGTACCCGACTCGGAAACAATGCGGAACAGGCCGATATCACCGGTGCGCGAGGCGTGCGTACCGCCGCACAGCTCGGTAGAGAAATCGCCCATGCTCAGCACGCGAACGCGCTCGTCGTATTTCTCACCAAACAGCGCCATCGCACCTTTTTTCTTCGCGTCCTCGAGATCCATGATATGGGTCTCGATTGGCAGGTTGCGACGGATCTGCGCGTTCACCAGATCTTCCACCGCGCGGATTTCAGACGGTTTCATCGCTTCAAAATGCGAGAAGTCGAAACGCAGCACTTTGTCGTTAACCAGAGAACCTTTCTGTGCAACGTGAGTACCGAGTACGTCGCGCAGGGCAGCGTGCATCAGGTGGGTTGCAGAGTGGTTCAGACGAATGCGCGCGCGGCGAGCTTCATCCACGTTAGCCTGGACGCCCTCGCCCACTTTCAGAGAACCGGAAACCAGTTTGCCCTGGTGACCAATCGCCTGACCGTATTTCTGGGTGTCGCTGACGCTGAAGCTGAAACCATTGCCTTTCAGTTCGCCTTTATCGCCAACCTGACCGCCGGATTCCGCATAGAACGGCGTTTTGTCCAGAATGACCACCGCATCCTGACCCGCGCTGATGCTCTCTACGGCTTTACCGTCAACAAACAGAGCGGTCACTTTGCCGGTCAGTTCCAGCGCCTCATAACCTTTGAATTCTGACGCGCTATCAACGCGGATCATCGCGTTGTAGTCCGCACCGAAACCGCTGGATTCACGCGCGCGACGACGCTGCTCTTCCATCGCGGCTTCGAAGCCCGCTTCGTCAACTTTGATGTTGCGCTCGCGGCAAACGTCCGCCGTCAGGTCAACCGGGAAGCCGTAGGTGTCGTACAGGCGGAAAGCGGTTTCGCCATCCAGCGTGTCGCCCTTAAGTTTCGCCAGCTCTTCGTCCAGCAGCGCCAGACCGCGCTCCAGCGTACGCGCAAACTGCTCTTCTTCGGTTTTCAGAACCTGCTCTACCTGCGCCTGCTGGCGTTTCAGCTCATCACCGGCCGCACCCATCACGCCAATCAGTGGCCCAACGAGTTTATAGAAGAAGGTGTCCTTCGCGCCCAGCATGTTGCCGTGACGGATGGCACGACGAATGATACGACGCAGCACGTAGCCACGGTTTTCATTCGACGGGATAACGCCGTCGGCAATCAGGAACGCGCAGGAACGAATGTGGTCTGCGATAACGCGCAGCGATTTGTTGTTCAGATCGGTCGCACCGGTCACTTCGGCAACGGCTTTGATCAGAGTGCTGAACAGGTCAATCTCATAGTTGGAGTTAACGTGCTGCAGTACCGCGGCAATTCGCTCCAGACCCATACCGGTATCAACGGAAGGTTTCGGCAGCGGCTCCATCGTACCGTCGGCCTGACGGTTGAACTGCATGAAGACGATGTTCCAGATCTCAATGTAGCGATCGCCGTCTTCTTCCGGGCTGCCTGGAGGGCCGCCCCAGATGTGGTCGCCGTGATCGTAGAAGATCTCGGTGCACGGGCCGCAAGGACCGGTATCACCCATCTGCCAGAAGTTGTCAGACGCGTATGGTGCGCCTTTGTTATCACCGATGCGAATAATGCGCTCGCGCGGGATCCCGACTTCTTTTTCCCAGATTTCGTAGGCTTCGTCATCGGTTTCATAGACGGTAACCCACAGACGCTCTTTCGGCAGGTTGAACCAGTTTTCACCGGTCAGCAGTTCCCACGCATATTGAATGGCATCGTGTTTGAAGTAGTCGCCGAAGCTGAAGTTACCCAGCATTTCGAAGAAGGTGTGGTGACGCGCGGTGTAACCGACGTTTTCCAGGTCGTTGTGTTTACCGCCCGCACGCACGCAACGCTGTGAGGTTGTGGCGCGGGAATAATTACGCTTGTCGAGACCAAGGAACACATCCTTGAACTGGTTCATCCCGGCGTTGGTAAACAGCAGAGTCGGATCGTTGTTCGGTACCAGGGAGCTGCTGGCAACAACCTGGTGTCCCTTACTATGGAAAAAATCGAGAAACGCCTGACGGATCTCAGCGGTGCTCTTGCTCATAATTATCCTGAAATCAAGCTAACGAAATGTCGTAGCCAGCCTGTATCGGTAAACCGTTGGACAGACCAGCTACTGGAAAAAGTGGGAATAAGATAAGTTTTCTTTAGTGGGAAGTAAAATCCCGCATGCGTTCAATCGGCAAAATTACGCCAGATATCCTGAATATCTTCCATCAGAAAGCCGCGGTAGAGCAAAAAGCGCTGGATTTTGACTTTTTCTGAAAATTCACGCGGCAGCGGTTCGCCGTACTTACGAATGGCCTGCTCTTTTGCCAGCTCGCACCAGTCAACGTCGCATTCGCGCATCGCTTTTTCGATGGACTCCCGGGCTACCCCTTTCTGGTTTAGCTCCTGCCGGATGCGCGCGGGCCCATATCCTTTGCGGCCGCGGCTGGCGAGAAACCGCGAGGCAAAACGCTCGTCATCAAGATAGCGATGCTCATAGCACCAGGCGATGACGCGATCATAATCTTCCGCGGTGGCATCAATCTCTTCCGGCCCGTTTTTACTCATCACCGGTGCCGACAGCTTCCGCCGCAGCTCCTGTTCACTGTGGTCACGCACGGCCAGGATGCGCACCGCGCGATCCAGTAGGCGTGCATACGCGGGTCGACGTGTTGTCGGTTCACTCATAAAAAACCTGCTGATTCAGAAATGCAAAAAGGGCCGCATCAGCAGCCCTTCATTGTTAAACGAAAGAATTAAAAATCTTCGTTAGTTTCTTCAGCATCCGCGCTATCAACCGCGAAATCTGGCGTGGAGTCCTGGTTGTTCAGCAGAAGCTCACGCACTTTCTTCTCGATCTCTTTCGCTGCAGCCGGGTTCTCTTTCAGCCAGGAGATGGCATTCGCTTTACCCTGACCAATCTTGTCACCGTTGTAGCTGTACCAGGCGCCCGCTTTTTCAATCAGCTTCTCTTTCACGCCCAGGTCAACCAGCTCACCGAAGAAGTTAATACCTTCGCCATAGAGGATCTGGAACTCAGCCTGCTTGAACGGCGCAGCGATTTTGTTCTTCACAACCTTCACGCGGGTTTCGCTACCCACCACGTTCTCGCCCTCTTTCACCGCACCGATACGACGGATATCCAGACGGACAGAGGCGTAGAATTTCAGTGCGTTACCCCCGGTCGTGGTTTCCGGGTTACCGAACATCACACCAATTTTCATACGGATCTGGTTGATGAAGATCAGCAGCGTGTTGGACTGCTTCAGGTTACCGGCCAGCTTACGCATCGCCTGGCTCATCATACGTGCCGCGAGACCCATGTGAGAGTCGCCGATTTCACCTTCGATTTCGGCTTTTGGCGTCAGTGCGGCAACGGAGTCGACCACGATAACGTCAACGGCACCAGAACGCGCCAGCGCGTCACAAATTTCCAGCGCCTGCTCACCGGTGTCCGGCTGAGAACACAGCAGGTTGTCGATATCTACACCCAGTTTGCGGGCATAAACAGGGTCCAGCGCGTGCTCGGCATCGATAAACGCACAGGTTTTACCTTCGCGCTGTGCCGCGGCAATCACCTGCAGCGTCAGGGTGGTTTTACCGGAGGACTCTGGCCCGTAGATTTCTACGATACGGCCCATAGGCAGACCGCCAGCGCCCAGCGCGATATCCAGAGAAAGCGAACCGGTGGAGATGGTTTCCACATCCATGGAACGGTCTTCACCCAGGCGCATGATGGAGCCTTTACCGAATTGCTTTTCGATCTGGCCCAGTGCTGCCGCCAACGCTTTCTGTTTGTTTTCGTCGATAGCCATTATTACTCCTGTCATGCCGGGAGAAGCGACTGTGCTTCACCGTGGATTTCTGTTCTGTTGGTGCAATTATACTGTATGGTCATACAGTATCAAGTGTTTTGTAGAAATTGTTGCCAGAGCGTTTTTAACGCATAAACGGTTGCCTGACGACGCACGCTTTCGCGATCGCCGCTGAAGCACTCCCGACGGGTGATCCCTTCCCCTTTGGACGTGGCGAACCCAAACCAGACGGTGCCGACAGGCTTCACGTCGCTGCCGCCGTCCGGGCCCGCAATGCCGCTAATGGAAATCGCGTAATCTGCGCGCGCCTCTTTGAGCGCGCCAATCGCCATCTCGATGACCACCGGTTCGCTGACCGCGCCATGCTGTTCCAGCGTGGATTCACGCACGCCAATCATCTGTGCTTTAGCTTCGTTACTGTAGGTCACAAAACCGCGTTCAAACCAGGCGGAACTGCCGGCAATATCGGTAATCGCTTTCGCCACCCAGCCGCCGGTGCAGGACTCCGCAGTGGTGATTGTCGCGCCACGCTGCTTCAGCGCAAGGCCCACTATCTCGCTAAGCTGCATCAATTCATGGTCAGTCATTCTCGCTCCAGGCATCAGAAAAACGTGCTGCACAAGATAGCACTTTCTCGTCAGATGTGGGGATGCACTTCAGGTTTTACGAGGGGGCTTCAGAAAAAAGCCGGTACGGACGCACCGGCGGTGGAAAGGTTATTTCATGCTGTCAGCGAGAGTGTTCACATTGTGGCGAAACGCCTTAACGTAGGTGTCTGCCACCCCACCTTTTGCCGACAACGCTTCCGGATAAAGTTCGCCCCCAGGCTGCGCGCCCGTCGCCGACGCAATCTGTTTAACCAGACGCGGATCGAGCTGATTTTCCATAAACCAGGTTTTTACGCCGTCGGCTTTGATCTGATTGATAATCTCAGCCACCTGCGCCGCGCTGGCTTCGCTCTCAGACGACAGCCCCTGCGGCGCCATAAACGTCACGCCGTAGGCGCGGCTGAAATAGCCGAACGCATCATGGCTGGTCAGGACCTTGCGCTTATCCTTCGGGATCGCGCTAAAACGCGTTTTAGCCCAGCTATCCAGCTGGTTAAGCTGCGTGATATAGGGTTTACCGGAGGCTTCCAGCGCGGCTTTGTCCTGCGGATCGGCTTTCACCAGCCCGTTCAGAATATTTTGCGCATACAGCGCCCCGTTCGCCGCGCTGTTCCACGCGTGCGGATCGGTCACGGTCTTTCCATCTTCCTCAAGCGTGTGGGTTTTCACCCCGGTTGAGGCGACGACCAGCTGTCCTTTGAACCCGGAGGCTTTCACCAGACGGTCAAGCCAGCCCTCCAGCCCCAGGCCGTTCACTACCACCACATCGGCCTTGCTCAGCGCCGCGCTGTCTTTCGGCGACGGTTCGAAGGTATGCGGATCGCCGTCCGGCCCGACCAGCGTCGTCACCTTCACATGGTCACCGCCCACCTCCTGGGTGATGTCCCCCAGTATCGAAAAGCTGGTGACCACATTCAGCGTTTTCGCCATCACGCCGTGCGACATCATCCCCAGCGCGAGTGCCACTACTAATCCTGTACGTTTCATCGTTTCCCCTTGCGTTAAAAATACGCCCGCAGACTGCCAGCGAGCCTGCTTCGCGTACCCAATAAAATGGAAATAAAGAACAGCGCGCTGGCGGTGAGCACAATGGATGGCCCGGCCGGTAGACTCATCGCCCAGGAGAGGCTCAGCCCCAGCCATGCGCAGAAAATACCGCTGATGCCCGCCATCAGAAGTAACGCCGGTAGCGTGCGTACCCAGCAGCGAGCCGCCACGGCTGGCAGCATCATCAGCCCGACGGCCATCAGCGTGCCGAGCACCTGAAAACCGGCCACCAGGTTAAGCACCAGCAGCGCCAGAAACAGTCCGTGCAGCAGGCCGGGCAGCCAGCGGGCGTTCACCTGTAGCCAGGCGGTGTCAAACGCTTCGGTAACCAGTCCGCGATAAAACATTGCCAGCACGATAAGGGTGAACATACACACGCCCGTGACAAACAGCGCGGCGTCGTTGTCCACGGCGAGGATGGAGCCAAACAGCAGATGCAGCAGATCGACATTCGACCCGCGAAGCGACACCAGCGTGACCCCCAGCGCCAGTGAGCCAAGATAAAACCCGGCAAAGCTGGCATCTTCTTTCAGCGGCGTGCGGCGACTGACCAGGCCGGCCAGCAGCGCCACGGTAATTCCCGCGATAAAACCGCCGATACTCATCGCCAGCAGCGACATACCGCTGAGCAAATAGCCCACGGCAACACCCGGTAAAATGGCGTGAGAAAGGGCGTCGCCCATCAGGCTCATCCGGCGCAGCTGAAGAAACACGCCAAGCGCGGTAGTGCTGACGGAGAGCGCCAGGCAAACCACCAGCGCGCGACGCATAAAGCCGTACTCAATAAACGGCTGAAAAAAGAGATGCCAGATCATGCCACCCTCACCCGCTCGGTTTTCCACTGGGGAACGTCAGCATCCAGCCGCAACGTCTGCGGGAAATGGCGCGACACGCGCTCGCTGTCGTGCAGTACCGCGAGCAGCGTTTGCCCCTGCATATACATCTCCAGCATCACATCCATCAGCACGTTGCAGGTGGCCTCATCGACCCCGGTAAAGGGTTCATCCAGCATCACCAGCGGCGCCTGCTGCACCAGGACGCGGGCAAACAGCATGCGCTGGAACTGGCCGCCGGAGAGCTCATCGATGGTGGATAACGCCATGGATGCCAGCCCAACGCGCTCAAGCGCACTGGTAATGCGCAGCCGCGTTTCGCGACGAAACCCGGAGAAAAGCGAAATGCCCGGCCAGCAGCCCATGCTTACGACGTCCTGTACGGTCAGCGGAAACTGCGCCTCCAGCGCGTGGCGCTGTGCCAGCCAGCCAATCACCGGGCGCTTACCCTGCCAGCGGAAGCCACCGCTGACGGGCGGGATAAATCCCGCCAGCGTTTTCAGCAGCGTGGATTTCCCGCAGCCGTTAGCGCCGATAATGGCGGTCATGCTTCCGCGCGCAATCGTGCCCGAGAGGGGTCGCGTAACGGGCAGGCGTTCATAACCCGCGACCAGTTCATTCATCACGATCATGGCAATGCCACCGCCCAGCGCACGGCCAGCCCGATAAAGACAACAAGCACCAGCGCCAGCAAAAGCCGAACCAGAGCAGACAGAGAAAAAAGGGACGTTGACATGTCGACACCGAATTAAATGTTATAACATAACAATAATAAAAGACGGTTAAGATGTAAATGGAGGGTTTAAAAGGGAGTGTGGCGAAATGTTTCTGCGAAACTTCCCTCTCCCGTGGGAGAGGGTCAGGGTGAGGGCATCAGGCCGCACCGTGCGCGCAGCCATGCCGGGTGGCGGCGTTGCCTTACCCGGCCTACCCGTCGGAGCAGCTTACTGACTAAACGGTGACGCCGCCGGCACGCGGGCCTGGGATACAGCCAGCCCCAGCTGCCATACGGCCATCGCATAGTGAGTGCTGTGGTTATAGCGGGTAATGGCGTAGAAGTTCGGCAGGCCGTACCAGTACTGATAGCCCGTTCCGACATCCAGACGCAGCAGGCTCGCCTGTTGCGCATTACCCAGCGGCTGCGTTGGCGTTAAGCCTGCCGCGGTCAGCTGCGAAATGCTGTAGTTGGTTTTGAAGCCATTTTCCAGCCCCGGCGCCTGACCGTTTGCCTGCACCGCCACCTGGCCGCCCGGCACCCAGCCGTGCGCTTTGAAGTAGTTCGCCACGCTGCCGATGGCATCCACCGGATCCCACAGGTTGATGTGACCATCTCCGTTAAAGTCGACGGCATACTGTTTATAGGACGACGGCATAAACTGGCCGTAGCCCATCGCGCCGGCAAACGACCCTTTCAGATCGAGCGGATCGTCCTGCTCGTTGCGCGCCATCAGCAGGAAGGTTTCCAGCTCGGAAGAGAAATACTCCGCGCGGCGCGGGTAGTTAAAGGAGAGCGTCGCCAGCGCATCCAGGATGCGGGTTTTACCCATCACGCGGCCCCAGCGGGTTTCCACGCCAATAATCCCGACAATAATTTCAGGCGGTACGCCGTACACCTGCCACGCGCGGTTGAGCGCATCTTCATACTGATTCCAGAACACCACGCCGTTTTGCACGTTGTCCGGGGTAATAAACTGTTTGCGATAGCGCAGCCACGCGCCGTTTGGCCCGCTCGGAACCTGAGCCGTCGGCGCCTGCCTGTCCATCAGGCGCAGCACGTAGTCCAGACGCTTGGCCTGAGACAAAATTTCGTGCAGCTGCTGTCTGTCAAAGCCGTGTTTGCTCACCATTTTATCGATGAACTGCTCGGCCGCCGGGTTATTCGCGAAGTCGCCGCCCATCTGCATCATATTGTGCTGCGGCTCCAGCAGGAATCCTCCGGAAGGCGCGCCCGCCGTTTGCTGAACGGCTTCGGTCTTAGGTTTGCTACTACAGGCAGACAGCAGAATAAGCGCAGGCAACAGCGCTGCATAACGACGCTTGAACATGAGACATCCATTTAACGGGTTCGATAAGAACCCAGTATGGTAAAGCATCCGCAACACCTCAAGGAAGCGGTACGCACCTCCCCCACGCAAATCCGCGCTTTTTTACACCGAAAATCATTCACCACGTCAATTAACTTTCAAAATAATCCATTTTTCTTTCATTGTGAGATCTAACTAACACTTTAAAACCTTTCAAAGTGATTATTATTAGCCGCAGATAGACAAAAACAAACGCCCCACAGGAGAGAAGAATGATAGAAACCATCACCCACGGCGCCGAGTGGTTCATCGGGCTGTTTCAGAAAGGCGGAGAAGTGTTCACCGGCATGGTGACCGGGATCCTGCCCCTGCTGATCAGCCTGCTGGTGATCATGAACGCGCTGATCAACTTTATTGGCCAGCAGCGTATTGAACGCTTCGCCCAGCGCTGTGCCGGGAATCCGCTGTCCCGCTACCTGATACTGCCCTTTATCGGCACCTTCGTGTTCTGCAACCCGATGACCTTAAGCCTCGGTCGCTTCATGCCGGAAAAGTACAAGCCGAGCTATTACGCCGCCGCCTCCTACAGCTGCCATTCGATGAACGGCCTGTTCCCGCACATCAACCCCGGCGAGCTGTTTGTGTATCTCGGGATCGCCAGCGGTCTCACCACGATTGGCCTGCCGCTCGGCCCGCTGGCGGTGAGCTACCTGCTGGTCGGCCTGGTCACCAACTTTTTCCGCGGCTGGGTGACGGACCTCACCACCGCCATTTTTGAGAAAAAAATGGGCATCCAGCTTGAACAGAAAGTTCATCTTTCAGGAGCCACAGCATGAACCGGATCCGCATTGAGAAAGGCACGGGCGGCTGGGGCGGCCCGCTGGAGTTCGACGCCACCGAAGGCAAAAAGATTGTTTACATCACCGCGGGGACGCGCCCGGCGATCGTCGACAGGCTGCGCGAGCTAACCGGCTGGGAAGCGGTCGACGGCTTCAAGGAAGGGGAACCGCCGGAAGCGGAAATCGGCGTGGCGGTGATCGACTGCGGCGGCACGCTGCGCTGCGGCATCTATCCGAAGCGCCGCATTCCGACGGTAAATATTCACTCCACCGGAAAATCCGGCCCGCTGGCGCAGTACATTCTTGAAGACATTTATGTCTCAGGCGTGAAGGAGGACAACATCACGCTGGTGAATGGCAACCCCGCGCCGCAAAAAGCGGCCCCGCGCGAGTACGACACCAGCAAGAAAATCACCGAGCAGAGCGACGGCCTGCTGGCGAAGGTCGGGATGGGCATGGGTTCCGCCGTGGCGGTGCTGTTCCAGTCCGGGCGCGACACCATCGACACTGTGCTGAAGACCATTCTGCCGTTTATGGCGTTCGTCTCGGCGCTGATCGGCATCATTATGGCCTCCGGCCTGGGCGACTGGATTGCCCACGGCCTCGCCCCGCTCGCCAGCCACCCGCTCGGGCTGGTAACGCTGGCGCTGATCTGCTCCTTCCCGCTGCTGTCGCCGTTCCTCGGCCCGGGCGCGGTGATTGCCCAGGTCATCGGCGTGCTGATTGGCGTGCAGATTGGTCTGGGGAACATCCCTCCGCACCTCGCCCTGCCCGCCCTGTTTGCCATTAACGCCCAGGCGGCGTGCGATTTCATCCCCGTGGGGCTGTCGCTGGCGGAAGCGCGCCAGGACACCGTGCGCGTGGGCGTGCCGTCCGTGCTGGTCAGCCGCTTCCTGACGGGCGCGCCGACTGTGCTGATTGCCTGGTTTGTCTCCGGCTTTATTTATCAATAAGAGGTTCCTGCGATGACCGTGATTTACCAGACCACCATTACCCGCATCGGCCAGAGCGCGGCCGACGCGCTGAGCGACCAGATGCTAATCACCTTCCGCGAAGGGGCGCCTGCGGATATCGAAGAGTTTTGCTTTATCCACTGCCACGGCGAGCTGAAGGGCGAGCTGAAGGCAGGAAGCCAGCTGGAGCTGGGCGAGGCGCGCTATGCCGTCACCGCCGTCGGCGACGTCGCTGAACAAAACCTGCGCGAGCTGGGCCACATCACCCTGCGTTTCGACGGCCAGCCGCAGGCGGAGTATCCCGGCACGGTTCACGTTGATGGTCCGGTTCCGCAGGCTGTCACCCCAGGCTGCACGTTAAAATTTGTTGCGTAATTAAGGAGAAACACATGAGTCAGGTTGCCGTTGTCATTGGTGGAGGACAAACCTTAGGCGAGTTCCTCTGCCGTGGGCTTGCCGCTGAGGGCTATCGCGTGGCGGTAGTGGACATTCAGAGTGAAAAAGCCGCCCGCGTGGCGGACACCATTAACACCGAGTTTGGCGAAGGGATGGCGTACGGGTTTGGTGCCGACGCCACCAGCGAGCAGAGCGTGATGGCGCTGGCCCGCGGCGTGGACGAGATTTTTGGACGCACCGACCTGCTGGTCTACAGCGCGGGGATTGCGAAAGCGGCCTTTATCAGCGATTTCGAACTGGGGGATTTTGACCGCTCGCTGCAGGTGAATCTGGTGGGCTATTTCCTCTGCGCCCGCGAGTTTTCCCGTCTGATGATCCGCGACGGCATTCAGGGGCGCATCATTCAGATCAACTCAAAATCAGGGAAAGTGGGCAGCAAGCATAACTCCGGCTACAGCGCGGCGAAGTTTGGCGGCGTGGGGCTGACGCAGTCTCTGGCGCTGGATCTGGCCGAATACGGCATTACCGTGCATTCGCTGATGCTGGGCAACCTGCTGAAATCGCCGATGTTCCAGTCCCTGCTGCCGCAGTACGCCACCAAGCTTGGCATCAAAGCGGAAGAGGTGGAGCAGTACTACATCGATAAAGTGCCGCTGAAGCGCGGGTGCGACTATCAGGACGTGCTGAACATGCTGCTGTTTTACGCCAGCCCGAAAGCCTCGTACTGCACCGGGCAGTCGATTAACGTCACCGGTGGGCAGGTCATGTTCTGATCGAGCGGCCTGATGCCCTCACCCTAACCCTCTCCCACAGGGAGAGGGAATACAATAAGGAGCCGATATGGTCACCGCACTCATCACCGTTGCCGCCCTCGCCTGGCTCTGCCAGATGGCGTTCGGCGGCTGGCAAATCCACCAGTTTAACCGCGCGTTTGATGCCCTGTGTCAGAAAGGTCGCGTCGGAGTCGGACGTTCCGGCGGACGCTTCAAACCGCGGGTCGTCGTGGCTATTGCGCTGGATGAAAACAATAACGTCTGCGATTCACTGCTCATGCGCGGCATGACCGTCTTTGCCCGTCCGGTGAAAATCCAGGCAATTAACGGCATTTCGTTGCAGGAATTGCAGCCTGATGTGATCTTTCCCCATGATCCACTCTGTCAGAATGCACTATCATTAGCGCTTAATCTGAAACATGGATAATTTCGTTGTGAAAGCTATAGACTTGCGAAATTATCATTTCGCAACCTAAGGAACGAAGCGCCTATGAAACCTCGTCAGCGGCAGGCGGCCATTCTCGAACATCTGCAAAAGCAGGGAAAATGTTCGGTAGAGGATCTGGCCCACTACTTTGACACCACCGGCACGACAATACGCAAGGACCTGGTATTGCTCGAAAACTCTGGCGCCGTCATTCGAACCTACGGCGGCGTGGTGCTCAATAAGGATGAAGCGGACCCGCCTATCGATCACAAAACGCTGATCAACACCCACCAGAAAGCGCTGATTGCCGAAGCGGCGGTGAAATTTATCCACGATGGTGACTCCATTATCCTTGACGCCGGCAGCACCGTCCTGCAGATGATCCCGCTGCTCAGCCGCTTTAACAACATCACGGTGATGACCAACAGCCTGCACATCGTCAACGCCCTGTCGGAGAACGACTGCGAGCAGACCATCCTGATGCCCGGCGGCACCTTCCGCAAAAAATCCGCCTCATTTCACGGCCAGCTGGCGGAGAACGCCTTCGACCACTTCAGCTTTGATAAACTGTTCATGGGCACCGACGGCATCGACCTGAACGCGGGGGTTACGACGTTCAACGAGGTGTTCAGCGTCAGTAAAGCCATGTGCAACGCCGCGCGGGAAGTAATTTTGATGGCAGACTCGTCGAAGTTTGGCCGCAAAAGCCCCAACATCGTCTGTAGCCTGGAAAGCGTTGATAAGCTGATTACCGACGCGGGTATCGACCCGGCGTTCAGGAAAGCGCTGGAAGAGAAAGGAATCGACGTGATCGTAACCGGAGAAAGAGATGAGTGATTTTCTGTTAGAAACGGGCCGCCAGACGCTGATGCTGGAACTGCAGGAAGCCAGCCGCCTGCCGGAACGTCTGGGCGAGGATTTTGTCCGTGCCGCCAACACTATTATCCACTGCGAAGGCAAAGTGATCGTGGCAGGCATCGGTAAATCCGGCCATATCGGCAAAAAGATTGCTGCGACGCTCGCCAGCACCGGCACCCCGGCGTTCTTCGTGCATCCTGCAGAGGCGCTGCACGGCGATCTGGGGATGATAGAAAGCCGCGACGTAATGCTGTTTATCTCCTACTCCGGTTCGGCCAAAGAGCTGGACCTCATCATTCCACGTCTGCAGGAAAAATCGGTCGCCCTGCTGGCGATGACCGGGAAATCCCGCTCGCCGCTGGCGCTGGCCGCCAAAGCGACGCTGGATATTTCCGTTGAGCGTGAAGCCTGTCCGATGCACCTCGCCCCGACGTCCAGCACCGTCAACACGCTGATGATGGGCGACGCGCTGGCGATGGCGGTAATGCAGGCGCGCGGCTTTAACGAAGAAGATTTCGCCCGTTCGCATCCGGCGGGGGCGCTCGGCGCACGCCTGCTCAACAAGGTTCACCACCTGATGCGCACCGACGATGCTATTCCGCAGGTCAAACTCGATACCAGCGTCATGGACGCGATGCTGGAGCTGAGCCGCACCGGCCTGGGGCTGGTAGCGGTGTGCGATGACGACGGGTACGTCAAAGGCGTGTTCACCGACGGCGACCTGCGCCGCTGGCTGGTGGGCGGCGGCAAGCTGGAAACCAAAGTGTCGGACGCCATGACACAGGGCGGGCTGACGCTGAACGCCGAGAGCCGCGCCATTGAAGCCAAAGAGGTGCTGATGAAGCGCAAAATCACCGCCGCGCCGGTGGTGGATGACGCCGGCAGACTGTGCGGTGCCATCAACCTGCAGGATTTCTATCAGGCCGGGATTATCTAACCCTTCAGTCCGAGACGCTTCGCCAGCCGGTGCAGGTTGGCGACGTCCATCTCCAGCGCCCGGGCGCACGCCGCCCAGTTACGGTTATTCTGCTCCAGCGCGCGGGTAATCCTCTGACGCTGAAACGCCTCCGTGGCTTCACGCAGATTTTCATTCGCTATCTCTGGCGCCGCCTGCACGACAGCCGGTGCGGTTTCATCCTGCAGCGCAAAATGCCGCGCGTGGATCACCACTTCGTCACCCGAACGCGTCGCCCGCGCCAGCACCACCGCACGGTGGATCGCATGCTCCAGCTCGCGCACGTTGCCCGGCCAGCCGTAGCTCAACAGATGCGCCCTCGCCCCCGGGCTCAGCACCACGCGGGAAAGCCCCATCCTGAGACGGCACTGCTCGCAGAAATAGCCCGCCAGCAGCACCACGTCGTCCCCGCGCTCGCGCAGCGGCGGCACGGTAAGTGGGAACACGCTCAGGCGGTGGAACAGGTCGGCGCGGAACTGCCCGGCCAGCACCGCTTCACGCAGGTCACGGTTGGTCGCCGCCAGCACGCGAACGTCCACTCTGTGACTGCGATCATCCCCCACGCGCTGGATGTCGCCGTACTGCAACACGCGCAGCAGCTTGGCCTGTAACGAAAGGGACAGCTCGCCAATTTCATCCAGAAACAGCGTGCCGTTATCGGCCATTTCAAACTTGCCGCTGCGGTTGCTGATGGCCCCGGTAAACGCTCCCTTAACGTGACCAAACAGTTCGCTTTCCGCCACGCTCTCCGGCAGCGCGGCGCAGTTGAGGTACACCAGCGGGTTAATCGCGCGCGGCGAGGCTTCGTGAATGGATTTCGCCACCAGCTCCTTGCCGGTGCCGGTCTCCCCGAAGATCAGCACGTTCAAATCGGACGCGGCAACAATCTCAATCTCTTTTTTGAGCTGCGCCATGCCCGGCGAGAGGCCAATCATCTCTGTGTGCGTTATCTGCTCAAACGCCGCCGGGCTGCCGGGAAGAATATTCTGGCTCTCCAGCTGTTCAATCAGCAGCGCGTTGTTAAGCGCCCCGGCGGCCAGCGCCGCAATGAGGCGCAACTCTTCATCGCTGAAAGTATCGAACTGGTCCGGCGACATGCCGTCGAGGGTCAGCGCCCCAATCAGGTTTTGCCCGGCAAACAGCGGCAGGCCGATACAGGCGTGCACCTTCAGGCTCTCCTGGCCGGGAATAAGCCCGTCGTACGGATCGGGCAAGTCGCTGTCCGCCGGGAAGCGCACCACGTCACCCGCGCGGGCGATAGTTTCCAGACGCGGATGGCCTTCAAGGGCAAAGCGCCGTCCGAGCACATCCTTCGCCAGGCCGTCGATCGCCAGGGGAATAAACTGCCGTCCTTCGTAGCGCAGCAGCGCCGAAGCGTCGCACGCCAGCACGTGGCGCAGCGTGGAGATCAACCGCTGAAAGCGGTCCTGATGGCCAATACCGGTTTGCAGCTCAATGGCGATCTTCGCCAGCACGTCTACGGAAAAGCTCATGTCTGCCTCGCTGTCATTTTGACAATGCATATTGTCATAGTGACACTGTTTTGAATAGTCATAATGACTACCCATTACGGATCATAAAAAAATTAATTAAGTAAAATCAATAAATTAAAAGTTGGCACGCAACTTGATATAAGCAAACCATCTTATTTGAAAATGCTGTATTACGTAGAGGTTGCTATGTCTATTCTGGTTAAAAATAACATTCATTGGGTCGGTCAACGTGACTGGGAAGTGCGTGATTTCCACGGGACGGAATATAAAACGCTGCGCGGCAGCAGCTACAACAGCTATCTCATCCGCGAAGGAAAAAACGTGCTGATCGATACCGTCGATCACAAGTTCAGCCGCGAGTTCGTGCAGAACCTGCGCAGCGAAATCGATCTCGACACCATCGATTACATCATCATCAACCACGCGGAAGAAGATCACGCCGGTGCGCTGACCGAGCTGATGTCTTACATCCCGAACACACCTATCTACTGCACCACCAACGCCATCGACTCGATCAACGGCCACCACCACCATCCGGAGTGGAACTTCCACATCGTGAAAACCGGCGACGCGCTGGATATCGGTAATGGCAAGCAGCTGATCTTCGTGGAAACCCCGATGCTGCACTGGCCGGACAGCATGATGACCTACATGACCGGTGACGCGGTGCTGTTCAGCAACGACGCCTTCGGCCAGCACTACTGCGACGAACGTTTGTTTAATGACGAAGTGGATCAGACAGAGCTGTTCGAGCAGTGCCAGCGGTACTATGCCAACATCCTGACGCCGTTCAGCCGCCTGGTCACGCCGAAAATCACCGAAATCCTCGGCTTCAACCTGCCGGTGGAGATGATTGCCACCTCCCACGGCGTGGTGTGGCGTGAAAACCCCACCCAGATCGTCGAGCTGTACCTGAAGTGGGCGGCGGACTATCAGGAAGACCGCATCACTATTTTCTACGACACCATGTCCAACAACACCCGCATGATGGCGGACGCCATTGCCCAGGGCATCAACGAAGTGGACCCGAACGTGGCGGTGAAAATCTTCAATGTGGCGCGCAGCGATAAGAATGAGGTGTTAACCAACGTGTTCCGCTCTAAGGGCGTGCTGGTGGGCACCTCCACCATGAACAACGTGATGATGCCGAAAATTGCCGGTCTGGTAGAAGAGATGACCGGCCTGCGCTTCCGTAACAAACGCGCCAGCGCCTTTGGCTCCCACGGCTGGAGCGGCGGCGCGGTAGACCGTCTCTCCACCCGCTTACAGGATGCGGGCTTTGAGATGTCCATGAGCCTGAAGGCCAAGTGGCGCCCGGATATCGACGCCCTGGAGATCTGTCGCCAGCACGGTCGCGACATTGCCCGTCAGTGGGCGCTCGCTCCGCTGCCGGAAGTGGCGGCAAAAGCACCCGAACAGCAGGAAGCCTGCGCCTGTGCCGCCGCGGCAGCCGCCGATCTCGGCCCGCGCATGCAGTGCAGCGTCTGCCAGTGGATTTACGATCCTGACCTGGGCGAACCGCTGCAGGATGTTGCCCCGGGCACGCCGTGGCGCAACGTGCCGGACAATTTCCTCTGCCCGGAATGTTCCCTCGGTAAGGACGTCTTTGACGAACTGGGTACGGAGGCAAAATGAGCAACGGTATCGTCATCATCGGCTCGGGCTTTGCCGCCCGTCAGCTGGTGAAAAACATCCGCAAGCAGGATGCCAGCGTGCCGCTGACGGTGATTGCCGCCGACAGCATGGACGAGTACAACAAACCTGATTTAAGCCACGTTATTAGCCAGAATCAGCGCGCCCAAGACCTCACCCGCCAGACGGCGGGGGAGTTCGCGGAACAGTTCAACCTGCGTCTGTTTCCGTACACCTGGGTCACCGATATCGACGCCGCCGCACACGTGGTGAAAGCGAAGGAGAAAACCTGGCAGTACGACAGGCTGGTGCTGGCCACGGGTGCCTCTGCTTTCGTGCCGCCGATTGAGGGCCGCGAGCTGATGCTCACCCTCAACAGCCAACAGGCGTATCAGGCCAGCGAAACGGCGCTTCGCGACGCACAGCGGGTAATGATTGTCGGCGGGGGGCTGATCGGCACCGAGCTGGCGATGGATTTCTGCCGGGCGGGCAAATCGGTGACCCTGGTCGACCATGCGGCGAGCATTCTGTCGGCGCTGATGCCCGCAGAAGTAAGCAGTCGCTTACAGCATCGTCTGACCGACATGGGGGTGCATCTGCTGCTGAAATCGCAGCTGCAAAGCCTGCGCAAAACCGAAGGCGGTATTCGTGCCACGCTCGACCGCAGCCGCAGCGTTGAGGTGGATGTGGTTATCGCGGCGACGGGCCTGCGCCCGGAAACTGCGCTGGCGCATCGTGCAGGCGCCGAAACAGGCCGTGGCGTGAAGGTAAATAGCTACCTTCAAACCACGCAGCCCGATATTTACGCGTTAGGCGACTGCGCTGAAATCAACGGTCAGGTGCTGCCTTTCCTGCAGCCGATACAGCTGAGCGCCATGTATCTGGCGAAAAACCTGCTCGGCGGCAGCGCACCGCTGAAACTCCCCGCCATGCTGGTGAAGGTTAAAACGCCAGAGTTACCGTTGCATCTTGCGGGGGAGACGCAGCGCATGGATCTGAGCTGGCAGATTGCCATTGAACCTCACGGAATGGTTGCACGCGGCTCTGACGCCGAAGGTCAGGTACGCGCCTTTGTGGTTAGCGAAGATCGGATGAAGGAGGCTTTCGCTCTGCTGAAATCGCTGCCCGCGTAACCCGTAATCTCTTGCCACGCTCACTTAACCATTGGATTATATTATCCGTAGCCCCGATGTCCCGGGGCCTTTTTTTTGCGAATTCTATTCAGGACATAAATACAAATAAGATAAATCAACACCATTAATCCCTTAACCATTACATCCATCAATATTTAAATACGGAACACCTGATAAACACCAGCCTGTTTTATTCCCTGTTTTCGGCTTATCCTAAAAATAGACCCATTAGCCGGAGACATCCCATGACCACCTTTAGCAAAGAACTCAACTACCTTTCCGCCTATTTTAAACAGGCTAAAAAATCAGAACATATTTTGTTTCGCTGGCTCTACCTCAGCCCGGAGGCGCGCATAGAGCGCCTGAGAGAACTGATGATGCCGGTGAGTAAACGTGATAACTGAAGCACGACCAGTTTAAAACCGGAACAAATTAGTTACTTCATCATTGTTTATGCCGTGAACAATTCGCTAATAAAATATAATAAAAATTAATTTATTCCGCATCACATTTTTATTACAGGGACTTTCGCATTAAAATAAAAGGTGTTATTTTTCGTCGTGAATTAAGTCCTTTTTGGAATCCACTCTCATGAACGCATTTAGTTATCTGCAACGTCTGGGTAAAGCCCTGATGTTGCCAATCGCCACCCTGCCCGTTGCAGCGATATTATTACGCCTCGGGCAGCCTGATGTTTTTAATATTCCGTTTATAGCCAGCGCCGGTGGCGGTATCTTTGACAGTCTACCCTTGTTGTTTGCCTTAGGGATCGCCATTGGTCTGGCAAAAGACAACGCCGGTGCTGCAGCCCTCGCAGGGGCGGTGGGTTTCCTGGTGCTTACCAAAGCCACGGCCGTCATAAACTCATCCATTAACATGTCCTTCTTCGCCGGGATCATTGCCGGTGTCGTCGCGGGTCACTGCTATAACCGTTTCTCAAATACCAAACTTCCGGACTTTCTCGCCTTCTTTGCGGGCAAACGCCTGGTGCCGATCGTAACCGGGCTTATTTGCCTGTTCATCGCCTGGATTTGCGGGTATGTCTGGCCTTCCGTGCAGCACGGTATTGATACCTTCAGCCTGTTTGTCTCCCGCAGCGGCGAACCGGGATGGTTTATTTATGGTGTCCTGAACCGCGCGCTAATCCCCTTCGGTTTGCATTACATTCTGCACTCCGTCTTCTGGTTTAGCCTCGGCGACTGCCTGAAAGTGACTTACGATGCCGCCAGCGCGGTACACAATATCTGTCTGGCCCCTGACGTGGTAAAAGGGCTGGTGGTTGGCGGTGCTGTACCGGGTATTGACGGTTCCAGCATCACGCAGATTGCAACCGACCTGACCCGTGGCGACCTTAACCGCTTCTTTGCCGGTGACCCGCATGCAGGCGTTTACATGGCCTGGGCTTACCCGATCTTTATGGGAGGCCTGCCGGGTGCTGCGCTGGCGATGTATTTCGCCGCACCGAAAGCACGTCGCGCTACCGTAGGGGGGATGCTGCTTTCCGTGGCTCTGACCGCTTTCCTGACCGGCATTACCGAGCCCATCGAGTTCTCCTTCCTGTTCCTTGCCCCTGCTCTGTATGCGCTGCATGCGGTACTGGCGGGCGTGAGCATGGTGATCACCAACAGCCTCGGCGTACTGCACGGTTTTGGTTTCTCTGCCGGGCTTATCGACTTCGTTCTCAACTGGGGACTGGCTACTAAGCCGTGGATCCTGATCCCACTGATCGTGCTGTTCTTCGCGATCTACTTTGTCGTATTCACCTTCGCGATCCGCTTCTTTAAGCTGAAAACGCCGGGCCGCGAAGACGACGAGGCTGTAGCGGGTAACTCTGACGATCAAAGCGAAGCCATCGCACAATACATCGCGGCACTGGGTGGCAAAGACAACCTCAGGATTGTCGATGCCTGCATTACCCGCCTGCGCCTGACGCTCGTTGATAACAGCGTGCTGGATGAGCCCGTGCTGAAATCGCTAGGCGCGAAAGGTATTCTCAAAATGGGTACGCAGAATGCGCAGGTTATTCTGGGCCCGCAGGCAGAAAGCATTGCGCTAAAGATTCGGGCACAGCTTGAAATCTGACGCTGCATAATCCGGTTCCCTCTCCGCCCTGGAGGGGGAACAAAACCGGAACACTTTATCAATCCAGACCTTAATTATTCCGCAAAAAAACCTACACTCTCACCATCCACCTTTTATCCTGGGTACGTCGACATGCGCCAGCTTCAGAAAATCCGTCAGTATCAACGGCTTTATCAACACTATGGCGCAGAGCCAAAGCCGACGACTATCGCTGAAGTCGCCGAGGTGGCGCTGTGCAGTGAACGTCATGCACGTACCCTGTTGCGCCAGCTGGCGCAGAGCGGATGGTTAAGCTGGAATGCTCAGCCGGGACGGGGACATCGCGCCATCTTGCACTGCCTGACAACCACCAGCGAACTCAGCGCCCCTCTGATGCACGCCTGCCTGGAGAAGGGGGATTACCAGAGCGCGCTGCAGCTGGCTGATGGCGATCCAGCCAGCCTGCATCACATCATCACACCCTTTTTAGGCGGAAAGTGGCTTAAGCACCAGCCAACCCTGCGCATTCCCTGGTATCGTCCACTGACGTCGCTTCATCCGGCGCTTCAGCGTCGTCGCGCTGAGCAGCACATTATCTGCGCCGTACACGCGGGGTTAACGCGCTATATGCCCGGTCAGCCGCATCCAGTACCTGATCTAGCCCATCACTGGGAATTCAACGAAGACAAACGCCGCTGGCGTTTTTACCTGCGCAGCGGTGCGCACTGGCACAATGGGCAAGCTATCAGCGATGAAGATATCCTCATTGCGCTGCAACAGGTATTGGCCGATCCGGCACGCAATGCAGGTCTGACTCACGTCTGCAAGGCGTTGCTTATTGCCCCCTGGTGTCTGGAGATACAGCTGACCATCCCCGATGCGATGCTGGCGCATCGTCTCGCGCACCACGTATGCCGCCTGCCACATCCACAGCAACCGGACATCGGTGCCGGGCCCTTTGCCATTGCGCACCACCATTCTCACTACCTGCGCCTGGAGCGCCAGCCCTGGTATTTTGCTGCCCATCCGCTACTGCATGCGATAGAGTTCTGGCGAACCCGTACGGAGGCGCAAAAACCGGCGTGGATCACCGTCGGGAAAGGACAAAATGCGCAGGCAGCGGTAACGTCCACCAGCGGCGGATTCGCCTGGCTAATGATAAACGCCAGGTTACCCGAGCCGCTTGCGGCCTGGCTACGTCAGGAAATTCAGAGCATGACTCATCAACAGTTTCTCCATCGGGATGATTTAGAAACCCAAACGGAAATACTGCCAGGCCTGACACCACCGCAATACCCGCAGGCTTCGGAAGCGATGCTTCCCGCCACGCTTTCGCTGGTTTGCTATCACACACCTGAACTGTGCGAACTGGCCGATATTCTGCGCGCGCGCCTGAAAAAGCACAGCTGCAACGTGACGGTGAAATGGAAAGATCGCGAAGAGTGGCATGGTCATAACGCGTTGGATCAGGCCGATCTTTTGTTGGGTGACTATCTGGCGGGTGAACTGCCAGGCTTTGCCCTGGTGGAGTGGTTTTTTGATGAGCCTGCGTGGGCCACGGCCTTAGGCGAGGACACCTGGCAAGAAGAGAAGCAGAAACTGATGGGTTATTGTGAAAGTGAGGAGACCCTGAATAATCACCTGCCCTCCTTCTTTCATTCCTTGCTGGAAAGCGGCGCCTGTACGCCGCTTTTCCACTACCGCTACCGTCTTAACACCCTGGAAAACGTGCAGGACATTGTGCTGACCGCCAGCGGCTGGCTTGATTTTACCCGCGCCTGGCTACCCCCTGCTCAGGATCGCACCACCAGCGCGTCGTAGCCGCGCCAGCGGTAGTTGACCATGGAGATCAGCCAGCAGGCAACGAACAGCCCGACCACCACAAACCCGGCGTTGCCCAGGTTGTCGTTTACCGCGCCAATCAGATCCCAGACGCCGCCGCTGAGGGCAAATTTATCCATCAGCAGACCCAGCGCTTCCAGCCCGCCGATAAACAGCGCCACCACCACGGAGGTGCCGGTGATGGTCATGTTGTAATAGAGCTTGCGCTGCGGCTTGTTAAACGCCCAGCCGTAGGCACCGACCATCAACAGGTTATCGAGGGTATCCACCAGCGCCATGCCGCTGGCGAAGAGCGCCGGGAAGATCATGATTGACCACACCGACATCCCGCTGGAGGCACTGGCGGCAGAGATCCCCAGCACGCCAATCTCGGTGGCCGTGTCAAAGCCGAGGCCAAACAGGAAACCGACCAGGTACATCTGCCAGCTTTTATTGACGAGGCGGAAGGTCTTGCCAAACAGCCAGTTCATGACGCCGCCCTGGGCAGGGAGCGTGATATCGCCCTGCACGGGCCTGCCGTGTTTCAGCGCCTGAAAACTGCGCCAGACGCCGCGCAGGATCACCATATTCACCAGCGCCATCGCCAGCAGGAAGGTCGCGGAAACGGCGGTACCAATCAGGCTGCCAGTTTCGTGGAACCATTCCATGTTTTTCTGAAACGCCGTGGCGGTAGCGGCGATGGCAATGGAGGCCAGCACCACGATGGTGGAGTGGCCCAGCGAGAACCACGCCCCCACGCCGGACGGGCGTTTGCCCTGCTGCATCATCTTACGCGTCACGGTATCAATGGCGGCAATGTGGTCAGCGTCCACCGCGTGTCGCAGCCCGTAACACCACGCCAGCAGACTTGCCGCCATCAGCGCCGTGCTGCCGCTAAAGGTGTGCCATGCCCATCCCCAGGCCAGCAGGTTTGCCATTACCAGAGCCAGCAGCAGGAGCGCGGCGCGAGGTTCATTGCGTAACAGTCGTAACATTTTTAGTCCTTTGTAAACATGACCGGGCTGCGGCGACCACCGCCTGCCCGAAGGAGATCGCTCCGTCACCTGCGGGCAGGCGCGAAGGAAAAAGAAGCGTAAAGTCAGAAAGGTAATGACGCAGGCGCGCGCGCAGCAGACGGTTGTGCAACACACCGCCGCTGAGACAGATTGTCGACAGCGATAAGCGCCGGGCATGGAACGCAGCGAGCTCCGCCAGCCCTTTTGCCAGCGCGTCGTGAAACGCCCACGCGCGCTCGCAGGGTTCCGCCTGCCAGCTCAGCCACTGCTGCCAGAAAAGCGCGAAGTCTTCCACCGACAGCGTAACCGGGTGTTCGACGCCGTTGCACTGTGCCGCCAGCGCTTCCAGCCTGCAGGCCGCTTCACCTTCCCAGGATTGGGTTTCGATACCCAGCGCGCAGGCGACGGCATCAAACAGGCGACCGCACGACGACGCCCGCGGCGCGTTGACGCCGCGCTGGATAGCCTTCGCCAGCAGCGGCCAGTTCTGACGCTGTACCGCGCGCGTTTCCGGATAGCGCTGCCAGTCAGGGACAAACGCCAGGCACTGGGCGAGCAGGTTGCGCCACGGCTGCCGCGCCGCCAGATCGCCCCCCGGCAGCGCAACGGCAGGCAGGCCACCTAAATGCGCGCACTCGAGATAGTTGACACGCAGGCACTCCCCGCCCCACAGCGCGCCGTTTTCACCCATGCCGATCCCATCCAGCGTCAGGGCGATAACATCTCCGCCCTCCCGCGGCCAGCCGTTTTCCGCCAGGCACGCCGCCGCGTGGGCGTGATGGTGCAGCACGGTTTCAACGGGCAGCCCCTGCGCCTGCGCCCACTGGCGCGCGCGGTACCCCGGATGGGCGTCGCACACCACGCGCTCCGGCTCGAAGGCGTAGATGTCCTGCATCGTCGAGAGTGCGCCGCGCCACTGCGCTTCGACACCCTCGTCACCGAGATCGCCAAAATGCTGGCTCAGCACCGCCTGGTTGCCACGCACCAGGCAGAAGGTGTTTTTCATCTCCGCACCGGTGCATAACGTGGCGGGGATATTCTCGAATCCCGCAGGCAACGTGATGGCATCCGGCACAAAACCGCGCGCCCGGCGCAGCATTGCGCCGTCCCGATCCACCACCGAATCGTCCATTCGTTGAAGAATATCGCGATTGTGCAGCAAGAAGCCGTCCGCGATGCCGCTGAGCTCATCCAGCGCCTGCCGGTTGGTGATGGCAGGCGGCCTGCCGCTAAGGTTGCCGGAAGTCATCACCAGCGGTCGCTGGCAGTCCATCATAAGAAGGTGCTGCAGCGGGTTCGCAGGAAGCATGATGCCCACGGAATCCAGACCGGGCGCGATACCTTCCGGGAACGCGGGCAGCCAGGCTTTTGGCGTGAGCACAATGGGTGCGGCGGGTGAGCATAGCAGCGCCTGAACCGTCTCCGGCAGGTCATCCGCATGCGGGATCATCACCGCCAGCGGCTTCGCGGGCCGCTGCTTGCGTGACCGAAGCGTCGCGACCGCCTGCGGGTTACGCGCGTCGCAGACCAGGTGAAAGCCCCCCAGCCCTTTAACCGCGACTATACCGCCGCTTTTCAGCATCGCCACCGCTGCGCGCAGCGCAGCCTCGCGCTCAGCAGTCATGTCGCCCGCACGCCACATAAGCGCGGGCCCGCAGTCCGGGCAGGCGACCGGCTGGGCGTGAAAACGGCGGTCGGCAGGATTGCGGTACTCGGCTTCACACGGTCCACAGAGCGGGAACGGCGCCATTGCCGTGGCCGGGCGGTCGTAGGGCATGGCGCGGATAATGGTAAACCGCGGCCCGCAGTGGGTGCAGTTGATAAACGGATAGCGATAACGGCGTTCGAGTGGGTCGCACATCTCAGCCAGACACGCCGGACAGGTGGCGGCATCCGGCACAATCTGGGTGTCCATTGTCCCGGCCGCGCTGTGGCGGATGGTAAAGTCCTCCGGTACGTGCGCCCAGGTAAACGGCTGCGCTTCCACGCGGTCAATGCGTGCCAGCGGCGGGCAGTCCTGATGCAGCCTCGCGGTAAAGGCCCCCCCATTACCCACGAGGCGCACCAGCACGCCCTCTCCGTCATTGCAGACGTCACCGGTCAACTGAAGCGCCTGCGCCAGCTGCCAGACGAAGGGACGAAACCCGACGCCCTGCACCTTGCCGCGCACGCGCAGCTGAACGCCGTTGCTGCTCATACGGTTCAGAACAGCAGCGATGACGAGGTGTCGAACGCCGCGCGACGCCGCTTTTCGGCGCTCATCTGCTCAAGCTTGTCGCGATCCACGCAGACCAGCGCGTGCGTCGGGCAGGCTTCCATGCAGGCCGGGCCGGCGTCGCGGTGGTAGCACAGGTCACATTTGTTGGCTTCGGCTTTGTCCGCGCGCACGCTCAGTCCCATACCGCTGTTGCGTACCACCGGACGGACCACCACCTCCATCGCGCCGTACGGGCAGGCGACCACGCAGGTTTTGCAGCCAATGCAGCGCTCCTGCATCACGTGCACAAAGCCCTTCTCGCGTTTAATCGCCCCGTTCGGGCAGACGTTGGCGCACGGTGCGTCTTCGCACTGGCGACAGATGGCGGCGGTGGAAATATTCACGCCTTTGATGACGTGGATGCGCGGCAAAAACGTGTCAGGGGTAAGCGACGCGCAGTCCTGCTCCGCCTGATGGGAAACCACGCACGCCACTTCACAGGTACGGCAACCAATACACTTACTGGCATCGGCCATAATAAAACGGTTCATCTGCTTCTCCAGCATTACAGTTATGCCCGGAGATATTCATAAACCGTGCCAATAATTAACTTATTGATTTTATTTGGTTTTAAAAATAAAAGCGGTGCTGTCATCGTCACTTATGACGATGACAGCTGTCGACATCAGCGGTGCGGGCCGTCAATAACCGAGTCGCGCAGGACAAGCTCGCCGGAGAAAATTTGCTGATATTTAAACTCGCCGCCGTCGAGCATGAAGATCAGGCGGCTGATGGTCTCTTTGATCATCTCCGTTACCGGGATGCGTACGCTGGAAAGCGACGGCACAATGTAAGGCGCGATGGCCACGTCGTCAAAACCGATCACCGACACCGCGTCCGGTGCGGCTACGCCGCTGTCGTGCAGCTGCTTCATGGCGCCAATTGCCATGTCGTCATTACTCGCCACCAGCGCCGTAAAGCGTTCACCGCGAGCAAGCAGTTTGGACACCGCCGCCGCGCCGCTGGCGGGGTTCCACTTCCCCTGCGCAATCAGCCCCTCGCGCAGCGGAATACCGTGCTGCGCCAGCGCGTCCTTATAGCCGGAGAGACGCTCAACCCCGGTGGGAGAATCCAGCGAGCCGGTGATAAAGGCGATCTCCCGATGCCCTTTCGCAATCAGCTGTGACACCGCGTCCTGGCTGGAGGCTTTATGATCGGACCACACGCTGTGGCTGCTGTTTTTCCGCAGGCGGCGGTTGAGCACCATAATGGGCTGCTCGCACTTCTCGACGATCTCATCCATCTCCTCCACGCTCAGAAAACGCGGATAGATGATCACCGCGTCGCAGCGCATATCGAGCAAATACTGGATCGCCTCGCGCTCTTCATCCGCGCTGTGCTTGCCGTCCGCGAGGATCAGCTGCCGCCCTTTCTCTTCCGTCATGCGCGCGGCGTGAAACAGCAGCTCGCTAAAGTAGACGCCGTGATAAAGGGTGTTCGTCACCACCAGGCCCAGCGTCTGGGTACGTTTGGTCGCCAGGTTGCGCGCCAGCAAATTTGGGCGATAGCCGCTCTCTTCAATGGCCTGAAAAACCCTGTCTTTGGTCTCCTGGCTGACATAGCCATTGCCCGACAGCACCCGGGACACCGTGGCTTTCGAAACGCCTGCCCGCTTCGCCACTTCAAGCATCGTGGTCATGTTGTTATTCCGTCTGCATCTGATGGAGCGCAGTGTACTGCACTGCAGAAAAATTGTCGCAGCGGTGAAATCACGCTTTGGGTTCCTGCTGGTGATCTGCGTCACGAAATAAAAAAATGGTCAAAAAGCGATCTTGTTTCATCCAAAGAAACTCATGATGATTATGTGGAACCGGTTTCCTACATTTCACACAACAATAACAGGATCACATCCGATGGCCAAAAATTACGCTGCGCTGGCGAACGACGTTGTCAGCGCGCTGGGTGGCAAAGAGAATATCGTCGCCGTCACCCACTGCATGACGCGACTTCGTTTCGTTCTGAAAGACGAAAGCCTTACCGACACCGCGCGCCTGAAAAGCATCAGCGGCGTGCTCGGTGTGGTGCGCACCGACAACCAGTGCCAGGTCATCATCGGCAACACCGTTTCGCAGGCGTACCGCGAAGTGGTGAGCCTGCTGCCAACCAGCCTGCAGCCTGCCGTACCGGAAGGCCCGCAAAAGCTGACGCTGCGCCGCATTGGCGCCGGGATCCTCGACGCGCTGATCGGCACCATGTCCCCGCTGATCCCGGCGATCATCGGCGGCTCAATGGTCAAGCTGCTGGCGATGATCCTTGAGATGACCGGCGTGCTGCCAAAAGGCGCGCCGACGCTCACTATTCTGACCGTCATCGGCGACGGCGCGTTCTTCTTCCTGCCGCTGATGGTGGCGGCCTCGGCGGCGGTGAAGTTCAAAACCAACATGTCGCTGGCCATCGCCATTGCGGGCGTGCTGGTGCACCCGAGCTTTATCGAGCTGATGGCGAAAGCCGCGCAGGGCGAGCACGTCGAGTTCGCCTTTATCCCGGTGACGGCGGTGAAATACACCTACACCGTCATCCCCGCGCTGGTGATGACCTGGTGCCTGTCATACATCGAGCGCTGGGTGGATCGCATCACCCCGGCGGTAACCAAAAACTTCCTCAAGCCGATGCTGATCGTGCTGATTGCCGCCCCGCTCGCCATCGTGCTGATTGGGCCGCTGGGCATCTGGATCGGTAGCGCCATCTCCGCGCTGGTTTACACCATTCACGGCTATCTGGGCTGGCTCTCCGTGGCCATTATGGGCGCGCTGTGGCCGCTGCTGGTCATGACCGGGATGCACCGCGTGTTTACGCCAACCATCATTCAGACCATTGCCGAAACGGGCAAAGAAGGGATGGTCATGCCGTCGGAAATCGGCGCTAACCTGTCGCTCGGCGGCTCGTCACTGGCGGTGGCGTGGAAAACTAAAAACCCGGAGTTGCGCCAGACGGCACTGGCGGCGGCGGCCTCCGCTATTATGGCGGGGATCTCTGAACCGGCCCTGTACGGCGTGGCGGTGCGTCTGAAACGTCCGCTGATCGCGAGTCTGATCAGCGGATTTATCTGCGGCGCGGTAGCCGGTATCGCGGGTCTTGCCAGCCACTCGATGGCGGCACCGGGGCTGTTTACCAGCGTACAGTTCTTCGACCCGGCGAACCCGATGACCATCGTCTGGGTGTTTGGCGTAATGGGTCTGGCAGTGGTGCTGTCGTTTGTTCTGACCCTGATACTGGGCTTTGAGGATATTCCGGTCGAAGACGACGCCGAAAAAGCGCGCGCCCTGCAGACCGCACCGGTACAGAACAACGCAGCAAAAGCATAAATTGAAAGCGAGGTAAGAATGTCTGTGTTTCCACAAGGATTTTTATGGGGCGGCGCGCTTGCCGCCAACCAGAGTGAAGGCGCTTACCGTGAGGGCGGCAAAGGGCTGACGACGGTCGATATGATTCCCCACGGCGCGAATCGCCTGGCGGTGAAGCTGGGTAAGGAAAAGCGTTTCTCGCTGCATGACGACGAGTTCTACCCGAGCCACGAGGCGATTGATTTTTACCATCGCTATAAAGAGGACATCGCCCTGATGGCGGAGATGGGCTTTACGGTGTTCCGCACCTCGATCGCCTGGAGCCGCCTCTATCCGAACGGCGACGAGCCGCTGCCGAACAAAGAGGGCATTGCCTTTTACCGCGCGGTGTTCGAGGAGTGCAAAAAGTACAACATTGAGCCGCTGGTGACCCTCTGCCACTTCGACGTGCCGATGCACCTGGTGACGGAGTACGGCTCCTGGCGCAACCGCAAAATGGTGGATTTCTTTGCCCGCTACGCTCGCACCTGCTTTGAGGAATTTAACGGGCTGGTGAAATACTGGCTGACCTTCAACGAAATCAACATCATGCTGCACAGCCCGTTCTCCGGCGCGGGGCTGGTGTTTGAGGAAGGCGAAAACGAAGAGCAGGTGAAGTACCAGGCCGCGCACCACGAGCTGGTGGCGAGCGCGCTGGCGACTAAAATCGCTCACGAGGTGAACCCGGAAAACCAGGTGGGCTGCATGCTGGCGGGTGGTAACTTCTACCCTTACTCCTGCAAGCCGGAAGACGTGTGGATGGCGCTGGAGAAAGACCGCGAGAACCTGTTCTTTATCGACGTGCAGGCGCGCGGCAGCTATCCGGCCTACTCCGCCCGCGTGTTCCGCGAGAAAGGCGTGGTGATTGTTAAAGACCCGGGCGATGATCTACTTCTGAAAAACACCGTCGACTTTGTCTCGTTCAGCTATTACGCCTCGCGCTGCGCCTCGGCGGATATGAACGCGAACAACACCAATGCGGCGAACATCGTCAAATCTCTGCGCAACCCGCACATTCAGGTGAGCGAATGGGGCTGGGGCATCGACCCGCTCGGCCTGCGCATCACCATGAACATGATGTACGACCGCTACCAGAAGCCGCTGTTCCTGGTGGAAAACGGCCTGGGAGCGAAAGATGTCGTTGATGAAAACGGCGAGATTAACGACGACTACCGCATTAGCTATCTGCGCGAGCATATCCGCGCGATGGGCGACGCGATTGAGGACGGCGTGCCGCTGATGGGCTACACCACCTGGGGCTGTATTGACCTTGTCTCTGCCTCAACCGGGGAGATGAGCAAGCGCTACGGGTTTGTCTATGTCGACCGCGACGACGCCGGGAACGGCACGCTGGAGCGCAAACGCAAGAAATCGTTCTGGTGGTATAAGAAGGTGATTGCGAGTAACGGGGCGGATCTCGAATAGCCTGTTGCCCTCACCCCAGCCCTCTCCCACAGGGAGAGGGAGAGGGAGATGGGTTTGGTAGGCCGGGTAAGGCGAAGCCGCCACCCGGCACTGCTCAGAGCCGGGAGAAATCCCCGTCCCCACCCCACTCCGCAAGCCGTGAATACACCACTTCCACCGCCGCTTTCACCGGCGGCGTCATCGGGTAATAAAACCCGACAATATCCGGCTGAATGCCCAAAAACAGCACCTCGCCCACGTCGTCTTTAATCTGATCGACCAGGTAGTTCAGCGGCATATTGTGGGTAGTCATCATAAACATCTCGGCGATGTCGTCCGGGTCAATCAGGCGGATCTCGCCGGGGTTGAGTCCCATATCGGTGGCATCGACGATTAACAGCCTGTCCGGGCGCAGTTCGCGAATGGCGACCACGTCGTTTTCCGGCGCGCTGCCGCCGTCAATCACCACCCAGCTGCCCTGCGGGTTCGCGGCGCACATCTCCGCCAGCAGCGGACCCGCGCCGTCATCGCCCATCATGCTGTTGCCGACACACAGTAAAACGTCAGTCACGTAATCTCCTCACCATCAGGTAGATGGCACTCTCCTGATGAATATCATGCAGCATGCCGAGCAGCGTTTTGCTCCACGCCTGCTGCCCGGGGGTTTGCCTGCCGAGCGCCGCGTCAAAGGCGTTGGCGAGCATCGCAATGTGGTTGGCATCGATCACGATCTCGCCGTACTTCGGCACGCCTTCCATCTTGCGACGCGCCGTACTGCCCTCCTCCAGCGTGGCGATCCACGCCAGATACTCGGACCACGGACAGCTCAGCGCCGCCTCCAGGCAGTCGATCACCCCGAGGTGATGCCCAATCGCCAGGCTGTAATAGACCACCTGCTGCGCCGCATCCGGCGTGGCATCGTTCTCATCAATAAACTTACGGCTCAGCTGGCTGAACACCACCGTTTCACTCATCGGATACGCGCCTCATCGACGATACTGTTCAGGTTCGCCACAATCTCATTGAGGCGCGGATCGTTTTCCGCCTCCAGCCAGCGTGCGACCTGATGCTCGCCCTGGCTCAGCAGGCGCAGATAGTCGTCGGCAATCTGACGGCCGTAGCGGTAGCCCGCCAGCCTGCGCGCCGTGCGATCCACCTTCACCCGCAGCGGCTGCACCATATCCGGGTGCAGAATGGCCGCTGGCTGGTTGTCCAACTCGCCCGGCTCGCGCGCGTGGATTTTTTGCTCCAGCAGGCCAAGCGCCATGGCAAAGCCGTACAGCGTGGCGGCAGGCGTCGGCGGGCAGCCCGGAATGTAGACGTCCACCGGCACGATTTTGTCGGTGCCGCCCCAGACGCAGTAGAGGTCATGGAAGATGCCGCCGCTGTTGCCGCAGGCGCCGTACGAGATGCAGATTTTCGGATCAGGGGCGGACTGCCAGGCGCGCAGCGCGGGCGAGCGCATTGCGCGGGTGACGGCCCCGGTGAACAGCAGAATGTCCGCATGACGCGGGGATGGCACCACTTTGATGCCGAAGCGCTCCGCGTCAAACAGCGGCGACAGCGTAGCGAAGATCTCAATCTCGCAGCCGTTGCAGCCCCCGCAGTCCACGCGGTAGACGTAGGCGGAGCGTTTGATTTTTTTCAGCAGCGACGCCTTCATGCTGGCGATGGATTCGTCCACCGTCATCGGCACCGGAATGCCGTTAGCGTCGCGCGGGCCCAGTAGGTTTTCCATCAGCTGGCCTCTCTCATATGGCGGGTGATATCAATACGGTCGGACGGCAGCAGGCACTTCTGACGCTTGCACGCCGGGCAGGTTTCAAAGCTTTCGCGGTGATGCTCCGCACGGGCGTCGCCGTTGTGCTGCAGCAGCGCGATGGCGTAGTCGATCTCTTTTTGCACGGCGAACGGGCGTTTGCAGACGCGGCAGTTGCACAGGTCAAAGCGCGACTGCTGCAGGAAGTCCTCTTTCTTCCACACCGCCAGCTCGTACTCCTGCGACAGGCGAATGGCGACCGTCGGGCACACCTCTTCGCAGCGGCCGCAGAAGATGCAGCGCCCGAGGTTGAACTGCCAGGCCAGCTCGCCGGTTTTGAGATCCGTCTCGACCGTTAAGGCATTCGACGGGCAGGCGTTGACGCAGGCCGCGCAGCCGATGCACTGCTGCGGGTTGTGCTCCGGCTTGCCGCGAAAGTTTTTATCCACCGGCATCGGCTCCAGCGGATAGCTGCTGGTCTGCGTGCCCGTTTTGATCACTTTTTTGATAAAGGTAAACATGGCGAGTCCTTATTTCAGCGGCGAGTTCTTACGCTCGATGCTGTAGCGCTCAAGCTCTTTGTACGGCACCACCTGGCTTTTCTTCTTGCGCACATCGACCACGGTCATGCGGTCGGTGCAGGAGTAGCACGGGTCGAGGCTGCCGATGATCAGCGGCGCGTCAGACACGGTGTTACCGCGCAGCATGTAGCGCAGGGTTGGCCAGTTGGCGTAGGTGGCCGCGCGGCAACGCCAGCGGTAGAGCTTCTGGTTGTCGCCGGTCATGCTCCAGTGGATATCGTCCCCGCGCGGCGCTTCGGCAAAGCCAAGGGCAAAGCGGTTTGGGATGTAGGTGAAGCCCTCCACCATCAGCGGGCCGCCCGGCAGGTTGTCCAGACCAAAGTCGATCATGTTCAGGGCGGTAAACACCTCGTTGATGCGCACCTTGAGCCGCGAGATGACGTCGCAGCCCTGCTCGCTGTGCACGGTCATCGGCAGCAGGCCGTAGCCGACGAACGGGTGATCGGCACGCGTGTCGCGGGCGTGGCCGCTGGCGCGCACCATCGGGCCGACGTTGCTGAAGTCGCGGGCGATTTCCGGGTCAAGGCGGCCGATGCCGACGGTGCGCTGCTCGATGTTTGGCGTGCTGAGCAGCATGTCCACCAGCTCCTGCACGTCGCGGCGCATCTGCTGCGCCAGCTGGCGGGTCTGGATCATGTCATCCTTCAGCAGGTCGCGGCGGATCCCGCCGATCAGGTTCAGACCGTAGGTTTTGCGCGCCCCGGTGAGGATCTCCGCCATCTTCATCGACGCTTCACGCACGCGGAAGAACTGCATAAACCCGGAGTCAAAGCCGACGAAGTGGCAGGCCAGGCCGAGGTTCAGCAGGTGCGAGTGCAGGCGCTCCACCTCCAGCAGAATGGCGCGGATCATCTGCGCGCGTTCCGGCACCACGATCCCCATGCCGTTCTCCACCGAGGTGGTGTAGGCGGTGCTGTGGGCGAAGCCGCAGATGCCGCACACGCGGTCAGAAAGAAACGTGACTTCGTTGTAGCCCATGCGGGTTTCCGCCAGCTTTTCCATGCCGCGGTGGACGTAGAACAGGCGGTAGTCGGCGTCGATAATGTTTTCACCGTCGACGAACAGGCGGAAGTGGCCCGGCTCGTCAGAGGTGACGTGCAGCGGGCCGATCGGCACCACGTTATTCTTCTTGCTGCCCAGCTCGTTGATGAATTCGTAGGTTTCGCTGTCGGTAGTCGGCGCCGGGCGCTGGCGGTAGTCCATGCTGTCTTTGCGCAGCGGATAGAGCTCGTCCGGCCAGTCGTCCGGTAGCACCAGGCGGCGCTCGTCCGGCAGGCCGACCGGCACCAGGCCGTACATGTCGCGCACTTCGCGCTCGCCCCAGACGGCGGCAGGCACGCGCGGCGTGACGGACGGATATTCCGGCTTATTCGGGTCGACTTCGACGCGCACGGTGAGCCAGCATTTTTCGCCCTGCTCCATCGACATCACGTAGTACACCGCATAGCTGCCGCACAGCTGGCGCTCGTCGTTGCCGAACAGTACCGACAGCCAGCCGCCCTGCCGGTAGTAGAGAAACTCCACCACTTCCGGCAGATAATTCACCTTTACGGTGACGGTTACCTGGTCTTTGGTTTGCCAGGACTCCTCCAGCACCACGCCGGGGAAAGCCTGATGCAATGCGGCGAGATACTGCTGACCTTTCTTTTCTTCAGACATAAATACTCTCTTTAATCACGCCACCAGCAAGGAGACGAACGCTAAAAATGCAAAACCAAAACCGGCCCAGGTGATGCGTGACGTTTCGACAAAACGCAGGCGCGCCATGCTGTTTTCAAACAGGGCAATCACCAGCACGCCGACCAGCAGCTTGAGGACGGCAACCACGACGGCCAGCAGCAGACCGCCCGCGGAGAAGTGCGTCATCTGCCCCCACGGGAAGAAGACGCCGACAAACATCTGCAGCACCACCAGCTGCTTGAGGCTGATGCCCCACTTCAGCACCGCGAAGCCGTAGCCGCTGTACTCGGTAAGCGGCCCTTCCTGCAGCTCCTGCTCGGCTTCCGCCAGATCGAACGGCAGTTTGCCCATCTCAATAAACGTGGCGAACGCGCAGGCGCACAGCGCCAGCACCAGCGGGATTGAGCGCGCCACCGGCCAGTGGTAAACGGTGTGGGTGATAAAGCTGATGTGGGTGGAACCCGCCACCTGCGCGGCGACCCACAGCCCCAGCAGCAGGATCGGCTCAACCAGCACGCCGAGCATCGCCTCGCGGCTGGCACCGATGCCGGTAAACGGGCTCCCGGTGTCGAGGCCCGCAATCGCAAAGAAGAAACGGGCGATGGCAAAGAGGTAGATAAGCGTAATCAGATCCCCGAGCGCCGGCAGCGGCGATCCCACCGTCACCACCGGCAGCGCGGTGGCGATGGTCAGCATGACGCCCACCATCACGAACGGCGTCAGGCGGAAGACCCAGCCTGCGGCATCCGGCGCCACGCTCTGACGAGAAAGCAGTTTGAAGAGATCGCGGTACTCCTGAAGCACCCCAGGCCCGCGACGGTTGTGCATCCGGGCGCGCGCCACGCGCGTGATGCCCGACAGCAGCGGCGCAGCGGCGAACAGCACCAGCGCCTGAAGAATTGCCAGTAACAGACTCATGTCAGGCTCCTCGTGAAATCACAATGACCACCAGCACCGCCAGCTCGATGACCGCCAGACGGCGGAACAGCGCGGGCGCGGCGGCGCTCTGCCAGCCGGGTACCCAGGCCACCGGATTCAACCAGTGGCGCAGCTTCAGCACGGCGGCGAAGTTCTCCTTCACCGGCATGGCGAAACCGTGGGCGGTGATAACCATCGACTGTTCATGTTCGTAGCCGCAGGCCCACGCCGCACCGCGCGCGCGGGAGGTGAGCCTGTCGCGTTTGAAGAACAGCATCAGGACGAGCGGCAGCAGCGGTGCGCCAATCAGCAGCAGCGCGATCATAGGCTGAGAGACGGTGGTATTCGCCACGGTCAGCGGCAGCGGAATGGCGTTGCCCAGCAGCGGCAACAGCCACGGTGCGGCGACGCCGCCCGCGATGCAGCACAGCGCCAGCGCGACCACGCTCACGCCCATCAACAACGGTGCGCAGCAGGCGTTTTCAGCTTCGCGGGTGCGCGGCGCGCCGAGGAAGGTCACGCCGTAGACTTTCGCCATGCACATCACCGCCAGCGCCCCGGTAATTGCCAGCCCGACCGCCAGCAGCGGGCCGAGCAAACGCGCGATAAAGAGATCGCTCTGACCGAGCGCGAAGAAGGACTGATAGATCACCCACTCCCCGGCAAAGCCGTTCAGCGGCGGCAGCGCGGCCATCGCCATCAGCCCGACCAGCATCGCCAGTGAAATTACCGGCATCTTTTTGCCAATCCCGCCCAGCTTTTCGATGTCCCGATGGCCGGTGCGGAACCAGAGGCTTCCCGCGCCGAGGAACAGGGTGCTTTTAAACAGGCTGTGGTTAACGAGGTGATAAAGACCGCCGATAAAACCGGCCGCGATTAGCGCCGGATGATTGAGCGCCAGCCCGGTTACGCCCGCGCCAATACCGAGCAGGATGATGCCGATATTTTCAAGCGTGTGGTACGCCAGAAGACGCTGGATATTGTGCTCCATCAGCGCGTACAGGCCGCCGACGAACGCGGTAATCATTCCGGCGATCAGCAGCACAACGCCCCACCATAGCGGCGGTTGTCCGCCGGTCAGCGTAATCGCCAAAATTCCGAACAGACCCACTTTCATCACCACCACCGAAAACAGCGCGGCGGCGGGCGCGGAGGCATTCGCATGCGCCTGCGGCACCCAGCCGTGCAGCGGGATGATGCCAGCGAGCAGGCCAAAGCCGATAACGCCCAGCAGCCAGACGTCATTCCCCAGCGGATGCCCGTTGAGCGCAGAGAAATCCAGCGTGCCAAAGCGTTGCCACACCAGCCAGCAGGCCAGCACCAGCAGCAGCGTCCCCAGGCGTCCCAGCGCAAACCACAGCTTGCCGGAGGCGCTGCAGCCCGTCAGGAACACGCCGAACAGCGCCATGATCTCCGCCATCACCACCAGCGCGCCGAGGTTGCTGGCGATAACGGTACAGACCGCCGTCGCCATCAGCAGATTAACCAGCAGGCCGTTGGCTTTAGCATGCGGGTGGCGGTGCCAGTCGATATTGAACAGGCTGATAAACAGCCCGCACAGGCCAAACGTCACCAGCCAGATGGCGTTCAGGGGCGTGATCTCAACGGTGTGCCGAATCAGCGGCATCACGGTTTCTGCGGACTGGCCGCCGAGCAGGACAACGCCGCCTGCCGCCAGCGTCATCAGGCTAGCTACCGCCCCGCCAATCCCGGCGATCGCGCCGCTCAGGGTTTTATGGAATGAGAAGATCAGCGCCAGAACAGCGGCGGCAGTAAAACAGGCTACCGCGCTGGTAATCATCATTGCCGCGTTCATTTCGCCCCCTCGTTAAGCGCCTGTAGCAGAGAAAGGTCGCCAAAATCACTGTTGATGGTCAGCTCGCGTTTGCGCTTGCTGGTACGGGCGATGTCGCGAATGTTAACCAGAATCAATGCTTTAGTCGGGCAGGTGCGCACGCAGGCCGGACCCTGCTCATCGAAGCTGCACAGGTCGCACTTCACCGCCACGGCACGGATGCCGGGCACCCAGTCCAGCAACGTGCTTACGCGTGCCGGAGCCGGTGGCGCAGGCGGGGCTTTTGGCGAGTTAGCGTTCGCCGGAATGTGCAGCGGACGGCTGCCGGAAAATTCAATCGCGCCGAACGGGCAGGCGATGCCGCACAGCTTGCAGCTTACGCACAGGCTTTCGTTCAGCTGGACAGCGCCATCAACGCGGGTGATGGCATTCACAGGGCAGACACCCGCGCAGGGGGCGTCTTCACAGTGATGGCAGAGCTGCGGGGCAGACTCTTTTTCATTACGCATGACGTGCAGGCGCGGCATGGACTGCAGCCCATGCAGGCGATGCGTTTCCGAACACGCCGCCTCACAGGTTCGACAGCCAATACAGACCGTCGAGTCGGCAATTACAAAACGGTTCACCGGGTCATCCTCTGGTGATAGTCATTTTTGACGAAAAACTGTCTTGTCGACACTTCTCGACACGCAAGGGTCAGGCCACGTTAGCTGAGGTATTTCCGTCCATCAGCTGCTTCAGGTTGACCGGGAGATCGCGTTCAACGGCGGCGTACAGGCCGTTATAGACCGGCGCGATTTTTTCCAGATAGTGCTCCAGCACCTGCTGGCGATCGCGGTTGCTGACGTGGCCGTCCACCATGCCGTCAGCCATCAGCTGCGCCTTCGCAATACACTGTTTTTCGCCGTCTTTTGTCTCGAGGTGGTACTCGATGGTGTGGCTGTTGAAGTTATCTGCCAGGGTCACGTTGATCGTGAAATGGCCGAACAGGACAAAGCTCATATCCCCCTGTGCCGCGCAGCTCATCGCGTGGTGAAGACGCGCTTTCGAGAGGGTAATGCCCTGAACAAGCGAGTTGCAGTAAAGGTGCCACTGGTCCTGCAGCTGCTGATGACGCTGCGCGATGTAATCCGCTTTTTCGCTGATTTCCCAAATAGTCATAGAAGGTATCCGTTTAATGGAGATAGCGGCTGTTAAGCAGATTCCATGCCAGTTTTTATCTTTATGATTTTTAATGTGTTTAATTGCAAAACCGCTGTCAACGCCGCGGTGTCGACGTGTCATTTCGACAGCGTTGACATCGTCACGCCTTAACAAAAATCAAGCTGGCATCGTTATTGCATTCAATGGCGCAATTCACTGAGGAGGCGTCATGCACGAAATCACCCTCTGCCAGCGGGCTCTGGAACTTATCGAGCAGCAGGCAGTGCAAAACCACGCGAAACGCGTTACCGGCGTCTGGCTGAAGGTCGGGGCGTTTTCCTGCGTCGAGACCAGCGCCCTGAATTTCTGTTTTGAACTGGTGTGCCGCGGCACGCTGGCGGAAGGCTGCGAACTGCATATTGAAGAGCAGCAGGCGGAGTGCTGGTGCGAACAGTGCCAGCAGTACGTCACCCTGCTGTCATCAAAGGTTCAGCGCTGTCCGCAGTGTCAGAGCACCGGTCTTCGCATCGTGGCGGATGACGGCATGCAGATCCAACGTCTCGAAATCGAGAAGGAGTAAAGTATGTGTAGTACCTGCGGTTGCGCCGAAGGCAACCTGTATATAGAAGGGGATGAACATCGCCCCCATTCCGCGTTTCGCTCCGCGCCCTTTTCTCCTGCCCCACGACCTTCTGCGGCACTGACCGGTATCACCTTCGCTCCGCAGCGCTCCGAAGTGGGCGATCTGCACTACGGCCACGGGGAGGCGGGCACCCACGCGCCGGGCATCAGCCAGCGCCAGATGTTGGAGGTGGAAATCAACGTGCTGGACAAAAATAACCAGATCGCCGCCCGCAACCGCGCGCGCTTTGCCACCCGCAAACAGCTGGTGCTGAATCTGGTCTCCAGCCCCGGCTCCGGCAAAACCACGCTGTTAACGGAAACGCTCAAGCGCCTGAACAGACGCGTCTCCTGCGCGGTGATTGAAGGCGACCAGCAAACCGTTAACGACGCGGCGCGTATTCGCGAAACCGGCACCCCGGCGATTCAGGTTAATACCGGCAAAGGCTGCCACCTGGATGCGCAGATGATTGCCGACGCCGCCCCGCGTCTGCCGCTGGCGGATGACGGAATTCTGTTTATTGAAAACGTCGGCAACCTGGTCTGCCCGGCGAGCTTCGACCTGGGCGAACGGCACAAGGTGGCGGTGCTTTCGGTGACCGAAGGCGAAGACAAACCGCTGAAGTACCCGCATATGTTTGCCGCCGCGTCCGTCATGCTGCTGAACAAAGTCGACCTGCTGCCGTACCTGAATTTCGACGTGGATAAGTGCCTGGCTTATGCCCGTGAAGTGAATCCGGAGATTGAGATCCTGCTGGTCTCCGCCACGCGCGGTGACGGCATGGACAGTTGGCTACAGTGGCTGGAGAACGAGCGATGTGCATAGGCGTCCCTGGACAAATTCACGCCATCGACGGTAATCAGGCCAAAGTCGAGGTTTGCGGCATCCTGCGCGACGTCGACCTGACGCTGGTGGGCAGCACCGATGAAAGCGGCGCTTCGCGTCTCGGACAGTGGGTGCTGGTCCACGTGGGGTTCGCCATGAGCGTGATTAACGAAGCGGAAGCCCGCGACACGCTCGACGCCCTGCAAAATATGTTCGACGTGGAGCCTGACGTGGGTGCGCTGCTGTACGGCGAGGAGCGGTAATCATGCGTTACGTTGATGAATACCGCGCGCCGGAGCAGGTGCTGCAGCTTATCGGCTACCTGAAAACGCGCGCAGCGCGACTGGACTACACGAAAGAAAGACCGCTGCGGATCATGGAGGTGTGCGGCGGACACACGCACGCCATCTTCAAATTTGGCCTCGACCAGCTGCTGCCGGAGAACATCGAGTTTATCCACGGCCCCGGCTGCCCGGTCTGCGTTCTGCCGATGGGGCGCATCGACAGCTGCATTGAAATTGCCTGCCAGCCCGACGTCATTTTCTGCACCTTTGGCGACGCGATGCGCGTGCCGGGGAAAAACGGCTCGCTGCTGCAGGCAAAAGCGCGCGGAGCCGACATCCGGATCGTCTATTCGCCGATGGATGCCCTGACGCTGGCAGAGAATAATCCCGCGCGCAAGGTGGTGTTCTTTGGCCTGGGGTTTGAAACCACCATGCCCGCCACCGCCATCACGCTGCAGCAGGCGAAAGCGCGCGGCGTCGATAACTTTTTCTTCTTCTGCCAGCACATTACGCTTATCCCCACCCTGCGCAGCCTGCTGGAAGAGCCGGGAAACGGCATTGACGCCTTTCTGGCACCGGGGCATGTCAGCATGGTGATTGGCACAGACGCCTACGGTTTTATCGCTGAACAGTACAATCGTCCGTTAGTGGTCGCTGGTTTCGAACCACTTGATCTACTGCAAGGTGTCACCATGCTGGTTGAGCAGAAAATAGCGGCCCTGAGTGCAGTGGAAAACCAGTACCGGCGCGTGGTGCCGGATGCGGGAAATGAACGGGCACAGCAGGCGATAGCCGACGTGTTTAGCGTTGAGGGCGACAGCGAATGGCGTGGTCTGGGGCTGATTGCCGAATCCGGCGTGCGCCTGACGTCAGCCTATCGCACATTCGACGCCGAAGCGCATTTCCGCCCGCAGCCGCAGCAGGTTTGCGACGATCCCCGGGCCCGCTGCGGCGAGGTGCTCACCGGCAAATGCAAACCGCATCAGTGCCCGTTATTTGGCAATACCTGCAACCCGCAAACGGCGTTTGGCGCGCTGATGGTCTCCTCCGAAGGGGCGTGTGCCGCGTGGTATCAGTATCGCAACCAGGAGAGTGAAGCATGAATACGGTTGAAATGGCGCACGGCAGCGGCGGACAGGCGATGCAGCAGCTGATTAACCGGCTGTTTATGGAGGCCTTTAACAACCCCTGGCTCGCCGAACAGGAAGACCAGGCGCGCATTGACCTCGCCACCCTCACCGCCCAGGGCGACAGGCTGGCCTTCTCCACCGACAGCTACGTCATTGATCCGCTGTTCTTCCCGGGTGGCGATATCGGCAAGCTCGCCGTCTGCGGCACGGCCAACGACGTCGCCGTCAGCGGCGCCGTTCCGCGCTACCTCTCCTGCGGGTTTATCCTCGAAGAGGGCTTGCCGATGGAGACGCTCACAACAGTGGTCAACAGCATGGCGCAGACCGCGCGCGAGGCGGGGATAGCTATCGTTACAGGCGATACCAAAGTGGTGCAGCGCGGCGCGGCCGACAAGCTGTTTATCAACACCGCCGGCGTGGGGGCGATCCCCGCCGATATTCACTGGGGCGCGCAGCAGCTTAGCGTGGGCGACGTGCTGATCGTGACCGGAACGCTGGGCTGCCACGGGGCGACCATCCTTAACCTGCGTGAAGGGCTGGGGCTGGACGGGGAACTGCGCAGCGACTGCGCGGTGCTCACCCCGCTGATTCAGACGCTGCGGGCCGTGCCCGGCGTGAAAGCCCTGCGGGATGCCACGCGAGGCGGCGTGAATGCCGTGGCCCACGAATTTGCAGCAAGCTGCGGGTATGGGATTGAACTCACCGAGCGCAGCCTGCCCGTTAAGCCCGCCGTTCGTGGGCTCTGCGAACTGCTGGGGCTGGACCCGCTTAACTTCGCAAACGAAGGCAAACTGGTGATTGGCGTTGAACGCGCGGCAGCGGAAGCCGTTCTTGAACAGCTGCGGGCTCATCCGTCAGGAAAAGAGGCGGCAATGATTGGTGAAGTGGTTGAGCGCAAAGGGGTGCGCCTGACCGGGCTTTATGGCGTGAAGCGCACGCTGGATCTGCCGCACGCGGAACCTTTACCCCGTATTTGCTAGAACCGCGCCAAAAGCGGTCAGCATGGATTTTTTTGCTCGTTTCTACTGGAAAGCACTATGCCGTATACACCGATGAGCGATCTTGGACAGCAGGGCCTGTTTGACATCACGCGCACACTTTTACAGCAGCCCGATCTCGGCGCGCTGAGCGATGCCCTGACCCGGCTGGTCAGGCAGTCGGCGCTGGCCGACAGCGCCGCAATTGTACTGTGGCATAGCGGAACGCACCGCGCGAGCTACTACTCAACGCGTGACAATGGCAAAACGTTTGAATACGAAGACGAAACGTATCTCGCGCATGGCCCGGTGCGCCGCATTCTCTCCCGACCTGAAGTGCTGCACTGCAACTTTGAGGAGTTCCGCCAGGCGTGGCCGCGGCTCGCGGAGAGTAACCTCTATCAACCTTTCGGGCATTACTGCATGTTGCCGCTGGCGGCAGAGGGCCAGATTTTTGGCGGCTGCGAGTTTATCCGCACCACCGACCAGCCCTGGAGCGAGGCGGAATACGAACGCCTGCACACCTTTACCCAGATTGTGGCCGTCGTCGCTGAGCAGATCCAAAGCCGCGTCACCAATAATGTGGATTACGACCTGCTGAGCCGCGAACGCGACAACTTCCGCATTCTGGTCGCCATCACTAACGCCGTGCTGTCACGGCTCGACATGGATGAACTGGTGAGCGAAGTCTCGAAAGAGATCCATCACTATTTCAAAATCGACGCCATCAGCATTGCGCTTCGCGGCCATCGCAAGGGCAAGCTGAACATCTACTCCACGCATTATCTTGATGAAGCCAACCCGGCACACGAGCAGAGCGAAGTAGATGAAGCGGGGACCCTTTCTGAACGAGTCTTCAAAAGCAAAGAGATCCTCCTGCTCAACCTGAACGAGCAGGATCCTGTCGCGCCGTACGAGCGGATGCTGTTTAACACCTGGGGCAACAAAATTCAGACCCTGTGCCTGCTGCCGCTGATGTCCGGCAACACCATGCTGGGCGTGCTTAAGCTGGCGCAGTGTGAGGAAGGCGTGTTCACCACCGCCAACCTGAAGCTGCTGCGTCAGATCGCCGAGCGTATTTCCATCGCCCTGGATAACGCCCTCGCCTATCAGGAAATTCATCGTCTGAAAGAGCGTCTGGTGGATGAGAACCTGGCCCTGACCGAGCAGCTCAACAACGTGGACAGCGAGTTTGGTGAAATCATCGGGCGCAGCGACGCCATGTACAGTGTGCTCAAGCAGGTCGAGATGGTGGCGCAAAGCGACAGCACGGTGCTGATCCTGGGCGAAACCGGTACGGGTAAAGAGCTGATTGCCCGCGCCATCCACAACCTGAGCAACCGCAACAGCCGTCGGATGGTGAAGATGAACTGCGCCGCGATGCCCGCAGGGCTGCTGGAAAGCGATCTGTTCGGCCACGAGCGCGGTGCATTCACCGGGGCAAGCAGCCAGCGGCTGGGCCGTTTTGAGCTGGCGGACAAGAGCTCGCTGTTTCTCGACGAAGTGGGCGATATGCCGCTGGAGCTACAGCCGAAACTGCTGCGCGTGTTGCAGGAGCAGGAGTTTGAGCGCCTGGGAAGCAACAAGCTTATCCAGACCGACGTGCGGCTGATTGCCGCCACCAACCGCGATCTGAAAAAAATGGTCGCCGACCGCGAGTTTCGCAGCGACCTTTACTATCGCCTGAACGTGTTCCCGATCTTCCTGCCGCCGCTGCGCGAGCGCCCGGAAGATATCCCCCTGCTGGTCAAAGCGTTTACCGCCAAGATCGCGCGCAGGATGGGGCGAAATATCGACAGCATTCCTGCCGAGACGTTGCGTACCCTTTCATCGATGGAGTGGCCCGGCAACGTGCGCGAGCTGGAAAACGTCATCGAACGTGCGGTGCTGCTGACGCGGGGGAATGTGCTGCAGCTCTCCCTGCCTGAAGTGACGCCGCCTGACGTGACCCTGCCCGCCGCCGAGACAGCGAAAGAGGGAGAAGATGAATATCAGCTCATTATGCGCGTGCTGAAAGAGACCAACGGCGTAGTCGCCGGGCCGAAAGGTGCCGCCCAGCGCCTGGGGTTAAAACGCACCACCCTGCTGTCGCGCATGAAGCGACTCGGGATTGAGAAAGAGAGCCTGGCTTAAGCCCCTACTCTGGCGGTGTTTTCTGGCACCGCCTTTCGTTACCCCGCGCAATTGTCCCTCATTGACACAAAATCGTTTCCTCTGTATAAAATTCCGCCTTAATAATGAGTTTCATTTGCATCAATAATAATATTAATCAAGGGTAGCGTTTCATGAAGAAGGTCATCTGCGCGTTAGGCCTGGCGGTTGCGTCGGTCAGTTCTGCTCTGGCAACCACATATCCTCTGACCATTGAAAACTGTGGCTATAAAGAAACATTCACCAAAGCGCCGGAACGCGTCGTGGCCCTGGGCCAGAATACCGTCGAAATTTTGCTCCTGCTGGGGCTGGAAGATAAGGTGAAGGCCAGCGCCTTCTGGCCGACCAAAGTGCTGCCGCAGTTGGCGGAACAGAACGCAAAAATCAAAACGCTGACGGTAGAAATCCCGACGCTGGAATCCATCCTTTCGCAAAACCCTGATTTTGTTCCTGCCCAGCTTCCTCTGCTGCTTGGGCCGGAGAGTAAGGTCGCAAAGCGTGAAGATCTGGCCACTGTCGGCGTGAACAGCTATTTATCACCGGGCATGTGCGCGACCAAAAAGGCCGCCGGCGATATGTACGGCAGCCGCCAGAAGCTGTGGGATATGACCTATCTCTATAAAGAGATTGAGGATTTCGCTAAAATTTTCAACGTTGAAGATCGCGGCCAGGCCGTGATTGCCGATTTCAAAAAGCGCGAGGCCGACCTGCGTAAGGAATTCGGCAAGAACAAAAAAGACCTGTCGTTTGTCTTCTGGTTCTCCAGCTCATCCCCTTCTGCGGACGCCTACGTCGGCGGTAAAAACAGCGCCTCAGGGTTCATCGCTGACGTGCTGGGCGGGCATAACGCCATCACCTCCGAGACCGAATGGCCGACCGTGGGTTGGGAGAGCATTATTGCCGCCAATCCGGATGTGATTGTGGTCTCCAGCCTGGACCGCAACCGCTGGGCGCTGGATAACGCACAAGAGAAAATCAAATTCCTGAAGAGCGATCCGGCGGTCAGCCAGCTGGACGCGGTAAAAAAAGGCCACATCGTGGTGATGGACGGCCAGGCGATGAATCCGACGATCCGCACGATTTACGGGGCTGAGCAGGTCGGCGAACAGCTCAGAAAGCTGGGGCTGAACTGATGACATCCGCCGTTCTTCAGGCCCGGCAGAGCCTGGTTCTGACGACCTCGGCTTTGCTCGCCCTGGTACTGTTATTTCTGGTGATCGCCCTGAGCGTCAGCGTCGGCGAGCTGTCCATCCCGCTGGATAACGTGTTTTACGCCATCAGCAATAAAATGGGGCTTACCGAGGTTCCGCTCACTCGCATCTATGAGAGCGTCATCTGGGACTTTCGCCTGAGCCGCGCGCTGGTGGCGGCCTGCTGCGGCGCGGGGCTGGCCATCTGCGGTGCCGTATTGCAGAGCCTGCTGAAGAACGCGCTGGCGGAACCCTACGTGCTCGGCGTGTCCGCGGGCGCGTCGACCGGGGCGGTTTCTGTCGTCGTATTGGGGATCGGCACCGGTGCGGTCTCCCTCTCTGCCGGTGCCTTTGCCGGGGCGTTCGCCGCGTTTGCGTTTGTCGCGTTTCTGACGAACGGCGCGCGCGGCGGGAATGAACGGACCATTCTGGCAGGGGTCGCCGCCTCGCAGCTTTTCAACGCCATTACCGCCTACACCATCAGCACCTCCGCCAGCGCCCAGCAGGCGCGCGACGTGATGTTCTGGCTGCTGGGCAGCTTCAGCGGCGTACGCTGGCCTGAATTCCAGCTGGCGCTGGTCGTGGTACTGATTGGATTAGCCGTTTGCCTCTACTATTCCCGGGCGCTGGATGCCTTCACGTTCGGTGATGACGCCGCCGCCTCTTTAGGTATTGCCGTCCCGTGGGTGCGCCTGACGCTCTTTACCACTACCGCGCTGATTACCGCGACCATCGTCAGCATGGCGGGGTCAATCGGCTTTGTCGGGCTGGTGGTGCCGCACGTGATGCGCTTCCTGTTCGGGCCGCTGCACCGCACGCTGCTGATTGCCAGCGCGCTGGCAGGGGCGATCCTGATGGTGCTGGCAGACATTGCCTCGCGCATGCTGATTGCGCCGCAAAGCCTGCCCGTCGGGGTGGTCACCGCGCTGGTGGGCGTCCCCTTCTTTGCCGTGATTATCTACCGTTCAAGGAATAAGTGATGAGCATCTGCGCGGAAAATATTACCTGGAAGGTCGGCAAAAAGGTCATCGTTAATGACGTCTCGCTGAAGGTGTCACGGGGCGAAACGGTAGGACTGCTTGGCCCTAACGGCTGCGGGAAATCGTCTCTTTTACGGATCCTCGCGGGGTTGCGTCGCCCGGATGCTGGCTGCGTTACCCTGGACGGGCAGGACATCTCCCGCATCGCCAAAAAACAGCTTGCCCGCCGGGTCGCCTTCGTGGAGCAGCACGGCATGACGGACGCCAATATGCGCGTGCGCGACGTGGTGAAACTTGGGCGTATTCCACACCACTCCGCCTTTTCCAACTGGAGCAACCACGATGACGAGACCGTCACCGCCGCTCTGCAGCGCGTGGATATGCTGGATAAAAGTGACCAGGGCTGGCTGAGCCTCTCCGGCGGCGAGCGCCAGCGCGTCCACATTGCCCGCGCGCTGGCCCAGACTCCGACGGAAATCCTGCTGGATGAACCGACCAACCACCTGGACATCCATCATCAGATGCATCTGATGCAGTTGATCAGCGAATTACCGGTCACCAGCATCGTCGCTATCCACGATCTCAACCATGCCTCGATGTTCTGCGACTCGCTGATTGTGATGCAGAAAGGGCAAATTGTGGCGACGGGGACACCGCAGGATATCTTATCCGAGTCGTTGCTCTGGGACGTCTTCCGGGTCAAAACCAAAATCGAGATCTCGCCGTTCCATGGCAAAAAGCACATCCACTTTATCGTTTAGGGGCGAGTGAAAAACGATGCCCCTTCGCCCTGCCACCACGCTCTGGCCGCCCGTCTTACTGGGTAGCCAGTTTGTTTTTAACATTGGCTTTTACGCCGTTGTCCCCTTCCTGGCGATATTCCTGCGCGACGATATGCTGCTCTCCGGCGGGCTGATCGGGCTGATCCTCGGCCTGCGCACGTTCTCTCAGCAGGGGATGTTTATCGTCGGTGGTGCGCTCTCGGACAGGTTTGGCGCGAAAGTCGTTATCCTGAGCGGGTGCATGATTCGCGTTGCGGGCTATCTGCTGCTGGCGTTTGGAGGCTCGCTGTGGCCGATTATTCTGGGCGCGTGTCTGACAGGCGTGGGCGGCGCGCTGTTTTCTCCGTCTATTGAGGCATTGCTGGCGAAAGCGGGCACGCACAGCGAGGCGAAAGGAAAACGAAGTCGGGCGGAGTGGTTCGCGCTATTTGCGGTCTGCGGGGAACTCGGTGCGGTACTGGGCCCGGTTGCCGGTGCCCTGCTCACCGGCCTGGGCTTTCGCCAGGTGGCGCTGGCGGGCGCAGGGGTCTTTATCGTTGCGCTGGTGGTTCTCTACTTTTGCCTGCCCGCGTCACGCCACGCCCCCCGGACGCTGAAGCTCGTTCCCTGGTGGACGACGTTCCGCCAGCCGCGCTTTGTCGCCTTTATCATTGCCTACAGCTCGTGGCTGTTAAGCTATAACCAGCTCTATCTGGCGCTGCCGGTGGAGATCCAACGCTCTGGCGGTAACGAGAAAGATCTCGGCCCGCTTTTTATGCTGGCCTCGTTGCTGATCGTTGCATTACAGCTGCCGCTGGCGCGTTTCGCCCGGCGCGTGGGCGCGGTGAGGCTCCTGCCGGTAGGCTTTTTGCTGCTTTCAGCCGCCTTCGCGAGCGTGGCGATGTTTGCCCCGATGACGCCGCCGGAAGGCTGGCTGCGCTTACTGCCTTCCGTCTGCTTTGTGACGCTGTTGACGCTGGGACAGATGCTGCTGGTGCCATCGGCGAAAGATCTGATCCCTCGGTTTGCGGAGGAGTCCACGCTTGGCGCGCACTACGGGGCACTCGCCACCGCCGGGGGCATTGCGGTACTGGCAGGAAATCTGTTGTTTGGCAGCCTGCTGGATCGCGCGCTGGTGCCCTCAACGCAGGCAATGTATCCCTGGCTGCTGCTGGCCCTTTTCCCACTCTGCAGCGCGCTGGCCCTGAACGTGATTTGCCGCCCGCTGAGACGCTGAACCGATCACTTTTTCGGACGGTACTTCTCCGGCAGTTCCGGTACGGGACGACGATCATCAATCAGATGACGAACGGTCAGGATAGGATGACGCCATAACATACGCGGACCTGCCCAGCGCATAACCTGCTTCATCTCTTCACGTCTGGCAGGCTGGTAGCAGTGTACCGGACACTGCTTGCAGGCAGGCTTGTCCTCACCGAAAACGCACTTATCCAGGCGCTTATCGGCATACGCGTTGAGCGCCTGATAATGCCCTTCCTCCTGAGATGCCTGCGGACACTGCTTTTCATACAACGCGATCATTTTCGCGATGGTCTCTTTTTCTCGTGAGATGCGTTTACCGGACATAAGGGCCTACCGAATAATAAAGTGCATTAATAATACACTTTTAAGCACTGTATTTCAGCGGTTGCATTTCGTTTCCTGAAGCCTGATTCCAGTTTTCACCCTGCACCGACCGATAATTACTGGTATTTTATACAGGCATCAGAAATGACCTTTGTCCGTGTTGTCTGGAGACCCTATGCAAGAGCTCGCGATCGGCAAACCCTATCGCCATTTAAAAGTGGGATATTTTAGAAAGCGCCATGAAGACCGCAATACCAAGATACCAAAGCGTTACAGCGTACATGCGGCGCTGAGCTTAAAAGGTGACTGGCTTGAAAAGGCGGGGTTTACGACCCATTCCAGAGTCAGAGTGGACGTGGAGCATGGAAAAATTGTCATTGAATTAATGTCGGAAGACGGCTCGTAAAGCCACGACATTTTTCTGCGCCGGACCTTTTTTTCATGCGACAATAGAAGGAACAAACGGCCACTGAGCCGATCAAAACGGTTTATATTCAAAGAAATGGACATCATAACTCCATGAGCACAATCGACAATTTCGACGCACATACGCCGATGATGCAGCAGTATCTGAAGCTGAAGGCACAGCATCCGGAAATCCTGCTGTTTTACCGTATGGGTGATTTTTACGAGCTGTTTTATGACGATGCTAAGCGTGCATCGCAGCTGCTCGACATCTCGTTGACCAAACGTGGCGCATCGGCAGGTGAACCCATCCCGATGGCAGGTATCCCGCACCACGCGGTAGAAAACTACCTGGCGAAACTGGTGAATCAGGGTGAGTCCGTCGCCATCTGCGAACAGATCGGCGATCCGGCGACCTCAAAAGGCCCGGTGGAACGCAAAGTCGTGCGCATCGTCACGCCTGGCACCATCAGTGATGAAGCCCTGTTACAGGAGCGCCAGGATAACCTGCTGGCAGCGCTGTGGCAGGACGGTAAAGGCTTTGGCTACGCGACGCTGGATATCAGCTCCGGACGTTTTCGTCTGAGTGAACCGGCCGACCGTGAAACGATGGCAGCCGAACTGCAGCGCACCAACCCGGCAGAATTGCTCTATGCCGAAGATTTCGCCGAAATGGCGCTGATTGAAGGTCGTCGTGGGTTGCGTCGTCGTCCGCTGTGGGAATTCGAAATTGATACCGCGCGCCAGCAGCTGAATCTTCAGTTTGGCACCCGCGACCTGATTGGCTTTGGCGTTGAAAATGCCCCGCGCGGGCTGTGTGCGGCAGGGTGTCTCCTGCAGTACGTGAAAGATACCCAGCGCACCTCCCTGCCGCATATCCGCTCTATCACCATGGAGCGCCAGCAGGACAGCATCATCATGGATGCCGCCACGCGCCGTAATCTGGAGATCACGCAGAACCTGGCGGGTGGCGTAGAAAACACGCTCGCGTCGGTCCTCGACAGTACGGTAACGCCAATGGGCAGCCGCATGCTGAAACGCTGGCTGCATATGCCGATTCGCGATACCGATACGCTGGTTTGCCGTCAGCAGACGATTGCTGCGCTGCAGGATCGCTATACCGAGCTGCAGCCGGTCCTGCGCCAGGTGGGCGATCTGGAGCGTATCCTTGCTCGTCTGGCACTGCGCACGGCACGACCGCGCGACCTCGCGCGGATGCGTCATGCTTTCCAGCAGCTGCCGGAACTCCGTGCGCAGCTGAGCGATGTTGACAGCGCGCCGGTACAGAAACTCCGCGAAACCATGGGCGAATTTACCGAGCTACGCGAACTGCTGGAGCGCGCCATTATCGATGCGCCTCCGGTTCTGGTGCGTGATGGCGGCGTGATTGCCCCTGGCTACAACGAGGAGCTGGACGAATGGCGCGCGCTGGCCGACGGTGCGACGGACTACCTCGACAAGCTGGAAATCCGCGAGCGCGAACGTCTTGGGCTCGACACCCTGAAAGTGGGTTATAACGCGGTACACGGCTACTATATTCAGATCAGCCGCGGGCAGAGCCATCTGGCGCCGATTCACTACGTGCGTCGCCAGACGTTGAAAAACGCCGAACGCTACATCATTCCTGAACTGAAAGAGTACGAAGACAAAGTCCTCACCTCGAAAGGTAAAGCGCTGGCGCTGGAAAAACAGCTTTATGACGAGCTGTTCGACATGCTGATGCCGCACCTGGCAGACCTGCAGCTGAGCGCCAGCGCGCTGGCGGAACTGGACGTGCTGGTGAACCTGGCAGAACGCGCGGAAACGCTGAACTACTCCTGCCCGACCTTTACCGACAAGCCTGGCATTCGTATCACTGAAGGTCGTCACCCTGTGGTAGAGCAGGTGCTGAATGAACCGTTCATCGCCAACCCGCTGAGCCTGTCACCACAGAGAAGAATGCTGATCATTACCGGTCCGAACATGGGCGGTAAGAGTACCTATATGCGGCAGACGGCGCTGATTGCGCTGCTTGCGTATATCGGCAGCTACGTCCCGGCGCAAAACGTGGAGATTGGCCCCATCGACCGCATCTTTACCCGCGTCGGGGCTGCGGACGATCTGGCGAGTGGTCGCTCTACCTTCATGGTCGAGATGACTGAAACGGCTAATATTCTGCATAACGCGACGGAGCACAGCCTGGTGCTGATGGACGAAGTCGGACGCGGAACCTCAACCTATGACGGTCTGTCGCTGGCATGGGCCTGTGCGGAAAGCCTCGCGAACAAAATCAAGGCCATGACGCTGTTCGCCACCCACTACTTCGAGCTGACGCAGCTGCCGGAGAAAATGGAAGGGGTGGCTAACGTCCACCTTGATGCGCTGGAGCACGGCGACACTATCGCCTTCATGCACACGGTGCAGGATGGCGCGGCAAGCAAGAGCTATGGTCTGGCCGTTGCGGCGCTGGCTGGTGTACCGAAAGAGGTGATCAAGCGCGCGCGTCAGAAACTGCGTGAACTGGAAAGCCTGTCACCGAATGCGGCGGCGACGCAGATTGATGGTACGCAGATGTCGCTGCTGGTACCGGCGGAAGAGACATCGCCTGCCGTGGAAGCGCTGGAAAACCTCGATCCGGATTCACTGACGCCGCGTCAGGCGCTGGAGTGGATTTATCGGTTGAAGAGTCTGGTTTAGTTCTCTGCGGTCTGTTTTGTCGGGTGGCGGCTTCGCCTTACCCGACCTACAAACCCGTAGGCCCGGTAAGCGCAGCGCCACCGGGAAAAAGACCGCACAATATTATCGCCCGGTAAGCGCAGCGCCACCGGGCTTTTTTTACAACAGCGGCGGGATTGTCGGCACCTGCGGCGCCTCATCGATATCCTTCTGCGTCATGCGGAACGCTTCCGGGTAATGTTCGCGGCTGGTACGACGCAACGGTTCAGTGTCGCGCCAGGTATACAAACAATGCTGGCACTGATAAACGGTCCAGACCCCTTTTACCGGCGACGTCGCCATCACTTCAATATGCTCATCGGCACAACGTGGACAAATCATCTTTTCCTCCTTATTGGCGTGCAGCCAGCATCGCGGTCAGTTTTTCAGCCCAGGCTTTGGTTTCGGGGAGATCCTGTACCGGCTGGCTATAGTGGCCCCGGGTATCCGGCGCGACAGGCGTGGTGGCATCGATAATCAGTTTGTCGGTAATGCCCGCCGGGCTGGATCCAGGATCCAGTTCCAGCACCGACATGTTCGGCAGCTGCATCAGATCGCCTGCCGGGTTGACCTTCGATGACAGCGCCCACATCACCTGCGGGAGGTTGAACGGGTCGACATCCTCATCCACCATGATCACCATCTTCACGTAGCCCAGACCGTGCGGCGTGGTCATGGCACGTAAACCGACCGCGCGGGCAAAACCGCCGTAGCGTTTTTTGGTGGAGATAATCGCCAGCAGACCGTGGGTGTACATCGCGTTAACCGCCTGCACTTCCGGGAATTCTGCTTTCAGCTGCTGGTAGAGCGGCACGCAGGTAGCCGGTCCCATCAGATAGTCGATCTCGGTCCACGGCATGCCAAGGTAAAGGGATTCGAAAATCGGTTTGGTGCGGTAAGAGACTTTGTCGATACGGACAACCGTCATGTTACGGCCACCGGAGTAGTGCCCGGTAAACTCGCCGAAAGGCCCTTCGATTTCACGCTTGCGGCCCTCAATCACCCCTTCCAGGATCACTTCAGAACCCCACGGCACGTCGAAGCCGGTCAGCGGCGCGGTGGCAATCGGATATGGGCTTTCACGCAGCGCGCCGGCCATTTCATACTCTGACTGATCGTATTTCAGCGGCGTCGCGCCCATCAGGGTAATGATCGGATCGTTGCCGAGGGTAATGGCAATCGGCAGGTCTTCGCCGCGCTCTTCGGCTTTGTGCAGATGCAGAGCGATATCGTGCATCGGTACCGGCTGCAGGCCGAGCTTGCGCTTACCCTTCACTTCCATGCGATAGATGCCGACGTTCTGCTTGCCGAAGTGATCCGGGTCAAGCGGATCGCGCGAGACGACGCACGCTTTATCGAGATAGAAACCCCCGTCGCCGTCGTTCAGACGGAACAGCGGCAGAATATCGAACAGGTTAATGTCTTCACCGTCCACCGTATTCTGCGCCCAGGCCGGATTGGCGCGGCGCTCTGGCGCTATCGGGAATTTATCCCAGCGGCGGATAAACTCGTCGATCTGTTTTTTTACCGGAGTGTTCGCCGGCAGCCCCATCGAAATGGCGTGGTTCTGCCAGGAGCCGATGGTGTTCATCACCACGCGGGCATCGGTAAAGCCACGAATGTTGTCGAACCACAGCGCGGGCGCGCCGTCGCCAATGCGGCCGGTCGCGTTGGCTGCCGCTGCCAGATCGGGCTCGGCGTTTACCTCTTCCTCAATTTTCAGCAGTTGCCCTTGCTCATCGAGCGCCTGGAGGAAGCTTCTCAAATCATCAAATGCCATCTTTATTCTCCTGTGAAAAATGTTTCGCCTCCCGCAGCCCGTTCCAGCGTCGCGCCTTTTTATGCTCCAGACCGAACTGGTCGAGCACGCGGGTCACAATATGCTGGGTAATGTCATCGGCGGTCTGCGGGTGGTTGTAATACGCAGGCATAGGCGGCACCATCGCCACGCCCATGCGGGAGAGCGCAAGCATGTTCTCAAGATGAATGGTGCTGAGCGGCGTTTCACGGGGAACCAGCACTAGCTTGCGCCCCTCTTTCAACACCACATCCGCCGCACGTCCCACCAGCCCTTCGGCATAGCCAGCGCGGATGCCCGCCAGCGTTTTCATGCTGCAGGGAATGACGATCATGCCGTCGGTGCGAAACGAGCCGGAAGAGATAGTGGCGGCCTGGTCAGCCGGGCTGTGGACAACGTCAGCCAGCGCAGCGACGTCCTGCGCGGTGTAAGGCGTTTCCAGCTCAATGGTGGTTTTTGCCCACTTAGACATCACCAGATGGGTTTCCACCTCCGGCATGTCACGCAGTGCCTGCAATAAAGCCACACCCAGCGGCGCGCCCGTTGCTCCCGTCATTCCTACTATCAATCTCATTCATCACCTCAATAATTTGTTCGTACACGAACATTATAAATAAGCTACTCCAGGATTGTTTTGCTGACAAGATCGTTCGCATACGATCACACGAATGGCTAAAAAATGCCGCGTTAAAATTGAGAGCAATAGCGGCTATCATAGGGGGAGATTTTTTCCGTCGGAGTGTTCATGGAACTAAGACAAGAGGCGTTCCACCTGTTACGTCAGCTTTTTCAACAGCATACCGCGCAGTGGCAACATGCCTTGCCGGAACTGACCAAGCCACAGTATGCGGTGATGCGCTCCATTGCCGAGCATCCAGGCATTGAACAGGTGGCATTGACTGAAGTCGCGGTCAGCACGAAAGCGACCCTGGCGGAGATGCTCAGCCGCATGGAGGCGCGTGGTCTGGTCAAACGCGAGCACGACCCTGCGGATAAGCGCCGTCGCTTTGTCTTCCTGACGCCAGAAGGGGAAGCCCTGCTTGCAGACTGCAAGCCGGTAGGCAATGAAGTTGATGAGGCCTTTTTAGGCCGTCTAAGCAAGGCCGAACGGGAGCAGTTCTCGGCGCTCATCAAAAAGATGATGCACGATTAATTCACGCTGGTGCGCATAAAATCGATAAAGGTGCGCACTTTCGCTGACACATGCCGGGCATCAGGATACACCGCATAGATACCCTGCCGCGCAAAGGTATATTCCGGTAATACCGGGGCCAGTTTTCCCGCATCAAGCGCACCGCGTACCAGCCATTCCGGCAGTAACGCCACCCCACCGCCTGCGAGCGCAAAAGCCATAAGGGCCTGAGCGCTGTCGGCAAACAGGCGCGGCGCTTGTTTTATCTCCAGTATTTCAGGCGCACCGCTGGCATCTCTCACCTGCCAGCGCAGCGGCGAGGCCAGGCGCTCGTGGATGATCCAGTCGGCTTGCGCCAGCTGCGCAAGCGTTTCTATCGGATGGTTAACGAGCCACCCGGGCGTCGCCACAGGGAGAATAGAAAAGTGCGAAATCAGCGCGGCGTGGTTGCGCGAATCGGCAAGCGTTCCCAGCCGGATGGCCACGTCAAAGCGCTCCGAGATAAGGTCGGCGTGCAGGGACGACGAAGCATGTCGTACGCGAAGATCCGGGTGCTGCTGGCTAAACCTGGCCAGCAGCGGCACCACCACCTGTGAGCCATACTCGGGCGTAGTGGTGATCCGCAGTTCGCCAGTAAGCCCCGCATGATTCGCACGGACATCATCCTGCAGCCGTTCGGCATCCTTCAGAAGCGCCACGCTGCGTTGATGAAAAAGCGCGCCCGCCTCGGTTAACGTCAGTCGACGGGTGGAGCGCAGCAGCAGCGTAACGCCCAGCTCATCTTCAAGCTGGCGAATATTGAAGCTGACGACCGCTTTTGTCAGCCCCATCGCCTCGGCGGCCGCCGTAAAACTGCCGGTGTCGGCCACCGCGACAAACATCTGCGTCCGCTGCAGGTTAATCATCATCACGCCCTTTACTGTCAAAATATTTTTGACAGTATATCGCGCTTTGTCAGGTTTATCCGTGATTACCGAGCCGATACGATACGCCACCTCACCGGAGGATCCACCATGACGTATCGCAGCAAAGTCGCCGTTGTTTATCTGCTGGGCTTTTTTCTTGATTTGATCAACATGTTCATTGCCAGCGTCGCGTTCCCGGCAATGGCTCACGCCTTTAACGCCACGCCTTCGGCCCTTACCTAGGTTAGTAACGGGTACATTGCCGGCCTGACGCTGGTGATCCCGTTTAGCAGCGTGCTCACGCGCCGCATCGGGCCCAAGCGCGTCATCCTGCTCTCACTTTTTCTGTTTAGCGCAGCCTCCGCAGCGGCGGGCCTGTCTGCAACGCTTGAAAGTCTGATCGCCTGGCGAGTGCTTCAGGGCGTGGGAGGAGGCTTACTGATCCCCGTCGGACAGGCGCTGACCTGGCAACAATATAACCCTCACGAGCGTGCCAGACTCTCCTCGGCGGTGATGCTGGTCGCGCTGCTTGCCCCGGCCTGCTCCCCGGCTGTCGGCGGCGTGCTGGTGCAGACGCTGGGCTGGCGATGGATCTTTTTCGCTACGCTACCGGTCGCTATCGTGACCTTTGCTCTGGCCTGCCTGTGGCTTAAACACGAAAAACCCACGATGAAAGCGGCCAGACTGTTAAACCTGTCGTTGCTCGCGGACCCACTTTTACGTTTTTCCATGCTTGTCTATTTATGCGTTCCTGGCGTATTTATTGGGGTGAACGTCACGGGCATGTTTTATCTTCAGCACGTGGCGAACATGAGCCCAGCCGCAACGGGGATGCTCATGCTGCCGTGGTCCGTGGCATCGTTTATCGCCATCACGGCAACGGGACGTTATTTTAACCGTATCGGTCCCCGGCCGCTGATCGTCATCGGCTGCCTGTTGCAGGCCACGGGTATCCTGCTATTGATTAACATCAGTTCGGCTACGCTGCTGCCTGCCGTTGCGTTTACCCTGATGGGCGCGGGAGGAAGCCTGTGCAGCAGTACGGCTCAGAGCAGCGCGTTTCTGACAACGCGCCGGGAAGAGATGCCCGATGCCAGCGCGCTGTGGAATCTCAATCGTCAGCTGAGCTTTTTTGCCGGTGCCCTGCTGCTTGCCCAAGTGCTGAACCTGGCTCAGGCGTGGATGCCACCGCTCGCCGCCTGGCACGGGATGTTTATTTTTGCAGCAGGCATGACCTTGCTGCCTGTACTGTATGTTTTTCGTCTTAACAATTCGCAGGTGCTCACCCAGCTGCGACAGGAGAATTCATGACGCCTTTCGAACACGACATTATCGACCTCCACATTGCGCTTGAAGACTGGTTAGGCAAAGGTGAAGGTGATTCCGACGCCCTGCACGCCCGTTTTCGTCCCGATTTTCTGATGATCCCGCCGGGCGGCGTTCATATCGACTATGACGGCCTTGTCAGCTTTCTGGAAAAACAGCGCGGAAGCCGTCCCGGACTGAAGATCGTCATTGATGAATTAACAACGCGCCAGGCATGGCCTCACGGCGCGGTACTCCATTACCGGGAGACGCAAACCCGGCCGGACCAGCCCGTTAACGTGCGCTGGTCAACCGCGGTGCTCAATCAGGAAGGCGATCGGATAGTGTGGCGTCTGCTGCACGAGACGGCGACGCAACCGTAACACAAAAGAAAAAGGCCCGTCTCACGACGGGCCTTTTTTGACGAAAGGTTGCTTATTCGCGGAACAGCGCTTCGATATTCAGACCTTGCCCCTGCAGGATTTCACGCAGGCGGCGTAGACCTTCAACCTGAATCTGACGAACACGTTCACGGGTCAGGCCAATTTCGCGGCCGACGTCTTCCAGTGTCGCAGCTTCATACCCCAGTAAACCGAAACGACGTGCCAGCACTTCACGCTGTTTGGCGTTCAGTTCGAACAGCCATTTGACGATGCTCTGCTTCATGTCATCGTCCTGCGTGGTGTCTTCCGGGCCGTTGTCTTTTTCATCGGCCAGGATGTCCAGCAGCGCTTTTTCGGAGTCGCCACCCAGCGGGGTGTCAACGGAGGTAATGCGCTCGTTGAGACGCAGCATACGGCTTACGTCATCAACCGGTTTATCGAGTTGTTCGGCAATTTCTTCTGCGCTTGGCTCGTGGTCCAGTTTATGGGACAACTCGCGCGCGGTGCGCAGATAAACGTTCAACTCTTTGACGATGTGAATCGGCAGGCGGATCGTACGGGTCTGGTTCATAATAGCCCGTTCGATGGTCTGACGAATCCACCAGGTCGCGTAGGTTGAGAAACGGAACCCGCGTTCCGGGTCAAACTTCTCAACTGCGCGGATGAGACCCAGGTTGCCCTCTTCAATCAGATCCAGCAGAGCCAGACCACGATTGCCGTAACGGCGGGCAATTTTCACGACCAGTCGCAGGTTACTTTCAATCATGCGACGACGCGAGGCCACATCACCACGCAAAGCACGACGTGCGAAATAGACTTCTTCTTCGGCCGTTAGCAGTGGGGAGTAACCAATCTCCCCAAGGTAAAGCTGAGTCGCGTCCAGTACACGCTGTGTGGCACCCTGCGATAACAGCTCTTCTTCAGCCAAATCGTTATCACTGGGTTCCTCTTCTACTAAGGCTTTTTCGTCAAAAGCCTCTACTCCGTTCTCATCAAATTCCGCGTCTTCATTTAAATCATGAACTTTCAGCGTATTCTGACTCATAAGGTGGCTCCTACCCGTGATCCCTGAACGAGACACCCTGGCTGGCATGCCCCGTCAAATTATCGCTGCGGCAAGTACTGCAGCGGGTTTACGGATTTCCCCTTGTAACGAATTTCAAAATGCAAGCGTGTAGAACTGGTTCCGGTGCTACCCATGGTAGCGATTTTTTGCCCCGCCTTAACTTCTTGTTGTTCCCGGACCAGCATTGTGTCGTTATGGGCGTAGGCACTCAGGTAATCATCGTTATGTTTGATGATAATAAGATTACCGTAACCGCGCAGAGCATTGCCGGCATACACAACGCGTCCATCTGCGGTCGCGATGATAGCCTGTCCTTTACTCCCTGCGATATCGATCCCTTTATTTCCCCCTTCGGAGGAAGAGAAGTTTTCGATAACCTTGCCGTCAGTCGGCCAGCGCCATGCAGAAATCGGCGAACTGGAGGTCATACTGCTGGCAGTCGGTTCAGTAGAGCTAACCACAGGTGCCGTAACCGGTGCTGTGACAGCAGTCGCAGTCCCTTTATTATTCGGCAACATTTTGTTAGCAGTCTGATCACCTGAATCCTCAGAATACGTAATTACAGGTTGTGAAGCAACCACCGTGGTGGATTTTTGTGCAGGCTTAACGCTGTTATTCTGCGCCGTCACATCGGCCGCTGAAACGGTGTTGCCAGGGGTCAGCGGCGTGCCCGTCGCGTTACCCACCTGGAGCGTTTGCCCGACTTCCAGACCGTATGGGGCCTGGACGTTATTGCGCTGCGCGAGGTCACGGAAATCGTTCCCGGTGATCCACGCAATGTAGAACAGCGTATCGCCGCGTTTCACGGTATAGGTGCTGCCACCGGTGTAGCTGCCTTTCGGAATGTTCCCATACTGGCGGTTATAGACTATGCGGCCATTTTGGGTCTGAACAGGTTGTTCAACTGGCTGAACCTGCATTGGCTGTGTAACAGGATGTTGCACAGGCTGAATTTGTGGTGTTTTCTGCGGCGCAGCCGTCCCCATTTTAGGTGGCGGCGTGATTAACATTCCGCTGGACGTGTTACCGGAGCCGCTGCTTCCGCCGACGGAACTGACGGGCGCAGGCGCGTTGTTAGAACTTGTACAACCTGCCAGCCAGAGCGAAACCAGTGATAATGCCGCAACACGGCTGATGGTGAATTTAGGGCTTCCCGCGCTCATTTATCCCCCAGGAATGTTTTAACTACCAGTGACTTAAAATTTACCGTGATGGCACGAATCTTTCGCGCCACACCATACGCTGAATTTGCCTTAATAACCCTGGATAATTCCGAGTCTCAGGCCAACTCCCCCTTCACCAGAGGCACAAAGCGCACGGCTTCCACGGTGTCGATAATATACTCGCCGCCGCGTCGACGAACGCGCTTCAACAGCTGCTGCTCGTCCCCGACAGGCAGAACCAGAATGCCCCCCTCATCCAGCTGCGATAACAGGGCAGCTGGAATTTCAGGCGGGGCCGCCGTCACGATGATGGCGTCAAACGGGGCGCGAGCTTTCCAACCCTGCCATCCATCACCGTGTCGTGTCGAAACATTATGTAAATCAAGTTGTTTCAGGCGACGACGCGCCTGCCACTGTAAACCTTTAATCCGCTCAACGGAGCATACATGGTGCACCAGATGCGCCAGGATCGCAGTCTGATACCCCGACCCGGTGCCAATCTCCAGCACGCGGGAGTCGGGCGTCAGCTCCAGCAGCTCCGTCATCCGCGCTACCATATAAGGCTGCGAAATCGTCTGGCCCTGCCCGATGGGCAGCGCCACGTTTTCCCACGCTTTGTGTTCAAACGCCTCATCTACAAATTTCTCACGCGGAACCTGAGCAAGCGCTTCAAGCACGTGCTCGTCGCGGATCCCCTGCGCGCGGAGTTGTTCCAGAAGAGTTTGTACACGTTTGTTTACCATTGCGCGTTCACTCCTGCGCGATCCAGCCAGCCCGACACCACATCATGCGCGCTATACGCGGTTAAATCTACGTGCAGCGGGGTAACCGAAACATAGCCTTCTTCTACGGCGGCAAAGTCGGTATCCGGACCCGCATCGCACTTATCGCCAGGAGGGCCAATCCAGTAAAGCGTGTTGCCGCGCGGATCCTGCTGCGGGATCACCTGATCGGCAGGATGTCGGCTTCCGCAACGGGTGACGCGAATGCCTTTAATTTCATCGAGAGGAAGATCCGGCACGTTGATGTTGAGGATGCGCCCGGTACGCAACGGCTCGCGGCCGAGTGCCCGCAGGATCGAACAGGTCACCGCAGCGGCGGTGTCGTAGTGCGTGTAGCCGTTCAACGAGACCGCCAGCGCCGGGAACCCCAGATGGCGCCCTTCCATTGCGGCCGCCACGGTACCGGAGTAAATCACGTCATCGCCGAGGTTAGGCCCGGCGTTAATGCCGGAGACGACGATATCCGGACGCGGACGCATCAGCGCGTTCACGCCCAGAAAAACGCAGTCGGTTGGCGTGCCCATCTGCACGGCAATATCGCCATTTTCAAAGGTAAAGGTGCGAAGCGACGACTCCAGCGTCAGCGAGTTAGACGCTCCACTGCGGTTACGATCGGGTGCCACGACCTGCACATCCGCAAATTCACGGAGGTGTTTCGCCAGGGTCTGAATGCCCGGCGCGTGGATCCCGTCATCGTTACTCAGCAATATTCGCATAATCACCCGAGGTGTTGATAAGTTCCCTGACAACACTGGTGGCAAAGCTACCTGCCGGCAGCCAGAAGCGTAACTCGACGGTTACGTCATCCCACCAGTTCCAGCTTAACTGCTGCGGATAGAGCAGCATTGCGCGGCGTGCCGCGTCGACTTTTTCCCGCACCAGCAAGGATTGCAGTTCTGGCGCATCCGCTACGGCTGCTTGCTCGGCGGCCAGCGCGTCGCCCTGTGTTCCCCAGTCGCCCGTACCGGGCAGCGCGGCGGTAATCATCAGCGCTTTTGCGTCCACGCGCGACTGCACATCGGCCATTTCTTCGGCCGTTGCCACAAACCAGCTTCCGCGTCCCGCTAATTGTAGCGCATCGCCAACAACAACTTGATTCGCGTCCGGTTTTTTCAGCCTTTCGCTCACAATCTGATTAAACAACGCACTGCGGGCCGCCGACAACCAAAAACTGCGTTTATTCCTGTCCCGCACCGGTGCATCGCTTTGCGCCCAGCGCAGCGCGCCCTGCAGGTTGCTGCCGCCAATACCAAAGCGCTGCGCGCCAAAGTAGTTCGGCACGCCGCGTTCACTGATAGTGTTCAGACGTTTTTCAACGTCTTCGCAGTGGGTCACTTCCCGCAGCACCAGCGTAAAGTCGTTACCCTTCAACGCCCCCAGACGCAGTTTGCGCTTGTGGCGGGCGAATTCCAGTACCTTACAGCCTTCAAGCTCAAATTTGCTTAAATCAGGCATCGTATTACCGGGAACGCGCGCGCAGAGCCACTGTTCAGTGACGGCGTGTTTATCTTTCTGCCCGGCAAAGCTCACTTCGCGGGCATGAATTTTAAGGAATTTTGCCAGCGCGTCGGCCACAAAGCGGGTATTGCAGCCATTTTTCAGAATACGCACCAGGATATGTTCGCCTTCGCCATCCGGCTCAAAGCCCAGATCCTCCACCACGAGGAAGTCTTCAGGGCTGGCTTTCAGCACCCCGTTCCCCTGCGGTTTACCGTGCAGGTATGTCAGGTTGTCGAAGTCTGTCATTTGCTCGCCTTCACCAGCAGCGCAACGGCTTCACAGGCAATCCCTTCGCCACGCCCGGTAAAGCCCAGCTTCTCGGTCGTCGTCGCTTTGACGTTCACGTCGTCCATATGGCAGCCCAGATCTTCTGCAATAAACACGCGCATCTGCGGAATGTGCGGCAGCATTTTCGGGGCCTGGGCAATAATCGTCACGTCGACGTTGCCGAGGGTGTAGCCTTTCGCCTGAATGCGGCGCCACGCTTCGCGCAGCAGTTCGCGGCTGTCCGCGCCTTTAAATGCCGGGTCGGTGTCCGGGAACAGCTTGCCGATATCACCCAGCGCGGCCGCGCCCAACAGCGCGTCGGTCAGCGCATGCAGCGCCACGTCGCCATCAGAATGCGCCAGCAGTCCTTTTTCATAAGGAATGCGCACGCCGCCAATGATAATTGGGCCTTCTCCGCCAAAGGCGTGTACATCAAAACCGTGTCCAATTCGCATTATGCCTTCTCCTGATGGGTCGAACGGGTAAGATAGAATTCCGCGAGCTGTAAATCTTCCGGACGCGTCACTTTAATATTATCAGCGCGTCCTTCAACAAGCTCAGGGTGGAAACCGCAATATTCCAGCGCAGAGGCTTCGTCCGTGATGGTTGCACCTTCTCTAAGCGCACGCGTTAAGCAGTCGTGGAGTAATTCGCGGGGGAAAAATTGTGGCGTCAGCGCGTGCCATAAATCGACGCGATCGACGGTGTGGGCAATAGCCTGTTTACCCGGCTCGGCGCGCTTCATGGTGTCGCGCACCGGTGCGGCCAGAATCCCGCCAACCTTGCTTGTTTCGCTCAGGGCCAGCAGACGCGCAAGGTCGTCCTGATGGAGGCACGGACGCGCCGCGTCATGCACCAGCACCCACGGCGCGTTACCGGCGGCCTGAATGCCCGCCAGCACGGAATCGGCGCGCTCGGCGCCACCGTCAACGACGGTAATCTGTGGATGATTTGCCAGCGGCAGCTGCGCAAAGCGCGCATCGCCAGGGCTGATAGCGATAATCACCCGCGTCACCCGCGGGTGCGCCAGCAGCGCCGCCACGGCGTGCTCGAGGATCGTTTTATCGCCAATAGAGAGGTACTGCTTGGGACATTCTGTCTGCATGCGCCGGCCAAAACCTGCGGCCGGCACCACGGCGCATACGTCCGAAAAAGTTACTGCCATGTCGTAATCCTGGGCCTGATTATCGATTGTTTTGTGCTGAGCCCTGATTGCGTTTAGACGCATCCGGAACCAGACGATAAAAGGTTTCGCCCGGCTTAGTCATACTGAGTTCATTGCGTGCGCGTTCCTCAATCGCCTCTTGCCCGCCATTGAGGTCATCAATTTCAGCAAAGAGTTGATCGTTTCGCGCCTTAAGTTTGGCGTTTGTTGCCTGCTGAGCCGCGACGTCATCGCTTACCCGGCTATAGTCGTGCAGTCCGTTCTTACCGAACCACAGCGAATATTGCAGCCAGATTAGCAAAGCCAGCAACAGCAGCGTTAGTTTACCCATCCTGCCCCCTGAAAAACGGCATCATCATCCCAAGACTTCCCCAGAGCACTACGCCGGGGTAACAGAGATGCCGCAACATCGCGGGCAAATGTACCACATTTTTTCCGCAGAATCGTCCTGCACAATATCGTTACACAGTTGGTTACGGTTTGAATTATGGCTGAAGTTAGCCCATGAGCCACAAAAATAACAGACCAAACATCAGAACCACCGTCACAATCGTGACCACGGTGCTGTACAGGAGCTTACCGTTGAGCAACGAGTGCAGCGCAATGCCGACGACAACCGCCACGGGCATCAGCGCCAGAAAGAAAGGCCAGGTGTAGAGAAAGAAGAACAGCGTGTTACCGCCGTAGATGAGAAACGGGATACCCAGCGCCAGCAACCATGAGACGAAGCCGATGATGGCCCCAGGAAATGACCAGGTCGTTTCGTCGTCGGTCGCGAGCGGCTCCGACCCGGTGGTGGTGATGTAATGTTCACTGTTGCGCATAGCTAATCCTGTGACCGTGACTCATCGTTCGGGAAGACAGCTCCCGAACGATACCGTCTCAGGATCTGATAATATCGTCCCGTCTGAGCAGGTCTAATAATTGGCTTACTAAATTTGTTACCAATTGTTGACCCTCCAGGTGAATTTCAGGCGATTCAGGCGCTTCGTATACCGCGTCAATTCCGGTGAAGTTTCGCAGTTCTCCGGCACGCGCTTTTTTGTACAGCCCTTTCGGGTCGCGCGCTTCGCAAATTTCCAGCGGCGTATCAACAAACACCTCGATAAAGCGATCCTGGCCCACGCGTTCACGCACCATCTGGCGCTCGGCGCGGTGCGGAGAGATAAACGCGGTCAACACCACCAGCCCGGCGTCCGCCATCAGGCTGGCCACTTCGCCCACCCGGCGGATGTTCTCTTTACGGTCGTCGTCGCTAAACCCTAAATCGCTGCACAGGCCGTGACGCACGTTGTCACCATCCAGCAGGTACGTGCTTACGCCCTGCTGATGCAATGCCTCTTCCAGCGCGCCCGCTACCGTTGATTTACCCGAGCCGGACAGCCCGGTAAACCACAGCACAACCCCACGGTGACCGTGGAGCTGTTCGCGCTGGGCGACGGTGACCGGATGAGGATGCCAGACGACGTTCTCATCATGGGCAGCCATTACTTGCCTCCCAGCAGATCGCGTGCGCCCCAGTGCGGGAAGTGTTTACGCACCAGCGCGTTCAGTTCCAGCTCGAAGGCACTGAATTCAGACGCCACGACAGACTGTTTAATCGGTTCGCGGACCATACCGGCCCCGACGGTAACGTTGGTCAGCCTGTCGATAAAGATAAGCCCCCCCGTCACCGGGTTCTGCTGATACGGATCCAGCACCAGCGGTTCGTCGAAGGTCAGATCGACCAGACCGATGCCATTCAGCGGCAGTTCGGTAACCTCACGCTGGGTCAGGTTGTTGATGTCCACCTGGAACTGAATACCGTCCACGCGGGCGCGGGTTTTCTTGCCGGCAATTTTGATGTCGTAGCTCTGGCCCGACGTCAGCGGTTGCTCCGCCATCCACACCACGTCCACGGAAGCCCCCTGTACGGCGGCCAGGGTTTCCTGGGCATCCACCAGCAGATCGCCCCGGCTGATATCAATCTCGTCTTTCAGCACCAGCGTTACGGCTTCACCGGCGCCCGCTTCCTGCAGGTCACCGTCGAAGGTGACGATGCGGGCGATGGTGGATTCCACGCCGGATGGCAGCACCTTAACGCGCTGGCCGACCTTCACGGAGCCTGACGCGAGGGTACCTGAGAAACCGCGGAAATCGAGGTTAGGACGGTTAACGTACTGCACCGGGAAGCGCATCGGCTGGGTGTCGACCACGCGCTGAATTTCAACGGTTTCCAGCACCTCCAGCAGCGTCGGGCCGCTGTACCACGGCATGGTCGCGCTCTGGGAGGCGACGTTATCCCCTTCCAGCGCCGAGAGCGGCACAAAGCGGATATCCAGGTTGCCCGGCAGCTGCTCGGCAAAGGTCAGGTAGCTCTGGCGGATCTCCTCGAACTTCTCTTCGCTGAAGTTCACCAGATCCATCTTGTTGACCGCCACCACCAGATGTTTGATCCCCAGCAGCGTGGAGATAAAGCTGTGACGACGGGTCTGATCCAGCACGCCTTTACGCGCGTCCATCAGCAGGATCGCCAGGTCGCAGGTCGACGCGCCGGTCGCCATATTGCGGGTGTACTGTTCGTGCCCCGGGGTGTCGGCGATAATAAATTTGCGTTTCTCGGTAGAGAAATAGCGGTAGGCCACGTCGATGGTGATGCCCTGCTCGCGCTCCGCCTGCAGGCCGTCCACCAGCAGGGCCAGGTCGAGTTTTTCCCCCTGGGTACCGTGACGTTTACTGTCGTTATGCAGGGAAGAGAGCTGATCTTCGTAAATCTGGCGCGTATCGTGCAGCAGGCGGCCAATCAGGGTACTTTTACCGTCATCCACGCTGCCGCAGGTCAGAAAACGCAGCAGGCTTTTATGTTGCTGCGCGTGCAGATAGGCTTCCACGCCGCCTTCGTTGGCAATTTGTTGAGCAATAGTGGTGTTCATGGCGGCTCCTTAGAAATAACCCTGACGTTTCTTCAGCTCCATGGAGCCTGCCTGATCGCGGTCAATCACGCGCCCCTGTCGCTCACTGGTGGTGGACACCAGCATCTCTTCAATGATCTCCGGCAGCGTCTGCGCGCTGGATTCCACCGCGCCGGTCAGCGGCCAGCAGCCGAGGGTGCGGAAACGGACCATCTGTTTCTTGATCACTTCACCCGGCTGCAGGTCGATGCGATCGTCGTCGATCATCATCAGCATGCCGTCGCGCTCCAGCACCGGGCGCTCGGCGGCCAGATACAGCGGAACGATCTCGATGTTTTCCAGATAGATGTACTGCCAGATATCCAGCTCGGTCCAGTTAGAGAGCGGGAAGACGCGAATGCTTTCGCCTTTGTTGATCTGACCATTGTAGTTGTGCCACAGCTCCGGGCGCTGGTTTTTGGGGTCCCAGCGGTGGAAGCGGTCGCGGAAGGAGTAGATACGCTCTTTGGCGCGGGATTTCTCTTCGTCACGGCGCGCGCCGCCAAAAGCAGCGTCAAAACCGTATTTATTCAGCGCCTGTTTCAGCCCTTCGGTTTTCATGATATCGGTATGCTTGGCGCTGCCGTGCACGAACGGGTTAATGCCCATCGCCACCCCTTCCGGGTTTTTATGCACCAGCAGCTCGCAGCCGTAGGCTTTGGCGGTACGGTCGCGAAACTCATACATCTCGCGGAATTTCCAGCCGGTATCCACGTGCAGCAGCGGGAACGGCAGCGTGCCCGGATAAAACGCTTTACGCGCCAGATGCAGCATGACGCTGGAATCTTTACCGATGGAGTACATCATCACCGGGTTAGAAAACTCGGCGGCCACTTCGCGGATGATATGGATACTCTCCGCTTCGAGCTGCCGCAGGTGTGTAAGACGTTTTTGGTCCATAACCGTTCCTTAAGCCAAATTTACGACAGAAGAACCAAAGCCTTCTGTATCGGTTGTGTGTTGGAACCAGGCGAGCGTGCTGTGCAGCTGCACCACTTCTCCCACCACGATCAGGGCGGGCATCGGGGCGTCTTTCGCCAGGGTTGCAAGTTGTTCCAGGGTGCCCGTCGCAACGTGCTGATCGACGCGCGTGCCGCGAGAAATGACGGCAACGGGCGTCGTCGCCTCGCGACCGTGCTGAATAAGCTGTTCGCTGATATCCGCCGCCTTCATCGTGCCCATGTAAATCGCCAGCGTCTGGCGGCTCTGGGCGAGATGGGACCAGTCGAGCGGTGTGCTGTCGGCCTTGTAGTGGCCGGTCACAAAGGTCACGCTCTGGGCGTAATCGCGGTGGGTCAGCGGGATACCGGCGTAGGCCGTTACCGCAGAGGCCGCCGTAATGCCGGGCACCACCTGGAACGGTACGCCCGCTTCGGCTGCCGCCTGCAGCTCCTCGCCGCCGCGACCGAAGATAAACGGATCGCCCCCTTTCAGGCGCACCACGGTTTTACCGGCTTTGGCGGCGTCAATCAGCATCTGGTTGGTGTCGTGCTGCGGCACAGAGTGCTCGCCAGCCCGTTTGCCGACGCAGATTTGCTCCGCGTCGCGACGGATCAGCTCGCGCACGCCGTCGGTAACCAGATGGTCGTAAAACACCACGTCCGCGTCCTGCAGCACCTGCAGTCCGCGCAGCGTCAGGAGCCCGGCATCGCCCGGTCCTGCGCCTACCAGAATGATCTCCCCGCCGGTGCTGCCGGGGTTATCCAGTTCGTCTTCAAGAATTTTCTGCGCCGCCGTCTCATTGCCGGCATGCATCAGGCTGGCAAAGCGGCCGCGAAACACGCGTTCCCAGAAGCGACGGCGTTCCGTCACGCTGGTCAGGCGGGTTTTCAGATGGTTGCGCCAGTAGCTGGCTTTTTCCGCCATGCGCCCGAGGCTGGTCGGCAGCAGCGCTTCGATTTTTTCCCGCAGCACGCGCGCCAGCACCGGTGCGGTACCGCCGGAGGAGATCGCCACCAGCAGCGGCGAACGGTCAACGATCGACGGGAAGATAAACGAGCATAAAGGCTGGTCGTCCACCACGTTCACCAGGCGGTAGCGGGCCTGAGCGGCCTCGGAAATCCGCCGGTTCAGGTCGCGATCTTCGGTCGCCGCAATCACCAGCACGACGCTGTCGATTTGGGATTCGTCGAAATCCGCTTCTGCTACTACCCGCACCTGCGCCCCTGCGCGCTGCAGAAACGCAATTTTGCGATCGGCAATTTCACCCGTGCCAACAACCAGCACCGGCTTCTCTTTTATCGCGGCAAATAAGGGCAGATAGTCCACAAGCAACAACTCACTAACAACGAGGAATAGAGGGACTATAGGGGGCGGCTTAGACCGAATGAAATTACGAATTGGAATGAGTAGTTACTCAATGGAATAACGCCGTGAAAAAGCTAATACCAAAAAGTGCTTAACACGCGAAATTTCGGGCATTTAAGAGCAATTCAAATTGTGTATGGACGATCACAGTTTCATACTAAGCGGGTTATTATTTTGCTCAGTTTTTAAGGACTCACTATGTTCTCCGCAACGCGCCACCGTATTGCTGCCCTGGCGCTCGGCGTTTGCTTTATTCTTCCTGCCCAGGCAAAAAACCAACCTTATGGTGAAATCGCCACTATGCAGGCGCGGCATATTGCCACCGTCTTTCCTGGCCGTATGACCGGTTCGCCTGCGGAAATGCTCTCCGCGGACTATCTTCGCCAGCAGTTTGCCGGGATGGGCTACCAGAGCGACATCCGGTCGTTTCACAGCCGCTACGTCTATACCTCACGAAACAAAACGAAAAACTGGCATAACGTGACCGGCAGTACGGTTATCGCGGCGCATGAAGGTACCGCAAAAGAGCAAATTATTATTATGGCGCACCTTGATACCTACGCCCCGATGAGTGACGCCGATACGGATAACAACCTCGGCGGGCTGACGCTGCAGGGCATGGACGACAACGCGGCAGGCCTGGGCGTGATGCTCGAACTGGCCGAGCGGATGAAGGATATTCCAACCCAGTATGGTATCCGTTTCGTGGCCACCAGCGGTGAAGAAGAGGGCAAACTCGGCGCTGAGAATCTCCTTAAACGCATGAGCGCTGAGGAGAGGAAAAATACGTTGCTGGTGATCAACCTCGATAACCTGATCGTCGGCGACAAGCTCTATTTCAACAGCGGGCAAAGTACGCCGGGTACCGTGCGGAAACTGACGCGAGACCGTGCGCTGGCGATTGCCCGCAGCCACGGGGTTTATGCTACCAGCAACCCCGGCGGTAACCCGGATTATCCGCGAGGAACGGGCTGCTGCAACGACGGGGAAGTGTTCGATAAGGCGGGTATTCCGGTGCTGTATGTCGAAGCGACAAACTGGGCGCTGGGCAAAAAAGATGGCTACCAGCAGCGGGCTAAATCGAAAGCCTTCCCGGACGGGACAAGCTGGCACAACGTGATGCTGGATAATCAGCAGCACATCGATCGCGCGCTGCCGCAGCGGATTGAGCACCGCAGCCGTGATGTGGTGAAGGTGATGCTGCCGCTGGTGAAGGAGCTGGCGAAAGCGGGGAAAGCCTAGTGCTTATTTTCCCCTCACCCCTGCCCTCTCCCCAAAGGGGCGAGGGTGAAAAGACGGCTCCGAGCAATCCCCTCTCCCCTTTGGGGAGAGGGTTAGGGTGAGGGGGAGGATATAGGATCACCCTTCGTGCAGCCCGCACTCGCGCTTCAGCCCAAAGAATCGCGTCTCTTCTTCCGCCATTCCCGGTTCCCATTTGCGCGTGGTGTGGGTGTCACCCACCGACAGATAGCCCTGGTCCCACAGCGGATGGTACTTCAGCCCGTGCTTTTGCAGATACTGATACACCGTCCGGTTATCCCAGTCGATAATCGGCAGCACTTTAAACACCCCGCGCTGGACCGCCAGCACCGGCAAGGTTGCCCGGCTGCCGGACTGCTCGCGGCGCAGGCCAGCAAACCATGTCTGCGCATTGAGCTCTTTCAGCGCCCGGTTCATCGGCTCAACTTTGTTGATCTCATTGTATTTCTCAATGCCCTCAACGCCCTGTTCCCACAGCTTACCGTAGCGCGCCTCCTGCCAGGCCGCGCTTTCCGTCGCGCGGTAAACTTTGAGGTTCAGCTTGAGCTTGTCCGTCAGCTCGTCAATAAACTGGTAGGTTTCCGGGAACAGGTAGCCGGTATCGGTGAGGATCACCGGAATGTCCGGACGGATCTGATTCACCAGATGCAGGCTGACCGCCGCCTGAATACCAAAGCTCGACGACAGCACATAGTCTCCCGGCAGGTTTTCCAGCGCCCACGCCACGCGCCCTTCGGCGTCCAGCTTTTCAAGGTGGGCATTGGTTTCTGCGAGTGCCAGAATGCGTTCGACTTTTGGCAATGCGTTAAGCGCGTTTAGATCGAGTACGGACATAATTACCTCTCGTGGTTACTCCCAGAAATCCCTGGCGGGATCGAGCACCGGGCGAATGATGCCCGCACGCACCGTAAAGTCGCCGAAGCCTTCACCCGCTTCACGCTCTTTCGCCCAGCGCCCGACAAGCTCGTCGATGGAATCAAGAATTTCCGGCTCGGTGATGTTCTCCCGGAACATACGCGGGATGCGCGTACCGATTCGGTTACCGCCCAGGTGCAGGTTATAACGCCCCGGCGCTTTCCCCACCAGACCCAGCTCGGCCAGCATCGCGCGGCCGCAGCCGTTCGGGCAGCCGGTGACGCGCATAACAATATGCTCGTCCGGAATACCGTGTTTTTCCAGAATCGCTTCTACCTTGTCAGTAAATGACGGCAGGAAACGCTCCGCTTCGGCCATCGCCAGCGGACAGGTCGGGAACGACACGCAGGCCATTGAGTTTTCGCGCTGCGGCTTCACCGCATCCATCAACCCATGTTCGCGCGCCAGCTTCTCGATCTTCGCCTTCTGGCTCTCCGGCACGCCGGCAATAATGAGATTCTGGTTAGCGGTAATGCGGAACTCGCCTTTATGGATCTTAGCAATTTCCAGCAGACCGGTTTTCAGCGGACGGCCCGGATAATCCAGAATACGGCCGTTTTCGATAAACAGCGTCAGGTGCCATTTATTATCGATGCCTTTCACCCAGCCGATGCGATCGCCGCGACCGGTGAATTCGTAAGGGCGGATCGGCTCGAATTTGATGCCCGCACGACGCTCCACTTCCGCTTTGAACGTCTCAACGCCCACGCGCTCCAGGGTGTATTTGGTTTTCGCGTTTTTACGGTCTGTACGGTTGCCCCAGTCGCGCTGGGTGGTCACTACCGCTTCCGCCACGGCCAGCGTGTGCTCCAGCGGCAGGAAGCCGAACTCGCTTGCGGTGCGGGCGTAGGTTTTCTTGTTACCGTGCTCAATGGAGAGGCCGCCGCCCACCAGCAGGTTAAAGCCAATCAGCTTGCCGTTTTCGGCAATCGCCACGAAGTTCATGTCGTTGGCGTGCAGGTCGATATCGTTCTGCGGTGGAATAACGACCGTGGTTTTAAACTTACGCGGCAGGTAGGTCTGGCCAAGGATCGGCTCTTCGTCGGTGGTGGCGACTTTTTCCTGATCGAGCCAAATCTCTGCGTAGGCGCGCGTGCGCGGCAGCAGGTGCTCGGAGATCTTCTTCGCCCACTCGTACGCTTCGGCATGCAGCTCGGATTCATACGGATTCGAGGTGCAAAGCACGTTACGGTTCATGTCGTTGGCGGTCGCCAGCGCGTCCAGCCCAACGGAGTGCAGCATCTGGTGCACCGGCTTGACGTTCTTCTTCAGAATACCGTGGAACTGGAAGGTCTGACGGTTGGTCAGACGGATGCTGCCGTAGATCGTGTTTTCACCGGCAAACTTGTCGATCGCCTGCCACTGTTTGGTGGTAATCACCCCGCCCGGCAGACGGCAGCGCAGCAGCATCGCGTGACGCGGCTCCAGCTTCTGTTCTGCACGCTCGGCGCGGATGTCGCGGTCGTCCTGCTGGTACATGCCGTGAAAACGGATCAGCAGGAAGTTGTCGCCTTTGAAACCGCCGGTGAGACCGTCATTCAGATCTTCAGCAATGGTGCCGCGCAGATAGTTGCTTTCCAGCTTCATGCGCTCGGCGTCTGTCAATTTACCTTCGACCACCAGTGGCCCTGGATGTTTTTCGCTCATTAGTAGACATCTCGCTGATAACGGCGCTCAACGCGCAGCTCACTTAAAAATTCGTCTGCCGCTTCGGCATCCATACCGCCGAATTCGGCAATCACTTCCAGCAGTGCCTGCTCAACGTCTTTCGCCATACGATTGGCGTCGCCGCAGACATAAATGTGGGCACCGTCATTGATCCAGCGCCACAGCTCTGCGCCCTGTGCGCGCAGTTTGTCTTGTACGTATACTTTTTCTTTCTGATCGCGGGACCAGGCCAGATCGATGCGGGTCAGAACGCCTTCTTTCACATAGCGCTGCCACTCAACCTGGTAGAGGAAATCTTCAGTAAAGTGCGGGTTGCCGAAGAAGAGCCAGTTTTTACCCGGCGCTTCATCTGCCGCGCGCTGCTGCATAAAGGCGCGGAACGGCGCAATGCCGGTGCCAGGGCCAATCATGATGACCGGGGTTTCCGGGTTTGCCGGCAGGCGGAAGTTGTCGTTGTGCTCGATAAAGACGCGCACTTCGCCCTCTTCTTCCACGCGGTCCGCCAGGAAGCCTGATGCCCCACCCGTACGGGCGCGGCCTTCGATATCGTAGCGCACCACGCCGACGGTAACATGCACTTCACTCTCCACTTCGGCTTGCGAAGAGGCGATGGAGTACAGGCGCGGTGTCAGCGGACGCAGCAGACCGATCAGCGCATCGGCATCCAGCTGAGCCGGAGAGAAGCGCACCATATCGACAATCGGCGTCGTCGCGGCGTAATGCTGCAGCTTCGCTTTATCGCCCACCAGCGGCAGCAGGGATTCGCTGCGCGTCAAGGTGGCATAGTTTTCGACGATATTCGGGGTGTTCACCGTCAGTTCGAAATGCCACTGCAGCGCCTCTGAAAGCGGCTGGGTTTTGCCGTCAACGGTGACAGGCTCGTCGCCTTTCAGCCACAGCAGCTCAACCAGTTCTTTCACCAGCGCCGGATCGTTCTGATACCAGATACCCAGCGCATCGCCCGGCTGATAGCGCAGGCCCGAGTCTCCCAGATCGATTTCGATATGGCGCACGTCTTTTTCCGAGTCGCGGCCGGTAATTTTTTGGTTCACCGACAGGCTCGCCGTCAGCGGCGCCTCTTTGGTGTACGGGCTGGTGTGGATGTCGTTAACAGCACCCGTCGCGGTGAACGCGGCCTGCGTCGACGTCTCTTTCGGCACGCGCGCTTTTAACACCTCAACGATGCGTGCACGCCATTCGGCGGCGGCGGTCTGGTATTCGACATCCGCGTCAACGCGGTCCAGCAGACGCTCCGCGCCCAGTTCCGCCAGCCTGCTGTCGAAGTCTTTACCGGACTGGCAGAAGAATTCATAGGAGGTATCGCCCAGGCCAAACACGGCAAACGCCGTGCCATCCAGCTTCGGCGCTTTTTTCGAGAACAGGAACTTGTGCAGGGCCACCGCTTCTTCTGCGGGTTCACCTTCACCCTGCGTTGAGGCCACAACCACCAGCAGTTTTTCTGACGCGATTTGTTTGAATTTATAATCCCCGGCATTGACCAGGTTCACGTTCAGTTTGGCGGCCAGCAGGTCGTCACGCAGCGCCTCGGCCACGCGGCGGGCATTGCCCGTCTGCGAGGCGGAAATCAGGGTAATGGCCGGAATTTCAACGGCCGTTACCGGTGCACCCGCCACAGCGCCAGGCTGCTGATTGAGCATTCCCCAGAAATAACCGGAGACCCAGGCAAGCTGAGTGGGAGAAAAATCAGAGGTGGCAGCCTGAAGGCGCGCCAGTTGCTCCGGGTTCAGGGGAAGCAAATTTGAAGGTGGGGCCTGTGTTGTCATGCGTCGTTATGTTCCAGTAGCCAAGCGGACTTTAAGCGAATAAATCCAAACTGAAGATAAGGTTAACGGCGAGGATAATAACAATTAAAGAAGGGATGGAAATAATAAATAACCAAATGGACTAACCTGTTTTGGTTGTCATGCTTAGCGATAAAACCGATTAAATAACATTATGAAATAAAAGAACAAATAGCGATAAACACCCTGAATACGAGGCGGTTGCCGCTCAGAGCCGTTTTAGTTAATGCTAAAAATTGTGCTTTCCGGTACTATGCGGCGGTTTTTTCCGCATTACTGAGAGCGATCATGTCCACCACACTGTTTAAAGATTTCACCTTCGAAGCCGCCCACCACCTTCCGCATGTCCCAGAAGGACATAAATGTGGCCGTCTGCACGGGCATTCGTTCATGGTGCGTCTTGAGATCACCGGTGAAGTTGATCCGCATACCGGTTGGATCATGGATTTTGCCGAGCTGAAGGCGGCGTTTAAGCCGACCTACGATCGTCTGGATCACTACTACCTGAATGAGATCCCGGGCCTTGAAAACCCGACCAGTGAAGTGCTGGCAAAATGGATTTGGGATCAGATGAAGCCGCTGGTACCGCTGCTGAGCGCGGTGATGATCAAAGAGACCTGCACGGCAGGCTGCGTGTATCGCGGAGAGTGATGCTTGCCGGGTGGCGCTGACGCTTGCCCGGTCGACGAGAGCATCGAACCATAGGCCCGGTAAGCGCTCGCGCCACCGGGCTTTTTTTATGCAATATTCAGATACTTGTGCGTCTGCATCGACAGGCGCCAGTTGCGCGCAATACAGGTTTCAATGCACAGGCGCGTCGCGTCATCTTTCTGGCTGATCGGCTGAAGCGCAATGACGCGCTGCTTTTCATCCGTCAGCGTGGCCAGCAGTTCATCCAGCGCTTCGATATCACGCACGCGCCCTACCGGGTGCTTAATCTCATCCGCGCGTTCCAGCGCCTGAGACAGCACGTCATACCCGCCGCGCATATTCACTTTTGGCGATACCGTCACCCAGGTCGTGTGTGAACAGCGCACTTCATGGGTGCCGCTGGTTTCAATCTGGCAGCTGTAGCCGTTCTTTTCGAGCAGCTCGGTCAGCGGAGTCAGATCGTGGATGCAGGGTTCACCGCCGGTGATCACAACGTGGCGCGCCGTCCAGCCCTGACGACCAATAATGGCCAGCAGATCTTCGGAACTGCCCGCGCCCCACTTATCGCTCTCTTTGGTTTTCGCCAGAATGCTAAACAGCGACACTTCCCGATCTGCGAGCTTATCCCACGTATGTTTGGTATCACACCAGGCACAGCCAACCGGGCATCCCTGTAAACGAATGAAAATAGCGGGAACGCCGGTAAAGTAACCCTCGCCTTGCAGGGTCTGGAACATCTCGTTAATCGGGTACTGCATAGTCATCTCAGTAAAGGGGATAAACGATAAGTATCGCAGATCCCCGCCGGATGGTCATGCTCCATCGGTGCTTTGCGCGCCAATCGCCGCCATAAACCGTTCCGTGATTTGCTGTGGGCGGGTGATCGCACCGCCGACGACGACCGTATGCGCGCCCAGCGCCAGGCATCTGGCCGCGCGTTCAGGCGTATCCACGTTGCCTTCGGCAACCACGGGAACCGTCACGGCCGCCAGCACCGCTTTCAGGAACGTGCAGTCGTTGTCAGGCAATGTATGACCCTCGGTTTCCGCCGTGTAGCCGTAAAGCGTGGTGCCGACGCAGTCAAAGCCCAACGCCTGCGCCGTCACGGCTTCGTCCACGGAGGCGATATCCGCCATCAGCATCACCGCGGGATAGCGTGAGCGGATGCGCGAGACCAGCGTTTCCAGGGATTCTCCGCCGGGACGCTCCCGCGCCGTCGCATCAAGCGCAATGATTTCCGGAGAGACGCTCATGAGCTCATCCACCTCTTTCATCGTGGCGGTGATAAACACCTCGCTTTCCGGGTAATCCCGTTTGATGATGCCGATGACCGGCAAAGAGACCTGCTGCTTAATGGCCTCGATATCTACCACGCTGTTGGCACGAATGGCAGCGGCCCCGCCCTGCGCCGCCGCCAGCGCCATCCGCGACATAATAAACGGGCTATGCAGCGGCTCATTCTCCAGCGCCTGACAGGAGACGATCAGTTTTCCCTTCAGGTTATCCAGTACAGTTTTCATTACGATAAGATCTCTTCCACTTCGTTTTTGATAATCGTGACGTGCGGGCCATAAATGACCTGAACACCGTTACCGCGCACGATAACGCCGCGCGCCCCGGTGGCTTTCAGCGCCGCGTCATTCACTTTGCTGCCATCCTTCACCGTGACGCGAAGACGCGTGGCGCAGCAGTCCACCTCTTCAAGATTGTCTTTTCCGCCTAATCCGGCGATCACCGCAGCAGCGCGTTCGTTTTGCGGCAGACTGACTTCGTCAGCCATCGCCTCCTTTTCCCGACCCGGCGTAGCAAAATCAAAGCGGTTAATCAGGTAGCGGAAGGTGAAGTAGTAAAGGAAGAACCACGGCACGCCGACCAGCGGAACGAACATCCAGTTGGTTTTGGCCTCCCCCTGCAAAATGCCGAACAGCACGAAGTCGATAAAACCGCCGGAGAAGGTTTGCCCGATGGTGATATGCAGCATGTGTGCAAGCATGAACGCCAGCCCGTCAAACAGCGCATGAATGACGTAAAGCACCGGTGCAATAAACAGGAACGAGAATTCGATAGGCTCGGTAATCCCGGTCAGGAACGAGGTTAACGCGGCAGAAAGCAGCAGTCCGGCAACGCGCTTTTTGTTCTCGGGTTTTGCCGTGTGGTACATCGCCAGGCACGCGCCGAGCAGGCCAAACATCATCGTAATAAAGCGCCCGGACATGAAGCGTGACGTGCCTTCGTAAAACTGACGCGTGGTAGGATCGGCCAGTTGGGCGAAGAAGATCCGCTGCGTGCCTTCCACCAGATGACCGTTGACGATTTCACTGCCGCCAAGCGCGGTGGTCCAGAACGGCAGATAGAAGATGTGGTGCAAACCAAACGGGCCCAGCATGCGGAGAATAAAGCCGTACAGCAGGGTGCCCAGATAGCCGGTGGCATCCACCAGCCCGCCCAGACCAAAAATCAGCTTCTGGAAATGCGGCCAGACCACGGTCATGAGCGCACCGACGAGGATCGCCGCCAGGGAGCTGATGATGGGAACAAAGCGCGAGCCACCAAAGAACCCGAGGAACTGCGGAAGCGCTATTTTATTAAACCGATGATGGAGCGTGCAGGTCACCAGACCAATCACCACGCCGCCAAACACGCCGGTTTCCAGCGTCTGAATGCCCAGCGTCATGCCCTGCCCCACGGCGCCCGGGTTGTCGTGCGCCAGTTTGCCAGTGAGGATCAGCAGCGCGTTAATGGTGGCATTCATCACCAGAAACGCGAGTAATGCCGCCAGCCCGGCCGTACCCTTATCGCTTTTTGCCAGCCCTACGGCCACCCCAACGGCAAACAGCACCGAGAGGTTCGCAAACACGATGGATCCTGCGCTGCTCATGATGGTGAAAATGGCCTGAAGCCAGCCCACATCTAAAAACGGATAAGCCGCCAGCGTATTGGGATTCGATAACGCGCCGCCTATCCCCAGCAGCAGACCCGCCGCAGGCAACACGGCAATCGGCAACATAAAGGATTTGCCAAAGCGCTGCGCTTTTTCAAACCATCCCCCTGAAGAAGCCCCACTGAATATTTGCATCATTTTTTCATCCCCCCATTAAACGATGAAAATTTTTACCATACAAATATTCAATAGTGAAAATTACCATCAAAAACCAGGACGACGATCATACTTTTTCAAAATGACTGGCATCTTTCCCCCGCTTTCCGCCACACTAGTCGCAGAGAAACGCATTAAGGATCGAGCATGTCAGACCATGAAAACCTGCTGCTGAAGCTACGCCAGGAGGCTTCCGGGTACAGCCCAACACAACAAAAACTCGGTGAATTTGTCCTCAGCGATCCTGCCCGGGTGCTCTACCTGACGATCACCGAGCTGGCGCGCGAGAGCCACACCAGCGAGGCCAGCGTCACGCGTCTTTGCCGTACGCTGGGCTGCAAAGGCTATAACGAATTTAAAATGGCGCTTGCGCTGGATATTCAGCAGGGCCAGCCCGCGCGTCAGGCGGGAGATGAGATTGATAACGTCGTGGATGAGTCGGTGCAGGCTTTGCAGGATACCGCCAGACTCCTCGACCGCACGCTGCTTGAAAAGGCGGCGCTGGCGCTGCACCAGGCACAATCCGTGCAAATTTATGGCGTCGCGGCCAGCGCGATCCTTGGGGAGTATCTGCACTACAAGCTGTTGCGTCTGGGCAAACCCGCACAGCTGTTTAGCGATATGCACCGCGCGGCCATGAATGCGACAACGCTTTCGAAAGAGACGCTGGTTGTGGCCATCTCCAGTTCGGGTTCAACGCGGGATTTACTCCACGTGGTGAAGCTTGCCCGCAAGCGCGGCGTTAAAGTTCTGGCACTCAGCAATACGCCCCGCAGCCCGCTGGCGTCCCTGAGCGACATGCTGCTGGTGGCTGCCAAACCAGAGGGCCCCCTTAGCGCAGGCGCACTCAATGCTAAGGTTGGGGTGATGCTGCTGGTCGAGCTGCTGACCACGTCCATGATTGCGCTGGATGGTCATTACGGCGACGTTAGCCAACAAACAGCCAGCGCTACGCTTCCTCTGTTACTCTAAAAATCCTTCGCAGGCTAAATAAAATAGCCTGCAATTTATGCCGTCTGATTTTAGTTAAGTGGCGTTTAAATCATTTATTTGATAAATGTTTGGTGTAACAAATTATTATATTTATTACATTTTGAATTAAGTTTACCGTTCGGGAACGCCTCTATAAAAAACATTAAATTCAATAAGTTAAAATTTAAATTTTAATAGAGTGAATTTTTACCCTTCCGCTAATGTCCAAAATATCCGCCCGATTTCCTTTCCTTAAAATAAGCTTAAGATGCTGTCGGTTTCGGCGATTTATTATTTAAATGCCGTTTACTTTTGCGCGCCTACAATCCGCCTCATCAATCATAATGAGACGGTATTAATGAAGATGTTATTGATTACAGGCGTGACCGGATTTCTGGGCGGTGCAGTTCTTGAAAAAATCCTGACCAACGATCAATCCGTAGAACTCCTTTTGCTCGCGCGTGCCGGCGATCCGCAGAGCGGGCTGGAGCGCGTGCTGGAGAATATGCGCAAGTTCAACGTTCCTGAGGACAAACTGGCCTCCCTGACGGTGGATAATATCCTGATTGGCGACCTCAGCCAGCCTGAAGCCTTTCTCAGCGATCCCCGTCTGGATCGGGTCACGCATGTCGTGAACTGTGCGGCCGTCGCCTCATTTGGTAACAACCCGCTGATCTGGAAGGTCAACGTTGAAGGTACGCTCGCGCTGGCGCGCCGTATGGAGCAGGTCACAGGACTGCAGCGTTTCCTCCACGTCGGCACCGCGATGTCATGCACGCCGGAGCAGGATTCCCTGGTCGCCGAAAGCGCCGAATTCAGAGAGAATGCTGAACACCTGGTGGAATACACGTTTTCGAAGTCAACCATCGAACAGCTGATGCGCCAGGAGTGTCCGAACCTGCCGCTGCTCATCGCCCGTCCGTCCATCGTCGTCGGCCATACCCGTCACGGCTGCACACCGTCGAGCAGCATTTTCTGGGTCTTTAGCATGGGCCTGATGCTGCAAAAATTTATGTGCTCAATGGAAGACCGGATCGACGTTGTTCCGGTGGATTATTGCGCCGACGCGATGTTAATGCTGCTCAACAGCAACGCGCGTCCGGGAGAAGTGGTACACATTTCTGCGGGAGAAGAGAACAGCGTTCGCTTTGCGGATATCGATCAGGCAATGGCGCAGGCGCTGGAGAAAGCCCCCGTCGGTGATAAGTATGCGCAGGTCAGCTACGAAACGCTGGTCAGAATGCGTCGCGAGCTGAAACATATTTTTGGGCCGTGCAACGAACGTCTGATGCTGAAAGCCATGCGGTTATACGGTGCGTTTGCCACGCTTAACGTGCGCTTCAGCAACGATAAGCTGCTGAGCATGGGGATGCCGAAGCCACCCCGGTTTACGGATTATATCGCCCGCTGCGTGCAAACCACTCAGGGGCTGACCATTCCGGAGCAAATGGCGGTTGATTTTAAATAGCCAAAAAAAATGCCAGTCATTCGACTGGCATTTTCGTTTTAAGGCTTAGGCGATTATGCCTGGCCTTTGATCTCTTTACGACCGTTGTATGGTGCTTTTTCGCCCAGCGCTTCTTCGATACGAATCAGCTGGTTGTATTTAGCAACACGGTCAGAACGGCTCATAGAACCAGTTTTGATCTGGCCTGCAGCGGTACCCACAGCCAGGTCGGCAATGGTAGCGTCTTCAGTTTCGCCAGAACGGTGAGAGATAACAGCGGTGTAGCCAGCGTCTTTCGCCATTTTGATCGCAGCCAGAGTTTCGGTCAGAGAACCGATCTGGTTGAATTTGATCAGGATGGAGTTAACGATGCCTTTCTCGATGCCTTCTTTCAGGATCTTGGTGTTGGTTACGAACAGGTCGTCACCAACCAGCTGGATTTTGTCGCCCAGTACTTTAGTCTGGTATGCGAAGCCAGCCCAGTCAGACTCGTCCAGACCGTCTTCGATAGACACGATTGGGTACTGTTTGGTCAGGTCTTCCAGGAAGTGAGTGAACTCTTCGGAGGTGAACGCTTTGTTGCCTTCGCCAGCCAGAACGTATTTACCGTCTTTGTAGAATTCAGATGCTGCGCAGTCCATCGCCAGGGTGATGTCTTTGCCCAGCTCGTAGCCTGCAGCTTTTACTGCTTCTGCGATAACAGCCAGTGCTTCTGCGTTAGAACCCAGGTTTGGCGCATAGCCACCTTCGTCACCAACAGCCGTGTTCATACCTTTAGCTTTCAGAACTTTAGCCAGGTTGTGGAACACTTCAGAACCCATACGTACCGCTTCTTTCAGGGATTTCGCGCCAACTGGCTGAATCATGAATTCCTGAATATCAACGTTGTTGTCTGCGTGCTCACCACCGTTGATGATGTTCATCATTGGTACAGGCATGGAGTATTTGCCTGGGGTGCCGTTCAGTTCAGCGATGTGCTCAAACAGTGGCATACCTTTAGCAGCCGCAGCCGCTTTGGCGTTCGCCAGGGAAACTGCCAGGATTGCGTTCGCACCGAAGTTAGATTTGTTTTCAGTACCGTCCAGATCGATCATGATCTTGTCGATGCCAGCCTGGTCTTTGGCGTCTTTGCCAATGATTGCCTGAGCAATAGGACCGTTTACAGCGCCAACCGCTTTCAGTACGCCTTTACCCAGGAAGCGAGATTTGTCGCCATCGCGCAGTTCCAGCGCTTCGCGGGAACCGGTAGAAGCACCTGATGGAGCAGCAGCCATACCAACGAAACCACCTTCCAGGTGAACTTCGGCTTCAACGGTCGGGTTACCACGGGAGTCGATGATTTCACGACCGATGACTTTAACGATTTTGGACATTAGATTTTCCTCAGTACAAGTTAAACTAAAACTCCAGACAAACAACGCGTACCAAAGGTACGCGTTGCCGTTCTAACTTTTTTTACTTCGCCTGACGCTTCTGGTAGTCGCTGGCGGCCTTCACAAAGCCTGCAAACAGCGGATGCCCGTCACGTGGCGTTGAAGTAAATTCCGGGTGGAACTGGCAGGCGACAAACCACGGATGGTTTGGCACTTCAATGATCTCGACTAACTGATCATCCCCGGAGCGTCCCGCAACACGCAGGCCCGCGGCTTCAATAGGTTTCAACAACATGTTGTTGACTTCATAGCGGTGACGATGGCGCTCGGTAATGACCGGCTCGCCATACAGCTTGCGAACCACGCTATCGTCAGTCAGCTGGCAGGCCTGTGCGCCAAGACGCATGGTGCCACCCAGATCGCTCTTCTCGGTACGGACTTCGACGTTACCTTCTTCGTCACGCCATTCGGTGATAAGCGCCACAACAGGGTACTTACAGTCTGGCACAAATTCCGTAGAGTTCGCGTTTTCCATTCCCGCTACGTTGCGCGCAAATTCGATCAGCGCAACCTGCATACCCAGGCAGATGCCGAGGTATGGAATATTGTTTTCACGCGCATAGCGCGCGGTGGCGATCTTGCCTTCTACACCACGGTAGCCGAAGCCGCCAGGGATAAGGATAGCATCCAGATCTTTCAGGATTTCAACGCCACGCGTTTCAACATCCTGCGAATCAATCAGCTTGATGTTCACAGAGACACGGTTCTTCAGACCACCGTGTTTCAGCGCTTCGATCACTGACTTATAGGCATCCGGCAGTTCAATGTACTTGCCGACCATACCGATAGTCACTTCGCCTGCCGGATTGGCTTCTTCATAAATAACCTGTTCCCATTCAGACAGGTTAGCTTCCGGACAGTTCAAGCTGAATCGTTTACAAATATAATCGTCCAGGCCCTGCGATTTCAACAGGCCCGGGATTTTATAAATGGAATCGACATCTTTCATTGAAATAACGGCTTTTTCAGGCACGTTACAGAACAATGCAATTTTCGCACGTTCGTTCGCCGGCACCGCGCGATCGGAGCGGCAAACCAGGATGTCTGGCTGAATACCAATGGAGAGCAGCTCTTTAACAGAGTGCTGAGTCGGTTTGGTTTTCACTTCACCTGCAGCGGCCATGTACGGCACCAGGGTCAGGTGCATGAACAGCGCGTGTTCACGGCCAATATCTACCGCCAGCTGACGAATCGCTTCCAGGAATGGCAGAGATTCGATATCACCCACGGTACCGCCGATTTCAACCAGCACCACGTCGTGGCCTTCGCCACCCGCAACAATGCGTTCTTTGATGGCGTTAGTGATGTGCGGAATAACCTGAACGGTGGCACCCAGATAATCACCACGACGCTCTTTACGCAGAACGTCGGAGTAGATGCGGCCAGTCGTGAAGTTGTTACGACGGGTCATTTTGGTGCGGATGAAACGCTCGTAGTGGCCAAGATCCAGATCGGTTTCAGCGCCGTCTTCAGTAACGAACACTTCCCCGTGTTGGATTGGGCTCATGGTGCCCGGATCGACGTTGATGTACGGATCCAGTTTCATCATGGTCACATTGAGGCCACGGGCTTCAAGAATGGCTGCGAGGGAGGCTGCGGCAATGCCTTTACCCAGAGAGGATACGACCCCGCCGGTCACAAAAATATAGTTCGTTGTCATGCTGAACCTGAGAAGTTAGGGTGAAACGATGGAATAACCAGGACGGGAAAGTAGTATACCCGAACACGGCGAGCGCCACAAACTTTCATTCTCCGTCTCCATTCCAGGCCATGACAAACATAAGGAGTGAGAAAATAGCCCCTTTTGGGTAAATGTTTTTGACGCAAATCAAGCGCTTGTCATTTAAAAAATCACACAAATTGCGCTTGATCGCAAAATTCCGTTAGAGATCATATTCCTGGCGCTTTACTTCTTGCCAGACTACTTCCATTGCTTCGAGGTCAATACCGCTCATTTCCAGGCCTCGCGAAGCGACAATCCGCTCAACTTCGCGAAAGCGTCGTTCGAATTTCAGGTTGGCTTTTTGCAGGGCGGTTTCCGCTTTTACACCCAGGTGGCGAGAAAGGTTGACGGTCGCAAACAGCAGGTCGCCCATCTCTTCCTCAAGCTTTGCTTCATCCACCACCGCCTGCTGCGCTTCGTGCATGACTTCATCAATCTCTTCGTGCACTTTATCCAGCACCGGGCCGAGGGAGGTCCAGTCAAAACCGACGGCGGAGCAACGTTTCTGGATTTTATGTGCGCGCATCAGCGCGGGCAGGCTCAGCGGAATATCATCCAGCGCGGAGTGCTGGGATTTTTCCGCCCGCTCGGCGCTTTTGATCTGCTCCCAGCGGGCCAGCACCTCGGCGCTGTTCCCTGCGGTGGCATCGCCAAAAATATGGGGATGACGGCGCTCAAGCTTGTCGCTGATGGCAGCGCAGATATCGTCAAAGTTAAAGCGTCCTTCTTCCTGCGCCATCTGCGCGTAGAACACCACCTGGAACAGCAGATCGCCCAGCTCGCCGCGCAGGTCGTCAAAATCTTCACGGGAAATGGCGTCCAGCACCTCGTAGGTCTCTTCAAGGGTGTACGGGGCGATGGTGGCGAAAGTCTGCTCTTTGTCCCACGGGCAGCCGTTTTCCGGGTCGCGCAGGCGTTTCATGATGCCGAGCAGGCGGTCGATTTGAGTCATAGTACTGTCCTGATGAAAAAATGCCGGGTGGCGGCGTTGCCTTACCCGGCCTACGTAAGAGGATGTTTAGCCGCCGTGCAGACGACGCGCGTCAATCACATCCGGCACCTGGTTCAGCTTGCCGAGCACGCGGCCCAGCACCTGCAGGTTGTAGATTTCGATGGTCATATCGATGGTGGCAAGCTGCTCGCGGGTATCGCTGCGGCTGGCGACGCCCAGCACGTTGACCTTCTCGTTGGCGAGAATAGTCGTGATGTCGCGCAGCAGGCCGCTGCGGTCGTTGGCGGTAACGCGCACCACCAGCGAGTAGCCGGCGGAATAGCTTTCCCCCCAGACCGCTTCCACGATGCGCTCCGGCGCATGCGACTGAAGCTCGGCAAGCTGGTCGCAGTCGGAACGGTGAATCGAAATTCCGCGCCCCTGAGTGATAAAGCCGACGATATCGTCGCCCGGGATCGGCTGGCAGCAGCGGGCAATGTGGTGCATCAGGTTACCGACACCTTCGACCACCACACGGCCGTTGTCCTTGCTGCGCTGCTGCGGCGCGTAGGTTTTCTGCTGCAGCTGCTTCAGCGCCGCCGCGTCTTGCTCTTCCGCGCTTGGCTTATTGAACTGCGCCTGCAGGAAGTTCACCATCTGATTCAGACGAATATCACCGCCGCCGATCGCCGCTAACAGCTCATCAAGCTCGTTGAAGTTGTAGCGCGGCAGCAGGAATTTCTCCGCCTCTTTCAGGCTTATCCCGATATGCTCCAGCTCGTCGTCGAGGATCTGACGACCAGCAAGGATGTTCTTGTCACGATCCTGTTTACGGAACCAGGCGTGAATTTTCGAGCGTCCGCGGCTGGTGGTGACATATCCCAGGTTCGGGTTAAGCCAGTCCCGGCTCGGGTTGGGCTGCTTCTGGGTAATGATTTCAATCTGGTCACCCATCTGCAGCTGATAGGTGAACGGTACGATTCGTCCGCCGATTTTCGCCCCGATGCAGCGGTGCCCCACATCGCTGTGGATGTGGTAGGCAAAATCGAGCGGCGTAGAGCCCGCAGGCAGGTCGACAACGTCCCCTTTCGGGGTAAAGACATAGACCCGGTCATCAAAGACCTGGCTGCGCACTTCGTCGAGCATCTCGCCGGAGTCGGCCATCTCTTCCTGCCACGCAATCAGCTTGCGCAGCCAGGCAATACGGTCTTCATGTCCTGAACGCGCCCCGCCGGACGTGCCTTCTTTGTATTTCCAGTGCGCGGCGACGCCCAGCTCGGCGTCCTCGTGCATCTGTTTGGTGCGGATCTGAATCTCGACCGTTTTGCCGCCAGGGCCAAGCACCACGGTATGGATAGACTGATAGCCGTTCGGTTTAGGGTTGGCGACATAGTCATCGAACTCATCGGGCAGATGACGGAAGTGAGTGTGCACTATCCCCAGCGCGGCGTAGCAGTCCTGCAGACGCTCCGCCACGATACGCACGGCGCGCACGTCAAACAGTTCGTCAAAGGCGAGGTGTTTCTTCTGCATTTTGCGCCAGATGCTGTAGATATGCTTAGGCCGCCCGTAGACTTCGGCGCGCACGTTCTCTTCTTTCATCGCCTGACGCAGGCCACCGACAAATTCCTCGATATAGTGCTCGCGGTCGATGCGGCGCTCGTGCAGGAGTTTGGCAATACGTTTATATTCCGCCGGGTGCAGATAGCGGAAGCAGTAATCTTCCAGCTCCCATTTCAGCTGACCAATCCCTAAGCGGTTCGCCAGCGGCGCATAGATGTTTGTACACTCTTTGGCGGCGAGCACGCGCTCGTCTTCCGGCGCATCCTTCACCTCGCGCAGGTGGGCAATACGCTCGGCCAGCTTGATGACCACGCAGCGGAAATCATCCACCATGGCCAGCAGCATCCGGCGAACGTTATCAACCTGTTCCGAGGAGACGGAATCGGTGTGCGCGGCTTTGAGCTGGCGGATGGCCGCCATATCGCGCACGCCGTGGATGAGCGCGACGACGGATTTCCCGACGCTGTCGCGCAGCACGTCTTCGCTGACCACGTCCGCATCCGCGAGAGGGAACAGCAGCGCGGCCTGCAGCGTTTCGATATCCATGTTCAGCATGGACAGGATTTCAACCATCTCCACGCCGCGCCACAGGAGAAGATCGGCGTCGGGATGCCCCTGCGTGGTGCGCAGACAATAGGCCCAGGTTTCGGTTAAGCGTTCACACGACTGCTGGCTGGAAATTCCCAGACTTGCGATCCATTTTTGTGGGTCAAACTCCCCAGCTTTATTGAGATGTGCACTTCTTACCGCAACCATTGTCCTCTCCTTTAGGGACCAGGGCCTGTCGAAGTCGACAAGCCAAACAAATTAGATGTGCTCGAACAACACCATCGATTCCAGATGCCCAGTGTGCGGGAACATGTCCAGCATTGCCAGACGCTGAATCTGGTAACCCGCGCTGAGTAATGCCTCACTGTCCCGGGCAAGCGTTGCCGGGTTACAGGAAACATAGACCACACGCTTTGGCGCGAGTTTAATAATATGTGCCATCACGCCCGGGGCACCGGCACGCGCCGGGTCAAGCAGGATTTTATCGAAGCCCTGCTTTGCCCACGGCTGTTGGGTGACATCTTCCTCAAGATTTTGATGAAAGAATGTCACATTTTGCAAGCCGTTCTGCCGCGCGTTCTCCTGCCCTTTCGCCACCAGCGCCTCAACGCCTTCCACGCCGACGACGCTGGCCGCTTCTCGCGCCAGCGGCAGCGTGAAGTTGCCCATTCCGCAGAACAGATCGAGCACCCGGTCGCTTTTCTGAACATCCAGCCACGCCAGCGCTTTCGCCACCATCTGCTGGTTAACGCCATCATTGACCTGAATGAAATCCCGCGGGCTGAACGTTAAGCGTAGCCCGTTTGACGCATACCAGGGCGCCTCACCGGTAACCTGTTCAAGTATCTCGCTTTGTGGTGCAAGGAAAAGCGCCAGGTCGTGGGAATGCGAAAAGCGTTCCAGTTTTTCGCGATCTTTTTTCGACAACGGCGCGGTATGGCGCAGCACCATCAGCGGGCCATTGTTTGCCATGACCAGTTCGATATGCCCGAGATGGCGAACGCCGTCCAGCCCGGAGAGGCAGATGCGCACTTCCGGAAGCAATGCCTCAAGATGGGGCACCAAAATGGGGCACTGCTTCACGTCAACGATGTCGCTGGAGCCGGCCTTGCGAAACCCCATCTCCAGCCGCTCCGTTTTTGGCTGATAGCTGAGGCTCAGGCGTGCGCGACGACGATAGCCCCAGGGCGCATCGGCAAGAATTTCGTTAACGTCATGTTTAAGCAGACGCGCCAGCGCGCGGCTTTTGCTTTTTTGCTGTAATTCTGTGCTTGCGTGCTGTTGCTGGCAGCCGCCGCACACGCCAAAATGAGGACAGCGGGGCGCCACTCGCTCCGGGCTGTCGTTGAGTCGACGCTTAACCTGCCCGCGCGCAAACTGGCGTTTATCTTCCGTCAGCGTAATTTCTGCTCGTTCTGCTGGCAGTAAACCTGTTATAAACAGAGCCTTACCATTGTGGCGTGCCACTCCCTGACCAAACGGATCGAGGTCCGTGGCCTCAACAGTGATGATTTGACGCGTCGTCACGCGTCGCTTTGCAGAGTAGAATTGCGCCATCGCCGAGATTTTTCTCACATAAACATAATTATCTTAATTGTCCCATAACGGAACGCCATGACCAACTACAGCCTGCGCGCGCGCATGATGATTTTGATCCTCGCCCCCACCGTTCTCATCGGTTTGCTGCTGAGTATCTTCTTTGTGGTGCACCGCTATAACGATTTGCAGCGACAGCTGGAGGATGCAGGCGCCAGCATTATCGAACCGCTTGCCGTCTCCAGCGAGTACGGCATGAACCTGCAAAACCGCGAATCCATTGGGCAGTTAATCAGCGTACTCCACCGCCGCCACTCGGACATCGTACGCGCCATTTCCGTTTACGACGAACATAACCGCCTGTTTGTCACCTCGAACTTTCATCTCGATCCGGCAGCCCTGAAGATCCCGGACGGTACGCCGTTCCCGCGTCACCTCACCGTACTGCGGCGCGGCGATATCATGATCCTGCGCACGCCGATCGTGTCGGAGAGCTATTCCCCCGATGAGTCTGCGCAGTCCGACGCCAAATCCAGCAATAATATGCTGGGATATGTGGCGCTGGAGCTGGATCTCAAGTCGGTCCGGCTACAGCAGTACAAAGAGATTTTCATCTCCGGCGTGATGATGCTGTTCTGCATCGGCATTGCGCTGATCTTCGGCTGGCGCCTGATGCGCGACGTGACGGGTCCCATCCGCAACATGGTTAACACGGTTGACCGCATTCGCCGGGGACAGCTCGACAGCCGTGTGGAAGGGTTTATGCTGGGCGAGCTGGATATGCTGAAAAACGGCATCAACTCGATGGCGATGTCGCTGGCGGCGTACCACGAAGAGATGCAGCACAACGTTGACCAGGCGACGTCCGACCTGCGCGAAACGCTGGAGCAGATGGAGATTCAGAACGTTGAGCTGGATCTGGCGAAAAAGCGCGCTCAGGAAGCGGCACGTATTAAGTCGGAATTCCTGGCCAATATGTCGCACGAGCTGCGTACGCCGCTCAATGGCGTGATCGGCTTCACCCGCCTGACCCTGAAAAGCGAGCTCAACCCGACTCAGCGCGATCACCTGCACACCATTGAGCGCTCGGCCAACAACCTGCTGGCGATCATCAACGACGTGCTGGACTTCTCCAAGCTGGAGGCGGGCAAGCTGATCCTGGAAAGCATTCCCTTCCCGCTTCGCAGTACGCTCGATGAGGTGGTGACGCTGCTCGCACACTCGTCGCACGACAAAGGCCTTGAGCTGACGCTCAACATTAAAAACGACGTGCCGGATAACGTTATTGGCGATCCGCTGCGCCTGCAGCAGGTCATTACCAACCTTGTCGGGAATGCCATTAAATTCACCGAAAGCGGTAACATCGACATTCTGGTAGAAAAACGCTCGATCAGCAGCAATAAGGTGCAGATTGAAGTCCAGATCCGCGATACCGGCATCGGGATTCCGGAGCGGGATCAGTCGCGTCTGTTCCAGGCGTTCCGTCAGGCGGATGCCAGTATCTCCCGCCGTCATGGCGGCACCGGTCTGGGGCTGGTGATCACGCAACGCCTGGTGAACGAGATGGGCGGCGATATCTCTTTCCACAGCCAGCCGAACCGCGGTTCAACCTTCTGGTTCCACATTAATCTGGACCTCAATCCAAACGTATTGACCGATGGCCCGGTGACGGACTGCCTGAAAGGCAAGCGTCTGGCCTACGTCGAACCTAACGCGGCGGCAGCGCAGTGCGCGCTCGACATTTTAAGCACCACGCCGCTGGAGGTGGTCTACAGCCCAACCTTCTCCGCCCTGGCCGTTGAGCATTACGACATCCTGCTGATGGGGATCCCGGTCACCTTCACCGGCGAGCTGACCATGCAGCAGGAGCGGCTGGCGAAAGCCGCGTCGATGACCGACTACCTGCTGCTGGCGCTGCCTTGCCACGCGCAGCTCAATGCAGAAGAGTTGAAAAATGACGGGGCAGCCGCCTGCTTGCTTAAACCGCTCACCGCGACCCGCCTGCTGCCTGCGCTCACGGAATATTGCCGTCTCAGCCAGCATGCCCTCCCGATGATTGACGATGAGCAAAAATTGCCGATGAGCGTGATGGCGGTGGATGATAATCCGGCCAACCTGAAGCTCATTGGCGCATTGCTTGAAGACCAGGTTCAGCACGTTGAGCTGTGCACCAGCGGCGCGCAGGCGGTTGAACAGGCTAAGCAGATGCAGTTCGATTTAATCCTGATGGATATTCAGATGCCGGGCATGGATGGCATTCGGGCCTGCGAGCTGATCCACCAGCTGCCGCATCAGCAACAAACGCCGGTGATTGCAGTCACCGCGCACGCGATGGCCGGTCAAAAAGAGAAGCTGCTGAGCGCCGGAATGAATGACTATCTGGCGAAGCCAATCGATGAAGAGAAACTTCATAACCTGCTGTTACGCTATAAGCCGGGTCATATTGGCGGGACGTACACGGTATCCAGCGAGCCGGTTGAAATAACCGTCAACCAGAACGCGACCCTTGACTGGCAGCTTGCTCTGCGCCAGGCGGCAGGTAAACCCGATTTGGCCCGCGAGATGCTGCAAATGCTGGTCGCGTTCCTGCCGGAAATTCGCAATAAGGTGGAAGAGCAGCTGGTGGGTGAAAACCCGGAAGATCTGCTGGAAGCAATCCACAAGCTGCACGGTAGCTGCGGGTACAGCGGCGTACCGCGGCTGAAAAACCTCTGCCAACTGCTGGAGCAGCAGCTGCGTGCGGGCACGCCGGAATCGGAGCTTGAACCGGAGTTTCTGGAGCTGCTGGATGAAATGGATAACGTGACGCGGGAAGCGATGAAGGTGTTGGGGAGCTGAGGTAGAAGCCCGGTGGCAGCTTCGCCTTACCGGACCTACGATTGCGGGTGCGGGTGCGGCCTGATGCCCTCACCCCGCCCCTCTCCCACGGGGAGAGGGAGAACTACATCCCCTGCCCCACTTTCAGTACCGCCGCGATATTCCTTGCGGCCATCCTGACGTTCTCACCGGCATTTTCCAGCGCATCTTCCAGCGAGCAGATGGTGTAGATCACGCTAAACACCGCATCAATGCCGTGATCGTGAACCACACCAACGTCCGCCGTCAGGCTGCCTGCAATGCCGATGACGGGTTTGTTAAAGCGTTTCGCCACTTTTGCCACGCCCACCGGGACTTTGCCGTGGATCGTCTGGCTGTCGATGCGACCTTCTCCCGTGATCACCAGATCCGCATCGGCCACCTGGTCGGCCAGGTGTAGCGCATCGGTCACGATCTCAATGCCCTGGCGCAGCTGCGCGCCGCAAAAGGCGTACAGCGCGGCCCCCATGCCACCCGCCGCGCCGCCGCCAGCAAGGTTAAGCACGTCGATATCCAGATCCCGGGCAATCACGCTCGCATAGTGCGCCAGCGCGTTGTCCAGGGTAACGATCATCTCGGGAGTGGCCCCCTTTTGCGGGCCAAATACGGCTGACGCGCCATCCTTTCCGGTAAGCGGATTCGTCACATCACAGGCCACCTCTATCCGGCACTCCGCCAGACGTCTGTCCAGCCCGCTCAGGTCGATACGCGCGAGTTTTCCCAGCTCGCCCCCGCCCTGCCCAAGAGGCTGTTCGCTGGCGTCGAGCAATCTAGCGCCCAACGCCTGCACCATCCCTGCGCCGCCGTCATTGGTGGCGCTGCCGCCAATGCCAATGATGATATGCTTAACGCCCGCATCCAGCGCGTGACGAATCAGTTCGCCCGTGCCCCAGGAGGTGGTTTTCAGCGGATTACGCTGCGAAGGCACAACCAGCTCCAGGCCGCTTGCCGCCGCCATTTCAATAAAGGCACTCTGCTCGTCACCGGATAAGCCATAAAACCCTTCCACGCGCTCACCCAGCGGGCCGGTTACCGGAACATGTACAATGCGTCCCTGCGTTGCCGCGATCATCGCCTCAACCGTCCCTTCGCCACCGTCCGCGACCGGCAGTTTGACGTAAACCGCCTCGGGAAAGATCTCGCGAAAACCACGTTCTATCGCTGTCGCAACCTCAAGCGCACTCAAACTTTCCTTATACGAGTCCGGTGCGATAACAATTTTCATAAGCCATCCTTACGCATAGTCGTTACGTTAAGCATACACCACGTAAAAGACCGCTCATGGGAGCGGTCCCAATGCGTTTATCGTACCATGCACGGGCGTTTATTGTCGAATGTCCAGTCCGGGATCAGATACTGCATCGCCATCGCGTCGTCGCGCGCGCCCAGACCGTGTTTCTGATACAGCTCATGGGCCTTCATGACCTGATCCATATCCAGCTCAACCCCCAGCCCCGGGGTGGAAGGCACCTGCACCATGCCACCTTTGATCTCAAACGGCTGCTTAGTCAGACGCTGGTTACCTTCCTGCCAGATCCAGTGGGTGTCGATAGCGGTAATCGTCCCCGGCGCGGCGGCGGCGACGTGAGTGAACATCGCCAGAGAGATATCGAAGTGGTTGTTAGAGTGCGAGCCCCAGGTCAGGCCAAACTCATGGCACATCTGCGCCACGCGCACCGACCCCTGCATCGTCCAGAAGTGCGGGTCCGCCAGCGGAATATCAACAGACTGCAATGACAGGGTGTGTCCCATCTGACGCCAGTCGGTCGCAATCATATTGGTCGCGGTCGGCAGTCCCGTAGCGCGACGGAATTCCGCCATCACTTCACGTCCTGAGAAGCCTTGCTCTGCCCCACACGGATCTTCCGCATACGCCAGCACACCTTTCAGCTGTTTACCGATCGCAATGGCCTCATTAAGCGACCATGCGCCGTTCGGATCCAGCGTCACGCGCGCCTGCGGGAAGCGTTTTGCCAGCGCGGTCACGGCTTCCGCCTCTTCCTCACCAGCCAGCACGCCGCCCTTCAGTTTGAAATCATTGAAGCCATATTTTTCATAAGCGGCTTCCGCCAGGCGCACCACCGCATCCGGAGTCATCGCCTCGTCGTGGCGGAGCCGGTACCAGTCGCATTGTTCGTCCGGCTGGCCCTGGTACGGCAAAGGCGTCAGCTTGCGGTCGCCAACAAAGAACAGATAGCCCAGCATTTCCACTTCGCTGCGCTGCTGACCCTCGCCCAGCAGCGACGCAACGTTGACGCCCAGATGCTGACCCAGCAGATCCAACAGGGCGGATTCAATCCCGGTCACCACGTGAATGGTGGTGCGCAGATCGAAGGTCTGCAGGCCACGCCCACCGGCATCGCGATCGGCAAAGGTGTTGCGCACAGTGTTGAGGACATTTTTGTACTCACCCAGCGTTTTGCCCACCACCAGCGGAATGGCATCTTCCAGCGTCTGGCGGATCTTCTCCCCGCCCGGAATTTCGCCCACGCCCGTATGGCCGGAATTGTCTTTGATAATGACAATGTTGCGGGTAAAGAATGGCGCATGCGCGCCGCTCAGGTTCATCAACATGCTGTCATGGCCCGCAACCGGAACGATCTGCATGGCGGTAATTACAGGGGTAGAAAAAGTACTCATCGTTCAATCCTTTTATCAGTGACGTCCGAAAACAGGGCGCTTACGGTCAAATGTCCAGCCGGGAATAAGGTACTGCATCGGGCCCGCGTCGTTACGCGCGCCGCCCGGCAATTTTTTATACGCCTCATGGGCTTTATGGATCTGATCCCAGTCAATCTCCACGCCCAGGCCCGGCGCATCCGGTACGGCAATTTTGCCCTCTATGATTTCCAGCGGATTTTTCGTCAGGCGGGCTTCCCCTTCCTGCCAAATCCAGTGGGTGTCGATGGCGGTCGGGTTACCCGGCGCCGCCGCGCCAACGTGGGTAAACATCGCCAGCGAAATATCAAAGTGATTGTTCGAGTGACAGCCCCAAGTCAGCCCCCAGTCGTCGCACAGCTGCGCCACGCGCACTGCGCCTGAAAGCGTCCAGAAGTGCGGGTCCGCCAGCGGTATGTCGACGGCGTTCAGCATCACCGCGTGACCCATTTCGCGCCAGTTGGTGGCGATCATATTGGTCGCGACCGGCAGCCCGGTGGCGCGACGGAACTCAGCCATGACTTCACGGCCCGAAAAGCCCTGCTCCGCGCCGCAGGGGTCTTCCGCATAGGTCAGGACATCCCCCAGCCCTTTGCACAGGCTAATCGCTTCATCCAGCAGCCATGCGCCGTTGGGATCGACGGTGATCCGTGCATCCGGGAAGCGCCTTTTCAGCGCCCGGGCCGTGTCAATCTCCTGCTCGCCGGGCAGCACGCCGCCCTTCAGCTTGAAATCCTTAAAGCCGTAGCGATCTTGCGCCGCCTCGGCCAGCTGCACCACCGCGTCGCTGGAGAGCGCTTCCTGATGGCGCAACTGATACCAGGCGTGGTCGCCCGCGGTTCGGGCCAGATAGGGGAGATCGGTTTTATTGCGATCGCCAACGTAGAACAGATAGCCCAGCACGGTGACCGCATCGCGCTGTTTACCGGGCCCCAGTAGCTCGCAGACCGGAACATTGAGCGCCTTACCCAGTAAATCGAGCAGGGCGGCCTCCAGGGCGGCGACCGCGTTGACGCGCAGTTCAAACGTCCAGGCACCTTTACCGAACGTCTCAAAGTCTGCCGACTGATTACCCTTATGCACCCGCTGAACCACCTTGTTCAGACGGGCCACTTCCTGGCCCACGACCTGCGGAATGGCATCGACCAGCGTCTGGTAAATCACCTCTCCGCCAGGGGCCTCGCCCACGCCGGTATTTCCTGCGCTGTCTTTCAGTACGACGATATTACGGGTAAACCAGGCGTTATGCGCACCGCCAATATTGAGCAGCATGCTGTCCTGCCCGGCCACCGGGATGACCTTCATCTCAGTGACGGTTGGACTCGATTGCGTTGTCATCAGCCACGCTCCGCAACAGGTTTAAGTTCGACGCGTTTGATATCCCCCACCAGCACCAGGTAACTCAGTACCGCCACCAGCGCATGCACACCCACGTAAATCAGCGCACCGTTAAAGGAGCCGGTGGTACCGACGATGTAGCCGATCGCGATGGGCGTAACAATCCCGGAGATGTTGCCGAACATGTTGAACAGACCGCCGCTCAGGCCGCTGATCTCTTTCGGGGCCGTATCCGCCATCACCGCCCAGCCCAGCGCGCCAATGCCTTTGCCGAAGAAGGCCATCGCCATAAAGCCGATGATCATCCACTCGGCATTGACGTAGTTACAGAACACCATGGTCATGGAGAGCAGCATGCCGAGCACGATAGGCGTTTTACGCGCGATGTTCAGTGACCCCGTGCGGCGCATCAGCCAGTCGGAAATCACCCCGCCGAGCACGCCGCCGACGAAACCGCAGATTGCCGGGACCGAGGCGACGAATCCCGCTTTCAGAATCGACATACCACGGGCCTGAACCAGGTAAACCGGGAACCAGGTGATGAAAAAGTAGGTTAAGGCGTTAATACAGTACTGGCCCAGATAGATCCCGATCATCATGCGCGAGCCGACGAGCTGCTTGATCTGCGCCCATTTCTGGCTGAACGGGACTTTCGCCGTCGAGGATTTCTGATCCATGTTGATCAGCGCACCGCCTTCTGCGATGTACTCCAGCTCCTTTTTGTTCACGCCAGGGTGCTGGTTGGGTTCGTGGATCACTTTCAGCCAGATAAAGCTGATGACGATCCCGAGTCCGCCCATAAAGAAGAAGACGTGCGACCAGCCCACCTCATGGGTCAGCCAGCCCATGATTGGCGCGAAGATCACCGTTGCGAAGTACTGTGCGGAGTTGAAAATCGCCACCGCGGTTCCCCTCTCCTGCGCCGGGAACCAGGCAGCGACAATGCGGCTGTTGCCCGGGAAGGAAGGCGCTTCAGCTAAGCCCACCAGGAAGCGCAGCGTGAAGAGTGCCACGATAATGCCGAAGCCGCTGAAGATATCGACGAAGCCCTGCAGCAGGGTAAAGGCAGACCAGATAAAGATGGACCAGAAATAGACCCGTTTAGAGCCAAAGCGGTCCAGCAGCCAGCCGCCAGGAATTTGCCCGATGACGTAGGCCCACGAGAAGGCGGAGAAAACGTAACCCATGCCCACGGGATCGAGACCGATATCTTTTGCCATTTCCGAGCCGGCAATCGACAGCGTGGCGCGGTCACCATAGTTAAAGGACGTGACGATAAACAGCATCACCACTATCCAGTAGCGGGCATTGGTGCGCTTTTCAGCGCTGCTCGCCGCGTGGCTTAATGAACTCATTGTTGCACTCCTGAAACATAGCTTTCGCCTGGTTCATTCTGTACAGCACCGGTAGGGTAAGCAGAATGAGATTGATTTTGTCGTTTTGGTACGGCCTGAAGCCGTTTTATCGTGACCGGAAAAGTATATGAAGGAGTGCCTCTTCACCTCACCGTGCAAAAACACAGTATTAAAGGGTGTGAGTGAGGTTGTTTAGGGCATAAGCCCAGAGGAGTGGAAGGTGGTTCACGGAAATGGCGTTTGGGGGGGTAATGCCGGGTGGCGGCTACGCCTGACCCGGCCTACCATTGGTATAGCGCAGGGTTATTTAAGCAGCGTTGCCCAGTGCTCGACCCATGGGTTTGATTCGCTTTCTGGCTCCGGGTGCTCACCCGCATCAATCAGCAGCATCTCGCCGACGCGCTGGGCGCTCTGCTCCTGCAGGAGCGCATCGAACTGCTTGCCGCCGCCGCAGAAGTTGGCGTAAGAGCTGTCGCCCAGGGCAATGATGCCGTAGTGCACGTCCGGCTGATAGCCAAGCTGGTCTTTAATGCCCTGGAACAGCGGCACGATGCTGTCCGGCAGATCGCCCTGCCCGGTGGTGGAGGTCACCACCAGAATGTATTTGTCTTTATACTTTTCCCAGTCTGCCAGCTCCGGGTCTTCATAGACCGTGGCTTTATGGCCCTGACTTGCCAGAATCGCCTCAGCCTCTTCCGCGACCAGCAGCGAATTGCCGTACATTGTGCCGACAAAAATGCCTACTTCAGCCATGCTATTTTCCCATAATGAATGCGTTTACTGTTCATCCTGAACGTTGCCCGATACAAACTCAACCCTTTCATTTTCGGGGAGTTGTCCCAGCCAGCCAAACTGTGACAGCGCCTGCATCCAGACGTCGTCCAGCCCCGCGCGAATAGTCAGCGGCTCGCCGGTAAACGGGTGCGTCATGCTGAGCTCGCTCGCGTGCAGCATCAGACGATGGCAGCTAAAGTGTTCGGCCGCGCTGCGGTTCTGGCGCAAATCACCGTGTTTGCTGTCGCCAATAATCGGGTGGCGCAGATGTGCAAGATGGCGTCGCAGCTGGTGCTTACGCCCGGTTTTGGGCAGAAGCTCAACCAGGCTGTAGCGCGTGGTCGGAAATTTGCTGGTGGCCACCGGCATTTCCGTCGTCGCCATGCCGCGATAATCCGTCACCGCAGGCTGCGGACCTTTGTCATCGCGGGCAAATTTATCGGCAATTTTGTCCAGTTCTTCCACCAGCGGGTAGTCCAGGGTGGCGGACTCGGTCAGCCAGCCACGCACGATCGCGTGGTAGCGCTTCTGGATCTGGTGCTGTTCAAACTGCTGCGCCAGCAGACGGCCAGCTTCGCTGGACAGCCCCATCAGCAGCACGCCGGAGGTCGGTCTGTCGAGACGATGGGCGGTAAAAACATGCTGACCAATCTGGTCGCGAACGGTCTGCATCACCACCACTTTCTCGTCGCGATCCAGCCAGCTGCGGTGCACCAGCCAGCCTGACGGTTTATTCACCGCCACCAGCCACTCGTCCTGATAGAGGATCTCAAGCGTCATGCATCTTCACCGGCAAACAGGGCATCCAGTTTTTCCAGTTCGACCAGCATCACGTCACGCGCAGGGTGCGTCGCCTCGAGCGCCATTTCATAGTAGGGAGAGACAGCAAACGCCTGCGGCAGCGGGTGCCCCCCCTCAAGCAGGGCGTGCATGCGCGGAATTAACACCCACTGCAGCCACTCAAACGGGGCCAGCGTATCCAGGCAGAAGGGCTGGGTGCTCGCGAACGCTTCTGGCTGCGGCGCGGTCTCCTGCCACAGCTGATGTTGGCGCAAAAGGGCTTCGATGGCGTGCAACTGAGCACGAACGCTATCGTGTTGCGTCATAGTAACCTCAACTGAAAAAGTGAACGGCGCGCAGCATAGCATTGCGGAAGACAGAAATAAAAAAAGGGAGCACTGTAAAAACAGTGCTCCCGGTTCGTTCCGCAGCATTCCAGCTACAATTCGTGCTCCCTGCTCATCCGTGACAACTTTTCCTGAAGCCCGAAGGCATGGTCATCCGTAAACCGATGCATCCTGCACACATCTTCCTGACGTGTTTGTTTCATCCTGAAACGTCCTGGCCTTCCAGACCCACCGACCATCCTGACCGGCTCTCGTTCTCCTTCCTGGAGGTGTCCCTTACGCATCCTGCGTAATCCACTTCGCTTCATCCTGAAGCCTTCCTGCAGCGCCATCCTGACGAGTCCTGAGTGAGATACGCCATCATCCTGATGTTCGTTTCTCGTGTCGGCATCCTGTCGACGGAGATAGAATCCGCTATTCCGCTTCGTCTTACAACCCACCCTTTCGGGTGTGTAAGACCTAAGAAATCCCTAAAAACGGTGCAATAAACACGTAATCCATTGAAAAACACAGTAATATTAATCTGAACTAAATGAGGTAATACTGAATGTTCCAGCGATCTCTCACAAACCTTGTAAGAGATCTCTCACACGCGCTATAGCATCATGGATTACAGAAGTGGCTCAAGTCGGGTGAGGAAATCCGCAAGAGAGGGGGCGAGAGTCTCGCGATTGCGGGTACCGATAGTCTCTTTAACCACTTCACCTGACAGGTTACAGACGGATAACACATCCAGTTCACTGTCCAGCGTAGCAATAAAGAGCGTCGGAGAAAGCTTAAGGCGCTTTTGCGTGACCAGATGACCAATCAGGTTTTCCTGAACACGCTGCAGATCGTCTTCGCTCCAGGTCTGCAACAGCGTCAGCGTGATATCAGCAAAGCGCGCGGGCATATCCCCTGCGAACTGCGTGGTATAAAACGCATGAACCGCTGGTTGTACCACAATGTCCATTGCCCGTTCAACCGCATTTACATTTTGCTCGCCGGTATTGGGCTTCGGCTGCCAGATAATGTAATCCTCAAGCGAAGAGATAATGCACGGCGAGGGTACACCATATAAATCAGCACTTTGCGGCCACGAGCCCTGCTTTTCATGCCATGCGTCGCAATAGCGGGTCGTGAAGGTAGTGAGGGCATTTGCAGTTTCGACGTCCACCGATTTCTCTCTTCTTGTCAGACAGGATAAACTCAGCCCATAAGTGTACCTGTAAAGTGGCTATGAAACATGTCTTACGAAAATCATCAGGCGTTAACCGGCTTAACGCTGGGTAAATCGACCGATTACCGCGATACCTACGATGCAAGCCTGCTGCAGGGCGTACCACGCAGCCTGAATCGCGATCCTCTGGGTCTGCATGCGGACGCATTGCCGTTTGTCGGCGGTGATATCTGGACGCTGTACGAACTCTCCTGGCTCAACGCACGCGGTCTGCCGCAGGTGGCGGTGGGCCACGTCGAGCTGGATTACGCCAGCGTTAATCTCGTCGAGTCCAAAAGCTTTAAGCTGTATCTCAACAGTTTTAACCAGACAAAATTCAACAGCTGGGACGACGTTCAGCACACCCTGGAACGTGACTTAAGCGCCTGCGCGCAGGGTAAGGTAAGCGTTTCACTGTATCGCCTGCACGAGCTGGAAGGGCAGCCTGTTGCCCACTTCAACGGGACCTGCATCGACGATCAGGATATCGAGGTGGAGAATTATGAATTCAGCGCCGGTTACCTCGAAAACGCGGCGAGCGGAAAAGTGGTCGAAGAGACGCTGGTCAGCCATCTGCTGAAATCCAACTGCCTGATCACCCACCAGCCGGACTGGGGCTCGGTGCAGATCCAGTACCGCGGCCCAAAAATCGACCGGGAAAAATTGCTGCGCTACCTGGTGTCGTTCCGCCATCACAACGAATTCCACGAGCAGTGCGTGGAGCGCATCTTTAGCGATATTCAGCGTTTTTGTCAGCCGGAGAAGCTGAGCGTTTACGCGCGCTACACCCGCCGCGGCGGTCTGGACATTAACCCGTGGCGCACCAACACCGATTTTGTGCCGGCGACGGGACGGCTGGTGCGTCAGTAATATAAATATTTTCACAATATGCGCGGTATCTTCCGCGCTTTAGGTTGTGAAACGTCACGCGCCAGGGCTATTGTAATCAACAGGGAAAGACGATAATCGTCCCGTAAGGAGCTCACTTGATTACACATATTAGCCCGCTTGGCTCAATGGATATGTTGTCGCAGCTGGAAGTGGACATGCTTAAACGCACGGCCAGCAGCGATCTTTATCAACTGTTTCGTAACTGTTCACTTGCCGTTCTGAACTCCGGAAGCCTGACAGATAACAGTAAAGAACTGCTGTCCCGCTTCGAAAGCTTTGATATCAACGTGCTGCGCCGCGAGCGTGGCGTGAAGCTTGAAGTCATCAACCCGCCGGAAGAGGCGTTTGTCGACGGACGCATCATTCGATCACTTCAGGCTAACCTGTTTGCCGTGCTGCGTGACATCCTGTTTGTTAACGGGCAGATCCACAACGCAGGCCGTTTCCAGCATCTCGACCTGGAAAGCTCGGTCCATATCACCAACCTGGTGTTCTCCATTTTGCGTAACGCCCGCGCCCTGCACGTGGGTGAAGCACCGAACATGGTCGTTTGCTGGGGCGGTCACTCCATTAACGAAACCGAGTACCTTTATGCCCGTCGGGTGGGCACCCAGCTTGGCCTGCGCGAGCTGAATATCTGTACCGGCTGTGGTCCGGGTGCAATGGAAGCGCCAATGAAAGGTGCGGCGGTTGGGCACGCGCAGCAGCGTTATAAAGAGGGACGTTTCATCGGCATGACCGAGCCGTCAATTATCGCCGCTGAGCCACCTAACCCGCTGGTTAACGAGCTGATTATCATGCCGGATATCGAGAAACGTCTTGAGGCGTTTGTCCGTATCGCCCACGGCATTATCATCTTCCCGGGCGGCGTGGGGACAGCGGAGGAGCTGCTCTACCTGCTGGGTATTCTGATGAACCCGGCCAACAAAGATCAGGTTCTGCCGCTGATCCTGACCGGGCCAAAAGAGAGCGCCGACTACTTCCGCGTGCTGGACGAGTTTATCGTGCACACGCTGGGTGAAGCCGCGCGTCGTCACTATCGCATCATCATCGACGATGCCGCAGAAGTGGCCCGCCAGATGAAGAAAGCGATGCCATTGGTGAAAGAAAACCGTCGCGATACCGGTGATGCGTACAGCTTTAACTGGTCAATCCGAATTGCGCCGGACCTGCAGATCCCGTTCGAGCCTTCACACGAGAACATGGCGAACCTGAAACTCTACCCGGACCAGCCGGTAGAAGTCCTGGCCGCCGATCTGCGTCGTGCCTTCTCCGGGATTGTGGCGGGCAACGTCAAAGAGGTCGGTATCCGCGCCATTGAACAGTACGGTCCGTACAAGATCCACGGCGATCCGGAGATGATGCGCCGCATGGATGACATGCTGCAGGGCTTTGTCGCCCAGCACCGCATGAAGCTGCCGGGCTCTGCCTATATTCCTTGCTACGAAATCTGCACCTGACGCTTAGCGATATCTCATCAAAGCCGGGTCGCCCTGTTGCGCGTCCCGGCTTTTTTTATTCCTGATGTAATTCATAGGCATCACTTATATCTTTTACAAAGTTGTCACATACGCAAACGATTACCTGCATTTTGCAACCGTAAATTATCAGCCTTAATCCAAATTACCTGCCAGAAAATCCTAAAAACCCATTTCTTTACAGCGAAAGACACCTATATCACGGGGCGGTCTTTCAGCGCACATGTCGTTGGTGGTAGCCTTCGCGCCCGTAAATTCTCTTTGATGTTTTTTTAACAGATAAATGGTCTAAAGATGCCCACATCATAAGTGGATTATTGCATTTGGGATCACGATCACTGATAGATTCATAACTAGAATGTATCTTTCCGCCCGCCAATAGTTACGGGCAAAAATTATTAAAAAACCGTCACTGAACGAATTTCATATTACCGTCAGGCACTTTTTCATCGGATTTGACTAAAAAACCTGACAATTCGCTTCCTCCAGGAGATACAGATGGAAACCACTCAAACCAGCACCGTTGCTTCGATTGAATCCCGAAGTGGTTGGCGCAAAACGGATACCATGTGGATGCTTGGCCTTTACGGCACAGCAATCGGCGCTGGTGTACTGTTCCTTCCTATCAACGCAGGCGTCGGCGGTCTGATCCCGCTGATCATCATGGCTATCATTGCTTTCCCGATGACCTTCTTTGCACACCGCGGTCTGACCCGCTTCGTGCTGTCCGGTAAAAACCCGGGCGAAGACATCACTGAAGTGGTTGAAGAGCATTTCGGCGTGGGCGCAGGTAAATTGATTACCCTGCTCTACTTCTTCGCGATTTACCCTATTTTGCTGGTCTACAGCGTGGCGATCACTAACACCGTTGAAAGCTTCATGATGCACCAGCTGCACATGACGCCGCCGCCGCGTGCGATTCTGTCTCTGATCCTGATTGTGGGCATGATGACCATCGTGCGCTTCGGTGAGCAGATGATTGTGAAAGCAATGAGCGTACTGGTCTTCCCGTTCGTTATTGCTCTGATGGTGCTGGCTTGCTACCTGATCCCACAGTGGAACGGTGCAGCGCTGGAAACCCTGTCCCTGAGCAGCGCATCGGCAACCGGTAACGGCCTGCTGATGACACTCTGGCTGGCGATTCCGGTAATGGTGTTCTCTTTCAACCACTCCCCAATCATCTCCTCTTTCGCTGTTGCGAAACGTGAAGAGTACGGTAATGGTGCAGAGAAGAAGTGCTCCAGCATCCTGGCACGCGCTCACATCATGATGGTACTGACCGTTATGTTCTTCGTCTTCAGCTGCGTACTGAGCCTCTCCCCGGCGGACCTGGCGGCAGCGAAAGAGCAGAACATCTCTATTCTGTCTTACCTGGCAAACCACTTTAACGCACCTGTCATTGCGTGGATGGCACCTATCATCGCGATTATCGCCATCACCAAATCCTTCCTGGGCCACTACCTCGGCGCACGTGAAGGCTTCAACGGTATGGTGATTAAATCTCTGCGCGGTAAAGGCAAGAGCATTGAAATCAACAAGCTGAACAAAATCACTGCACTGTTCATGCTGCTCACCACCTGGGCGGTAGCAACGCTGAACCCAAGCATCCTGGGCATGATTGAAACCCTGGGCGGCCCGGTCATCGCGATGATTCTGTTCCTTATGCCGATGTACGCGATTCAGAAAGTCCCTGCTATGCGCAAGTACAGCGGTCATGTGAGCAACGTCTTTGTGGTTATCATGGGTCTTATCGCAATCTCTGCGATCTTCTACTCCCTGTACACCATGTTCTGATTATCACCCGCGCCGTCTTCGGACGGCGCACTCCTCCCTCTCTGACTGAAAGCAATGGACGCATCATGATTAGCGTATTCGATATTTTCAAAATCGGTATTGGTCCTTCCAGCTCTCACACCGTCGGACCAATGAAAGCCGGTAAGCAGTTCACGGATGACTTGATTACACGCGGCATCTTGCATGACGTTACCCGCGTGGTTGTCGATGTATACGGCTCGCTTTCCCTGACCGGGAAAGGCCACCATACCGATATCGCCATTATCATGGGCCTGGCGGGAAACCTGCCGGATACCGTTGATATTGATGCGATCCCTGGCTTCATCCAGGATGTGAACACCCACGGTCGCCTGCTGCTGGCGAACGGTGAGCATGAGGTTGAATTCCCGGTTGATCACTGCATGAATTTCCATGCGGACAACCTGTCGCTGCACGAAAACGGCATGCGCATTACCGCACTGGCCGGCGACAAAGCGGTATACAGCCAGACGTATTACTCTATCGGCGGCGGTTTTATCGTCGACGAAGACCACTTTGGTCAAACCGATAACGCTTCTGTCGAGGTGCCGTATCCGTACAAAACGGCGGCGGATCTTCAGCGTCACTGCCAGGAGACGGGCCTTTCCCTCTCCGGCCTGATGATGAAAAACGAGCTGGCACTTCACAGCAAAGAGGAGCTCGAACAGCACTTCGCTAACGTCTGGGACGTGATGCGCGGCGGTATTGAGCGCGGGATCACCACCGAAGGCGTTCTGCCGGGCAAGCTTCGCGTGCCGCGTCGTGCTGCAGCGCTGCGCCGTATGCTGGTAAGCACCGACAAAACGACAACGGACCCAATGGCCGTCGTTGACTGGATCAACATGTTCGCCCTGGCGGTGAACGAAGAGAACGCCGCAGGGGGCCGTGTGGTCACCGCGCCGACTAACGGTGCCTGCGGTATCGTTCCGGCGGTGCTGGCGTACTACGACAAGTTTATCCGTGAAGTGAACGCGAACTCACTGGCGCGCTACCTGCTGGTCGCCAGTGCGATTGGTTCGCTGTATAAGATGAACGCGTCCATTTCCGGTGCGGAAGTGGGCTGTCAGGGTGAAGTCGGCGTGGCGTGCTCCATGGCGGCGGCGGGTCTGGCCGAACTGTTGGGTGCAAGCCCGACACAGGTGTGCATTGCTGCGGAAATCGGCATGGAACATAACCTGGGACTGACCTGTGACCCGGTTGCCGGGCAGGTACAGGTGCCGTGCATCGAACGTAATGCGATTGCCTCCGTGAAGGCGGTGAACGCGGCACGTATGGCGCTGCGCCGCACCAGCGAGCCGCGCGTCTGTCTCGATAAGGTTATCGAAACCATGTACGAAACCGGTAAAGATATGAACGCCAAATACCGCGAAACCTCTCGCGGCGGACTGGCGATGAAGATCGTAACCTGCGATTAAGCCACTCAGGAAGCCTCGTTTTGCGAGGCTTCTTCCTGTTTTCCCCACCATTCATAGTTTCACGCTGCTGACAGTGTTACCCTTCACGCATGAGATAGAAGGGAGATTATCTGTGGCCGTTCATTTACTTATCGTCGATGCACTTAACCTGATTCGCCGTATCCATGCGGTGCAGGGGACGCCTTGTAAAGACACCTGTCTGCACGCGCTGGAACAGCTTATCCGCCACAGTGAACCCACCCATGCGGTCGCGGTATTTGATGACGAAGCCCGCAATACGGGCTGGCGACACCAGCGTCTGCCGGACTACAAAGCCGGACGCGCACCGATGCCGGACGATCTTCACGCTGAATTGCCCATGCTGCGCGCCGCATTTGAACAGCGGGGCGTCCCCTGCTGGGGGGCACAGGGAAATGAAGCCGACGATCTCGCGGCCACCCTGGCCGTAAAGGTGGCGAGTGCCGGGCATCAGGCCACGATCGTTTCAACGGACAAAGGCTACTGCCAGCTGCTCTCCCCCACTATCCGCATTCGCGACTATTTTCAAAAACGCTGGCTGGACGCGCCGTTTATTGCCAGCGAGTTCGGCGTCTCGCCTGAGCAACTGCCGGACTACTGGGGGCTGGCAGGCATCAGCAGTTCTAAGGTTCCGGGTGTCGCCGGTATTGGGCCGAAGAGCGCCGCACAGCTGCTGACCGATTTTCAGAGTCTGGAAGGAATTTACGCCCGTCTGGATGAGGTGCCAGAAAAGTGGCGCAAAAAGCTGGAGGTGCATAAAGAGATGGCGTTTATCTGCCGGGAAATCGCAACGCTCCAGACGGATTTACAGCTGGACGGGAATTTACAGCAGTTGCGGTTAGAACGTTAAAACGACGACACGGGTTTGTAGGCCCGGTAAGCGCAGCGCCACCGGGCAAAACAAAGCACGCACTATCGCTCGTCGCGACGTCCGCCAACCGCAGCCCACCAGCGACGAATATGCACCGTCACCTCTTCGCGGTCGTGATACAGCTGACGCGCCTGGATCTCCACGTTAATACCGTGTTCGTCCATCTGCTCCTGAATGTACGCCAGGTTCTGCGACACTTCCTCATAGCGCTTTTTCATCGGCAGCTTGAGGTTGAAAATGGTCTCACGGCACCAGCCGTTCACCAGCCAGGAGGCCATCAGCGCGGCGACTTTTGCCGGCTTCTCAACCATATCGCACACCATCCACGAGATGTTGTTACGGTTCGGGCGATAGCGGAAACCATCTTCACGCAGCCACGTGACCTGCCCGGTGTCCATCAGGCTTTGCGCCATTGGACCGTTATCAACAGACGATACCCACATATTGCGTTTCACCAGCTGATAGGTCCAGCCGCCCGGGCACGCGCCAAGGTCGACGGCGTACATGCCGTTTGCCAGACGCTCATCCCACTCATCCGCCGGGATAAAGACGTGGAACGCCTCTTCCAGCTTGAGCGTGGAACGGCTTGGCGCATCGGACGGGAAGCGCAAACGCGGGATGCCCATAAAGAAGGGAGAGTTGTTGGTAGTGTATGAATAGCCCGTATAACAGCAGCCCGGTGCGATAAAGAAGATATGCACCACCGGACGCTTCGGCGTTTCGTAGTTCGTCAGCACGCCCGCATCACGCAGCGCCGCACGCAGCGGCACGGTGAACTTACGGCAGAACTTCATCAGCTCTTTACTTTCGTTGGTATCCGCCACTTCAACGCGCAGATCGCCGCCCTTCTCCACCACGCCCTGCAGCATGCCGACAATGGGCGTGATGCGGTCTTCCGGCGGAAGATCCTTCAGCAGCTCACCCGCAACAAACATCTGACGCGCAAAGATCAGCGAGCTGAACGGCAGCTCGCGTGCCAGCTTGTCTGCGTCTTCAGGCTGATAGCACTCGAATACCACATAGCCCGCGTTCTCTTTTACGCGGGCAAAGCCGAAGACTTCACGCTTCGCCGCTTTATCGGTAATTTCCGCGGCGCACTCTTTCTCAAACCCCGGGCGACAATATAAAACAACCTTATTCATGAACAACGCCCTTGCGTTTCAGACGGATAGCTCCGATAAACATTAATACCCAACCCGCCAGGAAGCTGAAGCCGCCGACAGGTGTAACGAACGCCCACAGGCGCAGATGTGAGAGCGCAAGGCAGTACAGGCTACCGCTGAACAACACGGTACCCAGCGCCATAAACACGCTGCTCCAGTAAAACCAGATACTGATACGACGCTGCATCGCCACTGCCAGCCCAAAAATAGCCAGCGTATGGAACGCCTGATATTCAAGGCCGGTCTGGATCCAGCCCATCTCTACTGCGCCTAAAGATTTGCTTAAGACATGTGCGCCAAAGGCGCCCAGTGCAACAAAAATAAAGCCACTCACCGCGGCAAAAATCAGCATGAATCGGCTGGTCATGTTTAAGTCCTGAATTGATGCGTGCCCGGCACACAAACGTTATTGTTCATACCTGAAGCGGAATTTTTCTTGCTCGGTTGCCGCTTTCGCCAGTATCCACTGCCGGAAGGCGGCTATTTTACCCAGTTCTGCCTGACTGTCATGACAAACCAGATAAAACGCATTCTTGCTGACCAGTACATCATTAAAAGGGCAAACCAGGCGGCCTGCCTCAATTTCGGACTGCGCCATGACGTTGTTCGCCAACGCCACGCCCTGCCCGTGAATGGCAGCCTGTAACACCATCGCACTGTGGCTAAAGATGGGTCCCTGCTGCACGTTTATATGAGTAAGACCTAATTGACGGGTATAAGTTTGCCAGTCGCGTCGAGAGGCATCATGCAAAAGCGTATGCTGAGCCAGGTCTGCGGGTGACTTCAGCGCCTTTTCACCTGTTAACAGCAGGGGAGAGCAGACCGGCAGGAGATATTCTGCGTATAATTTCTCAACACGCAAGCCCGGCCAGTTACCGCGACCATAAAAAATGGCAACGTCCACGTCATCTGCCAGCTTATCTTCCTGACGATCTACGGCCTGGATTCGAACGTCGATCCCCGGATAAGCTGAGTTAAAGCTTGAAAGTCTTGGCACCAGCCATTGAATGGCAAAACTGGGCAATAAACTGACGGTCAGGGCACCTTTTGCACTGCGAGCCTGCAGCTTACGCGTGGCTTCCGTAAGCTGTGAAAAAATCTCTTTAATATCCTGAAAATAGCTCTGCCCCTCTTCGGTCAACAGCAACGAACGGTTGCGTCGACGAAACAGCTTAAGGCCCAGAAAATCCTCCAGAGACTTGATTTGATGACTTACTGCGGCCTGTGTCACAAAAAGCTCATCGGCTGCGCGGGTGAAGCTCAGGTGACGTGCTGCTGCATCAAAAACACGTAATGCATTGAGGGGTGGCAATCGCTTTGACATGGTTATCTGGCTTAGATGTTAACGGATTTTAACAAACAGGAAACAACGTTTAACCTATTAGTTTTTTTTATCTGAGCCATTATAATTTGTCCGTTGAGGAACTACCAGCAAATACCTATAGTGGCGGCACTTCCTGAGCCGGAACGAAGAGCTTTTTTCGGAATGCGTGTTCTGAAGGGCTTTTGGCTTACGGTTGTGATGTTGTGTTGTTGTGTTTGCAATTGGTCTGCGATTCAGACCACGGTAGCAACGCTACCAATTTTTCACTTCCTGTACATTTACCCTGTCTGTCCATAGTGATTAATGTAGCACCGCCAATTTGCGGTGCTTTTTTTTCGCCTGCGATCTGTTAATGCTCGATCTCTTTCATCTCTTTCACGTCCGTGCGGTTGATCTGCTGCTTGTTCCCGTTAGCATCTTTGTATGAAATCATCCCGGTATCGTTATCAGTCGTCGGTTTCCCTTCCGATACGATAGAACGACCATCGTTGGTGTGCATCACGTAGTTGTTACCGGAACACGCGCTCAGGGCAAAAGTAAACGCACAGGCAGAAATGATTGCAGCTGTCTTATTCATGATTATTCTCCTTTAGCAATTAATGCTATTCAAACCTCGATTTGTAACAGGCTAAAACATCCGCCTAACACTATTTAGCATAACCTGCTTTTTTAGGGTCATCAGGATAAGCAGACAATTCTGATAGATATCAACCTCCTTGCCCTGCCGCTGAAATTGCGCGACGATCGCTATATTGAAATGAGGAATCCCATGAACGCTTTCAGCCCTGCGCAGTTCCGCGCACAGTTTCCGGCCCTGGCCGATGCCGGTATTTATCTGGACAGCGCCGCCACCGCCCTTAAGCCCCAGGCGGTGATTGAGGCCACGCAGCAGTTCTACAGCCTGAGCGCCGGGAACGTGCATCGCAGCCAGTTTACCGAAGCGCAGCGTTTAACCGCGCGCTATGAAGCGGCACGCGATCAGGTCGCGCACCTGATCAATGCCGAAAGCGGGAAAAACATCGTCTGGACGCGCGGTACGACCGAGGCCATCAACATGGTGGCCCAGTGCTACGCGCGCCCGCTGCTTCAGCCGGGCGATGAGATCGTCGTTAGCGAGGCGGAACATCACGCCAACCTGGTACCGTGGCTGATGGTGGCCGAGCAAACGGGTGCACGCGTGGTGAAGCTTCCACTGGGTGCAGACCTTCTGCCCGATGTGGCCCGTCTCCCCGAGCTGATTACCTCCCGCAGCCGCATTCTGGCGCTCGGACAGATGTCGAACGTCACGGGGGGCTGCCCGGACCTGGCTCAGGCCATTCGCATAGCCCATGCCAGCGGGATGGTGGTAATGGTCGACGGCGCGCAGGGCGTGGTGCACTTCCCTGCTGATGTGCAGGCGCTGGATATCGACTTCTATGCCTTCTCAGGACATAAGCTCTACGGACCAACCGGTATAGGGGCGTTATATGGCAAGCCAGATCTGCTGGCAAAAATGACGCCGTGGCTCGGTGGCGGCAAAATGATTACCGAAGTGTCGTTCGATGGCTTCAACACTCAGGACATTCCCTATCGTCTGGAAGCCGGTACGCCGAACGTGGCGGGGGTGATTGGCTTAAGCGCGGCGCTGGAGTGGCTGGCAGAAACAGACATCGTTCAGGCTGAAAGCTGGAGCCGGGGACTGGCGACGCTGGCAGAGGAAGAACTCAAAAAGCGCCCGGGTTTCCGTTCGTTCCGCGTTCAGGACTCCAGCCTGCTCGCCTTTGATTTTGCGGGCGTTCATCATAGCGACATGGTGACGCTGCTGGCCGGATATGGCATTGCCCTGCGTGCCGGACAGCACTGCGCCCAGCCGCTGCTGGCGGCGCTCGGCGTTAACGGTACGCTGCGCGCCTCGTTTGCGCCGTATAATACCCAAAGCGATGTCGACGCGCTGGTTGCCGCCGTTGACCGCGCCCTTGAAATACTGGTGGATTAATGACTAGCGCTGCTTTAGCCGGACATCCGTTTGGCACGGTCATCACAGAAGAGACCTTAAAACAGACCTTCGCCCCGCTCCAGCAGTGGGAAGATAAATATCGTCAGCTGATCCTGCTGGGTAAACAGCTCCCTGCGCTTTCAGACGATCTCAAAACGCAGGCGAAAGAGATCGCAGGCTGTGAAAACCGCGTCTGGCTGGGCGTGAGCGTCTCCGGCGAGAAGCTGCACTTCTTCGGCGACAGCGAAGGCCGCATTGTCCGGGGCCTGCTGGCCGTATTGTTAACCGCTGTGGAAGGGAAAAGCGCGGCGGAACTGCTGGCACATTCGCCGCTGGCGTTATTTGATGAGCTTGGACTGCGCGCGCAGCTCAGCGCCTCGCGCGGTCAGGGGTTGATCGCGCTCAGCGACGCGGTACTGGATGCCGCACGTCAGGCTCAGGCCTGACGTTCCGCCTTCGCCATCATTTTCTTAAGGGCGTGAGACACCGCCACAAAGCCGAAGGAGGCGGTCACCATGGTGGCCGCGCCAAAGCCTGAGGCACAATCCATTCTCTTTGGCCCTTCCGCTGTGCTTTTCATCGCACACACGGAACCGTCCGCCTGCGGGTAGACCAGCGCTTCGGTCGAGAACACGCAGTCGACGCCCAGCTTGCCTTTGCTGTTCTTCACCACGTTAAAGTCGCTCTTCAGGCGCTCACGCAGCTTGGCAGCCAGCGGATCTTGGATCGTTTTCGCCAGATCGGCCACCTGGATCTGCGTCGGATCGATTTGCCCGCCCGCGCCGCCCGTCGTGACCAGCGGCACCTTGTAGCGGCGGCAGTATGCGATCAGCGCCGCTTTTGGCCGTACGCTGTCGATGGCGTCAATCACATAGCTGTAGCCTTTACTCATATACTCCGCGACGTTATCTGCCGTCACAAAGTCGTCGATCACCGTCACGCGGCACTCCGGGTTGATCAAGCGGATACGCTCCGCCATGACCTCAGATTTTGCCAGGCCGACGCTATCACGCAGAGCGTGAATTTGACGGTTGGTGTTGGTGACGCACACGTCATCCATGTCAATCAGCGTGATTGCGCCAATACCGGTTCTCGCCAGCGCTTCTGCCACCCACGATCCCACACCACCAATGCCCACGACGCAGACATGCGCATCCGCAAACAGCTGCAGGGCTTTTTCACCATATAAACGTGCCGTCCCGCCAAAACGCTGGCGCCAGGCGTCGCTGATTACCACAGACATAAAACCTCAGATGTAAAAAGGGTGAGGTTTTCCTCACCCTGAACAGTAATCCGTATTGCGCTCAGAATACCACAATCAGCCGCTGAATACGTTTCCGGCACCCGGCGCCGCCTTCAGTACCCACACGCGTCCGTAGTGGTTATACCAGCCCGCGCGGTGGCCAGCGTCAGGGCCAATGCCCTGATAGATATCGAAGTGCTGGCCTTTGATCGCCCCGCCGACGTCCAGCGCCACCATCAGACGCAGCTCATACTGGCCGTTGAACTTGCCGTTGTTGTCCAGCAGAGGAACTTCAGCCAGCAGCGTGGTACCTGCAGGAATAATCGAGCGATCCGATGCTACCGACGCGCGGCCAATCAGCGGAACGGCACTCGCCCCTTTCACCGGGGCGAAGTTTTGCGGTTTGAAGAAGACGAACGACGGGTTCTGCTCCAGCAGCTCACGCACCTCGGCTTCGCTGTGTTTCTCGCCCCACTCGCGGATCGCCTGCATCGACATGTCTTCTTTCTTCACTTCGCCACGGTCGATCAGCACCTTGCCAATACTGCGATAGGCGTGGCCGTTTTTACCGGAATAGCTAAAGAAGTTAAGCGGTGAACCGTCGCCAAAATCAATGTAACCGCTGCCCTGAACGTCCATGATGAAGTTATCCATCAGGGAGTTGCTGTAGGCCAGAACGTAGTTTTCGCTCAGCGCACCGGCGTAGATCTCAGCGCGAGACGGCAGACGACCGCGTTTTGGCGGCATACGGTAGATAGGATACTGGAACTCGCCCTGACGCGAGTGTCGTGCCTGGATAACCGGGGTGTAATAGCCGGTAAACTGAACGTTGCCGTAGTTATCAGCCCCTTCCATCTGCCAGGCGTCGATACCAAACTGGCGCATGTTGCGCGTATCGCCGCCTGCTTTCAGCCAGTCCTGGACCGCGTTATACACGCTACTCTGGGTGCCATACAGACGGGGCGACGCGTTGCGGATCTGGTAGACCTGCTCGGAGAAATCACCGGCATTAATCGGTGCGCCGACCGCATCAGGCTGATTAACTAAAGAGAAAGGCTGGGATAACTTCCCGTCTTTATACTGTTGACCGCGATCGGTCGGTTTGGAAGAACAGGCCGCAAGAATTGCTACCATTGCGCCCGCCATCAGATACTTCGCCCAACGTCCTTTCATTATATCTCGTCTTTAAGTTGCCCATTTCCGCGTGATGAAGATAACAAACCGCCAGGGCTAATGAAATGCGATCGCATGCCCTTTGGCAAATTTTGCGCAAAAAATAGTCCAAACAACGCCATGTCGTTCAATTTGCATACAAAATCATGATAAATGTGAAAAAGGGGTTGCATCACAAACCTATCCGAGTATAGTGCGCATCCACGGACGCGGGGTGGAGCAGCCTGGTAGCTCGTCGGGCTCATAACCCGAAGGTCGTCGGTTCAAATCCGGCCCCCGCAACCAATTAAAATTTGATGAAGTACCTTCTACGACTGTAGAAAGACGGACGCGGGGTGGAGCAGCCTGGTAGCTCGTCGGGCTCATAACCCGAAGGTCGTCGGTTCAAATCCGGCCCCCGCAACCAATCAAATTTGAAGAAGTAAGCTTCTACAAGAGTAGAAAGACGGACGCGGGGTGGAGCAGCCTGGTAGCTCGTCGGGCTCATAACCCGAAGGTCGTCGGTTCAAATCCGGCCCCCGCAACCAACACTTCTAAAACAATAAACACCCTTAAGGGTGTTTTTTTGTATCTGTCGTTTGTGAATTTGCCGGGCGTGAACCCGGCCAAAAGATCTACCCGCGCCGCGCCAGCGTCGCCCCGTCAGAGAAATACGCACGAATCCCTGCCAGAATCGACTCCGCAACCTCCTGCTGGAATTTTGCCGTCTTGAGCTTACGCTCCTCTTCCACGTTACTGATAAACGCGGTTTCTACCAGAATGGACGGGATATCCGGCGCCTTGAGTACCGCAAACCCGGCCTGTTCAACGCTGTTTTTATGCAGCTTATTGATGTTGCCCAGCTTGCCCAGTACCGCTTTACCAAACTTCAGGCTGTCGTTAATGGTCAGCGACTGCACCATATCGAACATGGTGTGGTCGACGTAGCGATCGCCGCTTTTGCCCACGCCACCAATTAAGTCAGAGGCGTTCTGGGTGTCCGCAAGGTATCTCGCGGCGGTACTGGTCGCGCCTTTGGTCGAGAGCGCAAACACCGACGAGCCGCTTGGCTGACGGCTGGTAAACGCATCCGCATGGATCGACACGAACAAATCGGCGCGCTGCTTCTGCGCTTTTGCGACGCGCACTTTCAGCGGAATAAAGACGTCTTCATTGCGCGTCATATAGGCGCGCATATTGCCTTCTTTATCAATCAACGCTTTCAGGCGGCGCGCAATTTGCAGCACCACGTCTTTTTCACGCGTACGGTATTTCCCCACCGCGCCAGAGTCTTCGCCACCGTGGCCTGGATCGAGCATGATCACAATCGGACGATCGCGCCCTGCTTTCCCCGGCTGCGGACCGCTTTGCGCAGGGGGCACCTGACGCTCCAAATCGCCCTTGTTGTAATCCTCCAGCAGGGCAAGAAGCGGATCCTGAATATCCGTCGCATTGGCCGGGTAGAGATCCATCACCAGGCGCTCTTTGAAGGTCGCAACAGGCGCCAGGGCAAACAGCTGCGGCTTAACGTTCTGCTTCAGTTCAAACACCATGCGCACGGTTTGCGGATCGAACTGCCCGACGCGCGCCGATTTAATAAACGGATCGTCACCGCGGATCTGCGCCGCCATTCCTTTCAGCACGGAGTTGAGGTTAACGCCTTCGAGATCCACCACCACACGCTCCGGGTTGCTGAGGGCAAATTGCTTATATTTCAGCACGCGATTGGATTCGACCGTCACGCGCGTATAGGTCGACGATGGCCAGACGCGCACCGCCACGACCTGGCTGGTGGCGGCAAGACCGACCTGACTGACGCTAAGCAACCACATTGCCCCGGCCCCTTTTAACAAACGGCGGCGGCTTATTGCTGAATTGGATCCCGACATGCTTCTCCCGAGCAAGAACACTGACTGATATACAAAATGTCCAGATTGACCGAAAACTTTAACGAATGACGCATAAACTGTCATCTATAAAAGGGTAAACAATCATACGCTAACGCACGGATTACTTACCAATTTCTGTGGGTCGCGGAAAATTTGCGCTTGCACACGCGGCCACAATCGAATAAAAATACAGAAATTACGAATAAACATTCATTAAGGGTTGTGCCATGGTGAAGGAACGTAGAACCGAACTGGTCCAGGGATTCCGCCATTCTGTTCCCTATATCAACGCCCATCGGGGAAAAACGTTTGTCATCATGCTTGGCGGCGAAGCCATTGAGCATGAAAATTTTTCCAGCATCGTCAATGACATTGGCCTGCTGCACAGCCTGGGGATCCGCCTGGTGGTGGTGTATGGCGCGCGTCCACAGATCGACGCCAACCTGGCCGCTCACCACCACGAGCCGATTTACCACAAACATACCCGCGTCACCGATGCCAAAACCCTTGAGCTGGTGAAACAGGCGGCGGGTCTGCTGCAGCTGGATATTACCGCTCGCCTGTCCATGAGCCTGAACAACACGCCGCTGCAGGGGGCGCATATCAACGTCGTGAGCGGCAACTTTATCATTGCCCAGCCGCTTGGCGTGGACGATGGCGTGGATTACTGTCACAGCGGTCGTATTCGTCGTATTGATGAAGAAGCCATTCATCGCCAGCTGGACAGCGGTGCCATCGTGCTGATGGGCCCGGTCGCCGTTTCCGTGACCGGCGAAAGCTTTAACCTGACGTCTGAAGAGATTGCCACGCAGCTGGCGATCAAGCTGAAGGCGGAAAAAATGATTGGGTTCTGCTCCTCCCAGGGCGTGGTGAACGATGAAGGAACAATCGTGCCGGAACTCTTCCCGAACGAAGCCCAGGCCCGCGTGGAGGCGCTGGAAGCCGAAGGCGATTACCACTCCGGCACCGTCCGCTTCCTGCGTGGCGCCGTGAAGGCCTGCCGCAGCGGTGTGCGCCGCAGCCACCTGATCAGCTATCAGGAAGACGGCGCCCTGCTGCAGGAGCTTTTCTCCCGCGACGGTATTGGTACACAGATTGTGATGGAGAGTGCGGAGCAGATCCGCCGCGCCACCATCAACGATATCGGCGGCATTCTGGAACTGATCCGCCCGCTGGAACAGCAGGGTATTCTGGTGCGTCGCTCACGCGAACAGCTGGAGATGGAGATCGACAAATTCACCATTATTCAGCGCGATAACCTGACCATCGCCTGCGCCGCGCTCTATCCGTTCCCGGAAGAGAAGATCGGTGAAATGGCCTGCGTGGCGGTGCATCCTGATTACCGCAGCTCTTCTCGCGGTGAAATGCTGCTTGAGCGCGTGGCGGCACAGGCGCGCCAGATGGGGCTGAGCAAGCTGTTCGTCCTGACGACGCGCAGCATTCACTGGTTCCAGGAGCGCGGGTTTACGCCGGTGGATATCGATTCTCTGCCGGAGACGAAGAAAGAGATGTACAACTATCAGCGCCGCTCAAAAGTACTGATGGCTGACCTGGGATAATACGACGCCCTCACCGTCCGGCGAGGGCTTTCGTTCAGAGGGACTCAAATATCGCGCCCAGCCCGCTTCGACGTTCCGTACGGGTGGCAATCGCCTGCACCAGCACGCGTTCATCGGTATAGAGCGACAGGCGCTGACGTGCGCGCGTTATGGCGGTATAGATCAGCTCTCGGGTAATAACGGGGGAAAGCTGCGTGGGCAGGATCAGCGCCGCGTGGTTAAATTCGGAGCCCTGGGATTTATGCACCGTCATCGCCCAGGCGGTTTCATGCTCGGGCAAACGGCTGGGCTGGAAGGACTTCACGCTCCCGTCCGGCATCTGGAACCAGACGCGCAGTCCCTGACCGCAGTCGAGCGCAATCCCGATATCCCCGTTAAACAATCCCAGCGCGCTGTCGTTGCGGGAGATCATCACCGGTCGCCCTTCATACCAGCGCGAGTGCGGGGTACGGTTAATTTTGCGTTTTTGCGCCAGCAGCTGTTCCAGCCTGTCGTTAAGACCCCGGACACCAAAGGGGCCTTCCCTCAGCGCACAGAGCAACTGATATTCGCCAAACGCGGCAATGACCTGCTCCGGCGTACTTTGCTGTTGTACGTCCGTCAGAAAGCGCTGGTACCCCTGCAGGGCGTCGTCAAGCATCGCCTGATACTCTTCCGCGCTTTGCAGCGATTTTTTCTCAATATCCTTAAAGGTTCCGTCAAATACCGCCGTGGTGGCGCGCCGGTCGCCCCGGTTCACCGCTGCCGCAAGCTGGCCGATGCCGGAGTCGCTGCCGAAACGGTAGCTTTTTTGCAGCAGACACAGGCTGTCGCGAAGCGCCCCTGCTAGCGAATGGTTTTCAGAGGTGAGCGAGCATCCGGTGAGACGGGCTAACTCCTGAGCGCGTTCAGCGGTATATCCCAGGCTGGCATAGGTGCAGATATCACCCAGTACCGCCCCCGCCTCCACGGAGGCAAGCTGGTCACGATCGCCGAGGAAAATGACGCGCGCGTGCGGCGGTAGCGCATCGATCAAACGCGACATCATCGTCAGGTCAATCATTGAGGCTTCATCCACCACCAGCACGTCAAGGTGCAGCGGATTACCGGCATGATAGCGCAGACGCTGGCTACCCGGCTGTGCACCAAGCAAACGGTGCAGCGTGCTGGCCTCATTGGGGAAAAGCGCAAGCTGCTCCCCGGTTAGCGGCAGCTTTTGCAGCGCGCCGCCTAACGATTCCGTCAGACGTGCCGCCGCTTTACCGGTGGGGGCCGCCAGGCGAATACGGCACTTTTGCTCACCCGATAACTGAATCAACGCGGCAAGCAGTTTTGCCACGGTGGTCGTTTTCCCGGTACCCGGGCCGCCAGAAATCACCGAGATCCGTCGCGTTAAGGCCACGGCAGCCGCCACTTTCTGCCAGTCTGTCTCGTCGTCAGAGGTGAACAGCGTATCCAGCGTTTGCCGCAGCCGCGTTTCATCGCAGGGAAGCGGGGCGTTGGTCTCGCTGAAAAAGCGCGCTACCGTCAGTTCGTTACGCCAGAGCCGGTTAAGATACAAACGCTCGCCGACAAGGATCATCGGCGTCCCGGTATCGGCTCCGCTCACGGCAGGCGAGCCGAGTAGTATCTCCTGCCAGTCCACTGCGTCACCCAGCAGCGCGAAGCACGCCTGTAAAACCGGAGGCATCTTCTCATCCACCGCCAGACGCGACAGCGGCAGACACACGTGCCCCTCCCCCGCGTCTTTGCTCAGAATGGCGGCGGCAAGCATGACGGCAGGCTCCTCACCTGCCACCATCATGGCGAACTGCACATCCAGGTGGCGCAGTAATCGTTGTTCAACCGCGTCCAGCAGTAGCGCCTGCATCGTCATGCCACCTCCTCCGTGCCTGCAGCAAACAGGTTATCCATTTTTTCAATCAGTTCCGCAGCCGGACGCGTGCTAAAGACGCCGGAACGCGGGTCGTTAGCATCCACGCCGCGCAGGAACAGGTAAATTACGCCGCCAAAATGCGCTTCGTAGCGGTAATCAGCCATGCGATGGCGCAGGTAACGGTGCAGCGCCAGGGTATAAAGCTGGTACTGCAGATCGTAGCGATGCATCTGCATGGCCGCGGCCATCGCGTCTTGCGTGTAGGCTTCGCTGCTTTCACCCAGCCAGTTCGATTTGTAATCCAGCAGGTAGTAGCGTCCTTCGTGGCGGAAAACCAGGTCGATAAAACCTTTGAGCATCCCCTGCACCTGGCGGAAGTTCAGCGGCGGGCACCCGGCGGATAACGGATCGTACTCGCGGATCACCGCATCAAGTGCCTCTGCCCTGAGCGGACTGGCGATGGGGAGATAAAACTCCATCTCCACCTGCTTATCTTTGGTAGTCAACTGGCTAAGCGAGATCCCCTGCGCGGTGAGCGGAGCATGCAGAACCGCGCGGATCCAGTCGGTGAGAACCGGCTGCCAATGCGCGTCGTAACCACCACTCTGTAACATCTTCAGCACCCACTCTTCGGAAACCGGCTGGGTAAAATCCAGCTCTTCAAACAGGCTGTGCAAAAACGTGCCTGGAGAAGCGCCGCGCGGGAACTGGTGCGGCGTGAGCACCGGCTCAGCGGGTACGCTACCGGCCCCCGCGGCATCCACGTCCAGTTTTGGCATCAGATCCTGAGCGATACTCTGCCCGTGCTGTTGTAAACCGGAGTAGCTGGTGACGCGCCAGTCGTCGGCTATCGTACGCACAACCTGGCGGGCATGGAGCGCTGAATCACGCAGCTCCGGCATCTGCCAGCGGCTGTTGTCGGGCAGCGAAGGAATATGCAGGGCAACATGCTCAGTGCAAAGGGATTCGATGCACTGACGCAGGCCTGCCGCGTCTTTGGGTTCACCCTGCTGAATAAGCCGCCCCAGCGCGCTCAGATGAAAATCGCTCTCCCCGCTTTTTTCGCCACGGCGACGGAACAGAGGCGCAACGCCCAGGCTACAGTGCCAGATCGAACGGGTCAGCGCCACGTAGAGCAGGCGCAAATCTTCCGCCAGACGTTCAGCCTCTGCCAGCTCAACGCTGGACTCCGCGTTGCTGAGATCGAGCACCGCCTCAAAAGACTCGCGATCGTGGTAAAAGGCCTGATCCTGCACGCGGTAATTGGCAATAAACGGCAGCCAGACCAGCGGATATTCCAGGCCTTTCGATTTGTGAATGGTGACGATCTGCACCAGATGTTTATCGCTCTCAAGGCGCATCTGCTGGCTGGACGAATTGCTGTTCGGATCGGCAATCTGCTGCGCCAGCCAGCGCACCAGAGCGTGCTCGCTCTCCAGCTGCGTACCCGCTTCCTGCAACAGTTCGCTGATATGTAAAATATCGGTCAAACGGCGCTCGCCGCCTGCTGTCGCCAGCATATTCTCCGCAATGTGGCGCTGCGCCATGAGCTCGCGCACCATTGCCATTACCCCGCGCTTCTGCCATTTTTCGCGGTAGCGAACAAACTCTTCGACCACGGCATCCCATGCGGCTTCGTCATTGTTGAGCGCATCAATATCCCGCGCATTCAGCCCGAGCATCGCGCTCGCCAGTGCGCTGCGCAGCGTGCTTTCCCGCTCCGGGGCCAGCACGGCCTGCAGCAGCCATAGCATCTCCTGCGCTTCCAGCGTTTCAAAGACGCTGTCGCGGTTTGAGAGGTAGACGGAGGGGATATTCAGTAACGTCAGGGCGTCGCGGATGAGCGCGGCCTCCTGACGGCTACGCACCAGTACCGTAATATCCGATGCCTTTACCGGAGTGGGTTTATCCCCCTTCCACAGCAGCGCGTCATCGCGCGCGCCCGCACTGAGCCAGTCACGGATTTGCGCGGCACAGTGCTGGGCCATGGCATTTTGATAGTCGGCAACGCCGCAGCCTTCCCCATCCAGCAGCCAGAAGTTCATGGCAGGCTGCGTCTCGCCGTTGAACTCGAAGCGCAACGAGGCATTTTTCTCGGCAAACTTTACCGGCTGAAACGGGATCTCCCGGAACATAAACGCCGTATCCATGCGGCTGAAGAGCCCGTTGACGCTTTCCACCATGCCGGGAGAGGAGCGCCAGTTGGTATCGAGCGTGTAGTGCGCGTCAACCTCACTGCGGGCTTTCATGTAGGTGAAAATATCCGCACCACGGAAGGCGTAGATAGCCTGTTTCGGATCGCCGATTAGCAGCAGCGCGGTGTCGGGCTGCTGGCGCCAGATACGGCGGAAAATGCGGTACTGCTGCGGGTCGGTATCCTGAAATTCGTCGATCATCGCCACCGGGAAACGGGTGCGGATCGCGGCGGCAAGCGCTTCACCGTTTTCACTGCACAGCGCCGCATCGAGGCGGCTCAGCATATCGTCGAAACCCAGTTCACCCCGGCGGCGTTTCTCACGCGCGACGGCTTCGCGAATTTCCGTCATGGCGCGGGCAATCATCAGATCGTTGAGCGTTAAGGGCTCCGCCAGCAGGGATTCAATCGCCACAAACAGGGGATGCTCAGGGACAATGCCGTCGGCTTTGGTCCGCTCAACCAGGAAACGTTGGGAGAATTTCTCCAGCGCGTCCGGGAGCTGGTAGCCTCGCGTCTCTTCCTGCGCCCAGGCGCCGATCTTGTCGATCCATTTCCCCTGATTGCCACGGTTAAACTTGCGTCGATCAATCCCGGAATTTTCGATGATTGCGTCAATCTCGCCAACGGACTCAAGCCATTTTTGCTTGATGTCGGCAATCTGCGCGATGATTTTTTCATGCCGTGAGGCCAGCGTTTCATCTGCCGGCGGCGGGGATTTGATGACTGGCGCTTCCCCCTGCAGATAACGATCGATAGCGCGCAGCAGCGCCTCCGGGCCCTTCCACAACGCGTGTACGGCTTCGGCGATATCGCGCGGTAACGGGTAGCAATGGCGACGCCAGAAATCCGCGCAGGCCTGATAGCGAAGCACGGATTCATCTTCAATAAGCTGCTGTTCGAACAGCATGCCGGATTCAAACGCATTCAGGCTCAGCATGCGCTGGCAAAAACCGTGAATGGTGAAGACGGACGCTTCATCCATCTGCCGTTCGGCGAGGAGCAGCCACTGTGCTGCCTGTTGCTTATCGGCAATCTCTTCCAGAAGGCTCGCGTAGAGAGGGTTATCCGTGCTCTGACGCAGACAGGCGATGCGCAGCTCGTGGATATTGGTACGAATACGGCCCCGCAGCTCAGCGGTAGCAGCCTCGGTGAAGGTCACCACCAGCAGCTCTTCCACGCTCAAAGGGCGTGGAAAAGCGGCGTTGCCGCCAAGCCCCAGCAGCAGACGCAGATAGAGGGCGGCGATGGTGAAGGTTTTTCCCGTTCCCGCTGAGGCTTCAATCAATCGTTCACCCTGCAGAGGTAAACGTAAGGGATCAAGGGTCTCAGCGGTATCGGTCATTCTTTCTTACTCCAGGGCATAGATTGCTGCAGCGCGCTGACGCTTTTCCAGACTTTCCAGCCTTTCGGGTTCACGTACTCCGTTTTCCCGTTCTGGCTACCGGAAACCTGGGACAGGATGGTGATACCCTGCGGCTTAATGACCGCCTGATGGAAGAAGTCGGCAACCTTCTGCGGCGTCAGCTGTTTTATCTCGGCCACTACTTTATCACGCGAATCAAAATTCAGATTACCGCGATCGAAATCTTTGCTCAGCTGCGAGGCTTCTTCACCCAGCGTCTGCGGCGGCTGCATTACCTGCGCGATGACGGCCTGCTGGATCTGAGCAAACTCTTCCGGCTTCATCGCGCGCAGCTTTGCTTCCACCTGCGGGAAGAAGGCCTGGTAACGCTGCCAGAGATACGCCGGCTGTTTGTCGCTGCTTTGCAGCAGGAAGCCCAGCCCCCACTGTCGGCCGACGTTCATGGAGAAGGCAAATACCGCGTAGCCAAGCTGCTCTTCTGTGCGTAACTGGTTATAGAACCACGGCTGAATAATTTGTCCCAGCACGGCGCTCTGCGCTGAGCTGGCGAATTCATCATACCCCGTTGGCACAAAGACCGCGGCCAGCGCGGAATCCGTGCTGTTACCCGTCTTTTCAAAAATCACATTCTGCTTTTTCTCAACCAGCACGTCCTGGTTGCGGCACCACTCGTCGCCTTTCGAACCGAGCTGAGTGCGCACATTCTCCGCCAGGGTTTTGGCCTGCTCCTCACTCATGTTGCCGACGATCAGGAACTCCGGACGCGTGTTGGTTTTCAGCGCGTCACGGTACGCCAGCACGTCTTTTAAGGAGATCGAAGGCAACAGCGCGCGGCGGTCTTCTCGCTGGAAATAAGGAACCTGCGACAGCATTTGCGCCGGCATAAGCGCCAGATCGTAAGCTTTGCCCTTCTCGGCAGAATCCATCATCTGGGCGTACCACGATTTGGCCTGCTCAAGCTGCTCTTCCGTCGGCGTGTAGCTGAAATACCCTTCCAGCAGTGCCTGGAACAGCTGAGGCAAACGCTGGGTATAGCCGTTTGCATTGAGCATCAAACCGTTGTTGGCGTTGGTGGAGAAGCTGATGCCGCCCACGGCCGCCTGGTTGCTGAGCTGATCGAGCGCAATCCCGGCGAGATAGTCATTGAGCGCGAACATCACCTGATTTTTGGCGCTGTTCATCGCTTTCGGGTTACGCAGCACCACGCTGACATCGGCCTTTGGCTCGCTGGCGAAATAGCGGCTTGGGGTATACACGACGCGCAGCGTCGGTTCGTCAATGATGAGTTCCGGATGCGGGTAATCTTTCGTCGTTTTGATCAGCGAGAAGTCATCCGGAATATAGGGGTTCAGCTCCGGCAGCTTCAACGCAATCTCCCCGGCCTTTTTCTGCCAGTCGGCGAAGGTCTGAGCGCTGATTTTATCCACCTGATAAGGGGCATCGACAAAGTACGCCGTCTTGTTATGCGGTTCGTTCGGGCTGATGTACCAGATGCGGGCATTCTCCGGCGTCATCATCGCCAGGCGAGCTTTTACCGCCCCGGCATCGTACCGGTCGGCAATATTCACCGCATCGAGGGTATGTTCCACCGGCACGCGGATCATGGTATCCGCCAGCCACTCAACGTAATCCATGTCGCGGGTGATGGACGGGTAGCGGAAATCGAGATCCAGCACGTGGGCAAGTTCATCAAAATAGCGCTTATCGACGCCTTTCTCGCGCAGTAAAGCGAGGTAGCTGAAGATCGCCGCCACGACTTCATCACGGTTGGCCTGTCCTTTGTCGGTCAGGGTGGCGGAGATCGCCAGCACGCCGCTATTGCCGTTCACAACCGGATCGGAGTCGGCGCGAATACCTTCCACCAGCCCCTGTTTTTGCAGCCAGTCAGACAGCGTACCCGGGCTACGGTTACCTATCAGGTAGGTGACCAGCTCATCGGTTTTACTGCGAAACTGTGCGGTGTTGTTATCGATGCGGAATTCCACGCGCAGCACTTTGCGCGGCAGCGCCGGCACGTAGTGGATAACGAGGCCTTTTTGCGCGTCCGTAACCACCGGGACGTTTATTTGCGGCAGGTCGATATTTTTATTCGGCACCCGTCCAAACGTTTTAGCCGCCATGTCTGCCAGTTCTGGCAACGGTTTATTGCTGTAGATGACCGCTTTCATCAGGTTGGCGGAGTAGTATTTATCGCGAAACGCGTGCAGGGCATCCAGCACCGGGCTGTTCGGTTTGTCGCTTAACGTCTCAAGGTTACCGCCGGAGAAACGCGAACCCGGGTGTGCAGGGTTGATGGTTTCGGCACTGACCTGGGCCATGCGCATACCGTCTCGCGTACGGGCCATGGTCAGCTCGGCATTCACCGCATTGCGTTCACGATCGGCATATTTTTTATCCAGCAAGGGCGCGGCGATGGAATCAGCAAGGCGATCGACCGCCCCTTCCAGCGCATCATTTTCGACTTCAAGATAAAAGGCCGTGCGGTACGGTGCCGTGCTGGCATTGTGGCTGCCGCCATGCATTTTCAGAAATTCGGACAGGCTATCTGGCTGCGGGTATTTTTTTGACCCCATCAGCGTCATATGTTCCAGATAGTGTGCAAGCCCAGGATGAGCGTCAGGATCTTCCAGCGATCCAACCGGCACCACTAATGCCGAAAGGGATTTCACCGCCTGCGGATCGGAGACCAGCAGTACGGTCATGCCGTTATCAAGACGAATAGCCTGATATTGACGGGTATCTTTTTCGCTTTTACGAATAGTTTCCTGAACGGGTTGCCAACCGGAGTCTGCCTGAGTGACGGGTACCCAGAGGGCGAAAAACAAAACAAACGCTTTAAACAAGGTGCTACCTCTTTATCACGGCTACATCATTAACACATTGCGCGCTGGACACGCCAACATCTCTTTATTGGGTACATCAGTCCGTGATAAGAAGTGCATCATAAATGAACACCTCATGCTGCGCAATTTTTATACAGCACTCAGGACTGATTAAATTTAAACAACGGCAGCAGGTAGCGCTGCGCCTCTTCCGTGATAGCCTCGAAGTACTCTGGCTCAAGGGTTCGCCATAAGCGCTGATACCAGACATCTTCACCTTCGCCACGCACCATCATGTTACCTTCATAGGCCTGCATAAATTTACTGCGTGCTTTCTGCAGCGAAGCCTCATCCGTTAACATCGCATCATTCTGCGCGTCATAACAGGCTTTTATCCACGCCCCGCCACTTTCCGGCAGTAACAGGAGCGGTTTGTTCATTCCCTGACGGTAGCCCTCAATGTACAAAGAGAGATGACCTAACGCCTGCTCGGCTTCCATCGGCGGGAAGCGCCATTCCCCCTCTTTGCGCACGAAAATCCGGCTTTCGCCTTTATGCCCACCCGCACTGTAGACAAGATGTTCCAGCCAGAGTTGCAATCCCTGCGAAACGCTCAGCATTGAGGGCCGCCAGCGCAGCAGCCCGTCCGGCTGAACCTGGGTTAACCAGCCCGTGAGCTGTACCCCGTTGCAGTTGAGATCGATTTCAATACTTTTCCCCGGCTGTCGGCACGCTCTCACGCGCTCCGCCAGAGCGGTCATCTCCTGACACTGCGCCTCCCAGACAATTTCCCCGAACGCGCCGTAGGGCAGCTGACCCGCAGCGCGGTAGCGGCGGTAAAGCTTGTCCGCATCTTCCTCTTCAACCAGCGCATTCAGCAGCTGCAGGTTTAACTGGTAGCGTTCCAGACCTTCCAGCGTAAACGGCTCTGCCTCAGGAATTTCGCTCTCTTCAGAGCGGAAGTTGACCTGCAGTCGTTGCTGGAAGAAGGCGCGCACCGGATGCGCCCAAAACCGCTGAAGCTGTTCGAAGGTCAGAGTGTCGATTGGGCGCGGATCAAGTTCCTGAATGAAATCGGTATGCGCACTTCCCTCTTTTTTCGCCGCCGGTAGCCACTCCTGTGCATAGCTCTGGAGCTCGCTGGCTGTGTAGTTCACCGGGTCAAACGGCATGCGGCTGTGGAAACAGGTGATATGGGCTTTCACCCTCTGCTCGCTTTCATCGCAGTTGCGCGCTTCATCTCCCGGCAGGTAGTGGCTCTGGCCGATATAGTCCACCAGCTCCTGCACCAGTACAGAGGGGAAACGCTCGCTGTTGTCCTGAATGGAACGACCGATATAGCTGATATAGAGCTTACTCTGAGCGGAAATAAGCGCTTCAAGGAAGAGGTAGCGGTCATCATCACGGCGGCTACGATCGCCCCGTTTTGGGTTTGCGCTCATCAAGTCGAACCCCAGCGGCGGCAGCGCGCGCGGATACACACCGTCGTTCATGCCAAGCAGGCAGACCACCCTGAACGGGATAGAGCGCATGGGCATCAGGGTACAAATATTGACAGGACCCGCCAGGAAACGCTGGCTGATTCGCTCCTGGTCAAGCCGCTGCGTCAGCTCATCCCGCAGCAGCGACAGCGGGATGGCCTCCTGATAGTGGGAATTCACGCCTTCGTCGATGATTGCCTGCCACTGGGTTTCAATCAGCGCCATGGCCGCTTCGGTGTCACTGTCTGGCAGGAAGAAATCATTAAGCAACGCCCTGCAAACCGGGAGCCATTCTTCAAGTGGACGCGGCTGCAACAGCGCATATCGCCAGCGGTTAAGCTGCATTAATAGCGACGCTAAATGCCCCACCAGTTCAGCAATTAACCCGCTGGACTCATCGTAAGGCAGCACCTCATTCCACTCGCCCTGGCTGCTCTCCATGGCGTAGCCCAGCAGCATACGCGTCAGACCAAATCTCCAGGTGTGCTGCCCGGTTGGGGGAAGCTCGAATTCCTGAACGTTATCGTCATCGATCCCCCAGCGAACGCCAGACTCATTCACCCACTGACGAAGGTAGCGCAGGCCCTCTTCATTGATGTTGAAGCGTGCAGCCAGCACGGGAACATCCAGCAATGCCAGGACATCTTCGGAGATAAACCGGCTATCCGGCAGTGACAGAAGAGTGATAAACGCCTGCAATACCGGATGCGACTGACGGGCACGACGGTCAGAGATAGCGTAAGGCAGGTATCGCTCGCCCGTCGCGCTGCCAAAGACGGCCTGAATAAAGGGACTGTAGCTGTCGATATCCGCCACCATCACCACGATATCGCGTGGCGTCAGATCGGGGTCCTCCTGCAGCATCGCCAGCAGTTGATCGTGAAGCACTTCGACCTCACGCTGCGGGCTGTGGCAAACGTGGATCGTGACGCTGCGATCGTCAGGATCCAGTTTTCGCTTATTATCGCTGCGTTCGAACTCGTTCGCCGTCACGCCCATGACGGCACGGTTTTCCAGATCCAGGATATCTAACTGAATATTATGCAGCAGGCTGTCCGGGGCGATCTCAACAAAGGCATCCACGTCACCTTCCCCTGAGGAAGTGATGTCTGAAAGCATATGAATGTAGTCACGTCCCAGCTTCCCCCATGAGGCAAGCAGCGGATTGGGCAGGTTCTGGATACCGTCTTCATCGAAAAGCTGCCCGGCAGTCGAGCCATCTTTAAACAGCGGGACGGCACGTTCTTCAAAAAGGCGCTTTCTTTGGCGGCTCACCAGCCGGGCAAGCCAGCGTTCGTCGAGGATATCCCCCCAGTATTGTCGGCATGGGTTGGTAAACAAAATATGGATATCAATATGCTTACCCAGCGCATTCAACGCCTTTAGATAGACAGGGGGTAATGCGGATATTCCGCAGATAAAAACACGTGACGGAAGTCGGGCCGGGCGCTCCGACGCATTTTCAAGTATCGAGATAAACCGCTCGTAGAGATTGGCACGGTGCCACTTAGGCTGGCCCAGTTTCTCCGTATGCTCTACCAGCGCTTTCCACAGCGGGGCCTGCCATATTTGCGCCTCCGGCAGGCCTTCAACCAACTCGCCCGCTTCCCAACGAATTAACCAGTCAGAACGGTAAACAAGGTATTGGTCATAAAGATCGGCGGTGCGCGATGCCAGCTGGAACAGCTTGCGCTTGTCGGTATCGTCATTGAGGTAGTGACGCAGCATGGCGAATTCATCACGCTGCAGCATGTCCGGCAGCAGCGCCATCAGCTTCCAGCTCATGGCCTGCTTGTTGAAGGCGCTCTGCTCGGGGATGTCCGGCAACACGCGAACAAACATCTCCCAGATAAAGCTCGCGGGCAGCGGGAAATCAATATTCGCGGCTATGCCAAATTTACGGGAAAGCGACATTTGCAGCCACTGTGCCATACCGGTGCTCTGCACCAGCACCATTTCGGGCTCAAAAGGATCGTCAAGCCGCTCGCGCTCAACGATAAATTCCATCAGTGCTTCCAGCACATCCAGACGATTTGAGTGGTAGACCCTTAACATAGACGCTCCCGACTACTGGCTAACCGGGCAATGCAGACGCGTTATCTCACCGCGCCGCCCCAGAGGAGAAATTAGTGTAACCGTGATGCTGACACATCCTGCGAGCGTTGTCTGCCCCCGACTGGCCTGCCAGCCTGCGGGGAGAACATTTGTTGAGAGCTGAGACTGATTCCAGGCATGGTGCCAGAGCTGGCGATACTGGTTAAACACGCTAAACCGCGCCGCCAGCGCCCGGTGATAACCCGACAGAGCCGTCACGACGATCACCAGCAGCATCATCGCCAGCAGGACCTCCACCATGCTAAACCCTTTTTCTCGGCTCACGGCAGCTGACATAACGCGCTCTCCTTTAGTGGACAAAAATCACTCCAGCCGTGAGGCGAAAAGCGAATTTTCCCGTCGACAATCTCTCCTGCGCGCCAGAGCAGCAGGTCACTGTCTCCGGCAATCAGCAGCACACGCGCCTCACTCAGCTGGCGCAAACAGACTCGCCACGCCGATGTCTTTTTGCACTGAACCTGCAGCTCTGATGACCAGCCCTGAACCCGTCCCCACTCAAGCGCGGACTGTACCGTCGCCTGCTGCTGAAGCGAGCGGCTCTCGCCGCCAACGAGCGCGCTAAATGTTGTCAGCTGCTGATTGAGACCCGACAGGATCAGGGTACCGAGCACCAGTAAAAGCAGAACCAGGGCCAGTGAAGACATTCCGCGTTGACGATTCACAGGTTGTACCCCGTGACCGTATACAACGCCTGCCAGGGCTCCCCCTGCCCGCCTTTACGCATCGCGGCCAGTTCGATATTTAGCTCTGGCGCAAAACCGGCATGTTCAACTTTGCTCACCACAAAGCGCGTGATTACCAGCCTGTCCGGGTCCGTGAGCTTTTCCCATCCTTTTCCTTCACACGACGTCGCCCCACGCTGGGTTTCCAGCGCGCCGGATTCCAGACGAAAACCGGTGCTGTCATTTTCTGATGCGCTGCTATCCCAGTTGCCGTTACTGTTGGCATCCCAGCGTACAATGACGCAGCCTCCAAGCCTCGCGGTCACCAGCGCCTGTCCCTGACAGTTTCCCGCACAGTACCCCGCACGCTGAAGCTGTTTGCCCAGGGCAAACAGGTGTTGCCAGACCTCTTCCTCCAGCTCTCTCTGGCCGGATTGCAGTAAGACTGCCCGCTGCAAGCCGGGTAAAAAACGCGACGCGCTTATCAGCAAAAGGCTGCTCATCGCCGTGGCAATCAGCACTTCAGTCAGTGAGAAACCGCGCTGCCTCATCAACATGAACCTCCCTCAGAGACCTGACACATCCTGATGCGTCCTCCATTTGAGACAATAATCAGCCATGCTCCGGCACGGCTTTGAACGCGTATCCGCCCTGCCCACGCTGTATCCCTTAATCCATAAAACCCCAGCGACGGCGTGACCTCACTGACCTCGACCTCAGGCCAGGGCGGAATCAGCACAAAGGGACTCTCCTTCTTACAGCCCTGCACGGCAGAGCTCACCAGACAGTCCCCACCTCCCACCCGCTGAAGGGTAATAAGATGGTCGCTGTTGTGCCGGTTGGCATGGTTGCGCAGAAACAGCAGGTAATCTCGCACCTGACTGGCGGTTTGCCACAGCCGCTGCTGTCGTTGCCAGCTGTCCCAGCCGTACAGACCTGAGGCGCTGAGGATAACGACAAGCGAAACGGCGACAAGCGTTTCGATAAACGTAAAACCGTTCTCTTTTTTCATACCGGGAGTGTGGCGAAGCGCCGTGAAGATGACGAGAGACGGATCCTCGTTTTACGAGGTGTTGTCCGGAGAATTGGGAGAGTTGCAGCGCGTTGCACGCTTTCTGGATAGCGCCTCGGGAAACGGAATAAAGGCGAAAAAAAACCGGCGCTAAACAGCACCGGTTGTGTCACGCTTTATCGCATCAGATAGCGACGGGCGCTTTGATGCCCGGATGTGGGTCGTAGCCCTCAATCTCGAAATCATCAAAGCGGTAGTCGAAGATTGATGCCGGTTTGCGTTTGATAATCAGCTTCGGCAGCGCACGCGGTTCGCGGGTCAGCTGGAGATGCGTCTGTTCCATATGGTTGCTGTAAAGATGGGTATCCCCACCGGTCCAGACAAAATCACCCACTTCCAGGTCGCACTGCTGCGCCATCATGTGAACTAACAGCGCATAGCTGGCAATGTTAAACGGCAGGCCGAGGAACACGTCACAGGAGCGCTGGTAGAGCTGGCAGGAAAGCTTTCCATCCGCCACATAGAACTGGAAGAACGCGTGGCACGGTGCCAGCGCCATTTTATCCAGCTCGCCGACGTTCCAGGCGGAAACAATGATTCGGCGCGAGTCCGGATCGTTTTTCAGCTGGTTCATCACGGTGGTGATCTGGTCAATATGGCGGCCATCAGGCGTTGGCCATGCGCGCCACTGCTTACCGTAAACCGGGCCCAGGTTGCCGTTTTCATCTGCCCACTCGTCCCAGATTGAGACGTTATTTTCGTGCAGATACGCAACGTTGGTATCACCTTGCAGGAACCAGAGCAGTTCATGAATGATCGAGCGCAGGTGGCAGCGCTTTGTCGTCACCAGCGGGAAGCCTTCTTGCAGATTGAAGCGCATCTGGTGGCCAAAAATGGAGAGCGTACCGGTACCGGTGCGGTCGTTTTTCGGCGTGCCCTCATCGAGCACTTTTTTCATCAATTCAAGATACTGTTTCATGGTTCCTCAGGAAATTTGTTGCTGTGGACGACGACGATACGCCCAAATCATCATAATGGCACCCGCGACAATCATCGGAATGGAGAGGATCTGCCCCATGCTGATGTACTGTACCCACTCGCCGGTAAACTGTGCGTCAGGCTGGCGGAAGAATTCGACGATGATGCGGAACGCGCCATAGCCAATCAGGAACAGCCCGGAAACAGCCCCCATCGGGCGCGGCTTGCGAATAAACAGGTTGAGGATGATAAACAGCACCACGCCTTCCAGCGCCAGCTCATACAGCTGAGACATATGGCGCGGCAGAACGCCGTAGGTATCGAAAATGGACTGCCACTCCGGATGCGATGGCAGCAGCGCGATGTCTTCTGCGCGGGAGCCCGGGAAGAGCATCGTGTACGGCACGCTCGGGTCGACGCGGCCCCACAGTTCACCGTTGATAAAGTTGCCCAGACGACCAGCGCCGAGACCAAACGGGATCAGCGGTGCGATAAAATCTGAAACCTGGAAGAAGTTGCGTTTGGTGCGTTTGGCAAAAATCACCATCACCAGGATCACCCCAATCAGGCCGCCGTGGAAGGACATGCCTCCGTCCCAGACGCGGAACAGATAGAGCGGATCGTTCAGGAATACCGGGAAGTTATAGAACAGCACATACCCGATACGGCCACCGAGGAACACGCCGAGGAAGCCCGCATACAGCAGGTTTTCAACTTCGTTTTTGGTCCAGCCGCTGCCCGGACGGCTGGCGCGACGGCCAGCGAGCCACATGGCAAAAATGAAGCCCACCAGGTACATCAGACCGTACCAGTGAAGCGAAACAGGTCCTACTGAGAAAATGACCGGATCAAATTCCGGAAAATGCAGATAACCACTGTTCATCTGTCACCACAAGATGTTGTTATTCCGCTGAAAGTGGACAGCGGTAGAAATGCGATTCTGCTGTAAGCAGAGGCTCCAAAGTTGCGAATCATAGCACAAGGCGGGCGCGGAGGATGCGCCAGAGATGTAAAAGATGTGTATAGGGTTTTATGCGCGCTGGCGCCCTCACCCACAGGGAGAGGGCGAAAAACGATTAGCGGCCGCCGCGGATCAGACCGCCCATACCGCGTCGTTCCATAAACGCCGCGACCTGGTGGCGGACTTCCGTTGCCAGCTGCGCCTCAAGGCTGCGTTCAGCCAGCTCGCGGGCATCATTGATGTCGATATGGCGCAGCAGGTATTTCACGCGGGCGACGGCGCGACCGTTCATCGACAGATGGCGGAATCCCAGACCAATCAGGATCGCAACACACATTGAATCCCCGGCCATTTCACCGCACAGGCGTAAATCAATACCGTACTGCTCCGCTTCACGGGCGATCATCGCTAACGCGCGAATAATCGCCGGATGCAGGCTGTCGTAGATACTGGCGACGCGAGTATTGTTACGGTCGACGGCCAGGATATATTGCGTCAGGTCGTTCGTGCCGACAGAGATAAAATCAACACGGTTTGCCAGCTGCGGCAGCATAAAGACCATAGACGGCACTTCAAGCATCACACCAATCCGCGGTTTCGGGATCGCATAGCCGATCATCTCTTCCACTTCGCGGCCAGCACGTTCGATCAGCCGCCGGGACTCGTCGATCTCATCGATGCTGGTGACCATCGGCAGCAGGATGCTGAGATTGCCCGTCGCCGCGTTGGCGCGCAGCATCGCACGTACCTGGATCAGGAAGATCTCCGGCTGATCGAGCGTAATGCGGATCCCACGCCAGCCCAGGCACGGGTTTTCTTCGCTGATCGGCATATAGGGCAGCTGTTTATCCGCCCCGACATCCAGGGTACGCAGGGTGACAGGTTTGTCGTTAAACATCTGCAGCATCCCCTGATACTGTGCCACCTGCTCCTCTTCGGAGGGGAAACCACTCTGCAGCATGAACGGGATTTCAGTACGGTATAGGCCAATACCGTCGATGCGGCTGCCAAGCTTTTCTTCATGTTCAGGGCTTAAACCGGCGTTGAGCATGACTTTGATCCGCTCACCGCTCTTCAGCTGTGCGGGCAGGTTAACGTCATCTTCAGCCAGCTTGCTTAATTCATTCTCTTCGCTGATAAGACGCTGGTACTCCTGGAGCAGAACCGGCTCAGGATCGACCAGCAGCTCACCGCGATAGCCGTCGACCACCAGCGTACGTCGGTGCAGTACCGACGGCTGAATGTCCGCCCCCATAACGGTAGGGATACCCAGCGCGCGCACCATAATGGCGGCGTGTGAGTTGGCGGCACCATCACGCACCACCACACCGGCCAGCCTGTCCTGGGGCAGTTCAGCCAGCGTCGTTGCCGAAAGTTCGTCGGCAACCAGAACAAACCGTTTTGGCCAGGCATTTGGGCCCTGAATGGTGTCATCAAGATGGAAAAGCAGGCGCTGCCCCAGCGCGCGCAGATCGCCTGCCCGCTCTTTCAGGTAACCGTCGGTCAGTGCCGCAAACTGGTCGGCAAATTTTTCGATAACCTTCTTAACCGCCCACTCCGCGACCGAGCCTTTATCCACTTCCGCAAAAAGCTCACGACGCAGACGCGCATCGGAGAGCAGGTGCGAATAGAGGTCAAAGATCGCCGCCGTCTCTTTTTGCGCGCCTGCGGCGAAGCGCTTGCTGTAACGACGAAACTCATTCGCCGCCTCTTCCAGCGCAGCGGTGAGACGCTCGCGCTCCAGCGCTTCATCAAGCGTTGAGGCTTCGTAAACCTGCTCCATCAGCGGCAGCGTAGCGTCCATCCAGCCTTCAGCTATCGCCACGCCTGGCGATGCCGGAAGGGCACGAATGCGCGTATGGCGATACTGACCAAAAAGCGCGGCAAGCTGGGACTGGGAGAGGATCGCAGCCATCTGCGTGGCCAGCGTGACGAGGAAAGACTCCTCGCTTTCGTCGTACTGACGTAGCTCACGCTGCTGGACGACCAGCACGCCGAGCAGCTGGCGACGCTGGATAATCGGCACGCCAAGGAAAGCGCGGAAGCGCTCTTCTTTTACGGAAGGGATGTACTTAAAGCTGGGGTGTTTTTGTGCGTCAGCAAGGTTGATGGGTTCAGCCAGCCGCCCGACCAGACCCACGATACCTTCATCAAATGCGAGCGTTACGGTGCGTCCACGTGGTTTTTTCAAACCACGGGTTGCCATCAGGTAATAGCAGCGCCGATCGTGGTCGGCCAGATACACCGAACAGACCTCGGTTTCCATCGCAAGACAGATGTCGGTGACCAGAATATTCAGCGCCTCGTTCAGACGCGGCGCGCTGGCCACCTTCTCGACTATTTCTCGCAAGCGGGTGAGCATGATTTGCGTAGCTTAACCTCTTTTACGTCGCCAGGCAGGTGCGCTCTGCGGCTTAGGCGGGATCTCCTGAAGCTGCATTACCACACTTGCAAACTCTTTCATCACCCTACGGTAAACATCGCGTTTAAATGACACGACCTGACGAACAGGATACCAATAGCTCACCCAGCGCCAGCCATCGAACTCCGGCGTACTGCTGGTTTGCATATTGATGTCTGAATCGTTGCCCACCAACTGCAACAGAAACCACTTTTGTTTCTGGCCGATACAAACCGGCTTTGTGTCCCAACGCACCAAACGTTTCGGTAACTTGTAACGCAACCAGTTGCGGGTCGAAGCCAGGATGCGAACATCTTTTCGGCTTAAACCGACCTCTTCAAAAAGCTCCCGGTACATCGCTTGTTCTGGGGACTCTCCCGGATTGATCCCGCCTTGCGGGAACTGCCAGGAGTGCTGACCATATCGCCGGGCCCACATCACCTGGCCCTGACGATTACAAATTACTATTCCTACGTTCGGGCGGTAGCCATCGTCATCAATCACCGGACTACCCCAAACTAAACCTTATATATGAATGATTGTTTCACACTACAGGGAGGCGGTAAACCACTCTCTTACAGGGCTGCAACCTAATAACATTTGAATAACTCACAAATAAGTGCTGAGTTATAAACAGATGAGTGGCAGTGAAGGGAATTTTATTCACCTTTTCTGTGGATATAGTTGTGAAGAAGTGTCTGATTACCGATGAACAACCTTAAACGCTGCCATATCCCCTCTTTCACCTGAATTCAATAATGCAATTATTTTCATATAGTTAAATGTATTTCCATGAACACAAAACAGAATAGCGTGACGATCGTCACATCAGGGATCGTCGTGCTGATGAAAGATCGAACAGCGTCGGTTTTATCCACAGATTGTGCCAATAAGTTAGTCACAATTTGTTTGAAAATTCGATTTTCATCGCACGTCAAGGCTGTAAATTGAAACAGTAGTCAGGGTTATGCCCAGTTATCCCATTTTTCTGTGGATAACATGGTGTAAGATCCTGTTCATTGTCAGTGACCAGATTTGAACAACCGGTTTTCTGACTCGGGTGAAACGATTTCAAACCCATAAAAAAACCTATAAATCATACACATGGAATATTGGTACAGAAATAGTTAAACTCTATCCACAGGGGACAATTTCTTCGTTTATTTTTTAATCAAAAGGTTACCGTCATGCATCCGCTTACACCCTTGCTCTCACCGCCGTCCAGCGAGGGCCAGTTGCTCCAGCAGGCACAGCGTCTTGCGGGCTTTTCGCTTGGCGAGCTGGCGGCAATGGCAGGGCTTCCGATCCCGAAGGATCTTAAGCGGGATAAAGGCTGGATCGGCATGCTGCTTGAGCTGTGGCTGGGTGCGAGCGCAGGGAGCAAACCCGAGCAGGATTTTGCAGCACTTGGCGTGGAGTTAAAAACTATCCCTGTAGACCGCCAGGGCAAGCCCCTTGAGACTACCTTCGTCTGCGTTGCGCCATTAACCGGCAACACCGGCGTGACGTGGGAAACCAGCCACGTTCGCCACAAGCTGAAGCGCGTGTTGTGGGTACCGGTTGAAGGCGAGCGACAGATCCCCCTGGCTGACCGTCGCGTTGGCGCGCCGCTGCTCTGGAGCCCGAACGAGGATGAAGAGCATCAGCTTCGGCTGGACTGGGAGGAGCTGATGGACATGATCGTTCTTGGGCAGGTAGAGCGCATCACCGCCCGACACGGAGAAGTGTTACAACTGCGTCCGAAAGCGGCCAACAGTAAAGCGCTTACCGAGGCCATCGGCGCACAGGGTGAGCCGATACTGACGTTGCCGCGCGGTTTTTATCTCAAAAAGAATTTCACCGGCGCGCTCCTGGCACGTCATTTCCTGTTAAAAACATAGTTTTTTACTTATTTTGCGAGCTCTCAAACATAATCGACTGCTTTTTAAGATTTTACTGCTTCCTCAAGTCGCCATATCGGTTAATACTAGATTATGATTTGATACGCGCCAGATGAGGACGATAACGATGAAAAAATGGGCAGTGTTAGTTTCAGCAGTCGGTTTAGCGTTTGCCGTATCGGGCTGTAGCAGCGATTACGTCATGGCGACAAAAGACGGTCGAATGATCCTGACCGACGGCAAACCCGAAGTTGACGATGATACCGGTCTGGTCAGCTACCGCGATCAGGAAGGCAATAAAATGCAGATCAATCGCGACGAAGTATCGCAAATTATCGAGCGATAAACAGAGAGAGGTCAGTCGCTTGCTGACCTTTTTGATTTTTTTCTTCCCCTTTTGCTTCCCCTCTGCCATGTTTATATTCCTTTGTCGGGCACGCCCTGACGCGGTCTATAAGTCTACTGAGGAAGCCGGCTATGCATTATCACCGTATCCCCCACAGCGCTCTGGAAATAAGCAAACTGGGGTTGGGCACGATGACATTTGGTGAACAAAACAGCGAAGCCGATGCCCATGCACAACTCGATTACGCCGTCAGCCAGGGGATTAACCTGATTGATGTCGCGGAGATGTACCCTGTTCCGCCACGTCCGGAAACGCAGGGACTGACCGAAACCTACGTCGGTAACTGGCTGGCAAAACACGGCAACCGTGAAAAGCTGGTGATTGCCTCCAAAGTCAGCGGCCCCGCGCGCAACAACGATACCGGGATCCGCCCGAACCAGATCCTCGATCGCAAGAATATCCGCGCCGCACTGGAAGCCAGCCTCAAGCGCCTGCAAACCGACTATCTCGATCTGTATCAGGTGCACTGGCCTCAGCGCCCAACCAACTGCTTTGGTAAGCTCGGCTACACCTGGAATGAGAGCGCCCCCGCCGTGACGCTGCTGGAAACGCTGGAAGCGCTGACCGAATGCCAGCGCGCGGGAAAAATCCGCTATATTGGCGTCTCTAACGAAACGGCCTTTGGGGTCATGCGCTATCTGCACCTGGCGGATAAACACGATCTGCCGCGTATCGTGACTATTCAGAACCCGTACAGCCTGCTTAACCGCAGCTATGAAGTGGGTCTGGCCGAAGTGACGCAGTATGAAGAAGTGGAACTGCTCGCCTACTCCTGTCTCGGCTTCGGCACGCTGACGGGGAAATACCTGAACGGTGCGAAACCGGCCGGGGCGCGTAACACCCTCTTTAGCCGCTTTACCCGTTACAGCGGCGAGCAGACGCAGAAAGCCGTTGCCGCCTATGTGGATATCGCGAAGCGTCACGGTCTTGACCCTGCGCAGATGGCGCTGGCCTTCGTGCGTCGTCAGCCGTTTGTTGCCAGCACCCTGCTGGGCGCGACCACGATGGAGCAGTTGAAAACCAATATTGCGAGTTTCAATCTGAACCTGAGTGAAGAGGTGTTAGCGGAGATTGAAGCGGTGCATCAGGTTTATACGTATCCCGCACCGTAATAAAAGCAAAACGGCAACGCACGTTGCCGTTTTTAGGGTTTGCTCCCTCTCCCTGTGGGAGAGGGCCGGGGTGAGGGCATCAGGCCGCACTTATCAGCGGCGACGTTGCCAGATCCACAAACCCGCAATCGCCAGCGCAAACAGCCCGCCAAACCCGACGCCAATCCCCACCACCGGCACACCCACTTTTACCGCCAGCGAGTAGAGCCCCAGCATTAGCAGCATCGCCAGGTTTTCCCCCAGGTTTTGTACCGCGATGGCATTGCCTGCCCCGACGGTCTGTTTGCCCCGCTCCTGCAGTAACGCGTTCAGCGGCACCACGAAGAAACCGCCCAGAATACCAATCAGGATGAGGAGGACATACGCGGGCAATAACGCATGCTGCAGCGAGAAGATCAGCACCACGACGCCAATCAGGATCCCTGCGGGCATGCAGCGTGCTACCGTCTCGAGCGTTACCAGCTTCGCCGCCGCGCCTGCCCCCACCACAATGCCGATGGCCACCATCGCATTCAGATAGGTCGGCGTCGCGTTGTCAGTAATCCCCAGCGCCACCGGCACCCACAGGACCAGCAGGAAGCGCAGCGTGACGCCCGCACCCCAGAACATACTGGTCCCCATCAGGGAAAAACGCGTTTCACCGTTACGCCACAGCACGCGGCAGGCGGTAAAGAAGCTGCCGGTCATCGGTTTAAAGCGCCAGGATTGTCCCGGGCGAGCCACCGGCAGCTTAGGAATAAACAGGTTCGCCACGACCGCCCCGCCATACACCGCCGCGCATACGCCCAGTGCCGCCAGGACATGCCAGTCGGCCAGCACGCCGCCCGCAACGGATCCGAGCAGGATAGCGGCAATGGTTGACGACTCCATCAGACCATTGGCTTTCACCAGCTTATCTCCGGTGGTCAGCTCGCCGAGAATGCCATACTTCGCCGGGGAGTAGGCGGCGGCGCCAATGCCCACCAGCGTATAGCCAATAAACGGATTAAAGCCAAAACAAATGCTGGCCGCACCCAGCAGCTTGAGGCCATTGGCAAACATCATCACCCGACCTTTCGGGAAGCTGTCCGCCACCTGCCCGACGAACGGAGCAAAGATAATGTAAGCGCCCACAAACACCATCTGCAGGATCGGCTGACTCCAGTCGGGGTAAAACTCGGCTTTCAGCAGCGCCAGCGTGGCAAACAGCAGCGCGTTATCACCGAACGCAGAGAGAAACTGTGCGGCGATGACGGCCATCATGCCTTTCGATCTGAGCGATGTGTTAGTGTGTACTGACTCACGCATTTTGCTGTTCCGCCTCTTCAACCATGCCTTTCAGGGTCACGAAATCGGGCTTCCCGCTACCCAGCACAGGGAGCTGTTTCAGGTAGCGAATATCGCGCGGCACGGCCAGTTCAGGAATACCGTGTTCACGCGCATAGCTCAGTAACCTGTCGCGCTTCAGCTCACCGTCGGTCGTAAACAGCACCAGCGCCTCACCTTTGCTGGCATCGCTCTTCACCACCGTCGCATGCATCTTATCCGTGGACACGGCCGTCGCCAGCTGCTCAACCATTTCCAGAGAGACCATTTCACCGGCGATTTTGGCAAAGCGTTTCGCGCGTCCTTGAATCTGTACAAAGCCCTGTTCATCAAAACGGACGATATCCCCGGTGTCGTACCAGCCGGTTTCAACCTCGCCGTTGACGTTTTCCGCCGTCGGGACCTCCAGCACGCCCGGGTTTTCCACGCGCAGATACCCGTTCATCACGTTTGGCCCTTTGAGCTGCAGACGGCCACCGTCCTCAATGCCCGGCACAGCCAGCAGACGCGCGTCCATCCCCGGCAGAATTCGGCCAACCGTACCCGGTTTCGCCGCCATCGGCACGTTAATCGAGACCACGGGCGCGCACTCGGTCACGCCATACCCTTCGAGAATGCGCAGGCCAAACTTGTCCTGCCAGATCTGACGCGTGCTCTCCTGCAGTTTTTCCGCACCGGCCACCACATACCGCACGCGATAGAAGTCATACGGATTGGCGAAACGCGCATAGTTGCCGAGGAAGGTTGAGGTGCCGAACAGGACGGTGCAGTTACGGTCATACACCAGCTCCGGCACAATCCGGTAATGCAGCGGGCTTGGATAGAGGAACACTTCTGCGCCGGTCAGCAGCGGCGTAAACAGCCCCACCGTCAGGCCAAAGGAGTGGAACAGCGGCAGCGCCGACATAAAACGGTCATCCGCGGTAAAGTCAGCAATGCTTTTGATCTGCTCAACGTTCGCCAGAATGCTCTTGTGGCTGTGGACGACGCCTTTCGGGTTGCCCTCCGATCCCGACGTGAAGAGGATAATGGCGTCATCTTCCGGCTGCTGTTTGACCTGCGCCAGACGCGGCACCAGCAGGTGAGCAAAAATCCACAGCTTGTCGCCGGTGGTCACGTCGGCTTTCAGATCCTCCAGGAAGACCCAGCGTACCTGGGTGAGCTGCTCGGGAAGATGCCAGAGCTTGCCTTTGTCCAGGAACTGACGAGAGGTAAAGACGGTATTAATCTGGGCAGCGGTGATGGCGCTGGTCAGCCCTTTCACGCCCGCCGTGTAGTTCATCATCGCCGGGATGCGCCCCCGGGAAACCGCACCAAAAATCACCGCCGCGCTGATGCCCGCGTTAGGCAGCATCAGGCCAATCTTTTCGCCCTTTTTGCTGTACTTCTCAAGAATGCGGCCCACAAACAGGGTCTTGGTCAGCAGTTTGCGATAGGTATCCGGGGTAAAGTTGATGTCTTCGATGCAGTTTTTCTTCGCGCCATAGCGGTGCTGCGCGGAAAGCAGAGATTCGTACAGCGTTTCGCGCGGACGCACGGCCATGCGCGCTTCCATCATAATCTGGTGCAGCATTTCCCCGGCGATTTTACGGCGATCGCGGGCACGCGGCGCGTCGGGCATCGGTAACGACGTTGGCGGCAGAATATGCAGCGTGATTTTGGGGAACAGACGCTGCTTCACCAGTCCCTTCAGACGGCTGAAATGGGTCAGCTCTGCGCCTTCAATTCGCAGCGGCACCACGGTCGCTTTTGACTTCGCCGCCACAAACCCCGCACCGTCGTAGATTTTCATCAGCGAACCGGTCACGGAGATACGCCCTTCCGGGAAAATGACCACCGGACGACCCTGCTCGACCAGACGCACCAGATGCTTAATCATCATCGGCTTTGTCGGGTCGAGCGGCACAAAATCAATCAGCGGCGTGAGCCAGCGCATGTACCACTGCTGGCTGATGGAGGTATAGACCGCAAATACCGGGCGCACGGGCAGAAACAGCGCCAGCAGGATACCGTCTATAAAGGAAACATGATTTGGTGTGATAAGAACGCGTTCGCCGCGAAGCGCCTGGGCATCGCCAGTGACGCGGATGCGAAAGAGAATACGGAACAGTGTACGGAAGAACCCAAATAGCATCTCAACTCCCTTTGCCAGCCAGTGTGGAGGGTTGATAGTAAATGGTGGCAGATTACACGAGAAGTGATACGGGAGCGACAGCAAAAGTGGAGGCGAAAAAAAACCTGCGCATCCGCGCAGGTTGGTGCAAGAGATGAGTACGAAACCGTACTAAGAATTCTCACCAATCAATACCTCTGGGATCTCAACTGTATCAATCTCATTAACATCCTCGCCATCGGACAATCGCAACAGCCTGAGGCAAAGTGTAACCAAAGGTTCAGATTGACATTCTTCAGACATGACTGCGCGTGTAACGATTACACCGCCAGGGTTGTTCTGCGTCACGTTTGTGGAGAGCGGAAATCAGCTCCCCTTGAATGCGCGCCGCTTTTCCGCAACACTAATTGGTGTGTAAACGCTTACCCCCAAAAAGAAGGTAATGAATGGCGACAATAAAGGATGTGGCCCGTCTGGCAGGAGTGTCGGTGGCAACCGTCTCCCGCGTGATTAACGACTCACCGAAAGCCAGTGACGCATCGCGCCAGGCGGTACAAACCGCCATGGAATCCCTGAATTATCATCCTAATGCCAATGCCCGCGCACTCGCCCAGCAGTCCACAGAAACCATTGGTCTGGTGGTGGGAGATGTCTCGGATCCCTTTTTCGGCGCGATGGTGAAAGCCGTTGAACAGGTTTCTTATCAGACAGGCAATTTTTTGCTGATCGGCAATGGCTATCATAATGAACAAAAAGAACGCCAGGCCATCGAGCAGCTGATCCGCCACCGCTGCGCGGCGCTGGTGGTTCACGCCAAAATGATCCCGGATGCCGAACTGATTCATCTGATGAAACAGATCCCCGGGATGGTCATCATCAACCGCATAATTCCCGGATTTGAAAAACGCTGCGTGGCGCTCGACGACCGCTACGGCGCGTGGCTTGCGACCCGCCATCTGATTCAGCAGGGTCACACCCGGATTGGCTATCTCTGTTCTAATCACCCAATTTCTGATGCAGAAGACCGCCTGCAGGGCTACTACGATGCCCTGCGCGAAAACGGACTGCCGTGTAACGATCGCCTGGTGGCCTACGGTGAACCGGATGAAAGCGGCGGTGAACAGGCCATGACCGAGCTGCTGGGTCGCGGACGGAATTTCACGGCGGTTGCCAGCTATAACGACTCGATGGCCGCAGGGGCAATGGGGGTGTTGAATGACAACGGGATTGAGGTACCGGCAGAAATTTCGCTGATAGGCTTCGATGACGTGCTGGTCTCTCGCTACGTGCGCCCGCGTCTGACCACCGTGCGCTACCCGATTATCACCATGGCAACGCAGGCCGCCGAGCTGGCGTTAGCGCTGGCTGAACAGCGCCAGCCGCCGGAAATTACGCATCTGTTTAGCCCGACGCTGGTTCGCCGTCACTCCGTTGCCTCTCTTGCGGAAGCGCAAAGCGAATAACGGTAGAGGTGAACCCGCGTGTTGGGGTATTCCAGCCCATCACCGATATACTGCCAGCCGTAACGTTCGTAAAAGTCGCGGCAGGCAGACCACAGATGCAGCTCGGTGTACCCGGCCTGCGCGGCATACGCAATAACATGCTCCTGAAGCTTCCCCGCGAGTCCTTTTCCTCGCGCCGCCTCATCCACGTACAACGCCGCCAGCCAGGGATAAAGATCCTGACGCGTGATGAGATCGCAGCGCCATAATCCGACGGTGCCCAGAAGACGTTCATCCTCAACGGCAATAAACGTCATCGGCAGCGCGTCAGGCGTCTGGCTGTGATCGATAACGCTCTGGAAAAATTCACGCGGCAGGCCGTCACCGAAGGCCTGCCAGATCCAGTCGATCACCTGCTCCGCAAACTGCGGCGCGGCGTACAGCGGGAGGATCTTCATATCAGTTTCCCCTGAAAAAGAGGAACTGACTCAAACAGATAACCGTCGAAATCCGGCGCATCTTCATCAGACAGCTCCAGCAAACTTTTTTTCACATTTTCCAGATGCTGGAACATGGCCTGCCAGGCCCCCATCACGTCGCGACGGCGCAGGGCAGCAAGAATGGTTTGCCGGTCGCCGAGCCACTTCAGGCGATACGCACGACTGGCAATATGGACGTTAAACTGCTGCCACAGCGGGCTGCTGTCCATGTGGTGCCAGATACTTTCCACTGTTGCCAGCAGCATCTGATTTTGCGTTGCGCCCGCCAGCACCAGGTGAAACATCTTGTTGTTGTCCTGGCTGTTGTCGTCCGCGGCGATGGCGCGCTGCTCCTGCTCGATGATGCGGCGCAGATTATCGATATCCGCCCGCGTCGCCATTTTGGCGGCAAAAGCTGCGATGTTGCTTTCGAGCAGCTGGCGAGCCTGCAAAATCTCAAACGGGCCCACGTCGCTGTTAAGGAAACGCTCTTCCTCATTTTCATGTTCGTCGGGGATGCGCATGACGTAAACACCCGAGCCCTGACGGATATCCACCGTGCCCTGTAGCTCCAGCATCAGCAGCGCCTCGCGCACGATAGTGCGGCTTACGCCATAGGTCTCGGCAATGTTGCGCTCCGGCGGCAGGCGCGACCCAACGGGATAATGCCCCTGGATAATTTGCGCCCGTAAATCCTCGCCAATTTCCTGGTACTGTTTTTTTTCCGGCAGGATGACAGCCTTATCCACGTTTTCACCTGTTTTTTCAGTTAATGCGCAGGCCGGGCGTCCTCCCGGCCAGTTTGTACGCTATTTTATCAGAACGCTTACTTCCATTCATCGTCAACGCTGAGCGTCAGGACGCGTTCATCCCGCAACTGCCTGAACCAGGATGCCGATTTTTTGGCGCGCCGGGCGCGGTTATCCTCCAGATCAATCTCAATCAGACCATAGCGATTTTTAAAGGCGTTCATCGGCGAGACGTTGTCGGTAAAGGCCCAGAGCATATAGCCGTGGCAGTTCGCCCCCTCCTCGCGCGCCAGCAGCGTGTAGTAGAGGTGCTCGCTGATAAAATCGATCCGGTACGTATCTTCGATAACGCCGTCACGGTTGCGGAACTGCGCTTCGTTTTCAACGCCCATTCCGCTTTCCGCCACGAACCAGTCGATATTGCGGTACTCCTTTTTAATCCGCATCGCCATGTCGTAGATAATGCGCGGATAAATCTCCCAGCCGCGGGATCTGTTCATCCGTCGCCCCGGGAGCTCAAACGGCTCGTAGTAGTATGCCGGGTGGAACGGGGTCTCCGGATGCCAGGCGCGGGAAGGCGCTTTTACCCGGTGCGGGTAGTAGAGGTTGATCCCTAATTCGTCGACGGTGTTGTCGGCAATCAGCGCCAGTTCGTCATCCGTATAGGCCCACGCCACCTGGTGCTGCTCCAGCAGGGTAAAGAGCGCCTGCGGATAGCGCCCGTGCACCAGCGGGTCGAGAAAGACACGGTTGTAGAAGAGATCGTACATCTCCGCCGCCCGCACGTCGTGCGGCGCACGCGAGCGCGGATAGGTCACTTCCGGGTTGAGAATACAGCCTACGGAGCCTTTATACCCTTTCTCCCGAAACAGCTTCACAACCTTCGCCGTCGCCAGCACCTTGTGGTGATTCCACTGCATCCAGGTGCCGGTGTTCTGCTCGTACGGCCAGCGCAGCGCATCCAGATAAACGCGGGTCTGCACCACAATCGGCTCATTGAAGGTAAACCAGCGGGTGACGCTGCCGTGAAAGCGTTCAAACACCTTTTCCGCGTAGCGGACAAACAGTTCAACCACATGCTTCGACGCCCAGCCGCCGTATTTTTCAAGCAGCACGCCTGGAAGCTCGTAATGCTCAAGGCAGATCATCGGTTCAATACCCTGGCGGTGCATTTCATCGAACAGGGCGGCGTAATACGCGGCGTACTCCTCATCTATCGTCACGTTTTCATAGTCGGTCAAAAACCGTGACCAGTTTATCGAGGTCCGGTAGTGCGTCAGCCCCGCCTGCTTCATCAGGGCTACATCTTCGCGGAAGCGGTTGATAAAATCGGTCGCCACCGCCGGCCCATAGCCGTTGTGCCAGACGTGACGATCGTTTTTGTACCAGAGATCGATCCACGAATCCTGGCCCGGTTTTTTGCCGCTCCAGCCTTCGGTTTGCCAGGCTGACGCCGCTGCGCCGAGAATAAAATCCTGCGGCAGGGTTATCTTTTTTATGCTCATCATCACCTCAGGCGTTATCGGTAGCTTGCTGCAGCGCGGCCTGATCCGCACGGCGTGAGGCAATCTTCACAAACGGCAGATAGATAATGACGGCAGTGACAATGCAAATAAGCTGAGTTATCACTGCCCCCATTGAGCCTGCGGTGGAAAGCCAGGCGTTAATCAGCGGCGGTGTGGTCCACGGCACCATCACGACGGCTTTGCCGGCAAAACCGGTTACCGTCGCAAAGTAACCGATAGAGCCAGTAACCAGCGGCGTAATGATGAACGGAATGGCAAGGATCGGGTTGAGCATGATTGGCATACCGAAGATCACCGGCTCGTTAATGTTGAAAATGCCGGGGCCAATAGAGAGCTTGGCGATCTCCTTCATCTCTTTACGTTTGGTGGCGATCATCACCGCGATCAGCAGGCCGATGGTCAGCCCTGACCCCCCGATGCTCATATACACGTCCCAGAACGGCATAGTGATGATGTTCGGCACCTCTTTGCCCTGCTCAAAGGCGCTCATGTTAACGGTGATCGCCCCCAGCAGCAGCGGCTCGCGGATCGGCTTGATCATCTGGTTGCCATGAATTCCAATCACCCAGAATAGCTGGGCGACAAACATCAGCAGCAGAATGCCCGGCAGGCTTTGCACCACGCGCTCCAGCGGCTGCTGCACCACCTGGTAGACCGCGTCGTAGAGATACATGCCGGTAAGCTGGTGGAAAACGAAGCCAAACGTGGCAATCGCCGTGGTGGTGATAATCGCCGGGATCAGGGCCGAGAACGATGCCGCCACGTTAGGCGGTACGGTATCCGGCATCTTAATCTTCAGCCCCTTGCGGTTTTCCAGCCAGCAGTAGACCTCGACGGAGAGAATGGCGATAAACATGCCGAGGAACAGGCTGCGGGTGTCGGAGAACTGGCGCAGCAGCACGTCTTTCACCACGTGCATTTCGCCGTCCACCAGCATTTCCACGGTGGTCGGCGTCACGCAGATGAAGCAGATCACCGCCAGCAGGCCGGGGAACAAGGATTTGATCCCGTTAATCCGCCCCAGCTCCACGCCAATCAAAAACACCGCGCCGATGTTGAGGAAGTTGAGCGTGGCGTAGTTTAACGCACTGGTGATCGGCTTTAGCGCGGCGAGAAACGACAGCGACTGGAAACTCGCCAGGCCGTTTTTCGGATCCAGCACCATGTTGGAGATCAGCACGGAGAATGCCCCAACGATGATGACCGGCATTAAGGTAATAAAGGCAGACTTGATCGCCATGATGTAGCGATAGCTGTTGAATTTGGTGGCAAAACTGCCCAGAGCGTCGATCAGTTTTTCCTGTAATGCCATAGGGTAATACCTCAGTAAAAGGGCTTTTATTGAATAAGGTGTACAGCCGGATACTATTGGCATACCAAAAATAGCTTTATGGGGCTTTCCGTTCTGTGATTAAGCTCTCAACGGAGCAAGAGGTATTCCAGATGAGTATTTTTGACCATTTTGGCATGCCACTTAACGACGATAATTCCGTGCTGTCAGGTCGTTGCCAAAAAGCGTGATCGTGGCGGAGTTTTTGCGCTTCCCGCATCGCTTATACGGCGTAAGCTCTGTGTTAAACTGCAGATCATTACGTGAAAGCAGGAATGTAGAATGGTAACAATGCTGGATGTCTCACTGCGCGCGGGCGTGTCTAAGGCCACGGTATCGCGCGTGCTGAACGGCACGGGTCAGGTTAAAGAGAGTACGCGTCAGCAGGTGTTTGCGGCGATGGAAGAGCTGGGCTATCGGCCGAACTTTCTCGCGCGCTCGCTGGCTAACCAGACCAGCAACAGCATTGGTCTGGTCGTCTCGACCTTCGACGGCTTTTACTTTGGCCGCCTTCTCCAGCAGGCGTCGCGGCAGACCGAAACCCACGGGAAACAGCTTATCGTCACCGACGGTCACGACGCGCCGGAACAGGAAGAACAGGCGGTGCAGATGCTCGCCGATCGCCAGTGCGATGCCATCGTGCTTTATACGCGCTATATGAGCGAAAAAGCGATCATCAAACTGATGAACACCGTAAAAACACCGCTGGTGGTCATTAACCGTGAAGTGAGCCAGGCGCCGGATCGCTGTGTGTTCTTCGAACAGCAGGATGCCGCGTTTAAGGCCGTGGATTATCTGATCGAACAGGGCCATCGGGAGATCGCCTGTATCACCGTCCCGATCCATACCCCAACCGGGAAAGCGAGGCTGATGGGCTATCGCAAGGCGCTGGAAAAGCACGGCATCCGTCTGGACGAGCGTCGGATAAAGTACGGCGATGCGGGAATGACCGGGGGATATGAGCTGTGCAAGGAATTGATTGCCGACGGTGTATCGTTTAGCGCCCTGTTTGCCTGTAACGACGATATGGCGCTGGGCGCGTCCAAAGCGTTACACCAGGCGGGGCGTAAAATCCCGCAGGATATTTCACTGTTCGGCTTTGACGATGCCCCTAGCGCGAAATGGCTGGAACCTGCGCTCTCGTCGGTTTATCTGCCCATCGACAATATGATTGTCACGGCCATCGATCAGGCGATCCGGCTGGCAAAAAACCAGCCGGTCGATGCCATCCCACCGTTTACCGGCACGCTGGTCTTACGCGATTCGGTCACGACGGGGCCGTACTTACATCAGATGAGCTCTAACGCCAGCAGTTCCTGAATGGTCTGGCGGCGGCGGATCAGCCGCGCCTTGCCGTTATCAAACAGCACTTCCGGCAGCAGCGGGCGGCTATTGTAGTTAGAGGACATTGACGCCCCGTAAGCGCCGGTGTCGTGCAGCACAAGATAATCACCCGGTTTGACCTCTGGCAGCGCGCGGGTCTCCACTTTGCCGCCCTCCTGTTGGGTAAACACGTCACCCGATTCGCACAGCGGCCCCGCAATGACCGTCTCAACGCGTGGTGCCTGCGTTAAATCGCGTCCGTCGGCAGCCAGGGCGGTAATGTGGTGATAGCTGCCGTACATGGACGGACGCATCAGATCGTTAAAGCCTGCGTCAATCAATACAAAGTGGCGAGACCCCATCTCTTTCACGCTGCGCACCTGCGAAACCAGCACGCCGGCTTCCGCCACCAGGAAACGGCCCGGCTCAATTTCCAGTTTTACCGCGTGGCCCAAATGCGCGGCGATTTGATCGCGCGCGGCGCTCCACAGACCGTAATAGTGATCGGTATCAATCGCCTCTTCCCCTTCGCGATAAGGAATGGAGAGACCGCCACCGGCAGAGATCGCCTCCAGATCCTGACCGAAGTCGACAACCTGGCGCACCATCGCGCCGCACACCTGCTCCAGGTGGCCGTAATCGACGCCAGAGCCAATGTGCATATGAATCCCCACCAGCTTCAGGCCGTAGCGCTGTAATACCGCCAGCGCGGCAGGCATATCGGCATACCAGATCCCGTGCTTGCTGTTTTCGCCGCCGGTATTGGTTTTTTGGCTGTGGCCATGACCAAAGCCCGGGTTCACGCGCAGCCAGACGCGATGGCCGGGTGAAACCTCGCCCAGCTGCTCCAGCATATCCACAGAGCCGGCATTCACCGGGATCTGCAGCTCGTGGACGCGCGCAAGCGTCGCATCGTCGATCACATCGGCGGTAAAGACGATCGCGTCACCGTCGGCTTTCGGATCGTATCCGGCCGCCAGCGCGCGCTCGATTTCGCCGAGTGAAACGGAGTCGACCTTCACGCCCTGCTCACGCATCAGGCGCAGAATGTGGATATTGGAGCAGGCCTTCTGGGCAAAACGCACCACGTCAAACTGATGCAGGGCGGCGATCTTCTCGCGAACGATCTGCGCGTCGTAGACCCACACCGGGCAGCCAAACTCGGCGGGCAGGCGCAGCAGGTTGTCGGCGTTCAAATCGGTATCAGTCTGGTTCAGCGGGCGTGGCATGGTCTTCTCCGGATAAATGCGTTTTCATGATTACGCCACAGCACAAAGAGAATAAAAAATATCGTTTTATCGCGAGTCTATGCAAAAATGATATGGTTAGTTCTCTGCTTTCAGGTGCCCTATGCCCGCCGTCAATTTACGCCATATCGAGATTTTTCACGCCGTGATGACCACCGGCAATCTCACCGAAGCCGCACAGATGCTGCATACCTCGCAGCCGACGGTGAGCCGCGAGCTGGCGCGCTTCGAGAAAGTGCTGGGGTTGAAGCTGTTCGAACGTACCCGGGGCAGGCTTCACCCGACGGTACAAGGGTTACGCCTGTTCGAGGAAGTTCAGCGCTCCTGGTACGGGCTGGATAGAATAGTGAGTGCCGCGGAAAGCCTGCGCGAGTTTCGTCAGGGCGAGCTGTCGATCGTCTGCCTGCCCGTCTTTTCGCAATCCTTTTTGCCGATGCTGCTGCAACCCTTTCTGGCCCGATACCCGGAGGTCAGCCTCACCATCGTGCCTCAGGAATCACCTCTGCTTGAAGAGTGGCTTTCGGCTCAGCGCCATGATTTAGGCCTGACCGAAACCCTCTCCACGCCAGCGGGAACGGCGCGCACGGAGTTGCTCTCGTTAGATGAAGTGTGCGTTCTGCCCGCCGGGCATCGGCTTGCCGGTAACGCAGTGCTTACACCGGAGGATTTCCACGGGGAAAACTACATCAGCCTGTCGCAGACTGACAGTTATCGACAGCTGCTGGATACGCTGTTTGCCGAGCATCAGGTCAAACGCCGAATGGTGGTAGAAACGCACAGCGCGGCCTCGATTTGTGCGATGGTACGCGCAGGCGTCGGCGTCGCGGTGGTGAATCCGCTCACGGCGCTGGATTATGCGGAAAGTGGGATTGTTGTACGTCGGTTTAGTGTCTCAGTTCCTTTCACCGTTAGCCTAATCCGCCCACTGCATCGTCCGGCATCGGCGCTGGTGGAGGCGTTCAGTGAGCATCTGCAAGGAGGGTTAAGTCTATTGGCTGGCCAGCTAAATAGGATGTTGAATCAGACGCCCCACTGAACAGCGGGCGTCTGAAAACTCAGTTAAAACGTTTCGCGATGGCCGCAACACGCTCGCCGAATTTCACAGCGGTTTGCAGATCGCCACTGGCAATGGCGCCAGCATCAGCATCTGATGGAGACTGCACCAGCAAACCGACTGAACCGCCCAGATTATTAATATCCTGACGGGTTGCCGCGAGGGTATTTGACGGCGGTAGCCCCAGGCTCACCCAAATCCCACCGTGCTGAGAGGCCAGCGTTTGCAGGTATTGTAACGACACCTGCTTATCACCGTTCAGGCTGGCGCTGTTGCTGAAGCCCGCGAACACTTTGTCCTGCCAGCTACGCACGAACCAGGCTTTTGAGGTCGCATCAGCGAATTTCTTAAACTGCCACGGTACGCTTCCCATGTAGGTTGGCGCGCCAAAAATAATCGCTCTGGCATCGTTAAGTTTTTGCCAGTCGCTTTCCTGAATATCGCCATTGCTGTCAATGGCGATCAGCTCAGCCTGCGCGCCCTCGGCGACTGTTTCAGCAACGCGTTTGGTGTGGCCGTAGCCAGAATAATAGATAACTACAACGCTCATGATAGTTCTCCTGATGCAATATTGCCTTGTGAGTCAAACGATTAAGACGACTTTAAAATTGCTCTGCGAGCCCGTTGCCATTTTCGGTTCCCTGGTATCAAATAGAAACCTTACGTCGTTTTATACACGCAAACATTCATGGGCGTAAGAAGGCACCTTTATCTCACCTGGTTACCTCGAGGGAACCACCATGACCCAAACAGCAGTTCTGAAAAAGGAGATGCCTCCTTACAACGTGTTCGATGAACGCTGCCCGACCCGCGGCGTGCTGGCGCGTATCGCCGATAAGTGGGCACTGTTAATTCTTGCGCGCCTTGAGAATGGGCCGATGCGCTTTAGTCATCTTCAACGTGATATTCAGCGAATCACCAAAAAGGTGCTGACCCAGTCTTTACGCAAACTGGAACGTGATGGGCTGGTGTCGCGAAAGATATTCGCCACGGTACCTGTAACCGTCGAGTACAGCCTGACGCCGCTTGGCCAGACGTTAACCGAAACGGTGACTGTGCTTGCGCACTGGGTGGAAAATAATATTGATGCCATTGTGGCGGCGCAATCCGCTTATGACGCCGCCAACACGTAAACCTAAACCGGGTGCTCAGGACAACATAAACGCCACGGCATCGGCGGCATGAATTGCAGTGGTATCAAATACCGGGAGAGGGCTTCGCTCGACGGGTACCAGCAAACCAATCTCAGTGCAGCCGAAGATCACCCCTTCGGCCCCCTGCTGCCTAAGTTTATCGATAACGCTGACGTAATACGCGCGGGAAGCTTCGCTGAAGGTACCGAGGCAGAGCTCGTCAAAGATAATCTGATTGATGCGCGCCCGATCTTCTTCATCCGGGATCAGGCTTTCTATCCCAAATTCACTGTGTAAACGTCCGCGATAAAAATCCTGTTCCATGGTGTAGCGTGTACCCAAAAGCGCTACGCGGCGCATTCCGGATGCCGCAATCGCACGCCCGGTCGCGTCCGCGATATGCAGAAACGGCAGCGAGCAGCGGTCTTCAATATGCGACGCCACTTTGTGCATGGTATTGGTACAAAGCACTATCCCCCTGGCGCCGGCACGCTCCAGTCCCAGCGCCGCCTGGGCCAGGATCTCTCCGGCTTTATCCCACTCACCGCTCGACTGGCAGGCTTCGATTTCATGGAAATCAACGCTGTGCAGCAGCAGACTTGCGGAGTGCAGACCACCCAGACGCTGCTTTACCCCTTCATTAATCAGGCGGTAATAAGGGATTGTCGATTCCCAGCTCATACCACCTAACAGGCCGATCGTTTTCATCATCCCTCCTTATCTTTGGTCTCTTTTTTTAACACAACCGATGCACATAAAAAAAGGCGCTCTATTGAGCGCCTTTTTACACTGCAGATTTTATTTCGCCACCGGCTCTGGCGGCGAAGTACGGGTGTGCATCGCCTCGCGCAGTAACACGCTACCGCAGGCAAACAGGCCCCCAAGAAGCGCCGCCAGAACGACAATCAGAGCCTTGCCCGGGCCATCCTTTTTCACCGGCATGGAAGGAGTGAGCTGGTACCTGAATGGCTCAAGTTTAACATCGGCAAAGGAGAGATTTTTCAGCTGTGCCAGGTAGTATTCCCGGTTCTGAAAGTCCGCATTCAGTTCAGTCACGTCCTTCAGATTTTTTTCAATCTTCAGTTTTTGCGCGATACCGTCAGCACCGAGCGCAACGGAATAATCCGGGTCATCCTTTACGGCCTGCCCGTTGCTGTAGACCGGCTTCTTGATACCGGCGGCATTCGCCACTTCCAGGGAATAATTCAGTCGCTGCAGGTTGGTATTGTGAACATTGGTCAGACGAACACGATCCAGTTCCAGCTGCTGCTCAACAACGTTCGTCTTCAGGGCGATCTGGTTGCGGATATTCTGTACCGTCTCTTTTTCGACGATAGCCACGATATAATTGATATACCCCTCCAAAACGGTTTGCGCATCGCCTGCTGTTGGCGCAGTGAAGCTCAATGTCCAGGAGACAAAAGGCACTTTATCCGCGCCTTTTCCCTGATCGTCATTCACCGCTTTCATTCTGTCTGAGATGTTGACTATCGCGCGATGCAGATCGAGCGGATCCACCTCAACACCTTTAAGCTGCGATATCACATAAGGAGAGGATTTCATGTACTCTTCGAGCAATGACTGCGACTGAAACTTTTTAATAAAGAGATCAAAAATTTCTGGACGGGTAATTTTCACGTCCACGTCAAGCACCTGCAGCGCAACCAGCATCTGGCGCAGCGGATTCCACTGCGACTGCTCTGCCGGGGTGATCACCGCTTTACTGGTCCATTTTTGCGGCAGTAAAAATGAAACGGCCAGCCCCACCAGCGCGAAAGCAAAGACGATGGCGACGATACGTTTTTTCGCCGCCAGAAGGACCTCAAAAAGTCCCAGAAGATCGATCTCTTTTGCGCTTACAGCCGGGCCGGCATAACGGGGAAAGTCGAGGTCCGTGCTTTTTTTGAAATCCATTTCTGACATAGTGATTCTTCTTTTTCCGGATGCAACGCATCTCTTAACATTGATGGCGGTGGTCCGATAATACATCAACATAAGAAAAATCCTAATGCCTGTTCCCTCTCTGTGTCTACTCCCTACCAGAGTTAGTGGTGATCTTAGTCACATTTTTATTGTGATTAAGCCACCTTTCCCTTTCCAGTTACGGCACGTATTAAAACCTTCGGACGGGCAAAAAATCACCCGCCGATGTTCCGCAGTTTCTCTCCAGCCATCAGCTTGCGCTCGATGTGTTCCAGCGTCACGCCTTTGGTTTCCGGGATCAGCCAGAACGTGACGCCAATAAATGCCACATTCAGTACCGTATAGAGCCAGAACGTTCCCGCTGCGCCAATCGCGTCCAGCAGCGTCAGGAACGTCGCGCCGATGATCATGTTCGATACCCAGTTGGTTGTCGTGGAGCAGGTGATGCCAAAGTCACGGCATTTAAGCGGCTGAATTTCGGAGCACAGGATCCACACCACGGGCGCGGCGCTCATCGCGTAGCCTGCGATGCACATCATGGTCATCCCGACAGAAAGCCAGGAAAGTCCGCTTGACGCCGTGCCGTTATCAAACTGCATCAGGCAGTAACCGAGGATCAGCGTGCCGAGCGCCATCACGCTAAAGCCAATCTTCAGCGCAGGTTTACGGCCGGCTTTGTCCACGGTGAATACGGCAATAAAGGTGGCGAACATGAAGGTCAGCCCGACCACCAGGGTGGCGATCATCTGCTGTTCCGTGGTGGTGAACCCGGCCATTTTAAAAATACGCGGCGCGTAGTACATGATGATGTTCATGCCGGTGAACTGCTGCATCGCCTGCAGCAACATGCCGAGGAAGACCGCCCGGCGCACGTTGCGGTTGATCTTAAATAGCGCCCAGCCCCCCTGCTTCAGCTTCAGGCTTTCGCGGATCTCGTTCAGCTCTTCGCGCGCTTTCTCCGAGGTATCGCGCAGCATGCGCAGGACCTCTTCTGCCTCCACGTGGCGCCCTTTTTGCGCCAGCCAGCGCGGACTGTTCGGCAGGAAAATCACTAAGACAATCAGCACCACCGCTGGCAGCGCCAGCACGCCGAGCATTGCGCGCCAGTTGCCGCTGTAGCTGAAGTAGGTGTCAGACAGGAACGCCAGCACGATACCCAGCGTGACCATCAGTTGATACATGCTGATCATCTTGCCGCGCACGTTCTCACTCGCCATTTCTGAGAGATAAAGCGGCGCGGTGTAGGAGGCAATCCCCACCGCCACGCCCAGCAGCACGCGGGAAAGCAGCAGCACCTCTACGTTTGTCGCAAACGCGGAGCCGATCGAACCCGCGACGAACAGGATCGCCCCGACCATCAGGCTGTATTTGCGCCCCAGGCGGAACGATAGCCAGCCGTTAAATAGTGCCCCGATGGCCGCGCCGAGCATCATGCTGCTCACCACCCACTCCTGCAGACGGTTACTGAGGGTAAAGTGATCGGTAATAAAGGGCAGCGCTCCGGCAATGACGCCGATATCCAGTCCAAATAACAGGCCTGCCACGGCGGCGGCAATGGAGACAAACTGGTTCATGCGCCGGGTATCACGCAGCGCAGCGGGCATTAGGGTAGAGTCATTGATAGATGTCATATTTTTCCTGCCTCAACAGCAAAATTCGTTAACTGAAATTACGAGAAAGCGAGGAAAAGTGTCAGGCGGGAATTCGTGAAGATATGGATTATTTCGCTATGGCATCGCGATCTGTGATGGACATTACAATTTCAACTAATGCTGAAATTGCCACGTTTTTTATTAATTACCTAATATTTAAGCAATAAAAATGTGATACGCGTCATTCGTGAATTCTCAGTATGGATTTTTCATCTTATGTCATATGGATAATGGTAATTTTTAGCCAAAAAAAACCTCCACCTGAGGGCAGAGGTTCGTCATGCAGGTGGAATTAACGTGCCAGCCAGCCGCCATCGACCGCCACGGTGTAGCCGTTGATGTAATCCGATGCCGACGAGGCCAGAAAGACCACCGGCCCCATCAGATCGCGCGGAAGACCCCAGCGCCCCGCCGGAATACGATCGAGGATTTCCGCGCTACGCTGCTCGTCTGCACGCAGCTGCTGCGTATTGTTGGTCGCCATGTAGCCCGGCGCAATCGCATTCACATTGATGTTGTGCTTCGCCCACTCGTTTGCCAGAAGGCGGGTCACGCCCATCACGGCGCTTTTGGACGCGGTGTACGACGGCACGCGGATGCCGCCCTGGAACGAGAGCATGGAGGCAATATTCACGATCTTGCCGCCGTTCCCCTGCGCGATAAAGTGCTTTGCCGCCGCCTGGGACATGAAAAATACGCTCTTGATGTTCAAATCCATCACGTCATCCCAGTCGCGCTCGCTGAAGCTGATCGCATCTTCGCGGCGAATCAGCCCGGCGTTGTTGACCAGAATGTCGATATGACCGAATTCCGCCACCGCGCGATCCAGCAGTTCAGGAATGGCATCGATTTTACGCAGGTCGGCGGTCAGGCTCAGGAAACGGCGGCCCAGCGCCGTCACGCGTTCGAGGGTTTCAGTCGGTTCAACGATATTAATTCCGACGATATCGCAGCCCGCTTCCGCCAGGCCTAGCGCCATCCCCTGCCCCAGCCCGGTGTCACAGCCGGAAACCACAGCCACTTTCCCCTGCAGAGAGAATGCATCCAGAATCATGTTTATTCCTTACTCTTTCAGAGCCTGTCACTCACAGGCAGGTTTATGCTTCACTGCCCGCGACTAGCGCAAATCGCTGACCGCAACATGGTCCATATCATCGAAGACCTGATTTTCGCCCACCATTCCCCAGATAAAGGTGTAAGCTTTCGTCCCTACGCCGGAGTGAATAGACCAGCTCGGTGAAATCACCGCCTGCTCGTTGTGCATCACGATATGGCGCGTTTCCTGCGGCTGTCCCATCATGTGGAACACGCAGGCGTCTTCCTCCATGTTGAAGTAGAAGTAGACCTCCATTCGGCGCTCGTGGGTATGGCACGGCATGGTGTTCCACAGGTTGCCTGGCGCAAGCTCGGTCAATCCCATGCTGAGCTGGCAGGTCTCCAGCACGTCCGGCACGAAGTATTTATTGATGGTGCGGCGGTTGCTGGTGAGGTTGTCGCCCAGCGTCACGGGCGCGACGTCTGCCGGGGTCACTTTTTTGGTTGGACAGGTGGCGTGAGCCGGCGCGCAGTTATAGTAAAACTTCGCAGGCTTGCTGCCGTCGATGCTGGCAAAGACCACGTCTTTCGCCCCTTTACCCACGTACAGTGCCTCGCGATGGCCAATCTCATAGCAGTGTCCGTCTACGGTGATGGTGCCCGGCCCGCCGATGTTGATCACCCCCAGCTCGCGACGCTCGAGGAAATAATTTACGCCCAGCTGTTTACCGACCTCGCCGCCCACGGAGACGGTTTTCGTGACGGGCATAATGCCGCCCACAATAATACGGTCGATATGGCTGTAGACCATGGTGTACCTGTCGGCCTCGAATATCTGCTCGACTAAAAATGCCTTGCGCAGCCCCTGAGTATCCAGCGTTTTGGCGTGCGCGCTGTGGATGCTTTCTCTGACGTCCACGGTAACCTCCAGATGTGGTCATGCCCGAAGGCAGAAATAAACGAAACAGCGTTCCGTTTTTCATATTGAACACATACTATCGGCATAAAGCGGGCTTTTCAATTATATTTAAAACAACGTTTCATTTTTATTTTTGTTTATGACGAAAATGATGTTCGGATCACAATTAAACCGTCGGGAGAAAAAGGGCGCGAAAAAAAACCTCCCGGAGGAGGTCATTTTCAATAAGGAGAAGTTAGCGTTCGATGGCCAGCGCCACCCCTTGCCCGCCGCCTATACATAGTGTGGCAATCCCTTTGCGGGCATTGCGCTTTTTCATTTCGTGGACCAGCGAAACCAGGATCCGGCAGCCGGACGCCCCGATCGGATGGCCCAGCGCGATCGCGCCGCCGTTAACGTTGACCCGAAGGGGATCCCACTCCAGCATTTTTCCGACGGAGATCGCCTGCGCGGCATAGGCTTCGTTCACTTCGATCAGATCCACATCCGAAAGCTGCCACCCGGCACGCTCCAGACAGCGGCGAGTCGCGTAGACCGGTGCGATCCCCATTAACGCAGGATCAACCCCCACGCTGGCGAACGCCTTAATCCGGGCCAGCACGGGGAGATCGAGTTCAAGGGCTTTGCTTTCGCTCATCATCATCACGGCGGCAGCGCCGTCGTTAATGGAAGAGGCATTTCCCGCCGTCACCGAGCCCTGCATTTCAAACGCAGGATTCAGCCTCGCCAGCCCTTCAGCACTGGCGTCGGTGCGCGGCTGTTCATCGGTATCCACGACAATAAACTCACCGCTCTGACGCTGCGTGCTGACAGGGACAATTTCGTCGCGAAAACGACCGGAATCAATCGCCGCACGCGCTTTTTGCTGCGAGCTCAGCGCGTAGGCATCCTGCACTTCACGGCTGATGCCGTACTCGCGCGCCAGGTTTTCCGCCGTCACGCCCATATGATAGTCATTGAACGCATCCCACAGCCCGTCATGCACCAGGCTGTCGAGCAGCTGACTGTTGCCCAGCTGTGCGCCGGTACGGCTGTCGGTCAACACGTGCGGCGCGCGGCTCATATTCTCCTGCCCGCCCGCAATGATCACGTCCGCTTCACCACACTGAATGGCCTGCGTCGCGAGATGCAGCGCTTTTAATCCTGAGCCACAGACGTCGTTAATGGTGATGGCGGAGACGGTATTGGGCAGCCCGCCCTTCAGCGCCGCCTGACGCGCAGGGTTTTGCCCGGCACCGGCCGTGAGAACCTGTCCCAGGATCACCTCATCAACTTCATGTGCTGCGATCCCGCTACGTTCCACCAGCGCTTTCACCACCACGCTCCCCAGGTCAACCGCCGAGTGACGCGCAAGCGCTCCCTGAAAACAGCCGATAGCTGTACGCAACGCACCCACTATTACGACATCTTTCATCACGACCTCTGTGTTAAATGACATGACGATAGTAGAGGATTGTTACTGGCAATTATCTTAATTGTTTAAAAATAGTGAGTTTAATCACAAGGATCAGCGCGCATCCTGCAGATACTGTCGCAGCCAGCTTCCGGCAACGCCGGGAGGGGATCGCTTATTCCACAGCAGATCGATGCCGATCGCCCGCGGCCAGCCGGGAACATTGAGCTGTACCAGGGATTTCGCGGCGGCAAACTCATCCACCAGCGCGCACGGCAAGACGCACCAGCCAAATCCCTGAACCGCCATACTCAAGAGTAACAGGTAATTCGGGGCTGACCAGACGGGCCCGCGCGCGATCTCCGCCTCGCGCTCAAGATAGGTGCTCAGCCGCAGCTCTCGCCAGCCGTGGAGCTCGTCACGCTGAACGTCATGTTGTCCAGCGAGCGGATGCGTGGTCGCGACATAGATCGCCATGCGGGTCTGCATCGGCAGCCGGATGGCGCCGATATCCGTAGGATAACCGTCTCGCGCTTCCGTCAGGCCAACCTGCGCTCGCTCCTTTTGCAGCAGATCGATCACGTCCTCCTCCTCGCCAATCAGACATTCGAATTCCGTATGGGGAAAGCGCGCGTCAAACTGTTTCATCATCTCTTCCAGCACGTCCGGGTTAAGGGTATCGGAAAGGACAAACGTCAGACGCGCCTCCGTTTGCGCCGTTAACGACACCGCCAGCTCGTCCAGCCGCGTGCTGGCGGCCAGGATGGCCTGCACGTAGCCCAGCACCTGTTCCCCCTGGGCCGTTAACACCGGCTGGCGCGCCGAGCGGTCAAACAGCTCGAAACCGAGATCGGCTTCAAGATTGGCAATGGACGTGCTGATCGTCGACTGGCTTTTACGCAGCCGGCGGGCGGCCGCAGAAAAAGAGCCCGCCGCAACGGTCTCGACAAATGCGTTAAGGGCTTCGGGTGAATAGCGCATAACCTATCTACTTTAACGATGGATACTATCTTTAATATATCAGCTTTAGCGATGAAAATAGGCCACATCAACGCCCATACCGGCGAATTAATGAGGTCTGTGATTATGCAACATCAGGATGCACTCCAACGTAAACTGCCGGAGCGGATCTTTCATGCTGTCTGTTTTGAAGGGATTGCGACGGCGATCCTCGCCCCTACGGCGGCGTGGCTCATGCAGCGTTCCGTGGTGGAGATGGGTGGGTTGACCATTATTCTGGCCACCACCGCCATGCTGTGGAACATTATTTATAACTTCGGCTTCGACCGTTTCTGGCCGGTTCAGCGCGTCAAACGTACGGCAAAAGTGCGTGCGCTGCATGCGCTGGGGTTTGAATGCGGGTTTATTGTGATTGGCGTGTCGATTGTCGCCGCCGTGCTGGGCGTCACCCTGCTTCAGGCATTCACGCTGGAAATAGGTTTCTTCCTGTTCTTCCTGCCGTACACCATGTTCTACAACTGGGCATACGATTGCCTTCGCGATAAATTTCTTAAGCGTCGCCAGCAACGGCGCGCCCTGGCAGGCTAAACCACCTCTGGCCGGACGCCCGTTCCGGCCAAACTCCTTCGAAGCAACTGCGCTCTCCGTGCATAACTATGGTAAATTGCACTCCATTCCGATGGTTTGATAGTTGATACGTTGCTCTAATGTCGAAAATTTGGTCAAAAGATGAGACTCTCTGGAGTTTCGCTCTCTACGGCACGGCCGTGGGCGCAGGAACGCTGTTTTTGCCCATTCAGCTGGGCTCAGCAGGCGCTATCGTCCTGTTTATTACTGCCCTCGTGGCCTACCCCTTAACCTACTGGCCGCACCGGGCGCTGGCGCAATTTATCCTGTCGTCCAAAACAAAAGGCAACGAAGGGATCACCGGCGCCGTGTCGCACTACTACGGCAGGAAGATTGGCAATCTGATCACCACGCTCTATTTCATCGCCTTCTTTGTGGTGGTGCAGATTTATGCGGTGGCCATCACCAACTCACTCACGGAACAGCTGGCAAAACACCTGACGGTGGATACCGCCGTTCGCGTGCTGGTCAGCCTGGGGGTGGTGCTGGTCCTGAATCTGATCTTCCTGATGGGACGGCATATCACGATAAAAGTGATGGGCTTCCTGGTGTTTCCGCTGATTGCCTACTTCCTTTTTGTCTCGCTCTATCTGATCGGCAGCTGGCAACCTTCGCTGCTGACCAGCCAGATGGCCGTCGATCGCCATACGCTGCACCAGGTCTGGATTTCGATTCCGGTGATGGTGTTTGCGTTCAGCCATACCCCGATTATCTCCACATTTGCCGTTGACCGTCGCGAGAAATTTGCCGACGGCGCAATGGATAAATGCAAGAAAATCATGAAGGTGGCGTACCTGATTATCTGCCTGAGCGTGCTGTTCTTTGTCTTCAGCTGCCTGCTCTCTATTCCACCGTCGTACATTGTGACCGCCAAAGAGCAAGGGGTGACGATCCTGTCCGCGCTGTCGATGATGCCTTCTTCACCGGCGTGGTTGGGGATTTCCGGGATTATCGTGGCGATTATTGCGATGTCGAAATCGTTCCTCGGCACCTATTTTGGGGTGATTGAAGGGGCAACGGAGATCGTGAAGTCGTCGCTCAATCAGGTGGGCGTGAAAAAGAGCCGCGCCTTTAACCGAGCGATTTCCATTATGGGGGTGTCGTTAATCACCTTTGCCGTCTGCTGCATTAACCCGAACGCCATTTCGATGATTTACGCCATCAGCGGCCCGCTTATCGCCATGATCCTGTTTATCATGCCGACGCTGTCGACGTATCTGCTCCCCTCCCTGAAACAGTACCGTTCCATTGGCAACCTGCTGACGCTGATCGTCGGAGTGCTGTGCGTGTCGGTGATGTTTGTCGGCTAATCTCCTTTGATGCCCGGCGCTCTGCCGGGCATGTCATTTAGTCTCGTCCCGTGACGTCCAGCGGAAAAGGTCTGTCCTGCACCACCGTTTTCATCACCAGCGTAGAGCGAAGATGCTGCACGCCAGGCATGGCGGAAAGTTTCTCGTCATAGAGCTTCTGGAAAGCGGAGAGGTCGCGGGTCACGACGTGCATCAGATAATCGGGATCGCCAAACAGACGCTGCGCCAGCACGATCTGCGGAATTTCCTCCACCGCCGCTTCAAACGCGCTAACCGCCTTTCGGTCCCCCTCTTTCAGCGTCGCAAAGACGATCGCCAGGAAGTTAAACCCCATTTTAGCCGGATCCAGGCTGGCACGGTATCCCGTTATGGCCCCGCTTTGCTCCAGCGCCCGCACGCGACGATGGCAGGGTGAGAGGCTCAGATTAACCCGCTCAGCCAGCTCGGTAAGCGACAGGCGTCCATCAGACTGGAGCGCCGCAAGAATTTTTCGATCGATGCTGTCCATTTGGAAGATTTTCTCAATTTCACCGTGTTATCAGCATAACATTGAAAGCCTATTTCGCAGGGTTAACGATATTCTTTTTCGCAACGTTTAACGCACTGCGGGAGTTTTCAGAACGATGGAAATGAGTATTGTGGCCGGCTTTTGGGTGGTTTCGTTTCTGCTCATCATGACGCCAGGCGCCGACTGGGCCTACGCCATTAGCGCCGGGATTAACGGGCGACGCGTGGTACCGGCGGTGCTGGGGCTGATGTCAGGGCATCTGTTAGCCACGCTCATTGTCGTGGCTGGCGTGGGGGTCGTGATTGCTCAACATCCGCTGGCGTTAACCGGGCTGACCCTCGCGGGGGCCGCGTATCTCCTGTGGCTCGGCATCGGACTGTTGCGTCACCCTGCCGCCCCGGAAAAGGCGAGCCACCACGCGGGAAACTGGCGACAGTGGGCGGTGAAAGGGCTCTGCATTAGCGGCCTAAACCCGAAGGTTTTTTTGCTGTTCCTGGCCCTGCTTCCGCAGTTTACAGACCCGACCGGAAGCTGGTCGATAGCGATGCAGATGTCTGCGCTTGGGATGATGCACCTTATCACCTGTACGCTGGTCTATCTGCTGGTGGGGTATGGTTCGAAAGCGGTGCTGGCGACCCGACCACAGGCGGCGCGTCTGGTGAGCAGGGCATCGGGAGGGTTAATGGTGCTGATAGCGCTGGTATTGCTGTATGAGCAGGTGAGATAAAAAAACACCGGCCATCGCCGGTGTTATTTACGCGCGAATATCGTCATATTCCCGCGTTTTATCAAACTCATGCTTCGCGAACGGGCACAGCGGAATTATTTTGCGGTTCTCACCGCGCATCTTCTCCACCACTTTCGCCACCAGCTGTTTACCGACCCCTTGCCCTTTCAGGCTCTCATCCACATCGGTATGCTCAATGATGCTCAGGTGCTCGCCGGTCGGCACGAAGACAATCTCCGCGACCTGATTACCGTTCGCATCATTCACGTAAAACTTGTTATGGCCTTCCAGAATATCCATGGTTCCTCGCTTATTTTTGGCGATACTTCAGCGCACCGCTCGGGCAGGTATCAATCACGCGGACAACCGTTTCAACGTCCACTTCATCGGGAATAATCCACGGTTTACGTTTCAGATTAAACAGCTTTGCGCTGCCACGCACGCAGTTACCTGAGTGTTTGCAGATCCCGGTATTGAAGTAAACGTCAATTTTCTCGCCGGTATAGGCCCGGTAACCCGCATCCAGTAGTTCTTTATCCATGACATTGCCTCTGTAATTATTATCGTGCTGAATGAAGAATAGCCTGACGGGATCCTGATGGCTATAACGCCGAAAACGAAAAGCCAGGTCACAACTCTTTTCTTGCCAGATTGCGTCCGCTATTTGCCCATGTCAGGCTCGGCAAATGTCACTTTTACATAACATCCGCAGGTTGAATGAAACGCAGACTCTCTTTTCAGGTAAAGCTATTTTTAGCGCTGGTGTGCTTCTCCTGCCTGCTGTTAGTTCTGCTGGGAACGATCCTGTTTCATTTTATTGACCGGCAGCTCCATCACGATCTCGGCCAGCGTGCCCGGGTTCAGGCCAGCCAGATCGCGCTGATGCCGGGTCTGGCGGCAATGGTTGCGGCCAGAGATATCCCCGGCATCGCCCGGTTAATTCAGCCGCTGCGCGCCGAAAGCGATGCCAGCTACATTGTGATTGGCGATACCGAGGAACAGCACCTCTATCATTCGGAATCCCCGGAGCGCATTAATTTACCGATGATCGGCGGGGACAATGCGGAGGTGTTAAAGGGTAAAACCATTATTTCCGTGCGTCAGGGTGGGATTGGCGTGTCGCTACGCAGCAAAGCCCCCATCTTCAATGCGCAGCATCAGGTGATTGGCATTGTCTCGGTCGGCTATCTGACATCCTATATTGCCAACATAAATGCCCGCATTCTCTGGCAGTCCGGGCTGTACGGCGCGGGTCTTCTTCTGCTGCTGTTTATGTTCTCCTGGCTGTTTACCCGCAATCTCAAAAAACAGATGTTCCGACTGGAGCCGAAAGATATCGCTCAGCTGGTTTTGCAGCAGCGCGCGCTATTAGAAGCCATGTATGAGGGGGTATTTGCCGTCAATGAAGAGAAGCAGCTGATTTTAATTAACCGCGCCGCACGAGAAATGCTGGATATTCGGCAAAGTGAGAAAGAACTTATCGGCAAACCGCTGGAAGACGTTCTGCAGACGTCACCGGGCTTTTTATCTCAGCGCTACGCCTCGGTGAGCAGCGGCCGCCACGACCAGATTGCTGTTCTTAACCAGCGCGAGGTGATCGTCAACCGCGTGGCGATTGAGGTTGAACCCGGCGTTGAAAGCGGCTGGGTCTACAGCTTTCGCGACAAAAATGACATCAACACCCTCAGCAGCCAGCTCAGCCAGATCAAGCGCTATGCGGATAACCTGCGCATTATGCGCCACGAGCAGCTGAACTGGACCGCCACGCTGGTGGGATTACTGCAGATGAAACACTATGACGAGGCGATCCGTTACATCCAGATACAGTCCGAAGGCGCGCAACGCGTGCTGGATTTTGTCTCCGCCCGCTTTTCCTCTCCCGCGCTGTGTGGTCTGCTGTTAGGAAAATACGTCAGCGCGCGCGAGAAAGGGATCGAGCTGCTGTTTGACCCCGCCTGCCAGCTCACCCGTATGCCCGCCACGCTCAACGAAACGGAGCTGATGTCGGTTATTGGTAATCTGCTGGATAACGCGGTGGACGCAACCCTTAAAGCACCGGTCCTCGCGCCGGTAGAACTCTATATTTCTGACCGTAACCAGGAGCTGCTGATCGAGGTGGCCGACCGGGGTTGCGGGGTGGAGGATGCGATGAAGCCGCATATTTTCCGCCAGGGATTCAGCAGCAAACCGGAACGTGAAAACGACATTGTGGGCACCGAGCACGGTATTGGCCTGTTCCTGGTGGCAGGATATATCGACAAGGCCGGCGGCAGTATTGAGATTGCCGACAACACGCCACAAGGGACTATTTTTTCTGTGTTTATTCCGAATGGGCAAAAGCATGACCCGAGCACTTGATGTTGTGATCGTTGAAGATGAGCCGCACCTGGCGGAGCTGCATCGCGAGTATATCGAGCAGAATTTTCATTTGCGCGTGGTGGGCATCGCCGCGTCGATTGAGCAGGCATGCAGCCTGATTCGTCAGCATCAGCCGCGGCTTATCCTGCTGGACAACTATCTTCCGGACGGTAAAGGCGTGGAGCTCATCGATAACCCGCTGCTGAAAAGCTACGAATGCTCGGTGATCTTCATCACCGCCGCCAGCGATATGCAAACCTGCAGCCACGCCATGCGCAGCGGCGCGTTTGACTACCTCATCAAGCCCGTCTTTTTCCAGCGCCTGCACGCCTCGCTGGAGCGGTTTATGCGCTTCATCCACACCGTGCAGCAGGTGAAGGTGGTCGACCAGCATGCGCTGGATCGCCTGTTTAATCTGCCTGCCGCGGAATCCTCAGCTACGCCGTCCACGAAGGGTATTGAGCCCCAGACGCTGGAACGCATTAAACGCCTGTTCGCCGAACATCCCGACAATGCGATGTCGGTTGAGGAGGTGGTGGAAAACGTGGGGATCAGCAAAACCACGGGGCGTCGCTATCTTGAATATTGCGTGGAGAGCGGGTTAATCAGCGTCGAAATGCTGTATGGCAATATTGGTCATCCACGCCGGTTATACCGCAAAGCCCCCGATAAACCGTAATCCAGAACCGTTCGTAAGCTAACGTTCGCGGATTTTATGGTGTTAATTGCTGAAACGACGGCGACAATCACACTTCGGTATCATTATCCGCTCCCCCCTATTGTGGGTGGAGCCCGATACGCTATGTTGACAATTAGTTCCTCAAATGTAACTAAAAGGTTAACTATAATGTCGAACACGTTCCGAATTTCTCTGCTTACCGCTACTGTACTGTTCTCTGCTTCTGCACTCTCTGCCCTGCCGCAGGGCTATCCTGCTGAGTATCAAAAAGTGGTTGATGCCGCCACGAAAGAGGGCAAGGTTGTCATCTATTCCACCACCGACATCAAAGCCGCCGGGCCGCTGATCCAGGGCTTCGAAAAAACCTACCCGGGCATTAAAGTCGAATACAACGACATGAACAGCACCGAGCTGTACAACCGTTTCATCAGTGAACAGGCTTCCGGCGGCGTGAGCGGTGACGTGGTCTGGAGCTCCTCGATGGACACCGGCCTGAAGCTCGCCACCGACTACGCCATGGAGTACAAATCTCCGGAGCAAAGCCAGCTGCCGAAATGGGCAGTCTGGAAAGATAAGGCCTACGGCACCACCTATGAGCCGGTGGTCTTTATCTACAACAAGCGTCTGATCCCGGCCGGTGACGTGCCGGATTCTCACGCCGCGCTGGCGAAGCTGATTGCCAGCCAGACGGACAAATTCAAGAACAAAGTCACTACCTACGATATCGAAAAATCGGGTCTGGGCTTTATGCTCTCGGTACAGGATCACAGCGCCGATCCGAACTACTTTAAGACCCTGGCCGACGTCGCCAAAGGTGGCCTGTCGGTGCAGTCGTCTACCGGCACCATGATGGAGCGCGTCTCATCCGGTGAAAACCTGATTGGCTTCAACATCCTCGGTTCTTATGCGGAAGCGCGTGCGAAGAACGATCCGTCACTCGGCATCTCCTATCCGAAGGATTACACCCTGGTGCTGTCGCGCGTGTCGTTCATCAGCCAGCAGGCGCAAAACGGCAATGCCGCAAAACTGTGGCTGGACTACGTGCTGTCTGAACAAGGGCAAAACATTCTGGCCAATCAGGCGGACATCCCCTCCATTCGTAACGATATCGAAGGCAAGAACGATATCGACGGCCTGACCAAAATCCTCGGCAACGCGCTGAAGCCGATCCCGGTTGATGAAACGCTGCTGGAATACCTGCAGCCGAAAAAACGCCTCGAGTACATCAAAGAGTGGCGTACCGCCGCCGGTAAATAAGCGTCTGAGCGCGGCGCTGGCCGCCGCGCTTCCTTATCGACTGAGTTCGTTTTTCTGGGCTGCAATACCAGGGATACCCCATGAATACATTACGCAGAAAGTGGCAAAGCCTGCCGCGAGGCATCGTCGTGCTGATAACCGCCCTGGTTATCTACACGCCGCTGTCGTTTATCGTGATACAGAGCTTCCTGTCCGCGCCGTTCTTTTCGCCGTCAAAAGAGTGGAGCTTTGAATCATTTGATTTTATTTTCACCGACCCTGATTTTTATAAGGCCCTGAAAAGCGGCTTTATTCTTGCTTTCGGGCTGGTCTTTATCTCTATTCCGCTGGGCGGCGTGCTGGCGTTTCTGATGGTGCGTACCGACCTGCCAGGCCGCCGGCTGATTGAGCCGCTGATCCTGGTCCCGATTTTCGTTTCACCGATGGTGCTGGGCTTCGGCTACGTGGTGGCCGCCGGTCCGGTGGGCTTTCTCTCCCAGTGGGCAGAGGCGCTGATTGGCTTCGTGCCGTGGAACATCTACGACATGTCGAGCATTGTGGTCATCGCCGGCCTGACGCACGTCCCGCACGCCTATCTGTATATCTCGTCTGCACTGCGCAGCGTGGGTTCCGATGTGGAAGAAGCCGCGCGCACCGCGGGCGCGTCGCCCTGGCAGGTGATGACCTCCGTCAGCCTGCCGATGGTGCGCCCGTCGATTCTGTACGCCACTGTGCTGCTGTTCTTCCTGGGGCTGGAGGTGTTCGGCCTGATGCTGGTCCTCGGCGACCCGGAAGGCAACATGGTGCTGGCGACCTATCTCTATAAGCTGACGAACAAGATGGGTACCCCGTCTTATAACCTGATGGCGGCGGTTGCCGTGGTGCTGATCTGCATCACCATCCCGCTGGTGATGCTCCAGCGTCGCCTGATGCGCACCGCCAACCGCTTCGTCACCATGAAGGGCAAGGCCTCGCAGGCCCGCGCGCTGCCGCTGGGTAAATGGCGCTGGGTAGCTGGCGCGGTGATTGCCTTCTGGCTCACCGTCACCATCGGCGTTCCGCTGCTCGGGGTGGTATTGCGCGCGTTTATCTCGAACTGGGGCGTGGGCGTTTCGCTGTGGGACGAGCTTTCTCTGAACACCTTCCGCACCATCTGGGCGCAGCCCAACCTGCTGCGCGCCATCGTCAACTCCATGGCGATTGGGGTGATTGGCGGCGCGCTGGCCGTGGTGTGCTACCTGTTTGTCGGCATTGCCATGCACCGCAAGCCGGATAACACAACGCGTTTCCTGGACTACAGCGTGCTGGTGCCGCGCGCCGTGCCTGGCCTGCTGGCGGGTCTGGCGTTCCTGTGGGTGTTCCTGTTCCTGCCGATGTGGCTCGATAACTCGCTGAAATCCGGCTGGCTTTCCGGGTTCGCCTGGACCGACTGGATGCGTGAAAACGTCATCGTCTGGCTGCGTTCGCTGCGCAGCACCATTTTCAGCGTCTGGCTGGCCTATACCGTGGTGTGGATGGCTTACGGGCTGAGGCTTATCTCTTCCACGCTGCTGCAGGTGGGGCCTGAGCTTGAAGAAGCGGCGCGCAGCACCGGGGCGACGCGCGGGCAGATCACCCGCCACGTCACCATTCCGCTCTCCCGCTACGGTCTTATCGGTTCGTGGCTGCTGATGTTCCTGATCTTTGAACGCGAATACTCAACGGGTGTGTACCTGCTTTCACCCGGCACGGAGACCATCGGCTCGATGCTGGTTTCCCTCTGGGCCGCGGGTGCCATCGATATCGTGGCGGCGCTCTCTTTCATTAACATCCTGCTGGTCGTGGTAGGTCTGGGCATTGCCCTTCGTTTCGGAGTGAAAATACATGATTGAATTAGCGGTTGACGATCTGCACTTAACCTACGGCGACAATCCTGTTTTAAAAGGTGTCTCCATGAACCTGAAGCGCGGCGAAGTGGTCTCCCTGTTAGGCCCCTCCGGCAGCGGCAAAACCACCCTGCTCCGCGCCGTCGCGGGTCTGGAAAAACCGACCCAGGGCTCGATTATCATTGGGCAAAATAAAGTTTACGACGGCACGCCGCGCAGCGAGATCCCGGCAGAAGAGCGTAACCTGGGGCTGGTGTTCCAGTCCTACGCCCTGTGGCCGCACAAAACCGTGTTTGAGAACGTGGCCTATCCGCTCAAGCTGCGCAAAGTTCCGGCCAAAGAGATCCAGCAGCGCGTGCAGGACGTGCTGGACCAGCTGGGACTGGGCCATCTTGGCAAACGTCACCCGCACCAGCTCTCCGGTGGGCAGCAGCAGCGCGTGGCGATTGGCCGCGCGCTGGTGTACAACCCGCCGGTGATTTTGCTGGACGAGCCGCTTTCCAACCTGGACGCCAAGCTGCGCGAAGAGGCCCGCGTGTTCCTGCGCGAGCTGATTATCAAGCTCGGGCTGTCCGCGCTGATGGTGACGCACGACCAGAACGAAGCGATGTCCATTTCCGACCGTATCCTGCTGCTTAACAACGGAAAAATTGAGCAACAAGGTACGCCGCAGGAGATGTACGGCTCGCCGAAAACGCTGTTTACCGCCGAGTTTATGGGCAGCAACAACCGCCTGCACGGCAAGGTCACCGAAGTGCGCGACGGCAAAGCGCGTATTGAAGGGAAAGGCTGGGTGCTGTGGGGCCAGGCCGGTGAAGGGGTGCAGAGCGGTAATGACGCCACGGCGGTGATCCGCGTCGAGCGCGTGGCGGTGGTCGAGGGGCCAGGGGAAAATCAGCTTGAGCTACCGCTGCTCACCAGCATGTACCTTGGCGACCGCTGGGAGTACCTGTTCCGCACGGTGGGGGATGATTTTGTGATCCGCGCGTATGGGCATGAGGTTCGGGATCCGCAGCACTGCCATCTTTCGCTGCCTGAGAAGCATGTTTGGGTGTTCCCGAAAGGGTGAATTTGAAAAGAAAAGGCTGCGGGATGCAGCCTTTTTGCTTTGACAGGTGAGAGCATGCAATCTACCTCTCAAATGTTACTTTTCCGATGTCAACAACGTCTGCACTTGCCCGACTTACTGAAATTGCGGAATGCCCTGGACTGCCGCAGATGGTGGCAGTGGCACGGCCGGTATCGCGCAGAAGTTTCGTGACGGCCATTACGTAATGGCACCGCAGGCTGCCCCAGCTGTAGGACTCAGGGAAGCGGCCCCGAGCATGCCGGCAACAATGCCAAGGAACGAGGCCCTGGTCAGCCAACTGCGGGCAAAGTTGAGGGAAAGCAGGTAGGACTGGGCAGGATTAACCGGGTCTTTACCTCCGGGCAGCATCGGCATGAAATTCTCATTGGGCAGAATGACAGCCAGCGACAGGTTAAGCTCAGGATCATCATCGGGTATCAGGACATTCAGGGCCCGTCCGGGGCGGAAGTCCTCCGGCGCGCTGCGTGAAAAATCGAGGTGAATGATTCCGAAAAGCGTACCGCAGAGAGTCTACTTTTCAAAGGTACATTTTAATTAAGTAGATTTTTATTTATAAAAAAAAGGAGAGTTCGCTGACATAAAGTACATTTCCTGTTACGTTACTTCTAAATCCTCTTTGGAGTAATAGAATGATCGCCAGTACAGTCTCCTCATTAACGATTCCATTTATTTCTGGTTTGTTAAAAAAAATTGGTGAAAAATCAGCAGAGAAAGCCATCTCGAAAGCTGATGAGATTATCCGGTCAATAAATATCTATAAGACGCTTAGTGACAGTAGTTCAAATAAAAAATACACTGAAAATCTTTTGAAAAAGGTATTCACATTCAGAACAATATTAAGCGGGGATAAAGATGTATATTTGGATCAAATATATTATCCGCTTAATGTATCCAGTTACAGAAGAAAAAACATAACCATAGATGATTATGAAAGCTTAGAACAAGAGCAGCGTGTTTGTCTTGTCGGTGTTGCCGGACAAGGTAAGACAATGACCATGAAAAAAATGTTCCTTGAAGACTTAAATAAGTCTCTGTTTTTTCCTATCTTTCTAAGCTTAAGGAATCTTGATTTCTCAAAGGAATTATCATTAGTTGAAGCACTAGAAACACATTTCATAATAAACGGCGTTGACTGTAGTAAAACTGACGTGTCAGCATTATTGAAAAATAATCCAGTGCGTTTATATCTTGATGGGTTTGATGAAATTCCTGTAAGCCACAGAAAACAAGCAATAAAATTCTTGGATGAGTGTGATATGCAATGGAACTGTAGCGTTATTTGCTCCACTAGACCTGATACGGAATTTTGTAAACTACCGGCATATACTACTTATAAATTAGAATACTTAAAGGAGCTGGATGTAAGAAATATCATACATCGGAACATAACGAATGTTAATTCCGTTAAGCAACTTAATAAAATGTTAGATGAGAAAAAATTCCTTCATGAATCTATCATAACGCCCATATTAGTTGATATATTTATAGTAACTTGCTTTGGATTAGGCAGAGACCCTGAGAATGTAACCTCCTATTATGATGCGCTTTTTTCATCTCTGGCATATAAACACGACTACCACAAAATTTTCTCTCGTGAAAGGCTTAGCACGCTAAATGATATACAGCTCGAGAATTGTTTTATTTATTTTTCTTTTATGTCACACTTAGATCAAAAAACAACGCTTGACAGAAACACCTGCTTATCTATTTTTAAGGAGTCTTTAGAGTTTATAAATAAAGAAACTGAAAACGAGTACGATGTAATGATGGACATTATTAACCTCACTAATCTTCTTGTAAGCGATGGTTATGATGCTTATACATTTATCCATAAATCGATACAGGATTATTATGCAGCGAGATTCCTTACAAAAAGGCCTGATGATGAACAAATAGAATTTTGGAGCGAAGCCAGTTGCTTTTATGAGCGTAACTTTTGTTATATGTGTAAGTGTTTAAATGAAATAGGATATTATAATGATTATGTATCAAACATCCTGAACACTTCTAAGAAATTAAGTAGAAATGGTGTTGTCGCGTATGTTAACTTTGAAGAGGTTAAATCAATTTTAGCCGATGTTAGTATCAATTTTGATGTAAATAATTTCCAAAGCATGACATTTAAACTTTTGAGAGGAGAAGATAAATATAATGAAATTGAAATAATTGAAAGTATTTACAATAGAGTTATTTTCAGTAATAGATTTATACCCCCTTATGATTTTCTTTACTCATTCTGTTTGGATAATAACGACATGATTAAAGAAAGGCTATCGATAAGTTCAAACAAAAAACATTTATCGAGAGCGACATCTTATTTTTTAGATATACATACCGAAGAATTTTTTAAGGTTTTTCCCGAGATTGTAACCGCTACTGAGAAATATGTATCTTATATAAATAACAGCCTTGACTTATTATTCAAAGAGTATGAAAACCATATGGCTCTAGGGCTCACACAGTCAAAAAGTGCAATGAGATTAATAAAAAACAGAGCTAGAAAGCGTTCAGGTTAGTAGGTTGACCCTGAGCGCTTAAAGCTCACTCGGGTTGACCAAACATTTAGTAAATCACCGTTCTTTATGCCTTCATGAGTCTCATCCTTTGAAAGCAGTGATCGCTGTGGTGAGACTGTAGCGCGGACATGTCTATTTGGTCAGAGACGAACATCTCAATTAAGCTACTACAATAGTGGTGCGCACAACAAAGAATATGTTAAATAGCCGTACGATTAGTGAACAGGTGCACTTCAAAACATCAAGCTATCTCCCTTACGTCAGCCCAAAGCAGCATTGTGTAACTGCACTGCTTGTTGCAGTGAGGCGTGTCGCTGAAGGCATCACGTAGCGATATTTGGCGAAGAAAAGCGCTTTTCACCGAGGGCCTGGGCTGACGGTCTAGCAGATCACCAACAGAGCCGGGGATATTTTGAACAGGAGAATGTAAACTGGAAGGATAAAGCAACGGGACACCCACGGGGGCGGGTTGTGAAAGTATTTCCTGTTGTCTTCGACCTTATTGCACTTAAAATGACCAGACACATTTTGGGATGGAGTCTTTAATGGATATTGCGCTGCTCAACAGGGGCTGGAACAGAACATGGTCAGATACCATGGTAAATCTGGAAGCCCGGAAACTCGTCGAAACTGCAAATCGGCTATCAGCATTCTATTTGCAAGATGGGATATCACGTATCAAGTTTGTCGAAGAGATAAGGCAGGTCGTAGAGAAAGAATTTGAAACTGCACGACGGGCCAAAACCGATGAAGAATGCATTTCATGCATCAAAAATCTGCGTGCCGAAACAGATAATCTGCAAGAACAAGAACGCTTGTTAAGAACCAGAGCCGCCCAACTTTATGCAAAGGTCGAGTTTGTCAGGGAAAACAATAAAATCGTCGGATACGTGATTTCGGCAATCCATATAGTGGTATCTGGAGCAGCATTATTTGGTGGGATGGTTATGATGTCCACTATGACCCCTGTTGGAGTTCTTGCAGGAGCAGTTTTATTTGTTGATGGTATTAACGGTATAACAAAAGAAGCAAGCCATCTTCGCTATGGTGAACAATCCAAATCGGAAGGAATTTTTGCTGATGGCGCAATGGAGACCGCACAGTTTATGGGGTTTAGCCCAAAAAGTGGATTAGCTCTTTATAATACGGTGACTCTAGGGGCGAGTGTCTATAGTATCTTCGGCTTAGCAAGGAAACCCGGAGCTTGGCGATTATTCCGTTGGCTGCCGCGTGATTACTACCGAAAAGTTGACACAATGAGCAAGCCTAAGCTAACGATGAAAATCGCTGGATATGGTGTCAAAGCGAAAGTCATTTTTGATCTTCTGGCTACTGATAACAGTACTAATTAAGATTTGTTCGCTCTACAGAATCGCCAAGATTTATAAGCAAGTACAGGCGGTTGTATAAAAATTGCAACCGCTGCGCCACAAGAAAGGCCAATAGCACCAGAGAAAACACTCTGCTCAGATGCGAACATCACAAGAAAAATGAATACAGCAAGGCAACCGGATACAACCCACACGGCAAGAATAAATCGCCTGGCCAGGTCCCTGATTGCATTCCCCAACGTTCCACCATAGCTTTCAACGTTGTTCTTTATCTTCTTCAAATCCGATGGTGTAAAGCCAGAACTCAACAAAGCCTCATCAGTAACATCCATATTGTCCTCTCCGCATTTCTTAACTGGCAATGGCACACATAATCATAGAGATGAACTTTACAGTAATCCACATGATGTTTGTGCAATGTATCAGATTTCAGACAATAGAAGCCATAAAGCCCCGTTAGTGGTACAAGCAACAAGCGGAGCATAGCGACTGCATCAGGCCAACCTGGTTGGTTTCGCTTTGCGAAAGTCACCAGTGACCAAATCAGATTGTCAGAGGGATCACACCTTATCAGGATGCTCGTGTACCTTTCGGAGCGTGAGCGAAGCGCTGGCAGAGCCGGATCTGTAGCTACCGGAGCATTACCACTATTCACCTGTTTACGTGGCTCATAGGGCCACACATCGGGCTTAAATGCGTGTGATCAATCTGTTCGGGAGTTATGCCAGGTATGCGGCTTTTTGTTCGTTGTTTTGCTGTCGCGGTAAGAACCTGGAACCACCGCCAGCGTGATGATATGCTCCCTTGTACCACAGACCAATCACGCGACAGGTGCGGACGTAGAACAATGGGTAGTTTAAGTTGTACCTGCTAAAGCGGGGCAACGTAACTAACTGCTAAATCATAACTTATTGATTTATCAGGAGATTGGAGCGGGCGAAGGGAATCGAACCCTCGTATAGAGCTTGGGAAGCTCTCGTTCTACCATTGAACTACGCCCGCTTTGAGGTGCGTATGGCATTATAGACCTTACGCACCTTCATACAAGCCTCTTCACAACTAACCGGCGATTAAATAATCACTTAGCACTTCGGTTTGCTGCCGGGCGCAGGAAGATAACGCTGCGGATCGATGGCCGTCGCCTTATAGCGAATCTGGAAATGCAGCTTCACCGAATCCGTACCGGTACTGCCCATGGTGGCAATCTTCTGCCCGGCTTTGACGTTCTGCCCGTTGTTGACCAGCATCGTGTCGTTGTGCGCATAGGCCGTGATGTAGTCTTCCCCATGCTTAATCATGATCAGGTTACCGTAGCCGCGCAGCTGGTTACCGACATAAACCACCTTCCCGGCTCCGGAGGCATAAACCGGCGTACCGCGCGCAGCGGCGATATCAATACCCTTGTTGCCACCTTCAGAAAGTGAGTAAGGGGCGACCACTTTACCGCTGGCAGGCCAAATCCAGCAGCGCTGTCCAACCGGCGGCCATGACGATTGCGGCACCTGATAGGACGGCGTCACTTTGGCGGTTTTGCCTTTCGAAGAGGACTTTTTACCCGAGGACGATCCGCCGCTAACCTTCAGCTGCTGCCCCACCTCGATGGTGTAGGGCGGAGAAAGATTATTCATCCGCGCCAGATCCTTCACGCTGGTCCCCGTTGCGCGCGAAATCCGGTACAGGGTGTCCCCGCGTTTGACGGTGTAGACCGAACCGGAATAGCTACCCGTATCCGAAGATTTGCTCCCTGAACAGCCCGCCAGGAATAGCGTCAGCGTCAGGCAAAAAACAGCGGTAATGGGATTTTTCGTCAGGCTTCCTGCAAACAAAACAGATCCTCGGTCAGCGTGAATGTCGCCCTATGATAACAGCCAAAACGAACAGGGGTCATGCCCTTTTCCGCTCTACGAGCCAAACCGTTCGTATAAGAATGCAGTATAATGCTTCGGCTGATGGTGCTGAACCACTCGGCATTTTGGCACTGGAGCATCAATGAGTATTCAAGAACACGTTATTTTGGTAAACGACCAGGGAATGGTGATTGGCACTCAGGAAAAGTATGCCGCGCACACGTTACATACCCCGCTGCATCTGGCGTTCTCTTCCTGGCTTTTTAACGCAAAAGGCGAATGTCTGATCACCCGGCGCGCCTTAAGCAAAAAAGCCTGGCCCGGCGTCTGGACCAACTCCGTCTGCGGCCACCCGCAGTCCGGCGAAGAGACGATACAGGCGATAATCCGCCGCTGCCGCTTTGAAGTGGGCGCTGAACTGACCGATATCACCGCCGTCGCCCCTGAATTTCGCTATCGGGAAACCGACCCGTCCGGGATCGTGGAAAACGAAATTTGCCCGGTATTCGCCGCCCGCATCACCAATGACGTGACGATAAACGAAGATGAAGTGATGGACTATCAGTGGGTTGAGCTGGACGCGCTATTCCTCGCGCTGGACGCGACGCCCTGGGCCTTTAGCCCGTGGATGGTCATGGAAGCGACGACCGCCCGCGAAAAACTCAAAGCCTTCGCGGCGCAATAAAAAAGCCCCTTTCGGGGCTTTTTTACATCTTAATGTCTTATTTCACCGGGCGCATCGCCGGGAACAGGATCACGTCGCGGATGGTGTGGCTGTTAGTGAACAGCATTACCATACGGTCGATACCAATCCCCAGACCCGCCGTTGGTGGCAGGCCGTGCTCCAGCGCGGTCACGTAGTCTTCGTCGAAGAACATCGCTTCGTCGTCGCCTGCCGCTTTCGCGTCAACCTGATCCTGGAAGCGCTGAGCCTGGTCTTCCGCATCGTTCAGCTCGCTAAAGCCGTTGCCGATTTCACGGCCGCCGATGAAGAATTCGAAACGATCGGTGATCTCCGGGTTCTGGTCATTACGACGTGCCAGCGGAGAGACTTCAGCCGGATATTCGGTGATAAAGGTCGGCTGAATCAGGTGCGCTTCGGCCACTTCTTCGAAGATCTCGGTCACAATACGGCCCAGACCCCAGCTCTTCTCAACCTTGATACCGATGCTGTCGGCGATCGCTTTCGCAGAATCGAAGTTATCCAGATCCGCCATGTTGGTTTCAGGACGGTATTTCTTGATCGCTTCGCGCATGGTCAGTTTTTCGAAAGGCTTACCGAAGTCGAAGACTTCTTCACCGTAAGGCACTTCGGTGGTGCCCAAAATGTCCTGCGCAAGGGTGCGGAACAGGGATTCGGTCAGCTCGATCAGATCTTTGTAATCCGCATACGCCATGTAGAGTTCCATCATGGTGAACTCTGGGTTATGACGAACGGAGATACCTTCGTTACGGAAGTTACGGTTGATCTCGAACACGCGATCAAAACCACCAACCACCAGACGCTTCAGGTACAGTTCCGGCGCGATACGCAGGTACATGTCCAGGTCCAGGGCGTTGTGATGGGTGATGAACGGACGCGCAGACGCGCCGCCAGGGATCACCTGCATCATCGGGGTTTCCACTTCCATAAAGTCGCGGTTCACCATGAACTGGCGGATACCGGCCATGATCTGGGAGCGAATTTTGAAGGTCTTGCGGGATTCATCGTTAGAGATGAGATCCAGGTAGCGCTGACGATAGCGCGCTTCCTGATCCTGCAGGCCGTGGAATTTGTCCGGCAGCGGGCGCAGGGCTTTGGTCAGCAGACGCAGCTCGGTGCAGTGGATAGACAGTTCACCGGTTTTGGTTTTGAACAGTTTACCTTTTGCGCCCAGGATATCGCCAAGGTCCCACTTCTTGAACTGCTCGTTGTAGATGCCTTCCGGCAGATCGTCACGGGAAACGTACAGCTGGATACGGCCGCCAACGTCCTGCAGGGTCACGAAGGAGGCTTTACCCATGATACGACGGGTCATCATGCGGCCTGCAACGGCCACTTCAACGTTCAGCGCTTCCAGCTCTTCGTTCTCTTTCGCGTCGAAGTCAGCGTGCAGTTGGTCTGAGGTGTGGTCACGACGAAAATCGTTCGGGAACGGCACGCCCTGCTCGCGCAGCGCTGCCAGCTTCTCGCGGCGGGTTTTCAGTTCGTTGTTAAGATCGACTACCGCGTCAGCGCCCTGTGCTTGTTGTTCAGACATGTTGGTTCCTCATAACCCTGCTTTCAAACTTGCTTCGATAAATTGGTCCAGGCTGCCGTCCAGCACCGCCTGCGTGTTGCGGGTTTCAACCCCGGTACGCAGGTCTTTGATGCGGGAGTCATCTAGGACGTAAGAACGGATCTGGCTGCCCCAGCCGATGTCGGACTTGTTGTCTTCCATCGCCTGTTTCTCAGCATTTTTCTTCTGCATCTCCAGCTCATAAAGCTTCGCTTTCATCTGCTTCATGGCCTGGTCTTTGTTCTTATGCTGGGAACGGTCGTTCTGGCATTGCGTGACCAGCCCGGTTGGAATGTGGGTAATACGCACCGCCGATTCCGTACGGTTAACGTGCTGGCCGCCCGCGCCGGATGCGCGATAAACGTCGATACGCAGGTCCGCCGGGTTAATTTCGATATCGATATCTTCGTCAACTTCCGGGTAAACGAACGCGGAGCTGAAGGAGGTATGACGACGGCCGCCGGAGTCGAACGGGCTCTTACGCACCAGGCGGTGAACGCCGGTTTCAGTACGCAGCCAGCCGTAGGCGTAGTCACCGATGATCTTGATAGTGACGGATTTAATACCGGCCACTTCACCTTCAGACTCTTCGATAATTTCGGTTTTGAAGCCGCGCGCTTCTGCCCAACGCAGGTACATGCGCGTCAGCATGCTGGCCCAGTCCTGCGCTTCAGTACCGCCAGAACCTGCCTGAATATCAAGATAGCAGTCAGCGCTGTCGTATTCGCCGGAGAACATGCGACGGAATTCAAGCTGCGCCAGCTTCTCTTCCAGCACGTCGAGTTCTGCCACGGCTTCGTTAAAGGTTTCTTCGTCGTCGGCTTCGACGGCCAGCTCCAGCAAACCGGAAACATCTTCCAGCCCCTGGGCCATTTGATCCAGCGTATCTACGATAGCTTCGAGAGAGGAACGCTCTTTACCCAGCGCCTGTGCGCGTTCAGGTTCGTTCCAGACGTCCGGCTGTTCCAGCTCGGCGTTTACTTCTTCAAGACGCTCTTTCTTGGCATCGTAGTCAAAGATACCCCCTAAGAACGTCAGAGCGCTCCGTGAGGTCCTGAATACGGTTTTTTACCGGATTAATTTCAAACATGGTCTGTTTTCTTTTATGGACTTGTCAAAATGCGGTGATAAGAGCGGGATTGTACCGAATCCACGCCCTTTTTTATAGAGATTACTGCCGCTAAATTGGCCAGATATTGTCGATGATGATCTGAAGGGTGCGGTTACCGCGAAACTCGTTGATGTCCAGTTTGTACGCCAGCTCGACCTCGCGTACGCCGTTGTCCGGCCATACCGCCGTGTCAACGTTAAAGGCAATACCGTCCAGCAGCGGGCCGCCGCCGACCGGTTCAACCATCACCTTCAGATGACGCTCGCCGACGATGCGCTGCTGCAGCAGGCGGAAACGGCCGTCGAACAGCGGCTCCGGGAACATCTGCCCCCATGGACCGGCATCGCGGAGCATTTGCGCCACGTCCATCGTCATCTCAAGCGGTGAAAGCTCGCCATCGGACACCACTTCACCCTGCAGCAGGGCCGGGTCAATCCAGTCGGTGACCAGCTCGCCGAAGAGGCGCTGGAACTCGTCGAATTTCGCCTCTTCCAGCGACAGGCCAGCCGCCATCGCATGGCCGCCGAACTTGATCATCAGGCCCGGATACAGCGTATCGAGACGCTCCAGCGCGTCGCGCATGTGCAGACCCTGAATCGAGCGGCCAGAGCCTTTCAGCGTGCCGTCGCCCGCGGGGGCGAAGGCGATCACCGGGCGGTGGAAGCGCTCTTTGATGCGCGACGCCAGAATGCCGACCACGCCCTGATGCCACTCGGGATGGTACATCGCCAGGCCGCCCGGAAGCGTATCTCCGCTGCGCTCAAGTTTTTCGCACAGGGTCAGCGCCTCGGCCTGCATCCCCTGCTCAATCTCCTTACGAGTCTGGTTCAGCGCGTCCAGCTCATTGGCCAGAACGCGTGCTTCACCAATGTTATCGCACAGCAGCAGCGCCACGCCGACGGACATATCGTCCAGCCTTCCGGCGGCGTTAAGACGCGGCCCGAGGGCAAAGCCCAAATCGCTTGCCGCCAGCTTGAGCGGATCGCGGTTGGCAATCTCCAGCAGCGCCTTAATCCCCGGACGGCACTTGCCTGCCCGAATGCGGCTTAAGCCCTGCCAGGTCAAAATGCGGTTATTGGTATCGAGCGGCACCACGTCCGCGACGGTACCCAGCGCCACCAGATCGAGATATTCGGCCAGGTTCGGTACGGCAATACCGCGGGAGTCGAACCAGCCCTTATCGCGTAACAGGGTACGTAACGCCAGCATCAGATAAAACGCTACGCCCACGCCTGCGAGGGATTTCGACGGGAAATCGCAGTCGCGCAGGTTGGGATTAATAATCGCTTCCGCATCCGGCAGCGTTTCGCCCGGCAGGTGGTGATCGGTGACCAGCACCGGGATCCCCAAAGCGTGAGCATGATCGACGCCCGCATGGGAAGAGATCCCGTTATCGACGGTCATGATCATCTGTGCACCGCGGGCGTGGGCCTGATCGACCACTTCCGGGCTGAGGCCATAGCCGTCTTCAAAACGGTTCGGCACCAGATACGTGACGTTATCGCAGCCCAGCGCGCGCAGGCTGAGCACGCTCAGCGCGGTGCTGGTTGCGCCGTCGGCGTCGAAATCCCCTACCACCACAATCCGCGTTCCCTCACGAAGCGCGTTGTAGAGCATTTCAGTGGCTTTTTCGATACCGCTCAGCTGCTGCCAGGGCAGCATCCCTTTCACGCTGCGTTCAAGATCCTCAGCGCTACGCACGCCGCGGCTGGCGTAGAGGCGCTTAAGCAGCGCCGGGAGTTCGTCTGGCAAATCAACCGGTTCAACCGCCTCGCGGCGGCGCAATTTTATTGGGGCTTTCACGCGGATTATTTACCACCAAACTGTTTCTGGTGCGCGTCGAGGAACTCTTTCATCTCTTTCGGTCCCTGATAGCCTGGAACGACATAGCCGTTGCTCAGGACAATCGCTGGCGTACCGTTAACGCCAAACTGCACGCCAAGCGCGTAGTGGTTAGCAATATCAATGTCGCAGGAGGCCGGCTTAACGCCTTTGCCGTTCATCGCGTCGTCAAACGCTTTGTTGCGGTCTTTCGCACACCAGATGGCCTTCATGTCCTGCTCTGGCTGGCTCTGCACGCCCGCGCGCGGGAAGGCCAGGTAACGTACGGTAATACCCAGCGCGTTGTAATCTTTCATCTCTTCATGCAGCTTGTGGCAGTAGCCGCAGGTGATGTCGGTGAAGACGGTAATGACGTGTTTTTCCTGCGCCGCCTTATAGACGATCATCTCTTTTTCGAGCGCGTTCAGGTTTTTCATCAGCAGCTGGTTGGTGACGTTCACCGGCTGCGCGCCGCTCACGTCGTACATTGGCCCCTGAATAATGTGTTTGCCGTCTTCGGTGACGTACAGCACGCCGCTGCTCGTCAGCACCGTTTTCATGCCGGCAACCGGTGCAGGCTGAATATCGCTGCCGGTGACGCCAAGCTTAGCCAGCGACTGTTTGATGGCGGCGTCGTCCGCATGGGCGAAACCGGTAAATGAGGCTGCCAGCAGGGTGAACAGCGCGAAAGACTTTTTCATAAGTGATCCTGTTACAATTCGTCGGCACTCACGCACGAGGGTGGTGCTGTTGGTGTAGCTGCCGCAGGCGTTCCGTCGCGACATGGGTGTAAATTTGCGTTGTGGAAAGATCGCTGTGCCCCAGCAGCATCTGCACCACGCGTAAATCAGCGCCGTGGTTTAACAGATGCGTCGCGAAGGCGTGACGCAATACGTGCGGCGAAAGCTTTTCACTGTCGATACCCGCCAGTGTGGCGTAATGCTTGATGCGATGCCAGAACGTTTGCCGCGTCATCTGCTGCGCGCGCTGGCTCGGAAACAGAACGTCGATAGACGCGCCGTTGAGCAGCCACGGACGACCATGCTCCAGGTACGTTTCCAGCCAGTAAACCGCCTCTTCACCCAGCGGAACCAGCCTTTCCTTGTTTCCTTTACCGATGACGCGCACCACGCCCTGACGCAGGCTGATGTCGCTCATCGTCAGGCCAACCAGTTCCGAAACGCGCAGGCCGGTAGCATACAATAGCTCAAGCATGGCTTTATCGCGTAACTCCAGCGGCAGGTCAACTGCCGGTGACTGTAATAATCTCTCAACTTGTGCTTCGCTGAGATCTTTCGGCAGCCGCTGCGGGAGCTTAGGGGATGCCAGCAGCGCGCTGGGATCGTCCTCGCGGATCTTCTCACGGTAGAGATGCTGGAACAGCCGACGCATGGCGCTGAGCAAGCGCGCAGAACTGGTCGCTTTGTAGCCCCCTTCGACACGTTCACCGAGCAGCGCCTGCAGGTCGTCGCTTTGCGCGCTCGCCAGCGAGAGCTGCCGACGGGCCAGCCACTCCACCAGCATGGTAAGATCGCGCCGATAGGCGCTGAGCGTATTCTCGGCCAGATTTTTTTCCAGCCACAGCGCGTCGAGAAACTGTTCGATCAGTGCGAGATCCTTTTCCACATCAGCCCCTTTGATTCTGCAGTCAGCCCATTATGCCTGATTACGACCGGTTTCTGGTACACTACGCGCAAAGTCAAAGCAAGAATTGAGATAGTTACGCGATGAATATTGGTCTGTTCTATGGTTCCAGCACCTGCTACACCGAAATGGCGGCAGAGAAAATTCGCGACATCATTGGTCCGGAACTGGTGACGTTGCATAACCTGAAAGATGACGCGCTTACGCTGATGGAGCAGTATGACGTGCTGATCCTCGGCATCCCGACATGGGATTTCGGCGAGATACAGGAAGACTGGGAAGCTATCTGGGGCCAGATTGATACGCTCAACCTCGAAGGCAAAATCATTGCCATGTACGGCATGGGGGATCAGCTGGGTTACGGGGAGTGGTTCCTGGACGCGCTCGGCATGCTGCACGATAAGCTGGCGCCGAAAGGGGTATCGTTCATCGGCTACTGGCCAACCGAAGGTTACGAGTTCACCAGTAAAAAGCCGATTATTGCCGACGGCGAGCTGTTTGTTGGGCTCGCGCTGGATGAAACCAACCAGTACGATCTCAGCGATGAGCGCCTGCAAAGCTGGTGCGAGCAGATCCTGGGCGAAATGGCAGAGAAGTTTAGCTAACGCGCGTTACCCCTGCGTCGTCTGTTGTAGCAACATCCGGCGCAGGTCTCGCCACTCGGCAGCATCCATACTGTCAGCCGCCAGCCAAAGATGCTGGCAACGCCCGCCGTCCACCTTGCGTAACCGTAACATCATGCCGCAGTTGAGCATCCAGGGCATACCGAGAATATCCCACTCTTTTCCCTGCCAGCGCAGGCGGGAATCCATCAGTAGCTTGATCTCTCCCTGACGGGCATTAATGCGACGCTGGCTGCGTACGCTGTCAAAAACGACAAACGATAGTAACAGCAGCCACAGCGGTGTATAGCTCAGCGGCCACGGCATCAGTAACACAATGGCCGCAACCAGGCCGTGGAGCAATAAAGACATCCACTGCGAGCGCCACGAGACGCGAAGATCAGATTGCCACAGGACCACGTTCCCGATTCCGTGTTTGAATTAATTGCACCATCCGTTGCAACTCGGTGTCGGCGGGTTTGCCGTGGTTCATCAGCCAGTTGAATAAATCCGGATCGTCAGACTCAAGCAGTCGAACAAACAGACGCTTATCATCGTCGCTTAAGGTGTCATACTCATATTCGAAGAAAGGCATGATGGAAATATCAAGTTCACGCATGCCGCGGCGGCACGCCCAGTGAATACGGGCCTTGTTGTTAATATCCATGTTCAGTTTCCTGCATTACGTTTGGCACAGTCGGTACCCCCTTCAGTGTTCTTTATTTCTCTACGGGGACACCAGCTAGTGTAACGTGTTTTTGACCGTTTCATTACTGGAATATTGCGTTCGCCGAGCAAGCTTCCAGAATAATCCCCACAAAGACAGCGGATTACATTATTTTGCGTAGCGCTACGCATAACCGGTTTATGGCACAAATGGTCTGCTGAAAGCGCTTGCATTGCCTGCAGGCTCTTTTACCATTAGGCATTATCAAAGCGTTAAGCAATTCAGGATATCGTTATGGCCTTTACACCATTTTCTCCTCGCCAGCCCGCCGCCTCTGCGCGTCTGCCGCTGACGCTTATTTCTCTTGATGACTGGGCGCTGGCAACGCTCACCGGTGCCGACGCCGAAAAATACCTGCAGGGCCAGGTGACCGCCGACGTCAGCCAGATGACCGAACACCAGCACCTGCTGGCCGCGCATTGCGACCCAAAAGGCAAAATGTGGAGCAATCTGCGTATCTTCCGCCGCCAGGACGGCTTTGCCTTTATTGAGCGCCGCAGCCTGCGTGACGCCCAGCTCAAAGAGCTGAAAAAATACGCGGTCTTCTCCAAAGTCACTATCGCCCCGGACGACGAACATGTCCTGCTGGGTGTGGCCGGCTTCCAGGCGCGTGCGGCGCTGAAAAATCTGTTCAGCGAACTCCCAGATGCCGAAAAGCAGCTCGTCAGCGAAGGCGCGACCTCCATCCTGTGGTTTGAACACCCGGCAGAGCGTTTTCTGTTAGTCACCGATGCTGAAACCGCCGAGCGCGTCACCGAGGCGCTGCGCGGCGAAGCGCAGCTTAACAACAGTCAGCAGTGGCTGGCGCTGAACATCGAAGCGGGTCTGCCGATCATTGACGCCGCAAACAGCGCGCAGTTTATTCCTCAGGCAACCAACCTGCAGGCGCTGGGAGGCATCAGCTTTAAAAAGGGCTGTTACACCGGCCAGGAGATGGTCGCGCGTGCGAAATTCCGCGGGGCAAACAAACGTGCGCTGTGGACGCTGGCGGGCCATGCCAGCCGTGTACCTGAAGCGGGTGAAGACTTAGAGCTGAAGATGGGTGATAACTGGCGCCGCACCGGCACCGTATTAGCCGCTGTACAGCTGGATGATGGACGTCTTTTGGTTCAAGCCGTCATGAACAACGACATGGAGGCTGACAGCGTGTTCCGCGTGCGTGACGATGCGAACACACTGAGCATCGAGCCGCTGCCGTATTCTCTGGAAGAGTGATGCTGTATCGCCCGGTGGCGCTGCGCTTACCGGGCCTACGGTTTTGGTGTCCACCCTCTCCCTGTAGGAGAGGGCCGGGGTGAGGCACGGTGTAAAAAACTACACCTGCCCCACATACAGATAAATAGCCAAAAAGTGGCACACGCTGCCGCCCAACACAAAGCCGTGCCAGATGGCATGGTTGTACGGGATGCGCTTGCAGACGTAGAAGATCACGCCGAGCGAGTACACCACACCGCCTAAGGCCAGAAGCGTCACGCCCCCTACCGACAGTTTGACTGCCAGTTGATACACCACAATCAGCGACAGCCAGCCCATCGTCAGATAGGTGACCAGTGACAGCACCTTAAACCGGTGCGCTATGGTCAGCTTAAACAGGATCCCCAGCAGTGCCAGGCTCCAGATAACAATCATCAGGCCACGCGACAGCGGCGAGTTAAGCCCCACCAGCAAAAACGGTGTGTAGGTGCCTGCAATAAGAAGATAGATAGCGCAGTGGTCAAATTTCTTGAGCCACGTCTTGGCCCGCTGATGCGGGATCGCGTGATACAGCGTCGACGCCAGGAACAGCAGGATCATGCTCCCGCCATACAGGCTGTAGCTGGTAATAGCCATCGCGCTGGCATTGGCGTCCACCGCCTGCACCAGCAATAACACTAAACCGACAATCCCAAACACCAGGCCAATGCCGTGGCTGATGCTGTTGGCTACTTCCTCAGCCAGCGAATATCCCTGTGCGATTAATGGTCTGCTCACCATACAAAACTCCGGGAAAACAAAAGATGATTATTCATCGCATAACTATGCTAACTGAGAATGATTCCAGTGAACACCTGTTAGCTAAAATAATTTCATTTCAAAATTTATACCTAAAAATCATAGATATAAAGAAATCTTTCACCTAACAATTGTTCACATAAAAATTTAATCATTATGAATCAAGAGCATAAAAATGGATCCTGCCGTCCGGGTGCATGTTATGATATGACGATGAGGTCAGAATGAGAGTTATGCCATTGTGAGTATGTTCACCCACTCCGCCATTGCCAGTCTCAATAACCTGGAGATGATGGTCTACAACTATGTCATAAAAAATCGTGACAAAGTCATGTACATGACCATCCGCGAGCTGGCGGATGCGGCAGATGTCTCAACCACCACTATCCTGCGCTTTTGCCGCAAGCTTAACTGCGAAGGCTATTCTGAATTCCGCGTGCGCTTTAAGCTTTATCTTGAACAGAACGAGCCCCAGCAGGCGAACTTCGGTGCCAGCGAAATTATCAGCTTTTTTAAAAGCGTGAATAATGAAGAGTTCGACGCGTTATTAGATAGTGCGGTCGATATTATTTTATCGTCGGAACGTATTATATTTGTCGGCGCAGGCACGTCAGGCTCGCTGGCAAAATATGGCGCACGTTTCTTTTCTAATATCGGAAAATTCAGCAACCATATTGATGACCCTTATTTCCCGGTCACCAATGATATGGCGAAAAATGCGCTGGCGATCGTGCTCTCCGTCTCGGGCGAGACCGAGGAGATCCTGCGCTTCGCCAGCCAGTTCAGCCTGCATCACTGCAAAGTGCTCTCCATTACCAGCCATGAGCACTCGCGCCTCGCAAAGCTGGCGGACTTTAACCTCTCCTGGCATGTTCCTCAGACGCGTATTGCAGGCGTCTACGACATCACCACGCAAATTCCCGTCATTTATATTCTGGAGTCTCTGGGACGTAAACTGGTGAAGAAACTCACAGAATAAAACACCCTGTTTTTTTGATGTGACAAATCACATTATGCACACCTTGTTATATCGTGACATTTAATTTCGCTTTGCTAGACTCGATGCCAATAAGCCATTTATTGAGAATAGCAGCGATGAAAAAATTGACCTTACCAAAAGATTTTTTATGGGGCGGCGCGGTTGCGGCTCACCAGGTAGAAGGCGGCTGGAACAAAGGCGGTAAAGGGCCAAGCATTTGCGATGTATTGACCGGCGGCGCACACGGCGTGCCGCGTGAAATCACGCAAGAGGTGGTGCCGGGTAAATACTACCCCAATCATGAAGCTATCGATTTCCACGGCCATTATAAAGAAGACATCAAGCTGTTTGCCGAGATGGGCTTCAAGTGTTTCCGCACCTCTATTGCCTGGACGCGTATCTTCCCGAACGGTGACGAAACGCAGCCAAACGAAGAGGGTCTGAAATTTTACGACGACATGTTCGATGAGCTGCTGAAGTACAACATTGAACCGGTAATCACCCTCTCCCACTTCGAAATGCCGCTGCACCTGGTGAAGGAGTACGGTAGCTGGACCAACCGTAAAGTGGTCGATTTCTTTGTGCGCTTCGCGGAAGTGGTCTTCGAGCGCTACAAAAACAAGGTCAAATACTGGATGACCTTCAACGAAATCAACAACCAGCGCAACTGGCGCGCGCCGCTGTTCGGTTACTGCTGCTCGGGCGTGGTCTATACCGAACATGACAATCCGGAAGAGACCATGTACCAGGTCCTGCACCATCAGTTTGTGGCCAGCGCCCTGGCGGTGAAAGCCGCGCGCCGTATTAACCCGGAGATGAAAGTCGGCTGCATGCTGGCGATGGTGGCACTCTATCCGTTCTCCTGCAAACCGGAAGACGTGATGTTTGCCCAGGAATCGATGCGCGAGCGCTATGTCTTTACCGACGTCCAGTTGCGTGGTTACTACCCGTCCTACGTGCTGAACGAGTGGGAGCGCCGCGGGTTCTCCATCAAAATGGAGGCAGGCGACGAGCAGATCCTGCGTGAAGGTACCTGCGACTACCTGGGCTTCAGCTACTACATGACCAACGCGGTGAAGGCGGAAGGCGGTACCGGCGATGCCATTTCCGGTTTCGAAGGCAGCGTGCCGAATCCGCACGTGAAGGCGTCCGACTGGGGCTGGCAGATTGACCCGGTGGGCCTGCGTTATGCCCTGTGCGAACTGTACGAACGTTATCAGAAGCCGCTGTTTATCGTGGAAAACGGGTTCGGCGCCTACGATAAAGTCGAAGAGGACGGCAGCATCAACGATGACTATCGTATCGACTACCTGCGTGCCCACGTGGAAGAGATGATCAAAGCCGTGACGCACGATGGCGTGGATCTGATGGGCTATACGCCATGGGGCTGTATCGACTGCGTATCGTTCACCACCGGCCAGTACAGCAAGCGCTACGGCTTTATCTATGTGAACAAGCACGACGACGGCACGGGCGACATGTCGCGTTCCCGTAAGAAGAGCTTCGAGTGGTATAAAAGCGTGATTGCCAGCAACGGCGAAGCGCTGTGATTTTTTGCCCGGTGGCGCTGCGCTTACCAGGCCTACACGAATGGTAGGCCGGGTAAGGCGAAGCCGCCACCCGGCTTATTTCCCGCCCGCCAGCTCTATAAAACTGCCCGTGACGTACGACGCCTTTTCGCTCAGCAGCCAGACAATCGCCTGGGCGACCTCTTCCGGCTGGCCGCCGCGCTGCATCGGCAGCAATGATTTCACGCGATCCACCCGCCCCGGCTCTCCGCCGGACGCATGAATATCGGTATAGATCAGACCCGGACGGACGCAGTTGACGCGAATGCCCTGCGCCGCCACCTCAAGCGATAAACCCGTTGTCAGCGAATCCACCGCCCCCTTCGACGCGGCATAATCCACATATTCACCCGGCGCGCCCAGACGTGACGCCGCGGAAGAGACATTCACTATCGCCCCGCCCTTGCCGCCGTGTTTGAAGGACATGCGCTTTACCGCTTCCCGGCAGCAGAGGAAGTAGCCCGTGACGTTGGTCGCCAGGACGCGGTTAATGCGCTCAGCGGAGAGATTCTCGATAGTGGATTGCTCAAATAGAATCCCCGCATTATTCACCAGCGCGGTCAGCGGCTCACCTTCACGATCGAGGCTATTAAACATCGCCAGCACCTGAGCTTCATCGCTGATGTCTGCACGGACGGCAAAGGCTTTACCGCCTGCATCCACAATCTGCCTGATGACGTCCGTCGCGGCGTTAATGTTGTGATGATAGTTCACCGCCACGGTGTAGCCTTCGCGAGCCAGCTGCAGCGCGGTGGCTTTACCGATGCCGCGGCTGGCGCCGGTGACCAGTGCAATTGCCATTATCTTCTCCCAATAAAAAAGCCGGGTAGCGGCTTCGCCTTACCCGGCCTACGTTACTACAGCAGCAATGTTACTGGTATTCGCTCATCGGCACGCAGGAGCAGAACAGGTTACGGTCGCCGTAGACGTCATCAAGACGCTTCACGGTCGGCCAGTATTTGTTCGCCACGCCTGCCGGGAAGACCGCCAGCTCGCGGGAATAGCCGTGGTTCCACTCTGCCACCATTTCGTGCTGGGTGTGCGGGGCGTTAACCAGCGGGTTATCTTCCAGCGTCCACTCGCCGTCCTGCACGCGGTCGATCTCCATGCGGATGGCCAGCATCGCGTCGATAAAGCGGTCCAGCTCGGCTTTGCTTTCAGATTCCGTTGGCTCCACCATCAGCGTGCCCGCAACCGGGAACGACATGGTTGGCGCGTGGAAGCCGTAGTCGATCAGACGCTTGGCGATATCCAGCTCGCTGATGCCGGTCTGCTCTTTCAGCGGACGAATATCCAGAATGCACTCGTGCGCCACGCGACCGTCGCGGCCGGTATAGAGCACCGGGAAGGCGGACTTCAGGCGAGTCGCAATATAGTTGGCGTTCAGGATCGCCACCTGGCTCGCCTGCTTCAGCCCTTCCGCGCCCATCATGCGGATATACATCCAGCTGATTGGCAGGATAGAGGCGCTACCGAACGGTGCCGCTGAGACCGCTCCCTGACGGGTCAGCATGCCTTCAATCTGCACCACGCTGTGGCCCGGCACAAACGGCGCCAGATGCGCTTTCACGCCGATTGGCCCCATGCCCGGGCCGCCACCGCCGTGCGGGATGCAGAAGGTTTTGTGCAGGTTCAGGTGCGACACGTCCGCGCCGATAAAGCCCGGCGAGGTAATGCCCACCTGAGCGTTCATGTTTGCACCGTCGAGGTAAACCTGACCGCCGAACTGGTGCACGACTTCGCACACTTCACGGATGGTTTCTTCGTACACACCGTGGGTAGACGGGTAGGTCACCATGATGCAGGAGAGCTTGTCGCCCGCCTGCTCGGCTTTCGCACGCAGGTCGGCCAGATCGATGTTGCCGTTCTTATCGCACGCCACCACCACAACTTCCATGCCCGCCATCTGGGCAGAGGCCGGGTTGGTACCGTGGGCGGAGCTTGGGATCAGGCAGATATCGCGGTGGCCTTCGTTGCGGCTTTCGTGATAGTGACGGATCGCCAGCAGGCCCGCATATTCACCCTGCGCGCCGGAGTTCGGCTGCATGCAGAGCGCGTCGTAACCGGTCAGCTTCACCAGCCAGTCGGAAAGCTGGTTGATCATCATGTGATAACCTTCCGCCTGCTCTGGCGGGCAGAACGGGTGCAGCTCGGAGAATTCTGGCCAGGTGATCGGGATCATCTCTGCCGCGGCGTTCAGCTTCATGGTGCAGGAGCCCAGCGGGATCATCGCCTGGTTCAGCGCCAGATCCTTGCGCTCCAGGGAGTGCATGTAACGCATCATCTCGGTCTCGCTGTGGTAGCGATTAAAGACCGGGTGCGTCAGGATGGCGTCGTTACGCAGCATGCTGTCCTGAATGGAGCGGCTGTCGAGCGCAACTTCTTTGTCGAGCGCATCAATGTCCAGACCGTGCGCATCACCCAGCAGCACGCTGAACAGGTTCAGGATATCGTCGCGGGTGGTGCTTTCATCCAGCGTAATGCCGACGGCGTTGTGAATGTCGCTGCGCAGGTTAATCTCTGCCGCATTCGCGCGCGCCAGCACGGCCGCTTTGTCCGCCACGTCCACGCACAGGGTGTCGAAGTAGTGGGCGTGGCGCAGCTTAAGGCCTTTCTGCTGCAGACCGCAGGCCAGAATATCGGCCAGGCGGTGAATGCGGCTGGCAATGCGTTTCAGGCCAGCCGGGCCGTGGAACACGGCGTACAGGCTGGCGATGTTTGCCAGCAGCACCTGTGAGGTACAGATGTTGGAGTTCGCTTTCTCGCGGCGGATGTGCTGCTCGCGGGTCTGCATCGCCATGCGCAGCGCGGTGTTACCGGCAGCATCTTTTGAGACGCCGATAATACGGCCAGGCATGGAGCGTTTGAATTCATCTTTCGCGCCGAAGAACGCCGCGTGCGGGCCGCCGTAGCCCATCGGTACGCCGAAGCGTTGTGCGGAGCCGAATACGATATCTGCGCCCTGTTTACCCGGCGCCGTCAGCAGCACCAGCGCCATAAAATCGGCGGCAACGCTGACAACCACTTTGCGGGATTTCAGCTCGGCAATCAGCGCGCCGTAGTCGTGTACTTCACCCGTCGTACCTACCTGCTGCAGCAGCACGCCGAAGACGTCCTGATGATCCAGCACTTTGTCAGCGTCGTCGACGATCACGTCAAAGCCGAAGGTCTCTGCGCGAGTACGCACCACGTCCAGCGTCTGCGGATGCACGTCCGCCGCGACGAAGAAGCGGTTGGCATTTTTCAGCTTGCTCACGCGTTTTGCCATCGCCATCGCTTCGGCGGCGGCGGTCGCTTCATCCAGCAGAGAAGCAGAGGCGATATCCATGCCGGTCAGGTCCAGCGTCACCTGCTGGAAGTTCAGCAGCGCTTCCAGACGGCCCTGGGAAACCTCTGGCTGATACGGGGTGTAAGCGGTGTACCAGCCCGGGTTTTCCAGCATGTTGCGCAGGATAACCGGCGGCAGCTGCACGTTGGTGTAGCCCATGCCAATGTAAGACTTATAGCGCTTATTCAGGCCGGCAATAGCCTTCAGCTCCGCCAGCGCGGCGAATTCCGTAGTGGCTTCCCCCACCTGAGGTGGCGTGGCAAGCTGGATGTCTTTTGGCACAATCTGGCCGATCAGTGCGTTTAATGAATCCGCGCCAACCGTCTTCAGCATCTCCTGCTGTTGCTGAGCATCCGGCCCAATGTGACGTTCAATGAAGGCGCCACGGTTTTCAAGCTGGCTTAAAGTCTGTGTCATGAGCGATGGTTCCTGAAACGTGCAGTGAATGTGTTTTCTCCCTCTCCCCAAAGGGGAGAGGGTTAATGACTTACTCGTCTTCTAACAGTGCTTCGTACGCGGTCGCATCCAGCAGAGCGGCAACCTGGGATTCGTCGCTGGCTTTGATCTTGAAGATCCAGCCGCCTTCATAAGGCTCGCTGTTCACCAGCTCTGGCGAATCGCTCAGCGCGTCGTTGACGGCAACGATTTCGCCGCTCACAGGGGCGTAGATGTCAGAGGCCGCTTTTACGGACTCCGCCACGGCGCAGTCGTCGCCCGCGCTAACGGTCGTGCCCACGTCAGGCAGGTCAACAAACACCATGTCGCCCAGCAGCTCTTGCGCGTGCTCGGTGATCCCTACGGTGTAAGTGCCGTCCGCCTCTTTGCGCAGCCACTCGTGTTCTTTGCTGTATTTCAGTTCTGCTGGCACATTGCTCATTGAAGTTCTCCTGATAAAAATGATTAGGCGACCGGCTTACCGGCGCGAACAAAAATCGGTTTGGTTACGTTGACCGGCATTTCACGGTTGCGGATTTGCACCACCGCCGTTTCGCCAATTCCCGCCGGCACGCGTGCCAGTGCAATACTGTAGCCCAGCGTCGGTGAGAAGGTTCCGCTGGTGATCACGCCTTCACGAGGATTGCCGTCAGCATCGGTAAAGCGCACCGGCAGTTCGCCGCGCAGCACGCCCTTCTCGGTCATCACCAGGCCCACCAGCTGTTCGGTGCCCTTCTCGCGCTGCATCTCCAGCGCTTCACGACCAATAAAGTCACGGTCAGCCGGTTCCCATGCGATGGTCCAGCCCATGTTGGCGGCGAGCGGAGAAACACCTTCATCCATCTCCTGACCGTAGAGGTTCATCCCCGCTTCCAGACGCAGCGTATCGCGCGCGCCCAGACCCGCAGGCTTCACGCCCGCTTCCACCAGCGCACGCCAGAAATCAGCGGCCTTCTCGTTTGGCATCGCAATTTCGTAGCCCGCTTCACCGGTGTAGCCGGTGGTGGCGATAAACAGATCGCCCGCCTGCACGCCGAAGAACGGCTTCATGCCAGCGGTGGCGTTGCGCTGCTCGTCGTTAAACAGAGAGGCGGCTTTCGCCTGCGCGTTCGGCCCCTGCACGGCGATCAGCGACAGATCGTCACGGACGGTGATGTCGATGGCATAAGGTTCGGCGTGTTGGGTGATCCAGGAGAGGTCTTTTTCGCGGGTGGCGGAGTTTACAACGAGGCGGAAGAAATCTTCAGTGAAGTAATAGACGATAAGGTCATCAATCACGCCGCCCGAGGCATTCAGCATGCCGGTATAGAGCGCTTTACCCGGCGTCTTCAGTTTGGCGACGTCGTTTGCCAGCAGATAACGCAAAAACTCCCGGGTGCGGCTACCGTGCAGATCGACAATCGTCATGTGGGACACGTCGAACATACCGGCATCGGTGCGCACCGCGTGGTGCTCATCAATCTGCGAGCCGTAGTGCAGCGGCATCATCCAGCCATGGAAGTCCACCATGCGGGCGCCGCATAACACGTGTTGTTCGTACAAAGGAGTCTGTTGAGCCATCTTGTCCTCGTTGAAAAATTCACCGTGAAACCCGGTATCGGCACCGCGTTCGGGCACCGACGCAAACGTTCTCTTTTACCTGAACTTACCACCGAAACCGGCGGTTAACCATAAGGCAAAATGGGTCATCACATTAGCTTATGACCAAAAAACGCTAAAAAGCCTACAGAGTTATTCACTGGAAAAATGCGATTAACCCCGCACAAAATTAACAATGATCTAACAGGATTTAGCACATGGTGATATTTCGTGCGGAAAATCGGGCCGAATTTCCGTAACGAGAAAAACGCGACATTAGATTATCTAATGCGAAAAATGACGTGAAATTAGAATATTTCAAACGAGGGAATTTCCCCGGCGCAGAGGCCGGGAAAAGAAAGTGTGACAGGGGTCTAAATTAACGTAGCCAGTCCGGCAGGTCGTTAAGACCCATCGCCTGACGGAGGAGTTGGGGTTTAACGCCCGGAAGGGTGTCAGCAAGCTTGAGTCCGATGTCGCGCAGCAGTTTTTTCGCCGGATTCGCCCCAGCAAACAGCTCGCGGAAGCCCTGCATGCCCGCCAGCATCATCGCCGCACTGTGCTTGCGGCTGCGCTCGTAGCGGCGCAGATAGAGATGCTGCCCGATGTCCTTCCCTTCGCGATGCAGGCGACGCAGCTCCTCGACCAGCTCCGCCGCGTCCATAAAGCCAAGGTTAACGCCCTGCCCGGCCAGCGGATGAATGGTATGCGCCGCATCCCCCACCAGCGCCAGACGGTGCGCGGCAAACTGACGCGCGTAGCGGCCGGTTAACGGGAACACCTGACGCTCGCTTTCAAGCGTGCACAGGCCAAGGCGGTTATCAAAGGCCACGCACAGCGCCTGGTTAAAGGCGTCCGGCGTTGCCTCCTGCATCTGCTGGGCTTTCTCCGGCACCAGGGACCAGACAATCGAGCACAGGTGCGGATCGGCAAGCGGCAGGAACGCCAGTATGCCGTCGTTGTGGAAAATCTGGCGCGCCACGCCGCCGTGCGGCTCTTCGGTGCGGATCGTTGCCACCAGCGCGTGATGACGATAGTCCCAGAAGGTCAGCGGGATATCGGCTTTATTACGCAGCCAGGAGTTGGCACCGTCAGCACCGACCACCAGACGCGCGGTCAGCATGTCGCCGCTCTGCAGGGTGATAAACGCCTCGTTTTCGCCCCACGCCACCTGCTGGATCTGCGCAGGCGCAATCAGGGTCACGTCGCTGCACTGCTGTGCTTTCTGCCACAGCGCGTGGTGGATCACCGCGTTTTCAACGATGTGGCCCAGATGGCTATAGCCCATGCTTTCATCATCAAAAGCAATATGACCAAAGCTGTCTTTATCCCACACTTCCATGCCGTGATAGCAGCTGGCGCGCTGCGCCACAATATCTGACCAGACGCCAAGGTGCGTCAGCAATTTCTCGCTGGCGGCATTGATCGCCGAGACGCGGAGTTCCGGCGGGGCATCCGGGGCAACGGGCTGAGGCTGCTTTTGCTCCAGCACCGCCACGCGCAGGCCGCTGCCCTGTAAACCACAGGCCAATGCCAGCCCGACCATACCGCCGCCAACGATGGCAACATCAACATTTTGCACGGTGATAACTCCTTAACGCGCGACCCAACCCAGGGTCCGCTGCGCCAGCACGTCACGTGCCGGAATGAATAGTTCCATCGCCATCAGCCCGAGGTTGCGGCCCGCAACCAGCGGTGCCCAGCGATTGGCAAAAAGATGGACCAGACCATCGGTCACACCGATGGTGGCCTCTTTATCCGCCTGGCGGCGCTTCTGGTAATGGCTAAGCACCGAATACGCCCCGCAGTCTTTTTGCTGACCCCACGCCTGCGAAAGGGTTTCCGCCAGGCTCATGACGTCGCGTAAACCAAGGTTGAACCCTTGCCCCGCGATGGGGTGCAGCGTCTGCGCGGCATTACCGACAAGCGCCAGACGATGGGAGATGGACTGAGACGCCGTAGTCAACGAAAGCGGGTAGACCGCCCGCTGGCCGGCATGGGTGATACGCCCCAGCCGCCAGCCAAAGGCTTTTTGCAGCTCGGTACAAAAACGTTCGTCTGACCAGGCCTTCACCTCTTCAGCCTTATCCTGCGAATGACACCACACCAGGGAACAGCGCCCGTCCGACATCGGCAGCATCGCCAGCGGGCCATGCTGCGTAAAGCGCTCAAACGCCCTGCCGTCGTGGTCAGCTGCGGTAGCGACGTTCGCAATAACCGCCACCTGGCCGTAAGGCTGCTGCCGCCACTCCACGCCACACTGGGCGCCGAGCGACGAGCGCGAACCGTCCGCGGCGACCAGAAGCTGGCCTTCAAGGACGGTGCCGTTTTCCAGCGTCACGCTGACCGACGCCTCACTACGGCTCACGCTGGCCACGCGCGCCGGACAGTGCAGCGTAACGCCCGGCGCGTCCTGAAGCAGGCGGAACAGACGCAATCCGACGTCATGCAGCTCAACAACCTGCCCAAGAGCATCAATACGATAATCCTGCGCGTCCAGGGTGACAAAGCCAGCATGGCCGCGATCGCTGACGTGAACGGTTTTAATTGCCGTGGCGCAGTCGGCAATGGCCTGCCAGATGCCAATGCGGGAAAGCTGCTGGCAGGTGCCCTGCGCGAGCGCAATGGCGCGGGCATCAAAACCGGGGTGGTTGGACGCCTCTGGCGCAACGGCTTCCACCAGGTGCACCGCAAGCTGGCCTTTCGTCAAATGTGAAATGGCCAGCGCCAGCGTGGCCCCGGTCATGCCGCCGCCAACGATAATCACGCTCATGCGCGTGCCGCTGCCATCAGCGCCTCAATATCGTCAGCGTTTTTCACGACGCTCGCGGTCAGGTTTTCGTTACCGGTTTCGGTAATCACGATGTCGTCTTCAATACGAATGCCAATCCCGCGGTACTCTTCAGGCACGTCGGCATCCGGCGCGATATACAGACCCGGTTCCACGGTTAACACCATGCCCGGCTCCAGCACGCGCGAACGGTCGGTGCCGTATGCGCCAACGTCATGCACGTCCAGCCCCAGCCAGTGGCTCAGGCCGTGCATGAAATACGGTCGATGCGCATTTTCAGCAATCAGGGTGTCGACATCCCCTTTCAGGATCCCAAGCCTGACCAGACCGGTAATCATGATGCGCACCACTTCACCGGTCACTTCCTGCATGGAAGTTCCAGGGCGATACAGCCTGAGCGCCGTCTCAAGGGATTCGAGAACGATGTCGTAAATCGCGCGCTGTGCCGGCGAGAATTTACCGTTCACCGGGAAGGTACGTGTGATATCCCCCGCGTAGCCCTGAAATTCGCAGCCGGCGTCAATCAGCACCAGATCGCCGTCGCGCAAAGCGCTTTCGTTTTCGGTGTAGTGCAGAATGCAGCCGTTTTCCCCGCCGCCAACGATGGTGTTGTAGGAAGGATAACGTGCGCCGTGACGGTTAAATTCGTGGTGAATTTCGCCTTCCAGCTGGTATTCGAACATCCCGGGACGGCATTTCTCCATCGCGCGGGTGTGCGCCAGCGCGCTGATTTCGCCCGCACGGCGCATCAAATTCAGCTCTTCTTCAGACTTGAACAGGCGCATCTCATGCACCACCGGACGCCAGTCCGTCAGCGTGGCCGGTGCGGACAGGTTCTGCCGCGAGCCTTTGCGCAGCTTATCCAGCGCGGTGAAGACAATCTCATCAGCGTACGCATATTCGCCCTGCGCGTGATAGAGCACGTCGAGGCCGTTAAGCAATTGATAGAGCTGCTGGTTGATTTCGCTAAACGCCAGCGCGCGGTCAACGCCCAGCTTTTCCGGTGCGGCCTCTTGCCCTAAGCGGCGGCCAAACCAGATTTCGGCCGTCAGATCGCGCACGCGGTTGAAAATCACGCTGTGGTTGTGGGTGTCATTGCTCTTAATCAGCACCAGTACCGCTTCCGGCTCGTTAAAGCCGGTGAAGTACCAGAAGTCGCTGCTCTGGCGATAGGGATATTCGCTGTCGGCGCTGCGCGTCACTTCGGGGGCAGCAAAAATCAGCGCGGCGCTGCCCGGCTGCATTGTTGCCAGCAGCGCCTGACGGCGGCGCGAATACTCTTGACTTGAGATAACCATGACACCCTCCTGTGCGTTATTTTTCTTAATGTAAGGTTGGCTTGCGGACTTCCGGCGCAGTCGGCTGTGAGCGCGTGAAGTTGTCGTGGCACAGCAGTGCCGCCACGCGCACGTACTCGATAATCTCTTCAAGCGACATTTCCAGCTCTTCCTGGTCTTCGTCTTCATCGTAGCCAAGCTGGGCGATGTTACGCAGGTCGTCGATCGCTTCACCCGCTTCGCCGGTGACTTTATCCAGTTTAGGCTGCGTCACGCCCAGCCCCAGCAGATAGTGGTTTACCCAGCCGGCCAGCGCATCGGCGCGATCGAACACGCTGACGTCGTCGCCTTCAGGCAGATAAAGCTGAAAAAGGAAGCCATCGTCTTCCAGCGAATCACTGATGGCGGCATGCATTTTACGCAGCGCTTCCGCCAGCTCGTGACCAAACGCCAGCCCTTCATTCGTGAGGTCGTGGATCAGCGGCTGCCATGAGCTGTCGCTGTTTCCGCCGCACAGCATGCCACTGATCAGACCGTGCATTTCGGCAGGGGTTAAACCGACTCCCTGCTGGTTCAGTAACTGGTTTAAATCCTTGTAACCAGGCATTTCGTTCTGTATAGACATGAGCATTCGTCGTCAAAGGGGGGAAGTTTCATGATATGCTACCACTTTGGACCCTGGTGATACCAGAAAAGGGCTTGTATCTTCACATCAGGGTAGCTATAGTGTCGCCCCTTCGCAGCCCCCGGGGCAGTAAGCGAAGGCAGCGCAGTCAATCAGCAGGAAGGTGGCATGTCTGCACAACCCGTCGATCTCCAGATTTTTGGCCGTTCACTGCGAGTGAATTGTCCGCCTGAACAAAGGGATGCTTTGAATCAGGCAGCGGACGATTTGAATCAGCGGTTGCAAGATCTAAAAGAACGCACTAGAGTCACAAATACTGAGCAGCTGGTTTTCATCGCCGCGTTGAACATCAGCTATGAACTGACTCAGGAAAAAGCGAAGACCCGCGACTACGCGGCAAGCATGGAGCAGCGCATTAAAATGCTCCAGCAGACCATAGAACAGGCATTGCTTGATCAAGGTCGCAATCCCGAAAGACCGGGACCAAAGTTTGAATAACACTTCTCAGTTGACTATGGTAGAGTAACTGTGAAGACAAAATTTCTCTGAGATGTTCGCAAGCGGGCCAGTCCCCTGAGCCGATATTTCATACCACAAGAATGTGGCGCTCCATGGTTGGTGAGCATGCTCGGTCCGTCCGAGAAGCCTTAAAACTATGACGACACATTCACCTTGAACCAAGGGTTCAAGGGTTACAGCCTGCGGCGGCATCTCGGAGATTCCCTCTCTTTTCTTCTACCGACTACCATGACTCAATTCCCTGAAGTTTCTGCTTCACGCCAGGATATCCGTCAGCTCATTCGTCAGCGCCGCCGTGCGTTAACCCCCGATCAGCAAGCGCATTTTGCCCAGCAGGCCGCCGCCCGTATGATGGCGTATCCCCCTGTCGTAATGGCGCACACCGTTGCGCTGTTTCTGTCATTTGATGGAGAGCTGGATACCCAACCGCTGATAGAGCAGCTCTGGCGCGCCGGGAAGAAAGTCTACCTGCCGGTGCTGCACCCGTTTAGCGACGGTAATCTGCTGTTTCTGCACTACCACCCGCACAGCGAGCTGGTGGTGAATCGCCTGAAAATCACCGAGCCGAAACTCGACGTGCGCGACGTGCTGCCGCTGTCACAGCTGGATGTGCTGATTACGCCGCTGGTGGCGTTTGATGAACAGGGCCAGCGTTTAGGGATGGGCGGCGGTTTTTATGACAGGACGCTGCAAAACTGGCAGCAGTACGGGGTGCAGCCGGTGGGTTACGCGCATGATTGTCAGGGCGTGGAGGCGTTGCCGGTAGAGAAGTGGGATGTGCCGTTGCCGGCGGTAGTGACGCCATCGAAGTTGTGGGAGTGGTGAAACAGGCAGCCTGAGGCCCTCACCCCAGCCCTCTCCCACAGGGAGAGGGTGAAAACATAAAAAACGGTAACTATCGTTACCGTTTTGCATTTACCTCGCACCATCAGTACAGCAGACGCGCGCGAATCGTCCCCGCAATAGACTTCATGCTCAGCAATGCTTTCTCGGCAACATCGTCATCCGCTTCGATATCAATGACCACGTAACCCATCTGCGAGTTCGTTTGCAGATACTGCGCGGCGATGTTGACGCCCTGCTCGGCAAAGATCTGGTTGATGGCGGTCAGCACGCCCGGACGGTTTTCGTGGATGTGCAGCAGACGACGACCACCGTGCAGCGGCAGCGACACTTCCGGGAAGTTCACGGCAGAGAGCGTAGAACCATTGTCGGAGTATTTGCTCAGCTTACCCGCCACTTCCAGACCGATATTCTCCTGCGCTTCCTGGGTCGAACCGCCGATGTGTGGCGTCAGGATCACGTTGTCGAACTCGCACAGCGGAGAGGTAAACGGATCGCTGTTGGTGGCTGGCTCCGTCGGGAACACGTCGATGGCCGCGCCCGCCAGATGCTTACGCTTCAGCGCATCAGCCAGTGCCGGGATATCGACAACCGTGCCGCGCGCGGCGTTAATCAGCAGTGAGCCCGGCTTCATCAGCGCCAGCTCTTCCGCGCCCATCATGTTTTTGGTGGACGCATTTTCCGGCACGTGGAGGCTCACCACGTCGCTCATGTTCAGCAGATCAGAGAGGTGTTGAACCTGGGTGGCGTTACCCAGCGGCAGCTTGCTTTCGATATCGTAGAAAAACACGTGCATACCCAGGGATTCCGCCAGAATACCGAGCTGTGTACCGATGTGGCCGTAGCCGATAATCCCCAGCTTTTTACCACGCGCTTCATAGGAGCCAGACGCCAGCTTGTTCCACACACCGCGGTGCGCTTTGGCGTTCGCTTCAGGAATGCCGCGCAGCAGCAGCAGCAGTTCGCCAATCACCAGCTCCGCCACGGAACGGGTGTTGGAGAACGGGGCGTTGAAGACGGGAATACCGCGTCTGGCGGCAGCATTCAGGTCAACCTGGTTGGTACCGATGCAGAAGCAGCCGATAGCCACCAGCTTTTCCGCCGCAGCAATAACGTCTTCAGTCAGGTGAGTACGGGATCGCAGGCCAATGAAGTGGGCATCACGGATGGACGCTTTCAGCTCTTCGGTATCGAGCGCCCCTTTGTGAAATTCGATGTTGGTGTAACCTGCCGCACGAAGGCTATCGATTGCTTTTTGATGCACGCCCTCGACCAGCAGGAATTTAATCTTGTCTTTCTCCAGTGATACCTTTGCCATTTACCCGACCCTGTTTTTGTCTGAACTGATGTTGTGCTGGATATGAATCCGCTGTAGCCAACATATCAAAAAAAACTATTGCAGCAATATGAACGTTTGCGTCGGCACTCTGAAGAAAAGTCATACAGAGCAAAATGTCAGAGGAAAATGCTATGGAAATTTACAAACGCGGCAGGATCGGCAAAAGAGGCTCAAAAACGTGACACAAGTCACCGAATTTAGCTTTTCAAAAATTTTTTAGCGGGGGGAGGACTCCCCCCGTCAGATCATTTTACGATGGTTTTCACGCCGTCAGCGGTGCCGATCAGCGCCACATCCGCGCCACGGTTGGCGAATAGCCCTACGGTCACTACGCCTGGGATAGCGTTGATGGCATTTTCCAGCGCAATCGCGTCGAGAATTTCCAGACCGTGAACGTCGAGGATCACGTTACCGTTGTCGGTGACTACGCCCTGACGATATTCCGGACGACCGCCCAGCTTCACCAGCTGACGGGCAACCGCGCTGCGCGCCATCGGGATCACTTCGACCGGCAGCGGGAAATTGCCCAGAATGTCAACCTGCTTGGAGGCGTCTGCGATGCAGATAAACTTGTCCGCAACGGAGGCGATGATTTTTTCGCGCGTCAGCGCCGCGCCGCCGCCTTTGATCATCTGCATGTGGCCGTTGATTTCATCCGCGCCATCAACGTAAATCCCCAGACGATCCACTTCGTTGAGATCGAAAACGGTAATGCCGAGGCTTTTCAGCTTTTCCGTGGAAGCATCAGAGCTGGAAACCGCGCCCTCGATCTGCCCCTTCATCGTGCCCAGCGCATCGATAAAGTGTGCCGCGGTTGATCCCGTACCGACACCGACAATGGTACCCGGCTGTACGTACTGGAGAGCGGCCCATCCTACTGCTTTTTTCAGTTCATCCTGCGTCATGATCGTTTTGCCTGTGGTGTGAAAACTCAGGGCGCATTATAGAACACGTCGAATGGAATTCGTCTGCCACAAAGGGAAAATTGTGTCATAGTGCAGAATAAGCAAAATTAAGGAGCCAGCCAGAGCAATGAAACGTCCGGACTACAGAACACTACAGGCACTTGATGCAGTTATTCGTGAACGAGGTTTTGAGCGCGCGGCGCAAAAGCTTTGCATCACGCAGTCCGCCGTATCACAGCGTATCAAACAGCTTGAAAACATGTTCGGCCAGCCGCTGCTGGTGCGTACCGTGCCGCCACGGCCAACCGAGCAGGGACAAAAGCTCCTCGCCCTGCTGCGCCAGGTTGAACTGCTGGAAGACGAGTGGCTGGGTGACGAACAAACGGGCTCTACGCCGCTGCTGCTCTCTCTGGCGGTCAACGCCGACAGTCTGGCGACCTGGCTGCTGCCAGCCCTGGCGCCGGTATTAGCTGACTCCCCTATCCGCCTGAATTTACAGGTTGAAGATGAAACCCGTACCCAGGAGCGCCTGCGTCGCGGTGAGGTAGTTGGGGCGGTCAGTATCCAGCCTCAGGCGTTGCCGAGTTGCCTTGTCGATCAGTTAGGCGCACTGGATTACCTGTTTGTGGGTTCAAAAGCCTTTGCCGAGCGCTACTTCCCCAACGGGGTGACCCGCGCGGCGCTGCTGAAAGCCCCTGCCGTGGCGTTCGACCATCTGGATGATATGCATCAGGCGTTCCTGCAGCAAAACTTCGATCTTCCGCCGGGCAGCGTGCCTTGCCATATCGTCAACTCGTCTGAAGCCTTCGTGCAGCTTGCGCGCCAGGGCACCACCTGCTGCATGATTCCGCATCTGCAGATTGAGAAAGAGTTGAAAAGCGGTGAGCTGATTGACTTAACGCCGGGGCTGTATCAGCGTCGGATGCTCTACTGGCACCGTTTTGCGCCGGAAAGCCGGATGATGCGCAACGTCACCGACGCGCTGCTGGCGTACGGGCACAAGGTGTTGAGGCAGGATTAAAAAATAAGCCGGGTGGCGGCTACGCCTTATCCGGCCTGTTGCTTATTGTGCAGGTTTCGGCTGTGCTGCAACGGGTTCCAGCTGGAAGACCACATCCACCTGATCGTCGAACTGAATGGTTGGCTGCTCGTAAGTTTCCTGAGCGGACACCGGGGCTGCATCAGCCTTCATCATCCGTACCATCGGGCTTGGCTGGTAGTTAGAGACGTGGTAACGCACGCTGTAAACCGGGCCGAGCTTGCTCTTAAAGCCAGAAGCCAGCTGTTCCGCCTGGTGAATGGCATCATCAATCGCCGCCTTACGCGCTTCGTCTTTGTATTTCTCCGGTTGCGCAACGCCCAGCGACACGGAACGGATCTCGTTCAGGCCTGCCTTCAGCGCACCGTCCAGCAGCGAGTTAAGCTTATCCAGCTGACGCACGGTCACTTCAACGGTACGCACGGCACGGTAGCCTTTCAGGATGCTTTTGCCATTCTGGTAGTCGTAATCGGGTTGAGTACGCAGGTTCGCAGAGTTGATATCTTTTTTACCGACGCCGTTCTGCTCGAGGAAAGAGAGATATTGCGCAACACGATCGTCAGCCTGCTTCTTGGCCGTTGCCGCATCTTTCGCCGCCACATTCACCTCAATTGCCAGGGTTGCAACATCGGGTACCGCGTCCACGCTTGCGGTGCCAGAAGTGACGATGTGCGGGCCATCCGGCAGTTCACTTGCCTGCGCCGACACCGCACCAAAACTTACTAATGCCGCCAGGGCCATCACCTTAAACTTCACTGTTATTCCTCCATGTTGCGAAGAGTGCCCATTAACAGGGCGCATGCCAGCAAGCTTAGCGGGTCTTGTTCAGTTGTCCATAAGACAAGGATTAGTTGAACAATTCCTGAACGTGGTGAATCCCCTCTTTTGCCAGCTGAAAGGCAATAAACCACATCACCAGCCCCACCAGGGTATTAATGATGCGCTGGGCTTTGGCCGTACGCAGACGGGGTGCCAGCCATGCCGCCAGAATGGCGAGACCGAAGAACCAGAGGAACGAGGCGCTGACCGTACCGAGAGCAAACCAGCGTTTCGGCTCTACGTCCAGTTGACCGCCCAGGCTACCCAGCACCACAAAGGTGTCCAGATAAACATGCGGATTAAGCCAGGTGACCGCCAGCATGGTGACGATAATCTTCCAGCGGCCCTGCTTCATGACCTCCGCGCTCGCCAGCTCGAGGTTGCTGCTCATCGCCGTTTTCAGGGCACCAAAACCATACCATAGCAGAAACGCCACGCCGCCCCAGGTGACCAGCGCCAGCAGCCAGGGAGACTGCATCAGCAATGCACTGCCGCCAAAAATCCCGGCACAGATCAGCAGTAAATCGCTTACCGCGCACAGCAGGGCAATCATCAGATGATACTGGCGGCGGATGCCCTGGTTCATCACGAACGCATTTTGCGGGCCGAGCGGAAGGATCATGGCCGCGCCTAATGCAAGCCCTTGAAAATAATAAGATAGCATGACGATTTTCTCGCAGAGTTGTTCTGGAAGCCGACTATACTGCGCAAATCACATTAGAGGAAATGGATAATTTTAATTGGGGATTAGCGGGGCTTATAAAAATAAAGCCCGGTGGCGCTAGCGCTTACCGGGCCTACGGGTGACGTTATTCTGCTTCTTTAACTTTTTTGACGTTTACGTCCATCTGCGGGTACGGGAAGCTGATGCCGTTGGCGTCGAAGTCGCGCTTAATGCGTTCCAGCACGTCCCAGTACACGTTTTGCAGATCGCTGCTCTTGCTCCAGATGCGCACCACGAAGTTAATGGAGGACGCGCCCAGTTCGTTCAGGCGAACCGTCTGCTCTTTGTCTTTCAGAATGCGATCGTCTGAAGCAATGATGTTGCTAATCAGCGACTTCACCTGATCGATATCGGAATCGTACGCCACGCTGATAATCAGCTCATTACGACGCACCGGCTCACGGGAGAAGTTAATGATGTTGCCCGCGATGATTTTCCCGTTAGGTACGACCACGATGCGACCATCGACGGTACGCATGGTCGTTGAGAAAATCTGCACCTGCAGCACGGTCCCGGCAATGCCGCCAAGATCAACGTATTCGCCGGAACGGAACGGACGGAAGGTCACCAGCAGAACGCCTGCCGCCAGGTTTGAAAGTGAGCCCTGCAGCGCCAGACCAATGGCCAGACCGGCGGCACCGAGAACGGCAATAACGGAGGCGGTCTGCACGCCCACGCGGCCCAGCGCCGCAATCAGCGTAAAGGCGATAATGCCGTAGCGCACCAGTGCGGAGAGAAAGTCAGCCACCGTGGCGTCAATGTGACGGGCCAGCATTACGCGGTTAACCGCGTTAGATACGATACGCGCCACGATCATCCCGACGATGATGATGGCAATCGCCGCGACGATGTTCACGGCATAGCTCAGCAGCAGCGCCTGGTTACGCACCAGCCAGTTACCGGCGTTATTGATGCTGTCTACAACATCGAGTTGTTCCATTTATTCTTCCTTTTGTTAAACCAAAACACAAAATCCATCCCCCATGGAGACAGGCAGGTCCGTAAAGGGTAAACAAAAAGCGCAAGTATTGCCAAACAGATCACAAAAACCGGTCCGGCAGGGTATTGAAAAAGCATAAAAAAAGGCCCGCATTTGCGGGCCTTCTGATGCTGTTAGCAGCTCAAATTACAGAACGTCGATCGCGTTCAGTTCTTTGAAAGCCTGCTCCAGACGGGTCACCATGGACGTCTGGGCAGCGCGCAGCCATACGCGTGGATCGTAGTATTTCTTGTTCGGCTGGTCTTCGCCTTTCGGGTTGCCCAGCTGGCCCTGCAGGTAAGCTTCGTTCGCTTTGTAGTACTGCAGAATACCGTCCCAGGTTGCCCACTGGGTGTCGGTATCGATGTTCATTTTCACTACGCCGTAGCTTACGGAGTCTTTGATTTCCTGAGCAGAAGAACCGGAACCGCCGTGGAAGACGAAGTTCAGGCTGTTGTGCGGCAGGTTGTGTTTCTTGGAAACGTATTCCTGAGAATCACGCAGGATGGTTGGGGTCAGAACCACGTTGCCTGGTTTGTAAACGCCGTGTACGTTACCGAAGGACGCTGCAATGGTGAAGCGTGGGCTGATTTTGCTCAGCTCGGTGTAAGCGTAATCAACGTCTTCTGGCTGGGTGTACAGTGCAGAAGCGTCCATGTGGCTGTTGTCCACGCCGTCTTCTTCACCACCGGTGCAACCCAGTTCGATTTCCAGGGTCATGTCCATTTTGGCCATGCGCGCCAGGTACTTAGAGCAGATTTCGATGTTTTCGTGCAGTGACTCTTCAGACAGGTCGATCATGTGAGAAGAGAACAGTGGCTTACCGGTTGCCGCGAAGTGTTTTTCACCCGCGTCCAGCAGACCGTCGATCCACGGCAGCAGTTTCTTCGCGCAGTGGTCAGTGTGCAGGATAACTGGAACACCGTAGTGTTCAGCCATCTGGTGTACGTGGTGCGCACCAGAGATAGCGCCCAGGATTGCAGCACCCTGAGGAATATCAGTTTTCACGCCTTTACCTGCGATGAACGCAGCGCCGCCGTTAGAGAACTGAACGATAACCGGTGCTTTAACTTTAGCAGCAGTTTCCAGTACGGCGTTGATGGAGTCGGTACCCACGCAGTTAACTGCTGGCAGAGCGAAGTTGTTTTCTTTAGCTACCTGGAACACTTTCTGTACGTCATCACCAGTGATAACGCCAGGTTTTACGAAATCAAAAATTTTAGACATGTTGCTTAGTCCTGTATCTTCGGCCGTTAGAAAAGGTGCGAGCTCTTAAAAGCGCGCTGAAAATTGGGCAGGTTTCCCTGCCCTTGAATGGCTTACTTCTTAGCGCGCTCTTCGAGCATTGCTACTGCTGGCAGTACTTTGCCTTCCACGAATTCGAGGAATGCGCCGCCACCAGTGGAGATGTAGGAGATCTTGTCAGCGATACCGAACAGGTCGATTGCTGCCAGGGTGTCACCACCGCCTGCGATAGAGAACGCTTCGCTGTCTGCGATAGCGTTAGCAACGATTTCAGTCCCTTTGCGGAAGTTCGGGAATTCGAACACGCCTACCGGACCGTTCCACAGGATAGTTTTTGCGTTTTTGAGGATTTCAGCCAGTTTCTGTGCAGAAACGTCGCCCAGATCCAGAATCTGCTCTTCGTCTTTGATGTCGTTGACAGACTTCAGAGTCGCGGTTGCGGTTTCGGAGAACTCGGTCGCGACGCGAACGTCAGTTGGAACCGGGATATCACAGGTACCCAGCAGGCGTTTGGCTTCGTCAACCAGGTCTGCTTCGTACAGGGATTTACCGACGTTGTGGCCCTGAGCGGCAACGAAGGTGTTCGCGATACCACCGCCAACGATCAGCTGGTCAGCGATTTTAGACAGGGAATCCAGAACGGTCAGTTTGGTGGAAACTTTAGAACCACCAACGATAGCGACCATTGGACGAGCAGGTTCTTTCAGTGCTTTACCCAGCGCTTCCAGTTCATCAGCCAGCAGAGGACCGGCACACGCTACGTCTGCGAATTTACCGATACCGTGGGTAGACGCCTGAGCACGGTGCGCCGTACCGAAGGCATCCATCACGAATACGTCGCACAGTGCAGCGTATTTTTTGGACAGGGTTTCGTCGTCTTTCTTCTCGCCTTTGTTGAAGCGAACGTTTTCCAGAACAACCAGTTCACCGGCTGCAACGTCAACGCCGTCCAGGTAATCTTTCACCAGGCGAACCGGGTTGGACAGTTTGTCTTTCAGGTAATTAACCACTGGCAGCAGAGAGAACTCTTCGTTGTACTCGCCTTCAGTTGGACGACCCAGGTGGGAGGTGACCATCACTTTCGCGCCCTGCTTCAGAGCCAGCTCGATGGTTGGCAGAGATGCACGGATACGCGCGTCGCTGGTCACTTTGCCATCTTTAACCGGTACGTTCAGATCGGCACGGATGAAAACGCGTTTACCAGCCAGATCCAGATCGGTCATCTTAATTACAGACATGGTGAATCCTCTCGTTGATTCTTAAAGTTTTGCAGACGCACGATGCGTCTTACCTGAAACCTTGAGCAGCCATTGCTAACGTGGTGTCGAGCATTCGGTTAGCAAAGCCCCATTCGTTATCACACCAGACCAGCGTCTTGATAAGGTGTGCGCCACTGACCCTCGTTTGCGTGCCATCGACGATGGCGCTGTGCGGGTCGTGGTTAAAATCTACTGAGACCAACGGTAATTCCGTATAGTCAACTATACCATGAAATGCCCCCTGTGCCGCTTTTTGCAGCAACAGGTTGACTTCACAGGCTTTTACCGGTTTTTTCACCGTCACGCTAAGGTCGATTGCAGTGACGTTAATCGTTGGAACACGCACGGCAATCGCTTCAAAGCGGTCATTAAACTGCGGAAAAATTCGGGTGATCCCTGCCGCCAGTTTCGTATCCACCGGAATGATTGACTGGCTCGCCGCGCGAGTGCGTCGTAAATCCGGATGGTAGGCGTCGATAACCTGCTGATCGTGCATGGCGGAGTGAATCGTGGTCACGGTGCCGGATTCAATGCCATACGCATCGTCTAACAGTTTGATGACCGGAATAATGCAGTTGGTGGTACAGGAGGCGTTGGAAACAATGCGGTGTTCGGCCTGCAGCTCATGCTGGTTGACGCCAAACACGACGGTCGCGTCGAGGTCGTTACTGCCGGGATGAGAAAACAGGACTTTTTTCGCGCCGGCAGCCAGATGCGCTTCGCCATGTTCGCGGTTGCCGTAGACACCGGTACAGTCAAGCACCACATCCACACCCAGTTCACGCCAGGGTAGCCCGGAGATGCTGTTCTCATGCAGCACACGAATAGCGTCGTCACCCACAAAGAGCTGATCTCTTTCCTGGCGCACATCCCAGGCAAATCGTCCGTGGCTGGTGTCGTATTTCAACAAATGCGCCATGCCCGTAGCATCCGCCAGTTCATTGATTGCCACCACGGTTATTTCCGCCCGACGTCCGGATTCATACAAAGCACGAACCACATTACGTCCGATGCGACCGAAGCCATTAATCGCTACGCGTACGGTCATAGATCTCCTGCAAAGCAATCCCTGAGTTTGAGGTGGCTGAAAGAGTAATCCAGCTACGCCCGAAGGGGAATCCTTGCTGTCACAAACTGCGATTGATTGGTCAATTGTCGAACATTTAATCGACTGAAACGCTTCAGCAAGAATAAGCGAATCGGGGAATAAAAGGAATGTCTGTCCAGATGAATAAGCGAGCTATATGACTTGCGTCACATTTTAGGTGGAATAATTTACGGCGAGATAAAAGCAAAACGGTAACCGAGAGGTTACCGTTTTTAGTGTTTGCACCCTCTCCCAGTGGGAGAGGGCTGGGGTGAGGGCATCAGCCCGCACCGTACAAACGATTACAGCAGTTCTTTCGCTTTCGCGACAACGTTCTCAACGGTGAAGCCGAATTCTTCGAACAGCTGCTCTGCCGGAGCAGACTCACCGAAGGTGGTCATACCGACGATAGCGCCGTTCAGGCCCACGTATTTGAACCAGTAGTCAGCGATACCCGCTTCCACTGCCACGCGAGCGGAAACCGCTTTAGGCAGCACGGATTCACGGTAAGCGGCATCCTGCTTGTCGAACGCGTCGGTAGACGGCATGGAGACCACGCGCGCCTTCACGCCTTCGGCAGTCAGTTTTTCCCACGCTGCCACAGCCAGTTCAACTTCAGAACCGGTGGCGATGAAGATCAGCTCTGGCTGGCCCGCGCTATCTTTCAGCACGTAACCACCGCGAGCGATGTTCGCCAGCTGCTCAGGGGTACGCTCCTGCTGCGCCAGGTTCTGACGGGAGAGGATCAGCGCGGTTGGACCGTCCTGACGCTCAACGCCGTATTTCCACGCTACCGCGGATTCAACCTGGTCACACGGACGCCATGTGCTCATGTTTGGGGTCACGCGCAGGGAAGCCACCTGCTCTACCGGCTGGTGAGTTGGACCGTCTTCGCCCAGACCGATGGAGTCGTGGGTGTAGACCATCACCTGACGCTGTTTCATCAGCGCGGCCATACGCACGGCGTTACGTGCATATTCAACGAACATCAGGAAGGTAGAGGTGTACGGCAGGAAACCACCGTGCAGAGAGATACCGTTGGCAATCGCAGTCATACCGAATTCACGTACACCGTAATGGATGTAGTTACCGGCAGTGTCTTCGTTGATTGGCTTAGAACCGGACCACAGGGTCAGGTTAGATGGCGCCAGGTCAGCGGAGCCGCCGAGGAATTCAGGCAGCAGAGGACCGAACGCTTCAATCGCATTCTGAGACGCTTTACGGCTCGCGATTTTAGACGGGTTCGCCTGCAGCTTAGCGATGAACTCGTTCGCTTTCGCGTCGAAGTCAGACGGCATGCCGCCTTTCATACGACGGGTGAATTCAGCCGCTTCCTGCGGGAACGCTTTCGCGTAAGCAGCGAACTTCTCGTTCCAGGCCGCTTCTTTCGCCTGGCCCACTTCTTTTGCATCCCACTGAGCGTAGATCTCAGATGGGATTTCGAATGCAGGGTGTTTCCAGCCCAGCGCTTCGCGGGTCAGTGCGATTTCCGCGTCGCCCAGCGGCGCGCCGTGGGAGTCGTGCGTACCCGCTTTGTTCGGCGAACCGAAGCCGATGATTGTTTTGCACATCAGCAGGGACGGCTTGTCCGTCACCGCGCGCGCTTCTTCTACTGCACGTTTAATCGAGTCAGCATCGTGGCCATCAACGCCACGCACAACGTGCCAGCCGTAGGCTTCGAAACGTTTAGCGGTGTCGTCGGTGAACCAGCCTTCAACGTGACCGTCGATGGAGATACCGTTGTCGTCATAGAACGCAACCAGTTTGCCCAGCTTCAGGGTACCTGCCAGGGAGCACACTTCGTGAGAAATGCCTTCCATCATGCAGCCGTCGCCCATGAACGCGTAGGTGAAGTGGTCAACGATGTCGTGACCAGGACGGTTGAACTGCGCCGCCAGCGTCTTCTCAGCAATCGCCATACCCACAGCGTTAGCAATACCCTGACCCAGCGGGCCGGTGGTGGTTTCTACGCCAGCGGTGTAGCCCACTTCCGGGTGACCTGGAGTTTTAGAGTGCAGCTGACGGAAGTTTTTCAGCTCTTCAATTGGCAGATCGTAGCCGGTGAGGTGCAGCAGGCTATAGATCAGCATAGAGCCGTGGCCGTTAGACAGTACGAAACGGTCGCGGTCAGCCCATGACGGGTTCTGCGGGTTGTGGTTCAGGAAATCGCGCCACAGGACTTCGGCGATATCAGCCATACCCATAGGGGCCCCTGGGTGGCCGGATTTGGCTTTCTGTACTGCGTCCATGCTCAGCGCACGAATAGCATTAGCAAGCTCTTTACGTGAGGACATTTTAACTCCAGATCGGACTGTTAAAGGCCATGCCCTTGACGACAGCGCGTTTTGGGCTACGCCGGAAAAAAGTGCCAACAATGTAACCCAAGCCGCAAGTCATGTACATGGAGCATTCTTTTGCTTGTTAAGAAATCTCTGGATCATGCTCGCATGTTGCGCAATCTGCTCGCCCGGCTCTGTCGATATTCCTTATACTTAGCCCGACACCGGCTTCGCTGACGGTGCACTTTTCGGATTTTATTCAGATTAACGAGTACGGAAGCAACCTCATGAAAATGCGTGCAATAGTGCTGGCCCTGGGTACAACGCTCCTGCTGAGCGGCTGTCAGAATATGGATTCTAACGGTCTGATGACGTCAGGCGCAGAGGCCTTTCAGGCCTATTCCCTGAGCGATGCGCAGGTGAAAGCGCTGAGCGACCAGGCCTGTAAAGATATGGACGGAAAAGCCACGCTTGCGCCGGCTAACAGTACCTACACGCAGCGTCTGAATAAGATTGCTTCTGCGCTGGGCGATAACATCAACGGCCAGCCGGTGAACTACAAGGTGTACATGGCGAAAGACGTGAACGCCTTCGCGATGGCGAACGGCTGCATCCGCGTCTATAGCGGGCTGATGGACATGATGACCGACAACGAAGTGGAAGCGGTCATCGGCCATGAAATGGGCCACGTTGCCCTGGGCCACGTGAAGAAAGGGATGCAGGTTGCTTTAGGCACTAACGCCATCCGCGCTGCGGCGGCCTCAGCGGGTGGTATCGTTGGCAGCCTGTCGCAGTCGCAGCTTGGCGACGTGGGTGAAAAGCTGGTTAACTCCCAGTTCTCCCAGCGTCAGGAGTCCGAAGCGGATGATTACTCCTACGATCTGTTGCGCAAACGCGGCATTAATCCATCAGGTTTAGCCACCAGCTTTGAAAAACTGGCCAAACTGGAAGCGGGACGTCAAAGCTCCATGTTTGACGATCACCCAGCCTCAGAAGAGCGCGCACAGCATATTCGCGACCGTATGGCCGCAGACGGAATTAAATAATTTCAGAAGGAGGCAGTTTTGCCTCCTTTTTATTTCGCATGAATTGTTAACTTAACAGCACATATCGATAACACCCCTGCAAGCCCCGCCAAATCTACGTTATCATATTGAAATGTCTGGTCACATAATTATTGCAAAGGTCATTTTTTCCGGTAATTATCACTTCCGCTTTTATTCAAATTAATATATCCAGACAGAGACGTTCCCTCCGTGAAAAAAGAATTATCATTAATTGCTTTAAGTTTATTTGCCGCATTACCTGCCGCTGCAAGCCAGCAATCCGACAGTCAGGGTTTTATTGACGACAGCCATCTGGATCTGTTTTTACGCAATGCCTATATCAGCCGCGACTACCATCAGGGCCAGCAGGACAAAGCCGAATGGGGTCAGGGGATCATCGCCACGTTTGCATCCGGCTATACCGAAGGGCCTGTGGGCTTTGGTGTGGACGGTATTGCTCAATACGGCGTGCGCCTGGACGGCGGCCGGGGCAAAAGCGGCGCAGGCGGCATCGACTTCTTTAAACAGGAAGATGATGGCCGGGCAAAATCCGATCTGGCAAAGTTTGGCGCAACCGCCAAAATGCGCATATCGAACACCGTGCTAAGCTACGGGAATCAGCGTCCTGAGCTGCCTATCATCAATGCCGACAGCTCCCGCCTGCTGTTTGAAAGCTACACCGGCGCTATGTTGACCTCAAAAGAGATCGACGGTCTGGAAATCAACGCCGGTTACTTCACCGACGAGCAGCGTAAAAGCGATGACCGCCACGACAGCGGGCTGAAGAGCCTCTCCTTCGGCGGCGCAAGCTACCAGTTCAACGACCAGTTCAGCGGCGCGCTTTACGCCTCTCATAATGAAGAGGTGATGAACAAGCAGTATCTGGGTCTGAACTTCAAACAGCCGTTCAGCACCGGGCAGCAGCTGGTGCTCGACTTCAACGGCTATAACTCCCGTCTGGACCAGGGTTACGCTGACAGCCTCGACACGGGCCGCAGCAACGCCATCTGGAGCCTGGCGGCGAGCTACATCTGGGATATTCACACGTTCAAAGTGGCCTACCAGCAGAGCAGCGGCAGCACCGGCTACAACTATGGCGGCTATCGCGACCAGGGCGGCGTGGGTGACGGCGGTAACACCATCTGGCTGGCGAACTCCTACTGGTCTGATTTTAACGGCGAAGATGAACGTTCCTGGCAGGCATCCTACGGTCTGGACTTTGGCGGCCTTGGTTTACCGGGCCTGAGCTGGACCACCGCCTACGTGCGCGGCGATAACATCAAAACCTCTGAAACCAGCAACGGTAAAGAGCACGAGTGGTTTAACCAGATCCAGTACCAGGTGCAGGATGGTCCGGCAAAGGATCTGAAACTGAAACTGCGCTATTCCGTGCTGCGCGTCTCCAGCAACGCCAGCGACTATAACGTGGGCGGGGACGAGATCCGCGCTTACGTGGAATACCCGTTTAACGTGTTCTAAAGGCAATAAAAAACCTCTCCATGGAGAGGTTTTTTCACGTCAGGCGAGGCTTATTCGCCTTTTTTGGCAGCCTGGATGTAGAGCATTTCCAGTGCCAGGGTCGCTGCGGCAAGCGCAGTGATTTCGGACTGGTCATACGCAGGCGCCACTTCCACCACGTCCATCCCGACAATGTTCAGGTCCTTCAGGCCGCGCACCAGCTTGATAGCGCGGTCTGAGGTCAGGCCGCCGATCACCGGCGTACCGGTACCCGGTGCAAATGCCGGATCCAGGCAGTCGATGTCGAAGGTCAGATACACAGGCATATCACCCACGATCTGCTTCACCTGCGCGAGGATGTCATCTACGCCGCGATCGTTAACCTGACCCGCATCCAGCACGGTGAAACCGTTGTCCTTGTCGAACTCGGTGCGAATACCGATCTGCACGGAGTGGTTCGGGTCGATCAGACCTTCATTCGGCGCGGTGAAGAACATGGTACCGTGGTCAAACTCACAGCCGTTCGCGTAGGTGTCGGTATGCGCATCAAAGTGTACCAGCGCCATTTTACCGAAGTGCTTCGCGTGGGCGCGCAGCAGCGGCAGGGTCACGAAGTGGTCGCCGCCGAAGGAGAGCATGCGCTTACCGGCAGCCAGCAGCTTCTCGGCGTGCGCCTGCAGCTTTTCGCTCATCTCACGCGCGTCACCAAAGGCATACACCAGGTCACCGCAGTCCACCACGTTCAGGCGCTCGCGCATGTCGAAGTTCCACGGGAAGCGGTTATGCTCCCAGGCCAGGTTAGTGGAAACCTGACGAATCGCCGCCGGACCGTGACGACCACCCGCACGACCAGATGTTGCCATATCGAACGGCACGCCGGTGATCACCCAGTCCGCGTCGCTGTCGTACGGCTGGAAGTTCATTGGAAGGCGTAAAAAACCAAACGCGTTAGATACCAGAGAGTTATCGTACTGATGACCTAAAGTGCTCATGTCCTGACCTCTTTTAAAGTCGATACATTAAAAACAGATGAAAAAAATCCCCTCCGCGTCGTTAAACCCGACGAGGAAGGGATTGATTCGTAAATCGCTTATTGGGGCGAATTATCGCCGGTAATGCATACGGGTTCAAGTGAGTATAGGGCATTGTGCGGGCTGATGCCCTCACCCCGCCCCTCTCCCACAGGGAGAGGGAGGTTTTCCTACTCGTCTTCCAGGTAGGTGTACCCGTACAGACCCGCTTCAAACTCTTCCAGGAATTGCTGCTGCAGCGCATCGTCCAGCCCGGTGTTTTTCACCTGGTCGCGGAACTGCGTCAGCAGGGTTTTCGGATCCAGCTGAACGTATTCCAGCATGTCCGCCACGGTATCCCCTTCGTCAGACAGCTCAACTTCCACGCTGCCGTCAGGGAAGACAAACACGTCAACCGCCTCGGTATCACCGAACAAGTTGTGCATGTTGCCGAGGATCTCCTGATACGCGCCGACCATAAAGAAACCCAGCATCGGCGGGTTCTCCGGGTCGTACTCCGGCATTGGCATCGTCGTTGCGATACCGTCGCCGTCAACGTAGTGGTCGATAGCACCGTCGGAGTCACAGGTGATGTCCAGCAGCACCGCACGACGTTCCGGGGCGTGGTTCAGCCCTTCCAGCGGCAGAACCGGGAACAGCTGGTCGATACCCCAGGCATCCGGCATCGACTGGAACAGCGAGAAGTTGACGTAAATCTTATCCGCCATACGCTCCTGCAGCTCGTCGATAATCGGACGGTGCGCACGGTTGCTCGGGTCGAGCTGTTTCTGCACTTCATGGCACATGTTCAGATAGAGCTGCTCCGCCCACGCGCGCTCCTGCAGGCTGAAGGTGCCTGAGGAATACCCCACGTGGATGTCATGCAGGTCCATCTGGCTGTCGTGCAGCCATTCGCGCAGGGAACGACGCGTGCCCGGCTCGTGCATTTCCTGCCAGGTTTCCCACATGCTTTGCAGGGAACGCGGGGCATCGTCTGCCGGAGGCGTCGCTTCGGTGATTTCGCTACGCTCAACGCCGATGATGTTAGAGACCAGCACCGTATGGTGCGCGGTGACCGCGCGACCGGATTCGGTGATTACCGTCGGGTGCGGCAGGCCGTTCTCTTCACAGGCATCGCCGATCGCCCAGATGATATTGTTCGCGTATTCGTTCAGGCCGTAGTTCACGGAGCAGTCCGACTGCGAGCGGGTCCCTTCGTAGTCCACGCCCAGGCCGCCGCCCACGTCGAAGCACTGAATGTTCACGCCAAGCTTGTGCAGCTCAACGTAGAAACGCGCTGACTCACGCACGCCGGTGGCGATGTCGCGAATGTTGGCCATCTGCGAGCCGAGGTGGAAGTGCAGCAGCTGAATGCTGTCGAGACGACCGCGCTCGCGCAGGATTTCCACCAGTTGCAGCACCTGGTTCGCCGCCAGGCCGAACTTGGATTTTTCGCCGCCGGAGGACTGCCATTTGCCGGAACCCTGTGACGCCAGACGCGCACGCACGCCAAGGCGTGGCACCACGTTCAGACGCTCGGCCTCTTCCAGCACGATGGCGATTTCGGTCATCTTTTCGATAACCAGATAGACCTTGTGGCCCATCTTCTCGCCAATCAGCGCCAGACGAATGTATTCACGGTCTTTATAGCCGTTACAGACGATCACCGAACGGGTCATGCCCGCATGCGCCAGAACCGCCATCAGCTCCGCTTTGGAGCCAGCCTCCAGCCCCAGCGGCTCGCCGGAGTGGATCAGGGATTCAATCACGCGGCGGTGCTGGTTCACCTTGATCGGGTAAACCAGGAAGTAGTCGCCTTTATAGCCGTAGGACTCACGCGCGCGCTTGAAGGCGGCGTTAATAGAACGCAGGCGATGTTGCAGGATCTGCGGGAAGCAGAACAGTGCAGGCAAACGCTGGCCCTGAGCTTCACGGGCTTTCACCAGTTTAGCAAGGTCCACGCGCGCTTCAGGGACGTCCGGATCCGGGCAGACGCTGATGTGGCCCAGTTCGTTGACGTCGTAGTAGTTATTGCCCCACCAGGCAATATTGTAAGTGCGCAGCATTTTGCTGGCTTCCTCGGAGCTCATCGCAACCTCCTGCATAGAACGTAGTACACCCTGTTCGCCCGCTGACGAAGGCGAAAAAGAAGACATGTCGTCAGACATAGCGAACCTCAACTCTTTGTATTAAGTGTAAAACAGTTGACTACTATCGCAGCGTTATACGGCGATAACAACCCATAAACGGCTCCGTTTCCCAGCAGAGTATGCTGAAATCCAGACCGTGCGACCGGTTTCTTATTCATATCATTGTAAAACACGTATCCGAACTCTGTATGACAAGGTTCGGCGAAACCACGAGAAAACTCTTGTATTAACAAGAGCGCCCTTGTTCAGTTTTCACAAAGCGTGACCGGCCCTGGAATCCTGAGAAGCGCCGAGATGGGTATAACATCGGCAGGTTTGCAGACTAGAAATGCGGGTTGCGGGAATCAAATACGCGCCAGAACGGCTGCGCTGAATTAGCGGAAAACGATGGTTCATTATCTCGTATCACCTCCACGGCCGCCTCTGCTGAAACGGACCCCAAGCCAAAGCTAAAAGTTCACTGCTTAACCCGGCTGGAAGTGGCGACACGATGAGTTCATCGAGCGCTTATTTTATATGAGCCGCGCGCCGCGTTTTATACCGAGAAGGGGGCTAAAAAGCAAAACAAAAATGCGCGTGTTGCCGGGGCCGTCAGGAATTATTGCCAGCAGCAATTTCAACTGAGTGAGAGGTTAGTCAAAAAAAACTGGAAATCGGGCGAAGAAGTGACCTAAAATAGCCATCCAGATGTTAATCCATCTATACTGATTAACACTCATACTGCCAGTGTCAAAAACCTGCAGGCCTTGGTAGAATTATCTCCTTTGGCTATTCCACACAGCAGCTTGAGCTAACCAAATTCCTCTTAGGTGAAATAAAACATGGCAAAACACCTGTTTACGTCCGAGTCCGTATCAGAAGGACATCCTGATAAAATTGCTGACCAAATCTCCGATGCGGTGCTGGATGCGATCCTGGCGCAGGATCCAAAAGCGCGCGTAGCGTGTGAAACCTATGTCAAAACCGGCATGGTTCTGGTTGGCGGTGAGATTACCACCAGCGCATGGGTTGATATCGAAGAGATCACCCGTAACACGGTGCGTGAGATCGGCTATGTGCATTCTGATATGGGCTTTGATGCCAACTCCTGCGCGGTACTGAGCGCGATTGGCAAACAGTCTCCAGACATCAACCAGGGCGTTGACCGTGCCGATCCGCTGGAACAGGGCGCGGGCGACCAGGGTCTGATGTTCGGCTATGCAACCAACGAAACCGACGTGCTGATGCCAGCACCGGTCACCTACGCACACCGTCTGGTGCAGCGTCAGGCTGAAGTTCGTAAAAACGGCACCCTGCCGTGGCTGCGCCCGGATGCGAAAAGCCAGGTCACTTTCCAGTACGACGACGGTAAAATCGTCGGTATTGACGCGGTAGTGCTGTCTACCCAGCACTCCGAAGATATCGATCAGAAATCCCTGCAGGAAGCGGTGATGGAAGAGATCATCAAGCCGGTTCTGCCGACCGAATGGCTGAGCTCTGCAACCAAATTCTTCATCAACCCAACCGGACGCTTCGTTATCGGCGGCCCAATGGGTGACTGCGGTCTGACCGGTCGTAAAATCATCGTTGATACCTACGGCGGCATGGCGCGTCACGGTGGCGGTGCGTTCTCCGGTAAAGATCCGTCTAAAGTTGACCGTTCTGCGGCGTACGCGGCACGTTATGTGGCAAAAAACATCGTTGCCGCCGGCCTGGCTGACCGCTGTGAGATCCAGGTTTCCTACGCTATCGGCGTGGCTGAACCAACCTCCATCATGGTTGAAACCTTCGGTACTGAAAAAGTGCCTTCAGAACAGCTGACGCTGCTGGTGCGCGAGTTCTTCGACCTGCGTCCATACGGCCTGATTCAGATGCTGGATCTGCTGCACCCAATCTACAAAGAAACCGCAGCATACGGTCACTTTGGTCGTGAACATTTCCCATGGGAAAAAACCGACAAAGCCGCCCTGCTGCGTGAAGCTGCCGGTCTGAAGTAATCGACTGACATCGCTTTTAAAAGGCCAGCCTTCGGGCTGGCCTTTTTTTATGTTTGAAACCGATTACACCATGCCAAATATATCCCGCTTTCAGAATAATCTCTTTGCCTGATCGCCTTTCTTCTGCTGTTACATTTCATTTCAGTTAAGTCCGAAATTCTAACAAACGCGATGCGCATCACCTCGTTTACCTCTATATTTTCAAAGCTTTAATTATTTTTACGGTTCCACGTTAGTGTAACCGATTACACCTATGTGATTAATCTCACATATTTTTACGAGTCACTCACCTACCCTTTACATCAATAAAACTGATAACCCAACTGGAGGGCATAATGCCTGACAATAAAAAACAGGGGCGTACGTCCAACAAGGCGATGACATTCTTCGTCTGTTTCCTCGCCGCCCTGGCAGGATTACTTTTTGGCCTGGATATCGGCGTGATTGCCGGTGCATTACCTTTCATCACTGACGAGTTCCAGATCAGCGCTCACACCCAGGAATGGGTGGTCAGCTCCATGATGTTTGGCGCTGCCGTCGGGGCCGTCGGCAGCGGCTGGCTCTCCTTCAAGCTCGGGCGTAAAAAGAGCCTGATGATCGGCGCAATCCTGTTCGTTGCCGGTTCACTCTTCTCGGCCGCTGCGCCTAACGTTGAGGTTCTGCTGGTTTCACGCGTGCTGCTCGGCCTTGCCGTGGGCGTGGCGTCCTATACCGCCCCGCTCTACCTGTCTGAAATCGCGCCGGAGAAAATCCGCGGCAGTATGATTTCGATGTACCAGCTCATGATCACCATCGGTATCCTGGGCGCGTACCTTTCCGATACCGCGTTTAGCTACAGCGGCGCATGGCGCTGGATGCTCGGCGTGATCATCATCCCGGCCATCCTGCTGCTGATTGGCGTCTTCTTCCTGCCGGACAGCCCGCGCTGGTTCGCTGCCAAACGCCGCTTCGTGGATGCTGAACGCGTGCTGCTTCGCCTGCGCGATACCAGTGCGGAGGCAAAAAACGAGCTGGAAGAGATCCGCGAAAGCCTGAAGGTCAAACAGTCCGGCTGGGCGCTGTTTAAAGAGAACAGCAACTTCCGCCGCGCGGTGTTCCTTGGCGTGCTGCTGCAGGTCATGCAGCAGTTCACCGGGATGAACGTCATCATGTACTACGCGCCAAAAATCTTTGAGCTGGCGGGTTATACCAACACCACCGAGCAGATGTGGGGGACCGTCATCGTGGGTCTGACCAACGTGCTGGCGACCTTTATCGCCATCGGTCTGGTGGACCGCTGGGGACGTAAGCCAACCCTGACGCTGGGCTTCCTGGTGATGGCGGCCGGTATGGGCGTCCTCGGTACCATGATGCATGTGGGCATTCACTCCCCAACCGCCCAGTACTTTGCGGTAGGCATGCTGCTGATGTTTATCGTCGGGTTTGCGATGAGCGCCGGTCCGCTGATCTGGGTACTGTGCTCGGAGATCCAGCCGCTGAAAGGGCGTGATTTTGGTATCACCTGCTCTACCGCAACCAACTGGGTTGCCAACATGATCGTTGGCGCAACGTTCCTGACCATGCTCAATACCCTGGGCAACGCGAACACCTTCTGGGTCTACGCCGGTCTGAACATCTTCTTTATTGTGCTGACCATCTGGCTGGTTCCAGAAACCAAACACGTTTCGCTGGAACATATTGAACGTAACCTGATGAAAGGTCGTCCTCTGCGCGAAATCGGCGCCCACGACTAATTATCTTGCGGGAGGCGCCTCTTGCGCCTCCCCGCTTCGCGCTTTATGCTCTGCCCCTATGAAAGCACCCCGTCTCCCCATCGCCATTCAGCAGGCCGTTATGCGCAGCCTGCGGGAAAAACTCGCCCAGGCGAACCTGAAGCTCGGTCGCAATTATCCTGAACCCAAACTCGTCTACCAGCAGCGTGGAACCTCGGCCGGTACCGCCTGGCTCGAGTCGTATGAGATCCGCCTTAACCCGGTGCTGATGATGGAAAACCAGCAGGCGTTTATCGAGGAAGTGGTACCGCACGAGCTGGCACATCTGCTGGTGTGGAAACACTTTGGCCGCGTGGCGCCCCACGGAAAAGAGTGGAAGTGGATGATGGAGGCAGTGCTCGGCGTTCCGGCACGCCGTACCCATCAGTTCGAGCTGGAATCGGTGCGCCGCAATACCTTCCCCTACCGCTGCCAGTGTCAGCAGCACCAGCTTACCGTCCGTCGCCATAATCGCGTGGTGCGCGGCGAGGCGACCTACCGCTGCGTCAAATGCGGCGAGCCGCTGGTTGCGGAATAATCATCTGAACTTTCAGGAACTTTCCTGATCTGACTGATTGCATACAGGAACAACATTCGTTACGTTGCGGGCTCGTTTTGACACGGAGTGTAAGATGTCCCGTAATTTTTCTCTCGCGGTCGCCTTTCTGACGACGGCGCTCTCAGGCCATGCTCTGGCCGACGGTATCAACAGTTTTTCCCAGGCCAAGGCCGCAGGCGTGAAGGTCAACGCCGACGTGCCGGGCGATTTCTACTGCGGCTGTAAAATTAACTGGCAGGGTAAAAAAGGGGTCGTTGACCTTGAGTCCTGCGGCTATAAGGTGCGTAAAAACGAAAACCGCGCCAGCCGTATTGAATGGGAGCATGTCGTTCCGGCCTGGCAGTTTGGCCACCAGCGCCAGTGCTGGCAGGATGGCGGACGTAAAAACTGCGCCAAAGATCCGGTGTATCGCCAGATGGAAAGCGATATGCATAACCTGCAGCCTGCCGTGGGTGAAGTGAACGGCGACCGGGGTAATTTCATGTACAGCCAGTGGAACGGTGGCGAAGGCCAGTACGGCCAGTGCGGTATGAAGGTTGATTTTAAAGAGAAAGTCGCCGAGCCCCCTGCCCGCGCGCGCGGCAGCATTGCCCGCACCTACTTCTATATGCGTGACCGTTACGACCTCAACCTTTCCCGCCAGCAGACGCAGCTGTTCAACGCCTGGGACAAGCAGTACCCGGTGACGGAGTGGGAATGCCAGCGCGACGAACGTATCGCCAGAGTCCAGGGGAATCACAACCCTTACGTCCAGCGGGCTTGCCAGGCGCAAAAGAGCTAACCTACACTACGGCAATTCGCTTATATCGCATGACACATGGAATTTCTGACTATGCGCATTCCCCGCATTTACCATCCTGAACTGATTACCGCAGGCCGCGAAATCGCCCTGTCTGATGACGCCGCCAACCACGTTGGCCGCGTGCTGCGCATGGGCGCAGGTCAGGCAATACAGCTGTTCGACGGCTCGAACCAGGTTTTCGACGCGGAAATCACGCGGTCTGATAAAAAAAGCGTACACGTTAACGTCCTGCGTGGCGAAGTGGACGACCGGGAATCACCGCTGCACATTCATCTGGGCCAGGTGATGTCGCGCGGCGAGAAAATGGAGTTCACCATTCAGAAATCCATTGAACTGGGTGTAAGCCTCATTACGCCACTTTTTTCTGAGCGCTGTGGCGTTAAACTGGATGCGGAACGTCTGAACAAAAAGATCCAGCAGTGGCAGAAAATTGCCATTGCGGCTTGCGAACAGAGTGGCCGCAACCGTATTCCGGAGATCCGCCCGGCGATGGATCTGGAGGAGTGGTGTGCAGAAGAGGACAGTGGGCTGAAGCTCAATCTTCATCCGCGCGCCAGCGCCAGCATCAATACGCTGCCCCTGCCCGTTGAGCGCGTACGCCTGCTGATTGGCCCCGAAGGCGGCCTGTCGGCGGACGAAATTGCGATGACGGCACGTTACCAGTTTACTGATATTCTGTTGGGACCTCGCGTTCTGCGCACTGAGACAACGGCACTCACGGCCATTACCGCGCTACAGGTACGGTTTGGCGATCTGGGTTGAAGCATTAACGGAGAAGAACATGATCAAGCTCGGCATCGTGATGGACCCCATCGCAAACATTAACATCAAGAAAGATTCCAGCTTCGCCATGCTGCTGGAAGCGCAGCGTCGCGGCTATGAACTCCACTATATGGAGATGAACGATCTTTACCTGATCAACGGTGAAGCCCGCGCGCGCACCCGCATCGTTAACGTCGAGCAGAACTACGACAAATGGTACGAATTCGGCACCGAGCAGGACATTTCCCTGGCCGATCTCAACGTCATCCTGATGCGTAAAGATCCGCCGTTCGACACCGAATACATCTACTGCACCTATATTCTCGAACGCGCTGAAGAGAAAGGCACGCTGATCGTCAACAAGCCGCAGAGCCTGCGCGACTGTAACGAGAAGCTCTACACCGCCTGGTTCTCTGACCTGACGCCGGAAACCCTGGTGACCCGCAGCAAAGCGCAGCTGAAAGAATTCTGGCAGAAGCACGGCGATATCATCATGAAGCCGCTGGACGGCATGGGCGGCGCATCGATTTTCCGCGTGAAAGAGAGCGATCCGAACATTGGCGTGATTGCCGAAACGCTGACCGAACTGGGCACGCGTTACTGCATGGCACAGAACTATATTCCGGCGATCAAAGACGGCGACAAACGCGTTCTGGTGGTAGATGGCGAACCGGTTCCTTACTGCCTGGCACGAATCCCGCAGGGTGGCGAAACCCGCGGTAATCTGGCCGCCGGTGGCCGCGGCGAGCCGCGTCCGCTGACCGAAAGCGACTGGGAAATTGCCCGCCGCGTTGGCCCGACGCTGAAAGCCAAAGGTCTGATCTTCGTCGGACTGGATATCATCGGCGATCGTCTTACCGAAGTGAACGTCACCAGCCCGACCTGCATTCGTGAAATTGAGGCGGAATTCCCTGTCTCAATCACCGGCATGCTGATGGACGCTATCGAAAAGCGTTTACAAAAATAACCTAACAATACTATTAGTGACAGCGCCTGAGTTTGTCCCCATACTGGGCGCTGTCGCTTTTTAAACCAGGAAACAGTACCTCTGACAATGAATTTACAGCATCACTTTCTTATTGCCATGCCTGCTCTCCAGGACCCGATTTTTCGCCGCGCCGTGGTTTATATTTGTGAATACAATGAAGACGGCGCGATGGGCATTATCATTAATAAACCGCTGGAAAATCTTCAGGTTGAAGGGATTCTGGACAAGCTGAAAATCCCGGCTGAAGCGCGACTGCCGGAAATCCGGCTTGATAAGCCCGTGATGCTGGGTGGACCTCTTGCAGAAGATCGCGGTTTTATCCTGCATACGCCGCCGGTATTCTCTTCCAGCATTCGCATCTCCGACAAGACCGTTATCACGACCTCGCGTGACGTGCTCGAAACGCTGGGCACCGCAGAGCAGCCTTCTGAAGTGCTGGTGGCGCTGGGCTATTCGTCGTGGGAGAAAGGCCAGCTTGAGCAAGAGATCCTCGATAACGCCTGGCTCACCGCCCCTGCGGACATGAATATCCTGTTTAAAACCCCTATCGCCGATCGCTGGCGTGACGCGGCAAAGCTGATTGGCATTGATATCCTGACCATGCCTGGCGTAGCGGGGCACGCCTGATGAGCGGAACGCTTCTTGCCTTCGATTTTGGTACTAAAAGCATTGGCGTCGCCGTGGGGCAGCGCATCACCGGTACCGCGCGTCCGCTTACGGCCCTGAAGGCCAACGACGGCACGCCGGACTGGAACCTCATTGAGCGCCTGCTCAAAGAGTGGCAGCCGGATGACGTGATTGTTGGGCTGCCGCTGAACATGGACGGTACCGAACAGCCGCTGACCGCCCGGGCGCGTAAGTTCGCCAACAAAATCCATGGCCGCTTTGGCGTCTCCGTGAAGCTGCACGACGAGCGTCTGAGCACCGTCGAAGCGCGTGCGGGTCTGTTTGAGCACGGCGGCTTCCGGGCGCTCAACAAAGGCAGCGTGGACTCCGCTTCTGCCGTTATCATCCTCGAAAGCTATTTCGAACAGGGCTTTTAAGCACAGGGGCCTACAGCCGCCCCTGCGCCCGTCTCTCCGCCAGGCTCTGGTCAAAGTTCTGCATACCTGCCTGCTGACCGGTTTGAATAATGCCGGGCAGTTGCCACGTTTTCCCTTCACGAATGAGATTCGCCGCCGCTGCGGTGTTCACCAGCAGTTCATACAGCGCGACGCGCCCGCCCTGTAGATCGGGAAGCAGCTTTTGCGCCAGCACCGCCCGCAGGCTGCCGGCCAGCTGGTTACGCACCGGATCTTTCTCCTGCGCCGGGAACGTATCGACCAGCCGTTCAATCGCCTGCGATGCCCCGCGCGTATGCAGCGTCGCCAGCACCAGATGCCCGGTCTCCGCCGCCGTCAGCGCCAGACGGATCGTTTCGCTGTCGCGCAACTCCCCAAGCAGAATCACGTCCGGATCCTGGCGTAAGGCACCGCGCAGCGCTTCTGCAAATGACGGGCTGTGCTGACCTATCTCCCGCTGCTGGATCAGACAACGTTCGCTCCGGTAGATAAACTCCACCGGATCTTCAAGCGTGAGGATATGGCCATCAGCATGGCGGTTAAGAAAATCGACCATCGCCGCCAGCGTAGTTGATTTACCGCTGCCGGTTGCTCCTGTCACCAGAATCAGTCCGGCGTCATTGGACAACAGTTCCGGGATTGCCCGCGGCGCGCCCAGCGAAGCGAGCTGCGGGCAGGTACGCGGCAACAGCCGGAGCGTTACAGAGATACCGCTCATCTGCTTAAAGGCACTGCCGCGCAGACGCTGGCCTCCCGCCACCGTCACGGCAAAATCCACCTGCCCGCTGGCCCACCATATCCCCTGCTGCTCGTCGTTGAGCCACGCTTTTAACAACGCCCCGACGTCGGGAGGAGGAAACGGTGCCGGCTCAAGGCGGCCCGTTCTGCGCCAGCGGGGTGGCGAATCACTGCACAGGTGTAGATCGGAGACGTTATGCTTTACACTAAGGGCCACAATTTCTTCCACATCCATAGACTACTCCTCGGAAAATGAACGACATTGCGCATAACCTGGCACAGGTCCGGGACAAAATCTCAGCCGCAGCAACGCGTTGCGGCCGGGCTTCAGAAGAAATTACCCTGCTTGCAGTCAGCAAAACCAAGCCTGCGAGCGCCATCGCAGAAGCGATAGCGGCAGGCCACCGGGCGTTTGGTGAAAACTACGTGCAGGAAGGCGTGGATAAAATTCGCTACTTCCAGGAACAGGGGAAGACGGATCTGCAGTGGCACTTTATTGGCCCGCTGCAGTCGAACAAAAGCCGTCTGGTGGCAGAGCACTTCGACTGGTGTCACACCATCGACCGTCTGCGTATTGCGACACGTCTGAACGACCAGCGTCCGGCAGAGATGCCAGCGCTTAACGTGCTGATTCAGGTCAACATCAGCGACGAAAACAGCAAGTCCGGCATTGCGCTGAGCGAGCTGGACGCGCTGGCCGCAGAGGTGGCCGAACTGCCGCGCTTAACCCTGCGCGGGCTGATGGCCATTCCGGCGCCTGAGTCAAGTTATGAAAGGCAGTTTGCCGTGGCACAGCAAATGGCTGTAGCATTTGAGGCGCTTAAAGCGCGCTATAACACGGTAGACACGCTTTCTCTGGGCATGTCGGATGATATGGAAGCCGCCATCGCGGCAGGCAGCACTATGGTGCGCATCGGCACGGCAATTTTCGGTGCGCGCGACTACTCAAAATAATAAGGAAACCTGAGGAACGCCATGAAGACGTTGACTTTCCTGCTCTCAACTGTGCTTGAGCTGTATACGATGGCGCTTTTGCTGCGCGTCTGGATGCAGTGGGCCCGCTGTGATTTTTACAATCCGTTCTCGCAGTTTGTCGTGAAAATCACGCAGCCTGTTGTCGGACCATTGCGCCGTATTATCCCGGCCATGGGCCCCATCGACAGTTCGTCTCTGCTGGTGGCGTTTATTCTGAGCGTTATCAAAGCGATCGTGCTGTTTATGGTCATTACCTTCCAGCCGATTATCTGGATTGCTGCGGTCCTGATTCTGGTCAAAACCATCGGTCTGCTTATTTTCTGGGTGCTGCTGGTGATGGCCATCATGAGCTGGGTCAGCCAGGGGCGTAGCCCGGTGGAGTATGCTTTGATTCAGCTGGCAGAGCCGCTGCTGCGTCCAATCCGTAACCTGCTTCCGTCTATGGGCGGCATCGATTTTTCCCCGATGATCCTGGTTCTGCTGCTCTATGTGGTCAACATGGGGATCGCTGAGCTGTTACAGTCCACGGGCAATACGCTGCTGCCGGGGCTGTGGATGGCGCTATGAGTGCCGTAAGCACCTGCGCTGACGGGCTGGTTTTGCGGCTGTATATTCAGCCAAAAGCCAGCCGTGACGGTATTGTCGGGCTGCATGGCGACGAGTTAAAAGTCGCCATCACCGCCCCGCCGGTTGACGGCCAGGCGAACGCGCATCTGACTAAATATCTGGCAAAACAGTTTCGCGTCGCCAAAAGCCAGGTCATCATTGAAAAAGGTGAACTTGGGCGACATAAACAGGTAAAAATCCTTAATCCGCAATCTATCCCGACGGAAGTCGCGGCACTGAAAGAACAGGACTAAACCATGCAGAAAGTTGTTCTCGCGACCGGCAACGCTGGTAAAGTGCGCGAGCTGGCCTCGCTATTAAATGATTTTGGGCTGGACGTGGTCGCCCAGACCGATCTTGGCGTGGATTCCGCCGAAGAGACGGGGCTGACGTTTATCGAAAACGCGATCCTGAAAGCGCGCCACGCCGCGCAGATTACGGGCCTGCCCGCGATTGCCGACGACTCCGGCCTGGCCGTGGATTTTCTCGGCGGCGCGCCGGGGATTTACTCCGCGCGCTATTCCGGCGCTGACGCTACCGACCAGCAGAATCTCGAAAAGCTGCTTGTCGCCCTGAAAGACGTACCGGACGAGCAGCGCACCGCGCAGTTCCACTGCGTGCTGGTCTATCTGCGTCACGCGGAAGACCCTACGCCTATCGTCTGCCACGGCAGCTGGCCGGGCGTGATTACCCGTGAAGCGGCTGGCAACGGCGGCTTTGGCTACGACCCGATTTTCTTTGTCCCGACCGAGGGCAAAACCGCTGCGGAACTGACCCGCGAAGAGAAAAGCGCGATTTCCCACCGTGGACGCGCGCTGAAACTGTTACTGGAAGCACTGCGTAATGGCTAATTTGCCGCCTCTGAGTCTTTATATTCACATCCCGTGGTGCGTGCAGAAATGCCCGTACTGCGATTTCAACTCGCACGCGCTGAAGGGCGAAGTGCCTCACGATGATTACGTTGCGCATCTGCTGGCCGATCTGGACGCCGATGTACCTTACGCACAGGGACGTGAAGTTAAGACCATTTTCATTGGTGGCGGTACGCCGAGCCTGCTGTCCGGCCCGGCGATGCAGACGCTGCTGGACGGCGTGCGTGCGCGCCTGAACCTGGCAGCGGATGCTGAAATTACGATGGAAGCCAACCCCGGCACCGTTGAGGCCGACCGTTTTGTCGACTATCAGCGCGCGGGCGTAAACCGCATCTCCATCGGCGTGCAGAGCTTTAGCGAACCGAAGCTAAAACGTCTTGGGCGCATTCACGGCCCGGAAGAGGCGAAGCGCGCGGCAAACCTGGCGACCGGGCTTAATCTTCGCAGCTTCAACCTCGATTTGATGCACGGCCTGCCGGATCAGTCGCTGGACGAGGCGCTGGATGACCTTCGCCAGGCGATCGAACTGAACCCGCCGCACCTGTCGTGGTACCAGCTCACCATCGAGCCAAACACGCTGTTCGGTTCCCGCCCGCCGGTGCTGCCGGACGACGACGCGCTGTGGGATATCTTCGAGCAGGGCCACCAGCTGTTAACCGCTGCGGGCTATCAGCAGTATGAAACGTCCGCGTACGCGAAGCCGGGCTATCAGTGTCAGCACAACCTGAACTACTGGCGCTTTGGCGACTATCTCGGTATTGGCTGCGGCGCGCACGGCAAGGTGACCTTCCCGGACGGGCGCATTCTGCGTACCGCCAAAACGCGCCACCCGCGCGGGTATATGGAAGGCCGCTACCTGGAGCGTCAGCACGACGTCGAGGCGGCGGATAAGCCGTTTGAGTTCTTTATGAACCGCTTCCGCCTGCTAGAGGCCGCGCCGCGCGCGGAATTTACACGTTACACCGGGCTGCCGGAGTCGGTGATTCGCCCGCAAATCGACGAGGCGCTGGCCCAGGGGTATCTCACCGAGTGTGATGAATACTGGCAGATCACCGAGCACGGCAAACTGTTCTTAAACTCCCTTCTTGAGCTGTTCCTCGCCGAAGATTCCTGAAGGCTGATTCAGAATTTTGCATCCCGTTCTGCCGGCTGAGGGAAAGGCTGGCAGAGTGTGGGGATGGACAAATCAAAACAACTCCGCAAACAAATGACGCCCGAAGAGTTACGCCTCTGGTATTTACTCAGGGGACGCCGCTTCTTTGGCTATAAGTTTCGCCGCCAGATGCCGATTGGTGCGTATATCGTGGATTTTGCCTGTTTTAAGGCAAAGCTGATTATCGAGCTGGACGGTGGACAACATCAGAACAACGAAATGTATGATTCACGTCGTGCTGAATTTTTGAATGTAAACGGCTGGGAAATACTACGGTTCTGGAATAATGAATTCAGAGCTAATGAGGAGGAGGTAATGATGGCTATTCTGCAACGACTGCAATGCCTGATGCCCTCACCCTAACCCTCTCCCACAGGGAGAGGGAACGATTACACCCTCTCCCCTGGGGAGAGGGATGGGGTGAGGGGCCCAGCGCGCAGAGATCTTACTTCAGCGTCCCCACCAGCGCCTTCCGGCTATCTTCCAGCGACACCACGCGTTTACACACGTCTTTGCCAAACTGCTGAAAATCATCTTCCTGGTTCTTCCACTCGTTCTGAATAGAGGTTTGCAGGCCGCCCAGACTGCCCAGCACGCCCTGCAGCGGGTTACCGCCGCCTTTTAGCACGGCTTTGGCGCCCATCTCGTTGATGCTGTCCTGCAGGATGCCGCCCATCGCCTGGTTCACCAGCTGCTGCCCGTCAGCGCGGACCTGATCAATCGCCTTGTAGTGGAACGTCAGGCCGTCGGAGCGCGTCTCGATAATGCGGTTCATCTGTTCTTTAAGCTGCTTATCAAGCTTCGTCAGGCGGGTGCGCATATTGCTGCTCTCCCCCACCTCTTTAGTGATGATCTTATCCAGCGCCACGCGGCTCTTTTCGACGCGCGTCAGGGCACCTTCATTAATCCACGGCAGCGCGGTACGCAAATCGGCCTGATAGTCTTTCGCCTGCTCACGCTGTGCGGCAGTCAGGTTGTACTGCTTGCCGTTAAAGGTGACGTTCCCCTGCGGCGTAATCACCAGATTGCCGTTCTCGCCTTTGACCTGCACGGTTTGCGGGCTTAACACCACGTCATCACGCGGGGTGACGCTACACTGATAATCCGCATGGGCGGTGAATCCAGTTGCCATCAAAGCAACAGCCAGCAACGTTTTGCGCATCTTAAACACTCCCTCAGACAAAATGGGCCAGCTAATGCTGGCCCCTGACTTCTTTATTAGTCCCACCAAACGTCGAAAAGTTCGCTGACGCGGACATCTTCCAGCTTGTGGTCCTCAAGCCATTTACGCACCAGCGCCTGATGTTCTTCGGTGCATTTACCCACTTCCTGGGTGCAGATCAGACCTTCCCATGCCAGGTAGCCGCTACCGTCGAAGGCCAGCTTGTTTGGCTCAATCACGTCGTTGATGAACGCATCCACGTCCTGATCGATCTGTTCTACACTGGTGCCTTCCGGGAAACGCCACGCAACGGAGAAGCCCACTTCCTGGAATTCTTCGATGTGCATCTTTTTACGCAGACGACGGCTACGATTCTTTGCCATTATTTCACCCTCTCGAACATTAAGTCCCATACACCGTGACCAAGACGATGGCCACGCTGTTCAAATTTCGTTACCGGACGCGATTCCGGACGCGGTACATAGTCGTTGCTCGCAGACTGGTTTTTGTAACCGTCCAGCGACGACATCACTTCCAGCATATGTTCCGCATACGGTTCCCAGTCGGTCGCCATATGGAAGACACCGCCCAGCTTCAGCTTGCTTTTCACCAGCTCGGCAAACGGCGCCTGAACGATACGGCGTTTATTATGACGTGCTTTGTGCCACGGGTCAGGGAAAAAGAGCTGAACCATGGTTAAAGAATTGTCAGGAATCATTTTGTGCAGCACTTCCACCGCGTCGTGACACATCACGCGCAGGTTCTCAACGCCCTCTTCATGGGCCGTTGCCAGGCATGCACCCACGCCCGGGGAGTGGACTTCAATACCGAGGAAGTTCTGCTCCGGGCGGGCTTTCGCCATGGTCACCAGCGAGGTGCCCATACCAAAACCGATCTCCAGCGTGACGGGTGCTTCGCGGCCGAACAGTTCAGTAAAGTCCAGAGGCTGCTCGCTGAACTCAACGCCCATCACCGGCCAGTAGTTGTCCAGCGCGTGTTGCTGACCTTTTGTCAGGCGGCCCTGACGACGGACAAAGCTGCGAATACGGCGCAGCGGGCGACCGTTTTCATCAAATTCCGGTGAAATGACGTCGTTTTTCATAAAAGAGTTGTCTGCTTGTGAGAATGTTCGGGAAACGGGCATTATCCAAAGTTAAGGCTTCTATGCAAGCATGGGAAAGATCCGGTTTACAGCAGATTGACGCTGTGCTGCAATCTGCGTCCCTGATTATGCGAATCGATGACCATGCAAGCCTCTCAATTTTCAGCCCAGGTGCTGGACTGGTACGACAAATACGGGCGTAAAACCCTGCCCTGGCAAATTGAAAAAACGCCTTACAAAGTATGGCTCTCCGAGGTGATGTTGCAACAAACGCAGGTCGCCACGGTGATCCCTTACTTCGAGCGTTTTATGGCGCGCTTCCCGACGGTGACCGATCTGGCCAACGCCCCGCTGGACGAGGTCCTGCACCTGTGGACCGGTCTTGGCTATTACGCCCGCGCGCGTAACCTTCACAAGGCCGCACAGCAGGTCGCGACGCGCCACAACGGGAAATTCCCGGAAACCTTCGATGAGGTGGCCGATCTCCCCGGCGTCGGACGCTCAACCGCAGGCGCTATTCTCTCCCTGTCTTTAGGCAAGCATTTCCCGATCCTCGACGGCAACGTAAAGCGCGTGCTGGCACGCTGCTATGCCGTTGACGGCTGGCCGGGGAAGAAGGACGTTGAAAAACGTCTTTGGGAAATTAGTGAAGCGGTCACCCCGGCCAACGGCGTCGAGCGTTTCAACCAGGCGATGATGGATCTCGGCGCCATGGTCTGCACGCGCTCAAAACCAAAATGCGAACTCTGCCCGGTGAATACTCTCTGCGTGGCGTATGCCAACCATTCCTGGGCGCAGTATCCGGGTAAGAAACCCAAACAGACGCTGCCGGAGCGCACAGGCTATATGCTGCTGATGCAGCACGGCGACGAGGTCTTCCTGGCCCAGCGTCCGCCGAGCGGCCTGTGGGGTGGTCTATACTGCTTCCCACAGTTTGAAGATGAAGACTTGCTGCGTGAATGGCTTAAAAAGCGCGGGATTGCTGCCGATATCCTGACGCAGTTGACCGCGTTTCGCCATACCTTCAGCCATTTCCACCTGGATATTGTACCCATGTGGCTTCCCGTGTCGTCATTTGCCTCGTGCATGGATGAAGGCACCGCTCTCTGGTATAACTTAGCGCAACCGCCATCAGTCGGACTGGCGGCTCCCGTGGAGCGCCTGTTACAGCAATTACGTGCCGGTGCAATGGTTTAGCATCGACAAGAAAAAGAGGAATGTGTATGGCCAGAACGATTTTTTGTACTTTCCTGCAGCGTGACGCTGAGGGCCAGGATTTCCAGCTTTATCCGGGCGACCTGGGTAAACGCATCTACAATGAAATCTCCAAAGAAGCCTGGGGACAGTGGCAGAAAAAGCAGACCATGCTGATCAACGAGAAGAAACTCAGCATGATGAACCCGGAACACCGCAAGCTGCTGGAGCAGGAGATGGTGAGCTTCCTGTTCGAAGGTAAAGACGTGCACATCGAAGGCTATACGCCACCGGAAAAATAACAGCGTGCGGGGGAAACCCCGCCGTTAAAGCAAACACAACACGCACTCCCGGAATGATGAAAAAACTTTTAGCGCTAGCCCTTGTTGCGCCGTTGCTTGTTTCGTGTTCGTCAAAAAAAGGCGAAGATTACAACGAAGCCTGGATCAAGGACACCAACGGTTTTGACATTTTGATGGGGCAGTTTGCCCACAACATCGAGAACATATGGGGATTTAACGAAGTTCTTATTGCCGGACCCAAGGACTACGTTAAGTACACCGACGCCTATTTGACCCGTAGCCACATCAACTTTGATGAGGGTACGATCACGATTGAGACCATTGCAGGCACTGACCCTGCGGCACGACTCCGTCAGGCCATTATCAAAACGCTGCTGATGGGTGACGATCCGGGATCTATCGATCTCTACTCCGATGCCGACGATATTACGATCTCGAAAGAGCCGTTCCTGTACGGCCAGGTTGTCGATCAGACCGGCCAGCCGATCCGCTGGGAAGGTCGCGCCACGAAATTTGCCGACTACCTGCTGCAGACGCGCCTGAAAAGCCGCTCTAACGGTCTGAAGATCATCTACAGCGTCACCATCAACCTTGTCCCGAACCACCTCGACAAGCGTGCGCATAAGTACATTGGGATGGTGCGTCAGGCCTCACGTAAGTACGGCGTGGATGAGTCGCTGATCCTGGCGATTATGCAGACCGAATCGTCGTTTAACCCGTATGCGGTAAGCCGTTCCGACGCCCTGGGGCTGATGCAGGTGGTGCAGCACAGCGCCGGGAAAGACGTCTTCCGCGCGCAGGGGAAATCCGGCACGCCGAGCCGCAGCTATCTGTTCGACCCGCAGAGCAACATTGATACCGGTACCGCCTATCTGGCGATGCTGAACAATGTGTATCTGGGCGGAATTGATAACCCAACGTCGCGCCGCTATGCGGTGATCACCGCCTATAACGGCGGCGCGGGCAGCGTGCTGCGCGTCTTCTCGAATGACAAAGTGCAGGCCGCGAACATCATCAACAGCATGGCGCCGGGGGATGTTTACTCCACCCTCACCACCCGCCACCCGTCTGCGGAATCCCGTCGGTATCTGTATAAGGTGAATACGGCGCAGAAAAACTATCGTCGTCGGTGATCGGCACACCTTCTCCTGCAAGGAGAAGGTGTTCTGCTTCCCCCCACCCATACGAAAATGTTATTTGCATCACAATCCAAACTGCAAATTAATGTGGATTGCATTTTTTTGCGGGAGGTAACAAAACATATCGTTGCCAACTGATAGAATTGCATCAAATAACAACCCTGAATGTTCCTATAACAACATATCTCCCGCTCACTTGTGAGGAAAGTAACATGAACCTTAAGCTGCAGCTTAAAATATTGTCGTTTCTGCAGTTCTGCCTGTGGGGTAGCTGGCTGACTACACTCGGCTCCTATATGTTTGTGACGCTCAAGTTCGATGGTGCGTCAATCGGTGCCGTATACAGCTCGCTCGGTATTGCGGCGGTCTTCATGCCAACGCTGCTGGGGATCGTGGCGGATAAATGGCTAAGCGCCAAATGGCTGTACATGCTTTGCCATCTGGTGGGCGCGGGGACGCTGTTTATGGCAGCCCAGGTGACCACGCCGGGGGCAATGTTCATGGTGATCCTGCTTAACTCGCTGGCCTATATGCCAACGCTTGGGCTGATCAACACCATCTCCTACTACCGCCTGAAATCCGCGGATATGGATATCGTGACCGATTTCCCGCCAATCCGTATCTGGGGCACCATCGGCTTTATCATGGCGATGTGGGGCGTGAGCTTCGCGGGCTTCGAACTGAGCCATATGCAGCTCTATATCGGTGCAGCGCTCTCCGTGCTGCTGGCGATCTTCACCTTGACGCTGCCAACCATCCCGGTGTCTAACCAGCAGAAAAACCAGAGCTGGAGCACCATGCTCGGCCTGGACGCCTTCGCGCTGTTTAAAAACAAACGCATGGCGATCTTCTTCATCTTCTCCATGCTGCTGGGCGCGGAGCTGCAGATCACCAACATGTTCGGCAACACCTTCCTGCACAGCTTCGATAACAATCCGCTGTTCTCCGGCAGCTTTATCGTTGAACATGCGTCGGTGATGATGTCCATCTCTCAGATCTCTGAGACGCTGTTTATCCTGACCATCCCGTTCTTCCTGAGCCGCTATGGCATCAAGAACGTCATGCTGATCAGTATCGCGGCGTGGATGTTGCGCTTCGGTCTGTTCGCCTACGGCGACCCAAGCCCGTTCGGCACCGTGCTGCTGGTGCTGTCGATGATCGTTTACGGCTGCGCCTTCGACTTCTTCAACATCTCCGGTTCGGTGTTTGTGGAAAAAGAGGTGAAGCCTGAAATCCGCGCCAGCGCGCAGGGTATGTTCCTGATGATGACCAACGGCTTCGGCTGTATTCTTGGCGGCGTGGTGAGCGGTAAAGTGGTGGAGATGTACACCACCAACGGTATCACCAACTGGCAGCCTGTATGGCTGATCTTCGCGGCGTACTCGCTGGTGCTGTTCTTCGCGTTCATCGCGCTGTTCAAGTACAAGCACGTACGTGAACCACACGGTGCGCAGCCGATCGCGCATTGATTGTTGTGCCCGGTGACGCTAACGCTTACCGGGCCTACAAAACCAGACCATAGGCCGGGTAAGGCGAAGCCGCCACCCGGCTATTTTATTCCAGACAGTACCCACCCTACCGACAGCAAATCCGCACTGCCGCCCGGGCTCAGATTGCGTTCAATCAATGCGTTATCCATTTTAAGCAACGCCTCGCGGTCCCAGCCGTTAGCCAGCAGTTCCCGCGCGTAGCCCTGAACGTAGTGCAGCCCTTCCATGCCGCCGCGAGATACCAGATTGCTGTCCTGATTGACGGCCATCAGGCGTAACAGCAGGCCATGAAGTGAATGTCCGTTCCACTGCGCCAGCGCCTTACGCACCGTCGCAAAGCCGCTCTCCGCCTCACCGCGCGCACCGGTTAAGCCGTACTGCTGGAACTGCCGCTCGCCAGCCGTCGCCTGTCCGCTGCGTGCGGCCAGCTCCCGCGAAACCAGCCCGCTGCAGATGTTACTCACCTCACAGCAGAGGCTGTCTGCGGAGATATTTTTCACACGACCGGCGGCGAAGCACAGTAAACCCAGGGCAAAAATCCCGCCCTTGTGCGTGTTCACTCCGTTCGTCGCGGCATACATCGCCTGCTCGCAGGCCAGCCCCATCGGGCGGAGAAACCGTAGCTGTACGCCAGCGGGTTTATCCGCATGCGCGCTGCCCAGCTCGGCAAAGCGCGAAAACCACGGCGTAATTGCCGCGATGCTGCGGACGAACAGCGCGTGGTCCATATCCCGATGGGAACCGTTGTTGAGCGTGTCCACCAGCCCCGGCTTGGGCGTCAGCTCCAGCTCCTGCCACAGCGCCGCTTCGGCAAGCGCGGGCACGTCAGCCGGGCGCGGTTTAGTCGCGAGCAAACCAGTCATCGATCGTCTTCTCCACGCGGGAAACCACCTGCTCAACGGGGTGGTTGCGCGAACGGGAACAGGCATGAGCGGGCGCGTCGCAGATCAGGCAGCGCCTGAGATTCGCCCCCAGCGACTGACGCCCGACGTGGCCATGCTGAGGGCAGATCACGTCCAGATCCCACAGCCTGCCGAGCGGGTGCGTCTGCTCCAGATCCGCACAGTGCGCTTTGATTTCCACCGCCGGATGGGCCACGCACCAGAGGGCTTCAGGTCCGGTCGGGAGCCACAGCACCTGACGGTCCAGCACCTGCCAGCGGTTTTCCCACAGCAGCTGGTCGCACATCTGCAGCGCCACGCCCATGGTATTGCGGTAGCGCAGGCTGTCCTTGATTTCCCCGGGCGTGACCAGCGTGAGGGAAATCACCGGTTGTTGATAGTGCTCGAGCATGTCAGCCTGGCGCGCTGCGCGGCGCTCTTTCGCCGCCAGCAGTTCGTCAAGGCTGACACCCGCCCGCACGGGTGTCGCTAAAGTCATACGTCCTCCTTCACCTGTCGCACGGTGTCGATCACGCTGCCGTCGCGGTAGCGGATCACCCCGACGATTTTGTCGGTAAATTCAATCGGTTTCGGGACGCCGGTCAGGGAGATCGCCCGCTCGTACAGCGCGTTGATATCCACAACCTTCAGCCCGGCCTCCAGCAGCCGCTCGCGGATTTCCGGGCGCGCCGGGTTGACCGCGATGCCGTGATCGGTAACCAGCACGTCGATGCTTTCGCCCGGCGTGAGGCGCGTGGTAACCCGCTTCACCACCGTCGGAATGCGGCTGCGCAGCAGAGGGGCAACGACGATGGTCAGGTTCGCCGCGGCGGCCACGTCGCAGTGCCCGCCGGACGCGCCGCGCATCACGCCGTCGGATCCGGTGATGACGTTGACGTTGAACTCGACGTCGATTTCCAGGGCGCTGAGGATCACCACGTCGAGCTGGTCGCAGCTTGCCGCCTTGCTGCCTGGGTTAGCGTAAACGTTGGTGGAGATCTCCACGTGGTTCGGGTTGCGCGCCAGCGAGGCCGCCGCCTGGCCGTCAAAGCACTGGGTATCGAGCAGCTTTTCGATGAGCCCCTTCTCGTGCAGATCCACCAGGCTGCCGGTGATGCCGCCGAGCGCAAAGCGCGCCTTCACGCCGCTGCGCTCCATCTTCTCTTCCATAAAGCGGGTGCAGGCCGTGGCCGCCGCGCCGGAGCCGGTCTGCATCGAGAAGCCCGGTTTGAAGTAGCCGGAGTGTTCAATGACGTCCGCCGCATAGCGGGCGATCATCAGCTCGCGCGGGTTGCTGGTGACGCGCGCCGCGCCGACGCTGATTTTCGCCGGGTCGCCCACGCTTTCAACCTGCACGATGTAGTCCACCTGGTCCTGCACCAGGCTGGCGGGCATATTGGGGAACGGCACCAGCTCTTCAGTCAGCAGCACCACCTTGCGGGCAAAGTGGGCGTCTACCATCGCGTAACCGAGCGAACCGCAGCACGATTTGCCGTGCGTCCCGTTGGCGTTGCCAAACTCATCGCTGCACGGCACGCCGAGAAACGCCACGTCGATATTCAGCTCGCCGTCCTGGAGCAGCTTCACGCGCCCGCCGTGGGAGTGAATTTGCACCGGCTCGTCCATCAACCCGTGGGAGATGGCGTCCGCCAGCCTGCCGCGCATGCCGGAGGTGTAAATCCGGGTGATGACGCCGCTTTCGATATGTTCGATCAGCGCGTCGTTACAGGTCATCAGCGAGCTGGAGGCCAGCGTCAGGTTTTTAAAACCCATCCGCGCCAGCAGCGCCACGACGGTGTTGATCACCCGGTCGCCTTCGCGAAACGCATGGTGGAAGGAGATGGTCATCCCGTCCTGCAGGCCGCAGCGCTTAACCGCCTCTTCAACAGAGGCGCAGAGCTTACGGCTGTGCTTCGCGTCGCTGTCCGCCAGCCACGGCGTGGCGCTGTGGGCGGTATCGAAGGGTTTTAAGTCCCGCAGATGGGGAAAATTCACGTGAAGAAGTTCAGTCTGGTTCATCATCTTATCCTTACCGACGCACGCCGGAGGCTGCCGCGCGCTCCAGCACCACCTGCGCGTGGTTAATAATCGGTGCATCCACCATTTTGCCGTTAAGCGACACCACGCCCAGGCCGTTACGCTCGCCCTCTTCCGCCGCCTCAATCACCCTTCTGGCGTGATCCACCTCTTCCTGCGTCGGGGCGTAGGCGTTGTGCAGCAGGTCAATCTGGCGCGGATTAATCAGCGATTTGCCGTTGAAGCCCATCTTGCGGATCAGATCGACCTCGCGCAGGAACCCGGCCTCGTCGTTAACGTCTGACCACACCACGTCGAAGGCGTCGATGCCCGCGGCGCGGGCGGCGTGCAGCACGGCGCAGCGGGCGTAGAACAGCTCGGTGCCGTCGCCGCGCTCGGTCTGCATGTCCATCACGTAGTCAAAGGCGGCCAGCGCGATGCCAATGAGGCGCGGGGAGCTGCGGGCAATCGCCACGGCGTTGATGACGCCAATGGCCGACTCAATCGCCGCCATCACGCGGGTGGAGCCGACCTCGCGGCCGCACGCCTGCTCGATACGCTCAAGGTGGCCCTCCAGCTCGTAGATGTCGTCTGGCGTGTCGGTTTTCGGCAGGCGGATCACGTCCACGCCGGCCCGCACGGCGGCTTCCAGATCCAGCAGGCCAAACGGCGTGCTGAGCGGGTTAATGCGCACCACGGTTTCGATATCCTGATACATCGGATGCTGCAGCGCGTGAAACACCAGCATGCGCGCGGTATCCTTCTCGCGCAGGGCAACGGCGTCCTCAAGGTCAAACATGATTGAGTCGGGACGGTAGATAAAGGCGGTGGAGAGCATGGCGGCGTTGGCGCCAGGCAGGAACAGCATGCTGCGGCGGAGTTTGCTCATTTCAGCGCCCCCCAGTTAATGGCCTGTTCATCGGCGGCACGCATCAGCGCGCTTTGCAGACGGGCGCGGATCACACAGTCCAGCGCCCCTTTGTCTTCAATAATGATTAACCCCTGGTGCACGTTCATGGCGCGCAACGTGTCGTTGACCACCTGGCGAATGTGCTCGCCAAACTGCTTAATCACTTCGCTGTGGATGACGATCTCCAGCTCGCCGTGAGCGGGAGCGATTTTCACCATCAGGTCGCTGGACTCCTGCGTTCCGGCCAGCGCCTCCCTTACAATTTTCATGATAAATTCCTGGTAGTTAAGCGACTTCCGCACTCGCACGGTAATGCGTTTCGAGATGCGCGAAGGTGGAGTCCGGGACAATCTCCCGGATCCGGGAAAACTGCTGTGTCTTCAGTAATCGACGCACTTCGGACGCCGATATGGCGTTGCCGGTGGCCTTGATGCGCGGCATCTCCACCACCTCGATATGCGAGGCCAGCAGGTCGTGCAGCGTCTGGTTGTACTGGCGGGTGATATCGCAGAACGGCTCCGAGCCGATGAAGCGGTGCGTGATGCCGAGCGCCGGGGCGATAAAGTCCCGGAAGATCAGCACGTCGATCTCGCTCCACGCCTGCTGCACTTTGCCGGTCTCCTTCAGGAAGTAGGCCGGAAAGGTGGCGCGAGAGATGATGTACTGAGAGCCTTCATGCACCACCACGTTCGGCAGATGCGCCACGCCCGCGCGCACCATCTCGAGCCGCGCGCTGAACGGGAAGAACGACGCCTCTTCGCGCACCACGAACAGGTGCAGGGCGTCGCACTGCGCCGCCGCCTGCTCCACCAGATGGCGGTGGCCGAGGGTGAACGGATTGGCGTTCATCACGATGGCGCCAATCTTCTCCCCGCACCTGCGGTTCGCGCGCAGAGAACGGCAGTAGCGCTCGATCCCCTGCGGGGTGTTCTCCATCAGCACGGCGTTGTTCCCGCTCTGGGCAATCGGCCAGAAGCCGCTGCGGGCAAAGCGCTCCCGGTTGCACGGACGGGTGCAGAGGAAGAGGTGAAAATGGCCGCGCTCCAGCGCCGCATGTTCCACCTCTGCCAGCAGCCGCGCGCTGAGGTTCTCGCCGCGAAGCTGCTCGTTAACCGCCACGCATTTGATGACGTTGGCGGCAAGCCCTGCGCAACCCACCAGCTGCGGGCCTGACCAGGCTTCGACAAACAGCGTGATGTCGTTGTCCAGGCCAAGGCCGCTGTCTGCCAGCAGGTAACGGATCTGGCTTAAGCGTTCCGGATGCTTCGCCACGAGGGTGTGGCGAAAATCGATGGGTTGACTGTTCATGCCGCCTTACTCAGTGTGCTGCCGCAAGCCCGACGGCTGGCGCTTCCACGATCACGTTGCTCAGATGACCGATATGCTCGATCTCCACCTCAATGCGATCGCCCTCTTTCATAAACAGCGGCGGATTGCGCTTTTTACCCACGCCGCCCGGGGAGCCGGTGATGATCACGTCGCCTGGGCTTAAGCGGGTAAAGGTGCTGATGTACTCAATCAGCTCCGCAACCTTGTGGATCATGCTGCTGGTGTTGTCTTCCTGCACCATGCGGCCGTTCAGCCAGGTGCGGATCGCCAGTTGGTGCGGATCGGGGATCTCGTCCGCCGTTGCCATCCACGGGCCGAACGCGCCGGTCTGACGCCAGTTTTTACCGGCGGTAAACCAGGTGTGCTGCCAGTCGCGGGCGGAGCCGTCCATATAGCAGCTGTAGCCCGCCACGTGGCGCAGGGCATCATCACGGCTGATGTTCTCCCCGCCTTTACCGATGATCACCGCCAGCTCGCCTTCGTAGTCGAATTCGCTGGAGTGGCGCGGCTTCAGCACCGGCTCGTTGTGGCCGGTCTGTGAATCCGGGAAGCGGACAAACAGCGTCGGAGCCGGGTTGTGCTGGTCAAACTCCTTGCGCTTGTCGGCGTAGTTCATGCCCACGCAGAGGATTTTTTCCGGCTGCTCAATCACCGGTAAGAAGGTGATGGCGCTCATCGGCACGTCCACGGCATCGTTCAGGTAGCGGGTGGCCTGCGCCAGCCCGTTGCCCTGCAGCAGCGCCTTGAGGTCGCTGTAGCGGTCGCCCAGACGGCGGCCTAAATCAATCACGCCGTCGGCCTGGACGATGCCGTAGCTGCGTTTTCCCTGGTATAAAAAGCTTGCGAGTTTCATTGTTCTTTCCTGAAAACTTAAACGAGGAAGTTGCCCAGAATCAGCAGTGAGACAGAGACGTTAATCGCCCCGCCGATACGGGTAGCAATCTGGGCGAACGGCATCAGGCTCATGCGGTTACCTGCGGTCAGGATCGCCACGTCGCCGGTACCGCCCTGGCCGCTCTGGCAGCAGGAGACGATGGCGACATCAATCGGGTGCATACCAATCTTTTTGCCGACGAAGAAGCCGGTGGCGACCAGTGCAGAAACGGTGCTGACAATCACCAGCAGGTTGCTGACGGTGAACGCCGCCACCAGTTCATGCCATGGGGTGATGGCCACGCCAACGGCGAAGAGGATCGGGTAGGTCACAGAAGTCTGGAAGAATTTGTACACCACCTGAGAACCTTCCAGCAGGCGTGGAGAGGCGCCGTTGCAGAGCTTCACCAGCACCGCCATAAACAGCATGCCGACCGGAGCAGGCAGGCCAATCAGCTTGTGGCCGAGCATGCCCAGCATGTAGAGCAGCACCGCCAGCAGCGCGCCGGAGGCGATAGTGGTCACATCCGCTTTGCCGGAGAACGCAGGCTGAGAGACGGTGGTATCGGCATTGGCGCGGTTAGGCATCAGCTGGCCTTCACCGGTCAGGTGCGGGAAGCGTTTACCGAGCTGGTTCAGGCAGCCGGAGATGATGATCGCCGTCAGACCACCGAGCATCACCATCGGCAACACGCGGCCGAGCGCCACGCCCTGGTCCATGTGCAGTAAGGTGGCATAGCCGATGGAAAGCGGGATCGCCCCTTCCCCGACGCCGCCCGCCATAATAGGCAGAATGATAAAGAAGAAGATCTGGAACGGCTCAAGACCCAGCGCCAGGCCGACGCCCATCCCCACCAGCATGCCGACGATTTCGCCGCACAGCATCGGGAAGAAGATGCGAAGGAAGCCCTGAATCAGCACCGTGCGGTTCATGCTCATGATGCTGCCGACAATAATGCAGCAGATATAGAGATAGAGAATGTTGGTGGATTTGTAGAACTTGGTGGTGGACTCGACCACCACGTCCGGCAGCAGGCCATAGTAGACCAGCGCGGAAGGAATAAAGGTGGCGCAAATCGCCGCCGCGCCGAGCTTGCCGACAATCGGCAGGCGTTTGCCAAACTCGCCGCAGGCAAAGCCGAAGAAGGCCAGCGTTGCCACCATCACCACGATATCGCTCGGCAGTTTTCCGCCCAGGCAATCAATCGCGATCAGTGCGCCCGCCAGAACGAACAGCGGCAGAGGAATAATCCCAATTTTCCAGGTATCCATAATATGCCACCAACGCTCTTTGAGCGAAGGTCGCTGAATTTCAATCGGGTCGTGGGTAACAGAGAAAGAATCGTCAGTTGTGCTCATAATAAGCCCCTTGGTTATTTTGTGCGTTCAGCTTAGAGTCACAAAGGCTTACTTTATGTGAGGAATGGCATATTAAAAGCGAAGTTTTAATGGCAGCTATGGTTTTAATGGTTTCTTTTATTTAATGTGATTTATACCTTATTTATTAGCGTGGTTTTTATGGTTTCTTTTCCGAATCGAACAAACAAATAACATTTGTTCATGCAGCCAGAGGCACGGCAGACTTTAGGATAACGCTTTTACAGCGCCCGCTGTGCAAGGGATCACAAGTTTTCGGCAAAGCGGGCGTCCGCGTGAAAAAAGATGATATATTGGCGATCTTTGCTGCTACCTTGCGTGATAGTTATGAAAGTCTCTTTCCAGATCAAGTTGTTTATTTCGCTGGTTGCCTTTTTCTCAGTACTTTTTGCGTTACTGGGCGGATATTATTATGCCGACGTCGGAAAACAGCTATATCAGGAAATGAGTACGCGAGCCAAAATACAGGCTGAAGAAATTGCGCTTATTCCGACATTGCGTAATGAAGTTGAACAAAAAAATATCAGCGCCATCCATGATTTTATGCAGAAGATTTCTGCGCACAGTGACGCCAGCTTTATTGTGATTGGTGATAATAAGGGTCAGCATCTTTTTCACTCCGTCTTTGCCGACAGAGTGGGCACAACCCTGGTTGGCGGAGACAACGAAGCCGTATTGCAGGGTAAAAGCACCACCACCATTCGCAAAGGCGGGTTGGGTATTTCGCTGCGCAGTAAGGCCCCCATCTTCAACGCTGCCGGACAGGTGGTCGGCATTGTTTCGGTCGGCTATCTCACCAGCTACCTGGACACCATTACCGTCAGTAAGGTGGTCAATATCCTGATTGCCGCCGTGCTGCTGCTGATCGCTCTCTTTATCTTCTCCTGGTTCTTTACCCGCAGCATCAAGAAGCAGATCTTCTCTCTTGAGCCGCGAGAAATCGGGCTGCTGGTGCGCCAGCAGAAGGCGCTAATGGAGTCTATTTATGAAGGGGTGATTGCCATTGACGATCGGCGGCGGATTGAGGTGATCAACCAGGCGGCGCGCAAGCTGCTGGGTCTGAGCCAGCCGGCCCGTGAGCTGCGCGGGCAGCTGATAAGCCAGGTTATCGATCCGGTCCCGTTCTTCGACACGCAGACGATGCTGGCGAAAGATACCCATGACGAGATTTGCCGTTTTAACGATCTCACGGTAATTGCCAGCCGGGTGCACATCATGCTTGAGGGGTCGCTGCAGGGGTGGGTGATCACCTTCCGCGATCGCAACGAAATCGACTCGCTGAGCGCCCAGCTCAGCCAGGTAAAACGCTATGTCGATAACCTGCGTATTATGCGCCATGAGCAGTTAAACCGAATGACCACGCTCTCCGGCCTGCTGCATATGGGCCGCTATGAGGAAGCCATTGGCTACATTCAGGCGCAGTCGGAGCATGCCCAGGAGCTGCTGGACTTTATCTCTTCGCGCTTCAGCTCCCCGACCCTGTGCGGCCTGCTGCTGGGGAAAGCCGCCCGCGCGCGGGAGAAAGGCGTCGAACTGAGTTTCGACCCGGCATGTCGGCTGGACAGGCCGTTCCTGCCGTTAGGGGAGCAAGAGCTGATTTCGATTATTGGCAACCTGCTGGATAACGCCATCGAAGCGACACAGCGATCGCCGCTTCCCCATGCGCCGGTAGAAGTGCTGATAAAACTCAGCGAACAGGAGCTGATTATTGAAGTGGCCGACCAGGGCGTTGGCATTACACCGGAGATCCGTGACCGGATCTTTGAACGCGGCATCACCACCAAAACACGCGGCGATCATGGGATTGGCCTGTATCTGATCGAAAGCTATGTCACACAGGCTGGCGGCGCGATAGAAGTTGCCGATAATACCCCGCGCGGCGCCATTTTCTCCTTGTTTATCCCGGCCACGGGAACCGCCCGGCAACTGGAAGACACCGATTATGCAACATGAACTTATCGACGTACTGATTGTTGAAGACGAGAACGAGCTGGCGCAACTGCACGCGGAGCTGATAAGCAAACATCCGCGACTGAGGCTGGTGGGCATTGCCTCGTCGCTGGCTGCGGCTCAGGCAGTACTTGCAAACAAACAGCCGCAGCTGGTGCTGCTGGATAACTATCTGCCGGACGGCAAAGGGATCTCGCTGATCAATAACCCCATGCTGGCCCGCGCCAACTGCTCGGTGATTTTTATAACCGCCGCCAGCGATATGGATACCTGCAGCCAGGCGATCCGCAACGGCGCATTCGACTACATCCTCAAACCCGTCTCCTGGAAACGGCTCAGCCAGTCGCTGGAGCGGTTTGTGCAGTTTGCCGAACAGCAGCGGGTCTGGAAGATTGTCGACCAGCAGAACGTCGATTCGCTGTATCAGCTACAGGCGAAAAACTACCGCCAGGACAACGGCAGCAAGGGTATTGAGGAAAATACGCTGGCGCGGGTGCAGTCGCTGTTTAACGACAAGGCAACGCACTGCTTTACCGTGGATGAAGTGGTGAGCGAAACGGGATTAAGCAAAACCACCACCCGGCGCTATCTGGAACACTGCGTGGAGGCGGGTTTTCTGACGGTGGAGATGCTGTACGGCAAGATTGGGCATCCGAGGAGGATGTACAAGCGTAGCGCGATTTGATGAAAGGTTCCCTCTCCCTGTGGGAGAGGGTTAGGGTGAGGGCTGCAGCCCGCACTATCTCAACACATACCCATACAGCCGCTTGATCCCGTCAGCATCCTTCTCGCTGTAAACCCCCTGCAGCTCCGGCGAGAAGCCCGGCAGCAGGTTGATCCCCTCCTCCAGCGCCAGGAAGTAACGCTGTACCGCCCCGCCCCAGACTTCACCCGGCACCACGCACAGCACGCCCGGCGGATAGGGCAGCGCTCCTTCGGCCGCAATTCGCCCTTCGGCATCCCGTATGCGAACCAGCTCCACCTCTCCGCGAATATACACCTGATTGGCATCCTGCGGGTTCATCACCACCTCCGGCAGGCTCTCCTTGCGGAACATCGCCTTCTGCAGATCCTTGACGTCAAAGCTGACGTAGAGATCGTGCATCTCCTGGCACAGCTGGCGAAGGGTGTAATCCCGGTAGCGCACCGGGTATTTCTGGAAGATCGTCGGCAGCACGTCCGCCAGCGGCGTGTCGTCTTCAATATGCTGTTCAAACTGGCCCAGCATCGCCACCAGCTGCGCCAGCTTCTCGCTGCTTTCGGCAGGCGTCAGCAGGAACAGGATCGAGTTGAGGTCGCATTTCTCCGGCACGATGCCGTTTTCGCGCAGGTAGTGCGCCAGAATCGTCGCCGGGATCCCGAAATCGGTGTACTCCCCGGTTTCGGCATCGATACCCGGCGTGGTCAGCAGCAGCTTGCACGGGTCGACAAAGTACTGCTCGTGAGCATAGCCCTCAAACCCGTGCCATTTGGCCCCCGGCTCAAAGCTGAAGAAGCGCAGCTCGCTGGCAATGGCGTGCGTCGGATGATCCTGCCACGGGCGCCCCGCCACCACCGGTGGGATAAACGGTTTGATCATATGACAGTTGGCAATGATTGCCTTACGCGCCTCAATCCCCAGCTCAACGCACTCGGCCCACAGCCTGCGCCCGCTTTCCCCTTCGTGGATCTTGGCATTCACATCCAGCGCCGCGAACAGCGGGTAAAACGGGCTGGTGGAGGCATGCAGCATAAAGGCGTTGTTCAGCCGCTTGTGCGGGCAGAAACGCGCCTGACCGCGGATGTGGTTATCCTTTTTATGGATCTGCGACGTTTGTGAGAACCCGGCCTGCTGTTTGTGCACCGACTGGGTCACGAAAATTCCCGGATCGTTCTCGTTCAGCTCCAGCAACAGCGGGGACGTTGCCGCCATCATCGGAATAAATTGCTCGTAGCCCACCCAGGCGGAGTCAAAGAGGATGTAGTCGCACAGATGGCCGATCTTGTCGATCACCTGACGGGCGTTGTAGATCGTCCCATCGTAGGTGCCGAGCTGAATGATCGCCAGGCGGAACGGACGCGCCTCGTCGGCTTTCTCCGGCGCCGCCTCGCGGATCAGGTCCCGCAGATACACGTCGTCAAAGCAGTGCTCGTCAATCCCGCCAATAAAGCCAAACGGGTTACGTGCAGCCTCCAGATAAACCGGCGTGGCACCCGCCTGGATCAGCGCCCCGTGGTGGTTAGATTTATGGTTGTTGCGGTCGAACAGCACCAGGTCGCCGCGGGTGAGCAGCGCGTTGGTCACTACCTTGTTGGCCGCCGACGTTCCGTTCAGCACGAAGTAGGTTTTATCCGCGTTGAACACTTTCGCCGCGAACTTTTGCGCATGCTTGGCGGACCCTTCGTGGATCAGCAGATCGCCCAACTTCACGTCGGCATTGCACATGTCGGCGCGAAACACGTTCTCACCGAAGAAATCATAGAACTGCCGCCCTGCCGGGTGTTTTTTGAAAAAGGCACCGTGCTGGTGTCCCGGGCAGGCGAAAGTGCTGTTGCCCATCTCCACATACTGGCTCAGGGTGTCGAAAAACGGCGGCAGCAGGTTCTCTTCGTAACGGCTGGCAGCGGTCTCCAGTTCCAGAAACTCCTGAGCTTTACCCGAGATGACCGCGGTGGCACCGTCAGGTACGTCCGTTGCCTCCTGCGAGAAAATAAACACCGGTAGCTGAAAGCCCGTACGTTTCAGCAGTGCAAGAATGCCGCTGCGACTTTCAGCTGTTGTGATGACGACGGCCGCCACATCGGTAAAATCAGTGCTGTCCAGCATCACCTTTTCGCGGTGCGTAGACACAGTGGAGGCCAGCTCGCGGCTGACGGCAATTTTCATGGTTTTCATAGGCGCAGTTACCCTCACCGAGCGGTGAGACAGGGAGGAGAAAATTCGCGCAATAATGTCACCTTTTATTTTGAGGTGCAAGAAGGAATCAGTATGCACGAAACCACCCAAAGCTAAGGCTCGCGCAGGCCTGACGTGCCATAATAATGCAATATCAATGATTAAATAACAGGAGTTAACTTTGGTTATCGGGCCATTTATCAACGCAGGAGCCGTATTGCTGGGCGGCGTACTCGGCGCCGTGCTGAGCCAGCGGTTGCCGGAGCGGATTCGCACCTCCATGCCCTCGATATTCGGCCTGGCATCGTTAGGGATCGGTATTCTTTTAGTCATCAAATGCGCCAACCTGCCGGTGATGGTGCTGGCCACCCTGCTCGGCGCGCTGATTGGCGAGTTCTGCTATCTGGAAAAAGGCATTAACGGCGCGGTGAGTAAAGCCAAAAACCTGATTGCCCGACCCGGCGGCAAGGCGAAACACGGTACGCATGAGTCGTTTATTCAAAACTATGTCGCTATCATCATTCTGTTTTGCGCCAGCGGCACCGGGATTTTCGGTTCGATGCAGGAAGGGATGACGGGCGACCCGAGCATATTGATTGCGAAGGCGTTTCTTGATTTCTTCACCGCCACCATTTTCGCCACTACTCTTGGCGTCGCCGTGGCGGCGATTTGCGTCCCGATGCTGCTGATCCAGCTGGCACTGGCTACCTGCGCCACGTTGATTCTTCCGCTCACCACGCCAGCGATGATGGCAGACTTTACCGCCGTCGGCGGCCTGCTGCTGCTGGCTACCGGGCTGCGTATCTGTGGGATTAAGATGTTTGCCGTGGTGAACATGCTGCCCGCACTGCTGCTCGCCATGCCGCTCTCCGCACTCTGGACGCACTTTTTCGCTTAAGGATGCGGCGAAATGGTGAGAGATTGCGCAGTCTGTAACGAAAACAACATTTTTCGTTGACGCCACCGGGCAGATCGGGTTTAATGCGCCCCGTTGCCCGGATAGCTCAGTCGGTAGAGCAGGGGATTGAAAATCCCCGTGTCCTTGGTTCGATTCCGAGTCCGGGCACCACTATTTAAAGAACCCGCCCTCGTGGCGGGTTTTTGCTTTTGCGCTAGTCCAGCAGCTCATACAGCCAATCACTGACATAGTATTACGCTTCCAGCGTCAGACTTCCTTTTAATTTTTGATTAAAAAATAACAAGTCATTGTCTTAAAAAAACAAAGACAGGCCGTAAACATGATCTGTTTTGAACTTCTATACCAGCTACGCGTATACGCTTGCCCGAATGGTCTGCGAAAGCAGGACGGAGATCCACACGCAAAAAGGAAGGAATATTCGAATGGCTATAGCGGCTTATCTATGGCTGAAGGACGATGGTGGCGCGTTGATTAAAGGCGGAGTTGATGTTCAACACAGAGAATGCAGCATTGAAGTGAAAGGTTTTCATCATAACCTTGTTATCCCAACAGATAACGCAACCGGTAAAATAACCGGTACGCGAATGCACTCACCTATGTTGATCATTAAGGAATTCGATTGTTCAAGCCCGTACCTCTACAAAGCCGTTGCGACAGGTCAAAACCTGTCATCAGCTGAGATAAAGTGGTATCGGATAAATTACTCTGGCATGGAAGAAGAGTATTTCAACATGTTGCTTGAAGACGTCAGGATAGTGTCGATTTCCCCTGCGATGGCTTCAGGCGATAACCCTAACGAAAACCATATGGAAACCATCGAACTCAGGTACGAGAAAATCACCTGGAAGCATAACGATGGGATCATCATCTTTAGTGATGCATGGAACGAGCGTCAATCGGCGTAAACATCATAAGGGGCTTTCAGCCCCTTAGTCATATAGCCAGCGCCCCGCTTTTGCCGACTCAATAATCATTTCGAGATTTAGCGGCTTGTACTGCCGATCGCGGAATTTTTTTCTGAGCCGAAACTGAAACCAATACAGCTCCGGTTCAAAATAATGGTCCATCACAAAGTTGCTATATTCAATTCCATACCGGGTGAAAAGGTCAAGCAGCATGTCCTCAAGATCTTCTGGTACGAGATTGAAATGCTCCTGGAAGGTCCATTCTTTCCTTGCCGGAGTTTTACGGTCACTATAATTCTCAGTGATGTAATCTAGTAATTCTTGCTCATCAGGAAGCAACATCAGAAGTATGTCCAGGCAATACGATCTTTAGGTCGCGCGATGAGGTTGTACTTGCTTCTCGTTTCTCTGGCAACCGTAATAAAAATAATCACCGCCTGAGTATAGCCAACATACGGAACCGCCCGCCCTACTGCTGCCCCGACCTTGTTTGTTAGACGTGTCTTACCCATACCAATGGTGGTTTCGACCCTTATGCCATCGGGGAAACGTGCTCCCTTTAAAATACGCCGCGCCACTTTCGAGGCAATACTTGTCCGTGATCCGGATGCACCCAGGACCTTTCGCTTAGGCAGAAGGGGTTGCCCAGCCAAAATGGTTGCAGCAGTCTCAACCGTCACCCCTATATGATTTGCAAGACCTTCAGCAAATATGAGCAAAAATAGCTCCTGCGCTGTTACGTTAGCATTACCGTGATAGAAATATGTTCCACCAGACTCTTCAACCGTGTCCATTACAGCGTCCTTTCTCTCGTTTTGAGCCAGAGTAAATCCATATCTGAAACAAGGATGCTGTCACCGTCCATTTTTCTTAAAACTCAGAATAGCGCCCGCAAGACAGTTTTATGCTTTTGGTCTCTCCCCAACCCAGGGATCGTTCCTACCTGCGCCCAGCAGTTTGTTTTTGAAGATAAACAAACACGCCTCATTAAAATTCTCCGCCCCCAGCCGTTCCGAGAGCGCCGTCCGTTTACGATAGAGACTTTTCACCGACGTATTCAGCTCGCCTGCAACCTCCTCCATTAACATCCCTGCCCTCAACATGGACTGACCCCGCCAACCACTCAGCGAAATGAGTAAATTACTCAACAGGATAGGGGCTCTCCCCGTCATCCGGCTTTATCGAAACTGCAAAGATTGCTTTCAGATATGTAGGGCAGCTATTCACTGGAGCAGGAGTGGCACAACATATGTGAGCACCAGCAACAAATCAGGCCGAGGAGCGAAGCTGTAAAAAGCGACTTCTGCTTCAGACCCCGTAACTACATTGCTACTATATTGTCCATGCGTTGGCACGCATGGCTGTCAGAGGGAGCCGTTTATCAGTCTAAACAGATGCCGGTAAAGCAATTGAGAGGAATTACAATGGATGCAGCATTGCTTAACATGATGCAATCAGGTGGAAGAAATAAAGCCTGGGCGGAAACGATGGTGAATATGGAAGCCAGAAAACTGGTAAATACAGCCAACACTCTGTCGGCTTTTCATCTCAGCGATGGTCTGACTCGAATGAAGTTTATTCAGGAAATTCGGGACCTCATAGAACAACAGTTTACGTTAGCTCGTCGTGCTAAATCAGATGAAGAATGCATGGAATGCGTTAAAAAACTTAGAGAAGAAAACTATAACCTTCTGGAACAAGCTCGTTTATTACGAACTAAGGCAGCGAAGCTTTACGCTAAAGTCGAGTTCATCCGAGAGAATAACAAAATTGTTGGGTATGTGATCTCGGCAGTTAGTGTTGTCCTGGCCGGTGCTGAAATAGCCGCAGGATTTACCCTTATTGGCACTATGACCCCTCTCGGGGTCCTTGCTGGTGCGGTTCTGGTTACTGACGGGGCAAACAGCATCAGTAAAGAAGTGGCTCGCTACGCAACGAACAACACTACCAGTGAAGGGCTGGTCGCGGATGCCGCGATGTCTACAGCTGAGTTTATGGGCTTTAGTCGTGAGAACGGGTTAGGTGTCTACAAATCAATTTCACTGGCCGCTAACGCTTATACCATTTTTGGCTTGTTGCGGCGACCAGGTACCTGGCGACTGTTTCGTTATATGCCCACAGACTATTACCGAAAGGTGAGCACACTGAGCCGCCCGCAGCTTACAATGAAAATTGCTGGTTATGGGGTCAAAGCTAAGATTATTTTTGATCTGTTGTCCGTCAGCGACCCGTCCCAGAATTAGTCAGCATTTTACGATAACGCCAGGATTTGTAGCCAAGTTTTGCTGGCGTTATATACCAGATAAAAGGGAGTACAATCAATAACGTGAGCGCAAGTGTCAGACTTGTATCCCTGGATGCAAGTAAAAGAGTTAAAGCCAGTATGATAAAGGCAATAATAGTTATCCACTTCATTGCCTTAAAACGATTGGCCAGATCATGAGTTACGCTATCAAACGAACCACCGTAATTCTCGATATTGTTTTTTAGCTTTTGAAGATCTCGTTTACTAAAACCTGATTTTAAAAGTGCTTCTTCGCTCGTCATTCTGCCATCCGTCCCATAACTCACTGAAACCTGTGACGAAGTTTAACTTAATTTGACGGATAAATCGCTCCTTGACGATATTTGTAAAATTTTTATTTAAATCAAATATTTGAAGATATGCTACACAGTAGCGGTGACCAGACTCTTCAATCGTGTCCATGACAACGTCCTTGTGTCGTTTTGCCAGAGTAAATCCAAACCCAAGGCCAGGAAGTTGTCCTCATCCAGCATTCTCAAAGCTCAGAATACCGCCCGCAATTTTGCTTTTAATCTATCCTCACCCTAGGGATCGTTCCCACCTGCGTCCAGCAGTTTGTTTTTAAAAATAAACAAACACGCCTCATTAAAGTTCTCCGCCCCCAGGCGTTCCGAGAGCGCCGTGCGTTTGCGGTAGAGGCTTTTCACCGACGTATTCAGCTCATCGGCAATAGCTTCCATCGACATCCCTGCCCTCAGCAAGCGCAGCATGATCGCTTCGTGCGTGCTAAGCCGTAAATTCAGCAGCCACTTCGTGGTCAGGCGCCTGCCTTTCATATTGAGCACCAGATTAAACAGCGAGGCCATATCCGGCGCAGTGAGCGACGTGTTCATAAACAGCTTCATACTGAGCAGATTCTCCTCGCGGTGACGCATATCAAGCATAACGCAGCAGATTGTTTTTTTCGTTCTGGCCGGATGGCGTATCAGGTAATCATATAAACGGAGCGGACAACGACTATCAATCAATACAGAATATTCATCTGCACCGTTATCAAATATGTTTCTGTCAATCGAGTCGAGCAGGATAATATCCGGAAAAAATATCCGCATTCCTCTGACAAGGTAGCGATCCTGAGTCACTAACACTATTGAAGTTGCCACTAACCATCCCTTTTAGATTAAAGCAAGAACGATCCTTCAGAAAGAAGGCCGCCTTCGTTTTATAGCGCTGTTATATTAACGATAAATGTATTCTGGCTTTGGACATCCCTCAATACAGACATTGATGAGTAAGACTTCCTGTAGACTATCATTCAATGTCTGCCATTAATTATAAATAAAAAACAATCGCAGAAAAGTCACTTCTCTAAACATTAAGAATTTTTGTCATGAAACTTCCCAAACATGCACCAGAAAGTACTTTAATTGAGGCGGATAAACGTCATTAAAAATATATACAAAATTGTCACAATAAAAATAAAATCATTTTATTTCAGTCAGTTACGATTAACCCTCCAATTCAAAATAATCATTAAAACCTGCTCATTCCAGAATTATCTCAAAACTACTCAGCCGCTTTTCAGCATATTTATCCGGCAACATATCAGGTGTACATTACCTCCCATCCAGTCTACTGAGATGAGGATCCATAATTACCTTTAAGTAAGTACCCCGTAACATCACTGCATTCAGATTTAATGTTCTCATTTATGGCCTTTTACGCTGAGCTTAAAGGCGGCCGTGTTATGCAATGGATTCATGATAAACAAATGGCAAATAGATATGGAAAGATCACTTAGCTTCAGTACATTATTCTTTTATCGCACCCCAACATTATTGTTTCTGTTATTACTCTTTCCTGTTCTGGTTCAGGCTACGGAATCCGTTTATGAGCAACAGATTCAACAGGCGCGTAACGGTAATTACACGTCGTTTCTCGATTATCTTCAGCGTTATCAGCAGCAGCATGCCCTGACGCCTGAACACGTCGCGGACTGGTTACAGGTGGCGGCCTGGGCAGGTCATGATGACGAGGTTATTCAGGTCTGGCAGCGCTACAGCATTTATATGCCGCTGCCCGCCCGTGGCGTTGCGGCTGTCGCGCAATCCAGGCGAAATCAAAAGGCGTGGCAGCCCGCCCTGGCGCTCTGGGAAAAGGCGCGCAGCCTTGCGCCGGATAACGATGATTATCGTATCGGCTATATCAAAACCCTGGCCGATGCCCGCAAAGATACGCTTGCCCTGCAGGAAGCCCGGCGGCTGGTGGCGGAAAATCCCTCTCAGGCGCATCTTCAGACGCTGGCGTATGTCTGGTTACGCCAGGGAAAAAGCTGGGATCGGCTATTAGCAGACACGCGCGCGCTGAATATCTCACCTGAGAATAAAACGCTCCTCAGGGAGCTGATCGATGCGCTAACGGATAACCGGGTCAATACCCCCGCGCTCCTTCTTTCACAAAAGGTGGCGCTGTCCCCCGCGGAGCGTCGTCGCCTTGAGCTGAATGCCGCAGCCGAAAGCGTTCGCCTTGCCGATGTGCCTGGCCGAACAGAAAAGGAGCGCCTGCAGCTTGCGCAATCTGCGCTGAATCGTTACGGCGCGCTGCTTGCTCGCTGGCAACGCGAGCCGCAGGCGGCGGAAGACATCATCCTTGCGCGTATCGACCGGCTCGGCGCGCTGTACGCCCATGGTGATTACCCGCGGGTCATCAGCGAATATCAGGATCTGACGGCAGCCCAGCATCCGGTGCCGGGCTGGGCAATCGGCTGGGTGATCTCCGCGTACCTGCAGGAGAAAAACGCGGCTGCCGCCTTCTCGCTTCTGCAACGCTATCCGCAATACGCTTCCGACCCGCAGGACGAGGAGCACGCGCTTTTCTACGCCTGGCTGGATACGGGAGAGTATCCGTCCGCCCGCCGGTATGCAGAGCGCCAGACCCGCAACGTCCCCTGGACCCGTTACGATTTCGGCTCACCTACCCCTCAGCCTAACGATCTGTGGCTTACCGGGCAGTCGCTCCGTTTTAACTATTTGCTGGCGACGAATGCCCTGCCGGAAGCCGAAAAGCTGGCGCACCATCTGGCGACAACGGCGCCGGGCAATCAGGGCTTACAGATTGACTACGCCACGCTGCTTCAGGCGCGGGGTCTGCCGCGCGCGGCCGAGCAAACGCTGAAAATGGCCGAGGCGCTGGAGCCCTCGAATCTGGAACTTGAGCAGCAGCAGGCTTACGTCGCCATGGATCTGCAGGAGTGGCGGCAGATGGATTTACTGGCCGACGACGTCATCACCCGCACGCCCGTCGATCGCAGCGCCAGGCGTCTGGACAGGCTACGCACCGTCCACCATATGTCCGAACTGCGCCTCAACGCGAGCAAGGGCTTGCACTCCGATAACCCCGTCAGCGGGACGCACGACCTCAACTGGGACGCCACGCTCTATGGCCCGCCCGTAGCGGATAACTGGCGGCTATTTGCCGGCACCCGCTATGCGCAGAGTAATTTCGAAGAAGGCAAAGGCACCAGCCGTCACCTGTTGGGCGGCGTCGAATGGCGACCACGCGACCTCCAGCTCGAAGCCGAGCTCTCCAGCAACCGCTATCACGGGGAAAACAAGCCGGGCGCTCGCCTCTCAACCTCGTACGTTCTGACGGATAACTGGCAGGTCAGCGGCAGCCTTGAACGCCTGTCGCGCACTACGCCCCTGCGGGCGTTACGCAACGGGATCAGCGCCAACCGGGGGGAAGGCGGGGTGCGCTGGTATCAAAACGAGCGCCGTGAGTACCAGTTCAGCGCCGCCCTCAGCCGCTTTTCGGACCATAACCGCCGACAGGAATACACCCTCACGGGTAAGGAGCGTCTCTGGCAGACCCCGTCCCTGACGCTGGATCTCGAACCAGGGATCGCCGCCAGTAAAAACAGCCTGCACGACACGCTCTATTACAACCCGGCGCGGGACCTGTCCGTGACGGCCGCCCTGTCCGTCGACCATGAAATGTATCGCCATTACGACACCCTCTGGAGCCAGCAGTTCGTGGCGGGTGGCGGCGGCTACTGGCAGAAAAATCAGTCCGCTGGCGCCATCACCCTGCTGGGTTACGGACAACGCGTTCAGTGGAACAACGTCATGGACACCGGCGTGATGCTGAACTGGGACAAGCGCCCTTACGACGGCAAACGCGAGAGCAACCTCTCCGTCACGTTTGATGCGACTTTACGCTTTTAAGGATGATGATGATGAACACACGTTTTTCCGTGAGCCTGATACTCATCGGCTGGCTCTGCCTCAGCGCGAGCGTCTGCGCGCAGGCATTTTCGTTTATTGCGCCCAACGCGCGGCCACAGCTGGAGGCGAGCAAACCCTGGCCGCAGAACCAGTTTCTGGTACTGGCCTACCACGACGTCGAAGACGATGCCGCCGATCAGCGCTACCTCTCCGTGCGTACCAGCGCGCTAAACGAGCAGATAAGCTGGCTGCTGCACAACGGTTATCACGTCATCAGCGTGCAGGACATTCTCGATGCGCATGACGGGAAAAAAACGCTGCCGCCCAAAGCCGTTCTGCTCAGCTTTGACGACGGCTACAGCAGCTTTTACACCCGCGTCTGGCCGCTGCTTCAGGCGTGGAACGTTCCTGCGCTGTGGGCGCCGGTGGGCAGCTGGGTGGATACGCCCGAAAATCAAAAAGTTAACTTCGGCGGCCTGATGACGCCCCGCGATCGCTTCGCGACGTGGGACATGGTGCGCGAGCTCAGCCAGTCCCCGCTGATTGAGATTGGATCGCATACCTGGGCCTCGCATTACGGCATTCCGGCCAACCCGCAGGGCAGCCGCGAACCGGCGATCGCCAATCGCTTTTATGATAAAGCCACGGGCCGCTATGAAACCGACCAACAGTTCAACCAGCGGATCGGCGATGACGTTCGTAAAGTGACCGAAAAAATCACGCAGGTGACGGGCAAGGCGCCGCGCGCCTGGGTCTGGCCCTACGGTGCTGCTAACGGTACGTCGCTTGCGATCGCCAGACAGCAGGGTTATCAGCTGGCCTTTACCCTTGAAGACGGGCTGGGAAACGTGCAGGAGCTGGGGAACATCCCTCGTCTGCTGATCGCCGGTAATCCCTCCCTCAAGGCGTTTGCCAGTACGGTAAGCCAGGTTCAGGAGCGCGAGCCCGTGCGCGTCATGCACGTCGATCTCGACTACGTTTACGATCCCGATCCGGCCCAGCAGACCCAAAATATCAACAGGCTGATCCAGCGGGTCTACGACATGAAAATCAGCCATGTTTTCCTGCAGGCGTTTGCCGACCCGCAGGGCGACGGCAGGATCAAGGCACTCTATTTTCCCAACCGTCGGCTACCGGTCCGGGCCGATCTCTTTAATTTTGTCTCCTGGCAGCTGCAAACCCGCGCGGGCGTGAAAGTCTTCGCGTGGATGCCGGTGCTCTCGTTCGATCTCGATCCTGCTCTGCCGCGCGTGCAGCGCCGGGATCGCCAGACAGGCCAGCTGAGCGAGGCCACCGAGCCCTATATCCGGCTCTCCCCGTGGGACCCGCAGGTGCGCCATCAGGTGACGGACATCTATGAAGATCTGTCCCGCTATGCCAGCTTCAATGGGATTTTGTTCCATGACGATGCGGTGCTGACGGACGTGGACGATGCCGGGCAGGACACGACTCGCCAGAAGAGCCAACTGCTTATCGGGTTTACCCACGCCCTGAGCCTGGCGGTGAAGCATATCCGTGGCCCGCAGATAAAAACCGCGCGCAACATGTTCGCCTTACCCATTCTGCAGCCCGAAAGCGAGGCGTGGTTCGCGCAGAATCTTGACGATTTTCTGGCGGAGTATGACTGGACGGTGCCGATGGCCATGCCGTTGATGGAGTCCGTCCCGGTAGACGAAAGCGATGCCTGGCTGACGCGTCTGGTTAAAGCGGTCGCCACGCGTCCCGCCGCGCTCGATAAAACCATTTTCGAGCTGCAGGCCAGAGACTGGGATCGGAAACCGCCGCGCGCCGTTTCCGACAGCCAGCTGGCACAGTGGATGCGCGTGCTCCAGCTGAACGGCGTCAAAAACTACGGCTACTACCCCGATGATTTCATCAACAACCAACCTGATATCTCACGTATCAGGCCTGTATTTTCTTCGTACTGGTACCCTGACAATGACTGATCGCATTATCGCCTTTTCTATTTTATGTCTGGTATTCGGGTTGCCGTTAGGCGTGGCCGCCCTCTTTACCGGTGAGCTGATTCTGGATTTTGTGTTCTTCTGGCCGCTGTTCATGTCGGTGCTCTGGATAACCGGCGGCCTCTATTTCTGGTTTCAGCTTGAACGCCACTGGTCGTGGGATAAAGACACGCCCGCGCCGACGCTAGCCGGTGAGCCGCTCATCTCCATTCTGATCCCCTGCTTTAACGAGGGACGAAATGCCCGGGAGACCATCAGCGCCGCGCTGGATCAGCGGTATGAAAATATAGAAGTTATCGCCATCAACGACGGTTCGTCTGACAACACGGCGGAGGTATTGCAGGCTCTGGCGCAGGAACATCCGCGCCTGCGGGTGATTAACCTCGCGGAGAACCAGGGGAAGGCGCTGGCGCTCAAAGCCGGGGCAGCGGCGGCCCGGGGCGATCTGCTGGTCTGCATTGACGGTGACGCCCTGCTCGATCGCGATACGGCAGCGTATCTGGTGGCACCGCTGATTCAGTATCCCCACGTCGGGGCGGTCACCGGCAATCCGCGTATTCGCACGCGTTCCACGCTGATTGGTCGCATCCAGGTGGGCGAGTTCTCATCGATTATTGGGCTCATCAAGCGGACGCAGCGGATCTATGGCCGGGTCTTTACCGTCTCGGGCGTCATCGCCGCCTTTCGCCGACAGGCGCTGGCGGACGTCGGGTACTGGAGCCCGGACATGATCACCGAAGACATCGACATCAGCTGGAAGCTCCAGCTGCGCCACTGGGATATCTTTTTCGAGCCGCGGGCGCTGTGCTGGATCCTGATGCCGGAGACGCTCAAGGGTCTGTGGAAACAGCGTCTGCGCTGGGCCCAGGGCGGCGCGGAGGTGTTTCTGGTCAACCTGCGCAGGATTGTGCGCTGGGAGCATCACCGCATGTGGCCCCTGTTTCTTGAGTATGCCCTGTCAACGCTGTGGGCCTTCGCGTACGCCATGACGGTGCTGTTATTTATCCTCAGCCATATCGCCCCTGTTCCTGCCAGGCTGACCGTGGAGAGCCTTTTTCCACCGGAGTTTACCGGGCTGCTGCTGGGGGTGATGTGCCTCCTGCAGTTCCTGGTCAGCCTGTACATCGAGCGGCGCTATGAACGGAAGGTGGCCAGCTCGCTTTTCTGGGTGATCTGGTTCCCGATGGTGTACTGGATGATTGGCCTGTTCACCACCCTCGTCGCATTTCCAAAAGTCATGCTTAAACGCCAGCGCGCCCGCGCGCGCTGGATCAGTCCGGACCGGGGAAAAGGACGCATTCAATGAACGAAAATACCTTAATTTTGACCGAACATCGGCTATTGCCACGTGTTTTCGATGCCGCGTTAACGCTGGTGGCGTGGGGAGGCTTTCTGTTTTTCCTGTATGCCCGGCTCTGGATGCAGCTCACCGAGGAGAGCGACCACCGCTGGGGCGTCATTATTGCGTCCTTTAATACGGTGTTGATCTATTTACTGTTCGCCGCGCTCAACGGCTGGCTGCTGATTTTGTGGTATCAGTACAACCGCCGCCGCGCCCACGTGAGGCGGCGTCAGCCGGGCTATTTTCACCAGGAGGAGCTGGCCCGCAGCTTTAATGTCTCACCGCAGATCATCTCCGAGATGAGCCAGTACAACCTGCTGACGGTCTATCATGACCAGATTGGCCGCATCATCGATCTGAAGATCAACGGGCTGGAAGAGGAAGAACAGTAACGAAAAGCCCCCGCAGAATGCCCTGCGGGGGCTTTTTTACTGCGGGTAAGAGCTACTTATCTTTAACTACAATCAGCGGCTCGATATCACTCTCTTTCTTCACCACCAGCGAGTCATCGCCGCGCAGGCAGGTTCCGCCGTAGTTCCCACCCACGGTGAAGGTGCAGACCTGAATGTACTTGCCGTCGACCTTCGGCAGGCACCACAGCTGCTGGTAGATGTTTTTACGGTCGACAAACTTGCCGCTGGATTTATCCAGCAGCTCGTCCTGGGCGCTAATCAGGTCGATATTGCTGCCGCAGCGTCCGGCAATCGGCTTGACGGCATAGCCGGTCTGCTTCAGCAGATCGTTAACCTCAAAATCGGTGTCGAGCAGGTAACGGTGGTTCGGGAACAGCTGCCACAGTACCGGGAGAATCGCCTTGTTGCCGGGAATGACGGTCCACAGCGGTTCAAAGACCAGCACCTCCGGGCGCAGCAGGACGTCAATCAGGCGCACCTCGCCTTCAGGATGTCCGGTCCGGATCGGCACGGCGGCATATTCGGTTTCGCTGACCTCGCGGATCTGCTCTATCGCCGTCTCCCACGCCCAGGTTTTCCACACGCAGTTGACGTGGCGACCTTCGTCGTCAATCAGCTGTCCGGCGGCATCCCAGCTCAGCGCCCCCAGCCCGTGCAGGATTTTGGTTTCAAACCCGGCCTGCATCAGCGAACGCTGGATAAAGAGCGCGTGATAGTCCTCTTCGACATCGTTGTCCTGCATGATGTGGACAAACGGCCGCGCGTGACTGTGCTTCCAGGCGCCGGTCAGCTCTTCCAGCAGCCCTTCCGCCGGGTTATGCCCGTTGCCGCGATAGCCGTTTTTCACCCACTCTTCGAGAATCAGCCCGCCCTCGGTATGGCAGGAGGCGGAGTCGGCGTTGTACTCGTAGACCTTGATCCCGCGCTCATCCATGCAGAAATCCATACGACCGGTGATCATATGGTGACGACGCCACTGCCAGGAGAGGCGCAGGCGCGGCCAGAGGATTTTCGGGATGTCGAAAAGCGCCAGCAGGCTGTCGTCTTTCAGCACCTTGTCCGTCGCGTGCAGGTACATCAGGTGCAGTTCGTTGGTGGCCTTGATCAGCTCCTGCTCGGCGCTTTCGGTAATGGTGAAGTACTGGCAGGGATCTTTGTTGATCACATGGCCGTTGGCGCGGATATACGCCTGCTGCAATGCGTCATTTTCGTTAAGCCATTTTCCGTCGAACTGACGCCTGTTTTTCAGCCGCGCGCCGCTGATTTTCAGCAGTTCGCCGTCGATTTCCGGCTGGGGAATGCTGTGTTCCGTGTCGTCGGTCTGGATCATCCAGCCGAGGATCTCCGTGTCGTTGAAAGTGTCATGGATCGTATAACACCCGTTCTCCACGCTCAGACGCAGCTCGCGCGTCCACTGCTGCCCGAGCGGCAGCGGAGAGTGGATCACGTTCTGCTCGGCGATACGCACCTTATCGTCCAGAAGCTGGGTGATCACCGCCACGTGGCCGGTCTCGTGAAACTCGCCGCCCTTTTGCCAGATCAGCAGCGCCCCGGCGCGCGGCGCGCGTTTTGAGCCATTGGCAAAAGCCTGAAGGGGCAGAATATTATCGTTCACCACCTGACGCAAAAAGCGCAGGGAGAAGATCTCCCACGCCATGCCGACGTCGGTAAACACGAAGCCATAGTTGAGAAACAGGAAACGGCGGGCAAACTCAACGCACTGCCACTTGTGGCCCATGTATTCGTTGCCAATATAGCTGCGAAAATCCGCGTCTTGCGGGTAGTTGCGCGGGTCCAGACTGCCGTAATTTGAAGAGTAAATCGCCACGCCACCGGGCGCATAGCCTAACAATGTCCCGAATGGCGCATCACTGCTTAACTTTCCTTTACGCATGTATCCAACCTAAAACAGGCAGGCGGCAATTTTTTTAAGGGTTGTCGTCGTCTGCACGTTGTAATTAACCTGACAGAGGGGCATTTATCATACACCTGCGTGGGGCATTAATTACACGTTAAACAACCAGCACGCCGCGAAATGCCCTGGCGCAATCTCCCGCATGGCAGGCTCCTGCGTCTGGCAAACCGGCATGGCATGCGGGCAGCGGCTGCAGAACTTACAGCCCGGCAGCGCGGACGTGGGGCCTGGAATGTCGCCGCGCAGGGTGGCGTCTTCGAGATTGCGGATGCGCGGATCGGGCTGGGGAACCGCCGCCAGCAGCGCGCGGGTGTAAGGGTGCGCCGGACGCTGATACAGTTCATTCGCCGGGGCCACCTCCACCAGCTTACCGAGATACATCACCCCAATGCGGCTGGAGATATGGCGCACCATGGAGAGATCGTGGGCGATGAACAGATAGGTCAGCCCCAGCTCCTGCTGCAGATCCTGCAAAATATTCACCACCTGCGCCTGCACCGAGACGTCCAGCGCCGAAAGCGGTTCATCGCACAGCACAAATTCAGGACGCACGGACAACGCGCGGGCAATACTGATGCGCTGACGCTGCCCCCCGCTGAACTCATGCGGGAATCGTTCAAGGTGTTCGTGCTTCAGCCCCACTTTGTAGAGCAGCGTTTCCGTACGTTCCCGCTGTTCTTCGCGGCTGTAGCCGTGGATCTGCATCGGCTCGGCCACCAGCTGTCGTACCGTCATGCCGGGGTTGAGCGAGGAGTAAGGATCCTGAAAAATCGCCTGCATCCGCTTACGCAGCGGCTTGAGCTCTCTTTCGCGGGCGTGAGCGATCGCCTGCCCGGCAAAGTGGATCTCGCCAGAGGTAATATCGAAAAGGCGCAGGATGGCGCGCCCGAGGGTGGATTTCCCACAGCCGGACTCTCCCACCAGGCCAAACGTCTCGCCGGGCTGAATATCAAAGCTCACGCCATCAACCGCCTTCACGGCCACGCCTTTACGCAGCAAACCACCGTTAAGCTGATAATGTTTGCGCAGATCGCGAACGCTCACTAATGGCGCCTGTTGTTCACTCATGCCTGAATCTCCTTATCGGCCCATAGCCAGCAGGCGGCGCGATGACCCTCTCCGGTGGTGTAAAATGCGGGCTGCCGTTCACACTGGGGCATGCGTTTCGGGCAGCGTTCGGCGAACGGACAGCCCGGCGGCGGGTTAAGCAGCCCGGGCGGCGCGCCTTCGATGGGCGATAAGCGTTGATTAACCTCGTCCGGGCGCGGCAGCGAGGCCAGCAGCCCCTGGGTGTAAGGATGTGCAGGGCGATAAAAAATGTCCTCCACGCTCCCCTCCTCCATCACCAGCCCGCCGTACATCACCACCACGCGGCTGCAGACCTGCGCCACCACGCCGAGATCGTGGGTGATCAGCAGAATCGCGGTTTGGGTCTGCTGTTGCAGGCTTTTCAGCAGACGCAGGATCTGCGCCTGAATGGTCACGTCCAGCGCGGTGGTTGGCTCATCGGCAATAAGAAGCTTCGGGTCGCAGGAGAGCGCAATCGCGATCATCACCCGCTGGCGCATCCCGCCGCTGAACTCGTGGGGATACTGGTCGTATCGGCGTTCCGCCTCGGCAATGCCCACCTGTTCCAGCATGGCGATGGCCGCCGCTTTGGCCGCTTTTTTGGTCAGTCCTTTATTGCGCATCAGGATCTCCGCCATCTGTTTGCCGATGGTCAGCACCGGGTTCAGGGCGGTCATCGGATCCTGGAAAATCATCGCGATCTCGTTGCCGCGAATGGCGCGCATCTGCTCAGGGGTTTTCTGCGCCAGATCGTCATTCTGGAAGCGGATGCTGCCGCCGGTTATCCGTCCGTTGTTCCCCAGAAGCTGAATGATCGACTTACAGGTGACGCTTTTCCCGCAGCCCGACTCGCCGACGATGCCGACAAGTTCTCCCGGCTGTACCTGAAAGCTCACGCCGCGCACCGCGTGAACCTCGCCCTCGCGGGTGCGGAAGGTGGTTTGCAGGTTCTCAAGCGCTAACAGGTTACTCATCGCGATTCGCTCCTGGCTCAAAGGCGGTACGGAACACATCGCCCAGCACGTTAAAGCTGAACACCGTCAGCAGGATCAAAATGCCGGGGAACATCGCCAGCCACGACGCTTCGCCAATATACGACTGGGCGTTGTTGAGCATGCTTCCCCACGATGCCGCAGGCGCCTGCACGCCCAGCCCTAAGAAGCTGAGCGTCGACTCCATCAGAATGGCCGAGGCGATATTGAGCGTGGCGGCCACGATAATGGTCGGCAGCACGCCGGGAATAATGTGGCGCACGATAATGCGCAGCGGGTTTTCCCCCGACGCGCGGGCATAAAGCACATACTCGCGCTCTTTCACCGATAAGGTTTCTGCGCGCACCAGCCGCGACATGTTCATCCACGTCAGCAGGCTGATGATCAGAATGATGTTATCCACGCCCGGCTTGAGGTAAGCATTCACCACCAGCAGCAGGAAGAAGGCCGGAATGGCCATCAGGATATCCACGGCGCGCATCATCAGGTTATCCAGCCAGCCGCCAAAATAGCCGCTCACCGTTCCTACCACCGTGCCGATAAGCGTGGAAAAGAGCATGGCGAGAAAACCGACCATCAGGGAGATCTGGCCGCCATACAGCGCGCGGGTGAAGTAGTCGCGGCCATACTCGTCAGTGCCGAACCAGTGCGCGGCATCCGGCGGTAGCGTACGCGCGCCGAGCGCCATCCGATCCGGATCGTACGGACTTAGGCCCGCACAGAGCGCGGCGACAACGAAAATAAAAAGCACAAACAGGGAGAACTGCGCCGGACGGTTGCGGCGCAGCTGGTGACGAACCTGCTGCCAGCGTCTGCTCATCCGGGTTACCTCAGCGTACGAATGCGGGGATCGGCGAAGCGATAAAGCAGATCGGCGATCAGGTTACCGACGATCAGCATCATCGACGAGAGCATGATGATCGCCATGATCAGCGGATAGTCCAGCGAGGCGATCGACTGGATCCCGAGCAGCCCCATCCCCGGCCACGAGAAGACGCTTTCCGTCACATAGGCCCCCACAATCAGCTCACCGAACGACAGGCCGAACAGGGTGATCACCGGCAGCAGCACGTTTTTCAGCACGTGGCGGAACAGAATGCTGGAACGCGTGGCGCCGTAGGCCAGCTGGGTCTGCACGTAGTCGGCCGAGAGCTGCGAGATGGTGTTGGAGCGGATGTAGCGCACGTAGCTGGAGAGGTTGTAGAACGTGAGGGCAATACACGGCAGCACGCCGTGACGCAGCACGTCCAGCGCGTTATCTTCCATGCCGATGGTGCGCATACCCATGCTGGGGAACCAGTTAAGCTGCACGGCAAAGACCGTAATGAGCAAGATGCCGAACCAAAAAATCGGCACCGAGATGCCGATATAGGCGAACAGGTTCAGGAGGTGATCCAGCCAGCGGTGCTTAAATGCCCCCGCCAGCAGGCCCAGCGGGATCGCCAGCACGATCGCCATCAGCAGCGACGCGCCCATCAGCCCCAGCGTGGCCGGAATGCGTTCGCCGATCATCTCCAGCACCGGGCGGTGATAAATCAGCGAATAGCCGAGATCGCCCTGCAGGACGTTTTTCAGCCACAGGACGTACTGCGTGACCAGCGGCTTATCCAGCCCCAGGCTCTGGCGAATACGCTCGATATCTTCCGGGGCCATGCGCGGCGTAATGTACGCCGCCACCGGATCGCCGGGCGCGAGCTTGACCAGCAAAAACGCCACCAGTGAAATAAAGAACAGCATCGGCAGCAGCTGCAGCAACCGACGGGTGAGGAGTGTGTTCACGACGTGCCCTTACAAAATCCCCGACCTGACGGCCGGGGCAATCACTTATTTCTGATAGATTTTTGACAGATCCTGGAAAAGATAGACCGGTTTCGGCTCTGCCTCCTGGGTGCCGCCGAAGCGCTTGTCCACCGCGACGGTCGCATTGGTGTAGGCAATCGGGTAGTAGGTCATGTCGTTCGCCACGGTCTGCTGAATGTGCTTGTAGATATCGGCACGTTTCGCGGCGTCGGTTTCCACTGCGCCTTTATCCCACAGGGCATCAAACTGCGGATTTTTGTAGTGCGCATAGTTATAGGCTTCGTTGCTCATGAACAGCGATTTGTAACCGTCCGGCTCGGAGCCCATGATGTAGCCGCCCAGGTTCAGCTCCCACGCGGTGTTGTTCATATCAAGACTGCGCTGAGACATGGCGTTGGAGTCCAGCGGCATCAGCTCCACGTTCACCCCAATCGCCTTCAGCGCCTGCTGAATATAGAGTGCCATGCTCTCCTGGGTTTTGTTGGTGTTCACATACGCCAGGCGCAGCTTGAGGTTGTCCGGCGCGCCGGACGCTTTAAGCAGCTCTTTGGCTTTTTGCAGATCGAATTTGTACTGTTCAACGTCATCCGTCTTGTAAAGCGTATCGGGCGTCAGGAACGAGGTCGCCGGTTTAGCGTAGTCCAGCGAGGTAAACGCGGTCTGGGTGAGCTCGTCTTTGTTGATGGCATACGCGATGGCCTGACGCAGCGCTTTGCTCTTCATCACCGGCACGTTCTGGTTGAACGTCATATAGGCCAGGCGGCCTTCCGGATAGACCACGAAGTCGAACTTACCGGTATTTTTCAGGCGATTCACGTCCTGCGGGTCAACCATCTTGAGGTTGATTTCACCGTTTTGCAGCGCAAGGTTGGCGGCGTTGCTGTCTTTGGCGAAACGGTAGGTAACCGAATCAAGCTTCGCTTTGCCGTTCCAGTAATCATCGAAACGGGTCAGGGCGTAATACTGCCCGGCGCGGTACTCTTTGAATTTGAACGGCCCGGAGCCGACCGGCGCATCGTTTTTGCTGCTCTTTTCCAGGTCACCTTCACCTGCGAACACGTGCTGCGGAATCGGGTAGATCTGAACCAGAGTGCCGGTAAAGGCCGCGCTGACCTGCGGTAAGGTGAACTTAACGGTGCGGTCGTCAACCTTGCTTACCTGTACCGGCTTATCGCCGTAGGTGAACATGCTGCGGAAGAAGCTGTGCTGTTTGGCATCCAGCAGCTTATTGAACGTAAAGACCACGTCGTCCGCCGTCAGCGGCTGTCCGTCCTGCCATTTCAGATTGGGTTTTAACGTCAGGGTGTAGCTCAGGTTGTCGGCGGAGGGCTTCAGGCTTTCCGCCAGGCCCCACTCGATCTTACCGTTGTTGAAGCTATAGAGCGGGGCATAGAGCGCCTGCATGATCGTTAACGTGGTACGGTCGCTGGCATAGAGCGGATTAACGGCTAACGGGTCGCCGGAGGTAATACCGATAATCAGCGAACCGCCCTCTTTTGGCGCGTCGCTTTTTGCCGCAGGGGGGGTATTGGTCTCTTTATTTTTCGCATCATCACAGCCCGCCAGGCCTAACGCGAGCGAAACGACCACTGCCGATAACAGAAGCTTGCGCATCTCACTAACTCCTTGCCTTATAAAGTGTTTATGACTGCATCTTTTATTTATGTTGAAGCATCATATGCAGCTTTATCCGTTTACGCATTAATTATGAAAATGCGATTTTCGATTAAGCTTATGCCGCATTTGATATATATAAGCGCCGGAAGGAATAGCGGCAGATCGATTACGCTCAGTTGGTTAAACGCTTCACAAATCTCCTGCTACACTGCCTCAACACATCACTCAAAAGGCAGGCCAACATGTCAGACAACACGTATCAGCCACCAAAAGTGTGGGAATGGAAAAAGAACAACGGCGGCGCGTTCGCCAACATCAACCGCCCCATTTCCGGCGCGACCCATGAGAAAGATCTACCTGTCGGTTCGCACCCGCTGCAGCTCTACTCGCTGGGAACACCGAACGGCCAGAAAGTGACGATCATGCTCGAAGAGCTGCTGGCGCTGGGCGTGACGGGCGCGGAGTACGACGCGTGGTTGATCCGCATCGGCGAGGGCGATCAGTTCTCCAGCGGCTTCGTTGAGGTGAACCCGAACTCGAAAATACCGGCGCTTCGTGACCACTCCACGAACCCGCCAACGCGCGTATTTGAATCCGGCAATATTCTGCTCTATCTGGCGGAGAAGTTCGGCCACTTCCTGCCGAAAGATCCGGCGGGACGCACCGAAACGCTGAACTGGCTGTTCTGGCTCCAGGGCGCGGCGCCGTTCCTCGGCGGCGGTTTTGGCCACTTCTACAACTACGCCCCGGTGAAAATCGAGTACGCGATTGACCGCTTCACCATGGAAGCCAAACGCCTGTTCGACGTGCTGGATAAACAGCTGGCGCGCGGCCGCTACGTGGCGGGTGAGGAGTACACCATCGCGGATATCGCCATCTGGCCGTGGTTCGGCTGCGTGGCGCTGGGCAGCGTGTACAACGCCGCCGAGTTCCTCGACGCAGAAAAGTACACCAACGTGCAGCGCTGGGCGAAAGACGTGGCGAACCGCCATGCCGTTAAGCGCGGACGTATCGTTAACCGCACCAGCGGTGAGCTGAACGAGCAGCTCCACGAACGCCACGCGGCGAGCGACTTCGAGACCAATACAGAAGACAAACGTCAGGCGTGACGACTAGCCGGGCGGTTCGCCGCCCGGCAACAGAGATCCTTGCTCAGGGCATGATTGGCCTAAAGGTTGAGCCGGCATTGCTGGCACTATCTGTGCGTTTTTCTCACCTCAGAGTGAGAAGCAACGTATCAACCGACAGCAGTCACAAAGGATCTGTTATGAAACTTATTAAAACAACGCTGGTTATCAGCGCCCTCATTTTTTCCACCTCGGGAATGGCCATCGACAAAACCGCCGCTGGCGCGGTAGCAGGCGCAGCCATTGGCGCGGCGACGGGTAAAGATCTGAAATCGACGGTTGGCGGCGCCGTCGTTGGCGCAGGCACCGGTGCCATGTTCAAAAACGGCGACAAAGGTAAAGCCGCGCGTAAAGGTGGTGCGGTAGGTGCTGCCGTGGGCGCAGGTGCCGCGGCGGTTACCGGCAAGAGCGTGCTGAAAGGTGCGGCCGTTGGCGCGGGAACGGGCGCGCTGATTGGTGAAGCGACGCACTGATAAACTTCGCCGGGCGTCGCAGCGCGTGCCCGGCCTCATGACTGTTCAGTAATAACTCCCTGCACCCAATCACGACTATTTGCCCTCAACTTATGGCCAGAAATGTCACCCGGAATACATCAATGGTGATCGTCATACTGATGCTCAATCACCATCCCTTCCGCCACGCTCGCCACATGGCGTGCACGCGGATGATAGACCGGTGCAGGGGCGACATACGTTGTTTGTGCAGGTGCAGGCGCAACGCTTACCGCCTCAGGAACCGTGGCTGACTGCGGAACAATCACGACCTTATACCCGGCAGGGACATCGACCGTGACGCTCTGGGCCATCGCTGTATTGACCACGGCAAAACCTGCCAGGGCAGCAAATAAAATAATACGGTTTTTCATAAATTGAATTATTTCCGGTATCAAGAAGATAATTCATTATGTCGACTGAATCTTAAGACAATATTAATTTTCATGTTCTGGAATGTGCAGAAAATGCCAAATATATTGTTACAAGCAAATACTTTAATATTTAAAAAATAGTGACTTACGTTTTTTAAAAAGGCGGCAAGAAATACGCTTGCATGCCGCCTCACCTGTTATGTTAATACTTAATATCCCGCGCTTTTTGCCGTCCGGACTGTTTCATCTGGCGCTTGTCCTGGCGGCAGTCGTGATTACTCTGGTTATCGTTTGCCACGCAGGTCTGCTTCACCTGCCGTGACGTATCGCGGGTTTCCTGCCTGACATCACGCGCCACGCGCCGTTCCTGCGCCTGCTGGGTCGCACTGGCAAAAACCGAAAACAGCATCAGAAAAATGAAAGAGAGAACAGGGATGACAGATAACGATCTGTTCATAGCAATACCTCATAGAAGAGAGCTCAGAACGTCAGGGGGGTTAGCAAAAGAATAGCAGTTTCAGCGCGAGCTGGAGGGGAATACGTTAATAATGCAAGGCCGCACAAGACGGCCTTGCAACGCTGCGTTATGCCGTCAGGCGGAACTTCTGCACCGAGCGCTGAAGATCTTCGGTCTGGCGCTCCAGCGCCGCCGCCGCCGCGGAAACCTCCTCCACCAGCGAGGCGTTTTGCTGGGTAACGCCGTCCATCTGGGTAATGGCAACCCCGACCTGCGAAATGCCCTTGCTTTGCTCCTCAGAGGCAGAGGCAATTTGCTTCATAATGGTCGTCACTTCCGTCACGTCACGCAAAATCGCATCCATGGTGGTGCCGGTGTCGCCCACCAGCTTCGCCCCCTGCTCCACGCGGGAAACGGAGTCGGTAATCAGCCCCTCAATCTCTTTGGCCGCGTTGGCGCTGCGGCTTGCCAGGTTGCGGACTTCGCCTGCGACGACCGCGAAACCACGGCCCTGTTCGCCCGCGCGCGCCGCTTCAACCGCCGCATTGAGTGCCAGAATATTGGTCTGGAAGGCAATGCTGTTAATGACGTTGGTGATTTCAGCAATTTTCTTCGAGCTTTCCGAAATCCCGCTCATGGTGGTCACCACCTCTTCCACCAGCGAGCCGCCGCGGCTGGCAGTGGTAGAGGCCACATCGGCCAGCTGGCTTGCCTGACGCGCGCTTTCCGCGTTCAGTTTCACCGTGGCGGTCAGCTGTTCCATGCTGGCTGCCGTCTCTTCCAGCGCAGCCGCCTGCTCTTCGGTACGGGACGAGAGATCGTTGTTACCGCTGGAGATCTCCGTCGCGCCGCGCCAGATATTCTCACTGCCGGAGCGGATCGTGCTGACCGCTTCACGCAGGCTGTCCTGCATGGCGCTCAGCAGCGGTACCAGCTGTCCCACGCAGTTGCGGCCGAACGGCTCAATGGGCTGGCTGAGATCGCCCTGGGCAATCTGGCGGAACTGCTGGCGAATGCGATCCAGCGGTTTGACCAGCATCGCCACCAGATAGCGGTCGGTGAAGAGCAGGATCAGCAGGCCGATAATCGTGGCGACGATTATCACCGTGCGGGTCATGCTGGTCAGGCCGTCCACCACCACGCGGGTGCTGTCGAGCGACTTCGCGGCAGCATTGTTGAACTCTTCAGCCGCCGCGCCGAACGCGCGGCTCAGCGGTGGGGTGACGTTGTTGGCCTGCTGACGGTAGCCGTCCAGCGCGCCCAGCTTCGCCTGCTGCATTTGCGGCGTCACGCCCTGTTCAAGCAGCGCCTGCCAGGTGCCGATCACCCGGGAAGAGATCTGCTCATCCATTGGGCCTGGAGAAATGGCTTTCATCTCGGCCAGCTTCTTGCCCATGTTATCCAGCGCCTGCTGGGCAGAGGCCAGATCCGGCGTGCCGCCTGCAGCTTTGACTTCCATCGCTCGGCTCAGACGGGTCACAAAGCGGAAATACTGATCGTTGCCCTGACTGAGCACCGTCATCTGTTTGACCAACTGGCGGTCCACCTCGTTGCCATCTGTAACGCGAGACAGGGACCAGGTGCTGTACAGTCCAACACCCGCCCACATTAAACAAAAGATCCCGAGAATCGCCAGCATGACGAAGCGGATCGTGAAATTACGGAGCATATTCATAAGTCTTCCTTGCCGTGAGGGTGAGTTCGCCCAGAGGCGAGTACTACTCTCGTTATCGGCAGGAACGAGGGAAATTATAACGTTTTGTGATCATTTTTAATTAGCGTGGCTTCACTGGTCGCACAGCCGCCGTTAACCATTATCTTCGCGCTTAGTGATGTGATAAGTTCAGAATGAAAACGACGTTTCAAAAAATTATCGATAAGAAAAGGAGACATCATGTCCTGGTACCCTGACGCTACCCGCTATGAACATATGCAGTACCGCTACTGTGGAAAGAGCGGTCTGCGCCTTCCTGCGCTGTCGCTGGGACTGTGGCACAGCTTCGGCCACGTCCAGCCTCTTGATGCCCAGCGCGCGCTGCTGCGCAAAGCCTTCGACCTCGGCATCACCCATTTCGATCTCGCCAATAACTACGGACCTCCGGCGGGTAGCGCGGAAGAGAATTTCGGCCGCCTGCTGCGGGAGGACTTCGCCGCGTACCGCGACGAGCTGATTATCTCCACCAAGGCGGGTTACGACATGTGGCCAGGGCCGTACGGCTCGGGCGGTTCACGCAAATATCTGCTTGCCAGCCTCGATCAGAGCCTGAAGCGCCTGGGCGTCGAATACGTGGATATTTTCTATTCCCACCGCGTGGATGAAAACACGCCGATGGAAGAGACAGCCTCTGCGCTGGCACAGGCGGTGCAGAGTGGGAAAGCGCTGTATGTGGGCATTTCCTCCTACTCAACCGGGCGCACGCAAAAAATGGCCGAGCTGCTGCGCGAGTGGAAGATCCCCCTGCTGATCCACCAGCCGTCCTATAACCTGCTCAACCGCTGGGTCGATAAGACCGGTTTGCTGGATGCGCTGGCAGCAAACGGGACCGGGTGTATCGCCTTTACCCCGCTGGCGCAGGGGCTGCTGACCGGAAAATACCTGAACGGTATTCCTGAAGATTCACGCATGCAGCGTGAAGGCAAGAAAGTCCGTGGTCTGAACGAAAAAATGCTGACCGAAGCCAACCTGAACAGCCTGCGTTTACTGAGTGAAATGGCGCAGGCGCGCGGTCAGACCATGGCGCAGATGGCGCTAAGCTGGCTGCTGAAAGATGCGCGCGTGACGTCCGTGCTGATTGGCGCAAGCCGCCCGGAACAGCTGGAAGAGAATGTTCAGGCGCTGGAAAACCTGCGCTTTACGGAGGACGAACTCAAGCGGATTGACCAGCATGTTGCGGATGGGGAGTTGAATCTGTGGCAGGCGTCGTCGGATAAATAGTGCGGTCTGATGCCCTCACCCCGGCCCTCTCCCTGTGGGAGAGGGTTAGGGTGAGGGGGAATTACTTCTTACTGATCTTATCCAGATACCCCATCACAAACGCAGAGAGCACAAACGTCAGGTGGATAATGACGTACCACATCAGTTTGTTATCCGGCACGTTCTTCGCGTCCATAAACACGCGTAGCAGGTGGATAGAGGAGATCGCCACAATCGACGCGGCCACTTTATTCTTCAGCGATGACGCATCCATTTTGCCCAGCCAGCTGAGCTTCTCTTTACGCTCGTCGATATCAAGCTGGGAGACAAAATTCTCGTAGCCGGAGAACATCACCATCACCAGCAGCCCGCCCACCAGGGTCATATCCACCAGCGACAGCAGAACCAGAATCAAATCCGCTTCGGCAATGGAAAAAATGTTCGGCAGAACATGCAGGATTTCCTGAAAGAACTTAATCGTCAGCGCGACAAGCGCCAGCGAAAGGCCAAAATAGACGGGGGCCAGTATCCAGCGAGAGGCGTACATGGCATTTTCAAAAAAGCGTTCCATAAAGTCCTGTTTGCAAAAGAAACCAGCGCCCAGTATATCTCAACGGCGCTGACTGTTTGCAATAACTCAACAGTACGCCACTCAGACGTTGTCCGGGTTAACCTCGGGACGGGCGTACTCCGGCCAGACAAGCGCCACCAGCTCAGGATAGGCTTCCAGACTGAACTCGCGAAAACACTGCCGCAAATTTAATACGTCCAGATCGGAATAAGAGACCTTCTCGCCGTTAAGGCAGCGCTTTTTGATATTGTCATAATATTTATACACGGCTGAATTCAGGTCGCTACAGCGACGCTGCGCCTCAAACAGTCCGGGCGTATCATTAATTTCCGACATTTTCATGCGCTTAATTGTCGCGTGTAAAAAGTCGATATATTCGTGGTTCACCCGCCAGTACCAGACCGGCGTAACGGAGTTCATCAATACAGAGAAATGGTCTTCACCTTCCTCTTTTGTCATCAGTTCAGGTTGCGGGGGTTCACTGGTGTCTTTCGACACTTTCGTTTTATTGAACTCCTGCATCAATAAAAGAACACCAGCGGTCAGTAATAGTAATGTGATGACCGTAAAAAAGATGCTGTTCATGGGTAGGCTCCATTTTTTTTGATTTTAAATTTGCCTCATGATATTGTCAACGAATCTCACGCCTTTACCAACCCCACCCTGTTGAAATTAAAGGAAATTGAAAATGCTGCCCGACTATCTCGTCCCGGCTAAGTACCACATCACGCCTGTGGAACAGCAACCGACGGAAGCAGAAAAAGAGGCCAGTTTCACTCAGGGGAAAAGAAAGCTCTCTGATTTCGAGCCCGATATATTAATTGGTGTTTCCCGAACTGGCAAATCCCGAAATATGTTGCTGGAAGAGCACGATCGCCATATAAAAGACCGCTTATTTCGCGCCATAAAAATTGAAGCCTTTGTCCACCTGCTGAATGACCTGCAGGCCGAGGGTGAAATAGATGCCCAGAAACTAAGTCAAATATTGGCCGAGAAAACCGAAGAAATTAACAAAGCGGGCAATGAAATTTGGCTTAACTTAATTACGCGCGAAAAAAACAACCCAATTTTTTATAGCCTTGGGGAGGATTAACGTGAAGGAAGTTAAAAACAACGACGTTTATTTGACTTTAGATGATAAGAAAAGTGATGAATTTATCTTAAAGCAAAATCTCGATGCGCTGCGAAACACAAAAAATGACGAGATGACGCGTATTACCCAGGACCTGGTATCGATCCCGGCAACGCTGGTGCGGCTGAAATGGCAGAATCGCCGTGAAATTTATCCGCTACAGGTCAAAGAAGAAATTTACGGTGCCGTGATGAACACCATCATGGAACAGCGGCCAGAGCTGAAAGAGAAGCTTCTGGGTCGCCTCGAGGCCAATTACCAGTATCTGCTTGCCAGAGAAATCGCCACCCTGCGCCTGACGCGCAAGCTGTCAGACGGTGAGTTCCGTACCTCAAACGTCACCTGCGTGGCGCTTGATGAAGACGCGCTGGCGTCTGGTGCCAGCGCCCCTTCCGAACCGCAACGCTAATTAAATCTGAATACGGCAATCGCCTCTTTTAACTGACCCGTCTGCTGGCGCTGCGCTTCAGCCACCTGCACTGTTTGCGCTACGTGACGCACGTTCTCCTGCACGCTGGCATCGATGCTGGCAATGCTGTCGTTCATCTGCGCAATGCTCGCCCGCTGCTGCTCGCTCATCTGCGACAGCTCCTCCAGCAGAGAGCGAAGCCCTTCGATACTCTCAATGATCGACTTCATTGTCATACCCGCCTGCTCAACCTGCTCGACGCCCTGCAGCGTGGTTGCCTGCGATGCGGTCAGAAGCTGGCGGATATCTTTTGCAGCCCCCTCGCTGCGCTGGGCCAACACGCGCACTTCCGAGGCAACCACCGCGAAGCCTTTGCCATGTTCGCCCGCTCTGGCAGCCTCGACCGAGGCGTTGAGCGACAGAATATTGGTCTGGAACGCAATCCCGTCGATCAGCTCCAGAATGGCGTAAATGCGCTGCGACTCCTCGCGAATGTGCTCCATCGCCGCAATCGCCTGCCGTACGTTATGGCCCCCCTGCTCCGCCACGTTACTGGTACTGAATGCCACCTCCCGAACCTGGCGGGCTTTTTCACTGGTCAGGGTGGCAACAGCCCTTAACTGTTCCATCGCACTGGCCGCCGTCGCCAGCGAACTTGCCTGGTGATCGGTACGTTCCGACAGCGCGCTGTTGCGTTGTCCTAACGCGCGGGATGCCTCCAGCAGTTGCCCAATATTGGCGCTGACCTGCTCAAGCGTGGCGCGCATGGTGCCCAGCGTCAGGCTGAACGTGCGGGCAAAGGAAGACTCTGCGGGGACCGCATCGACGACCAGCGTGAGGTACCCCGGTTCACGGTTGATCACCCCCGCCAGCCTTGCCACCTCGCTCGCCGAGCGGGCGTCCTGCTCCATTCGTATCGCCAGCAGAACCAGAATTGCGGTCTGGACCACCACAAACAGCCCGTGGAAAACCACCATATGAAAGCCGGTGTGCATGAACACCATGACGCCGTAAAGGTCATTCTCCTGCAGATAGTTAAACACCAGATGATGTAACGCGATGACCGCCGCCCCCATCACCAGCGGGCGCCAGTCTCGCCAGGCAAGGAGCGCGGAGAGCAGGACGAAAACCGAGAAATGGTATTCAGTTTCGCCTTCGCCCAGATGAATCAGCAGCGCGGAAAATGCCATTAGCACAAACGCAGAGCTCAGGCGGAGCAACAGCGCGCCGGGAAACAACAGCGTCAGCAGCGTCGATAAACAGACCAGAGAGGTGCCAATAATCGCCCCCTGCACGATATTCTCGTTGATATAGCCCACCCCCAGCGAGATGGCCCACAGCGACCAGATGAGCACCAGTATTAGCCTGTCGGCGCGTCGTCGAATGGCAGAAAGCGAAAACAGATCGTTTTGAGGCGCGTGCGGATACAGCCATGTCATCGTAGCCATAGGGAGTCTCTTGCTGTGCAGGTGAAAAGATCCTTCGAAGAAGGTTTGTTTTTATTATCTTTTTTAAGCGTAGTGGGGATATTCCACGACGCCATTTCAGCCAACGATATATTTTAATGGCTCAGCCGAATACTGATATTTACTTAACTATCAATGGATTATTAATTATTGCTTTATTGATAAGGAAATATGAAGAATGGGGATATACAGCAGAAAATAATAACGATGTTGCGTGGCAGAAAACAAAAAAGCTGGCTTTCGCCAGCTTTCGTTCTATTTTTTGGCCGCTTTTTCTTCGCCGACCAGCCCAATCTTCAGGTAACCCGCCTGATGCAGCGTGTCCATTACCTTCATCATGGTTTCATAATCAACGGTTTTATCCGCACGGAAGAAGACCGTGGTGTCTTTCTTACCGCCCGTAAGCTGATCCAGGGCCGGGATGACAGAGTCGGCCGTCACCGGGTCATTGCCGAGGAACATGGATTTATCCGCCTTCACCGACAGGTAGATAGGCTTCTCCGGGCGCGGCTGGGGCTGGCTGGATGAGGCAGGCAGATTTACCTTCACATCCACCGTCGCCAGCGGCGCAGCCACCATGAAGATAATCAGCAGAACCAGCATAACGTCGATAAACGGCGTCACGTTGATCTCATGCATTTCGCCGTTATCGTCCAGATTTTCGTTTAGACGCATCGCCATACTATCAACCCACGCGCAGTTTGGACGCCGCGTGCACCGGCTTAACCGAGCTGGCATTCAGGTCGAGATCGCGACTTTGCAGCAGCAGAACCTGCGCGGCAACGTCACCCAGCGTGGCTTTGTAGCTGCCAATCATACGCGCGAAGATGTTATAGATAACCACCGCCGGAATCGCCGCGACCAGACCAATCGCCGTCGCCAGCAGCGCTTCTGCGATACCCGGGGCCACAACCGCCAGGTTGGTGGTTTGGGTCTGCGCGATACCGATAAAGCTGTTCATGATGCCCCAGACCGTACCGAACAGACCGATAAACGGTGAGATCGCCCCGATGGTCGCCAGATAACCATTGCCGCGCCCCATGTGTCGGCCAACGGCCGCCACGCGACGCTCCAGGCGGAAACCGGTACGTTCTTTGATGCCTTCGTTATCTTCACTGCCCGCGGAGAGTTCCAGCTCGTTCTGCGCTTCATTCACTAACAGGGTGGTCAGGCTTTTCGCGTGGAAGGATGAGGTCATGTCTGAAGCCTGATCCAGAGAGCGGGCTTCAGCCAGCTGCTGCTGTTCCCTCTTGAGGCGACGCTTCTGCGAAAGCAGCTCGGCGCTCTTGCTGAAGAAGATAGCCCAGGTGACAACGGACGCCAGAATCAGGCCGATCATCACAATCTTAACCACGATGTCAGCATGCTGATACATGCCCCAAACGGAGAGATCCGCCTGCATCAAATTATTACCCACTCTGTATCTCCAGGACGCAAATCACAAAATCTGAACGTAATAATATCAAAACGTCGTCGAATTGATAGTAGTTCTCATTAGTATTTGCATAGTGCCGCAATTTTCGTTCACTTTCCTTGCGCTTACGCAGTAAAAATTTCTTATGCGTTTTTTTGCTAATATTTTCTGCTTATTCGATAAGCCTGCGGGTGCAGTTTTTTCCAATCGTGGTAGTCTGGACGTCCAGACGTATAAAAACAGGGTTAGCGAACATGACAAAGAAGCATCTTGATACCACGCTGGTACAGGCAGGACGCAGCAAAAAATATACTCAGGGATCTGTCAACAGCGTGATTCAACGCGCCTCCTCGCTGGTGTTTGATACCGTTGAGGAGAAAAAAATCGCCACGCGCAACCGCGCGAAAGGCGGCCTGTTTTATGGCCGTCGCGGCACGCTAACCCATTTTTCTCTGCAGGAGGCGATGTGCGAGCTGGAAGGAGGCGCAGGCTGCGCGCTGTTCCCGTGCGGAGCGGCTGCGGTCGCCAACACCATTCTGGCGTTCGTGGAACAGGGCGATCACATCCTGATGACCAACACCGCCTACGAACCCAGCCAGGACTTCTGTACCAAAATTCTCAGCAAGCTCGGCGTGACCACCGGCTGGTTCGACCCGCTGATTGGTGAAGGTATTGCCAAACTTATTCAGCCAAACACGCGCATTGTGTTCCTGGAATCGCCGGGGTCGCTCACCATGGAAGTTCACGACGTGCCGGCTATCGTGAAGGCCGTGCGCAGCAAAGCGCCAGAGGCGATCGTTATGATCGACAACACCTGGGCGGCAGGCGTGCTGTTCAAAGCGCTGGACTTCGACATTGATATCTCGATTCAGGCGGCGACCAAATACCTGATTGGCCACTCGGACGGCATGATCGGTACTGCGGTCTCCAACGCGCGCTGCTGGGATCAGCTGCGTGAAAACGCCTACCTGATGGGCCAGATGGTGGATGCCGACACGGCCTACATGACCAGCCGCGGACTCCGCACGCTGGGCGTTCGCCTGCGTCAGCACCATGAAAGCAGCCTGAAGGTGGCCGAATGGCTGGCGCAGCATCCGCAGGTTGAGCGCGTGAATCACCCCGCGCTACCCGGCAGTAAAGGCCATGAGTTCTGGCAGCGTGACTTTACAGGCAGCAGCGGGTTGTTCTCGTTTGTGCTGAAAAAACGGCTGAATAATGACGAGCTGGCAAGCTATCTGGATAATTTTACTCTCTTCAGCATGGCCTACTCGTGGGGCGGTTTTGAATCCCTCATCCTGGCTAACCAGCCGGAACAGATTGCGGCCCTGCGCCCCGGTGGCGACGTGGACTTCAGCGGTACCCTGATTCGACTGCATATCGGTTTAGAAAATGTTGACGATCTGATTGCGGATTTAGCAGCAGGGTTCGAGCGTATCGTGTAGAGTGCTGGCTGAAAATGTACTCCCTGGACGCTTTTGTGGACACCGCAAGCGGAAAAGTCTGCATGAGTTGCGCCCGGGATCAAACCCGACGGGCGAATAAGGGAGTACAATAGCGCTATATCTGCTGTTCCACAGGAAAGTCCATGGCTGTTATTCAAGATATTATCGCGGCGCTCTGGCACCACGATTTTGCCGCGCTGGCGGATCCTCACGTCGTCGGTATCGTCTATTTCGTGATGTTCGCAACTCTGTTTCTGGAAAATGGATTACTGCCAGCCTCGTTTTTACCCGGTGACAGCCTGCTTTTACTTGCCGGGGCGTTAATCGGTAAAGGCGTCATGGACTTCACGCCAACGATGGTAATCCTGACCTCCGCTGCCAGCCTGGGCTGCTGGCTGAGCTATCTGCAGGGCCGCTGGCTGGGGAACACGCGCGTCGTCAAAAGCTGGCTGGCGCAGCTGCCGCATAAGTATCACCAGCGTGCGACCTGCATGTTTGACCGGCACGGCCTGCTGGCGCTGCTGGCGGGGCGTTTCCTGGCGTTCGTTCGCACCCTTCTGCCGACGATGGCGGGCATTTCCGGCCTGTCGAACCGCCGCTTCCAGTTCTTCAACTGGCTGAGCGCCCTGCTGTGGGTTGGCGTGGTGACGACGCTCGGCTACGCGCTGAATATGATCCCCTTCGTGAAACACCACGAAGATCAGGTGATGACCTTCCTGATGGTGCTGCCGATGTTCCTGCTGGTGGCGGGTCTGGTGGGGACTATCGCGGTGGTGATTAAGAAGAAGTACTGCAGCGCATAATTCAACAAAGCCGGGTGGCGCTATCGCTTACCCGGCCTACGTTTTTCGTCAGACTCCCTGCATCGTTCTTATACGTGACGCATCCTCTCCCGGCGTAACGCCGAAATAGCGCTTAAACTCCCGACTGAACTGCGACGCACTTTCGTAGCCCACCCGCATCGCCGCCGCGCTGGCCTTCATGCCGTCGTGGATCATCAGCATCCGCGCCTTATGCAGCCGGTAGGTTTTGAGGTACTGCAGCGGCGAGGTGCTGGTCACCGATTTAAAATTATGGTGAAACGCCGAGACGCTCATGTTCGCTTCCGCCGCCAGCTGGTCGACGCTGAGGTTTTCCGTGTACTGGCTCTCGATACGCTTGAGCACGCGGCTTATCAGACTGAAGTGGGTCTGTCGGCTCACCAGGGCCAGTAACGCCCCGCCCCCCGGCCCCAGCAGCACGTGGTAGAGAATTTCGCGGATAATCTGCTTGCCCAGAATGCGCGCGTCCAGCGGCCTCTCCATCACGTCCAGCAGACGCTCAATGGCGCAGAGGATCTCTTCCGACAGCGTCGCCGAGTTAATCCCGCTCGACGCCATAGAAGGCTGGAAGAGTTCATCTTCGCCTATCTCCATCAGCAGCTCCTGCAGCTGCAGAATATCGACGTTGACGCGAATACCGGCCAGCGGAACCGCCTCTGTCGCGAAGGTTTCACATTCGAAGGGTAAAGGTACCGTCAGAAGCAGATATTCGTTGGTGTCGTAGCGGAACACGCGCTCGTTGATATAGCCAATTTTATGGCCCGAGAAGAGAAAAACGATGCCCGGCTGGTACATGACCGGCGTGCGCGTCCCTGGCTGCGTGCCATAAAGCAGGCGAATGTCAGGAAGCAGGCCACTGACGCCATTTTCGATATCTATCAGTCTTTTAATCTGCGCAGTGAGCTGCTGGCAGATAGCCTCACGGTTCATCTTGCGTTACTCCGGGTGCGGTTTTCGACGTTGACAGTGTGCGTCGTTTTCCGCGCTTTCTCCAGTGCTCTGTAGAAATGGGCAAGACATCGGCAGGAATGTGCATTGAGGGCGTAGCCCCGGGCGGCCACAATGAGCAGCATCAGGTCGCCCTCTGCGCCACCACGGTTTTTCACCCACTAAAGGGAACGAGCAATGAACAACTTTAATCTTCACACCCCAACCCGCATTCTGTTTGGTAAAGACGCTATCGCCGATCTGCGCGCGCAGATCCCTGCTGACGCCCGCGTGCTGATCACCTACGGTGGCGGCAGCGTGAAAAAAACCGGCGTGCTGGATCAGGTTTACAGCGCGCTGGACGGTCTGGACGTTCGTGAGTTCGGCGGCATCGAGCCAAACCCGTCTTACGAAACGCTGATGAACGCGGTGAAAATCGCCCGCGAAGAAAACATCACCTTCCTGCTGGCGGTCGGCGGCGGCTCCGTGCTGGACGGTACCAAATTCATCGCGGCGGCAGCGCACTACGCTGACGGCATCGATCCATGGCACATTCTGGAAACCCGCGGCAGCGACATCAAAAGCGCTATCCCGATGGGCTCCGTGCTGACCCTTCCGGCCACCGGTTCTGAATCCAACAAGGGCGCGGTGATCTCCCGTAAAACCACCGGTGACAAACAAGCATTCATGAACGAACACGTTCAGCCTGTGTTCGCCATTCTGGATCCGGTTTACACCTATACCCTGCCTGCTCGTCAGGTAGCGAACGGCGTGGTCGACGCCTTTGTTCATACCGTTGAGCAGTACGTCACGTATCCGGTGAATGCCAAAATTCAGGATCGCTTCGCGGAAGGCATTCTGCTGACGCTCGTCGAAGAAGGTCCGAAAGCGCTGAAAGAGCCGGAAAACTACGACGTTCGCGCCAACGTAATGTGGGCCGCCACGCAGGCGCTGAACGGCCTGATCGGGGCTGGCGTGCCGCAGGACTGGGCAACCCACATGCTGGGCCACGAGCTGACGGCAATGCACGGTCTGGACCACGCTCAGACGCTGGCCGTTGTGCTGCCTGCCCTGTGGAACGAAAAACGCGACACCAAACGCGCCAAACTGCTGCAGTACGCTGAACGCGTGTGGAACATCACCGAGGGTTCTGACGATGCGCGTATTGATGCCGCCATCGAAGCGACCCGCAGCTTCTTTGAAGGTCTGGGCGTGCCAACGCGTCTGTCTGGCTACGGCCTGGACGGCAGCTCTATCCCTGCCCTGCTGGCGAAACTCGAAGAGCACGGTATGACCCATCTGGGCGAGCACGGCGACATCACGCTGGACGTCAGCCGTCGTATTTACGAGGCGGCACGCTAAGCGTTTTTGTCCCCCCGACTTTCGTTTTTTGACATTTCGTCCAGACTTAATGCACACCCCATCGCCGGAGGAACCCTCCGGCGATGCGCACCTGAAGGAGGAAAAATGGCAAACCAAACCGTAATCAAGCTGCAGGACGGCAACGTGATGCCCCAGCTGGGGCTAGGTGTATGGAAAGCCGGTAACGACGAGGTCGTCTCCGCCATTCATAAAGCCCTGGAAGTCGGCTACCGGTCGATTGACACTGCCGCCGCGTACAAAAACGAGGACGGCGTGGGTACCGCACTGGCCAGCGCCGGTGTCCCTCGCGATGAGTTGTTCATCACCACTAAACTCTGGAACGACGACCAAAAACGTCCCCGCGAGGCCCTGGAAGAGAGCCTGGAAAAACTCCAGCTCGACTTCGTCGATCTCTGGCTGATGCACTGGCCGGTTCCGGCTATCGATCACTACGTTGATGCCTGGAAAGGGATGATTGAACTGCAGAAAGAGGGGCTGGTGAAAAGCATCGGCGTCTGTAATTTCCAGGTTCATCACCTGCAGCGGCTGATTGACGAGACGGGCGTCGCGCCTGTCATTAACCAGATCGAGCTGCACCCGCTGATGCAGCAGCGCCAGCTTCATGCCTGGAACGCCACGCATAAAATCCAGACCGAGTCCTGGAGCCCGCTGGCGCAGGGTGGCCAGGGCGTGTTCGATCAAAAAATTATCCGCGAACTGGCGGATAAATACGGCAAAAGCCCGGCGCAGATCGTCATTCGCTGGCATCTGGACAACGGCCTGGTGGTGATACCGAAATCAGTCACGCCGTCGCGCATCGCCGAGAACTTCGACGTCTGGGATTTCCGTCTGGACAAAGACGAGCTGGGTGAGATTGCGAAGCTGGATAAGGGTAAGCGGCTTGGGCCGGACCCGGATCAGTTTGGCGGGTAATACCTAAAACGAGCCTGGTCTTCCGCCGGGCTCGTTTTAATCTATAAACCGGACTGACATCTCGCTTCTCCGGGAAGATCAGGCAATGTGCAAATAACGTTATACACTTTCCCTTCAAGTTTATGTGGCCCACCGAGACCGCCGCCTGCTTCTGCATCATATTCCTTTCCGTTGACACTTATCTGGAGCGGGGTGTGATAAATCCAGTCCATCGGACCTATTGGCAGAAAAAAGATCCACTCATGCTGGCTCTGAAAAGCAAAACGACCGTTGTCGTCAGAAAGCGTTTGCTCCCTCTCTAATGTTATTTTAGCGCCAGAGACTGGCTTACCTGCGCTGTCGATTAGACGTCCTTCCACTTCTGGCTGTGTCTGGCGGTGCATTACACAACCGCATAACGTCAGGCCAATCAGCATCGTTCCTGTTAACTTCCTTATTTTCATTTTGGGCCTCCTATCCTTATGCAGAAAAAAGCCGGGTGGCGGGTGCGCCTTACCCGGCCTACGCACTGACCTGTAGGCCCGGTAAGCGCAGCGCCACCGGGCATTGTTACAGGTTTAACCGATCTTACGTTTTACGTTCTTCTTCGTTCCCGCCCCACCGTTCGAACGCTGATGCACAATTGGCGTGTGCTTGGTCAGCGCCGGGCGCGTATTGCGGTTCTGGCGACGCGCTTCGCGCATCTCCTCCAGCGTCGGGGCCGGTACCAGACAGTCGCGGCGCGAGCCGATCAGGTGTTTTTTACCCATCTCTTCCAGCGCCTGGCGGATCAGCGGCCAGTTTTTCGGATCGTGGTAACGCAGCAGCGCCTTGTGCAGACGACGCTGTTTATCCCCTTTCGGCACCACCACCTCTTCACTCTTATAGCCAATCTTACTCAGCGGGTTCTTGCCGGTGTAATACATAGTCGTCGAGTTGGCGAGCGGTGATGGATAGAAGTTCTGCACCTGATCCAGACGGAAGCGACGCTGCTTCAGCCACAGCGCCAGGTTCACCATGTCCTCATCGCGCGTGCCCGGGTGGGCGGAGATGAAGTACGGGATCAGATACTGCTCTTTGCCCGCCTGCTTGGAATAGGTGTCGAAAAGCTCTTTAAAGCGATCGTAGCTGCCCATGCCCGGCTTCATCATCTTCGACAGCGGGCCTTCTTCGGTATGCTCCGGCGCAATCTTCAGATAGCCGCCGACGTGATGCGTCGCCAGCTCTTTGATGTAGCGCGGATCTTCCACGGCGATGTCGTAACGTACCCCGGACGCGATGAGGATCTTCTTGATGCCCTTCAGATCGCGCGCGCGGCGGTAGAGGTTGATCGTCGGCTCGTGGTTGGTGTCCATGTGCTCGCAAATGCTCGGATAGACGCAGGAGAGGCGACGACAGGTTTGCTCCGCGCGCGGCGACTTGCAGCGCAGCATGTACATGTTGGCGGTTGGGCCACCGAGGTCAGAAATCACACCGGTAAAGCCCGGCACCGTGTCGCGAATCGCTTCGATCTCATTGATGATCGACTCTTCCGAACGGCTCTGGATAATACGGCCTTCGTGCTCGGTAATGGAGCAGAAGGAGCATCCGCCGAAGCAGCCGCGCATGATGTTGATCGAGAAACGGATCATCTCATACGCCGGGATGCGGGCGTTGCCGTACGCCGGGTGCGGCACGCGCTTGTACGGCAGCGCAAAGACGCTGTCCATCTCTTCGGTGGAGAGCGGGATGGCCGGCGGGTTGATCCAGATAAAGCGCTCGCCGTGCTTCTGCATCAGCGCGCGGGCGCAGCCCGGGTTGGTTTCATGGTGCAGAATACGGGACGCGTGCGCGTAGAGCACCTTGTCGGCTTTCACCTTCTCGTAGGACGGCAGCAACACGTAGGTCTTTTCCCACGGTTTCGGGCGCGGCGGCTGCACGACGATAGCCTTTGCTTCCGCTTTTTTCGGCTCAACCGGCTTGTTATCGGCACACGGCAGATCTTCACCGTACGGGTGTGGGATCGGGTCGATTTTGCCCGGCATATCAATGATGCGGGAATCCACACCGCGCCAGCCCGGCAGCGCCTCTTTCACCATGATGGCGGTATTGCGCACGTCACGGATGCTGTTCACCGGCTCGCCCTGCGACAGACGGTGCGCCACTTCCACCAGCGGACGCTCGCCGTTGCCGTAAATCAGCATGTCGGCTTTGGAGTCCACCAGCACCGAGCGGCGAACGGTATCAGACCAGTAATCGTAGTGCGCGGTACGGCGCAGGCTCGCCTCGATGCCGCCCAGGATCACCGGGACGTCTTTCCAGGCTTCTTTGCAGCGCTGGGTATAGACGAGGGTCGCGCGGTCGGGGCGTTTACCCGCCACGTTATCCGGCGTGTAGGCGTCGTCATGACGCAGCTTACGGTCGGCGGTATAGCGGTTGATCATCGAGTCCATGTTGCCTGCGGTCACGCCGAAGAACAGGTTGGGTTTACCCAGACGCATAAAGTCGTCTTTGCTGTTCCAGTCAGGCTGGGAGATGATCCCCACGCGGAAGCCCTGCGCCTCAAGCATACGGCCACAGATGGCCATGCCGAAGCTCGGATGGTCAACGTAGGCATCGCCCGTGACCAGAATAATGTCGCAGCTGTCCCAGCCCAGTTGGTCCATCTCTTCCCGGTACATCGGCAGGAACGGCGCCGGTCCAAAGCAGGCCGCCCAGTACTGGGGCCAGGAGAAGAGGTCACGATCCGGCTGGATCAGGGAAATTGCGCTCATAATGCTTCCGAAGAAAAAATAGACAAAAGGAGCGGGATTATACGCTGGATCAATGTGGGAAATGAAGGGGTATTATGCGGGCTGTTGCCCTCACCCCAGCCCTCTCCCACAGGGAGAGGGAGAAAAGCAATTTACGGCGCCGGATTGATCAGCATCTGCCCTACCGAGCCCCTGTCCATCATCTCCAGCGTCTGGCTGTGGAACAGGAACGGGAAGTGCGGCCACGAAGGCTGACCGTAGTAGACGAGCAGTTCGACCTGACCGTCCACCCAGACGGTATCTTTCCAGCCGCGATCTTCCGGGAACGGCATCGCGCCGTTGACGTTGCGGATCAGGAATGACACCCCTTCAATATGGAACGACTGCGGCATATCCGAACGAACCGTCCAGCGCTCCCAGGTGCCCTGCTGCGCGGTGATGTCGATGCGGTTGACGTCCCACAGCGCGCCGTTGATCCCCGGATCGTCGCCCAGGCTGATATCACGGCTGCGCACCGGCGAGCCGCTCATGATCTCCTGCGGCAGCAGACGCATTGGCAGGCTGTCGGTCACCAGCGGCAGCAGACCGGTTGGACGCAGGGTCAGCACCAGGGTCGAGACAAGTATGCTCGACGGTTCAAAGAACCCGCGAATACGGTCAACAATGCTGGCCGCTTCGCCGCAGGTGACAGACACTTCATCCCCATTGGTCATATCAATAAGCACTTCGCGACGTTCCCCCGGCGAGAGCGCCAGCTGTTTGACGGAAACCGGCGCCGGTAAAAAGCCCTGATCGCCGGAAATTACGTGCAGCGGACGGCCATCGCTCATTTTCAACTGATAGCGGCGCGAGTTAGACGCGTTGAGCAGACGCAGGCGCACCCAGCCACGGGACACTTCTACATACGGGCTCTGCGCGCCGTTTACCAGCAGCGTATCGCCAACGAAGCCGCCGCTGCCCGGTTCGCTGTATTCCGGCGTACCGAAATTATCCAGACGTTTGTCCTGGATGATAATGGGGAAGTCATCCACGCCGTAGTGGTTCGGGATCGGCAGGGATTTGCTGACCTCATCTTCCACCAGCCACATTCCGGCCAGGCCGTTATAGACCTGCTGCGCCGTGCGGTTAGGCGTGTTGGCGTGATACCACAGGGTTGCCGCGCTCTGGCGAATCGGCAGAACGGGCGCCCAGTCGGCGCTGGGGGACATCATGCGCGCCGCGCCGCCAATCAGCGGGCCAGGCACCTGCAGGCCGCTGATGGTCATGGCGACATTTTCAGGGGTGCGGTTACTGTAGATGAGCTTTACGTCATCGCCATTCCACACGCGAATGGTCGGCCCAAGGTAACGTCCGTTAATGCCCCAGACGGGTGCACGCGTCCCCTGGGTAAAGGACCAGTGGCTGCGCTGCAGCGTCAGAAAAAGCGGCTGACCGCGACGGGATTCAATGAGTGGCGGAATAGGCAGCGGCTGTTGCTGCCCGGCGGCGCTGGCTGTCAGCGGCATCGCACCCGCACAAAGGGCGATCCCCGAAGCCTGAATAAACTGACGCCGACTGAGTGACATATAAGCTCCATCTGAAACGACTAACAACGCGGGAATTCGTTTTCCCTTCAACGCCGGATTAAATCTTACCGGCGGCTTCTCTCTCTGCGACTTCTTTGTCGAGCAGCGCAATATGCTCAGCCATCAGATCACGGCAGTGCGCGGCCAGCTCGCGCACCTGATCTTTACCGTATTTGCTGGTATCGACGGGTGGCAGCATTTCGACAATCACCAGCCCGTTATTCAGGCGGTTAAGATTAATCTTATTCGAAGTATTGGAAACGCACACAGGAATAATTGGAACACCTGCCGCAATTGCGGCATGAAACGCACCGGTTTTAAACGGCAGCAGGCCGCGGCCGCGGCTGCGCGTCCCTTCCGGGAACATCCAGATTGAAATTTTGCGCTTTTTAAAATGATTCACCACTTCCGCAATGGTGCTGTGCGCTTTTGCACGGTTGTTACGGTCGATCAGCAGGTTACCGGTAAGCCAGTACAGCTGACCAAAAAACGGGATCCACAGCAGGCTTTTTTTGCCCACCGTCACGGTCGGTGGAAGCACGATATTAGAGGCCGTCACCATATCGTAGTTGTTCTGATGGTTGGCGATATAGATGGCGTTACCGAAATTCTCCGCCCCTTCCGGCAGACGTTTTTCAACCTTCAGACCGAACAGCGGCGCAAGGCGACCAAACATATGGCCGAAGGTGGCGACATGCTTCGGATTACGCGGGCTGAACAGGCAATAAATAGAGCCGAAAATACAGACCAGAATGCAGTAGATAACGGTAAGAATAAGACGAACAATATATAGCATAGCGACCTCTGAAGCCCCAACAGCTGACAATTATACTTCACCTGTGGCCAGGTAAGGACTTTATTACGAGCGCGTATTGTTAATCGCAACGCACGAATTAACAACGATTTTACGGGAAATTTTATTGAAATTCCCCCTCCGGACAGAGGGGGATATCACGACATTACTCTTCGCTGTCACCCGCGGTGCTGCGTGCAGGAGAGTCAATCTCCACGCGGTCAATACGCTGCAGACCGCGCATCAGCGAGCCACGGCGACCGCGCTCACCCACCACCTTCTGCAGCTCTTCCGGACGAAGCTTGATTTTGCGCTTGCCGACGTGAATGGTCAGCGTGCTCTGCGGCGGCAGGAGGAAGAGGTGCGCCAGGCCATCTTCGCCTTTCGCGGCCTCTGCCGACGGGATGTTGATAATCTTGTTGCCCTTGCCTTTCGACAGCTCCGGCAGATCGCTGACCGGGAACATCAGCATACGTCCGGCGGTGGTGATCGCCAGCAGCATGTCGCTTTCGTTCTCAATCACCAGCGGTGCCATCACGTGGGCGTTGTCCGGCAGGCTAATCAGCGCCTTACCGGCACGGTTGCGGGAAACCAGATCGTTAAAGGTACAGATAAAGCCGTAGCCTGCATCAGACGCCAGCAGCAGCTTCTGCTCATCGGCTTCCATCAGCATATGGTCAACCGTCGCGCCCGGCGGCAACGTCAGCTTGCCGGTGAGCGGCTCGCCCTGCCCGCGCGCGGAAGGCAGCGTGATTGGGTCGATGGCGTAGCTGCGGCCGGTGGAATCGATAAACGCCACCGGCTGGTTGCTCTTCCCTTTCACCGCCGCTTTGAAGCTGTCGCCCGCTTTGTAGCTCAGCCCCGGCGCGTCGATATCGTGGCCTTTGGCGCTGCGCACCCAGCCGCTCTGCGACAGGACAATGGTCACCGGCTCGGACGGCTGCATGTCGTGCTCGTTCATCGCCTTCGCTTCTTCGCGCTCGTGCAGCGGAGAACGACGGTCGTCGCCGAAGGCGTCGGCATCGGCCTGCAGCTCTTTCTTCAGCAGGGTGTTCATCTTGCGTTCGGACGCGAGGATCGCCTGCAGCTGATCGCGCTCTTTTTCCAGCTCGTTCTGCTCGCCGCGGATCTTCATCTCTTCCAGTTTGGCGAGATGGCGCAGCTTCAGCTCGAGGATCGCTTCGGCCTGGGTTTCGCTGATGCCAAAGCGCGACATCAGGGCGGGCTTCGGCTCGTCCTCGGTACGGATGATCTCAATCACCTCGTCGATATTGAGGAACGCCACCAGCAAACCTTCAAGGATATGCAGGCGCTTAAGCACTTTCTCCAGACGATGGTTCAGACGACGGCGTACCGTATCGCGGCGGAACGTCAGCCATTCGGTGAGGATCTCCAGCAGGTTTTTCACCGCCGGGCGTCCGTCGAGGCCGATCATGTTCAGGTTGATGCGGTAGCTTTTTTCCAGATCGGTGGTGGCAAACAGGTGGTTCATCACCTGCTCCATGTCCACGCGGTTGGAGCGCGGCACAATCACCAGACGGGTCGGGTTCTCGTGGTCAGACTCGTCGCGCAGGTCGTCCACCATCGGCAGCTTTTTATTGCGCATCTGGGAGGCGATCTGCTCCAGCACTTTGGCACCGGAAACCTGATGCGGCAGCGCGGTGATCACCACGGCGCCGTCTTCTTTATTCCACACCGCGCGCATGCGCACGGAGCCGCGACCGTTCTGGTAGATTTTGCGGATTTCCGCACGCGAGGTAATGATTTCGGCTTCGGTCGGGAAATCCGGCCCCTGCACGATATCCAGCAGATCGTCGAGCGAGGCTTTCGGCTGCTCAATCAGGGTGATGGCGGCTTTCGCCACTTCACGCAGGTTGTGCGGCGGAATGTCCGTCGCCATACCGACCGCAATACCGGTGGTGCCGTTCAGCAGGATATTCGGCAGACGCGCAGGCAGCATCTTCGGCTCCTGCAGCGTACCGTCGAAGTTCGGTACCCAGTCAACGGTCCCCTGACCCAGCTCGCCCAGCAGCACTTCGGCATATTTAGACAGACGGGATTCGGTATAACGCATCGCCGCGAAGGATTTCGGATCGTCCGGCGCCCCCCAGTTCCCCTGGCCATCCACCAGCGGGTAGCGGTAAGAGAACGGCTGGGCCATCAGCACCATCGCTTCATAACAGGCGCTGTCGCCGTGCGGATGGTATTTACCCAGCACGTCACCGACGGTACGGGCGGATTTCTTGAACTTGGCGGTGGCGTTCAGCCCCAGCTCGGACATCGCATAGACGATGCGGCGCTGAACGGGCTTCAGGCCATCCCCGATAAACGGCAACGCCCTGTCCATGATGACGTACATGGAGTAGTTCAGGTAGGCGTTTTCCGTGAATTCATGTAGCGCGAGGCGCTCTGCCATATCGCTCATTACGTGTGATTCCTCAACTCAGAAACCGAAGGGTTTCAGGCAATATTGCCGCAGATACTACCTTATCTGGCGAGTTGAGTCACAAAGAAAAAGGGCCGCTTATGCGGCCCTTTCCGGGTTATTTGTTCAGCTTAATGACCTGCTTCACGTCGATTTCAAAATCGTTCCACTCTTTATCGACCTTGCCCTGGATTTCCACTTTATCCTGAGGAGTGACGGTCACGCCGTTCCAGCGCTTGTGGTCAATTTCTACGTTCACCGTGCCGGTCTCATCGCGGAAGGTGTAACGGTCATCAGACAGGCGCTGGGTGATGTTCCCGCGCAGCTTCACCCAGCTGTCGTCCTTCATCTCTTTCACCTTCACCGCGGTGGTGAGGTTAGCGTCGTTATCGACAAAACCGCCTGCCTGCGTTTGGGTCTGGGTCTGTGCGGCAGACGGGCCGTTAAATCCGCCCTGCGCGGCAAAAACGGGGGCAGTGGTCATCATCATGATGGCGGCAATAGCAGCGAATTTTTTCATATTAACTCTCCCTTTAATCTGGTTTCGCAGTCCATTAAACAGGGTAATCCTTAACAACTTCTTAAGGGAAAAATTTATTTATTATTGCTGTACAGCAGGCGCTTACAGAGGGTTTACTGACGGCATCAAGGAGGGAACATGCGCATTTTACTGGTAGAAGACGACAGGTTAATCGGTGACGGTATCAAGGCGGGGTTAAGCAAAATGGGCTTTAGCGTGGACTGGTTTACCGACGGTAAAACCGGTCAGGCCGCGCTCGCTTCTGCGCCCTATGATGCCGTGGTGCTGGATCTGACGCTGCCGGAAATCGACGGTCTGGAGATCCTGCGCGCGTGGCGCGAAAGCGGGCGCAGCGAGCCGGTATTGATCCTGACCGCGCGGGATGCGCTTAACCAGCGCGTGGAAGGGCTGCGTCTTGGCGCGGATGATTATCTCTGCAAGCCGTTCGCGCTGATTGAAGTGGGTGCCCGCCTTGAGGCGCTGGTCCGCCGCAGCCACGGCCAGACGCATAGCGAGCTACGCCACGGCAAGGTCACGCTCGATCCGACCCGACTCGTCGCCACGCTGGACGGTGAGCCGCTGACGCTGAAGCCGAAAGAGTTCGCGCTGCTGGAGCTGTTAATGCGTAACGCGGGCCGGGTGCTGCCGCGAAAGCTTATCGAGGAAAAACTGTATACCTGGGACGACGACGTCTCCAGCAACGCCATCGAAGTGCACGTTCATCATCTGCGCCGCAAGCTTGGCAGCGAGTTTATCCGCACCGTGCACGGCATCGGCTATATCCTGGGTGACGCATGAAGCTGACGCAACGCCTGAGCCTGAAGCTGCGCCTGACGCTCCTTTTTTTAGCGCTTTCCCTGACGGCATGGTTTGCCGCCAGCCTGGTGGCCTGGCAGCAGACCACCCACAAGCTGGATAAGCTCTTCGACACGCAGCAGATGCTGTTTGCCAAACGGCTGCTGACGATGGATCTTGACGAGATCCGCGCCCCCGAACGCATGCGCGAGATCCCCAAAAAAGTGAAGCATGGCCGTCTCGATGACGACGCGCTGGCTTTCGCCATTTACAGCGTCGAGGGCAAAATGCTGCTGAACGACGGCGAGAACGGGCGCGATATTCCGTACCACTATCGCCGCGACGGGTTTGATAACGGGCAGCTCCAGGACGACAACGACGAATGGCGTTTCCTGTGGCTGACCTCACCCGACGGGAAGTACCGCGTGGTGGTCGGTCAGGAGTGGGAGTACCGCCAGGATATGGCGCTGGACGTGGTCAGCTCGCAGCTGACCCCCTGGCTGGTGGCGCTGCCCGTGATGTTGCTGCTGCTGGTTCTCCTCCTCAGTCGGGAGCTGAAGCCACTGAAAAAGCTGGCACAGACCCTGCGCTCCCGCTCGCCGGACGCCACAGATAACCTGCCGACGGAGGGCGTACCAACAGAAGTACGCCCCCTGCTCGACGCGCTGAATCATCTCTTCGCGCGCACCCAGGAGATGATGACCCGCGAGCGCCGCTTTACGTCCGATGCGGCCCACGAGCTGCGCAGCCCGCTGGCGGCCCTGAAGGTACAAACTGACGTGGCGCAGCTCTCTCATGACGATCCGCAGGCGCGGGAAAAGGCGCTGATGCAACTGCATGCGGGAATCGACCGCGCTTCCCGGCTGGTGGACCAGCTCCTCACGCTGTCGCGTCTGGATACGCTGGACAACCTGGACGATGTCGAACCTATAACGCTTGCCGATCTACTGCAGTCGGCGGTGCTGGATATCTGGCATCCGGCGCAGCAGGCGGGCATTGATGTTCGCCTGAATATCCATGCACCAGAGGTTACACGTACGGGCCAGCCGCTGCTCCTGAGCCTGCTGGTGCGCAACCTGCTGGATAACGCGATTCGCTACAGCCCGCACGGCAGCGTGGTGGACGTGACGCTGGACGCGCGTAGCTTTAGCGTGCGCGACAACGGTCCCGGCATTTCACCGGACGCGCTGGCGCGCATCGGCGAGCGCTTTTATCGTCCGCCGGGTCAGGATGCGACGGGCAGCGGGCTGGGATTATCCATCGTAAAACGCATCGCCGCGCTGCACGGGATGCGCGTCTCGCTGAGCAATGCCCCTGAAGGTGGTTTTGAAGCGAAGGTCAGCTGGTAAGGAATTATTGCGTTTAATGCAAAAGACTTTGCACATTTTGCTCATTTTTCCGCTCCGTCCTCGCGCGTAGAATACCCGGCATACTCTCATCGTCGAGGACAAAAAATGAGCAACATTCTGATTATTAACGGTGCAAAAGAATTTGCGCACTCTAAAGGCCAGCTGAATGACACCCTGACCGAGGTCGCGGACGGTTTCCTGCGCGACGCCGGGCATGATGTTAAGGTCGTGCGTGCAGACAGCAACTACGACGTGAAAGCCGAAGTGCAGAACTTCCTGTGGGCTGACGTGGTGATCTGGCAGATGCCAGGCTGGTGGATGGGCGCGCCGTGGACCGTGAAAAAATACATGGACGACGTGTTCACCGAAGGTCACGGCTCACTGTATGCCAGCGATGGCCGCACCCGCTCTGACGCGTCCAAAAAATACGGTTCAGGCGGTCTGATTCAGGGCAAAAAATATATGCTGTCACTGACCTGGAACGCGCCGCTGGAAGCCTTCACCGAGAAAGATCAGTTCTTCGAAGGCGTGGGCGTGGACGGTGCGTATCTGCCGTTCCACAAGGCGAATCAGTTCCTGGGCATGGATCCGCTGCCGACCTTTATCGTCAACGACGTGATTAAAATGCCTGATGTCCCGAGCTATATCGCAGAATATCGCAAGCATCTCGCGGAAATTTTTGCTTAACTGGTAGCCTGGAATTAAAGGAGTAGTAAACATGCTTACCGTTATCGCAGAAATCCGTACTCGTCCAGGTCAACATCACCGCCAGGCGGTGCTGGATCAGTTCGCGAAAATCATCCCGACCGTACTGAAAGAAGAAGGCTGCCACGGCTACGCGCCGATGGTGGATGCCGCCACTGACGCCAGCTTCCAGGCGACCGCGCCGGACTCGATCATCATGGTTGAGCAGTGGGAAACCGTCGCGCATCTTGAAGCGCACCTGCAGACCCCGCACATGAAAGCGTGGAGCGACGCGGTGAAGGGTGACGTGCTGGAAACCCACATCCGCATTCTGGAGCAAGGGGTTTAAGTTCGTGGAATTTGCCGGGTGGCACTGCGTTTACCCGGCCTACAAAACCTGAACCGTAGGCCCGGTAAGCGCTAGCGCCACCGGGCTTTGTTGTTTTTAGCTGCTTTTCTTCCCCGGCTTTAACCCGCGATGTAGCTCGTTGATGCGCTTCATTGACTTAATGGTGCGCTGCGGCTCGGTGGAAGCGACGGATAAAATGATCATCTCCAGACACAGCAGCACCGTGCCATGGAGCGGGATTTTGCCCTTTTCGCCGCCGCGCGGAACGTGGATCACCACGCTGGCCTCCTTACTGAAGCGCGAATCAAGGGCGTTGGTCAGCAGGATGGTGGGAATGCCCAGTCGTTTTGCTTCACGCAGGGTGGTTTGCCCCTCCCGGTGCGCGGATTTCTGCGCCATCATCACCAGCACGTCGCCGCGCTGAAGCGCAATCAGCTGTTCGGCAAGCCCGATCCCGGTACGGTTGAGCGGCGTGGCGGGTAATCCCATACGGCTGAACAGCCTGGCGGTGTACTCGGCCAGAATGCCGGAGGCCCCAATACCAAATATGGCGACCTGCCTCGCCTGCGCCAGCAGAGAGACCGCCTGCGCCATCGCGTAGCGGTTGTGGGGCTCGGATAACACCTCGCAGGTGTGCTGATGCCCCTCAAGCACGAAATCAATGCTCGCGTTAACGTCGCTGGCGAGCGTGTTCACCGTGGTGGACATCTTTTCGCTGGAGGTGACCACTGGGCCAAACCACTGCTCCAGCGTCTGCTTGAGATCGCGCAGCCCGGCGAACCCCAGCGCCTGAATGGCGCGGACTACCGTGGCATCCGAGGTTTTCAATACGGCGGCAATCTCCATGGCGGTCTGCTCCATCACCGCTTCGCGGTTGTCATGGATATAGCGTGCGACCTGCAGCAGACGCGGCGTCAGCTGATGCGCCCGCGAGCGGAATCGCTCACCGTAAACATCGACTCTTCGGATCACCGTGACGCCTCCGGGAGCGGACGCCCGGCAATCTGCGACTGCACCTGCGCGGCCATCAGCCCTAATGACGCGAACGAATTCGAGATCGCCTCTTCACGCGAGATCAGCACGTAGTGCCCGGTTCGGCAGGCATTCAGGAACTGACACCAGCCCGGCATGACCGCATCCATCGCCGCCAGCTCGTCCTGCGGTTTACCGCCCGTATCCCCGCGCCAGGTGGCGAAGACGAAATCGGCATCCAGCTCCGGCAGGCGCTCGGCGCTGACGTCAATCCGCCCCCCTTCCGGGATGGACTCAATCAGTGGCGGGAATTTGAATCCGGCGTCGCGCAGCACGCGACCCAGCGAGTGGTAGCTGTGCATGGCGTTGATTTTCCCCTGATTAGCCTGAATCACCGACACAGTGATTTTGCGCGTGTCGATGGTCGCCTTCAGCGCCTTGATTTGTTCCTGATAGCGGCGTTCCAGAGTGTTTAGCCTTGCCTGCGTGCCCGTGAGCTGCGCCAGCTTGCGGTAGATTTCCGGCGCGCCGCCGTCGAGATGATCGATGCTCACCGTCGGGGCAATTTTTTCCAGCTGTTCCACCGGGGTGTTGCGCGTCGGCTCGGTGATAATCAGGTCAGGCTTTGCGGCGGCGATGGCCTCTATGTCGATATCGGCCGTGCCGATAAATTTGATATCGGAATTATCGAAGTCGACGCCGGTCAACATGCCGCTGGAGCGCAGAAAGTGGCTGCCGTCCGGCCGCGTGCGGCCATGGCTCGCCACCGGCGGCACGCCAAGTTCAATCAGCGGAATGGTGATATCCAGATCGTGTAATGAAACAATCCGCTTCGGATGAACCGGCACAACGACCTTACGTCCCAAATCGTCGGTAAATACCTGCGTCTGCTCCGCCGCGCTCACCGCGAACCCCACCAGCAACAGCATCGAAAACAGTACGCGCATCATAGTCCCCTAAAATCTGTCCCGACGCTGCCAGAGCAGCAGCAGGAAAAACGGTCCGCCAATCAATGAAATTACAATCCCCGCCGGCAGCTGCAGCGGGAGGAATGCCAGACGTCCGACGTTATCCGCCAGCAGCACCAGCAGCGCGCCCAGCACGGCGCTTCCCGTCAGGAGCGCGGTTTGCCCACCGCGCAGCAGCAGGCGCGCCATGTGCGGAGCAATCAGCCCCACGAAGCCAATACTGCCCACGCAGGAGACGCAGGCCGCCGTCAGCACCACCGGGGCGAGAACCCGCAGCAGCGCCAGCCGGGTTGTGCGCACGCCAAGACCTGCGGCGGCCTGATTGCCAAGCAACGCCACGTCCGCGGCCCGGGCGGTAAACAGCAGCAGCGCAAACGCGGGAGCCGTCCAGAGCGCGGCCAGCCCTACCAGCGTCCAGTTGGCCGCGTGCAGGCTTCCCGCCAGCCACAGCATCGCCGTCTGCACGTCGCGCACGTCGGCGGTGGTGATAAAGACGCCCATTGCCGCGGCAAACGCCCACGACACGCCGATGCCGATCAGGATGAATCGCGGGCGCGAGATATCGCGCGCCAGGGCGATAACCAGCAGCGCGGTGAGCAGCCCACCGGCCATGCCGACCAGCGGACGCCAGGCCAGGCCCAGCGCCGGGAACTGAAAAATCAACAGCAGTACCGCCGCGCTACAGCCCTCCTTTACGCCGATAAGCCCGGGGTCAGCCAGACCGTTGCGGGTGATGGACTGCATTGCCGCCCCTGCCATGCCGAGCATGGCGCCGCACAGTATCGCCATCAGCAGGCGCGGCAGGCGGATGTCCAACACGACGTAGCGCGTCTCGGCCGTCAGACTTTCAGGCGAAAAAAGCGCGCGCCCGATGGCAGAGGCGGGAATGGGTAGAGAACCGTGCGTCAGGCCAAAGCCCAGCAGACTTAGCGCCGCCAGCGCGAAAAGCGACAGGTACGCCAGCGCCTTCGGACGAACCAGCGCCGACAGGTAGCCAACGCGGATCGCGCGGAGTCCGGCCCGGTTCATTTGAACATCCTCGACGCCATAAAGATGAACACGGGCGCGCCGACCAGGGCCGTCATGATGCCGGTTGCCAGCTCCCAGGGAGTAAACAGCGTGCGGGCAGCGATGTCCGCCAGCAGCAGCACCAGCGCGCCGCACAGGGCCGACAGCGGCACCATGACGCGTAAATCGACCGACACCAGACGGCGGATGAGCTGCGGCACCACAAGGCCGATAAAGCCAATCGGCCCGGCGACAGAGACGGCCGCGCCGCAGAGCAGCGCGATGGCCAGCAGGGCGAGCAGGCGGGTTTTCAGCAGCGACACGCCAAGCCCCTGGGCCATCCGGTCTCCCAGCGCCAGCATGTTGAGCGAGGGCGACAGCCCGATAGCGAGAACAAAACCGGCTGCTGCCGCCCACAGGGCGCTCTGAAGCATCTGCGCGTTGACTCCGGCGATATCACCCGCCAGCCAGGTGCGCATGGCGAGCAGCGTCTGTTCATCGAGGAGTAACACCGCGGCGGTAATCGATGAGGCAAACGCCGACATCGCCACGCCGCACAGCGTGACCTTCATCGGCGTGAGCCCGGTGCGACCGGACGAGGAAAACATCAGCACCAGCAAAAATAGCGCGGCGGCACCGGCGGCGGCAATCAGCGGGCGACCAAACGGCAGCGACAGCCCAAGCGCGCTGGTAATCACTACCGCCAGCGCGGCCCCGGCGTTGAGCCCCAGAATATGCGGCTCGCCGAGCGGGTTGCGGATCACGGACTGTAGCAGCACACCCGCCACGCCGAGCGCGGCGCCAGTCACCATTGCGGCGCAGAGGCGCAGCAGTCGTAGTCTGATGATGATGTTATGGTCGAAATTGCGCGGGTCGAAATGAAAGAATGCCTCCACCACCGTCTGCGGGGCGATAAAACGTGCGCCGATGCCCAGATGCATAATCGCGCCCAGTGCCAGCAGCAATGTAAAAATCAGGAAGGCCAGAGAAGCACGCATCATGGCTGTTCGATGCTCTGGCGAAACGGCATAAAGAACGGCTTGCCGGTCAACGGGTTTAGGGACATATGCACGTCCACATCAAACACCGCTTTGATCAGCTCCGGCGTGCAGGCATCGCCCTCATGCAATACGCCCTCAACTTTTCCCTGGCGTAAAAAGACCAGCGAATCGCCGTAGTTCACGGCGAAGTTGAGATCGTGCAGCACCACCACCACCGTACGCCCGTGCTGGCGGGTCAGGGCGTGCAGCAGCTCCAGGATCTCCACCTGGTAGCGGAGATCGAGATACGTCGTCGGCTCGTCAAGCAGGATATACGGCGTTTGCTGCGCCAGCGCCATGGCGATCCAGCAGCGCTGACGCTGGCCGCCGGACAAGCTTTCCACCGGCATATGGGCAAACTCTGCCGTGCCGGTCAGCCGCAGGGCCTCTTCCACCGCCAGTTCGTCCTCGTCGCTCCACTGACGCATAAAGTTCTGCCAGGGAAAACGCCCGCGCGAGACAAGCTCAAAGACGGTCAACCCTTCCGGCAGCAGCGGAGACTGCGGGAGAATGCCAAGCTGACGGGCGACCGCTTTGGTGGGCTGCTCATGAATGGCTTTACCGTCCAGCAGCGCGGTTCCCCCCAGCGGCTGCAGCAGCCGCGCGATAGTGCTCAACAGCGTGGATTTTCCACAGCCGTTCGCCCCTACCAGCACCGTCATTTTCTGCTGAGGGATGGCAAGAGAGATATCATCAACGATGATTTTTTTCTGATAGCCCGCAGAGAGGTTCTCCAGAACCAGACCCGGTTTGTGTGTGTTGTGAGCCACGTGAACGCCAACGTAATGAAAAAACAACAAATAAAAATAAAACTCATTCTCTTTTGAGAGTTTGACGCTGCGCCATGTAGTAGTCAAGCGAAGAAACACCCTGAAAAAATCAGGGGTAAGCCAGAGTAAAGATGAATGCATTAAGGTTTATAAAAATATTAATTTCAATAAGTTAATTAACATCCCTCTGCGCTTATCCGCACGTTTAAACGCTGTAGTCGATTTTTTCTTTTTTCCATTTACTACTACATCCCTGCATGGTTGAATGATTCTCAATTACATGTCCGATGCCACTTCCGGCTAACGGACAGACCGTAAAGGGCAATGACTCACACAGTTTGCCGCGAACGCATTCGCGGTATATTTCGGGATAACAGATGTAATGGCTACGTTCACACCTTCACTCTCTGGGGTAAAAGGGCGCGCGCTCTTTTCACTGCTGTTTATGGCGCCGCTGGCGCAGGCAGCAGACACCACCGCGGCTAAAGACGGCGAAACGCTTACCGTCACCGCCGATCCAAATACTGCAGCGGAAGCCACCAACGGCTATCAGCCGCTGAATACCTCCACCGCGACGTTAACCACCATGCCGATGCTGGATATCCCGCAGGTGGTCAATACCGTCAGCGATAACGTGCTGGAGGATCAGCACGCCACCACGCTGGATGAGGCGCTCTATAACGTCAGCAACGTGGTGCAGACCAACACCCTGGGCGGTACGCAGGATGCCTTTGTGCGCCGCGGGTTTGGCGCGAACCGCGACGGCTCGATCATGACCAACGGCCTGCGCACCGTCCTGCCGCGCAGCTTCAATGCCGCCACCGAGCGCGTGGAGGTGCTGAAAGGTCCGGCCTCGACCCTGTACGGCATTCTCGATCCGGGCGGCCTGATCAACGTCGTCACCAAAAGCCCGGAGAAAATCTTCGGCGGCTCGATTTCTGCCACCTCTTCCAGCTTTGGCGGCGGCACCGGACAGGTCGATGTTACCGGCCCGATTGACGGCACGCGCCTGGCGTATCGCCTCACGGGCGAATATCAGGACGAGGATTACTGGCGTAATTTCGGCAACGAACGCAGCACCTTTATCGCCCCATCCCTCACCTGGTTCGGCGATGATGCCACCGTGACCGTGCTCTATTCGCATCGTGACTATAAGACGCCGTTCGATCGCGGAACGATCTTCGATCTCAATACCAAGAAAGCCGTCGACGTCGATCGCAAAACCCGCTTCGATGAGCCGTTTAACGTGACCGACGGCCAGTCCGATCTCGCTCAGCTCAACGCGGAATATCGCCTCAACAGCCAGTGGACCGCGAAGTTTGACTACAGCTACAGCCAGGACAAATACAGCGATAACCAGGCCCGCGTGATGGCCTACGATTCAAAAACCGGCAACCTGACCCGCCGCGTGGATGCGACCCAGGGCTCGACCCAGCGCATGCACAGCACCCGTGCGGATCTGCAGGGGAATGTCGATATTGCGGGCTTTTACAATGAGATCCTGACCGGCGTGTCGTATGAGAATTACGATCTGCTGCGCACGGACATGATGCGCTGTAAAAACGTGAAGGATTTCAATATCTATCACCCGACGTATGGCAATCTCGGCAAATGCACCACCGTGTCGGCGTCCGACAGCGACCAGACGCTCAAACAGGAAAGCTACTCTGCGTACGCGCAGGATGCCCTGTACCTGACTGATAAGTGGATCGCCGTCGCCGGGATGCGCTATCAGTATTACACCCAGTACGCGGGCAAAGGCCGTCCGTTCAACGTCAACACCGACAGCCGCGACGAACAGTGGACGCCGAAGCTGGGGCTGGTCTATAAGCTCACGCCATCCGTCTCGCTGTTTGCCAACTACTCGCAAACGTTTATGCCGCAGTCGTCCATTGCGAGCTACATCGGCGACCTGCCGCCGGAAACGTCGAATGCTTACGAAGTGGGCGCAAAATTCGACCTGTTCGACGGGGTTACCGCCAATATCGCGCTGTTTGATATTCACAAACGCAACGTGCTGTATAACGAAAGCGTGGGGGGTGAAACCATCGCCAAAACGGCGGGCCGCGTGCGCTCCCAGGGCGTGGAGGTAGATCTTGCCGGATCGCTGACCGAGAACACCAATATCATCGCCAGCTATGGCTATACCGACGCTAAGGTGCTGGAAGACCCGGACTATGCGGGCAAACCGCTGCCGAACGTGCCGCGCCATACCGGCTCCCTGTTCCTGACCTACGATATTCACAATGCGTTTGCCGGGAATACCCTGACGCTGGGCGGCGGCGGTCACGGCGTAAGCCGTCGTTCCGCAACCAACGGTGCGGATTACTATCTGCCGGGCTATTTCGTGGCGGATGCGTTTGCGGCGTATAAGATGAAGCTGCAGTATCCGGTGACGCTGCAGGTGAACGTGAAAAACCTGTTTGATAAGACCTACTACACCTCATCTATCGCCACCAACAATCTGGGTAATCAGATTGGCGATCCGCGCGAAGTGCAGCTGACGGTGAAGATGGAGTTTTGACGTAAAAAAGCCCGGTGGCGCTAACGCTTACCGGGCCTACGATCCATTCCCTCTCCCTGTGGGAGAGGGTTAGGGTGAGGGCATCAGGCCTCAATATCCGCCATATCGCCTTTCTCCTGCAGCCAGTTACGACGGTCTTCCGAACGTTTCTTGGCAAGGAGCATATCCATCATGGCGTTTGTCTGCTGTTCGTCTTCGTCGCTGATCGTCAGCTGCACCAGACGGCGCGTGTTCGGATCCAGCGTCGTTTCGCGCAGCTGCATCGGGTTCATCTCGCCCAGCCCTTTAAAGCGCTGCACGTTAGGCTTGCCCTTCTTACGCTTCAGCTGTTCCAGCACGCCCGCTTTCTCTTCTTCCGTCAGCGCGTAGTAAACCTCTTTGCCGAGGTCGATACGGTACAGCGGCGGCAGCGCGACGTGGACGTGACCGTTTTTCACCAGCGTGCGGAAGTGCTTCACAAACAGCGCGCACAGCAGCGTGGCGATGTGCAGACCATCGGAGTCCGCATCCGCGAGGATACAGATCTTGCCGTAGCGCAGCTGGCTCAGATCGTCGCTGTCCGGATCGATGCCGATCGCGACCGAGATATCGTGGACTTCCTGCGAGGCCAGCACTTCATCAGACGAGACTTCCCAGGTGTTCAGGATCTTACCCTTGAGCGGCATGATCGCCTGATATTCACGATCGCGCGCCTGCTTGGCCGACCCGCCCGCCGAGTCCCCTTCCACGAGGAACAGCTCGGTACGGTTGAGATCCTGCGCGGTACAGTCCGCCAGCTTGCCCGGCAGCGCAGGGCCGCTGGTCAGCTTTTTACGCACCACTTTCTTGGCGGCGCGCAGACGACGCTGGGCGCTGGAAATGGCCATTTCAGCCAGCATCTCTGCCGCCTGAACGTTCTGGTTCAGCCACAGGGTAAATGCATCTTTCACCACGCCGGAAACGAACGCCGCGCACTGACGTGACGACAGGCGCTCTTTGGTCTGACCGGCAAACTGCGGATCCTGCATCTTCACGGAGAGCACGTAGGCACAGCGATCCCAGATATCTTCCGCCGACAGCTTCACGCCGCGCGGCAGGATGTTACGGTATTCGCAGAACTCACGCATCGCATCCAGCAGGCCCTGACGCAGGCCGTTGACGTGCGTACCGCCCAGCATGGTTGGGATCAGGTTAACGTAGCTTTCGGTCAGCAGCTCGCCGCCTTCCGGTAGCCACAGCAGCGCCCAGTCCACCGCTTCGGTGTCGCCGGTGAAATTGCCGACGAACGGTTTTTCCGGCAGCGTCGGCAGGCCGTTTACCGCTTCGCACAGATAGTCATTAAGGCCATCTTCGTAGCGCCAGGTCTGCTCGGTGTTGTTGACGTTATCCTTAAAGGTAATTTCCACGCCCGGGCACAGCACCGCTTTGGCTTTCAGCAGGTGCGTCAGGCGGGAAACGGAAAAGCGCGGACTGTCGAAGAAGCTTTCGTCAGGCCAGAAGTGAACGCTGGTGCCGGTGTTGCGTTTGCCGCACGTGCCGACAATCTGCAGATCCTGCACCTTCTCGCCGTTCTCAAACGCGATGTTGTACACCTGACCGTCGCGACGGACGTTCACTTCCACGCGTTTTGACAGGGCGTTGACGACGGAAATCCCCACGCCGTGCAGGCCGCCGGAGAACTGGTAGTTTTTGTTGGAGAACTTGCCGCCCGCATGCAGACGACAGAGGATCAGCTCAACGGCCGGGACGCCCTCTTCCGGGTGGATATCCACCGGCATGCCGCGCCCGTCGTCAATGACTTCCAGCGACTGATCGGCGTGCAGGATGACGTCAACGCGTTTGGCATGGCCCGCCAGCGCTTCGTCCACACTGTTATCAATAACTTCCTGGCCCAGATGGTTTGGGCGCGTCGTATCGGTGTACATCCCCGGGCGGCGGCGAACCGGCTCAAGCCCGGTGAGGACCTCAATGGCATCAGCGTTATAGGTTTGCGTCATGATTTAAACTAGCAATTCGCATTGATTGTCAGTGGCTGTGCAGTCCAAGAAAATCGACAATCTGGGTGAAATGATTCTCAAAGCCCGTGAAAGCATGGTTTCCGCCCTCTTCTATTGTCTGGCGGCAGGAGGCGTAATACGCCACTGCCTGGCGGTAATCCAGCACTTCATCTCCCGTCTGCTGCAGCAGCCAGATGAGATCCGGCGCCTCGAGCGGGTCGACCTGCATAACTTTGAGATCGTAAATATGGCGTGACTCTAGCACATATTGCTGGCCCGTGTAGGGGTTCTCGTTTTCGCCAAGAAAGTCCCGCAGCAGCTCAAATGGCCGAACCGCCGGATTAACCACAACGGCGGGCAGCATAAAGCATTGCGAGAGCCAGGTGGCGTAATACCCGCCCAGGGATGAACCGACCACACCGAAGGTTTCGCCGCCGTGCGCAAGCACAATGGATTCCAGCATCTCCGCGGCTTCTGCCGGGTAAGGCGGCAGCTGAGGGATAATCATCTCAACGTCGGGGTGATGCTCGCTCAGCCACTGGCGAAACTGTGTCGCTTTTGCGGAGCGTGGCGAGCTGTTGAATCCGTGCAGATAAAGGAGCGTAGACATCAATAGCCTTCTGAAGCGGTATCCGGGCGGAATTTTGCACCGGTCAAACGGCAGACTTCCGTGGTCAGCGTGCCGTCGGCATGCAGTTCCAGCCAGCGCCAGCCTGGCGCGATGGTATCCAGCGTAAAGTTGGCGCAGTGCGGCTTAAACTGAACGCAGGTCGACGGCGTCGCCAGCATGCGGCGCCCGTTCCAGTCGAGATCCTGTTCCTGGTGAATATGCCCACACAGCAGATTTTTCACCCGCGGGAATTTCGCCAGCACGCGATCCAGCGCCGCGGAGTTGCGCAGGCTGTGCTGATCGAGCCAGCTGCAGCCCGCCGGCAGAGGATGATGATGAAGCAACAGCAGCGTGTGGCGTTCCGGTTCAGCAGCCAGTTTGGTCTCAAGCCAGTCGAGCTGAAACTCGCTTAACTCACCGTGCGGGACGCCAAACACCTGGCTGTCCAGCAGCAGGATCTGCCACTGTTCACCCGCAAAAACACATTTCGCCGGAGAAATTCCCGCATCCTGAAGAGAACTGTACATGGCGGGCTGGAAGTCATGGTTTCCCGGCAGCCAGACGCAAGGCACGCTAAAGCTCGCGATGCCTTCAGCAAAATGCTGGTAGGCCGCGGAAGATTGGTCCTGCGCCAGATCGCCCGTTGCGACAATCAGATCGCATGCACGGTTTTCAGCGTGAATGGCGCTCAGTACCGCCTGATAACTCTCCCAGGTATTCACCCCCAGCAGCGTTTCATGCTTTTCGGCAAAAAGGTGGGTATCGGTGATTTGTAATATCCTGACTGGCGCCCCACCAGCAACAGTCAGGTTCAACAGGCTTTCCAAATGGTGTCCTTAGGTAGGTTTATGACGCTAACAAACCGGAATCGCCATTGCTCCATGTGCTAAACAATATCTTAGCCAGTCGGCTAAAAACTGGTTAATTTGATGCTTTTCGTCGCGTTGATGCAACTTTTTATTCGGGTAATCATACCGCGCCTTGAAGCGAAAGATCTGCTGGCTTGAACACACTTCAGCGACCATCGCGTCGTGATAGAGGCGTACCGTCATCGACGGCAGGCTCCAGTAGCTAATGCTGGGTGCCGTTTGCTCAATCTCCACCAGCGTAGTGTAGCGCGTTGATTCTGTTATCGTTAATCGATACTGCGCGTTGCTCACCTGATAGCTTACCGTTTCGCCGGGTGCGTCGTTTTTCGGCAGCAGGCGGCGCAATTGTGCGAAATTGGTTTCGCACAGGCGCATCATTTCTGGGAAGTCAGGCGTATAGCGCTTCATTTTTTCCACTCGTTTCGTAATGTCTGATAATGCAGCTGTAGCCATTGCAGGGCGATGACAGACGCTGCGTTGTCGATTTTCCCCTCTTCTACCCACTGATAAGCCTGTTCCCGGCTTACCACATGAACCCGAATATCTTCGTTTTCATCAGCCAGACCGTGAATGCCTTCTGCGGTCGTGGCGTCCACTTCGCCCACCATTATGGATAAGCGTTCGCTGGTGCCTCCCGGGCTTGCCAGATAGCTCAGCACCGGTTTGGTTCGGCCAACCACCAGCCCCGCCTCTTCCAGCGCCTCGCGCCGGGCGACGTCCTCGACCGACTCGCCTTCTTCGATCATCCCGGCCACCATCTCCAGCAGCCACGGGCTCTCACTGACGTCATAAGCGGCGATGCGGATCTGCTCCACCAGCACAACTTCGTCACGCACTGGGTCAAAGGGTAGCAAGACTGCCGCATGCCCGCGCTCAAAAATTTCGCGTCTGATTTCGCCGCTCATTTCCCCGTTAAACAGGCGATGCCTGAAACGGTAAAGATCCATTGAAAAAAAACCGCTATAAAGCGTTTCTCGTGCAATAATTTCTACATCGTTTTTGGCGAAAGTCACGGGCAACTTATCTGGTTTTTGCATGAGTCGAGTCCTGGTAGCAATGGTGATGAAATTGTGAATTTCAAGGCTGTTTGGCTGCCGTTTGTAAGGCTATATGGTAGATTGGTGCAAATTACCGCCAGATGGCACGTAACGCCAACCTTTTGGTATGGAAGATTCTGTTAGAATCGGCAATTATTTTTTAATTAGATCAGCGCTAATACTGCTTCACAACAAGGAATGCAAATGAAGAAATTGCTCCCCATCCTTATCGGCCTGAGCCTGACGGGCTTCAGTGCAATGAGCCAGGCGGAAAACCTGTTACAGGTCTACCAGCAGGCACGTCTGGGCAACCCTGATTTACGTAAATCAGCGGCCGATCGTGATGCTGCGTTTGAAAAGATTAACGAAGCGCGTAGCCCCTTGCTGCCACAGTTAGGTTTAGGTGCAGATTATACCTACAGCAACGGTTTCCGCGACGCTAACGGCGTAAACTCCAATGCTACCAACGCCTCACTGCAATTGACACAGACGCTGTTTGATATGTCCAAATGGCGTGCTCTGACCCTGCAGGAAAAGAGCGCAGGCATCCAGGATGTGACCTATCAGACCGACCAGCAGACGCTGATCCTGAACACGGCCACGGCGTATTTCAACGTGCTGAGCGCGATTGACGCACTCTCCTACACCGAAGCGCAGAAACAGGCGATTTACCGCCAGTTAGATCAAACTACCCAGCGCTTCAACGTGGGCCTGGTGGCGATCACCGACGTGCAGAACGCCCGTTCACAGTACGACACCGTGCTGGCCAACGAAGTGACCGCGCGTAACAACCTCGATAACGCGCTGGAATCCCTGCGTCAGGTCACCGGGAATTATTATCCTGAGCTGGCGTCTCTGAACGTCGACAGCTTTAAAACGGATAAACCGCAGGCCGTTAACGCCCTGCTGAAAGAGGCGGAAAACCGCAACCTGACGTTGCTGCAGGCGCGTCTGAGCCAGGACCTGGCCCGCGAGCAAATTCGTCAGGCGCAGGACGGTCATCTGCCAACCCTGAGCCTGAGCGCCTCTACCGGTATCTCTGACACCACCTACAGTGGCTCTAAAACGAATGGTGCCAATTCGCAGGGTTATAATGACAGCAATATGGGCCAGAACAAGGTGGGCCTGAGCTTCTCTCTGCCGCTGTACCAGGGCGGTCAGGTCAACTCTCAGGTGAAACAGGCGCAGTACAACTTTGTTGGCGCGAGCGAGCAGCTGGAAAGCGCGCATCGTAACGTGGTGCAGACCGTACGTTCATCCTTCAACAACGTGAACGCCTCAATCAGCAGCATCAACGCCTATAAACAGGCCGTTGTGTCTGCACAGAGCTCTCTGGACGCGATGGAAGCGGGTTACTCGGTCGGTACACGTACTATCGTTGACGTGCTCGATGCGACCACCACGCTGTACAACGCGAAACAGCAGCTCTCCAGCGCGCGTTATCAGTACCTGATTAACCAGCTGAACATTAAGCAGGCTCTGGGTACGCTGAACGAGCAAGACCTGCAGATGCTGAACAGCGCACTGGGCAAGCCGGTCTCCACCTCTCCGGAGAGCGTTGCACCAGAGAATCCTGATCAGGTTGCCGCGGTTGATAACTTCAACGCTAACAGCAACACCCCTGCTGCACAGCCCGCTGCCGCACGCACCACAGCGCCTGCCAGCAAGGGCAATAATCCGTTCCGTAATTAAGAGTGTCATCAGGCCTGCTGCGGCCTGATGCCCTCACCCCGCCCCTCTCCCACAGGGAGAGGGCGCATCTGAATCACATCCGAACGTAAGCCAACGTAAAGATCCCCCTGATTCCGCCCCTCTTCGCTTCATTTTCAACCACTCATCCTCTATCCTGAGCGTTATTACCACTGGGTCCTGGAAGACAAAGATGAAACGGACAAAATCTATAAATCACGCTTCGTTCCGCAAGAGCTGGAACGCGCGTCACCTCACCCCTGTCGCGCTGGCGGTCACGGCTGTCTTTATGCTGGCAGGCTGTGAGAAAAATGACGAAACGGTTTCGCTGTATCAAAACGCAGACGACTGCTCTGCCGCAACCGGCAAAGCCGCCGAGTGTAAAACGGCTTATACGAGCGCGCTGAAAGAAGCAGAACGTACCGCGCCGAAATATGCCTCACGCGAAGACTGCGTGGCGGAATTCGGTGAAGGTCAGTGCCAGCAGGCACCGGCCCAGGCCAGCACCGCACCTGAAAATCAGGCGCAGGCGCAGTCCAGCGGCAGCTTCTGGATGCCGCTGATGGCAGGCTACATGATGGGTCGCCTGATGGGCGGCGGTGCAGGCTACCAGCAGCAGCCGCTGTTTAGCTCGAAAAACCCGGCCAGCCCGGCTTACGGTCAATATACCGATGCCAGCGGTAAAGGCTACGGCGCAGCGACGCCTGGCCGCACCGTGACGGTACCGAAAACGGCAATGGCGCCGAAGCCTGCGACGACCAGCACCATCACCCGCGGCGGGTTTGGTGAATCGGTGGCGAAGCAGACCAGCATGCAGCGCAGTGCGACAGGCACCTCCTCTACTCGCTCAATGGGCGGCTGATCATGGAACGAGTCAGTATCACCGAGCGCCCGGACTGGCGCGAAAAAGCCACCGAGTACGGTTTTAACTTCCACACCATGTACGGCGAGCCGTACTGGTGTGAAGACGCTTACTACAAGCTCACGCTGGCCCAGGTTGAGAAGCTGGAAGAGGTGACGGCCGAGCTGCATCAGATGTGCCTGAAGGTCGTGGAAAAGGTCATCGACAGCGACGAGCTGATGGCAAAGTTCCGCATTCCGAAGCACACCTGGAGCTTTGTCCGCCAGTCGTGGAAAACAAATCAGCCTTCGCTTTACTCTCGCCTGGATCTGGCGTGGGACGGCAAAGGTGAACCGAAGCTTCTGGAAAACAACGCCGATACCCCAACTTCCCTGTATGAAGCGGCGTTCTTCCAGTGGATCTGGCTGGAAGACCAGGCCAATGCCGGAAACCTGCCGGAAGGCAGCGACCAGTTCAACAGCCTGCAGGAGAAGCTGATCGAGCGCTTCGCCGAGCTACGCGAGCAGTTTGGCTTCAACCTGCTGCATCTCGCCTGCTGCCGCGACACGGAAGAAGACCGTGGCACGGTTCAGTATCTGCAGGACTGCGCTGCCGAAGCGGAAGTGGCGACCGAGTTCCTCTATATCGAGGATATCGGACTGGGTGAAAAAGGTCAGTTTACGGATACGCAGGATCAGGTGATCAGCAACCTGTTCAAGCTCTACCCGTGGGAGTACATGCTCCGCGAGATGTTCTCCACCAAGCTGGAAGACGCGGGCGTGCGCTGGCTGGAACCGGCCTGGAAGAGCATTATCTCTAACAAAGCCCTGCTGCCGATGCTGTGGGAGATGTTCCCGAACCATCCGAACCTGCTGCCAGCGTACTTTGCGGAAGATGATTACCCGCAAATGGAGAAATACGTCGTTAAGCCGATCTTCTCCCGCGAAGGTGCGAACGTGTCGATTATCGAAAACGGTAAGACGCTGGAAGCGGTTGAAGGGCCGTACGGCGAAGAAGGGATGATCGTCCAGGAGTTCTGGCAGCTGCCAAAATTTGGCGACAGCTATACGCTGATTGGCAGCTGGCTCATCAACGATCAACCGGCCGGGATTGGCATTCGCGAAGATCGCGCGCTGATCACGCAGGATCTGTCGCGGTTCTATCCGCATATTTTTGTGGAGTAAGACTGCGGCCTGATGCCCTCACCCCAGCCCTCTCCCTGTGGGAGAGGGTGCACACACTAAAAACGGCAACCTGAAGTTGCCGTTTTGCTTTTATTACCCCACCTGCACCGACAGCATACTCAGACTCCCCATCTCAATCCCGTCGACCGGGATCGTAACCGGCTCCTGACCATCCCACGCGCCAAGTACGTACAGCAGCGGCAGGAAATGTTCCGGCGTCGGGTTAGAGAGCGAACCGCCCTCATGATCCAGATAGTTAACCAGCGGATGCTCCTCAGCCGAACCCTGCCAGGTCAGGTTCGCTTTAACGTAGTCGTTAAAAGCGGTCGCCCACGGGTAAGGCGTATTCTCACCGTGCCAGCGCGCCGTGCGCAGGTTGTGCACCACGTTGCCGCTTGCCACCAGCATGATGCCTTCATCACGAAGCGTTGCCAGCTTGCGGCCCATCTCCAGATGCCAGGCGGCCGGTTTAGTGCTGTCGATGCTCAGCTGCACCATCGGGATATCCGCATCAGGATACATTTTAATCAGAACGCCCCAGGAGCCATGGTCAAAACCCCAGGCTTCTTTATCCAGCGTTACAGGGACAGGCGCCAGCAGATCCACCAGCCTTTGTGCCAGCTCAGGCGAGCCGGGGGCTGGATAATGCGTGTCATACAGCGCCTGCGGGAAGCCGCCAAAATCATGAATGGTCTTAGGCGCCTCCATGGCGGTCACGCCCGTGCCGCGGGTGAACCAGTGCGCGGATACCACCACAATCGCTTTTGGACGCGGCAACGTCTCGCCCAGATGACGCCAGGCACGGGTATAGACGTTGTCTTCCAGAACGTTCATTGGGCTGCCGTGGCCTAAAAACAGGGCTGGCATACGGGAAGAAGTCATGATGATATCCTTACAGAAGGTGTCAATTTAATGGTGCTACATTACGCGCAATCCGGCAAAGATGAACGCAGATAAGCGTGAAGATCATCATCAGGAAATTTGAATGTAAGGAACGTGTAAAGCCGGGGTTCGCCCCTCGCTTTGCCAGAAATGAATCATTTATATTAATGAGAATCATTATCACAAGGAGTTATGCATGTCAGTCCCCTTGATCCTGACCATACTCGCGGGCGCTGCGACCTTTATCGGTGCGATCCTCGGCGTACTTGGTCAAAAGCCCTCTAACCGCGTACTGGCCTTCTCGCTGGGCTTTGCTGCCGGGATCATGCTGCTCATCTCCCTGATGGAGATGCTGCCTGCCGCGCTGGGCACAGAAGGCATGTCTCCGCTGCTGGGTTACGGCATGTTTGTTTTTGGCCTGCTGGGGTACTTTGCCCTCGACCGGATGCTGCCGCACGCGCATCCGCAGGATTTAATGCAGAAAAGCGTAACGCCCATGCCGCGGAATATTAAGCGAACGGCGGTTCTGCTGACGCTGGGCATCAGCCTGCATAACTTCCCGGAAGGGGTCGCCACCTACGTGACGGCCAGCAGCAATCTGGAAATGGGCTTTGGCATCGCGCTGGCGGTCGCCTTACACAATATTCCTGAAGGACTGGCCGTCGCCGGTCCGGTCTATGCCGCCACGGGCTCGAAACGCACCGCGGTGTTCTGGGCAGGTATTTCCGGGATGGCCGAAATCCTTGGCGGCGTGCTGGCCTGGCTGATCCTTGGTAGCCTGGTCTCTCCGGTAGTGATGGCGGCGATTATGGCAGCGGTAGCCGGGATCATGGTTGCACTTTCGGTGGATGAACTGATGCCGCTGGCGAAGGAGATAGATCCTAACAACAACCCCAGCTATGGCGTGCTGTGCGGAATGTCGGTGATGGGATTAAGCCTGGTTCTGCTGCAGACCGCAGGAATCGGGTAAAAAAACGCCGGGATATCCCGGCGTTTTTATTATCAGCTGGCTTTGCGCTCGTGCGCCTGGCGATACTCCACCAGATCTTCAATCGTTACCACCGGCATGTTGTGCAGACGCGCAAAGGTGATGCACTCCGGCGCGCGCGCCATGGTGCCGTCATCGTTGGTTAGTTCACACAGCACACCCGCAGGTTTGAAGCCCGCCAGCGTCACCAGGTCGATGGTCGCTTCGGTGTGACCGCCGCGGGTCAGGACGCCGCCCGCCTGCGCGCGCAGTGGGAAGACGTGGCCTGGACGATGCAGATCGGATGGCTTCGCACCGTCAGCAATCGCGGCACGTACGGTGGTCAGACGGTCAGCCGCAGACACACCGGTGGTCACGCCATGCGCCGCTTCAATAGTCACGGTAAAACCGGTACCAAAGGCGCTGGTGTTGTTTTCGACCATCATCGGCAGCTCGAGCTGCTTACGACGATCTTCGGTAATACACAGGCATACGATGCCGCTGCCGTGACGGATGGTCAGCGCCATCTGTTCAACGGTCATGTTTTCGGCGGCGAAAATCATGTCGCCTTCGTTTTCACGGTTTTCATCGTCAAGCACCATCACACCGCGGCCTTCGCGCAGTGCATCCAGTGCATGTTCAACACGTTGAGTTGAAGTGCCAAAAGAGGAAAGTAGCGTCTGATTCATGGTAAAAAAACCTCATTAACATTATGGTTACCAGAATCAGGGCAGTCTTAGGAGCGCCGTATAAGCGGCAAAAAGATAACGTGAGCGGGCCCATGCCCGACTGGATCGTTACTCTCTCCCATCCGGACTCTAACCGTCGGCCCCGGAATTACACCGGATCTGCTGACCTTTGAGTTTTCACCCAAAGCGCTCGCGGGCTTTCAGCGTCACGCTGATTTACCGCCGGTGGGGAATTTCGCCCCGCCCTGAGAATAAGCGAGATAACTATAACGCTATTGATTATCCTGGGCAATGCATAAGCATCAAACAATTTTGTTTACCCCGGGCATGACGCGCTACAATGGACACTAACACCTTTCCATCAAGGGAAACGACAATGATTGACCCGAAGAAAATTGAGCAGATCGCGCGTCAGGTTCATGAATCCATGCCAAAAGGCATTCGTGAATTTGGTGATGACGTTGAGAAGAAAATCCGCCAGACGCTGCAGGCGCAGTTGGTTCGCCTTGATTTAGTCAGCCGCGAAGAGTTTGACGTGCAGACCCAGGTTCTGCTGCGCACCCGCGAGAAGCTGGCGCTGCTGGAACAGCGTCTGACCGAGCTGGAAAACCGCAATGCGCCGGAAGAAGTGAAGCCAGCACCGGCCATTCCACCGGTGGATGACCAGGAGTAAGTGCGGCCTGATGCCCTCACCCCAGCCCTCTCCCACAGGGAGAGGGTGAAAAAATAAACGGGCCAGCTGGCCCGTTTTTTTTACTGACTGTCTTTCTGGATCTTCTTGATGATGTTGGTGGTGGAACACCCGTCCTCAAAGTTGAGCACCATCACTTCACCGCCATTGGCCCAGACCTCTTCGCTGCCCGCGATTTGCTCCGGCTTGTAATCACCGCCTTTTACCAGCAGATCCGGCAGAATACCGGCAATCAGACGCTGCGGTGTGTCTTCTTCAAACGACACTACCCAGTCCACGGCTTCCAGCGCGCCGAGTACGATCATCCGCTGCTCAAGTGGGTTCACCGGACGCGTTTCACCCTTCAGGCGTTTCGTCGACGCATCGCTGTTCACAGCCACAATCAGGCGATCGCCCAGCTTGCGCGCATTCGCCAGATAGGAGACGTGACCCGCGTGCAGAATGTCAAACACGCCGTTGGTCATCACCACTTTCTCACCGCGCTTGCGCGCGGCGGCGACAGCCACTTTAAGCTCGTCTTCGGTCATAACGCCAAAACCGGTGTCCGCACGGCCGCGCACCGCGTTTTCCAGCTCGATTGGGGAAACGGTTGAGGTACCGAGCTTACCAACGACCACACCCGCCGCGGCGTTAGCGAAGTAGCACGCCTCTTCCAGAGAGTTTCCTGCGGCCAGCGTCGCCGCCAGCACGCCGATCACCGTATCACCGGCACCGGTCACATCGTACACTTCCTGCGCCTGGGTTGGCATATGCAGCGGTGCCTTGCCCGGCTGCAACAGCGTCATCCCCTGCTCGGAGCGGGTCACCAGCAGCGCGGATAGCTCAAAGTCAGCAATGATCTTCATGCCGCGCTCAACCAGTTCTTCCTCAGTTTTGCACTTGCCCGCCACCGCCTCAAACTCGGAGAGGTTTGGCGTCAGCAGCGTCGCGCCGCGATAGCGCTCAAAGTCGGTGCCTTTCGGGTCGATCAGCACCGGCACGCTGGCTTTACGCGCCAGCTGGATCATCGTCTGCACGCTCGCCAGCGCGCCTTTCGCGTAGTCGGACAGCACCAGCGCGCCGATATTGCCCAGCGCCTGGTTAATGCGCTCGTGCAGCGGCTCGGGATCAACGCCTTCGAACCCTTCTTCAAAGTCGAGGCGGATCAGCTGCTGGTTGCGAGACAGCACGCGCAGCTTGGTGATGGTTGGGTGGGTCGGAACCGAAACGAAGTCGCACTTCACGTTCACGTCCGCCAGCGACTTGCTCAGCGCGCGCGCCGCATCGTCGATACCGGTCAGGCCAACCAGACGCGAGTGCGCGCCCAGAGAGGCAATGTTCATCGCCACGTTTGCCGCGCCGCCGGGACGCTCTTCAATGGTGTCGACCTTTACCACCGGTACCGGTGCTTCCGGAGAGATGCGGCTGGTCGGCCCATACCAGTAGCGATCCAGCATCACATCCCCAACAACCATTACCCCAGCACGTTCAAACTCTGGCAGTGTTACTTTCATTCCTGACTCCAGAAAGATTCACAATTTGCGCGCGATAATATCACACTTGATTTGTTACGCACGGTTCCACCAGCCACTTCTGCCAGCTGGCCGTTACCTGAGCGCGTTCAGCAGTGAAACAGTCCAGCGCCACGTGCCCCGGTTCCTCCTGCAGCGCCAGGTGATGAAGCTCGTCGCGCAGCGTCGTGTAGGCGCGGGTTAAGGCCTGCGCCTCCTGTTCGTCCATGATGTCGTTTTGCGCCAGCAGTTCCAGAATGCGCACGTTATCAGACCAGCGGGTCAGCTTCGGCTTGTCGTGGGCGTGGAGCAGCACCAGATACTGGGTAATGAACTCAATATCGGTGATCCCGCCCTCGTCGGCTTTGATATCAAAACGATCGCGGTGTTTATTGCCGAGATGCGCGCGCATTTTCTCGCGCATCTCGCGCACTTCGGTCTGCAGCGTACTGCCCTCGCGCGGGGTGGTCATGACGTCCTTACGGATGGCATCGAACTGCGTTTTGAGCTGCGGATCGCCATACACCACGCGGGCGCGCACCAGCGCCTGATGCTCCCACGTCCAGGCTTCATTCTTCTGGTAATCGGCGAAGGATTCCGTTGAGGTCACCAGCATGCCCGCCGCGCCGGACGGACGCAGGCGCGCATCGACTTCATACAAAATGCCCGACGAGGTGCGGGTGCTGAACAGGTGCATGATGCGCTGCGCCAGGCGCAGGTAGAACTGACGCCCGTCAATCTCGCGCTCGCCGTCGGTCATCACGTCAACCGGGCAGTCGTGCAGGAAGATTAAATCCAGATCGGAGCTGTATCCCAGCTCCCAGCCGCCGAGCTTGCCGTAACCGACCACGGCAAAGCCTCGCCCCTCACGGTCAGCAAGGTGCTTCGGCTGGCCGTAGCGGGCCACCATCTGCACCCACGCCTGCTGCACTACCGCGTCGATGATCGCCTCCGCGAGCCAGGTTAAGTGATCGCTCACTTTCATCACCGGCAGCGTTCCGGCGATATCCGCAGCCGCCACGCGAAGCATCTGGGCCTGCTTAAACTGCCGCAGCGCCTCCAGCTGCTGCTCTTCGTCCTCTTCCGGCACGCGCAGCAGATACTGACGCAGCTCGTCCCGGTAGGCATCCGTCGCCGTGGGTTGATACAGGGTGTTCGGGTCGAGCAGTTCATCCAGCAGAAGCGGATAGCGCGCCAGCTTGTTGGCCACCATCGGCGAGGCGGCGCAGAGCGTAATCAGATGCTTCAGCGCCCCCGGAAACTCGCTCAAAAGCTCAAGGTACGTGGTACGCGTGATGATCCCGCTCAGCAGCGGCATCATGCGCGACAGCGGCACCGGCGCATCCGCCCGCGAGCAGACCTCGCTCAGCAGGTGCGGCATCAGGTGATCCAGCACCTGACGGCCGCGCGGGCCGATGGCGCGTTTGTTCAGCTCAAGACGGAAATCGGCGATCAGCGCCACCACGCGATGGCGCGCGTCGTCGGTTAAGTGCGTCAGCACCGGCGTGGTGTCATCTTCCTGGAGCGCATCCTGCCACAGCTCGCGCCAGTGCTCGGAGAGCGCATCGTCCTGCGATTCGCTTTCGTCATCACCGATCAGTTCGTTAAAGATGCGGCGCACGCCTGCCATATGGGCATCGAGCCGTTCGGTCAGCATTGACCAGTCGTCCACGCGCATCCCCCAGGCCAGACGCGCCCGGTTAAGGTCATCCCCCGGCAGGGTCTGAGTCTGTTCGTCGTTGATACTTTGCAGCAGGTTCTCCAGACGACGCAGGAATAGATAGGCCTCGCGCAGGGTTTGCGCGTCGCCGTCCGGCAGCAGGTGCAGCTGCTCGATGGCGCTCAGCGTCGGCAGCAGTGAACGGGACTGTAACGACGGCTCACGCCCGCCGCGAATCAGCTGGAAGACCTGGACGATAAATTCGATTTCGCGAATGCCGCCCGCGCCAAGCTTGATGTTGTCCTTCAGCCCACGACGGCGAACCTCACGGGCGATCATCCCTTTCATATTGCGCAGGGACTGGATGACGCTGAAGTCGATATAGCGACGGAACACGAACGGGCGCAGCATGGCGCGCAGCTCGTTGGCGTAGGCGTCGTCGCTGTCGCCCATGATCCGCGCTTTAACCATCGCATAACGCTCCCAGTCGCGCCCCTGCTCCTGGTAATAATCTTCCAGCGCTGCAAAGCTCAGCACCAGCGGGCCGCTGTCACCGAACGGCCGCAGGCGCATGTCCACGCGGTAAACAAAGCCGTCCTGCGTGGGCTGATCCAGCGCCTTAATCAGACGCTGCCCGAGACGGGTAAAGAACTGGGCGTTGTCCAGCTCGCGACGGCCGCCACGCGTGGAGCCGTTCTCGGGCCAGGCAAAAATCAGGTCGATATCGGAGGAGAAGTTCAGCTCGCAGCCGCCCAGCTTGCCCATCCCCAGAATCAACAGCGGCTGAGGAACCCCTTCCTCGCTGCAAGGCGTGCCCCACTCTTTACAGCAGGCGGCGTAGAGCCAGTCGCGCGCGGCGACAATCAGCGTTTGCGCCAGCTCGCTTAGCTGCTGCAGCGTACTCTCTTCGCTCACCAGCTCCAGCGCCTGAGCCCAGGCAATGCGCACCATCACCCGACGGCGGAACTGACGCAGGACGCGCATCAGCGTCGTCTCATCCGCTACGTCTTCGAGTGCGGCATGCAGCCAGCCGGCATAGTGCCGCCACTCGTCCGCCTGCGGCGGTGCGTTCTCAAGCTCAGCCAGCCAGTCCGGGAAGACGGTGATGCTTTCCTGCACAAAATCACTGAAGACGAGCACGCTTTTCGCCTGCTCGCTTAACGATGACGCCGGTAATGACTCAGGCAGACGTTCGCAAACGGTCTGCCACTGCTGCTGTAACGGTGAAGAAAGCGGCATTCTAGGGGTTCCTTGCCAGAGTTAACGTTTTCCGCTGTGCAGCCAGAACGGCTCCTGCGAAATGGCCTCGTTACGGAAATGCTCAATCTCAATATGCTGGCGGGTTTCGATGGCATGCTTCAGCCCCTGCCAGTTTTCCAGCCACGCCTGCGCCTGTGGCCCGTCGTAGGCACCGGAAAGGAGCAGCATGCTGTCGATGTTGCGCGACAGACGGGGAAGCTGATCGCCATACTTATCGCCGAGCGGATAGGCAAAGGTGCTCTTCAGTTCAGCGGCATGACGGGAAAGATGAATATCCGCGAAACGCTTAAAGTTTTCCGCGATTTTGGCCTCTGCTTTCGCATCCAGGAAGGCGCGCCAGCCGCGCGTCACCAGAAACTCGGTCAGCGCCAGTTTTGCCGTGGCGGTTTGCGGGCTGTAGATCGCCGTTTGCGCCGAGACATCGGAGAGCATCAGCGTTTCGGTCTGCGTCAGCAGGTCACGTAAGTGAGCGCTCGCTTTGCGAGGAACAATACCGCCGAACAGCGCAAGGGTATGGCGCACCAGAGCAATCGCCACCAGCACGTGGGATTTGGCGTTTTTCACATTCCGCACCCACAGCTCTTCATGGTATTGCCACTGAGAAAGCGCCAGCTCCAGCGCGGCTTCCAGACCCTGTTCAACGCTGGCTTTCGGCGCAACGTGCAAAATGGTCGTCTCTTTCAGCACGCGCGGCGCATTTCCGGCGGCCAGATGGTAACCTCGCGCGGCTTTACTCAGGCTTCCCTGACGTAATCCGGACTGGTTTACCAGCCTGCGCGCCAGCTTCAGCACGTCATTTGCGTCACCTTCCAGCAGCTCAAGCTCCAGTTCGCAAATCGGTTCCTGGAACTCACCCGCCTTCACGTCCCCCAGATCGAGGGCGATTTCGATGCGGCTTTTGCCTTCCGTCACCAGCCATTTTTCGCGCCAGAAATCGGTGCTGAACAGCGGCTGTACCTGTTCCGCCAGCGTGGAAGGCAGTTCGCCTTCCGGCCAGACCTCCGCCGGGAAACGTTCCAGCTCAAGTTCTGGCTTGCTGATGTCGATATTGTATTCCGGGCGCTGATGTAAACCGCCGACCACGCGACCGGCAATTTTCATCGTCATCTCGTAGCGCCCGCCCGCGCCGCGGATACGCAGCCCCATATCGTGGCGGCGCAGCCAGTTGTCTGGCGTTTCGTAATAGATATTAAGCAGTTGTACCGGTGCATGGTGTTCGCCGGAAAGCGTATGCAGATGCTGGCGGAGTGCGTCAACGCTGTCTTTTTCGACGATAAACTTTAATTCGATTTCTTGTGCCATAGCCTTGTACTTTTGCGTGCGTCACAGACGCGTCAATGAGGGCGAACTTCCTCGCCATTTGTTTGTCAGTACATAGTATTTTGCGCCAAATTGCCATGCAATGAGCAATTTGTCGGGCGTAAATGTGTAGAGTCGTGACACAGATGATTCTGATTGCTGACGAATGCTTTGCGTAGAGACACTGTTGCCACTACTATCGTTCCACTATTTATGAAAATAACGACTAATGATGCTTAAATTACGCCTGATTGGACTTACTTTACTCGCTTTTAGCGCCGCAACCGCCGTGCACGCTGAAGAAAAGCGTTACGTTTCTGACGAACTGAACACCTGGGTACGCAGTGGCCCCGGAGATAATTATCGCCTCGTGGGCACGGTAAATGCCGGCGAGGAAGTCACCCTGTTACAAACCAATGCGGACACCAACTACGGTCAGGTTCGCGACAGTACCGGTCGTACTTCCTGGATCCCGCTGAAAGAGTTGAGCACCGTGCCAAGCCTGCGCACGCGCGTGCCGGATCTGGAAAACCAGGTGAAGACCCTGACCGACAAGCTGAACAACATCGACGGCACCTGGAACCAGCGCACCGCTGAAATGCAGCAGAAAGTGGCGCAAAGCGACGGTGTGATTAACGGCCTGAAAGAAGAGAACCAGAAACTGAAAAACGAGCTGATTGTCGCGCAGAAGAAAGTGAATGCCGCCAACCTGCAGCTCGACGACAAACAGCGCACCATTATCATGCAGTGGTTTATGTATGGCGGTGGCGTGCTGGGCGTGGGTCTGGTACTGGGTCTGGTCCTGCCGCATCTGATCCCAAGCCGTAAGCGTAAAGACCGCTGGATGAACTAATTCGTCTTCTCTGCCAGACTTACGTATCATTCTGGAAAAGAGAAAACGGGAGAGTTGGGCGTGAAGAGTTATCTGGTCGGTGGTGCGGTACGTGATGCGTTGTTAGGTCTGCCGGTCAAAGATAAAGACTGGGTGGTGGTTGGCGCCACCCCTGAAGAGATGCTCGACGCGGGCTACCAGCAGGTAGGCCGCGATTTTCCCGTGTTCCTGCACCCGAAAAGCCGTGAAGAGTATGCCCTGGCGCGTACCGAGCGGAAATCGGGCTCGGGCTATACGGGCTTCACCTGCTATGCCGCGCCGGACGTGACGCTGGAGCAAGATCTCCTGCGCCGCGATCTCACCATCAACGCGCTGGCGCAGGACGAGCACGGGCAGATCGTTGACGCCTATGGCGGTCAGGACGATCTGCGCAACCGTCTTTTACGTCACGTCTCCCCGGCGTTTTCTGAAGATCCGCTCCGCGTGCTGCGCGTGGCGCGCTTTGCCGCGCGTTACGCCCATCTCAGTTTCCGTATTGCCGATGAGACAATGGCGCTGATGACCGCCATGACCGAGGCGGGCGAGCTGGAACACCTGACGCCAGAGCGCGTCTGGAAAGAGACGGAAAATGCGCTCACCACGCGCAACCCGCAGGTCTTTTTCCAGGTCCTGCGCGACTGCGGCGCGCTGAAGGTGCTGTTCCCGGAAATAGACGCGCTGTTTGGCGTACCTGCCCCGGCAAAATGGCACCCGGAAATTGATACCGGCGTACATACGCTGATGACCCTGAGCATGGCGGCCATGCTCAGCCCTGACGTGGACGTGCGCTTTTCCACCCTGTGCCACGATCTCGGCAAAGGCTTAACGCCAAAAGAATTCTGGCCTCGCCACCACGGACACGGTCCGGCAGGGGTGAAGCTGGTCGAGGGGCTGTGCCAGCGTCTGCGCGTGCCGAACGAGATCCGCGATCTGGCGAAACTGGTGGCCGAATTCCACGATCTGATCCACACCTTCCCGATCCTGAAACCGGCCACCATCGTTAAGCTTTTCGATAACATCGACGCCTGGCGCAAACCCCAGCGCGTGGAGCAAATCGCGCTGACCAGCGAAGCTGACGTGCGCGGGCGTACCGGGTTTGAAGCGTGCGACTACCCGCAGGGACGTTTACTGCGTAAAGCCTGGGACGTCGCGAAAGCGGTGCCCACGAAGGACGTTGTCGAGGCGGGATTCAAAGGACCGGAAATTCGCGAAGAACTCACGAAACGGCGAATTCAGGCGGTGTCTGACTGGAAAGAAAAGCATTGCCCTCAGCCAAAAGACTGAGGGCCATCGGTCAGAAGAAGACCACGTACACCGCAGCCGCGACGATAAAGCGATAGATCGCGAACGGAATAAACGAGATACGCTTAATCAACTGCAGGAAGGTTTTGATGGCAATCAGCGCCACGATAAACGCGGTGATGAAGCCAACGGCGAACATCGGAATGTCGCCAGCCGTCAGGAAGTGATAGCTCTTATAGACGTCGAGTACAGTAGCGCCCATCATCATCGGCACTGCCAGCAGGAACGAGAACTCTGACGCGGCGTAACGGCTTACGCCCATCAGCATCCCGCCGGAGATGGTAGCGCCTGAACGCGAGAAGCCCGGCCACAGCGCCAGACACTGGAAGCAGCCAATGATAAACGCCTGACGATACGTCATATCGTCCAGACCTTCCGCGCGCGGCGTTTTTGGCTTCAGCACTTCCGCGGCGATCAGCAGGAAGCCCCCCACCACCAGCGCGTACATCACGTTAATTGGGTTAAACAGCGATTTGATGGCGTCGTGGAAAACCAGGCCCAGCACCACCGCAGGGATCATCCCTAGCAGAATATGGATCAGCGACAGGCGACCTTTACTCATCCCTTCGTGCTGCGGCGGACGGCCAAAATGGATACCGATCAGACCAAACAGACGGCGCCAGAACATCACCACCACCGCCAGAATAGACCCCAGTTGGATCACCACTTCGAACGTTTTGGCGGTATCGCCTTCAAAGCCCAGCAGATGGCCAACGATAATCATATGGCCCGTACTGGACACCGGCAAAAACTCCGTCAATCCTTCGACCACACCCAGTATTGCCGCCACCAGCAGCGAGTGCATATCGCTCATCTATAAACCCCTAAAAAGATATAAAAAAACGGTGTCCCACACGGACAACCGATAAGATACAGTCCTGAGACCGGTATAAACTAAATTGGTTTAGCAATTATGACGTTAATTCTTGCCTTTCAGATTTGTGCCACGCTCAATGATGACGCCAACGTTGGCGGCGCGCGCCACCGCGCCCGGTTTACTCAGCTTGATGCGCACCCACGGTGAGTTGAATTTTTTCAGCAGCAATTCTGCGACTTCTTCAGCCACCCGTTCGACCAGCGCAAAACGTTGCCCTTCCACATGGTTGATGACCGTTTCACTGATGTCGGCATAGCTCAGACAGTCGTTCACGTCATCGCTTTTTGCCGATTTGCGGTTATCCCAGCCCATTTCGATATCGAACACCAGTTTCTGCTCGATGGTCTGTTCCCAGTCGTAAACACCAATAGTGGTGATTACCGAAAGTTGCTCTATAAATACAATATCCATCACGACCTGCCTGCTTTTTGGCTAAACCGGATACCACTTCCGGCGAATTATGCGTATTATCCACAGATGCTGAGAATACAGATACATTTTCAAAACGGAACAGCGTTATGAGTGCAATCGCGCCTGGAATGATCCTCCTCGCCTATCTTTGCGGCTCAATCTCCAGCGCCATTCTGGTCTGCCGCATTGCCGGGTTACCTGACCCGCGTGAAAATGGTTCCGGGAATCCGGGGGCGACCAACGTACTACGAATTGGCGGCAAGGGAGCAGCCGTAGCGGTTTTGATTTTTGATGTTCTGAAAGGGATGCTACCCGTCTGGGGCGCGTATGCGCTGGGCGTCACGCCGTTCTGGCTGGGGCTCATTGCTATTGCTGCCTGCGTCGGCCACATCTGGCCCGTATTCTTCGGCTTCAAAGGTGGTAAAGGTGTGGCGACCGCCTTTGGTGCCATTGCGCCCATCGGCTGGGACCTGACCGGCGTGATGGCCGGGACCTGGCTTCTGACCATTCTGCTGAGCGGCTATTCGTCGCTGGGCGCTATCGTCAGCGCGCTGATCGCCCCGTTCTACGTCTGGTGGTTCAAACCCCAGTTCACCTTCCCGGTGTCGATGCTCTCCTGTCTTATCCTGCTGCGTCATCACGACAATATCCAGCGCCTGTGGCGTCGTCAGGAGACCAAAATCTGGACGAAGCTCAAGAGAAAGAAAAAAGACGCTCCGAAGGGTTAGTTATGCCTTATAGCCAAATGTGATTTTGGTCACCTTCTGCCTGTGGTAACTGTTAGGGACACAACACAACCACATAAGAAGAAAATGGCTGAAATCACAGAATCTACTCCCCTTTCAACGGCAGGTATTCCCCCTGATGGCGACATCCAGTGGGTGCGCAGCGCATCGGATGTATCACGCCTCGTTAATGACGGTTCTCAGGGCCGGGCAAACGCCCGTATCGTAGTCGGTATCGCGCTGGGCGGCATTTTCCTCGATGCCTACGATCTGGGCGCGCTGGCATTCGGCATTAAAGACATCACCCGCGAATTTAACCTGACGCCCGCCGGTACCGGTATGGTGGCCTCGGCCATTACCTTTGGCGCCATTGTCGGGGCGCTGCTTGGCGGTTACCTCACGGATAAAATCGGGCGCTACCGCGTGTTTATGGCTGATATGATCTTCTTTGTCGTCGCCGCTATCGCCTGTGCACTGGCTCCGAACGAATATGTGCTCGCGGGCGCCCGCTTTGTGATGGGGCTCGGGGTCGGGATCGATCTTCCCGTGGCGATGGCGTTTTTAAGCGAGTTCGCCAGGCTGAAAGGGCCCGGCAATAAGGCCTCCAGCGTCGCGATGTGGTGCCCCACCTGGTATGCCGCCATCAGTATCTCCTACCTGCTGGTGCTTTTCTTCTACGCCGTGCTGCCGGAAAGCCACAGCGACTGGCTGTGGCGTTTGATTCTCGGCTTTGGCGCGGTGCCCGCGCTGGTGATTATCGCCATACGCAGCCGCTACATGAGCGAATCGCCGGTCTGGGCGGCGAATCAGGGCAACCTGAAAGAGGCGGCGTCCATTTTACGCCAGTCGTATAACATCAATGCCCACGTGCCGCAGGACGCGCTCAGCCAGCCGGCCCCTGTCGTGAATAAAGCGAAATGGTCCAACTACCTGAACCTGTTCCGCGGCATCTACTTACGCCGCACGACGCTCGCCACGCTGCTGTCCGTCGTCTCTTCGTTTGCCTATAACGCCGTGGCGTTTGGCCTGCCGGTGATCATCTCCAGCTTCTTTGTCCAGTCGATGCTCACCACCATTCTCATTTCTCTGGTTCTTAACCTGCTGTTTGCCTTCGTTGGCGGACTACTGGCGGTACGCTACGTACCGCGCTTCGGTGCCTGGCGGATGTCGCTTGCGGGTTATGCCTGCCAGCTGGTCGCGCTGCTGGGACTGGCGCTGATTGGCCGCCCTGAAGGCGCTTCTGAAGGGGTGCTCGCCGTCGCGATGCTGGCGCTATTCCTGTTCGGTCAGGGCTTTGGCCCGGGCGCGCATACCATGACGTTCGCCTCGCTGAGCTACCCGACCTCGCTGCGCGGCGTGGGTGTGGGTCTCAACCAGACGCTGATGCGCAGCAGCTCGACGCTGTCGCTGTTCCTGTTCCCGCTGCTGGTCGCCTCGCTGGATACCGCCGTGTTCTGGGTGATTGCGCTGGCACCGTTTATCGGCCTGGCATCGCTGCTGGCAATCCGCTGGGAGCCGTCGGGGTATGATGTGGATGCGGAGGATTACCGCTAGTCCCGCAAACCGGCTCACAAGAGCCGGTTTTTTATCCATAAGCGACTCATATGACAGCCTTCATTTCCGCCAGGGCATACTGAAACGTATCCCGATGGTGTGGAAATGGATGCAGCATGTTAGCAGCTCAGGTCACTGATAATTCGTACAAAGGCTGGCAGGCATCGCTTGCCCTGCAGTTTTGTCACACCCCTGAGAAAACCCTCCTGCACTCCGCCCACCACGTCGGGCCGCTTACCGTTCAGCGTCCATTTTATCCCGAAGGGGAAACCTGCCACCTTTACCTGCTGCACCCGCCGGGCGGGATTGTGGGCGGTGACACGCTGGATATCACCGTGCGTCTGGACGCCAAAAGCCATGCGCTTATCACCATGCCCGGCGCCAGCAAGTTCTATCGCAGCAGCGGCCCGCAGGCTCGTCTGAGCCAGCATTTTTATCTCGAGGAAGATTCCACCCTGGAGTGGCTGCCGCAGGACACGATTATTTTTCCCGGCGCGAATGCCGCGCTGCGCTCCGTTTTCCACCTGAAGGCCTCCAGCACGCTGCTGGCATGGGAGCTGTACTGCCTGGGCCGCCCGGTGATAAACGAAACCTTCAGCCACGGCACGCTCGAGAGCCGTCTTGAGGTGTGGGTAGATGACGAGCCGCGCCTGATTGAGCGTCAGCACCTTAGCGACGGCGATCTCACGCCCGTCGCCGGGCATCCGTGGCTCGGCACGCTGCTGTTCTACCCTGCCCAGGAAGAACATCTCGACGCGGTGCGTGAACGCCTCGCACCGCTGGAAAATTATGCAGGTGCAACGCTCACCGATGACCTGCTGTCGGTCCGTTTTCTCTCCCACGACAACCTGATTTGTCAGCGGGTGATGCGCGACGTCTGGCAGTCGCTTCGCCCGCTTCTCACCACCAAAACCGCCTGTTCGCCGCGTATCTGGCAGACATAAGAGAAACGTTATGGAACTGACCCCCAGAGAAAAAGACAAGCTGTTGTTGTTCACCGCCGCGCTGGTTGCCGAACGCCGCCTTGCGCGCGGGGTAAAGCTCAACTACCCGGAATCGGTCGCGCTGATCAGCGCCTTCATCATGGAAGGCGCGCGCGATGGTGAAACCGTCGCCTCGCTGATGGAGGCAGGCCGCCACGTCCTGACCCGCGACCAGGTGATGGAGGGCGTACCGGAGATGATTCCGGATATCCAGGTGGAAGCCACCTTCCCGGACGGGTCCAAGCTCGTCACCGTCCACAACCCGATCGTCTAAGGAGCGCGTGATGATCCCAGGCGAATACCAGATCCAGCCCGGCGCGATTGCGATCAACGTCGGGCGCGAAACCCAAACCGTGATTGTCGAAAATCACGGCGACAGGCCGATCCAGGTCGGATCGCACTATCACTTTTACGAGGTCAACCCGGCGCTGAAGTTTGACCGTGAGGTGACCCGGGGCTACCGGCTGAACATCCCGGCAGGCACCGCCGTGCGCTTTGAGCCCGGCCAGAAGCGCGAAGTGACGCTGGTTCAGGTCACGGGGGCGCAGCGCATTGTCGGCTTTCGCGGCGAGGTAATGGGCGAGGTGAAACATGGCTGAGATTTCGCGCCAGGCCTATGCCGATATGTTCGGCCCCACCACCGGCGATAAAGTGCGGCTGGCCGACAGCGAGCTGTGGATTGAAGTGGAAGACGATCTCACGATCTACGGCGAAGAGGTCAAGTTCGGCGGCGGGAAGGTGATCCGCGACGGCATGGGCCAGGGGCAGATGACCGCAGACGACTGCGTGGATCTGGTGCTGACCAACGCGCTGATCGTCGATCACTGGGGGATCGTGAAAGCCGATATCGGCGTCAAGAACGGGCGGATTTTGGCCGTCGGCAAAGCCGGCAACCCGGACATTCAGCCCGGCGTGACGATCCCGATTGGTGCCGCAACCGAAGTCATCGCCACCGAAGGGAAGATCGTCACCGCAGGCGGGATCGACACCCACATCCACTGGATCTGCCCGCAGCAGGCGGAGGAGGCGCTGGTCTCCGGCGTCACCACCATGATCGGCGGCGGCACCGGACCGGCGGCGGGCACCAACGCCACCACCTGCACGCCAGGGCCGTGGTATATCGCCCGCATGCTGCAGGCCGCCGATACGCTGCCGGTGAATATCGGCCTGCTCGGCAAAGGTAACGGATCCAATCCGGACGCCCTGCGCGAGCAGATTGCCGCGGGCGCCATCGGGCTTAAAATCCACGAAGACTGGGGCGCGACGCCTGCGGCGATCAACTGTTCTCTGGAGGTGGCCGAAGAGATGGACATTCAGGTGGCGCTGCACAGCGACACGCTGAACGAGTCCGGGTTTGTCGAAGATACGCTGGCCGCCATTGGCGGGCGCACCATCCACACCTTCCACACTGAAGGGGCGGGCGGTGGCCACGCGCCGGATATCATCACCGCCTGCGCACACCCGAATATTCTGCCCTCCTCCACTAACCCGACGCTGCCCTACACGGTCAATACCATCGACGAGCATCTCGACATGCTGATGGTTTGTCATCACCTCGATCCGGATATCGCCGAGGACGTGGCGTTTGCCGAATCCCGCATTCGCCGGGAGACCATCGCCGCCGAAGACGTGCTGCACGACATCGGCGCGTTCTCGCTCACCTCGTCAGACTCTCAGGCCATGGGCCGCGTCGGGGAAGTGATTATCCGCACCTGGCAGGTCGCGCACCGCATGAAGGTCCAGCGCGGCGCGCTGCCGGAAGAGACCGGCGAGAACGATAACTTCCGCGTGAAGCGCTATGTCGCCAAATACACCATCAACCCGGCGTTGACCCACGGTATCGCCCATGAGGTCGGTTCGATTGAGGCGGGCAAGCTGGCGGATCTGGTCGTCTGGTCTCCGGCGTTCTTCGGCGTCAAACCCGCCACCATCGTCAAGGGCGGGATGATCGCCTGCGCGCCGATGGGGGATATCAACGCCTCAATCCCCACGCCGCAGCCGGTGCATTACCGCCCGATGTTTGGCGCGCTGGGCGCCGCGCGCCACGCCACCCGACTGACGTTTGTCTCGCAGGCGGCCAGTGCGAACGGTATCCCGCAGCAGCTCAACCTGCAAAGCGCCACCGCGGTGGTAAAAGGCTGCCGGACGGTGAAAAAGGCGGACATGATCCACAACGGGCTGCAGCCGAATATCACCGTCGACTCGCAAACCTACGAGGTGCGCGTCGACGGCGAACTGATTACCAGCGAACCGGCTGACGTTCTGCCGATGGCGCAACGCTATTTCCTGTTTTGAGGAGTGATGATGATCTATTTAACCCAACGCCTGGACCATGCGCATCAGACTACCGCCAGCGTCACGCTGCCGATTGACGTGCGGGTGAAAAGCCGCGCCCGCGTGGCGCTGAACGACGGCCGCGAAGCCGGGCTGATGCTGCCGCGCGGCCTGCTGCTGCGCGGGGGCGACCTGCTGACTACCGACGACGGCAGCGAGGTGATTGAAGTGATCGCCGCCCCGGAGTCGGTTTCCGTGGTGCGCTGTGCCGATCCGTTCCTGCTCGCCCGCGCCTGCTACCACCTGGGCAACCGCCACGTGCCGCTGCAGGTCATGCCCGGCGAGCTGCGCTATCACCACGATCACGTTCTCGACGACATGCTGCGCCAGTTTGGGCTGGAGGTAACCTACGCCAGCCTGCCGTTTGAACCGGAAGCGGGCGCGTACGCCAGCGATGCCCACAGCCATAGCCACGCTCATACCCATTCACATTAAGGATCCATCATGCGCAAGTTACTCCCCCTGTTACTGCTGGCCTTTTCCGTTCCCGCGCTCGCGCATCCCGGCCACGGCGCCGACAGCTTTCAGGCCGGTTTTTTCCACCCGCTGACCGGGCTCGATCATCTCCTGATGCTGACCGGTGCAGGCGTGCTCTCGGCGCTGAGCGGCCGCAAGCTCCTGCTGCCGTTTGCCACCCTCGGGATGATGCTTGTCGGCGCCATTGCGGGCAGCCTGCTCGGCGGCTTCAGCGGCATGGAGATGCTGATTATCGCCTCGCTGGCGGTCAGCGGCGTGATGATGTTTAAAACGGAAAACCGTCTGCTGCTGGCGGTGCCTGCCCTGGCGATGTTCCACGGCTGGGCGCACGGCGTGGAGATGTCCGGCCACAGCTTCTGGCTCTTCACCAGCGGGTTTATGTTCGCCAGCGCCACGGTGCTGTGCGCCAGTTTCGCCGCAGGATTGCTGCTGCGCCGTCACGACGGCCTGCGTAAAACCTTCGGCGGCGGGCTGATTGTCTCCGCCCTGCTGGCGCTGATGAGCTGATGGAGCACGCTCGCCAGAGGCTGCGCCTGATGCAGCTCTCCAGCAGCAGCCTGCCGGTCGGGTCGTTTACCTGGTCCCAGGGCCTGGAGTGGGCCGTTGAGGCGGGCTGGGTCACGGACGCCGGGGCCTTTAAACGCTGGCAAATACAGCAGATGGAGCAGAGCTTTTTCTGCGTCGATCTGCCGCTGTTTATCCGTCTTTATCAGGCCTGTGAGCAATCCTCTCTTACAAATGCAAAACGCTGGACGGCATACCTTCTCGCCTGCCGTGAAACGCGCGAGCTGCGCGAAGAGGAGCGCAACCGTGGGGCGGCCTTTACGCGACTGATTAAGAGCTGGGAACCTGACTGTCCGCCCGAATGGCTGCCGCTGTTTATGCAAAGCCAGCTCTGCGGCATGGCCTGGCTCGGCGTACGCTGGGGCATTAGCGTGCGCGAGCTGGCGCTGAGCCTTGGCTACAGCTGGATTGAGAGCGCGGTGATGGCAGGCGTCAAGCTGGTGCCGTTTGGGCAGCAGGCCGCACAGCAGCTGATTATCGAACTGAGCGACCACTACGCCGCTGGTTTTGAACAGGCATTTTTACGTCGCGACGACGCGCTGGGGGCAGCAACGCCGCTGTCCGCCATCGCCTCCGCGCGCCACGAAACCCAATATTCACGACTATTCCGTTCCTGAGGAGTCAACATGGCTGATTACAAACATCCCCTGCGCGTGGGCGTGGGCGGCCCGGTAGGGTCGGGCAAAACCGCGCTGCTGGAAGCGCTCTGCAAGGCGATGCGCGATACCTACCATCTTGCGGTGGTAACCAACGATATCTACACCAAAGAGGATCAGCGCATCCTGACCGAGGCGGGCGCGCTGGCGCCGGAGCGCATCGTGGGCGTGGAGACGGGCGGCTGTCCGCATACCGCCATCCGCGAAGACGCCTCAATGAACCTGGCGGCGGTGGAAGCGCTCAGCGAGAAGTTCGGCAACCTGGATCTGATCTTCGTGGAAAGCGGCGGGGATAACCTGAGCGCGACGTTCAGCCCGGAGCTGGCGGATCTGACCATTTACGTGATCGACGTGGCCGAAGGGGAAAAAATCCCGCGCAAGGGCGGGCCGGGGATCACTAAGTCCGATTTTCTGGTGATCAACAAAACCGATCTCGCGCCGTACGTCGGCGCGTCGCTGGAGGTGATGGAGCGCGATACCAACCGCATGCGCGGCGATCGTCCGTGGACGTTTACCAACCTGAAGGCGGGGGACGGTTTAGCGACGATTATTGCGTTTCTGGAAGAGAAAGGGATGCTGCGGGTGTAGTGCGGTTTGTTGCCGGGTGGCGGCTTCGCCTGACCCGGCCTACAAAACCGTAGGCCCGGTCAGCGCAGCGCCACCGGGCAAAAAAACTCACGCTTCAGGCAGTTCCGCCAGCGGCCAGCGCGGACGCACGGACACGCTCAGGTCGGACGTTGCGCCAGCGTTCAGGCGCACCATACCCGCGTAGGCGATCATTGCCCCGTTATCGGTACAGAATTCCGGACGGGCATAGAACACTTCCCCGCGACGCTTTTGCATCATCTCGGCGAGCTTCGCGCGCAGCGTACGGTTGGCACTCACGCCGCCCGCCATCACCAGACGCTTGAAGCCGGTCTGATCCAGCGCGCGCTTGCACTTGATCATCAGCGTATCCACCACCGCATCTTCAAACGCGCGGGCGATATCGGCGCGGGTCTGCTCGCTGTCATCGTTATTGCGGATCGTATTGGCCGCGAAGGTTTTCAGCCCGGAGAAGCTGAAGTCCAGCCCCGGACGGTCGGTCATCGGACGCGGGAAGACAAAGCGCCCTTCCGTTCCCTGTGACGCCATTTTCGACAGCATCGGGCCGCCAGGGTAATCCAGCCCCAGCAGCTTGGCAGTTTTGTCGAACGCTTCACCGGCGGCATCGTCGATCGACTCGCCCAGCAGCTCGTACTTGCCAATGCCCGTGACGCTAATCAGCTGCGTGTGACCGCCGGAGACCAGCAGCGCCACAAACGGAAATTCAGGCGGATTCTCTTCCAGCATCGGCGCCAGAAGGTGCCCTTCCATATGATGAACCGGGATCGCCGGCACATCCCACGCGAAGGCCAGCGAACGGCCAACCGTTGCGCCAACCAGCAGCGCACCGACCAGGCCCGGGCCTGCGGTATACGCCACTGCATCAATTTCTTTTGCCGTTAATCCTGCTTCTTTCAGCGCCGCCTGAATCAGGGGAACCGTTTTACGCACGTGGTCACGAGAGGCCAGTTCAGGCACGACGCCGCCGTAGTCAGCGTGCAATTTCACCTGACTATACAGTTGGTTGGCCAGAAGCCCTTTTTCGTCGTCGTAAATGGCGATGCCGGTTTCATCGCAGGATGTTTCAATACCCAGTACACGCATGACTTGTTTTACCTCGTTTCAATACCGCGCAGTGTAGAGCCTGGGCGGGTTGATGTAAAACTTTGTTCGCCCCAGGAAGAAGGCTCGTGTATACTCCTCACCCTTATTAAAGTCCCTTTCAAAATCGCATCGGTGCTTTACAAAGCAGCAGCATTTGCAGTAAAATTCCGCACCATTTTGAAATAAGCTGGCGTTGATGCCAGCGGCAAACCGAATTTATTAAAGGTGAGAGTTACATGCCGGTAATTAAAGTACGTGAAAACGAGCCGTTCGACGTAGCACTGCGTCGCTTCAAACGTTCATGCGAGAAAGCAGGTGTTCTGGCTGAAGTTCGTCGTCGTGAGTTTTATGAAAAACCAACGACCGAACGTAAGCGCGCTAAAGCTTCCGCTGTGAAACGTCACGCGAAGAAACTGGCTCGCGAAAACGCACGCCGTACTCGTCTGTACTAATTGGTTGAGGGCCTCAGCCCTCAATTGACAGACAGAGTAATAGTCGTAAGGCCGTGCTTCCGGAAGGAATGCGCGGCTTGTTTTCGTTTATAAGTCGCTTAAAATTTTGGGGCATATGGCCGGAAGAATCCCACGCGTTTTCATCAATGACCTGCTTGCCAGAACCGACATCGTCGATCTCATCGACGCGCGGGTAAAGCTGAAAAAGCAGGGCAAGAACTACCATGCGTGCTGTCCGTTCCATAACGAAAAAACCCCCTCCTTCACCGTAAACGGTGAAAAGCAGTTCTACCATTGCTTCGGCTGTGGCGCACACGGTAATGCCGTCGATTTTTTGATGAACTACGACAAGCTCGAGTTCGTTGAAACCGTCGAAGAGCTGGCGGCGATGCATAACCTTGAAGTGCCGTATGAAGCAGGCAGTGGGCCAAGTCAGATCGAGCGCCATCAACGGCAAACGCTGTATCAACTGATGGATGGCCTGAATTCGTTTTACCAACAGTCTCTTAAGCACTCTGCGGCTGAGCCTGCGCGTCAGTATCTGAACAAGCGCGGACTGAGCGACGATGTCATTGCGCGCTTCGCTATTGGCTACGCCCCGCCCGGCTGGGACAACGTGTTAAAGCGTTTTGGCGGCAATAGCGAAGATCGTAAGTCTCTCATCGATGCAGGCATGCTGGTCACCAACGACCAGGGACGAAGCTACGACCGCTTCCGCGAACGGGTGATGTTCCCAATCCGCGACAAGCGAGGCCGGGTAATTGGTTTTGGTGGTCGCGTGCTGGGTGATGCCCTGCCGAAGTACCTCAACTCCCCGGAAACCGATATTTTCCATAAAGGCCGCCAGCTTTACGGTCTTTATGAGGCGCAGCAGGATAACGCGGAACCTCCGCGTCTTCTGGTCGTCGAAGGCTATATGGACGTCGTGGCACTGGCGCAGTACGACATCAACTACGCGGTTGCGTCGTTAGGAACGTCCACGACAGCGGATCACATTCAACTGCTGTTCCGCGTGACCAACAACGTGATTTGCTGTTACGACGGTGACCGCGCAGGACGCGACGCCGCCTGGCGCGCGCTGGAAACCGCGCTACCCTATATGACCGACGGGCGTCAGCTACGCTTTATGTTTCTGCCCGACGGTGAAGACCCGGATACGCTGGTGCGTAAAGAGGGCAAAGCGGCGTTTGAAGCGCGGATGGAGCAGGCTCAGCCGCTCTCCACGTTTTTGTTTAACAGCCTGATGCCGCAGGTCGATTTGAGTACCCCTGACGGGCGCGCGCAGCTCAGCACGCTGGCGCTGCCGTTAATCAGCCAGGTGCCCGGCGAAACGCTGCGCATCTATCTGCGTCAGGAGTTAGGCAACAAGCTCGGCATTCTGGATGACAGCCAGCTTGAACGTTTAATGCCTAAACAGGCTGAAAACGGCGCGGTTCGCCCCGCGCCTCAGCTAAAACGCACAACCATGCGTATACTGATAGGGTTACTGGTGCAAAACCCCGAACTGGCGCCACAGGTGCCGTCGCTGGCGGGTTTGAACCACGAAAAATTGCCCGGACTTGGCTTATTTTCAGAACTGGTCAACACGTGTTTATCACAGCCAGGTCTGACCACCGGACAACTTTTAGAACATTATCGCGGCACAAAAGAGGCCGCTACCCTTGAAAAATTGTCGATGTGGGACGATATAGCAGATAAGGACATTGCAGAAAAAACGTTCACCGACTCACTCAACCATATGTTTGATTCGATGCTTGAGCTGCGCCAGGAAGAGTTGATAGCTCGCGAGCGCACACACGGTTTAAGCAGCGAAGAACGCCGGGAGCTCTGGATGATTAACCAGGAACTGGCGAAGAAATAAAGAAATTTAACGGCTTAAGTGCCGAATATCGATCGGGAAGCCCCCGGCAGCCGCACTGAGAGGCAGCGGCAAAAATATAAGTACGCCCTCGCTTTAAAGGTTGGCAGCCCCATCGCCGACACCAATCAAACGAATTAAGTGTGGATACCGTCTTATGGAGCAAAACCCGCAGTCACAGCTGAAACTTCTTGTCCAACGTGGTAAGGAGCAAGGCTATCTGACCTATGCCGAGGTCAATGACCATCTGCCGGAAGATATCGTCGATTCAGATCAAATCGAAGACATCATCCAAATGATCAATGACATGGGCATTCAGGTGATGGAAGAAGCACCGGATGCCGATGATCTGTTGCTGGCTGAAACCTCCAACAACACTGACGAAGATGCGGAAGAAGCTGCTGCACAGGTACTGTCCAGCGTGGAATCTGAAATCGGGCGTACCACTGACCCGGTCCGCATGTACATGCGCGAAATGGGTACCGTTGAACTGTTGACCCGCGAAGGCGAAATTGACATCGCAAAACGCATCGAAGACGGGATCAACCAGGTTCAGTGCTCTGTTGCCGAGTACCCTGAAGCGATTACCTATCTGCTGGAGCAGTACGATCGCGTTGAAGCGGAAGAAGCGCGCCTGTCTGACCTGATCACCGGTTTTGTCGACCCGAACGCTGAAGAAGATATGGCGCCTACCGCCACTCACGTCGGTTCTGAACTGTCTCAGGAAGAGATGGATGATGACGAAGACGAAGATGAGGAAGAGAGCGACGACGATACCGCGGACGATGACAACAGCATCGACCCGGAGCTGGCGCGTGAGAAGTTTGCCGAGCTGCGTACCCAGTACGAAGTGACGCGTGACACCATCAAAGCGAAAGGCCGCAGCCACGCTGCCGCTCAGGAAGAGATCCTGAAGCTGTCTGAAGTATTCAAACAGTTCCGCCTGGTGCCAAAACAGTTCGACTACCTGGTAAACAGCATGCGCGTGATGATGGATCGCGTACGTACCCAGGAACGCATCATCATGAAGCTGTGCGTTGAGCAGTGCAAAATGCCGAAGAAGAACTTCATCACCCTCTTCACCGGCAACGAAACCAGCGAAACCTGGTTCAACGCGGCTATCGCGATGAACAAGCCATGGTCTGAAAAACTGCACGACGTGAAGGACGATGTGCATCGCGGCCTGCAGAAACTGCATCAGATTGAAGAAGAGACCGGCCTGACCATCGAGCAGGTTAAAGATATCAACCGTCGTATGTCCATCGGTGAAGCGAAAGCCCGCCGTGCGAAGAAAGAGATGGTTGAAGCGAACTTGCGTCTGGTTATCTCTATCGCCAAGAAATACACCAACCGTGGTCTGCAGTTCCTGGATCTGATTCAGGAAGGCAACATCGGTCTGATGAAAGCGGTAGATAAGTTTGAATACCGTCGTGGTTACAAGTTCTCCACCTACGCAACCTGGTGGATCCGTCAGGCGATCACCCGCTCTATCGCGGATCAGGCGCGCACCATCCGTATTCCGGTGCATATGATTGAGACCATCAACAAGCTCAACCGTATTTCCCGCCAGATGCTGCAGGAGATGGGCCGCGAGCCGACGCCGGAAGAGCTGGCCGAGCGCATGCTGATGCCGGAAGACAAGATCCGTAAAGTGCTGAAGATCGCCAAAGAGCCAATCTCCATGGAAACACCAATCGGTGATGATGAAGATTCGCATCTGGGTGATTTCATCGAGGATACCACCCTCGAGCTGCCGCTGGACTCTGCAACCACCGAGAGCCTGCGTGCCGCAACGCACGACGTGCTGGCTGGCCTGACCGCCCGTGAAGCGAAAGTCCTGCGTATGCGTTTCGGTATTGATATGAACACCGACCACACGCTGGAAGAAGTGGGTAAACAGTTCGACGTTACCCGCGAACGTATCCGTCAGATCGAAGCGAAGGCGCTGCGTAAGCTGCGTCACCCAAGCCGCTCTGAAGTGCTGCGTAGCTTCCTGGACGATTAATCCAGGTAAACAGCAAAAAGCTCCCAATCGGGAGCTTTTTTTTGTTTATTCCCTCTCCCTGTGGGAGAGGGCCAGGGTGAGGGCATCAGGCCGCAGAGGATTACAGCCCCCGCACCATCAGCGCCTCATCCAGCTCCCGATACGCCTCTACCAGCTTATCCAGCGTCGCTCTGTTGAGCCCGCTTGGATTTGGCAGCACCCATACCTGCGTCACGCCAATCATGATGCTCTGTTTGCCCCACTGCGTTCCGCGCTGGCTAAACGCCTGCTCGTAGGCCTGCTTGCCGAGGATCGCCAGCGCGGCCGGCTGATAATCCTCTATCTTCTTGATCAGCTCCCGCCCGCCGCTGCGCAGCTCATGCAGGTTGACCTCACTCGCCTGTACCGTCGGCCGCTCGACCAGCATGGTAATGCCGCAGCGCGTATCCAGCAGATGCTGCTCCTCTTCAGGCTTGAGTAACCTGTCGGTAAACCCGGCCTGGTAGATCACCTTCCAGAAGCGATTCCCCGGATGGGCGAAGTGAAAACCGGTGTGCGCCGAGGACTTGCCCGGGTTAATTCCGCAGAACACCACCCGCAGGCCAGGGGCCAGAATATCGTTGATCATCTTTACTCCCGCTCAATACATCGTCAGGGAAGTATAAAGGATTGATTATGCGTTGTTTATAAAAACAGCAGGCAGGTGTGAATGGCTGGATTGCTGCGGGGAGTTACTTTATAATTCACCGCCACGGCCCCTTAGCTCAGTGGTTAGAGCAGGCGACTCATAATCGCTTGGTCGCTGGTTCAAGTCCAGCAGGGGCCACCAGACACCGCAATGGCTGGCGGGGAGTCACCCACCAGCCTGATTTTTCCGGGGCTATACCGGGGATTTCCAAAAAATTAACCATAGTGATTCATGGTTAATTTATGACAGTTCATACACTCCTGGAATTAACCAGCTTCATGCAGTAACCACTACTGCAAGGGGTATGAATGAAACGGTTCTTCATCACTGCTTCGGTTCTGTTTGCCACTCTCAATAATGCTCATGCTGGCTGTTACTATGCCTGTAGAAACCTAACGAATGAAAAAGCGCTGCTGATTTTCGGCCTTCTACTTTTGCTTTTCGCTGGGCTGGGAGTTTGGGGCAGCATTGATAGCCTCAAAAAATAAACTGCCCTCCTTACTTTTCTGTGTTTTGCTGGCCGTAGTGAATTTTTCTGGACTGATCTCCATGTACTTCATCGGCGGTTATGGTTTTCTTGGCGCGGTCGTCGGCACAGGCTTACTGATGTTCCTCAGTCCGAAAGGTGTTTAAAACACCATCCCACCAGCACGTCAGATGCCTGCATTGTTCGTTACCCTAATTTTTTATTTTCGCGGGTGTAAAAATTCGATGAAGCGGGCCGTTCCGCAAAATGAAAGGCTCTGGGATTGATCCTCCCCCTCCTATCCATGGGTATGCAGCAAGATAAACCGATACAGAAAAGCTAAATATACACCTGTATATTTTGGTTATCTGTTACGAGTCTGATGCTGGTGGTAGCCCAGTAGCGAGGTTTCAGATAGTCAGTATGGGAACGTGTCAGGAATGGTTATAAAGCGTAAATGCCCTGTCTAGCCACAGAACGTAAAACGTAGCATCGCGCTTGTAACCTACCATGGGTACCTTGCTACAGAAGCGGAATGCAATAAGCTCCACGTCTTCGGTAACATGAGCGGGGATGGCCGCCTTGATTGAGTTACGGGAGATTTTTTCGTATCCGAATTTATGCCAGTGCTGCTGGCGGATATCCGCCCATGAAAGTTGACTCAACCGGAAAAGCTTATCAGTTAATGCTGCCTTTTCTTTTTGCTCGCAGCAATCAACGCAAAAACCCTTTTGAAGGTATGCCCCAAAAACCTTATCATTTTTTAACAGCTAACAGGGTAAGGCATATCCGCGAATTATCAGGCCTTCCCCTGCCAAAAAACCCGCTAGACATACCGCCGACATGTGTTTTGAGACGATCGAAGCATCATGATGATTCCCGAAATCATTAAACCAAAAGTTGCGAATTCGCAGATCGTATGTGGGGGATTCTGGCTGTAATTTTTGCAGGGAAGTTCTTCCCTGGCAACATCAACCGGATCTCACTCACGCCCCAGCCATTGACCTGCAGGGGCAATAACCCAATTTGTGCCCGGCGGGCAATCACAATGTACTTTTGATCCATGAACCTCTACGGGTACGCCGTGAAAACTTACACGCGGCTAATCGGGTCATTGACCCGACTGCAAGGGATTTTTACTATCGACTAAATTTCCCCTTGTCCCTGCCCTCGCCGCGGGCCGTTAAGTCGATTAACGGCGCGGCCGCTATTCCCTCAGCATCATAAAAAAATGCGGACGTTGTAAAGCTGTACACGGTGCCATAAACAGTAAATGAGATATTGTTGCCTATACCGTCAACTTTCACACGGGCGGTGTTCGCTGTAAGCGTTGGGGCGATATGTTGTTTTTCGAGAGCCACCAGCGGATCGCCGTCAATCTTGCTTGCTAAAAAATAACGATATACTTCCCCTGTGGTCATGTTCGAGCCGTCATACTCAGTAATGTATAACCAGGTCCGGGACGTGAGCTGGCGAACTTCATAAAGCCGATCACTAACAGTTAAACGCTGTATATGCTGGAAATAACAGTACCCAGCGATCACGATGGCCATCGTAATTGTAGCCACCCAATGCAACGCCTTAAACGCCCTAATAGTGGTGCTGCTTAACATAGTCTATGCCTTGCTTTATCCAAAATTGGTCCATCGGATCATCACCAAACGGCGGGGCCCCCGTGAAATTCCCCCACTCTGGTCTTGATGTGCCGGCTTTCCACTGCGCCGCGCCGGCGGCAATAAGCAAAATCTTTGCAGGTATGCACGCTGCATAACCCACTGCGTCGTAATGAAAATTCCCGAAGTCAGCGTAAGCCCGTTTTTGTTGTTTGTAATCCCACACCCCGCCGTTTCTTACTCGCTCATAAAACCACGTATACGTAAGCGGGGTAGCCATATCCTGGACTCCGTGACGCGCCCGCGCGAGCCTAATGTGTTCGCGCAAAATTTCCAGCCCGCGGGGCGGGTAAATCGGTATACATGCCATCGTTATTCCCTTTTGCCTGGCAAAACCAGCAACATAAGAGCAACGGCGCTGCACGGTACTGCTTGAGATCAATCAATCATTTTTATTATTAATATCAATACTTAACGCGTTTTAATCACTCATACCGATAACACAATTTGTATCACCTGCGATCCGGTTTTAGCCGTTTAATGAGGGTTTACCCTCATAAAATGGAGTTTTAAAATGGCTATTCCAGCTTACATGTGGCTTAAAGACGATGGCGGCAACCTGATCAGGGGGTCTGTAGATGTTCAGGATCGTGAAAGTAGCGTAGAAATTCTCTCTTTTAGTCACGGCTTGCTTGTTCCAACCGATAGCAACACGGGCAAAATCACGGGTACACGCTTACATGCGCCGCTTATGATCGAGAAAGAATTTGATAGCTCCAGCCCGTATCTCTATAAAGCGGTAGCAACCGGCCAGACGCTTAAAAGCGTTGAAATTAAGTGGTACAGAATCAACGACGCGGGGCAAGAGGTCGAGTATTTCAACATGCTGCTTGAGAATGTGCGGGTAGTCAGCATTAACCCAGTTATGCATAACTGCAAAGAGCCAGGTTTACAGATGCATAATCATAATGAGGGCGTACAGCTGCGCTATGAGCGGATCACCTGGAAGTATTGCGATGGGAACGTCCAATATTCAGACGCATGGAACGAGCGTGTAACAGCGTAAAAAAAAGGGGGCGGTTAATCCGCCCTATATTGTTTTTAGTGCCAATTCTCTCGCCCCCTGGGTCTGCCAGCACGTAGCCTCCCTCGATAGCAATACCCCGCTCGATCACCCGGTGCCGGCTCTCCGCACTTCTTATACGTTTGGGGTATTTTAATCATGCTTTATGCTGTTAAGCATTCTCTGGCAGTTATTGCGGCGTACCGCTGCCGCTGCGCGCGTTTTATCGGTCTGGTCTGGCAAATACATCACCTCAAGCCAGCGCGTTGCTGCGCGTCTCCATAGCTCCAAATTTTCGAGTTTCTCGGCTACGCTCACTTTGCACATGACCACCTGAATGAAGCGACATTGCTCAACCCACTAACACTTTTTTAAGGCGTTATTTTTATAAGACAAGCTATGGAATGGGATACATTATTAGTATTGACCTGTGTACTTCTTTGCGGATTGTGGATGATTTTTCATTCAGCAAAAGCTCTTAGAAGTGGGGTCTTCGTCGGCTGGTATAAAGGCACATATGAAAATTACTACATCTACCGATCCGAAACACCTATCTACTTCTACTGGTATAACACTGTGTTTTCGCTGTTCGGCTCCTTTATGATTGGTTTAGCCCTCTACCTCTTGAATGGCGATTATCATTTTTTATAGGCATCATTGGCAGCAAAATGGCAGCAGACCTATTCACTATGCTTTCATATTTGAAATTATTCGATGCAAAAACCCATTAAAAAGTAATTTCTTGTTTTATAAGTCTTTAAATTGGGACTCAAAATCGCCAGGTCGCTGGTTCAAGTCCAGCAGGGGCCACCAAATTTTAGTTTTAGAATCATATGATTAAGCCACTCAATTGAGTGGCTTTTTTATTGGCTTTTTTGAGCCGATGACGCAGCCGCTAACCGTGGTTCAGCGAAGCCGTTCGGACACGTTCAGAGGCACCGGGGGTCGCAATCAGGCGCTCCACGGACTCCATCGTCACGAACGTACAGCTGCAGTCCACGTTGGTGCACTGGTGATAGCGCTCTTTGGTATTTTCACTTAAATAGCGACTGGTACGCGCATGCGCTGAATGCTTGCACTTAGGACAATGAAACATGTACCCCTCCACTTGATTCACATTTTGTGAATCAATAATACCCAAAATAAAACCAATAGCAACTGTATTACTCACTATCAACAGTAAATTTTTCGTCAGTGGCATTCAGTTCAAGCTTAAGCTGCGTGGTAAATCCGCTATCGTTAAGGGTATGCACCACCTCGCTGATGATCCACGCCTGCTCGTCAATGACGCGTTTAAAACCGTTTACTAATACCGGCGTTTCGGGGTACAGATCGGCTCGCCCCAGCGCCAGCTGGATAGAAAAATTCACGGTACCCCGCTGCAGCGCGCGCCACTTCGCCTCTGCGGCCCTGAGAGCCTGCTCTTCAGAGGCATACACCGTGGTGAGCTCAAATACGTTTTCCGCCGATCCCACCAGCCTCTCTTGCGGTTTCTGCTCCTTGCCTTCAGCTCCCGCTACCGGTGTGGCGGCATCCGGGTGCTGCAGCCCCTCTGTCGCTTGCCCCTCAGGCAGACGATTAATACTCAATTGAGTATTTTGCTGTTTTGGGTCGCGCGTTTGCAGCCATTTGGCCGTCACGCCGGAATAGTTTTCACGATCGGCAACGTAAAAAAGGTGCTTATCGCCGTCCCCACGCTCAATCATCATTAAGGGGATCGGCGTGCCGCTGGCCGTCACGGCGTGCCCCGCTTTCATAAAAATAACCTTGCCGGCTTTGATTGAAACAAAGGCACCATTACGTTCGGCCAGGCGGGTGAGAAACGCAGCGTCGGTCTCCTGAGACTGATCGATATGAGAAATAGCAATCGATGAAAGTCCCGCCGCAACGCTGGCAGTTAACTGGTTACGCTGAGCGATAGTATTGACTATCGCGCCGATCGTCGTGTCATGCCACGACTGTTCGCGCCGCACGTTTAGCTTTCCACGAAAATCAGCGCTGCATCCCCGAATGGTCAGCGTGTCCGGCGCGCCCCGAAATTCAATTGTATCGATCGTAAAGTTCCCTTTCGGCTGGAGCGGGGTTCCCTCCCATCCCAGCCATAAGGAGAGCTTTGCCCCCCGGGCCGGCAAGTCTAACAGCCCGTCGGAATCATCCAGTTGAATATCCAGCTGATCGGCTTCCAGTCCACGTTTGTCGATCATGCTCAGACTGATAAGACGATGGCTGAAATTTTGTGTGATATCGCGATCGTCAAGCTTAAGCATAAAATCAGGGGCGATTTTCCCACCCGCCCGGATATTCATTTCGGTGATCATCCCACCAGCCCTCCAATGCTATTACGTGCGCTCGTCACCAGCTCTTCGGCCTGGGTTCTCAGATCGCCAAACATCGTCATCAGCGATTCGTCCACGCGTTTCAGTTCCAGCGTAAAATTAATTTTTCGGGCGGTACCGTCACTGTAAAAATCCGAATGCGTGTGCGTGACTTTTTCAATGATAAACATGCCGTGAATGATGCCGGTTCCGTCTATCAACGGCCATGCCCGCCCCTCATTCGCCATCAGCTCAACCGCCTTGAGGGAAAGCCGCCCTCCCGTGAGCTCAGGGTAAAGCAGTCCGGAGAGGGTAAAAGATGTCTCGCCTTCGCCAAGGTACTGCCAGGCTTTAGGTTTCCCGATCCGATTGTTGGACGCCCAGCGATAATCCTTTGTAAACTGCATTGTCTGATAGGGTAAGGTTCGTCGTTCAAAGACAAACAGACCCAGCACCATTAACATTTTCTCTCTCCTCAACCTTACATAAAGCTGGCTTGCTGCCGTCTCGCTTTATCCTGTTCAATGCTATCTATTGTCTCCCGGATTTGACGCGTCAGATCCGTTCCTGAAGCCGTGCCCCCCTGCAGCGTGATGTTGTATTCGCTTTTACTCTGATCGACGTAAGAGCGTCCTCCCGGCACGAGGGCTGGCTGATACCCCTGGCCGACGCCAGAGATCCCCGCCACCGGAATGGACGAACTGCCCGCAGAAGAGGATGTCGCGCCTGCTTTTTCCGCCGCGGCATCGAGATTACCCGACTCGTTTTTGATAAGACCGAGTTTCTCCAGCAGCCAGCTGGCCTTGCCGCTCAGGCTGTTAAAGAGATTAAGCGGTGCCATTAACGCATCACCCAGCGCCTGTCCAAAAATCACGCCAGCGTTTTTACAGCCATCCAGCGTTTCCTGCGTCGCCTTGATCGGCGTGATTAAGTCGGTGAACCATTGCCAGATACCGCCCAGCTTCTCCGAGATAGCGTCAAATACCGCCATCACCGGTGAGAACAGCGCACCCAGCGGTGCGAAAGCCGTTGAAAGCCCTTCCATCACTCCGCCAAAGAAGGCGCTGATGGGCTCCCAGTATTTGAAAATCAGTAAGGCGCCGGCGGCAATCGCCGCGCCAAGGGCAATCACCGGCCAGCTAAGTGCGCCCAGCACCGTCATGATGGCGCCGCCCACCACGCTGAATACCGTTCCTAACATCCCGGCCGCGGTGATAACCATATTGACGCCCGTCAGAACCGGGCCGAGAACCGTGCCTACGCCACACAGTACGCCAGCAAACGCCTGCGCGCCGACAACAACGCTGGCGAGGGTCTGCGTCAGCTCAGGGTTGGCATTCACCCAAAGGGAGGCCGTGCCAAGCCAGCCGGTTGCGGTTGTTATCAGGTTACGCAGAGCGCCATCCGCTTTATCAAATACATCAATCTTCAACCCGTTCCACGCGGCCTGGAATCGGTTGATATCGCCGTCAAGATTATCGGTCTGCACGGAAGCCGCGAGCGCGGTACTCCCCTTCGCCCCCCGCAACTGCTGGCGTTTTTCATCAAGCGATCCATCACCCGCGGCGGAAGCCAGCGCCCCCGAGGCTTTTATGGCATCCGGAGTCTGAACATGGCGCAACATCGCGCTGAGCGCGTCCCCGGCGGCGGCGCCTTTCATCCCTTTTTCCGCCAGAACGCCCAGCAGCGCGGTGGTCTCTTCAAGCCCCATACCGGCGGCATCCGCAGCGGGCGCTGCAGAGGTGACGGCCGCCACCATCTCAGCGAGGCTGGTATTCGAAGAGGTAAAACCGCGGGTAAGCACATCTGCGATGCGTCCCGCATCCGCATCGGCCAGGCTATACGCGGCCTGCGTGCTGGCGATCATATCGGCCGCTTTAGCCGCGTCGACATTCCCCGCCAGGCTGAGGTTGACCGTTGGCGCGGTGGCCGCAAGCAGCCCATCGGCGTCATAGCCTGAACGAGTCAGTTCGGTTTGTGCCCGAAGGACCGTATCTGCAGGTACTCCGGTCCTGGCACTGACCTCCCGCGCCTGCTGGCGAATCGCCTCAAGCCGGGAATCCCCCTTCGCCAGGCCAAGGTTTGCCTGAATGGCCGACATCTGCTTTTCAACGCTGATGCCTGGCGCCATAAACCGGGACGTCTGGTCAAAGCCCGCTTTGGCCATGCCCACACCCGCATTCGCAAGCTGGCGCACCCGCGCGGTAACGCGTTTGCCTGACTCATAGCGATTCTGAACGGTACTCAGCCGCTCCTGCTGCTGGTTGACGCGGGCCAGCGCATCACGCTGTCGGTTAAGCTGCTGCGTTTTTTCGCTGATGTGAGTTCGTAAACGACGCTCATCCGACGAGAGCGTACGCGTGTTGACTCCCGCCTGGGCGAGTTCAGTGCGCTGGCGCTGTACCGAATAGCGTAAGCTGTTGTACTCAAGCTTAAGGTCGGCCGCCGATTTTCGGGCTGCGGACAGCGCATCAGCCTGTGCCTGGGTAGGGTTTTGCGTGTTTTTAAGCTGCACCGCCAGCGCCGCTGCCTGTTGTTTCGCCTGTGCAAGCGACTGCTCCGTCACGGAGAGCTGGGCATTTGCTTTCCTGAAGCCGTTAATACGCCCCGCCTGCTCATCAAGCGCCCCCAACGCCGTCTGCGAATCGTGGATATCGCTTGCGAGAGTGACGCTGGCGTTCTGGAGAGCGTTAAGCGGTCGGGTTGCCCGGTCGACTGCCTTAAGCAGCTCCTGAAGACTGACATTATTACTCATGGTGGTTTCCGCTTCGCTGCAGCGCTTTTTCGCGCCATAAGAGGAGTTCGGTCACGCTCAGGGAGTACAGTTCTGACGGCGGCCAGTGGAAAATCACCGCGATATCCGCCATCAGATCGTCGACCGACAGATTTTCGGGAAATTTCAGCGAGCCGAAGCCGGTGACAAAAAACCGATCACCTTACCTGCAAAAGAGAGCAGATCGCAGGCATCCAGGCGCGCAACCTCATGCTCGGTCAGCGCCGGAGAGGTCATTCGCGGCAGCACCTTAATCAGCGCATCAACGTCGGATTGCGCCAGCGACGCCAGCGACACCCCGCGCAGGGTTCCCGCATTGGGCTTAGAAACCGTCACCTGTTCAATTTTTTGCTCACCGCGCTGAACGGGGCTATCAAGCGTGACGATATGTGGGTTTTCACTTTCGTGCATGGCGGTCTCGTTGATATTTTCCATTTCGTTACTCTTCAGAAAGTTAACTCACCGGCCGGTAATCCCGGCCGGTTAAAGGGTTACAGGCCGATGGCCTTACGGTGTTCTGCCAGACGATCAACGCCGTCGACTTTCAGCACCATGTTGATGATGTCGATCTCGATGATCTCTTTGCCATCAATGGTCAGCTGGTAGTACGCGCACTCGGTGGACATCTTGGTGGTGCCGCTCTCGCCCTGCTTGTTTTCACCGCCATCGAACTCTTTATGACGGCCGCGCATGACGATTTCGACGGCGGAGATTTCGCCGGTATCATCGCGCTGATAAGAGCCGGTAAAGCGCAGCGGCACGCTGTCCGCGCCCGGAGAGGCATACTGCGCCCACAGCGCGGCGTCCGGCAGACCGCCAACGGTCCACTCCAGCGCCAGGGCATCATCGTCCAGACCGAGGTCGACAGAGACCGAGCCCGGCATACCGCCGCCGCGATACTTCTCCAGCTTGCGGGTAAGCTTCGGTAGGGTCACAGACTCAACAACGCCCATATAGCTCAGGCCATCGTTGAACATATTCAGGTATTTAAGTTTGCGTGGTAACGCCATGCTGCAGCTCCTTAGCTATTAACCGAATCTGACAGGTCTGCCAGATAGGTATCGGTGATGCGCTGGCGCAGGGTCAGATTTTCCAGCGGCGGGACAGGGGTGTAGTCGTAATCGATATACAGTTTCCCCGCTTTCAGGGTTGATGCATCGTTAGACTCAGGGTCATACCAGCAGGAGCCGTCGACGATATAGCCGTTGGTTTTCAGCTCGCGGAACTTGGCATTAATACCGGAAACGATGTCGCGGATAAGCGTTGGCGTGATGGGTTTATCCATCGCCCACGCGTGCGCTTCCGCCATGGTATCGGCCAGCACCTGCGCGGTACGGGTGTAGTTTTCAAAGACGAATAACGGATCGTCAGAGCAGGTACGGTTACCCCAGAATTTGAAGCCGTCGTTGCGAATCAGCGTGGTGACGCCCGCCTGGTTAAGCAGGTTCGCATCGGTAGCCTGTTCCTGCAGATCCCAGGAGACAGAGGCGCTTACACCCGTAACGCCGTTGACGCCAACGTTTGACAGGGTTTTATGCCAGCCGATTGTCTGGTCGATTTTGGCGCGCAGGCCAAGCGCGCGGGCGGTTGCCCAGGCCGTCGTCGTTGCGTTCGTGGTGGTATCCCATGCCAGAAAATCAGGATGGATAACCATCAGCTCGCGCTGGCTGAAGTTTTTGCGGTAGTTGATCGCGTCAGAGATGGTTTTACAGCCCCATGCGCTGACGTAGCCGAACGCGCGCAGGCTCTGGCACATCGCGGCCAGTGCGGTCGCCACTTCCTGAGAATCCAGCCCCGGAACGCCGAGAATACGTGGCTTAACGCCGGTTACCGTTTTCGCAGTCAGAAGCGCCTTCAGACCGGTATATTTACCGTTTTCATCAGTGGTACCGATGATGTTGGAAACGGTCTGCTTGCGCGCCTCTTCCGGGGTTTCTGCAGTGCCTTCAGCCACACGAACAACAACGACAACCGGTTTACACTGGTCGGCGATCGCCTGCAGAGAAGCGGACAGCGTCCCCGCCTTGCCGGCTTTCGCAATCGCATTTTGCACGTTGGTAATGAGCACGGGCTCGTTTAAAGGAAATGTCTTGTCGTCAGCATCGCTGGCCGTACAGACCATACCGATGATTGCCGTCGAGACGGTGGAAATGGTGCGGGTGCCATCGTTGATTTCGATAACTTCCACGCCGTGGTGATAGTCGCCCATCCGGTTAACTCCTTCGTTTAGTGGTGAGGCTATTGTCTGTGGAGTGCGTGATTGATGCGACGTATTGGGGTTGGGGAAAGGATTACACAACAAACGAAAAACCCTCCGGATGGAGGGCTTGGGGTCAGGCTGGGCGTTCGGGCCAGTCGATAGCTGGGGCAGTACTGAGATCCAACCGGTTTAGCATCACCCGATAGCGCTTCCAGAGTAACAGCGAGGCAGCTTCCTCATCTGTTACAATGCCAAGATCGGAGGCATCCTGGAGTGGGGCAATAATATCTGAAGCTTCGACAAGTAATTCACTTTTCCTGGTTTTTGCTTGCTGTATTTCCTCATCCTGAGTCAACTCGCGTGGAATAATTTTAATGCCATTCCAGGCCCACTCACCATGTATATTCAAACCTTCTGGCACGTCTGCTTGATCGACTTCTGAAACTGACATGCCCAGAGGAAAGAGTCGGTCTACCTGATTACTGTAAGAACGAATAATATTATTTTTATCATAGCAGACTTTCAGAGTATCAGTTTGGAAACGGGACATATGGTAATACCAGTCTAGTCCGTCCTCTGACTGAAGAAAAATAGCGTTAAACATAAAGTCTTTATATTCTGGTTCATACTGAACGAAATTTTTAAGTGTTATCATGCTGTATGACCTACAGTAATCCATCCGATATTAGACATGTACTTCTGAATTGGGCGGTAGAAAATCGTATCGCCACCGGGGTTATCGCCTTCAAAGTTATAGCCTGTCATGGCACATCCTGGAGGTACACGCTGCCAGGCATTTCTTACAATCGTGAATCCCCCCTCCGCCCCCATTGCGACATCACGGACAAAGTATTGCAGCGTCCAGTCCTGCCTTGCATAAGGACTTAAATCTTGTTGTGGGGGCGGGTTGTTTGATGAGTAAACTCGTACCAGGCCGCCAGATTCATATAGGCCCTGCCCTGCAACAATATTACCGCCACTGCTGACCTGTCCAGGGGCATTAAAATTACCGCTAATATCAAATTGGTAATTAACACTGTTTCTGGCATCGCCAGTTAAATTTATGATTGCAGATCCAAACGCGTTAGTACCCGTGCGGTAAATCCCAAAACTAATCGCTGTTCCATAACCATGGCCTGCCGTTTCCGAAAAACCTTTGATAATCGGTAGATAAATAGAATTACCGTTAGGTGACTGATATCCTTTTGGCATCAAAAAAGGTGCTGCGTTGTTTTGATACTGATCGGCAAAAGCACCCGCTCCGTACCAACCAGTGGGGTTCGTCTGGTAGTAAGTAGCATCAGACAAATACGCAACACTTCCGCCATGATTCGTGATGACCTTTGTCCATCCCCCCCACACACTGTTATCACCATTAAGCGCACGGAATTTAAGCTGTTTCCCACCATCGCTATAAGAAGCAGCGTATTGGACCCGGTAACCACCCAGCCCGCCGACATCAAGAATCGTCGCCTCATAACCTGGCGAATTGGTTGCATTCGAATAACAAAAACTCACCGAGTTGGGCGGCAGAGCATCGGCATTTGAAAGTCCCGTACCGGCTCTTGCAGATACAGATCTGATAGCCACTGCACTGCCGTTAACCAGCAACCGACCAGGAGTAATATCGTCAGGCGCTTCCTGTGTGTTTTTCGTCGCGGCGGTACCCAGGCTATTCCTGAGTTTAATGAGATCATCGCCGACCGTTTTGACAGCCCTGGGTGTCGCCGCAAGAGACTCGGATGGACTATCAGTTACGCTACTGAGCTGAACAATCCCCTTTTGTCCGGTAGTCGCATCCTGAGCCGTATACTTCCCACTGGCGAGGTCGTAGGCAGCCTTGACCGCTTTCGGCGTTGCGGCCAGCGCTTCAGACACACTATCAGTCGCACTACTGAGCTGCGTAAACCCTTTAGCCGTTAGCGTGGCATCGGGATGGCGACGAGACTGCTCATGCTCCTCAAGCTTCTCATCAACGTACTCCTGGGTCGCCATTACCGTAGACGTATCTATCGAGAGCTCGACAGACTCTATGTCGCTCACCATGATGACCATACGGACGGTCTGCGCGCGGCCTGACCCTTCCTCAAGTTTCGGCTTATAGCTTTCCGCCATGTTGCCGACGGCAATCAGCGTACCGGTGTCATCGTAAAGCCCCATCTCACGCATCCAGAAACCACCCGCTTCAGGAGGAATGAGAAGCTCCGCGATCACATAGTTCAGCTTTTTGTTGTCCTGGCTGATTTTATTCAGCCCATGGCGCCAGACTTCATTAACCAGCTTCGTCTGCCCGGCATCAGGCACCGGCAACGTGCCGCCACCGTCACCCACCGCCATAACCGTAAAGTTCACTTTCTTACCGTTCGGGACGGTCGCGGCAGCCAGTTTTTCGGCACCGGCTTTGGTGATAACCGTTTTATATTTCACTGTCATAGTGCTCTCACTTATCCGGGATAAACCGTGATGATGTCGCCGTCATAACTCAGGGCGCCGGTATAGAGATAACCCGGTATGTCCTGGATGATATTCAGGCCAATAAGGTGGCGGCTGGCAGGCTTCGCATCGGCGATGAGCCTCTCCATTTCGTAATACATTTCCTCAGTGATGCCCGTGTCCAGTACGCCGATATCAAGGCGGAAGGTGCCGGGCGGATCGTTGGTTTGCCACCACTCGGTAACGTTAATCAGATAGCCAAGCGGCTCCACCACGCGACGTACAGCGCCTATCGTTCCCTTGTGGGCATGAATAAACCACGCGGCGCGGATCACCTCCCGCTTGGTGGCCTCCGGCCAGTTCTCATCCCAGCGGTCAACGGAAAACGCCCACGCCAGCCAGGGCAGCAAATTCGCCGGACAGGTATCCGCATTCCAGAGATGGCGCAGCGGAACCGGCGTATTTTCGATGTCCGCGCAGGCGCGCGCCGCAGCGACCTCAAGCGCCGATGAGCCAACCGGTAACAGGCGTGTATTACTCATCGTTTCCCCCCACGATTACGCTGTAGTGGCTGCACCATGAGGCCTGCGTTTCATCAAGCACGATGTCAGCCGCGGGTGCGGTCAGTTCCACCCGCTGCACCCCTTCCACATGAAGGGCCGCGTAAATGGCGGACTTGCGGATATCGCGTCCCAGCCGATGCTGAGCCGTGATGTAGGCCTGTAACCGGGCTCTTGCCGCATTAAGTACCGGTTCACTTTCGGGGCCGGGAAAAAGGAAAAGCGATGCTTCAATGCTGTAGTCGACAATGTTGGCCGACTGGACGGTCACCCGGTCGGCGACGGGCCTGACATCCTCATCGTTCAGCGCATTGCGAACAATGGCGAGCAGTTCCTCAGACGCTATGCCGTTATTCTCCCGGGAGAGCACGGAGACCGTGACGTTTGCCGGCTGTGGGCTAATGACGGAAATGTCCGCCACCCGTCCATCTGCACTGCGGCCATGGAACTGATACGCGCCCGTCGAACCGGCCACGCTCAGCCCTTCCGGAGCCTGCTGGATGCGCAGACGAAAGTCGGTATCGGACTCCATCACAGCCGGAGTGGGCGGTAACGTGGTGTCGTCGGCAGGGGTAATAGTCAGACGCGCAAGGTTAGCGTTTGCCCCAATCTGGTCCAGATCGCTGCCCGCCGCGTAGGCCAACATGACCGCCCGTGCAGCCTCGTTAACCCGCTGGCGCCAGATGACTTCCCGGTAGGCGTTCTCCTGCAGCAGCTTCACAATCGGCTCGGATTCCAGCGTCAGCGTCCGTGCAATCGCCTCTCGCTCCTCTTCCGGATAGAGGGAGACAAAGGTGGCCTTTCGTTCTGCCAACAGCGTTTCATAATCCACCTCCTCCACGACATCAGGCGCGGCGAGCTGGCTCAGATCAACAATAGCCATAGCGTTTAACTCAGTGAAATGGTGATAGAAAAGGATTGTCCGGAGGTCGTTCGCGTGCCGGTGATATCGACATACAACGTCCCGTCGTTCTCCGAACGTTCGAAAGTGATGGCCGTCAGGCTTATCCGCGGCTCCCATTTCTGGATGGCGGAATAGCATGCGGCCATGATCTGCAGGCGCAGCGCCGGGCTCTGCGGCCTGTCAATCATCGCCGCCAGCAGCGAGCCGTAATCCCGCCGCATGACCCGCGAACCAATCGGCGTGACCAGGATGTCGCGCACGCTTTGCCGAATGTGTTCAGCCTCTGAAATGCTCAGCCCGGTCTGCCTGTTCATCCCCCTGTAACGCACCGTCATTGTGTCCCCTTAGTCCAGCTTCCGCCGCTTTGCACACTGCCGTGCGCGTGGTTGTCCACCTGCACCCCGTTGGAGGTGAATTTACCGCCGGAATGCTCAATATTTCCGGCCATCACACCGCCTTTCTGCACTTCCAGCGAGGCGGTAATTAACCTGTTGGTACACACCACTTCAGGCGTATCCAACGTGATGCGGGACGTTGATGTCACCCTCACCTCTGGCACTGTGGCGGTCAGCGATTCAGAGGCGGTAATGTCGGCCGTTTTAATGCCTGCAACCGTCAGCGCCCCGCGCCCGGGTTCGTACTCGATCACCGCGCCGTCCGGAAACGAGACGTGGAACGCGTCAGGTGACCCGGACGGTGCCGGATGGTCGTCCGAGAAAATGCCGGGCAGAACAAAGGCGGTATCCAGCTCACCGCCGATGGCCAGCAGCAGCACCTGCTCTCCCTCGGAAGGGGCCCACCACACGCGCGAACGTCCCGCACGACAGGTTAGCCAGTTCAGCCAGGTGGTTTTCATCCCGCCGGTCTGGACACGACAAAGCCCTCTGTTGAGGTCAACGTCGGTCACAACACCGATACGAATCAGGTTGCGGATCGCGCGAGCGATACCGTTCATGGAAGTTAATGTATTCATGAGAAGAGAATGCCGTTCAGGAGGAACGGCAGCAACGAGACGGGGTTTTCTGCGGGATGATACAACAAGCGGTCCAGACAGCAGGCGGCTGGCGGCCTTCAGCGCGGGGAGCTTAGTCCTCCCACTGGCTGACCAGCTCACCGTTGATGTACAACGCCTTCGGACGCGTGACGGGCTCCGGCAGCGGCGGCTCCGGGGAATAGGTCGCGTGCAGAGCGCCCTGCTCCTGAGTGACAAGAATGCGCTCGGTCAATTGCACGCTGATGGTGATATCCATCGTATCGTCATCGTTTAAGACGAGCGTGAAGGTGTATCCGTTTTTGCGTCCTTCATCGAGGGTAAAAATGTCCGGCTGGTTTTCCCGCAGCCAGGCCAGCACCGGGACAAAAAATCCCTCGCTGTCGCCCGTGAAACCGCTAACCTTCCCGTTCAGCGCATACCGCTTTTCAAAGGAGAGAGAGGAGGCCAGTCGGGCGTCAATATTGCCGCTTCCGACCGACATCTGCAGGCGCTCCGGGTTGGCATTCAGCTGGGGGATCGCGTCAATTAATGCCTGACGCAGGCTCTTGAGTTTGTGCATCGAGTTTATCCTGACAGTCTTTTATGGTTTCAACCTGCAGCGCGCAGGCGATAAGGGCGTATTCCAGCCTGCGAATATCCGCGCTGAGATCGCCGTTAGTGGCGGGTTCGCTTCCCGGCATCGGGCAGCGGCTCACCTTCGGGCAGGCGTTGTAAACAATGGGCTGCGGAGGCACAGGCGGTGCGGGTGTGCAACCTGCGGACAGCATCAGGCAACTGAGCGGTATACCAGCGGCGTAACGCTTCATTTTCATTGAGTAATCTCCCGATAGTCGCTTCCCGTCTTGCCCTCTCCTCGCCCGCAGTAACAAGCTCCTCACGGAGCCTGACCTGGGCGTTTTCATTTGCTCTGGCCATCCGCTGAGACAGGGACAGCTGCTGGTTAAGCGTGGCGAGGGCCGTTTTTTGCTCGCTGGCGACCCGGTTGGCCGTGGCTAGAGAACGGGACAGGGTCTGGTTGTCATGACGAAGCCACAGCGTGATGGCCAGCAGTCCGGCCAGCATCAGCATGAGGACTCTCATGGCAGCCCCTTCATGCACCAGGCCTTCTCGCGGACGCGGCGATTTTCCAGCCCGGTATTTTTGACGCCGTTGACGTACACCCAGCGGGTAAGCTGCCCGCACGCCTGTGACCACTGTTTACGTTTGATAAAGGAGACCAGAGTCGAACGACAGGCGGCGCCTGCGCCGACGTTAAAGGAAAAACTCACCAGCGCGTCGTAGACCCGCGGCGGCATCTCCACCGGCGCGCACGCCGCCAGACGACGCTCAACGTTGAGCACATCAGCGACCAGATTTACCGCGGCCTCACGCTCGGTAATGTCCCGCGTCGGCACGACGTTTGCCGTGTGCCCAATGCCTGACGTCCATACGCCAGCGCTGCACCGGTAGGGCGAGAGGCGACATCCTTCGAGATCGGCAATCAGCGCCAGCCCCTCCGGGGAGGTTTTCAGTAATCGAAAGTCAGGCATCAGCACCGCCAGGGCCAGCACGCCGGCGACGCTGCAACGCTTAATGATTGAGTTCACGAATGCTCTTCTTATCGAGGCCCAGAGACTGGAGGTAGCGCCAGGTTTTGCGCTTAAACCAGTAATTCGTCAGCGCGGTAAAAATGGCGCAAAGGCTCCCCACGTACAGCGCAACCTTTTCAGGAGACATCGCCCCGAACCAGGCCAGCGCCACGGCCAGCCAGTAGGCGATAACCGTGGTGATTTTCTCCAGGCTCAGTCCCATAGGTTTACGGATTCTTTGGTGGGGGCGCTATTCACCTCCGGCATCTCTACCGACGTGCCGTGAGGCAAAATAACGCCTGACTCCGCGAGGCCAGGATTGGCCTTCAGAACGGCTTCTACGACGCCAGCCGTGCGCCCATAATAGCGGGCGCAAACGGCATCAAGCGTGTCCCCCTGCATTGCATAGATCTTCATCAGACGCTCCCAACATCCGGTTACGAGGTACTGTAGAGTTTCCCGGGCCGGCGGTCTTTTCGCTATCGCTGACGGATGGGCAATCTCGGACACAACAGACCGTCCACAAGCAGCGAAGCGTGGGTCGACGAAAGCGCAAAATCTGAATGAGGGGGTACGTTCGGGCTATGACGCTGGGCTAACGCCAGCTCTCGTCTTCCCAGACTTCCCGGAGAATATTATCCAGCATTTCGCGATCGGCCTCTCCTTCAAGCCCCTGGAGCTCGACTCCCGTCACCGACCCTATTTTCACGCTCACCCGCGATGACGGAAAAAGGGATCGTATTCTGCGGGTCAATTCGCACTGAAAGGCTTCAACGACGGCATGGTCAATCTGCTGATCTTTATCGAGCGTAATGTTCACCCGAACGTTACCCTCTTTTTTGATTCGTTCCGGAACAGGCGATGCTGAGAAAACAACGGTAAATGCGTTGTTCTTGATTAAATTTCCCCGCGCAATCTCAGCAATCAAATTCAGGGCAATCTCACGATCTCTTTCCTGACATGTTCCTTCTGTCGTCAGTCGCGCAATCATCTCGACGCGTTCAATCATGACCTGCTCGTTCAACTCTCTGTCCACACAACCTCCACCACGAGATACTGTATAAACATACAGTATCACGTATTCATAAAAAGAGTGAAGCGAAAAATCAGAACCCTTCACGGTATGTACATGATATGGATGGAGATTAGCGGGCTCTCTGAGCGAAGAGATCCGTTAAATACCCAATACGTTCAAGGATTTTCCGCGCCTTGTGCTGATAAGAACGCGCTGCCGGAAAGAGCGATCCGTCAGCTGCGCCTTTGCACCATTTGTCGTTAAAGCGGCTAACGCCGCCAGCCATAAGATGCAGGGCCTCTCCGCGGCTGATGGCGATTCCGGTGGCGAGCCGTATCTCATCGATCACTTTCTCCGGAACCCCGTTCTGCGGGTCGCTCGCGAAGACGATGGGCGACGACGCGCCAGGGCGGATGAATTTGATGCGTTCGGTTAACGCCCGCCTCGCACGCCTGCTGAGGGGTTGAGAAAGATCGGTCTGCGTACAGTTATTGACAGAACTCCGAGAGGATACAGGTGCGTCCTTAAGTTCCGCGGCCCGCTTCGGCACAATTTTCCACTGCGTGAGTCGGGTTATAATTGGGCTGCCCGCGCCAACGGCAGAATCGTACACGCCGCGGATGCGGACCGTTTCCTCGCCGTACTGGTTAAACCCGGCGCCCGGCTCATACAGGGTGCGCACCTGTAAATCATCGCGACGCACAAACGGGCCGCCCTGTGCAGTAACGTATCCCGCCCAGTCGCCGGCGTCGGCAGCCTCATGGACGGCAGCAAACTCAACGCTCAGACCGCTCGCGGCCTCGGGATCCGCCAGACGTCGCAGCTCGCGGTAGACCGTTACCGGCGCGCCGCCAATAAACTGAAACTGGCGAATGTGCCAGCGCCCCGCCCAGGCCGACACGGCGGACGCCGTCTCCTTCAGCAGTCCGCCGCTTTCGCTATCGGTCTCGCCATCGAGCGCATAGCCGTCGATATTTTTTGAGATGTATTTGGCAACATAGCCGGTGGCGCTGCCTCTCTGCGGATCGATCGCGTCCGCGTGAAAGCGCGCCTGTCTGACGCTTTCGCTCTGCAGCTCAGCGGCATCCTCCTGCCGCGCGTAGTCTCCGATAATCCGGCGAACGCATTCGACATCTTCCGGCAGCATAAACATCAGCATGTGCCAGTGGGGCGTACCGTCGTGATGGGGTTCCGCAACGCGGATACCGAAAATACGGATCCCATCACGGTGGAGCTTTGCGCGGATGCGCGCCCACAGCCGGGTGAGGTAGCTTTGCGTATCCGCCGGACTGGCCCCGCTCCACTTCGCGTTGGGGTAGCCTGATTTCAGCGTCGCGTGATACTGCGCGGGTGCGGTTAAGGTATAGAACTCGCCCACATAGCCCAGCGCCTCACAGATATTTTCAAATCCGCGGATACGGGTCATCAGTTCACAGCGTCGTATTGCCGGGTTGGCCACCGAGCTATCGAATTTTTCAATCAGGCTGATGCGGTTGCCCTCTTCATCTTCCAGCTCCATGCCCTTGAGAAATTCGCGGGTGCGGCGCTTCTGCTCGCGCCACTCGGTCACGCAGCGTTTGCTCGCATACGCCGTTCTCCGTTTGCTGACGTTGCCGAGGGCAATCTGCAAATGCTCGCTCCAGGCCGCCGCGACCCGACGCAGACGCCCGCGCCACCACGCCTCGGAAAACATGCGTATCACCGCCGCGGCAACGTCATCTTTGTCGAAACATGTCTTCGACACCCGTTCCCAGTGCGGAGGCGACACGTTGAACTGGCGGGCGATCAGTCCGGCGCGCTGATACCAGACGTAGAGCGTCTGGTATTCGCCCATCTCAGCATCGTTAATATTCGCCAGCTCGCCGCGAATAAAGCTGGCGATATCGGCGGCCAGCAGGTCGATGTCCGCGCGGGACATATCCGGCAGACGGTTATAGCGGGCAACCAGTTCGACCATTCGCGAGGCAAGGTACTGCAGAAGCAGGGTATCGAAATGGCCGTCAAACACGGTTCGGGAGACTGCTTCATGCAAACCTGCGCAGGCATAGCGTTCAGAGACCCGCCGCAGGCGAGGTAACATTCTTTTGCAGAAGCGGATCAAAAAGGCGTTAGCCTGCGGGCTGCCACGATGCTGTTCGAGGGCGTCAAACGCGCGCCAGACCTCAAAACGCACGCAGTCAGGCTGCTGTGAAAGAGCCATTCTTGCCTGCTTCAGCGCCGCGAAGAAGCGATCGCGGCGCTGCTGTTGGGCATGGGTGAGATAAGGGCTGGCAATGGCCGACCGTGGGGCATTCCACGGATAAGCAAATGACGTCGCCAACTCATCCTCCCCGGACGTGTTTATTTTTCATCTCTGCGATCTCCTGACAGGTGACGCACAGGGCTACGCCAGGCACAGCTATTCGGCGCGCCTCCGGTATCGGCGCCTCGCAGTCCTCACAGAGGAAACGCGAAGGCGATGCGGGTCGTCTGCGGGCACGATTAATGTGGCGCTCTCTGTCTTCCTGCTCGCGCGCCTGGGCAAGATCGATAAAATCGGCCATCAGTGCAGCTCCTGTGATTCACGCTCGTAGCGGGCCGCCTCGTGGCACAGCAGTTCGGCAACGTCCTCTCCGCTCATACCGGTTTTGTAGATATGGCTCGCCAGCGCCTCCAGGCGCAGGGAGACCGCGAGGGCTCGCGCGCATCGTTCCTCCGTTTTTGCCTCTGCCAGCAGGCGTTTCAGTTCTTCACTTCCGATCGGATAAGGGCGGTTTTCACTGTTTCGCATCACGCGTTCTCCTTAAATTCAGGCAAAAGGATGCCCGGCGGGTTTACGCCATTAGTTTTTGGGTTGGGTTATATCGGCATGGTCAGCCGTTCAGGAAATAAACTCACAACAGCACGAAAATGGTTCATGGCGTTAATCAGCGCCCGTTTCTCTTCGGTCGTCAGCTCGCTGATGTCGCACTCATGACGGGCGACGGGTAATCTCGCCAGGAAAAAGAGGGCGGCCAGCGCCCTGCTGTTTTCCTCAAAACAGGGGTCGCGCTTATCGCGCAGCTCGGCCATAAACCGCGCCAGCTCTTTTCCGCTATCGCTCCCGTATCGGGCGCGCAGTTCAGCGACGTGGTTAAGCCCGTTAAGACGCGCTCCCACGCTAAGTGGAACCCTTGCACGGGCAGCTTCTATCGCCATATCTCCCCTCGCATAAATTCACGCACGCTAATGCGCTGAAAACGGGTACAGCACGGTTTTTTCCACCGTTTGATGATTGCGATTTCAGAAGCCATGCTGCATGATTCCCATTTTGATACTGTCTGCAATCATTAGCCTCTGTTTGCCAACGTCTGCCGCTGATTGCCCGAATTTGCAATGATATTAATACTCAAATGAGTATTAGTAAACACCCAAAGGAATATATTTTGATCTTAGATTCTCAAGTGAATAATGAAGAGTTACTCGATAGAATCTGTCAGGTATATGGTTTCACGCAGAAAATCCAGCTGGCCCGTCACTTTAATATCGCCGCCAGCTCGCTTCAGAACCGCTACGCGCGCGGTACCGTCTCTTACGACTTTGCGGTTCAGTGCGCGCTGGACACCGGCGCGAGCCTTCGCTGGCTGATGACCGGCCAAGGGGCGCAGTTTGCAGGAAACCCCGCCCCGGGCGATCCCGTTTCGGTTGCGACATTCACACTCAGTGATGGGAGACTGGAAGATAATTCCATTTTGAGTATCGACGCTGCTTTCTTTAGCAAACCGCTGACGCGCGGCATCGCCGTCCGGGCGGAGGGGAAGCTGCACTTTATCGAAAAAGACGCATCGTTAACCGACGGCCTGTGGCTGGTTGAGATTGAAGGCACCGCCAGCATCCGCGACCTGACGCTGCTGCCGGGTAAAAAACTTCACGTGGCGGGCGGCAAGGTTCCGTTTGAGTGCGGTATCGACGAGATTAAAACGGTAGGGCGTGTGGTGGGGATCTATAGCGAAGTAAGCTGAGGATGTTTCATCCCCCCCTCGTGGCTGTGGATCTGCCGCAAGATAAACCGATACAGAGAAGCGAATTATATGTCCGTATAATTCGCTTCTCTGTTCTTGTTTAATCAGGCTTATAACACTCATAAAAAAATATATGTTTTTAAATTATATTTTTTATTACTTCATTCAACCAATGAATGCATGTAACTGTAGTGACACGAAATATTACAAACAGAAAAATCATGAAGGAGTAAGGTCAGAGAAATTAATTAAATAAATGGAGTTAACCAGAATGGCTATACCAGTTTATCTCTGGCTTTACAGCGAAGAAGGGAAACAGTTAAAAGGTAGCGTTGATGTACATAGACGCGAAGGTAGCATTGAAATAACCGGACTGTCACACGGCGTAGAGATACCTACAGATGATTACTCCGGAAAAATAACAGCCACACGCCAACATTCTCCCTTTGTTTTTACAAAAGCGCAAGACGTCTCAAGTCCTTACCTTTATCAGATCGTTAGTACGGGGAGCGTTCTTAAATCTGCTGAGCTAAAATTTTATCGAATCAACCACGCAGGGCAGGAAGAAGAATATTTTAATATTTTTATGGAAAATGCACGTATTACCTGCATTGTGCCTTATATGGAAGATGTGAAGGATCCCGACTTCACACATTATGATCATATGGAAGCCATAGAAATGACATATGAAAAAATAACATGGAAATATCTGGACGGTAACATTGTCCATTCCGATAGCTGGAAAGAACGCAGCGCGGCATAAGGGGAATAGCTCATGGCATGGACCTACTACCAAAGTACCGGTGAACTGTGGCATAAAGGTAAACTTATTGGCACAGGGTATTCCGGAAACCTGACAAACAAAAATAATCCAGACCGTCAGCACGTTAAGGGGATGGGACCATTACCACGCGGAACGTATCGCATAGGAGGCCATACATCCTCAAGGGGGCCAATGACAATTAACCTCAAACAAACCTCTGGTGAGAGCTATGGGCGATCGCTGTTTCGCATCCATGGTGAGAAAAAGGCACCAGCCATTCCTGGTTTTGCATCAGAGGGCTGCATTATCATGGGACCTCACATTCGCTCTAAAATAATTCTTTCGTCAGATCGTACGCTTGAGGTAGTTCGTTGAAAAAGTACGTGTTTTCTCTAATTACCTGCATTCTTACGGCTTCCTGTATAGCGTCAGAGAGTGACTGGATAACCTATATTAAGCTGGTGTCCAGCGCTGACATGGCAGCTATTCAGGCATTACCAGCGAAGATTAAAAGCACTGGTGATAATCTGGATGACGAGCATGCTGAACAGTTGGCGACCGCCATCAGCATGGCGCTTATCCGCGCCCCAGAATTAGTGCTGAATGTCACCAATCAATTTAAGTTGAACCCAGACCCTTTACAGCAACGGTTTGGAACCACTTTGATATGTAGCATACCGATGATGATACACAGCACTAATGCGGAGGTTGAAACCTATTTAGCAAAGGCTAAACCAGCATTGGAGAAAGCGGGCTCCCCAGCAAGAGAATGCTTAAGCAATATGCTCGATGTAATCAATGAGGTTAAGCAAGAAAAGGATAAGGACTCAAAACGTTAGCATCATATTATAACAAGCGCTCTTCTGAGCGCTTAATCTTTGAACCATTAAATAATAAACTACATATCACTCCAGTTTATCCAAAAATAAAAGAGCACATGGCTAAATCCTCCCTTTCAACCATCACCGTATCAAATAACAGCGGCTGCTCGGCTATGAGTGCGACGCAGAAATTTGAAAATATCTATATCCCACCGGGAATGAACTTGATATGAAAACGATGCAGCTGTTTTTGATTATGTTAGTGATATCGCACGGGGCTTATGCAAATAACTGTACTTCTGTTGAAGAAATGGACAAGGCAGATAACGCAGCCTCTGCCATTCAGGACTGGCAAGGCATCCATTCTTTTTACAAAAATTACAGACAGTGTGATGAGGGATATATCGCAGAAGGGATATCAGCGACTATTGTCGGGCTGTTAGCCAACAACTGGAAGACCTCCCATCAACTCATGCAGCTATCTGTAAACGATCGCGCTTTTGAGTCATGGATGATTAATCACATCGATACGACCACGAACGATCGCGAGCTCGATAAAGTCGTGAGAAACGCCACGGATAGCTGTCCCGAAGGCGGTAAAGCGTTCTGCAATCAGATTGAGAATGCCGCACAAGGCGCGTTGAAGGAACTGCAAAGCCCATAGCCAAGAATGGTTTCACAGGTAGAGCAGGAAACGGAGCTATCCTCACCCTCCACCTTACAGGCTCCTGCTCACTTCCCCACGTCACAAACTGCAAAACTAAAGAAATCCCCCATCGCGCCGATCATCATCCGTGTGTATTATTTCCTGTAGCTTTTACAACAACTAACCTTAACTCAAATACTTAAGCGCCAAAGCGAAAGGCATCATGAGCACACCGATCAAACGGCTAGAAATCATTAAAAATGCCATTGAACTGGAAGATGACGACATCATCCAGAGCCAGCTGACACGCCTGAAAAATGAAGCGTTTGACGATGAGCTACAGGCAATCGTCGTGGCGCTTGAGGAGAAGAACTACACCGCGGCCATGGCGGCCATTACCGCCTGGCTGCAGGGCCAGCGCGCCGTCACCCCGTGGCGCGACCCGCAGGTGGCCGCCAGCAAGCTGGAACTGAAGGCGCTGGAAGAGCGTCTGCGCGATCTGATTGACCGCCGCAACGCCCGCGTGCAGCAGCTTGATGAGTTTAACGATCTCTATTTTTCCCGCCTTGGGCCGCTGATGCAGCAGATCCTCGCCCTGCGTAAAACCCTGGCGGAGCTAAACCTGCGTCGTCAGCAGGCGGAAGCGCGTCGTCGCGAGGAAGATTACCGTCGCTGCCAGCACTATATGGCGCAGGCGGTAGAGGTGCTGGCGACGCTCACCCAGCGCTGGCGCGATCTCCCGGCCGATTCCGTACAGGCCGCTGAGGCGCGTAAGCATCTGGAACAGCAAAGCAATCTGATTGCCAACCTGCTGGCCGAAGCGCTGGAGCTGGAGAGCGGCTTAACGCGCGAAGAGGAGCCTGCGCGTCAGGCGCGCGACGAGGCGAACGAAGAGTACGAGAAGTATCGCGAGCAGCATCATGATGCCGAAGTGCGGCTGCGCAAAGGTAAGCATCTTTCGGAAGAAGATCAGAACGAACTCAAGCGTCTCTGGCGGCAGGCGAGCAAGCTCTGCCACCCGGACCTCGTGGCGGACGATCTGAAAGAAGAAGCCAACAGCATGATGGTGCAGCTTAACCAGGCGAAGCAGCGCGGCGATGTGAAAGCCATTCGCTCGCTGGTGGCCCGTCTGCAACAGGGCTTCGAGCCATTGATGGCCAGCGACAGGCTGAACGATCTGGAACGTATCCGCAAAAAAATGGCGCAGGTCCGCGAGCAGATCGACATTTTAGTGAACGAGCTGGCGGAACTGGAGAAAGAGGAGTCCTGGCTGCTGGTCTCGTCGCTCAATAATATGGAAGCGTACTTCGCTCAGCAGGAGAAAGCGCTGCACGAGGTCCGCGCCTCGCTCGAACATCAGGTGAACGAAGCGCAGCTGGATTCCGCCGCCTGATTATTTGGCGTGCCAGTATGCGCTGGCACGCACCAGCTGCGTGTCAATCGCGTCGGTTTCAAACTGACGGCTCAGCGTTTTCACCACCTTCCCTTCCCCGGTCAGCCAGATGAAGTAGTCTTCCCCCGGAACGGTCAGCGCCGCCAGATGGTCTGCGACCGCCTGCGCGTTGTGGCCCACTACCCAGGTGATATTGAACCCGCTCAGGTGCGCCAGATAGTCTTTATAAGATTCGTCCCCTACCGTCACGACCGCATGAACCTCCGGGCGAACCGGCAGTTTAGCAATGCTTTCTAAACGTCGACGCAGCGCGGGCATGCCGGATTCATCGCACACGTACAGCTGCCAGGCGTAATCCTCCGGCACCACCAGCGAACCGCGCGGGCCGCCGATGGTCAGAGCGTCGCCCGCTTTCGCCTCGACCGCCCAGCTGCTGGCAATGCCGCCGTCATGAATGAAGAAATCGAGAACCAGCTCATGATTTGCCTCATCGTAGAGCGGCGTATAGTCGCGCGCCTGCGGACGCACGCCGTCACCCCAGTCGATGCCTTCATCGGTGACCACCGGCGGCGTAAACGTCGTCCCGGGTGCCGGAAAAAAGACTTTGGTATGGTCGTCGAAACCGCGGGAGCTAAAGCCCTCCAGCGCCTCGCCGCCTAAAACAATGCGCTGGAAACCCGCGCTGACGCGCTCAACGCGGAGCACCGTCAGCTCGCGAAAACGCAGGTCATTACGAACACGCTGTGGATAACGAGTAGATGCCATTTTTAGACCCTTTTCTGGTGAATACGATATATCTAAATCAATTTTCAAATGATAATGATTACTAATAATGAAAAATGCAAGATCTTTTAGATTGCATCTGAATATATCTTAGATATAGTTTAGATATATCAATTAAAGGACCTGTTATGCGACACGAACACGACAGCGGCGGGCGCCGACCGCGCTTTTTCGGCCACGGCGATCTGCGGCTGGTGATTCTGGATATCCTGACTCGCAGCGCGAGCCACGGCTACGAGCTGATCAAAGAGATTGAAAACCTGACCCAGGGGAATTATACCCCGAGCCCGGGCGTCATCTATCCAACCCTGGATTATCTTCAGGATCAGACCTTTATCACCATTACGGAAGAAGAGAGCGGGCGTAAGCGCATTGCGATTACCGCTGAAGGACAGCGCTGGCTGGATGAAAACCGGGAACAGCTGGAACAGATCCAGGTGCGTATCAAAGCGCGCAGCGTCGGTTTTCAGCTGCGCAAAAACCCGCAGATGAAGCGGGCGCTGGATAACTTCAAAGCGGTGTTAGACCTGAAGGTGAATCAGGGAGAGCTCAGCGACGCGCAGCTTAAGCAGATTATCGGCGTGATTGACCGCGCGGCGCTGGAGATCTCCCAGCTGGATTAAGCCGGCGCGTGCTCGCTCACGCGGAAGACGCGTACCAGCTCTTTCAGGTGCATCGCCTGTTCGTTAAGCGATGCCGCTGCAGCTACAGACTCCTCCACCAGCGCGGAGTTCTGCTGGGTGGTGGCATCAATCAGGCCAATCGCGCTGTTAATCTGCGAGATACCTTCCGTCTGCTCGTGGCTGGCCTGGCGAATTTCCCGCAGAATCACGTCCATCTCCTCCACGTTACCCACCATCCCGTTGATCAGCCCACTCGCTTTTTCGACAAGGTTCATCCCGTCCTGGGTCTGGCTGGTGGAGCTCTCAATCAGCTCCCGGATTTCGCTGGCAGACGACGCGCTCTTCTGGGCAAGCTGGCGAACCTCACCGGCCACCACCGCAAAGCCGCGTCCGTGCTCGCCGGCGCGCGCCGCTTCCACCGCCGCGTTCAGCGCCAGAATGTTGGTCTGGAACGCAATGGCGTCGATCAGGTCGATAATGTCGGACATCCGGTTCGATGTTTCGTTAATCAGGCGCATTTTGCTGGTCACCTGCTTCATCATCTCACCGTTGTTTTTGACCACCGTGGCGGCATCGGCCGAAAGGTTGGTCGCTTCCCCGGTATGCGAGGCAGTATTTTTCACCGTCGCGGTGATCTGCTCCATCGAGGCAGCGGTCTGTTCGACAGAACTTGCCTGCTCTTCCGTGCGCGCGGCCAAATCCTGGTTCCCGGCGACAATCTGCGCGGCTGCGCTGGAGATATTCTCCGAGCCGGTTTGCACCTGCTGCACAATGTCCAACAGTCGCGTCTTCATCTCCATCAGCGCATGCAGCAGCAGACCCGTTTCGTCTTTGCCGTGCGGCGTGATGCTTCCCGTCAGATCGCCCTCTGAAATGGCTTTTGCAAAATGCACCGCCTCGCCGAGCGGACGTGTGATAGCGCGCACGATAAACCAGCCAATCAGGCTGCCTGCCACGACGCTAAAGAGCGTGATCAGGATCAGCAGCAGGCGGTTAGACCTGAAATCTCCTTCTACCTGCGCCCCTGCACTCTGCATCTCGCTGTTTTGAATAGTAATCAGCTCCTTCACCTTCGCTTTATAAGCCTGCTGCACGGCGAGGGTGGTGGTCATCATCTCCTGAATAGCGCCCGCACGATTGTTGTTCTGCACCGCCTGCAAAATGCGGTAGCGCGAGTCCAGATACTGCTGGCGCACGCTGCGGATATCCGCCAGCACCTGCTGAGACTTTTGATCCTGCAGCGCGTTGTTCAGCTCGCCCAGGATCACCGTGATGTGCTCGCTGATCTCTTTCAGGCGCTGCTGAGATTGCCCCGTGTAGGTACCCTGCTCATCCAGCAACATCAGCTGTTGCGTGCTAATAAATTCCTGGAAGTTATCGATTAACTGGTTCGCTTTTACCGTGGTCGGATAATCACTGGTAATAATGGATTGCATCCCGTTATTAGCCCGGTTCAGACTCAGCAGAGACAGGCTCGCGCTGATCGCCATCAGGACAATAAAGAATCCAAACGCCAGAAATAATTTCGTGCCGATCTTTACGTCATGTAAGAACATATTTTCTCCATCGATGTGATTATTTCTCAGACGATCGCTGTTATCGGTAACGAATTTGCTAACTTTATGACTTTGATCGTTTTTTTATTTCATAACCCTCACAATGCATAGGTGTAGGCTATTAATATTGCTTCATCGATCGTTACCAGACCGTCAAACGAGGTATTTTTGAAACAGGATTCTGAAGAACTGACTTAGGCAGGAATAAATAACTGAGGCACTTTCTTTAGTTATTTAATATGCACTTAACAATAAAATACATTAATAGTCACAACCAGAAAATAAAAAGCCACTTATTCCTTACGGAATAAACGGCTTTTCCGGAACATTATTGACTCAATGGAGCACGGTCACCGCATCCTTAAGGCGTCCGGCGCGATGCTTCACCATCGCAGAAATGTGGGCGCTCTCCTCGACCAGGTCGGCGTTTTTCTGCGTGATGCTGTCGAGTTCAGCCACCGCGCGGGTCAACTCTGAAAGTCCGGTTGCCTGCTCGGAGGTCGCGTGGCTGATCTGGGCGATAAGCTGCGTCACGTTTTTCACCTGCACAACGATATCATCCATCGTACGGCCTGCGGCGTGTACCTGCTCAGAGCCGGACTGCACCTTGCTGGCGCTGGCATCAATCAGTTTACGAATATCATTCGCGGCACTGGCGCTGCGGCTGGCAAGATGGCGGACTTCGCCCGCGACCACGGCAAAACCTTTGCCCTGCTCGCCTGCCCTTGCCGCTTCAACCGCCGCGTTCAGCGCCAGAATATTGGTCTGGAAAGCGATATCGTTAATCAGAGAGGTAATCGAGCCAATTCGCTGCGTGCTGTCGGCAATGTCATCCATCGTTTTAACGACGGTCTGCATCGCGTTGCCCCCTTTCGTTGCCGCGCTGCTCGCGGCCACGGAGAGTTTGTCCACCTCGGCGGCGGTTTCGGAGTTACTCTGAACGGACGCGGCCATCTGGTTCATTGTCGCGACGGTCTGCTGCACGTTCGCGACGGTCTGACGCGTACGATCGTTCAGATCTTCATTCCCCTGCGCCAGCCTGTCGCTGCCGTCACGGACGCTCACCACCTGGCTCGACACGTCATTGATCAACCAGCGGCACATCAGGCCCAGTTGCCCGACCGCACGCAGCGTCAGCCCCAGCTCGTCGCTGCGGTTCAGGTGCTGCACGCTGTTGCGCTCGCCGGTGGCGACCTTCAGCGCCTGTCGCGCCACATTCTCTATCGGGCGGACAATCTGTTGCTCAAACAGCAGTGTCCCCAGCAGCATTACCAGCGCGGCTGCGGCAAGCGGCATCCACCCGGCGGAGGTCGCGGCCAGCGTGGCGGCGAGTACGGCAAAGAGCGCCGCCATCACGCTGCGCACGCGCCAGCGCAGCGGCATTGCCGGCAGTTTGCCCAACCAGCCCTTTCCGACCACCAGCCCTTTATGAATACGTTTTTTACAGCGCCCGTCGTTCAGCGCCCGGTAGAGCGGCTCCACGGCGGCAATCTCTTCCGCTGTGGCTTTGGTACGAATGGACATATAGCCCGTCACCTGCCCGCGGCGAACCATCGGTACCGCATTCGCACGCACCCAGTAGTGGTCGCCGTTTTTGCGCCGGTTTTTGACAATCCCGCTCCACGGCTCGCCCTGCTGCAGCGTGTACCACATATCGGCAAACGCGGCTTTTGGCATATCGGGATGGCGTACCATATTGTGCGGCTGGCCCGTCAGCTCATCGAGCTGGTAGCCGCTCACCTGCACAAAGGTGTCGTTGGCGTGGGTGATGTAGCTGTGGACGTCTGTGGTAGACATTAAGGTGGTGTCATCGTCCAGAGGATATTCATTCTGGGTGACATAGGTTGGAGAGGACATCGTGGGCATCCCTTGCAGGTTATTTGAATGTTAATTTTGTGGGTCAATGTTTTTTCGGCGGTAAACAATTTATCTTTAGTTGTTAAACTTGATGGAGATCGCAGATTTGACTTAAACCATACTTTTTGTGCGATTTTTTAATTCATTGATTTCAAATACTTTCGTAAAGAAATTACCTGTAAAGCATGACCCGTTAACGCCCACTTAAGTTGCAGCGAATGCACTTCTTTAGTGCAGCTGCGCGTTTCCGTCCTCATTTATTCTCTCTTTCCTGTACCGCTAAATCCCGTTTCGGTTGCTCCGGCATGATTAAATATTGTGCAACATTATTTTAACCTGGCGTTTATCCCGATTTTCGTTAAGTCATCTGAAGTGGCGTAATCCCTGCAATACTTAACTCAGTATCATGTGATACGCGATCCCCGGGAGCACATTTTGAACAGGTTACCTTCCAGCGCCTCGGCTCTTGCCTGTACCGCGCACGCACTGAATCTCATTGAGAAGCGAACGCTCGATCATGAGGAGATGAAACAACTTAACCGAGAGGTCATCGATTACTTTAAAGAGCACGTCAATCCAGGGTTTCTGGAGTATCGCAAATCTGTTACCGCCGGCGGGGATTACGGAGCCGTAGAGTGGCAAGCGGGAAGTCTGAACACGCTTGTCGACACCCAGGGACAGGAGTTTATCGATTGCCTGGGAGGTTTTGGAATTTTCAACGTGGGGCACCGTAATCCAGTTGTGGTTTCCGCCGTACAGAATCAACTTGCGAAACAACCTCTCCATAGCCAGGAACTGCTCGACCCGCTTCGCGCCATGCTCGCGAAAACGCTGGCGGCCTTAACGCCCGGCAAACTGAAGTACAGCTTCTTTAGCAACAGCGGCACGGAATCGGTCGAAGCGGCGATTAAACTCGCCAAAGCGTACCAGTCGCCGCGCGGGAAATTCACCTTTATCGCCACCAGCGGCGCGTTCCACGGGAAATCCCTGGGCGCACTGTCTGCTACCGCCAAATCCACCTTCCGCAAACCGTTTATGCCGCTGCTGCCGGGCTTCCGCCACGTGCCGTTTGGCGACATCAACGCCATGCGCACCGCGCTGAGCGAATGCCGCAAGACCGGCGATGACGTGGCGGCGGTGATCCTGGAGCCGATTCAGGGCGAAGGCGGCGTGATCCTCCCTCCGCAGGGCTATCTGCCCGCCGTGCGTCAGCTGTGCGATGAGTTTGGCGCCCTGCTGATCCTAGACGAAGTCCAGACCGGGATGGGGCGCACCGGCAAGATGTTTGCCTGCGAGCACGAAAACGTGCAGCCGGACATCCTGTGCCTGGCGAAGGCGCTCGGCGGCGGCGTGATGCCGATTGGCGCGACGGTGGCCACCGAGGAGGTCTTCTCGGTGCTGTTCGACAATCCGTTCCTGCATACCACCACCTTTGGCGGTAACCCGCTGGCCTGTGCGGCCGCGCTGGCGACCATCAACGTGCTGCTGGAGCAAAACCTGCCCGCGCAGGCGGAGCAGAAAGGCGACATGCTGCTGGACGGCTTCCGTCAGCTAGGCCGGGAGTATCCGGACCTGGTGCAGGACGCGCGTGGGAAAGGGATGCTGATGGCGATTGAGTTTATTGATAACGAAACCGGCTATAGCTTCGCGAGCGAGATGTTCCGCCAGCGGGTGCTGGTGGCCGGAACGCTCAACAACTCGAAAACCATCCGCATTGAACCGCCGCTGACGCTGACGATTGAGCAGTGTGAGCAGGTGCTGAAAGCGGCGCGTAAAGCGCTGGCAGCACTCAGAGTGCGCGTAGAAGAGATCTGATCAATCCCCCCTCTTAACCGAGGGGGATTTCATTTTCCTGGTATAAATATTACAAATTGAAATAATAGTATTATATTTCAGACATACATTTATACTTTTAAAATTATAAAGTTCCTTTTCTCTTACATGATTTTTTTGCAACCAAACCGATATCCATACGCCACCTTTATCTATTTGACCGCAAACAGGCCACCCATTGTTAAAATCCGGTAAAAACACCACTACTTACATCATTTAAAAATATTAATTAATTCTAATATTATACCTAAAAAAAACTAACGACATATTATACCACCATACATTGAAATAATATTTCACGACTCCTAGAATACCTGCCGCGGAACATCATAAACATGATGAAAAGAGCTTTTCAATAAGCCCGTCCATTATGCGAAATGCATATTCTAAATAACGGAACTTGTTAAACGTTATTCAAGTTCACGCTGTGAAAGCATATAGCTTTTACTCAATTTCAATTTGACAGAAAGATGTTTATTTAAAAGGATTTGTATGAAAAAGCACGTTTTAGCAATGGTCATTGCAACGGCAATGGTAAGTGGCGTAGCGATGAACGCACAGGCAGACACCGTCACGGTTTCTGGCGGTACGGTTAACTTCGTTGGCCAGGTTGTTAATGCTGCATGTTCGGTCGCAGCTGACTCCGTTGATCAGACTGTAACGCTGAGCCAGGTTCGTACTGTGAAATTGACGACAAAAGGAATGCAGGCGAACCAGAAAGAAGATTTCAAAATCGTTCTGGAAGATTGTGACACCACGGTAAGCCAGAACGCCGCTGTGATTTTCAACGGTCAGCAAGACGCAGCACTGGCAGGTTCACTGGCTAACACAGCGGGAGCTGGCTCAGCAACTAACGTCGCACTGCAACTGTTCGGACCGGATGGTAACGTACTCAATATCGGTGATACCTCCTCCAATGTGAAGCTGATCAATGGCGAGAACACCATCCCGCTGAGCGTTGACTACATCGCTACCGGTGCGGCCACGCCGGGTAACGTATCCTCGACTGCAACATTCCAGATGGTTTACTCCTGATTCGTTAGCTGCAGTAACACCCCCGGAATCTGATTCGGGGGTGTTTTGCCGATCCATCGAAACGGAGTCACTATGCGACAGGTCACCAGGCAATCAGTGCTGTTTTTCAGCGTACTGCTGTGCGTTGCACTGCCCGCCTCGGCAATTGACGACGGAAGCGTGCATTTTCAGGGGCAAGTCGTCAACACCGGCTGTTCCGTCAGTGCAGAAAGTCAGGACCAGATTGTGCGTATGGGCCAAATACGCAATAACGAATTTGCCGCAACGGGCGATTGGGCAGCACCAACAGCCTTTCAGATAACGCTAGAAGACTGCGATACCAGCGTCAGTCAACGTGCGGGCGTACTGTTCAGCGGCGAGTCCGATGCAAAAGACCCGCAAATTTTTCGCGCAGGTTATGGCGCAGGCGCAGCGCAGGGGATTGGTGTGGGAATATTTGACGCAACCGGTCATCTACTTATTCCGGATACAGCCCCGCCCTGGTACGCCCCCTTGCAGAACGGCGCCAATGTTCTGCGTTTTATGGCGAAATACCGCTCCACACAACCGCACGTTCAGGCTGGTACGGCCGACGCCCAGGTATGGTTTAACGTCGTCTACCAGTAAAACACTCAGAGGCCCGAGTGCCTCGTCATGAGAATTGAGGGAACAATGCAAATGAACACATCACCTACGTCTTTGTCTCGCCTGATGATGGCTGGTACGTTGCTGCTGACAATGGGTCTGGCAACGAATGCCTCTGCAGGTGGAATTGCTTTAGGGGCTACCCGCGTCATTTATCCGCAGGGGGATAAACAGGTTTCATTACCGGTGATCAATTCGTCGGCAGACAATACGTTCTTAATACAATCATGGGTAGCCAACGTTGAGGGTATCAAGTCACCAGACTTTATCCTTACGCCACCGTTGTTTGTTATCCACCCCAAGAAAGAGAACACGCTGCGTATTATGTATATCGGCCCCGACCTTCCTGCCGATCGCGAAACTGTTTTCTATCTGAACAGCAAGGCTATTCCGTCTGTCGATAAAAATAAGCTTCAGGGCAATACGCTGCAAATAGCAACACAGAGTGTGATTAAGTTATTCATTCGCCCTAAGAAATTAACATCCCTTTCCGTGGATGCGCCCAAAACGCTGACGTGTCGGACAGAAAATGGAAAAGTCATCATAACGAATCCATCACCGTATTACGTATCGTTGGTGCAGTTCTTTGTTGGGGGAACCCGTCTTCCCAATTCAATGGTCGCACCTAAAAACACGTTGACGGTGGATATCCCCGGCGGCGGTTCCGGCAGTGTGAAATTCCAGACAGTGAATGATTTCGGCGCAAATACCCCTACGCAGATTTGTTCCCATTAACAACCTGAAATGAAATAGCAGACCTGCATTTTGTCTTCAAGGAAGGAAGTACTTAGCATTTACTGCAGGGAAAAGAGATGAAACGTAATACTTCACTGATTTTTAGCACATTTTCTTTAACATCCCTTACGCCAGTGGCGATGGCGATAGCAGGATTGCTATCGCCATCAGATGCAAGTGCAGAATATTTTTTCAACCCGGCATTTTTGTCTAGCGATCCCTCTGCCGTTGCTGACCTGTCGCGGTTTTCCACCAATGGCCAGGCACCAGGCGTTTATCGTGTTGATCTCTGGCTTAACGGGGCGTTTGTGGCGACTCGCGATATCACCTTTACGGCAAGAAATACCGCGTCGACGGCACAACCGCAGGCGGATGATACCGGTCTGACCGCCTGTTTATCAGCAAAAGCGCTGGAAAACCTGGGCGTTAACCTTCAGGCGTTTCCTGCCCTGACGGCGGAAAAGACGGACAGCTGTATTGATATTGCGTCAATCATTCCCGCCTCATCAACCACCTTTGATTTTGAGCATCAGCGGCTGGATATCAGTATCCCGCAAGCCGCCCTGAGGAATAGCGCACGCGGATATATTCCGCCTGAACAATGGGATGAAGGCATTAATGCCCTCCTGCTGAATTATAACTTCACCGGCTCTCGTAGCCGCGATCGGGGGGAGAGCAACTCAACCAGTAAAAGCTATTTCCTCGGGCTTAACAGCGGATTAAACCTTGGCCCGTGGCGGTTAAGGGATTACTCAAGCTGGAATTATCACAACAGCGATGACTCACGCAGCGACAACTGGCAGCACATTAATACCTATGTTGAACGCGCGGTCATTCCGCTGAAAGGAAGACTGACGCTGGGTGACAGCTACACCCCATCAGACGTGTTTGACAGCCTCCCTTTTCGTGGTGCGCAAATCGCCTCTGATGACAATATGCTGCCCGATAGCCTGAAGGGTTTCGCGCCCACGATCCGTGGTATCGCAAAAAGCAATGCTCAGGTAACCATTAAGCAAAATGGCTACACCATTTATCAAAGCTATGTTCCACCGGGTGCATTTGCGATTAGCGACCTGTTTCCCACGTCCTCAAGCGGTGACCTCAGTGTTGAGGTAAAAGAATCTGACGGTAGCATCAACAGCTATTCCGTGCCTTATTCCACCGTTCCCGTACTCCAGCGTGAAGGCCGCGTAAAGTACGCATTAACAGCGGCCGAATACCGCAGCAGCAGCGATCAACAGGACGAGGTTAATTTCGTTCAGGGGTCTCTAATCTGGGGGCTTTCACATGGCTTCACGCTGTATAGCGGATCGCAGATAACCAACAATTACCACTCGCTGGCATTCGGCACCGGCCTGAATATGGGTGAACTGGGCGCTATCTCTGCGGATGTGACTCACGCGAAGAGCACGCTGGCGGATGACAGCACGCATTCAGGGCAATCGATCCGTTTTCTGTATGCAAAATCCCTTAACGGCCTCGGCACTAACTTTCAGCTGCTGGGCTACCGGTACTCGACATCGGGATTCTATTCACTGGATGAAACAGCCTATAAGCAAATGCGCGGCTACACAGGTGACCACGAGGACAACGATACCGAACAGCAAAATCCCTGGATGGATTATTACAATCTGTACTACACCAAGCGAGGAAAGGTTCAGTTCAACATCTCTCAGCAGCTTGGTCATGCAGGTTCGCTCTTTGTCACGGGCAGCCAACAGACCTACTGGCATACCGATGAAAAAAATACGCTACTCCAGGTAGGCTTTAGCGGGACCATTAAAGATGTGTCCTACAGCCTGTCCTACAACTACAACAAATCACCGGGCATGTCGAAAAGCGACGAGATTTACGCGCTGAATTTGTCGCTGCCATTGAGCCTGTGGCTGCGTCCACAAAACGATGTCAGCCAGAAGCATAACTATGCTTATGCCACCTACAACATCAGCACCGACAAAAAGGGTGAAACCTCGCAAAATGCCGGGATCAACGGCACATTGCTTGAGGATAACAACCTGAGCTACAGCGTTCAGGAAGGGTATTCAAGCCAGGGGACAAAATCACAAGGCTCCAGCAGCCTTGAATACGATAGCGCCTATGGCAATGCGAACGTGGGCTATAACTACAGCGGAAACGGCGACTACCAGCAGGTGAACTACGGTTTGAGCGGCGGCGTCATAGCTCACCGGAATGGCATCACCCTTAGCCAGCCACTGGGTGATACCAACGTGCTGATTGCCGCTCCGGGCGCGAGTAACGTCAAGGTCGAGAACGAGCCGGGTATTCATACCGACTGGAGAGGCTATGCCGTGGTTCCCTACGCATCCTCGTATCATCTCAACCGCATGGCACTGGACATCAACTCACTGGCTGACGATATGGATATCGATGATGCCGTAACCAATGTGGTCCCAACCCGTGGCGCGGTTGTGCGTGCAACCTTCAAAGCCCGGCCTGGTACGCGTGCGTTAATGACCTTAACCCATCGGGGCAAACCCGTTCCTTTCGGTGCCATGGTGTCACGTGATGACAATGGCAGCGATACGATTGTGGGTGAAGACGGAGAGGTCTATCTCTCTGGCCTGAGCCCGGCGGGAACGCTGAAAATTCAGTGGGGTGAAGGGTCAGACAAGCAATGTAGCGTGAAGTATCAATTACCTGAAAGTAAACAGCCGCTGCTGCGGTTGAAAATGGAGTGTATATAAATGAAATTATGGATGATTTTATTTTATGTGGTCGGGCTGGCATTCTCACCTTATGGAATAGCCGATATTTGTAAAAATGCTAACGGTGGTATCTCGATTGTTAACTATGATTTGACCACCACGCTGAACACCAATCAGAACATTAAAGGTGGCTCCACAGAGCTGGAAAAAAATCAGGATGTGCAGGTTAACGCCACCTGTCCACCGGGTGAGTGGGAAAAACGCACCTATCGCTCCTATTTGAGCCCTTTTCCGGTCGTCAAAACGGATGGTGAATGGAAATATCTCCAGCTTGACCCGGATTATATTATTGGCGCCATGAAAATAAATGACGCAACCATTGGTGAGTTTTATCCCCCCATTGAGTACGTTCACATGGGCGGCCACGATGAAGTGGATACCGGCGGCGTTTTCCCGGTCAACGATAATGACCTGATCTTTAAATTACAAATTGTCAGGCCTTTTATCGGCACCGTGGTTATCCCGCCAAAATTGATGTTCAATGTGTACGTCACCACGACGAATAACGATCGCCTGACCAATATTGTCTACCAGATTACCTACAGTGGCGTTATTACCGTGCCGCAAAACTGCGTCATTAATGCCGGGCAAACCGTAACGGTGGATCTGGGTTCTCTTTATCACGGTGATTTTACGCGCGCCGGGCAGATGCCGGACAACGCTCAGCCCAAAACCTTCAATGTGCCCATTGAATGTAATGCTGACGTGAACTCGCCAGCACAATTAACCTTGCGCGTTATGGGCACATCGGACCCTCGCTACCCGGAAGCGCTGGCATCGGATAATCCTGATGTTGCCGTCGTGGTTACCAGTGAGCAAGACAACATACTGAAACCGAATGTCTTTTCAAGTAGCGCACCTTTTACGACTAATGAGGCGGGCAAGGCCAACGTGACGCTGAAAGCATATCCTATCAGCACAACGGGCAATTCCCCGGAACTGGGCGTGTTCACCGCTCTGGCCTTGTTACGCGTTGATTTCGCATAAGGATTGGGTGATGAAAAAGCGCAATTTTCTCCTGTTTCTGCTGGCAAATCTGGCGTTGTCCTTACAGACAGCCAGAGCAGATAATGACAGTTTCAATGTTCAGTTTATCGGCACCATCGTGGGGGAGTCCTGCAACGTCGACACTGGCAGCGTTGAGCAGACGGTCGAACTCGGTGACTTTACCGCGGATGATTTCCCGTCGGTTGGCACCACAACGCCGGATACAAAGTTTGATATCACGTTGAAAGGTTGCACCCGCGCCATTACCGGCACCAAAGTTTGGTTTACCGGGAATGTGGATGCGAACAACCCGACATTGCTGGCACTTTCAGATAACGGAAAGGGAACGCCTGGCAGGATGGCAACGGGCCTCGGCGTTGAGCTACTGGATTCCAATCGCACCCCAATACCGATCAATAATACGGAGTCTTCGCTTTATCCGCTGCTGCCGGGGGATAACACGCTCACGTTTTATTTGCACTATAAATCCACGCTGCCCGTCGTGACGTCAGGAAATGCGACTGCCGTTATGTATTTTGACCTGCTTTATCAGTAAGGAATATGAATGAAACCGTTTCTCCGGTTATTTTTCTTCTGCATTATTCTGATGCACCTGGGCAGTGCGAGTACAATGGCGCACGACGGGACCGTTTATATTGTAGGCACCGTAAAAAGCAAAACCTGCATCATATCGCCTGATTCGGAAAATCTTATCGTTCGTATGAGCGACGCCGCCACAGGGCAATTTACGAACCAGAAAAATAATACGCCATGGGAACATTTTGCTATCAATCTTGAAAACTGCGGCGCAGGGTTGAATAACATCAGTACCCATTTTGAAGGCACACCCAATCAGGGCAACGCAGATTTGCTTTCGCTGACAGGCGGTCCGGGTTATGCCAGCGGCGTGGCTATCGGTATTTATAATCCGGACAAAACGCTTATACCGCTGGGCGATGAAAGCCAGCTGTTTACGCTGTCAAATAACCAGCTTACTGCCACCCTTGATTTTTATGCCCGTTATCTTGCTGACGGAGGCGCTGTATCGCCTGGAACAGCCAATGCTGCAGCAACCTTTATTTTGACTTATGCCTGATAACACCGTGATGAAACTGCGCATCCTGATCCCTGTTTTAGCACTCTTAACGTTCATCTCTTTTGCGCATGCAGGCGTCGTGATAGGGGGGACACGCTTCGTCTATCCTGAAAAACAGCACTCCATTACCGTTTCAGTGCGCAATAAATCCACGCTTCCCTGGCTGGTCAGCGCAAAAATTTATGCTGGCGGAAACTGGCCAGGGGCAACCTTTGCCCCACAGGCGACCTCGGCGCTTGTTGCAACGCCCGCGCTTTTTGCACTACAGGGCGGACGCGAAAATAGCATCAGGATTTTTCGTGCCGATGAGGGTTTGCCTGCTGACCGTGAAACGCTTTTCACCCTCAGCATCTCAACCATTCCAGCCAGTAAAACCAGCAGCGACAACGTGCAAATGGCCGTACGTTCAAGCTTCAAAGTGTTCTATCGCCCTGAGGGATTAAACGGCAATCCAGAAAACGCGTATCGGGAAATCCTCTGGTCATATTCAGCAAACCAGCTCGTAGTGAAGAACCCGACCCCCTACTACGTGACGCTCTTCCAGACGCGTATTAACAACCAATCCATTGATAACGCGGGCATCATTGCCCCTTTCAGCCAGCGAACAATGGACGAGTGCCAGAAGGCGCCTCGCTGCGAAATACGCTGGCAAACCATAAACGACTATGGCCGGGTTATGCCGCCCGTGGTTAACATCCTTAATCTGAAATGAGTACCCATCATGTTTTTCATAAAGCACCCCTTCCTCGTTCTGACCGTTTTCGTCACACTGACCGCACCGGCGCTGAGCCAGGCCGCTGAGTTTACCGCTGAGCAGAAGACGGAAATCGGCAAAATCGCCGAGGATTACTTTACCGCCCATCCGGAAAAAATGGGTGAAGCGATATCTATCTACCTGGCTAATCATCCTGAGTTTCTGGTTGCCGCGAGCGAAAACCTACGCCAAAGCCAGCAAGCGGCCGCACAAAAAATGAAAGAGATGCAGGACGCAGCCAAAAAAGCGCAGTAAAGCAAAATCTAAAGCCGGGCGGACTACGCTCATCCGGCCTACAAAACGATTCCACCTTTTCCCCAAAAGCCCGGTAAGCGCAGCGCCACCGGGCAAGACCATTACTCCGGCAATAATCCGACAAAGCTGCGTTTTTTGCGCGGCTCCGACATCAGCTCCTCCAGCTTATCCACGCACGCGAGATAGTGCGGGGTTTGCTTATGCGCCAGCACCGCCTCTTCGTCTTTATAGGCTTCGTAGATAAAGAACCGGGTTTTCACCCTCGGGTCCTGCAATACGTCAAAACGCAGGTTCCCCGGCTCCTGGATTGCGCCCTCGTGGTTGGCGCGAAACACCTCCAGAAACTCGTCCACCCGCTCGGGCTTAATGTTGATTTCAACCAGCGTCACGTTCATTTTGCTCCTCCCTGTTTCTCTTCCTGCCAGAACTGGAACGCATCGCGGGCATTCCAGTTCTCGTGAACCACTTTTTTCACCGCCTTCAGCATGGCGAGCGGCGCGCTGGACTGGAAGATGTTGCGCCCCATGTCCACGCCGGATGCCCCCTGATCTATCGCGCGCCAGCACATCTCCAGCGCCTCGTGCTCCGGCAGCTTTTTGCCCCCGGCGATCACAATCGGCACCGGGCAGCTGGCGGTCACTTTTTCAAAGCCTTCATCCACGTAGTAGGTTTTGACGAACTGCGCCCCCATTTCGGCGGCGATGCGGCTGGCGAGCGAGAAATAGCGCGCGTCACGCGCCATCTCTTTACCGACCCCCGTCACCGCCAGCGTCGGCATGCCGTAGCGCGCGCCCGCATCGACAAGCTTGATGATGTTGTTGATCGACTGGTGCTCAAACTCGCTGCCGATATAGACCTGTGCCGCCACGGCGCAGACGTTCAGGCGCAGCGCGTCCTCCATCGCCACCGCCACGCACTCGTTCGACAGCTCGCCCAGAATCGAATTACCGCCGGAGGCGCGCAGCACCACCGGTTTGTTCGTGGCGGCTGGCACCTGGCTCCTGAGGATGCCGCGGGTGCACATCAGCACGTCGGTTTCACCAAACAGCGGCGCGATGGAGAGATCGATACGCTCAAGGCCGGTGGTCGGCCCCTGAAAGTAGCCGTGGTCAAAGGCCAGCATCACCGTACGGTTGCTCTTAGGGTTGAAGATGCGTGCCAGGCGGGACTGCATGCCCCAGTCCAGCGAGCCGCAGCCCTTCAGCGTGAACGGCACGTTGACCTGCGGCGTGCCGATGCCAAAATCCTTACCGTCTTTGATATCGTCTAAATCAGCCATTTGCTCCCCCGTCAGAAATCGTATTTGCTGATGTTCTCTTTGGTGAACACCACCCGCTCCGGCAGCAGCACGATGCCGTTGCCCTTCGCCTCATACTGGTAACCCTGCACGCTGTTCGGCTCGACCTTCAGCGCCCCGATATTTTTTACGTCCACGCTGTCGCCGACGTTAAGATCGCCTTTTTTCAGCAAACGATCGGCGACATTGACCGCAATTTTGCCCTGTTGTACGACATCCCACAGGCCGAAGGCTTTTACCGTGCCGCGCTCAACGTACGGGCGCATCACGTTCGGCGTACTGAACCCGACAATCGCCACCCCTTCGCGCTTCAGGTTTTCCGCCGCCTGCGCCGCGGCCGGCAGCGCGTTGGCATCCGGGGCGATGATCGCATCCAGATCCGGATACGCTTTTAAGATCCCTTCGGCGGTTTGCAACGATTTGGTAGCGTCGTTATAGCCAAACTGGGTGGTGACGACCTGCCACTGGGGATGATCTTTCTCGATTTTAGCCTTCGCCTCTTTCACCCACTGGTTTTGGTCGGTGACGGTGGGGCTGGAGTAGAAGAACGCCACTTTGGCATTCGGTTTGGTGACCTGCTTGCCCGCCATCTCCACCAGCAGGCCGCCCAGCTGTTCCGGCGTTCCCTGGTTGATATAGATGCTGCGGCACTCCGGTTTGGTGTCGGAGTCCCAGGTCAGGACCTTGACGCCGCGCTGCATCGCGCGCTTGAGCGCCGGGCAGAGGCCGTCCGGCGACACGGCGGAGACGATGATGGCGTTATAGCCCTGGTTGACGAAGTTATTGATCAGCTGCACCTGGCCGGAGACGCTCGGCTCGGTCGGGCCGTCGTAGGTGACGTCCACCCCAAGATCTTTCCCCGCCTCTTTCGCGCCGTTGCCGCCGCTGGTGAAGAAGCCCACGCCCACCAGCTTCGGGATAAAGGCAATGCGATCCGCCGCCTGCGCCGAAGCGAAGCCGAGGGCCATTGCCAGGACGAACAGTTTTGTTTTCATCTTACGCTCCGGATAGTTTTCTAAAGAGAGAACGCACCCATTCGCGGTGCAGACTCAGCGAACGTCCCATCACCACCACAACCAGCAGCGCCCCTGACAGCGCGCTCGACACCTGGTTGGGGATGCCGACCATCTGTAAACCCTGCTGCAGGTACCCCACCAACAGCGCCGCCAGCGCTGTACCGACAACCGAACCTGAACCACCGTAGATATTGGCCCCGCCGAGCACGGCAGCGGTGAGCGCGGGCATCAGCAAATCGCGCCCCAGATCCGAACGCGCGGAGCCGAAATAGGAGACCATTACCAGCGCGGCAATCGCGGAGGCTACGCCCACCAGGCCGTACAGCGCGTAGGGCATGCCGTTCACCGACAGCGCCGCATAGCGTGCCGCACGCGGATTTTGCCCAATCAGGAACAGATGGCGCCCAAAGCGCCCGCGGTGGGTAATCAGCCAGAAGAAGACGGTAATCACCGCGAACAGCACCAGCGGGATCGGCAGGCCAAACACCGTGAGGTTAGCCAATGCCGTGAAGCTGTCCGGGAAGCCGCCGATGCCCTCATAGCCCGTCGCCCCCGCCATGCCGGAGAGCAGCAGCGCGCCGCCGCCGTAGAGGTAGAGCGTGCCGAGGGTAATCACCAGCGGGCTGATGCCGGTGTAGTGGATCAGCGCCGCGTTTACCAGCCCGCACAGCAGTCCCAGCAGCAGCGTCAGCGGAATCGCGACCGCCATCGGCCACCCGGCCTGCATCATCACCCCCAGCGCAATGGCGCAAAGGCCAATGGTTGAGCCCAGCGAAATGTCGATCCCGCCGCTGATGATCACCAGCGTCAGCGGCAGCGCCACAATGCCGATGCAGATGAAGTCGCTGGTGCTGAACAGCAGCATGTTGATGTCGAGCATGCGCGGGTTGATGGCGCCGAAGAGCAGGATCTCCAGCACCAGCAAAATGAGCAGCGCGCTTTCCCAGTTAAGCCTCATTTACGCCACCTCTTTTTTGCTTTTGGGAAACGGGGTGACGTGCTTTCCCCCTCTGTTACCCGGCTGGAAGCGACCGTACTTCAGCGCCCGCTGATGGCGCGCCAGCGCCTGGCGCAGACGCCCGTCGAGCACCAGCACGCCCAGCAGCACCAGCCCGGCGATAAAGTCGTTCCACCAGGCCGGGAGCCTGAACAGCACCAGCACGGTGTCGATTTGCGTCAGGAAGAAGGCGCCGAGCAGCGCGCCAACCAGCGTGCCCGTGCCGCCCAGCAGCGAAATCCCCCCGAGCACGCAGGCGGCGATGGCCTTCATCTCCAGCCCGCTGCCGGTCTGGTTGGGCACAAAACCAATCTGCGCGGCAAAGACGATCCCGGCGCAGGCCGCCAACATGCCGTTCAGGGTAAAGGCGATCATGCGGGTGCGGTTCACCGCCACGCCCAGCTGCCGCGCGGCGGCGAGGTTATCCCCCACCGCGTAAAAATCACGCCCGAACGCGGTGCGCGACAGCGTCCACGCGCCGGTGACCACGATAATCAACACCACCATACCAAGGGGCGACACGCCGATGACCGCAGGCTCAGAGAGAGATTTCAACCCCGGCGGCAGCCCTTCAATCCACTTTCCGCCCGTCCAGAGCAGCATTGCCCCGCGATACAGCCCCAGCGTGCCGAGGGTGGCGACAATCGCCGGGATGCGCAGCCCCACCACCAGAAACCCGTTGAACGCCCCGGCCAGCGCGCCAACCGTGAGCGCGAAGAGGATGGAAACGGGCAGGCTGTAGCCGCTATTAAGCGCCACGCCGACGGCAATGGCGGACAGCCCGACGATGGAGCCGACGGAAACGTCGATATTGCGGGTCAGCATCACCAGCGCCGCGCCGATCGCCAGCAGGATCAGGATCTGCGAGCTGGAGAAGATCATCCCCAGCGTCTGCAAACTCAGGTAGGACGGATTGAGCGCCACCAGCACGGCGAACAGCCCCAGAATGGCGAGAAACGCGCTCAGCTCGCGGTTTTTCAGTAAAGTCTTCATGCTTGCCCTCCGAACGCCAGCGCCATCATTCTGTCGAGGCTGACGGCATGGCGCGGCAGCTCGCCGCTGAGTACGCCCTGATGCATCACCAGCACGCGGTCCGCGAGGCCCGGAAACTCATCGAGATCGCTTGAGATCATCAGCACCGCCACGTTCTGCGCCGCCACGCTTTTGATCAGCTGGTAGATGTCGGCGCGCGCCGAGACGTCCACGCCGCGCGTCGGTTCATCGACGATCAGCAGCAAAGGGTTGGCCTCAAGGCAGCGCGCCAGCAGCACCTTCTGCTGGTTACCGCCGGAGAGCGTGCGCACGGTTTGATCCGCATGGTTGAGCTTGATCCCCAGCGCCCGGTGATAGCGCTCCACGACCGCAGACTCCCGCTTGCGCTGCTGCCAGAGAGACGGCTCGTTCAGCGCCACGGTGTTCCAGCGGATCGGCGCGTCGAGGAACAGGCCGGACACCTGCCTGTCTTCCGGCAGGTAGACCAGGCCTCTGTTTAGTCTCGAGCGCACCGGCTCGTTGGCGATCTCCTGGTTCTCCAGCCAGATGCGTCCCCCGCGTACCGGCCGCAGGCCGTAGAGGGTTTCGGCAAACTCGGTACGTCCGGATCCCACCAGCCCTGCCAGGCCGACGATCTCCCCGGCGTAGATCTCAAGGCTCAGATCGATAAACCCTTCCCCGGTGAGATCCTCCACCCGCAGCACCGGAAAGTCCTGCGGCTGGGTGCGACGGTTGCCCGGCAGCGCCAGCCACAGCTTTTGCGTATCGCTGAGGGATTTCTCCCGGCTTACCGGCGTCATGGCGGCGATCAGGGCGCTATCGTCAAACTGCGCGGTTTCGCCGCTCAGCACCACCGCGCCGTCGCGCATCACCGAGACGTGGCTTGAAAGCATGCGAATTTCCGGCAGCTTATGGGAGATAAAAACAATCCCGACGCCGAGTGTCTGCAGGGCGCGGATCTGGCGGAACAGCCGTTCGGTTTCGCCCGGCGTGAGGGAGGCCGTAGGTTCGTCGAGGATTAGGATCCGGGCGTTGCGCATTAATCCGCGCAGGATCTCCACCATCTGCTGATCCGCCACTTCCAGAGTGCTGGCGGTAGCGTCGAGGTTAAGCTGGCACTGCAGCTGCTGGAGTTTCTCCGCCAGGCACTTTTCAAGATCGCGCTCGCGCGGCAGGCGGAACAGGATGTTTTCCCGCACCGTCAGGTTGGGGAACAGCAGCGGCTCCTGCGGCACGAGATAAATGCCAAGCCTGTGCGCCTGAACGGGCGTCAGCCGCGCATATGACTGCCCCTCGACAGAAAGTTCACCGCTGTCCGGCGTTTCGACCCCGGCGATGATCTTCATCAGCGTCGATTTTCCCGCGCCGTTTCCGCCCATCAGGGCGTGCACCTGGCCCGCAAGCAGCGTGAAATCAATGCCTTTAAGAACCGGCACGCCTGAAAACTGCTTGCTGATATTCCGCGCGTCGAGAAGTGAGGTCATCATCGCTCCGCTATTGAACAAATGATTTTTAGATTTAATAATGTTCAAAAGCGTAGACGGTGAACTATATTTACAACCGTGCAGGGATCACAGTTTTATCGATTGAGATTCAGATAAACCAGAAACGATCGAAATGATCCGTTTTGTCGCGTGGCTCACACTTTCCCTTCGCGCCATCACGAACATATGATCTAAATTTTTATAAGAGTTCAACTATGAGCGATAAACGCACTGCGGAAGAAGGACGGTTTGCCGGGCTGGCACTGGCGGAAGAGGAGCTGGTGGCGCGCGTGGCCTGGTGCTACTACCACGACGGGCTGACCCAGAACGATATCGGCGAGCGGCTCGGGCTGCCGCGATTAAAAATCTCCCGCCTGCTGGAGAAGGGCCGTCAGTCCGGGGTGATCCGCGTGCAGATCAACTCCCGCTACGAGGGCTGCCTGGCGCTGGAGACCGAGCTACAGCAGCGCTTTGACCTGAAGCTGGTGCGCGTGATGCCCGCCCTGAATACGCCGCCGATGAACGTGCGGCTGGGCATTGGCGCGGCGCAGTCGCTGATGGGCGTACTGGAGCCCGGCCAGCTGCTGGCGGTGGGGTTTGGTGAAACCACCATGAGCAGCCTGCAGCACCTGAGCGGCTTTATCAGCTCGCAGCAGATCCGCCTGGTGACGCTCTCCGGCGGCGTCGGGCCGTATATGACCGGTATCGGCCAGCTGGACGCGGCATGCAGCGTCAGCATGATCCCCGCCCCGCTTCGCGTGTCATCCGCTGAAGTCGCCGGGATCTTAAAACGTGAAACCAGCGTGCGGGACGTAATCCTCGCCGCCACCGCCGCCGACGTGGCGGTGGTCGGCATTGGGTCGGTGAACCAGCGCCGTGACGCCACGATCCTGCGCTCCGGCTACATCAGCGAAGGTGAACAGCTGATGTACGCCCGCAAAGGCGCGGTCGGCGACATTCTCGGCTATTTCCTCAATGCCGAAGGGGAGTGCGTCGAGGAACTGGAGATCCATAAAGAATTACTCGGCGTCTCGCTTGATGAGCTGGCGCAGCTGCCCACCATCGTTGGCGTGGCCGGAGGGGAAGAGAAAGCCGATGCGATTTATGCCGCACTGAAGGGTCGCCGTATCAATGGCCTGGTGACGGAGGAGACGACAGCCCGCGCGGTGCTGGCTCTGGCCAAATGAGAGCCCGCCCTGCGCTAACAGCGAGGCAAGCTCATGAGTTACCTTTTAGCGTTAGATGCAGGGACCGGTAGCGTTCGCGCCGTTATTTTCGATTTACAGGGCAACCAGATTGCCGTCGGCCAGGCCGAGTGGAAGCACCTGAACGTGGAGAACGTGCCGGGGTCGATGGAGTTCGACCTCGAGACCAACTGGCGGCTGGCCTGCCAGTGCATTCATCAGGCGCTGTCGCGCGCGAATCTGGGCGCGGCGGATATTCAGTCCGTCGCATGCTGCTCCATGCGCGAAGGGATAGTGCTTTACGACCGCAACGGCGAGGCCATCTGGGCCTGCGCCAACGTTGACGCCCGCGCCAGCCGCGAGGTGGCCGAACTCAAAGAGATCCACGACTATCGTTTTGAATCCGAAGTGTATGACGTTTCCGGGCAGACGCTGGCGCTGAGCGCCATGCCGCGCCTGCTGTGGCTGGCGCACCATCGTCCGGATATTTATCGTAAAGCCGCCACCATCACCATGATCAGCGACTGGCTGGCGGCGAAGCTCTCCGGCGAGCTGGCGGTCGACCCGTCTAACGCGGGCACCACCGGCATGCTGGATCTGTTTTCCCGCGACTGGCGTCCGGCGCTGCTCGACATGGCCGGGCTGCGCGCCGATATTCTCTCCCCGGTGAAAGAGACCGGCACCGTGCTGGGCGCTATCACCAAAGAGGCCGCGCAGCAAAGCGGCCTGCGCGAAGGCACGCCGGTCGTCATGGGCGGCGGCGACGTACAGCTGGGCTGTCTGGGGCTGGGCGTGGTTCGCGCCAGGCAGACGGCGGTGCTGGGCGGCACCTTCTGGCAGCAGGTGGTGAACCTGCCGCAGGTGCGCACCGACCCCGAGATGAACATCCGCGTCAACCCGCACGTTATCCCCGGCATGGCGCAGGCGGAGTCGATCAGCTTCTTTACCGGGCTGACCATGCGCTGGTTCCGCGACGCCTTCTGCGCGGAGGAAAAGCTGATTGCCGAGCGGATGGGGATGGACACCTACTCCCTGCTGGAAGAGATGGCCAGCCGCGTGCCGGCGGGTTCACACGGGGTGATGCCGATCTTCTCCGACGCCATGCATTTTAAGCAGTGGTACCACGCCGCGCCGTCGTTTATTAACCTCTCCATCGACCCGGAAAAATGCAATAAAGCGACGCTGTTCCGCGCACTGGAGGAGAACGCGGCGATCGTCTCGGCCTGCAACCTGGCGCAGATTTCGCGCTTCTCCGGCGTGACGTTTGAGAGCCTGGTGTTTGCCGGTGGCGGTTCGAAAGGCGCGCTGTGGAGCCAGATTTTAAGCGACGTCACCGGCCTGCCGGTGCGCGTGCCGGAAGTGAAGGAGGCGACGGCGCTGGGCTGCGCCATTGCGGCAGGCGTTGGCGCAGGGCTGTTTGCCGATATGGCCTCGACGGGCGAGCGACTGGTGAAATGGAGCCGCGAATTCACGCCAAGCCCGGTACATCGCGAACTGTACGACGGCATGATGCAGAAATGGCAGGCGGTGTACGCCGACCAGCTTGGGCTGGTGGACAGCGGGCTGACGACGTCGATGTGGCAGGCACCGGGGTTAGTAAAAACCCATACCCCTCACCCTGCCCCTCTCCCCATAGGGGAGAGGGAAAAAACCAGATCGAGCTGATTCTTTAAGGCCGCACCGGCCAGTCCCCTCTCCCCTCCGGGGAGAGGGTTAGGGTGAGGGGAAGTTCTTTGAGATCTATCACAATCATTCGATCCCGCTTTTACCTTTCCGCTGCTGCTGGCTAAATTAGTAACTCATCCGACCACATAACAATAATTTTACACTGGAAGAGACTATGAGCCGCTACCCGTCGTTATTCGCCCCTCTCGATCTGGGGTTCACCACACTCAAAAACCGCGTGTTGATGGGGTCGATGCACACCGGGCTGGAGGAGCACCCGGACGGGGCCGAGCGTCTGGCGGCTTTCTATGCCGAGCGCGCCCGCCACGGGGTGGCGCTGATTGTCACCGGCGGCGTGGCCCCTGCCCCTTCCGGCGTGGGCATGGAGGGCGGCGCGGTTCTGAACGATGCGTCACAGCTGCCGCACCACCGCATTGTGACCGACGCGGTACACCGCGAGGGCGGCAAAATCGCCCTGCAAATTCTGCACACCGGACGCTACAGCTATCAGCCGAATCTGGTCGCGCCGTCGGCTCTTCAGGCGCCGATTAACCGTTTTAAACCTCACGCCCTCTCCCACGACGAGATCCTGGCGCTGATTGACGACTTCGCCCGCTGCGCGGCGCTTGCGCGCGAGGCGGGCTACGACGGCGTTGAGGTGATGGGCTCAGAAGGCTACCTGATCAACGAGTTTCTCGCCGCCCGCACCAACCACCGTGAAGACGAATGGGGCGGCGACTATGCCCGCCGGATGCGCTTTGCCGTGGAGGTGGTGCGCGCGGTGCGCGAACGTGCAGGGGCTGATTTTATTATCGTCTTCCGCCTGTCGATGCTCGACCTGGTGGAGGGCGGCGGGACGTTCGATGAAACCGTGCAGCTGGCGCAGGCGATTGAAGCCGCAGGTGCCACCATTATCAACACCGGCATCGGCTGGCACGAGGCGCGCATCCCGACCATCGCCACGCCGGTGCCGCGCGCGGCGTTCAGCTGGGTGACGCGCAGGCTGAAAGGGAAAGTGTCTGTTCCGCTGGTCACCACCAACCGCATTAACGATCCGCAGGTGGCGGACGATGTGATTTCACGCGGCGACGCCGACATGGTCTCAATGGCGCGGCCGTTCCTTGCCGATGCCGAGCTGCTGTCCAAAGCGCAAAGCGGCCGTGCGGATGAAATCAACACCTGCATCGGCTGTAACCAGGCCTGCCTGGATCAGATCTTCGTCGGCAAGGTCACCTCATGCCTGGTTAACCCACGCGCCTGCCATGAAACCAAAATGCCGGTCGTTCCGGCGGTCAATAAAAAACGCCTGGCCGTGGTGGGCGCAGGCCCGGCGGGGCTGGCGTTTGCGGTGAATGCCGCCTCGCGCGGGCACAGCGTAACGCTGTTTGATGCGCTGGGGGAGATTGGCGGGCAGTTTAATATCGCCAAACAGATCCCCGGCAAAGAGGAGTTCTACGAAACGCTGCGCTACTACCGCCGGATGATCGAGCTGACGGGCGTCGAGCTGCGGCTTAACCAGTTTGTCCACGCAGCGGATCTGACTGATTTCGATGAGGTGATCCTGGCGAGCGGGATCGTACCGCGCACGCCTGCGATCGAGGGTATCGATCATCCGAAGGTGTTGAGCTATCTGGATGTATTGCGAGACAAAACGCCGGTTGGCGAGAAGGTGGCGATTATCGGCTGCGGCGGGATCGGCTTTGATACCGCCATGTATTTAAGCCAGCCGGGCGAAGCCACCAGCCAGAATATCGCCGAGTTTTGCGTGGAATGGGGTATCGACACCAGCCTGAAGCAGTCCGGCGGGCTTCGTCCCGAAGGGCCGCAGCTGCCAAAAAGCCCGCGTCAGATCGTGATGCTGCAGCGTAAAGCCAGCAAGCCGGGCGAAGGGCTGGGTAAAACCACGGGCTGGATCCACCGCGCCACCCTGCTCTCGCGCGGGGTGAAGATGATCCCGGCGGTGAGCTATGAGAAGATCGACGACGAGGGTCTGCACGTCACGATCGGCGGCGAACCGCAGCTGCTGCGCGTGGATCATGTCATTTTATGTGCCGGGCAGGAGCCAAAGCGCGATCTGGCGGATCCCCTGCGCGAAACCGGTAAAACGGTGCATCTGATTGGCGGGTGCGACGTGGCGATGGAGCTGGACGCGCGGCGCGCGATTGCGCAGGGGACGAAATTAGCTCTGATGATCTAGAACATTGCCGGGCAGCGGGGTAAAAGCAAAACGGCAACCCAGTTGCCGTTTTTAATGTTTGCTCCCTCTCCCTGTGGGAGAGGGTCGGGGTGAGGGCATCAGGCCGCACATACCCAATCTTAACGACGACGTCCCAGCTTCACCGACTTCAGCACCACAAACTTATTGTTCATCGCAATGGTGACGCAGTTGCCGAAAATCTTCTTCAGCTTGTGGAAGTAGTCCAGGTGGCGGTTCGCCACGATGTACAGCTCGCCGTTGATTTTCAGGCAACGGCGCGCGTGGTGAAACATTTCCCACGCAACGTTATCCGTCAGGGCGTGCTTCTGGTGGAACGGCGGGTTACAGAACACGGCGTTGAAGCGGAACGGCTCTACGCCAGACAGCGCGTTGTTGATCATAAACTCGCAGCGGTCCAGCGCGTCCGGCATGTTGGTTTCCACGTTCAGACGGCTGGAGGCCACCGCCATCGGCGACTCGTCGCTGAACACCACGCTGGCTTCCGGGTTCTTCGCCAGCAGCGTCAGGCCGATCACACCGTTGCCGCAGCCCAGGTCGACAATCTCACCTTCCAGATTTTCCGGCAGATGTTCCATAAAGAAGCGCGCGCCGATATCCAGACCGGTGCGGGAGAAGACGTTCGCGTGGTTATGGATGGTCCAGTCTGTCCCTTCCAGCTTCCAGCTCAGCGTTTCTGGCGCGTCGGCCAGCTCAGGGGCGGCGAACGTACAGTTGATCAGGCGCGCTTTTTTCCAGGCCAGCGTCGTGGTGGTCGGGCCGAGGACTTTCTCGAACAGCTCGAGCGTCGAAGTGTGGATATCGCGCGCTTTGGCACCCGCGATGATGCGCGTATCCGGCGTCACGACCTTACGCAGCGCGCGCAGCTGCTGCTCCAGCAGCGCCATGGTTTTTGGCACTTTGATCAGCACCACGCCGGGCGCCTGCGGGTAGTCCGCGGTGCTGTCGAGAAACTTCACGCTGGACTCTTCGATGTCGTTATGGCGCAGGTTTTCACGCGTCGCCAGCTCGCTCAGGTAGGAATCGCCGATGCTGTATGGTGTGTGCTCCGCCAGGGCGCATCCCAGCGCGCCAAACGCGTCATTCAGGATCAAAACCGGGCCGCGGATTTCAGTCTCATCCAACTGCTGCAGCAGATATTCATCCGCCGCTTCCCACGCCTGAAGCGGGTTAACGTCGTCCGTTTCCGGGAAACGTTTAAGGTTGAGTGAACGGAAACCGTTGTCTAAGTGGCTCATCGGCCCTCCTGAATGGTAAAATTTGGCGTATCCCTGAAAAGGGTGCGTGAGTATACCCGTTTTCGCATTAATTTGGGCTTTTGATGAACCAACTTACTTATCTCCAGGGCTATCCGGAGCATTTACTGACTCAGGTTCGCAGCCTGATTGCCGAGCAGAAGCTCGGTGCGGTGCTGGAAAAACGCTATCCCGGCACGCACGATTTCGCGACCGATAAGGCCCTCTGGCAGTATACGCAGGATCTGAAAAGCCGGTATCTGAAGAGCGCGCCACCGATCAACAAGGTGATGTACGACAATAAGATCCACGTGCTGAAAAACGCGCTCGGCCTGCACACCGCCATCTCCCGCGTGCAGGGCGGCAAGCTGAAGGCGAAGGCCGAAATCCGCGTCGCGACGGTGTTCCGTAACGCGCCGGAAGCGTTTCTGCGGATGATCGTGGTGCACGAACTGGCGCACCTGAAAGAGAAAGAGCACGACAAAGCGTTCTATTCCCTGTGCTGCCACATGGAACCGCAGTACCATCAGCTGGAGTTTGATACCCGCCTGTGGCTTACGCATTTATCGTTAAATGGTAATGCGGAATAGCGCACGCGAATTGTCATGATGACGTGCTACAGTGGCTAAAGGTTCCCCGCTACGGAGTACGTAAACGTTTATGATACGTTTCGCAGTCATTGGTACGAACTGGATCACGCGCCAGTTCGTCGACGCCGCCCACGAAACCGGCAAACTTAAACTTACCGCAGTCTATTCCCGCAGCCTTGAGCAGGCGCAGAGTTTTGCTAACGACTACCTCGTTGAGCATCTCTTCACCTCGCTTGATGAGATGGCGCAAAGCGACGCCATTGACGCGGTCTATATCGCCAGCCCGAACTCCCTGCACTTCCCGCAGACAAAGCTGTTTCTCAGCCACAAAAAGCATGTGATTTGCGAGAAGCCGCTGGCGTCGAACATCGATGAAGTCGAAGCCGCCATTGCGCTTGCCCGCGAAAATCAAGTGGTGCTGTTCGAAGCGTTCAAAACCGCCAGCCTGCCGAATTTCCTGCTGCTGCAGCAGTCCCTGCCGAAAATTGGCAAAGTGCGTAAAGCCTTTATCAACTACTGCCAGTACTCGTCGCGCTACCAGCGCTATCTGGACGGCGAGAACCCGAATACCTTTAACCCGGCCTTCTCTAACGGTTCGATTATGGATATCGGCTTCTACTGTCTGGCCTCTGCCGTGGCCCTGTGGGGCGAGCCGCACGGCGTAACGGCCACCGCCAGCCTGCTGGAGAGCGGCGTGGATGCGCACGGTTTAGCGGTGCTGGACTACGGTGATTTCAGCGTCACGCTGCAGCACTCCAAGGTGAGCGACTCTGTCCTGCCGAGCGAAATTCAGGGCGAAGCGGGCTCGCTGGTTATCGAGAAGATCTCCGAGTGCCAGAAGGTGAGCTTTGTGCCGCGCGGCGGCAAAGCTCAGGAGCTGACGCAGCCTCAGCATATAAACACTATGCTCTATGAGGCAGAGGTCTTCGCCCGTCTGGTGGAAGACAACGAAGTGAATCACCCAGGCCTTGCGGTGAGCCGCACCACAGCGAAGCTGCAAACGGAGATCCGCCGTCAGACCGGCGTGGTGTTCCCGGCAGACGGCGTGAGCGCGGAAGCTATCGCGTAAAGCTGTGTAATGAAACGGTGCAGACCATTGACGAAACCGATGGTCTGACATATTTTGTTACCTGCAAAGGGGAGTAACTTCTTCGTCGGTGGATCGTCATTACGATGCGTGCAATACCGCATCCGGTCGCCGGGCAACCCTCGTGGTTGTAAGTGAGACCTTGCCGGAAGGCGAGGTCTATGCATAAAAAGCTAACGGCTATCGTCTTCTGACCATGGCCGTTTTTGTTTTTTATGTGTAAGGAAAATAGTATGCATTCTGTCGGCACTCCCATGTTGTGGGGCGGATTCGCGGTTGTCGTGCTCATCATGCTGGCGATCGACCTCTTTTTACAGGGGCGTCGCGGCGCGCACGGCATGACCATGAAACAGGCTGCGGCCTGGTCGCTGGTGTGGGTCACCCTCTCCCTGCTCTTCTGTGCCGCCTTCTGGTGGTATCTGGCCTCGACCGAAGGCCGTGCGGTGGCCGATCCTCAGGCTCTCGCCTTCCTCACCGGCTATCTGATTGAAAAAGCCCTGGCGGTCGATAACGTCTTCGTCTGGCTGATGCTGTTTAGCTACTTCGCCGTGCCTGCGGCCCTGCAGCGCCGCGTGCTGGTTTATGGCGTACTGGGTGCCATTGTTCTGCGTACCATTATGATCTTCGCTGGCAGCTGGCTGATTACCCAGTTCGAATGGCTGCTGTACGTCTTCGGCGCGTTCCTGCTGTTCACCGGGGTCAAAATGGCGCTGGCGAAAGAGGACGGCTCTGCGATTGGCGATCGCCCGCTGGTGAAGTGGATCCGTGGACACCTGCGCATGACCGACAAGATTGAGAGCGAGCACTTCTTCGTGCGCAAGAACGGCCTGCTGTTTGCCACCCCGCTGCTGCTGGTGCTGATTCTGGTTGAGCTAAGCGACGTGATTTTCGCCGTGGACAGCATTCCGGCCATTTTTGCGGTCACCACCGACCCGTTCATCGTCCTGACCTCAAACCTGTTCGCCATCCTCGGCCTGCGTGCGATGTACTTCCTGCTGGCAGGCGCGGCGGAGCGCTTCTCGATGCTGAAGTACGGTCTGTCGGTGATCCTGGTGTTTATCGGTATCAAAATGCTGATCGTCGATTTCTACCATATCCCGATCGCCATTTCGCTCGGCGTGGTGTTTGGCATTCTGATCGTGACGCTGATTATCAATACCTGGGTTAACCACCAGCACGATAAGAAGCAGCAGGTGGAGTAAAACGTTCGGTGCGGGGTGATGCCCTCACCCCGGCCCTCTCCCACAGGGAGAGGGTGAACACACATTTGTAACGCAATAGTTAAAAAACATGACGCACCACGTAAAATCCAGCATTTTACGCTTCCCTCCCAAGACACTTTCCCTATACTCGACCAGGCAAACATTTACTTACATCCGGACATAAATGTGACTAAGAGCACATCCGGGATGGAACGCAATTTCACTTAAGGAACACCTATGACTACATCCTCGTCTGGTCTGTTTGCGCGCCTCTCGCGCGGCAGCCTCGTTAAGCAAATACTGGTTGGCCTTGTGCTCGGCATCGCACTGGCACTGATCTCGAAACCTGCCGCCGAGGCCACCGGCCTGCTCGGCACGCTGTTCGTCGGCGCGCTGAAAGCGGTCGCGCCGATTCTGGTTTTGACCCTGGTGATGGCCTCAATCGCCAATCACCAGCAGGGACAAAAAACCAATATTCGCCCGATTCTGTGGATGTACCTGCTGGGGACTTTCTCTGCGGCCCTGACGGCCGTGGTGGTGAGCTTTATCTTCCCGTCCACGCTGCAGCTGACCACCGGCGCGACCGACATTACGCCGCCCGCGGGTATTGTTGAGGTGATGCACGGCCTGCTGATGAGCATTGTCGCCAACCCGATCCACGCGCTGATTAACGCGAACTACATCGGGATCCTGGTATGGGCCGTCGGTCTGGGCTTCGCTCTGCGCCACAGCAACGACACGACCAAAAATCTGGTTAACGACCTTTCTCACGCCGTAACCTTTATCGTGACGGTGGTCATCCGCTTCGCACCGATTGGTATTTTTGGCCTCGTGGCATCCACGCTGGCAACCACCGGTTTCGGCGCGCTGTGGGGCTATGCGCAGCTGCTGTTGGTGCTGATTGGCTGTATGGCCGTCGTGGCACTGGTGATTAACCCACTGCTGGTGTTTCTGCAGACCCGCCGTAACCCGTACCCGCTAGTGCTGATGTGCCTGCGCGAAAGCGGCGTGACCGCCTTCTTCACCCGCAGCTCGGCGGCAAACATTCCGGTCAACATGTCCCTGTGTGAGAAGCTGAATCTGGACCGCGATACCTACTCCGTATCCATTCCGCTGGGTGCGACCGTCAATATGGCGGGAGCGGCCATCACCATTACGGTGCTTACGCTGGCCGCGGTGCATACGCTGGGTATTCCGGTGGATCTGCCAACCTCGCTGCTGCTAAGCGTGGTGGCTTCGCTGTGTGCCTGCGGCGCATCCGGCGTAGCGGGCGGTTCCCTGCTGCTGATCCCGCTGGCATGTAATATGTTCGGCATCCCGAACGAGATCGCCATGCAGGTGGTTGCGGTGGGCTTTATCATCGGCGTATTGCAGGACTCCTGCGAGACGGCGATTAACTCCTCCACCGACGTGATGTTCACCGCCGCCGTGTGCCAGGCGGAAGACGCGCGTTTAGCGAAGAACGCCCTGCGAGGTTAACAGCAAAACGGCAACCCTGAGGTTGCCGTTTTTAGTGTTTGTACCCTCTCCCCGTGGGAGAGGGCCAGGGTGAGGGCATCACGCCGCACCGATTAAAGCGTCACACCGCTCTTAAAGATCGCCAGCTCGCGGAAGTCATTCTTCTCGTTGCAGGTCTGCCTGCCGTTGGCAAATTCCACAATCGCGTCCACGAATTCCGTCAGCAGCTGCGGCATCGCCTTGCCGTGGATAAGCTGCCCGGCATCAAAGTCAATCCAGTGTTTTTTCTTCGCCGCCAGCTCGCTGTTGGTGGCGATTTTCACCGTCGGCACAAAACCGCCGTACGGCGTGCCGCGACCGGTGCTGAACAGCACCATATGGCAGCCGGCTCCCGCCAGCGCGCTGGTGGCGACCGCATCGTTACCCGGCGCGCTCAGCAGGTTCAGACCGTGCGTTTTCAGGCGCTCGCCGTAACGCAGAACGTCAACCACCTGGCTCGTGCCCGCTTTCTGGGTGCAGCCAAGGGATTTCTCTTCCAGCGTGGTGATCCCACCCGCTTTGTTACCCGGAGACGGGTTCTCATAAATGGGCTGATTGTGGGCAATGAAGTACTGTTTGAAGTCGTTCACCATGGTGACGGTTTTTTCAAACGTCTCCTCGTCGCGGCAGTGGCTCATCAGAATACGTTCCGCGCCGAACATCTCCGGCACCTCGGTCAACACCGTCGTGCCGCCGTTAGCGATCACATAGTCCGAGAAGCGACCCAGCATCGGGTTGGCGGTGATACCGGACAGGCCGTCAGACCCGCCGCACTCCAGCCCAAACTTCAGCTCGCTCAGTTTGCCCGGCTCGCGCTTGTCATGGCGCATCACGTTATACAACTGGTGAAGCTGCTCAACGCCCACCTCCACTTCGTCATCCTGGTGCTGACACACCATAAAATGCACGCGCTCAGGGTCAAACTCGCCCAGCGTGTCGCGGAAGGCATCAACCTGGTTGTTCTCGCAGCCCAGGCCAATCACCAGCACCGCGCCCGCGTTCGGGTGACGCACCATGTTTTGCAGCATGGTGCGGGTGTTAATGTGGTCATCCCCCAGCTGGGAGCAGCCGTAGGTGTGGCTGAACAGATGCACGCCGTCGGTGCCTTCGGCATCGTGGGTCTCTTTCAGGAAGCGCGTCTGGATCTGACGCGCAATCCCGTTCACGCAGCCGACGGTCGGGAGGATCCACAGCTCGTTGCGGATCCCCACGTCGCCGCTGGCGCGGCGGTAGATCTGCACGTCACGATCCGCCGCCTGCTCTTGTGCCGCAGGTAAATCAGGTTGATAGCTGTACTCGTCCAGATCGCTCAGATTGGTGCGGGTATTGTGGGAGTGAATATGTTCACCCGGCACGATATCCGCCAGCGCATGCCCAATAGGAAGACCATACTTAATGACGTTGTCCCCTTTAGCGAGAGGCTTCACGGCAAACTTGTGTCCGCGAGCAATCGCCTGACGCAGGGTGACGCTCTGGTTATCAACGGTCACCACGTCGCCTTCAGCGAGATCCGTCAGCGCGACGGCCACGTTATCCAGCGAATGGATTTTGATGTATTGCATATCAACCTCAAACGGCCTTAGTTCAGTTCAATGCCGAAGTAGTCACGCGCATTGTTAAAGCAGATGTTTCTCACCATGTCGCCCAGCAGCTGGATATCCGCCGGCGCTTCGCCCGCGTGCACCCAGCGGCCAATCATCTGGCACAGAATGCGGCGGAAGTATTCGTGGCGAGTGTAAGAGAGGAAGCTGCGGCTATCGGTTAGCATGCCGACAAAGCGGCTCAGCAGGCCAAGCTGCGCCAGCTGCGTCATCTGACGCTCCATGCCGTCTTTCTGGTCGTTGAACCACCAGCCGGAACCAAACTGCATCTTGCCCGGCATCCCTTCGCCCTGGAAGTTGCCGACCATGGTGCCCAGCACTTCGTTATCGCGCGGGTTCAGGCAGTACAGGATGGTTTTTGGCAGCAGGTTTTGTTCGTTCTGTTTGCTCAGCAGTTTGGACAGCTCTTCCGCCAGCGGACGGTCGTTGATGGAGTCAAAGCCCACGTCCGCGCCGATCAGTTTGAACTGGCGCTGGTTATTATTGCGCAGCGCGCCGATGTGGTACTGCTGTACCCAGCCGCGACGCGCGTATTCCGCGCCGAGGAACACCAGCACCGCCGTTTTGAACTGCGCCACTTCGTGCTCGCTAAGCGATTCACCGGACAGGCGACGCGCCAGAATGCTGTCCAGCTCGGCCTCGTTTGATTCCGCGAACAGCACGACGTCCAGCGCGTGGTCAGAGACTTTACAGCCGTGCGCCGCGAAGTGATCCAGACGTTTGGTCAGCGCGGCTTGCAGATCGGCGAAACGACGGATGTCGGTATCGGACACTTCCGCCAGCTTCGCCATATAGTCGTTAAACGTGGCCTGCTCAATGTTGAAGGCTTTGTCCGGGCGCCAGCTTGGCAGCACTTTGATATCAAAAGAAGTGTCCTTGGCGACGACGGCATGATGCTCCAGGGAGTCAATTGGATCGTCGGTGGTGCCCACCATCTTCACGTTCATCTGCTTCATGATGCCGCGCGCGGAGAAGTTATCCTGCGCCAGCAGCGCATTGCAGCGATCCCAGATTTCATCGGCGGTCGTTGGGGAGAGCAGTTTGCCGGTGATGCCAAACGGACGACGCAGCTCGAGGTGCGTCCAGTGATAAAGCGGGTTGCCGATGGTGTGCGGAACGGTCGCCGCCCAGGCGTCAAACTTCTCGCGGTCGGTCGCATCGCCGGTGCACAGGCGCTCAGCGACGCCGTTGGTACGCATGGCACGCCATTTGTAGTGGTCACCCTTCAGCCAGATGTCATACAGGTTTTTGAAACGGTAATTTTCGGCAACCTGCTGCGGCGGTAAATGGCAGTGGTAGTCGAAAATCGGCTGGTCTTTTGCGTAGTCATGATACAGGCGGCGAGCAAATTCGGTATCCAACAGAAAATCTTCGGTCATAAACGGCGTCATTATCGTCTTCCTCATTACGGGAGCGTCAGAAAGCGTATGTTCATATGCTGCAAAGTTATCACACCAATTTCCACCCACCGAAGCTTTTTTCGTGAGTGAGATCAATAAACACCAACAAATAAATTACCCTCAATGGCGTAAACCCTTCTACAGGCCGCGCCATTACTGGCTTTGCGCGCAGCGATTAATGTCCCTACAAAGAATCATACATTTGTGATGTCACTCACCTTTTAAAGTTGTATGACAAGTTATCTTTTCGCCGTCGCAAACGCTAAGCCGACGGAATGCATTACCGGTGTGAGAGGCATCGGATTTAACGGTACGGATACCGACTTATGCACGCTTACTTATGGCAAGGTTCGGGCCGTTCCGGGACATGCTCCCGCTACGCCCCTCCCGTTACACAACTGCTCCCGGAAACGGTTGAGAGGTTGCCGTGCTCTGGCGCGGACATAACATAACGATGAGGTTTTAGATGCGTAAAATTAAAGGGTTACGTTGGTATATGATCGCACTGGTGACGTTAGGCACCGTGCTGGGCTACCTGACGCGTAACACCGTGGCAGCTGCAGCGCCAACGTTGATGGAAGAGCTGCATATCTCCACACAGCAATACTCCTACATCATTGCCGCCTATTCCGCGGCGTATACCATCATGCAGCCTGTTGCTGGCTATGTGCTGGACATTCTCGGTACCAAAATCGGTTATGCCTTCTTCGCCATCGCCTGGGCGGTGTTCTGCGGTGCCACCGCGCTGGCAGGCAGCTGGGGTGGACTGGCGCTGGCGCGCGGTGCGGTCGGTGCGGCAGAAGCTGCGATGATCCCGGCGGGCCTGAAAGCCAGCTCCGAGTGGTTCCCGGCAAAAGAGCGCTCTATCGCTGTTGGCTACTTCAACGTGGGCTCGTCCATCGGGGCAATGATTGCGCCACCGCTGGTGGTGTGGGCTATCGTGATGCACAGCTGGCAGATGGCGTTCATCATCTCTGGCGTGCTGAGCTTCGCCTGGGCAATCGCGTGGCTGGTTTTCTATAAGCACCCGCGCGATCAGAAAAAGCTCTCCGAAGAAGAACGCGAATACATCATTGGTGGTCAGGAAGCACAGCATCAGACCAACAACGGCAAAAAAATGACCGTCTGGCAGATCCTGGGCACCCGTCAGTTCTGGGGTATCGCCCTGCCGCGTTTCCTGGCTGAACCGGCCTGGGGCACCTTTAACGCGTGGATCCCCCTGTTCATGTTTAAAGTCTACGGCTTTAACCTGAAAGAGATCGCGATGTTCGCCTGGATGCCAATGCTGTTCGCTGACCTGGGCTGTATCGTGGGCGGCTACCTGCCACCGCTGTTCCAGCGCTGGTTTGGGGTGAACCTGATTGTTTCCCGTAAGATGGTCGTCACCATGGGCGCGCTGCTGATGATTGGCCCGGGTATGATCGGCCTGTTCACCAGCCCGTACGTCGCCATTGCCCTGCTGTGCATCGGTGGCTTTGCGCACCAGTCCCTGTCCGGCGCGCTGATTACGCTCTCGTCTGACGTCTTCGGCCGCAACGAAGTGGCCACCGCCAACGGCCTGACCGGGATGGCCGCCTGGACCGCGAGTACGATGTTTGCGCTGGTGGTCGGCGCGCTGGCGGATACCATCGGCTTCAGTCCGCTGTTCGCCGTGCTGGCTATTTTCGACCTGCTGGGTGCGGTAGTGATCTGGACGGTGCTGAAAAGCAAATCGGCAGAAGAGCTGGCGAAAGAGTCCCTCGGGAAACCGGCGACGCAGAGTTAGCGGAAATGCGTTTCACCGAAGCCGCCTCCGGGCGGCTTTTTTAATGGCAAAATCTGGAGAGTGGCACGCAAAAGTGGTATAACAAATCATCTGCCGTACCCTGCCTGGAGCGCATATGGAAATCACCGAACCACGTCGTTTATATCAACAACTTGCTGCCGAGCTGAAAGATCGCATCGAGCAAGGGGTCTATCTTGTCGGTGATAAACTTCCCGCCGAGCGCTTTATCGCGGATGAAAAAAGCGTGAGCCGCACCGTGGTGCGGGAAGCGATTATCATGCTGGAAGTGGAAGGCTACGTTGAGGTACGCAAAGGCTCCGGCATTCACGTGATTTCTAATCTGCCGAAACACTCTCCCGTCGCGGACGAAAGTCTGGAATTCGCCAGCTATGGCCCGTTTGAGCTGCTCCAGGCTCGCCAGCTGATCGAAAGCAATATTGCCGAGTTTGCGGCGACGCAGGTGACCAAGCAGGACATCATGAAGTTGATGGAGATCCAGGAGAATGCCCGTAAGGAAAAATGTTTCCGCGATTCAGAGTGGGATCTGCAGTTCCACGTTCAGGTCGCCCTGGCAACCCAGAATACGGCGCTGGCGGCAATCGTTGAGAAAATGTGGACTCAGCGCGTTCACAACCCGTACTGGAAAAAACTGCACGACCATATCGATTCCCGTACCGTCGACAACTGGTGTGACGATCACGATCAAATCCTTAAGGCGCTGATTCGTAAAGACCCGCATGCCGCTAAGCTGGCGATGTGGCAGCACCTGGAAAACACCAAGCAGATGTTGTTCAACGAAACCAGCGATGACTTCGAATTTAACGCTGACCGCTATCTTTTCGCCGATAATCCCGTTGTTCATCTCGATACGGCCCCCAGTGCCGCAAAATAGATGACCTTCCCGCTGGCAGGCGCCTCGCTGCGCCTTCTGGCTTCAGTGGGTAAGCAAAACATATATAGTGTCAGCCTTTGTAAATCCCCTCGCTCACTTCCTGGGCTTACGCCAAAATCAACTCACCCCTGCAAATTCTGTGACGCAGAACGTTGGGCTTTGTTACAATTGGATTCAATTCCTTATTTTGTAAGTTAGTGCTTGCTAACCAGCCAATTAACAGGGAACAGTGTTGGCCACACCGCAATGTGTCCGCGAGCGACCATAATGAAATCACAACAATGTCGCCGTGCTGTTTGTCCCGGATAACAGGCGTGACGTTAACCGATTTCCAGGAACACTGAATGGAACTTTTGACCCAACTACTGCATGCCCTCTGGGCGCAGGATTTTGAAACGCTGGCCAACCCTTCCATGATTGGCATGCTCTATTTCGTCTTGTTTATGATCCTGTTCCTTGAGAACGGTTTGCTGCCTGCTGCCTTCCTGCCCGGTGATAGTTTGCTGGTGCTTGTCGGCGTGCTGTGTGCCAAAGGGGCGATGGCGTTTCCACACACCATTTTATTACTGACCGTCGCGGCCAGTCTCGGCTGCTGGGTAAGCTATATCCAGGGAAGATGGCTGGGCAATACCCGAATCGTCCAGAACTGGCTCTCGCACCTGCCTGCACATTATCATCAGCGGGCACACCACCTTTTCCATAAGCACGGGCTGTCCGCGCTGCTGATTGGCCGCTTTATTGCCTTTGTTCGCACTCTGTTGCCCACCATTGCCGGTCTGTCGGGGTTGAGCAGCACGCGCTTCCAGTTCTTCAACTGGATGAGCGGTCTGCTATGGGTGCTTATTCTGACGACGCTGGGTTATGCATTGGGTAAAACGCCGGTCTTTATGAAATATGAAGACCAGCTGATGTCCTGCCTGATGCTGCTGCCTGTGGTTCTGCTGGTCTTCGGCCTGATCGGCTCCCTGGTCGTCCTGTGGAAAAAGAAATACGGAGCCAGAGGCTGACGATGGCTATCTCACCGCTCGCTCTGCGCCGTTTTGCCTTTGCCATGATTACGCTGGTGGTGCTCAGCGCCCTGCTGCTGGCCTGGAGCGCGCTTTCGCATCAGGAATCGACGCTGGCCATCCGCCCGGTAAACCAGGGTGCCAGCGTGCCTGACGGTTTTTCTGTCTGGCATCATCTGGATGCGAACGGGATCCGCTTTAAGAGCATCACCCCGCAGGACGATGTTTTACTGATCAAATTTGATTCCCGTGCGCAAAGTGCCGCCGCGAAAGTGGTTCTCGACCGTACGCTGCCGCGCGGGTATATCATTGCTCAGCAGGAAGATGACAGCCAGCCAGCTGCCTGGCTCTCATTGATTCGCGATACGTCGCATCGGTTTGGATAACTTCCAGGATTCCGAATCTTTTCACTCACTTTGGTGAATCCCCCGTTTACTTACTATGCTTAAGTACGCGGAGCACCCCTCGATGTACTCCGCATAACTTTGGATAGCGGCTTATGCCGCCACACAATGGAAGGTTTCGATAATGAAATTCCGCATGACTCTGGCTTTGGCCCTTTTTTCTTTAAGCACAGCATCCTTCGCAAACTCTCTCTGTCAGGAGAAAGAACAGGATATTCAGCGTGAGATCGGTTATGCCGAAAAGCATAACAATCAGCACCGTGTTGATGGTCTAAAAAAAGCGCTGAGCGAAGTGAAAGCGAACTGTTCAGACAGCAAGCTTCGTGCCGACCACCAGAAGAAAATCGCTGAACAGAAGGACGAGATAGCCGAGCGCCGTCGCGACCTGCAGGAAGCGAAAGAGAAAGGGGATGCGGAAAAAATTGCTAAGCGCGAGAAGAAGTTGAAAGAAGCGCAGGACGACCTGAAAGCGCTGGAAGCTCGCGATTATTGAGTTAACGGAAATCTCAACAGGAGAGAGAATCATGTCAAAAGATACGACGTCTGAACATCTGCGCGCTGAACTGAAATCCCTGGCCGATACCCTTGAAGAGGTACTGAACTCCTCTGCTGACAAGTCAAAAGAAGAGGTCAGCAAGCTGCGCAGCAAGGCGGAGCAAGCGCTGAAGGAGAGCCGTTATCGCCTGGGTGAAACCGGTGATGCACTGGCGAAACAGACCCGTGAAGCGGCTGCCCGCGCGGACGAATATGTGCGTGATAATCCATGGACGGGTGTAGGGATTGGTGCCGCAGTGGGTGTGGTACTGGGTGTCCTGCTGACGCGTCGTTGATATGGAAGATCCTCGTCACGCACAAGGGCCTGCTAACAACGTCCTCGGCATCGGCCAGCGTATTTTAACGACGCTGGTCGGGATTGCCGAAACGCGCGTCCGGCTGGCAGTGGTCGAGCTGGAAGAGGAGAAAGCGAACCTCTTCCAGATGCTGCTGATGCTCGGGCTGACCATGCTCTTCGCCGCGTTTGGCCTGATGAGCCTGATGGTGTTAATCATCTGGGCCATTGACCCGCAGTATCGTCTTAACGCGATGATTGCCACCACCGTCGTGCTGCTGGTCGCTGCGTTGATCGGCGGTATCTGGACGCTGCGTAAAGCGCGCAAGTCCACATTCCTGCGCCATACGCGTCAGGAGCTGGCGAACGATCGCGCCCTGCTGGAGGATGACTAGCCGTGAGCGGTAAAGCCGAACGTCAAAAGCGAAAAGCGTACCTGTTAAGCCAGATCCAGCAGCAACGGCTGGACCTGTCTGCCAGCCGTCGCGACTGGATTGACGCGACGCGACGGTTTGACCGGGGCTGGAATACCGTCCTGAGCCTGCGTTCATGGGCGCTGGTCGGCAGCAGCGTGATGGCTATCTGGTCCGTTCGTCATCCGAACATGCTGATCCGCTGGGCGCGTCGTGGATTTGGTGCCTGGAGCGCCTGGCGTCTGGTGAAAGCAACGTTGCGGCAGCAGCAATTACGCTAGCCTTCTCGCCGGGTGGCGCTACGCCTTACCCGGCAAAATTCTCTCCCCCTCCCTTACTCAATATCTTTGAAGAAGATTGACAGTTTTCCTTGCTAACAATTGCCACCCGCCCCGTTTATTATCCTCTCCATCGACAGCAACGACGCGGTATCTACCCGGAATTGCAGACAAATAACGTTCAGCCGCTGATGTGGTTTCCTGGAGAGTAAAATGAAAAAATTAGAAGATGTTGGTGTACTGGTAGCGCGTATTCTGATGCCAATTCTGTTCATCGTGGCAGGTTGGGGAAAAATCACCGGTTATGCGGGTACCCAGCAGTATATGGAAGCCATGGGCGTTCCGGGGTTCCTGTTGCCACTGACCATTCTTCTTGAGTTCGGCGGCGGCCTGGCGGTACTGTTCGGCTTCCTGACCCGCACCACCGCGCTGTTTACCGCAGGCTTCACCGTGCTGACGGCGTTCATCTTCCACAGCAACTTTGCGGAAGGCGTGAACTCTCTGATGTTCATGAAAAACCTGACCATCGCGGGTGGCTTCCTGCTGCTGGCCGTCACTGGCCCGGGCGCATACAGCATCGACCGCGTTCTGAATAAGAAATGGTAAGCACGCTATACTGAATGAACACAAAGCGAGGAGACATCTCCTCGCTTTTGCTATCTGACGGAGGAGAAAAAATGGGACAACTCGTAGACGGCGTCTGGCAGGATGTCTGGTATGACACCAAATCCACCGGAGGTCGCTTTAAGCGCTCTGTTTCGGCCTTCCGTAACTGGCTGACCGCCGATGGTGCACCAGGCCCTAGCGGTGAAGGCGGCTTCGCGGCTGAGAAAGACCGTTATCATCTTTATGTTTCCCTTGCCTGTCCGTGGGCCCACCGCACGCTGATCGTGCGCAAGCTTAAAGGTCTTGAATCCTTCATTCCGGTTTCCGTCGTCAACCCGTTGATGCTGGAAAACGGCTGGACGTTTGACAGTGATTTCCCTGCGGCGACCGGCGACGAACTGTATCACCACGATTTCCTGTACCAGCTCTATCTGCGCGCCGACCCTCATTACACCGGTCGCGTGACCGTGCCGGTGCTGTGGGACAAGAAAAACCAGACGATTGTCAGCAATGAGTCTGCGGAAATCATCCGCATGTTCAATACCGCATTTGATGCCCACGGCGCCCGCGCCGGAGATTACTATCCGGTTGAGCTGCGTGAGAAAATTGATGAGCTGAACAGCTGGATTTACGACAACGTCAACAACGGTGTCTATAAGGCCGGTTTCGCCACCAGCCAGGAAGCGTATGACGAAGCGGTTGGAAAAGTGTTTGAATCGCTTGAACGCCTGGAACAGCTCCTGGGCAAGCATCGCTACCTGACGGGCGATCACCTGACGGAAGCGGACATTCGCCTGTGGACCACGCTGGTTCGCTTTGATCCGGTCTATGTCACCCACTTTAAGTGCGACAAGCACCGCATCAGCGATTACCTGAACCTGTATGGTTTCCTGCGCGACATCTACCAGATGCCGGGCATCGCGGAGACGGTCGACTTCGATCATATTCGCACCCACTATTTCCGCAGCCACAAGACCATCAACCCGACGGGCATTATCTCCATTGGGCCGTGGCAGGATCTGGATGAACCTCACGGGCGCGACGTCCGTTTTGGATAAATATTAAGGGCATCAATAGATGCCCTTTTTTAATTCACAATCTCCATCTATCCTTACCTCGATCGCTTAGAAAACAAGTGATTGACTGACTAATGAGGCAAGGAAAATGGACTGGTATTTAAAAGTACTGCGCAACTACATTGGATTTGGTGGCCGCGCCCGCCGCAAAGAGTACTGGATGTTCGTTCTGGTGAACTTCGTCCTCGTCATGGTGCTGGGCATTGTGGATAAAATTCTTGGCTGGGAGCGGGCTGGCGGTGAAGGCGTGCTGACTACCATTTATGGCCTGTTGGTCCTTCTGCCATCATGGGCGGTGCTGTTCCGTCGACTGCACGACACCGATCGTTCAGCGTGGTGGCTATTGCTGCTGTTGATCCCGATTGTGGGCTGGATCGTGATTTTGATTTTCAACTGCCAGAGCGGGACGCCGGGCGAAAACCGCTTTGGCCCCGATCCTAAGGTCGGCGCGTAAAATAACGCCCGGTGGCGCTGACGCTTACCGGGCCTACTCGTTCATTTATTGTGGTGGGCGAAAAGTTTGGGTATTTCGCGCAGGCACCATGATTTGGCTTCGCCCATGCTGTCGCGACGCCACGCCATAATGATATCCACTTCGCTGGTATACTCCGGGCTCACGACCCGCAGTCGCCCTTCTGCAATATCTTTTTCCACAAACGGGTACGGCATGGTCGCCACGCCCAGACCTGCCAGCAGCGCCTGCCGTTTGTCTTCCAGCGAGGTCACCGTCAGACGAGGCTGCTTATCCAGTAACTGCACCGTCAGCACCGGACGCTCGCGCGCGGTATCCGCGACCGCCACGCCGCGATACTTCACGCGCGTGACTTCAGAGAGCGGCTCCGGCTCCTGGTGAATCGGGTGGTTGGGGGCGGCAACGTAGACGTTCATCACGCTGTAGAGCTTGCGCGAGTTGATTTCTGACGATGAGCGGAAGTGCATGTCCGGCGCAATGACGATATCCGCCCTGCCCGTCTCCAGACGCTCCCACGCCCCTGCCAGCACCTCGGTGATGATCGACAGCTGCGTATTGGCCTTCGCTGCCAGGCGGTCCACCAGCGGGAACAGCGCTTCTGACGGCACCAGCGCTTCGGTAACTAACGTCAGATGGGTTTCCCAGCCGCGCGCCAGCGCTTCGGCGTCCGTGGTGAGCTTGTCCGCCGCCTCCAGCAGCACGCGGCCACGCTCCAGCAGCATCCGCCCGACGTTGGTGAATTTTGTTCGATGACCGGAGCGGTCAAACAGCACCACGTCCAGCTCTTCTTCCAGCTTCTGCATGGTGTAGCTCAGCGCAGACGGAACGCGCCCCAGTTCATCTGCCGCCGCCGCAAAACTGCCGCGCCGATCAATCGCGTCCATGACGCGAAGCGCCTCAAGCGTCAATGCTCTCTCTTTAGCCATCTCGTTCTCATTCAGGAAATTTGAACATACCAGGCAGAATATCTGGCTAACAATGCAGCGTCCATACCTTTACCATTGTTTTAGTGTAAAGAGAGGTCAAGTTTATGATTACGACAAGAACAGCTAAACAGTGCGGACAAGCCGATTTCGGTTGGCTGCAGGCCCGCTACACCTTTTCCTTTGGACACTACTTTGACCCTAAACTCCTCGGTTACGCTTCACTGCGCGTGTTGAACCAGGAAGTGCTCGCCCCGGGCGCCTCCTTCCAGCCGCGTACGTATCCGAAAGTCGATATCCTGAACCTGATCCTGGAAGGCGAGGCAGAATACCGCGATAGCGAGGGCAATCATGTCCAGGCAAAGGCTGGCGAAGCGTTGTTAATTTCCACGCAGCCGGGCATCAGCTACAGCGAGCATAACCTCAGCAAAGACAAAACGCTGACCCGCATGCAGTTGTGGCTCGACGCCTGCCCTGAGCGGGAAAATCCGCTGGTACAGAAGTTAGATTTAACGGGCGATAAGCAGCAGTTGATTGCATCGCCGGATGGCAGCAAAGGGAGCCTGCAGCTGCGTCAGCAGGTGTGGCTGCACCATATCGAGCTGAAGAAAGGTGAACAGGCGAGCTTCCAGCTTCATGGCCCGCGCGCCTATTTGCAGTCTATTCACGGTACGGTGCATGCGGTGACGCATACGGAAGAGAAAGAAGCGCTAACCTGCGGCGACGGGGCGTTTATTCGTGATGAAGCGAATATCACCCTGGTGGCGGATACGCCGCTGCGCGCGCTGCTGATTGATTTGCCGGTTTAAAAATCCCCCTCTCCCCTTTGGGGAGAGGGCCAGGATGAGGGGTAACGGGTTGGATTAAATCACGACACCTTACTCGCCATAATCTCAATAATCTGCCGGTCCGTGGCCTGCATCGAGCGGCACGCCAGCGCGCACAGGTTTGCGATTGACTGCTCCACATCGTGCGCCACAATCCCCTCGTTGCCCGTTACGCCCGACTCATCCAGCGCCATCATCACCGCTTTCCAGGCGCTACTGACGCTGGTTGAGACCTTCATGGCGCAGCTGTTTGACGCCCCGTCGCAGATCATCCCGCTGACGTCACCGATCATGCTTCCAATCGCCATCGCGATGGTCTGGTAACAGCCCCCCATCAGCCACGCCATGCCCGCCGCAGCGCCCATCGCCGCCGTTGTCGCCGCACACAGTGCGGACAGGCGCGGAAGCTGATAATGAATATAGATCGCCGAAAGATGCGACAGCATCAGCGCCCGCGCTAGCCTTTCGTCGTCAGCCTGAAGGTGTTCAGCCACGACCACCACCGGCATAGTGGCGGTGATCCCCTGATTGCCAGAGCCCGAATTGCTCATCGCCGGCAGCGTCGCGCCGCCCATGCGGGCATCCGAGGCTGCGCTGGTACGAATTACAATATCTGACCCCAGATCCTGCGCCATCCATCCGCGCGCGCGCTGCTTATCAAGCGTTGCGCCAATATGCAGCCCCCACTTCCCGCTGAGCCCTTCGCGGGAGAGCGCATCGTTCAGCCGCCCTGCCTGCAGGATAAAGCGGATCGCCTCAAACGGCACCTGCTCGACAAATTCCAGGATCTGCGACAGTGTAGTAGTTGAAAGCACCGCCAGCGGATCGTCATTCGTCTGGCACCGTTGATCGTCAAGCGTAAAGCGCGTTTCCCCCTGGCAAACCACTTCCACCACCCGGGTATGCCCGCCCGCGATGGTCACCATCGCCGAGTGATCCCCGGCATGAACGCAGGCGCGGGAATAGAGGATCTCATCACAGGGCTCCTGCAGTTTTACCTGCACTTGCCCTGCCTCAAGCAGGGCTTTGCCGCGGACCAGTGCATCGGCGGTGGCATCTTTCAACACCTCCAGTCCGGCGTGCGCGTTACCGCCAATCGCGCCCAGCGCCGCCGCAATCGGTAACCCGACCATACCGGTACCCGGTACCGTCACGCCCAGCCCGTTTTTCATCAGGTTCGGCGAGACCCACGCCTCAATCCGTGTGACCTCCCCCGGCAGAAGGTCTGCGGCCATCGCACAGGCCAGTGCCAGAGAGACGGGTTCGGTACACCCAAGGGCAGGCTTCACTTCTTCCTGCACCGCGCGAATAAATTGATTCCATAAAGGATGAGTTTGCTCAGACATCGTTACGACCTTAATTACCCTCAGGAGAATGCGAGGAAAGGAGAAACACAAAGCAGCAGTCCGGTGATGACGATAATCACCAGCGATACGCCTTTATATTTATGCAGGGCTGGCACCTTGTAGACCAGCCATGCAGGTATCAGGCAGCCCACCATGCCGAAGATGGGGCTGCAAATGGAGGTGAAGCTCAGCACCGGCGCGTTCAGGACTATCGCGCTCCAGGCCAGCAGGATGGCGAACAGCATAATCCCGCGCTGGACGGCGTTTTCATTGATTTTCTCAGCCGGCATTCTGCGGCGCAGGATATTCATGACGATACCCTGCGTCGCCTCGCGAAAGCCGAGATAGACGCCGAAGAACGCGGTCATCACGGCGAAGATATTGAGGATCACGCTGACGATTTTGACCCAGCCCGCGCCGTCACCGCTGATAAACTGCGCCGCAATCGCCAGGGCAGAGATATTCTGCTCGTAGGCTTTGACCGCCTCATCGTGCCCCATCGCCAGGGTGAAGGAGACGGCGTAGAAGAAGACCGTCACAAACAGGATGCCAAAGGCAATATTCATCGCCCGCAGCGCCTTATGACGCGCCACCTTCACCGATTTTTCCCGTGAACGGTATGAGATCACCATCGGACTCAGGGTCTGAATAAACAGAATGGAGGTTAAGGTAAAGGGCAGCGTAATGATGGCGTTTTTAATCAACAGCCCCAGCGGCGGCAGCATGCCCACGTTGGCCAGATGCCAGAGGCCAATCATTGACAGCCCCAGTGCCGCAACGACAAACAGCTTGGTAAGCACCATCAGGCTGGAGACTTTAAACAGCAGCTTTTCACCGCGCGACGAAATGGCCACCAGAATGCAGATCAGGCATAAACCGTAAAACGGATTATCTGATAACAAACCGTCGGTCACGCCGAAGGTATGCAAATACGAGGCGCTGTCGTTGGTGATGGCCGTAGAATAGACAAACATCCAGATCACAAGCATCACGAAATAGAGCGCGCCTAATAAAATGCCCCAGTTCTTACCCAAATAACCGCTAATTACGCTCGGGTAATCTTTGCACTTCGGTGATTCCGCCAGCGTATTAATAAACAGACGCTGGAATAAATACATGGCCGGATAGCCGATTATTGATGAGAGCAAAAATACCCACAGCCCCATTAATCCGACCTGCACGGGGAGAAAAACTATCCCCGCGCCGATAGCCATCCCAATACTCATGATGACCCAGCCCGTGTCGGTGCTGTCGAATTTAATCGCCTCTCGCCACTCGCTTTCACACATTCCCGCCCGCCTTGCCGCGGGGGAATCACTCACAATCACACTGCTGTTTGTTGCCGTATCCATTGGGTACTCGCTTATTTTGTAGGGTAAACAGTTGTTTTTATTAGTTTCCGATCGCCAGCGATTACGATTCAGATGGTTGCAGGTGAGTGTTATTGGTGTGGGAAGATCATATCCGGAGAGCGGGAGAAAAATGTCACAACATTAATAAGGATATTCTGCTTCTGGAGGAAGTTTTGCTTCTGAAGTGGGATATTAAAAGCTAATTTTCTAAAAGTGACGCCGATCAAGAAATAAAAACCCGCGCCATGCGCGGGTAGGAAATCAGTTAGCCAGCGCGTTAGCCATATCCGTTCTAATTTGTTTACGCTGTTCCGGCGTCAAAACCTGGCTGACGTCGAAGTAATATTTCACGCGGTAATAACGGGTCTGCTCTTCAATTTTGCTAAAGGCAGCAAGCTGGCTTTTCACCGTGCTTTCGTCCCACTTGCCCGCCTGGAACATGTCGATCAGCGCGCCGTCCTTCACGCCCGTCATCGGGATCTTGCTGACATTTTGTTCCAGCTGCTTATGCAGACCTTCAATCTTCTTAACCTGCTCATTGCTGAGCTTCAGGTGCTGCACCAGCGGATCCTGCGATGGAGACGGAGCAGCCTCAACGTTCGCGGCCTGTGCCGTAAAACTACACACTGCCAGCGAGGCGGCGACCAGCGCAATACGGGTCATTTTCATCATCTTACTGTCCTTACATGCTGTTATAGGGAAAAGCAGGGGTATTGTTTTTCAAGAGCGGATGAATATGTGTGAGTAATTATATAAACAATTTTGTATGTTTAGCGGACAAAAAAAGGCCCCCTGCATTGAGGGGGCATGAGAGCTCACGTTTAGATAGAGTGGGTAAAGGTTCGCGAAATCACATCCTGCTGCTGCTCGCGCGTCAGCGCATTAAACCGCACCGCATAACCTGAAACGCGGATTGTCAGGTTCGGGTAATTCTCCGGGTGCGCGATGGCATCGAGGAGCATTTCCCGGTTCATGACGTTGACGTTCAGATGCTGCCCTCCCTCAATAGAGGCTTCGTGATGGAAATACCCGTCCAGCAGCCCCACCAGGTTGGTTTTGCGCACCAGCTCGTCCTTGCCAAGCGCCTGCGGCACGATGGAGAAGGTGTAGGAAATCCCGTCTTTCGCATAGGTGAACGGCAGTTTGGCAACCGACGTTAGCGAGGCCACCGCCCCTTTTCTGTCGCGCCCGTGCATTGGGTTCGCGCCTGGGGCAAACGGCGTGCCGCCGCGTCGTCCGTCCGGCGTGTTCCCGGTCTTCTGACCATAAACCACGTTGGAGGTGATGGTCAGGATCGACTGAGTTGGCACCGCGTTGCGGTAGGTCCGCAGCGCCTGAATTTTCTTCATAAAGCGCTCCACCAGGTCGCAGGCAATGCTGTCCACGCGGTCGTCGTTGTTGCCGTACTGCGGATAATCCCCTTCAATCACGAAATCGACTGCCAGTCCGGTATGGTCGCGCACCGGCTTCACCGTGGCATATTTAATGGCCGACAGGGAATCCGCGGCTACCGACAGCCCGGCAATGCCGCAGGCCATGGTGCGATAGACGTCCCGGTCGTGCAGCGCCATCAGCGAGGCTTCGTAGCTGTACTTATCATGCATGTAGTGAATGAGATTCAGGGCGCTAATGTACTGCACCGCCAGCCAGTCCATAAAGTGATCGAGGCTCGCCATCACGGTGTCGTAATCCAGCACGTCGTCCAGCAGCGGCTCGGTTTTAGGACCGACCTGGATCTTCAGCTTCTCGTCCACCCCGCCGTTGATCGCGTACAGCAGCGTTTTGGCGAGGTTGGCGCGCGCGCCAAAGAACTGCATCTGCTTGCCGATCACCATCGGGCTGACGCAGCAGGCAATTGCGTAGTCGTCACTGTTGAAGTCCGCACGCATCAGATCGTCGTTCTCATACTGCAGCGAAGAGGTGACGATCGACACCTGCGCGGCGTATTTCTTGAACGCGATCGGCAGCTGTTCTGACCAGAGGATCGTCAGGTTCGGCTCAGGTGCTGGCCCCATGGTGTGCAGGGTGTGCAGATAGCGGAAGCTGTTTTTGGTCACCAGCGTGCGCCCGTCCAGCCCCATGCCGCCGATCACTTCCGTCGCCCAGATCGGATCGCCGGAGAAGAGCGTGTCGAACTCCGGCGTGCGCAGGAAGCGCACCATGCGGATCTTCATGATGAAGTGGTCGATCAGCTCCTGCGCCTGGACTTCATTCAGCCTTCCTGCCTGCATGTCACGTTCAATGTAGATATCGAGGAACGAGGCCGTGCGCCCCAGCGACATCGCCCCGCCGTTCTGGGATTTCACCGCGGCAAGGTAGGCAAAATAGAGCCACTGCACCGCTTCCTGGGCGTTCATCGCCGGGCGTGCGATATCAAAGCCATAGTTCGCCGCCATCTGCTGGATCTGCAGCAGCGCGCGCTTATGCTCCGCCAGCTCTTCACGCAGGCGGATCGTCGCCTCCAGATCCTCACCGCGCTCCAGCCTGCCCTGCAGATCCGTAAACTGGAGTTCACGCTCGCGCACCAGATAAGCGATCCCGTACAGCGCCACGCGGCGATAGTCGCCGATGATGCGTCCGCGCCCGTAGCCGTCCGGCAAGCCGGTAAGCACGCCGGACTTACGGCAGCGCATCATCTCTGGCGAATAGACGTCAAACACGCCCTGGTTGTGGGTTTTGCGCAGGTCGGTAAAGAGATATTCAAACTGCGGATCCATCTCCCGGCCATAGGCTTCGAACGAGCTGCGGATCATGTTGATCCCGCCGTACGGATGCAGGGCGCGCTTGAGCGGCTTATCGGTTTGCAGGCCGACGATCGTCTCCAGATCCTGGTCGATATAGCCCGGCCCGTGGGCCGTAATGGTGGTGGCAATGTTGGTGTCAAAATCCACCGGGGCGTGGGTGGCATTCTCCTGGCGAATGCCGACCATCACCTTCTGCCACAGCGCCGTCGTTGCTGGCGTCGCCTGCGCGAGGAAAGCTTCATCGCCTTCATAAGGGGTGTAGTTATGCTGAATAAAATCGCGGACGTTGACGGCGTTTTTCCATTCTTCACCGCGAAACCCGGCCCATGCGTCGCTGTAGGGCGCGACGCCCGTATCGATTGTTACTTTCATGTGTTTCTCGCTTTATCAGGCGTAAGCCGCAGCCGGGGTAACCTTCCCAAGACGGAGGGCGTCCAGCGCGATCATTTTTTCTTCGTTGGTAGGGATCACCGCGCAGGCCACGCGGGACGACTCGGTGGAGATCACGCGCTCACCCGCGCTGCCCGGCAGGGCATTTTTGGCGTCGTCGAGGATGATGCCGAACACGTTCAGATGTTCCGCCACCAGCGCGCGGACAAGCGTCGAGTTTTCGCCAATACCGCCGGTAAAGACCACCCCATCGAGGCGGTGCAGCGACGCAGCGTGCCCGGCAATGTGTCGCGCTATACGGTGAACGAAGGTCTGGATAGCCAGCTGCGCCCGCTCGTTGCCAGCGTGCCAGGCTTTCTCCAGCGCGCGTAAATCGGAGGAGATGCCGGAAATCCCAAGCAACCCGGACTCTTTGTTGACCACGCGCTCCAGATCCTCGAACGACTGCCCGGTCTGCTGGGCAATCCACGCCACTGCGCCGAAGTCCACGTCGCCGCAGCGCGTGCCCATTACCAGCCCTTCCAGGGGGGTCATCCCCATGGAAGTATCCACGCTTTCGCCGTTGCGCACCGCGCAGATGGACGCTCCGTTGCCGAGATGGGCAATCACCAGGCCGCTGTCATCGGGGGACAGCCCGAGAAGCGTATGCGCCTGCGCGGCCACGTAGCGGTGAGAGGTGCCGTGGAAGCCGTAGCGGCGCACGCCCAGCTCTTCAAAATAGCGGTACGGCAATCCGTACAGATACGCCTGCGGCGGCAGCGTCTGGTGGAAGCTGGTATCAAATACCGCGACCTGCTGCACGCCCGGGAACAAGCGCTCTGCGGCTTCCACGCCGCTCAGGTTAGCGTAGTTATGCAGCGGCGCCAGCGGAGAGACCTGGCGGATCTGCTCAATCACCGCTTCCGTAATCAGAGTCGACTCGCTGAAGAGGTCGCCGCCGTGCGCAATGCGGTGGCCAATTAAGGCCACGCTGCTCATCAGGTCACGCTTCTCCAGCTCCAGGGCGATGGCAGCCAGCGCCCCTTCGTAGTCCTGGTGAGTCAGTCTGGCTGGCTCACCCCCGTTCACGGAAATAAAGGCCTTCTCGGTGTTGATGCCGTCTGCAATGCCCGTCATCAGGGCGTCGCAGCTGCTGGCGTCGAGCACCGAAAACTTAACAGAGGACGAACCGCAGTTAATTACCAGTACAACCGGAAACTCAATCATCATGTGACTCCGCTCTTCCTGAGCAATGGGTTAGAACAGTTTGTAAACGATATTCAGAATGGTCAGCAGGCCGACCGCGGTAACGAAGATGTTCTCGGTACGCCCTTTGTATTTCGCCAGAGCCGGGGCTTTGCGGATGGCGTACATCGGCAGCAGGCACAGCAGAGAGGCGATGATTGGTGCGCCCATGGCTTCAATAAGGTCGAGAATGTTCGGGTTGGCGTAGGCCACAACCCAGGTGGAGCCCATGATGAACACCATGCTGATGGTGTTCAGTTTGCCAACAGAAACTTTCTTTTTATCGCCCTTGTAGCCGAACTTGAGGATCAGGCCATTCAGACCTTCCAGCGTGCCCAGGTAGTGCCCGAAGAAGGATTTGAAGATAGCAACCAGCGCGATGATGGAGGCACCGTATTCCAGTACCGTCGCGAACGTCGATTTAGTTCCGGACATTGACGCAAAGTGGTTCGCCAGGTAAGAGAGCACCGGAATATTCTGCGCCTTGGCGTCCGCCATGTTCTGCGGAGAGAGCGTAAACAGACAGCTAAAGGCGAAGAACATCACCACAGCCACCATCAGCAGGCTGGCGCGACCGATGATTTTGGAACATTTCTGCTCGGTGAACTCTTTACCGAACGTTGGCTCGTACTCTTCGCGCTTGGAGACCACGAACGAGGAGACGATAGGCGAGAAGTTGAAGGAGAAGACCATGATGGAGATACCCAGCCACACGGTGACCAGAATGCCGTCATGACCGGTGAAGGCGATATCGCTCAGGTTGACCTGGTCGATCACCGCCGAGTTCCAGTAAGGGATCAGCGACAGGGAAATCAGCACCAGGCTGGCGATAAACGGGAACACCAGGAAGCTCATGACCTTCACCATCAGGTCTTTACCAAACCAGATAACAAAGGCCATCAGCAGCAGCAGGAACAGCGCCACCACGCCGCGGTTCAGCGCTGGCAGCTGGAGCTGGTTTTCCCAGAAGGTCATGAAGGTGTTGGTAATGGTGACGCCGTAAATCCACAGCAGCGGGCAAATGGCGAAGAAGTAGAGGAACGTGATCACCACCCCGCCGGTTTTACCGAAATGCTCTTCCACCGTTTCGGTGATGTTGCCGGAGACGTTGCTGCCGGACAGACACAAACGCGCCAGCGCGCGGTGGCAGTAAAACGCAATCGGGAATGCGAGAACCAGCATCAGCAGGATCGGGATCAATCCGCCAAAGCCTGCGCGAATGGGGAAGAACAGCACGCCTGCGCCAATGGCGGTACCAAACAGGCCAAGCGTCCAGGTGGTATCAGACTTACGCCAGGAGGACGTTTTTGTCTGGCCAACGATAATGCTTTCTGTGTTGCTCATAGGTCACCTTTATGCGTCAACGAAGCCGGTAATTTGGGAAACACGGGAGAGGTCGATATTGCCGCCGGAAATAATGCAGACGGTTTTGCGGCCCTGAATATAGTGGTCAAGTTTGCCGCTTAATAACGCAGCACAAGCCAGTGCGCCAGCGCCTTCCGTCACCACTTTATTTCGCTGAATAAGGGCAATCATGCTGTTGCGAATATCGTTTTCGCTCACCAGCACAATGTCATCGACCAGTTCACGAACGATTTCGAAGGTTAATTTCCCCGGACGAGAGACGTCGCAGCCGTCGGCTAACGTGCCGGTAACGCGATGGTTGGTTATTTCTCCTGCCTGCCAGGAGGCTGCCATTCCGTGCACGTTTTCAGACTGTACGCCGATAATATTAATGGTCGGATTGATGGATTTAATCGCCGTCGCAATCCCGGCAATTAATCCGCCGCCGCCGATAGGTACAATGACGTTATCCACGTCGTATAAATCTTCGAGAATTTCCAGGCCGATGGTGCCCTGCCCGGCAATCACTTTTGGATCATCGTAAGGCGGAATAAAAATACGCCCTTCCGTCTCAACGATTTCGCTCACTTTGGCGATGGTATCGTTGAAGTTCTCGCCGTGCAGCACCACTTCGGCGGAGTAGTCGCGGGTGGCGGCAACCTTGGATTTCGGTGCCCCCTTCGGCATCACCACTTTGCCGTCGATGCCGAGCATGGCGCAGGAGAGGGACACACCCTGCGCGTGGTTTCCCGCGGAGCAGGCGACAACGCCTTTGCGTTTTTCAGCGTCGGTCAGCGAGCTTAACTTGTTAAACGCGCCGCGGATCTTAAACGAGCCGGTACGCTGCATATTCTCAAATTTCAGGAATATTTCGCCCTTACAACGTTCGCTGAGATAATTCGAACGTGGCATACCGGTTTTATATATTTTTCCTGCCAGTCGTTTTCTGGCGTCCTGAATATCTTCAATCGTTACCGGGAGATCGTAGGTAATATGCATAATATCCTCGTTATAATAATTCATTCTTTTCAGGCAAAGTCAGGGTATCAGCGCGTTAACACGTTAACGCTCTGGGTGTTTTTAAAATGGGTACTAATTATTCATCGTCGTCTTTCGATATTCATCGACGAATATTGTTTTGCCAACTCAACTAATACTGACGCCGATTTTTTAATCCTGTAATTTTTTGACCACACGGCGGCATAACGCGCCACGGGTAATTCATCTTCCACTGGCAGTACAATAAACTGGTCAGAACCGAACGGTGCAATCATGTCGCGGGGAATAACCGTCAGATAATCGGCATTCAGCACAAGGTTATAAATGGTGACGACGGAATCGGTCTGGACGATGTTTTCGATGCTGATGTGATTGTCTTGCAGGGTGGTCAGAAGTTCTTTGTAGTAGCCCATATCGGTTTGCGGCATCACCCACTGCTCGTGCGTGAGCGATGCCAGTGTCGTCGGGCCGGTGCACGTTCGCGTTTTGCTGGCGACCAGCACAAACTCGGACTCAAACAGCGGTTCGACGTGCAGATCCTGCAGCAGCATTTCATCACTCAGCGTGCCGATAGCGAAATCCAGACGACCGTCGCGAATGGCCGGCAGGAAAGAGGAGAGCTGGGCTTCATACATCGAGACGCGTGCTTTCGGGAACACTTCCTTAAATTTTTTGATCATTTCGGACAGGAAGGTGAAGCCGATCAGCGACGGGTAACCAAAGGAGACGTCCATAACGGTGCTGAAACTCAGGCTGTTAATCTCACTCACCATGTTTTTCATTTCGCGGGTGATGGACTCTGAGTACGAGAGCAGAACCTGGCCCGCAGCAGTGAGTTTTACGCCGGTGTTTTTACGCACCATCACTTCCACGCCGAAGTAGGACTCAATATCGCTGATGATTTTGCTGACGGCGGGTTGCGTCAGGCCCAGCTGTCTTGCTGCAGAACCTATGGAGCCACTTTTAATGACTTCCTGAAATACCACGAGGTGCTGTGTTTTCGGTAGAATAATAGTGTTCATAATATTCTGCACTTATTTCCCTATGACGGGGTGAATTCTACTCAATAATGTTTGAAGGGGTATGTGCTGTTACTCACAATTTGCTTTCCAGGCCCTTTATCACGCACAGCGAAAAACCATAAAAACGCTTATTTATCAAAGAAATAAATAGAGACAAATATGCTACTACGCTGATATTGATCAACAAAAATAGCGGTAATAAATTTATTTTATGGCGATAACCCGGATAAATTTTACCATCCGGAAAAAATCAATAAAGGCGATGTTTCAGGCAATTAAAGACCAATAAATAACCGCTATTTGTTTGAAACATTCTTTCAATTTATCAAATTTTTCCGACGCGAATTTTCAGGCTGGCGGAAAAGAGTGGAATACGTCACATATTCACGGGAGAAATGTATTTGATTTCAATGTATGCATATCAAACGAGAAAAGTTTCGCGATCATTAAGATAACAATCATAACAAATTATCAATACTGAAAATCGCGAGTTTTTTAGCGTGAAATTTTGTGATGACGATCGTCCGCAGGCACAGGAACGATACTGAAGGGATAAAAACAGTGAAATGTGCTTAATGTCGCAAATATGAGAATTGATGTCGTTTGTCTGGTGCCGGGTGGCGCTGCGCTTACCCAGTCTCCCCCCCCTGAAAGCAAAAACCCCGCCGAAGCGGGGTTCTCTAAGAAGTTGAAGCTGACCGATAAGCCGGGTTCTGTCGTTGGACAGTCATTCATCTAGGCCAGCAATCGCTCACTGGCTCAAGCAGCCTACCCGGGTTCAGTACGGGCCGTACCATGTGAACCCCTATTTGGCCTTGCTCCGGGTGGAGTTTACCGTGCCACGGACTGTTACCAGCCGCGCGGTGCGCTCTTACCGCACCCTTTCACCCTTACCTGATCCCGCTTGCGCGGGCCATCGGCGGTTTGCTCTCTGTTGCACTGGTCGTGGGTTTCCCCCCCAGGCGTTACCTGGCACCCTGCCCTATGGAGCCCGGACTTTCCTCCCCTCCGCCCGTCTCCCCCGAAAGGGACGACGACGAAGCGGCGACTGTCTGGTCAGCTTCGGCGCGCAGTATAGAGGGTTTGCGCGCCGCTGTCACCCTCAGGTATGGGCAAGGCGTGATTAACGCGCCACTTCCACCTTCGCCAGTTTTTCGTAGTAGCATGCAATTGCGCTGTGATCGGCCGTGCCCAGGCCATCGGCACGCAGCGCCTGCATCATCTCCATGACCGCCGCGGTCAGCGGCAGCTGCGCCCCCACGCCGTGAGACGTATCCAGCGCGTTGGCCAGATCTTTGATATGCAGGTCGATGCGGAAACCGGGTTTGAAATTACGATCCATGACCATCGGCGCTTTGGCCTCCAGCACGGTACTGCCCGCCAGGCCACCGCGAATGGCCTGATAGACCAGGTCCGGGTTGACGCCCGCTTTGGTTGCCAGCGTCAGCGCTTCGGACATGGCGGCAATGTTCAGCGCCACAATCACCTGGTTTGCCAGCTTGGTCACGTTACCCGCCCCGATATCCCCGGTATGCACCACGGAGCCCGCCATCGCTTTCATCAGGTCGTAATATCTATCGAAAACGGCTTTATCACCGCCGACCATCACCGACAGCGTACCGTCTATCGCTTTCGGCTCACCGCCGCTGACCGGCGCGTCCAGCATATCGACGTCCTTCGCTTTTAACGCCTCGCTGATTTCACGACTTGCGAGCGGCGCAATAGAGCTCATATCAATCAGCACCAGGCCCGGCTTCGCGCCATCGATAATGCCGTTTTCACCCAGCGCGACCTCTTTAACATGCGGTGAGTTTGGCAGCATGGTGATGATGACGTCGCACTGCTCGGCAATCGCTTTGGCTGTGGTGGCCGTTTCTGCGCCCGCCGCCATCACTTCCGCCACGGCCTGTGGATTATGATCGGATACCACCAGCGAGTAACCCGCTTTGATGAGGTTCTTACTCATTGGTTTACCCATGATCCCCAGGCCAATAAAACCCACTTTCAGCGTCATAATCTGTATCCTCAATGATGGTTATTTTTTAAAAGCGTCCGCTAATTTCTGCGTGGCCGAGCGGAATACGCCGAGGTCGCTGCCGACGGCAACAAACGTGGCTCCCCACTCCAGATAGCGACGGGCGTCCGCCTCAACCGGCGCCAGAATGCCGCACGGTTTGCCGTGTGCTTTGGCGCGGGCAAAGATGTGCTGGATCGCGCGCTGTACGTCAGGGTGGCTGGCATTGCCCAGATGGCCAAAGGCGGCAGCCAGATCGCTTGGGCCGACGAAGATACCGTCCACGCCGTTTGTGGCGGCAATCGCGTCGACGTTATCAACGCCCTGCTGGCTCTCGATCTGAACCAGAATGGTGATGTTGCTGTTGGACTGCGCGAAATAGTCCGGCACGGTGCCAAACATATTGGCGCGGTGCGAAACGGAGACGCCGCGGATCCCTTCCGGGGGGTAGCGCGTTGACGCAACGGCCAGCGCCGCTTGTTCTTCCGTCTCCACAAACGGGATCAGAAAGTTGTAGAAGCCGATATCCAGCAGACGCTTGATAATCACCGGCTCGTTGGTGGGTACACGCACCACCGGGGCGCTGTGGCTGCCTTTCAGCGCCATCAGCTGCGGAATAAACGTGCTGATATCGTTCGGCGCATGTTCGCCGTCCAGCACCAGCCAGTCGAAACCGGCCAGGCCCAGCACTTCGGTGCTGATTGGGTTTGCCAGCGCGGACCAGCAGCCAATCTGAATCTGGTGCGCCGCGAGGGCCGCTTTAAATTTATTCGGGAAGATATCGTTACTCATCGTATTTACCTTTTTATTCCGCAGCCTTTTCCAGTGTCATTTTATTTATTCATTCAGACACCGTGCCAGCATGATATTTATTATTCTGACGTATTCTGGCGTGATAAAATCGTCATTCAGTATAAGACGCCATCCGCGACCGCACATTGTTTTAATGCTCAGGTATTACGGCATATTTTGATAAAAATTTTTGCATATGCACAAAGCACTGGGCGCTAATGCACAGAATCAAGGATTACGGGTTCGGGAGCGATCGAGATCACATTTTAATATCCCCTATGCTGACATGCTTTATTTCTGAAAGCCGCGTATTTATTTCTACCATTAGAAAATTGGCTGAATTTATTATCAGACACTTTGCTGGAGAATAGTGAACAATGGCCGACATTGAAATTCGACAGGCATCGCCGACGGCGTTTTATATCAAAGTACACGACATCGATAATGTGGCGATTATTGTCAACGACAATGGCTTAAAAGCGGGCACTCGATTCCCGGACGGGCTGGAACTGATTGAGCATATTCCACAGGGACATAAAGTCGCCCTGGTGGATATCCCTGCTAATAGCGAAATCGTACGTTACGGTGAAGTCATCGGCTATGCCGTTCGCGCTATACCACAGGGTAGCTGGGTTGAGGAGTCGCTGGTGGCACTTCCAGAAGCGCCGCCGCTGAACACGCTTCCGCTGGCAACCCGCGTGCCGGAACCGCTTCCTCCGCTGGAGGGCTATACCTTCGAAGGCTACCGCAATGCGGACGGCAGCGTCGGCACCAAAAATCTGCTCGGTATTACCACCAGCGTGCACTGCGTGGCGGGCGTAGTGGATTACGTGGTGAAAATCATCGAACGCGATCTGCTGCCAAAATACCCGAACGTCGACGGCGTGGTGGGCCTGAACCACCTCTACGGCTGCGGCGTGGCGATTAACGCGCCCGCTGCCGTGGTGCCTATCCGGACCATCCACAATATCGCCCTCAACCCGAACTTTGGCGGCGAGGTGATGGTCATCGGCCTCGGCTGTGAAAAATTGCAGCCAGAACGCCTGCTGCAGGGTACTGAGGATGTCAAAGCCATCCCGGTAGACGAGGACAGTATCGTGCGCCTGCAGGACGAACGCCACGTTGGTTTCCGCTCAATGGTCGATGACATTCTGCAGGTGGCAGAGCGACATCTGGACAAACTCAACCGCCGCCAGCGCGAAACGTGTCCGGCCTCGGAACTGGTCGTGGGCACCCAATGCGGCGGCAGCGATGCCTTCTCCGGCGTGACGGCCAACCCGGCGGTAGGCTATGCGTCCGATCTGCTTGTTCGCTGCGGCGCCACGGTGATGTTCTCCGAGGTGACCGAAGTGCGTGACGCCATCCATCTGCTTACGCCACGCGCCGTTAATGAAGAGGTCGGCAAGCGCCTGCTTGAGGAGATGGCCTGGTACGATAGCTATCTCGATATGGGCAAAACCGACCGCAGCGCCAACCCGTCTCCGGGGAACAAAAAAGGCGGCCTGGCGAACGTGGTGGAAAAAGCCCTTGGCTCCATTGCCAAATCCGGTCAGAGCGCCATTGCAGAAGTGCTCTCTCCGGGCCAGCGCCCGACGAAACGCGGCCTGATTTACGCGGCAACGCCGGCCAGCGATTTTGTCTGCGGCACGCAGCAGGTGGCATCCGGCATTACGGTACAGGTCTTTACCACCGGGCGCGGCACGCCGTACGGCCTGATGGCGGTGCCGGTGATTAAGATGGCGACCCGCACCGAGCTGGCAAACCGCTGGTATGACTTAATGGATATCAACGCGGGCACTATCGCCACCGGGGAAGAGAGTATTGAGGACGTGGGCTGGAAACTGTTCCACTTCATTCTGGATGTCGCCAGCGGACGGAAGAAAACCTTTTCGGATCAGTGGGGATTGCATAATCAGCTGGCGGTGTTTAACCCGGCACCGGTGACGTGAGTTTGCTGTGAACCTCGCTTAGCATGGCTTCGGCCATGCTTTTTTTTTGCTTTCATTTCTTTCGCATCCTTACCTTTCATTTCGATTCTTTCATTTTTAAGATATCAATCACAAAATAACATTCCGAAACCCTATATTGTCTTTCGCATAAATAAAACGAAAGGTTTCGGAGGAAAGATGTTCATCATCTCGTCGAAGGCGATGCTGCTAAAAGCACAGCGCGAAGGTTACGCCGTACCGGCATTCAATATTCATAATCTCGAAACGCTGCAGGTGGTCGTTGAAACGGCCTATGAGATGCGATCTCCGCTGATCGTGGCGGGTACGCCCGGCACATTCAGCTATGCAGGAACCGGTAACGTGGTCGCCATCGCCAGCGATCTGGCCAAAACGTACAACCAGCCACTGGCGATCCACCTCGATCATCACGAAGATTTCGACGATATCGCGCAGAAAGTCCAAAGCGGGATCCGCTCGGCGATGATCGACGGATCTCATCATCCATTCGCTGAAAATGTCGCGCTGGTGAAGAAAGTGACAGACTACTGCCACCGTTACGATGTGAGCGTGGAGGCTGAACTTGGCCGTCTTGCCGGGCAGGAAGATGACCTTGTGGTCGACAGCAAAGATGCGCTTTACACCAACCCACTACAGGCACGTGAGTTTGTTGAATTAACGGGTATCGACTCATTGGCCGTCGCCATCGGTACCGCGCACGGCCTCTACACTGCCACGCCGAAACTTGATTTTGAACGTCTGGCAGAGATTCGCAATCAGGTCGATATCCCGCTGGTGCTGCACGGCGCTTCCGGTTTATCTACGGCCGATATCCATCAGGCAATTCGCCTCGGTATCTGCAAGGTCAACGTTGCCACAGAACTCAAAATCGCCTTCTCGAATGCCCTGAAAACCTATCTCGCTTCACATCCCGAAACCAGTGACCCGCGTCATTACATGGTGCCCGCCAAACGCGCCATGAAAGAGGTGGTGTGTAAAGTTATTAACGATTGTGGTTGTGAAGGAAAGCTCTAAATACGAAAGCCTGAAGTCCTGACCTGGAGGAAACGTGAAAGATATTATTACCCGCCATAAAGCGGGAGAAGCTCTCGGTATTTGCTCAGTTTGCTCAGCGCACCCGCTGGTTATCGAAGCCGCTTTGCGGTTCGATCTGCATACCGACAACAAGGTTCTGATTGAAGCCACCTCAAATCAGGTGAACCAGTTCGGCGGTTACACCGGTATGAAACCCGCTGATTTCCGTGATTTTGTTCTGAAGATCGCTAAAGAGGTGGGCTTTCCGCATGAACGTTTGATCCTGGGTGGCGATCATCTGGGGCCAAACTGCTGGCAAAACGAACCCGCAGACGCGGCGATGGAGAAATCCATTGCATTGATCAAAGCCTATGTCGCGGCTGGATTTAGCAAGATACACCTGGACGCCTCAATGTCTTGTGCCGACGATCCTACCCCACTCTCGCCATGGATGGTGGCACAACGTGCGGCCCGACTGTGCAAAGCGGCAGAAGAGACGGCCACTGAAGAACAAAAAGCGGCACTGACCTATGTGATTGGTACTGAGGTTCCCGTTCCCGGCGGAGAAGCCAGCAGCATTAACAACGTTCATGTCACCCGTGTGGAAGATGCCGCGCAGACGCTGGAAACGCATCGTGAGGCCTTTGCTGCGCTCGGTCTGGACGAGGCTATGACGCGTGTGATTGCGATAGTCGTGCAACCCGGCGTGGAGTTCGACCATACGCAAATTATTCACTACCAGCCGCACGCGGCAGAGGCCCTTTCCGGCTGGATCCGCCAGACACCCATGGTCTATGAGGCGCACTCAACCGACTACCAGACTCGCCAAGCCTATCGTGCTTTGGTTCGCGATCACTTCGCGATCTTGAAAGTCGGCCCGGCGCTTACCTTTGCCCTGCGAGAAGCCATCTTTGCACTCGCACAAATGGAGAAGGCCCTCATCGCCCCTGAACAACGCAGCCATGTGCTTGACGTGATCGACGAAGTCATGCTGAACGAGCCGGATTACTGGAAGAAGTACTACCGTCCCACCTGGAGTCAGGCAATGGTGGATATTCACTTTAGCCTGTCCGATCGCATTCGCTACTACTGGCCGCATCCGCGCATTCGTCAGTGCGTTGAGAAATTAATCGCTAATCTGAGCGCTATCTCCTTGCCTCTGGGGCTGGTCAGCCAGTTTATGCCCGTCCAGTTCGAGCGATTGTCGATGAATGAGATCGCCGCAACACCGCAAAATCTCATCATCGACAAAATACAGGATGTATTACGTGCTTATCGATTTGGCTGCACCCCTGAACCCGTCTAATGCCGGAGAGTGTATGAGTCACGTTTTTGTCCGTACCGGAATTGAGTTTGAAACCTGCCAGCAGGCGCTGGCGCATATTGGCGAGGAGATGCTGGCTAAAGGTGTTGTACACGCCACCTACCCTGCCGCCCTTCTTGAAAGGGAGGTGGATTACCCCACCGGCATTGCTCTTGAACGCCATGCGGTCGCTATTCCGCACTGCGAAGCCGTACATGCGAAACGCCCCGCGATTTACCTGATTCGCCCGGACAAACCGGTGCATTTCCAGCAGGCCGATGATGATGGCGAGGTCGCCGTCTCACTCATCATCGCGTTAATCGTGGAAAACCCTGCGGCACAAATGAAATTGCTTCGCCGCCTTTTCAGTGAGCTACAAAACCCGGACACGCTTGACATGCTGCTGGCTGCGCCCGCAGAGCGCCTGGCCGATCGTTTCCGGGAGATGATACTTGAACCTGTCGCCTGTGCCCAGGCTTCATAACAAACTGATAATAAAAAAGGAGTGCCCTATGAAACGCAAAGTTATTGTTGCCTGCGGCGGCGCTGTCGCCACCTCAACCATGGCAGCAGAAGAGATAAAAGAACTGTGTGAAGCACACCACATTGAGCTGGATCTGGTCCAGTGCCGGGTGACCGAAATTGAAACCTATATGGACGGCGCTGACCTGATCTGCACCACAGCGAAAGTCGACAGAGCCTTTGGCGACATTCCGGTGGTGCACGGTATGCCGTTTGTATCCGGTGTCGGCATCGAAGCCCTACAGCAAAAAATCTTGACCATCCTCGAGGGGTAAGATCATGTTTACCGAAATCATGCGTTACATCCTCGATTTGGGGCCAACCGTAATGCTGCCAATCGTCATCATCATCTTCTCTAAGCTATTAGGGATGAAGCTCGGCGATTGCTTTAAATCCGGCCTGCACATAGGCATAGGCTTCGTCGGGATCGGACTGGTTATCGGCCTTATGCTTGACTCCATCGGCCCGGCGGCCAAAGCGATGGCTGAACAGTTCCAGATTAACCTGCACGTGGTGGACGTTGGCTGGCCGGGTTCATCCCCAATGACCTGGGCATCACAGATTGCACTTATTGCTATCCCTGTTGCCATTGGCGTTAACGTTGTCATGCTGGTGACGCGGATGACCCGGGTAGTTAACGTCGATATCTGGAACATCTGGCACATGACCTTCACCGGTGCGATGCTGCACCTGGCAACCGGCTCTTACTGGCTGGGGATCCTGGGCGTTGTGGTGCACGCAGCCTTTGTTTACAAGCTTGGAGACTGGTTTGCCAAAGACACCCGGGACTTTTTCGGTCTGGACGGGATTGCCATCCCTCACGGCTCGTCAGCTTATCTCGGCCCGATCGCCGTTCTGGTCGATACGATTATCGATAAAATCCCAGGCCTGAAGCGTATTCATTTTAGCGCTGACGATGTGCAAAAACGCTTTGGCCCGTTTGGCGAACCGGTCACGGTTGGGTTTGTGATGGGTCTGGCTATTGGCATGCTGGCTGGCTATGACGCTAAATCTGTTCTCCAACTGGCCGTGAAAACCGCCGCAGTGATGCTGCTGATGCCGCGCGTCATCAAACCAATCATGGATGGCCTGACGCCGATTGCTAAACATGCACGTAAACGTCTGCAGGCAAAGTTTGGCGGACAGGAGTTCTTAATCGGTCTCGATCCAGCACTCCTGCTGGGCCATACGTCCGTCGTCTCCGCCAGCCTGATTTTCATCCCGCTTACCATCCTGATTGCTGTTCTGGTGCCGGGCAACCAGGTGCTGCCGTTCGGTGACCTTGCCACCATTGGCTTCTTTGTGGCAATGGCGGTCGCGGTGCATCAGGGCAACCTGTTCCGCACGCTTATCTCTGGCGTCATCATCATGGGCATTACGCTGTGGATTGCGACCCAGACCATCGGCCTGCACACCCAGCTTGCGCAAAATGCTGGCGCGTTGAAAGCTGGCGGGCTGGTGGCCTCCATGGACCAGGGCGGTTCACCCGTCACATGGCTGCTCATCCAGCTGTTCACCTGGCAAAACGTGGTGGGGTTCATCGTGATTGGTGCAATTTACGTTACCGGCATCCTGCTCACCTGGCGACGTGCCCGCGTATTTAACGCGGCAGAAAAGAACGCCGCTACCCCTCAAAGCCAGACGGTGTCTTGATATCTGGGGAGCCATGCTCCCCTCTTTTTCTGGAGTGAATATGAAATCAGTGGTAATTCACGCTGAGGGCAACGTGCGCGTTGAAGAACGTCCAATCCCTCACATTCAGGCTGCGGATGATGTGCGGGTGCGCATTGCCTGCTCAGGACTATGTGGCTCCGATATCCCGCGAATTTTTGCCGGAGGGGCACATTATTATCCCATCACCCTGGGACATGAATTTAGCGGTTATGTCGAAGCCTGTAGTACCGAAGTGCACGATCTCAAGGCAGGCGATCCAGTTGCCTGCGTGCCATTACTGCCCTGCTTTTCCTGTCCGGCGTGTGAAAAAGGCTACTTCTCGCTCTGCAAGCAGTATCAGTTTGTCGGATCTCGTAGCGAAGGCGGCAACGCGGAATATATTGTGGTGAAGCGTGCAAACCTGTTCCGCCTTCCAGCAGAGATGGCAATTGAGGATGGCGCATTTATTGAACCCATAACCGTAGGGCTACACGCGTTTCATCTCGCTTCCGGCTGCGAGGGCAAGAACGTCATCATTGTAGGCGCAGGAACGATTGGCCTGCTGGCGATGCAGTGTGCGCTGGCATTGGGGGCCAACAGCGTAAGCGCGATTGATATCAACGACGATAAGCTCGCGCTGGCAACAGCGCTGGGGGCAACTCAGGTGTTTAATAGCCGCGATCTGGGTGCAAACGATATCCTCAACGTCTTGAGCGACAACCCGTTTGATCAGTTGGTTCTGGAGACTGCTGGCACACCGCAAACCGTCGCGCTCGCCATTGATATCGCCGGGCCGCGCGCCCAGGTCGCTCTGGTGGGTACGCTGCATAACGACCTAAACTTACCTGCGGCGACATTTGGCAAGATACTGCGTAAGGAGTTGACGCTTCTGGGAAGCTGGATGAATTATTCGGCCCCGTGGCCAGGTGAAGAATGGGAAACCGCGGCACGCCTGCTCACAGAGAAAAAACTGCAGCTAAAGCCCCTTATTGCTCATACCGGCGATAGCGATAGCTTTGCTCAGGCCGTGCAGGGACTAAACGGTGCGCCAATGCAGGGCAAAATCATGCTGCGCTTCGCGTAGTGCTTCGAGCCAGCAACCTGAGCTGGCTCACATTTCCTTTCGAATATTACCGTACCCCTTTCGCATACCTTCGATTAGAATAGAGGCAGTTAATTATCAGGCATTTCAATATGAACTCATTTGAGCGACGCAATAAAATCGTTGACCTTGTCAACGCTCAGGGCAGTGTCATGGTGCTGGATCTGTCGAATATGTTTGGCATTTCAGAAGTGACGATTCGAACAGATCTGCGCCTGCTGGAAGAAAAAGGATTGGTCACGCGTTTTCACGGTGGCGCAGCAAGACCCGGCAGCAGCCTGGCGGAAAGCGAAAATCAGGAAGTAGTGCTGGAAGACCGTTATCAGCTGGCGAGCGACCCGAAGAAGCGCATCGCACAGGCTGCCGCGGCCATGATTGAAGAGGGAATGACGATCATTCTGGACAGCGGAAGCACCACCATGCTCATCGCCGAAGCGCTGACCAAACGGGCCAATATCACCGTCATTACCAACAGCCTGCCTGCCGCATTTGCCCTCTCGGAAAACAAAGACATTACGCTCGTGGTCTGTGGCGGTACCGTGCGCCATAAAACGCACTCTATGCATGGCACCATCGCCGAGCGCTCTCTAACCGGGATAAGCGCGGATTTGATGTTTGTCGGGGCTGACGGCATCGATGCCACCAACGGCATTACAACGTTCAATGAAGGCTATTCGATCAGCAGCGTGATGGCGGCTGCCGCACATAAGGTGATCGCCGTGCTGGACGCAAGCAAATTCAATCGCCGCGGGTTCAACCAGGTACTGCCGATGGAAAAAATAGACTGTGTGATTACGGATGATGGGATCGGAAAGCACGAAAAAGAACAGTTGGGTAAAACGGACACCGAGGTCATTACAGTTTAGCGAACGACGCAGGTCAGCGTATGACATGAGCAATTTGCTCTTCCGACATTTATACCGACATTTATACCGACATTTATACCGACATTTTATAAAGTTGTAGGCCGGGTAAGGCGTAGCCGCCACCCGGCAAAAACGGGCAGGAGATGACTTACTCCCCCTGCTGCTCCAGCGCATACTTATACAGCGCATTTTTCTTCACGCCGTGAATTTCTGCCGCCAGCGCAGCGGCTTTCTTCAGCGGCAGTTCCGCCTGCAGCAGCGCCAGCGTACGCAGCGCATCGGCTGGAAGCGCGTCTTCTTCCGCCTTGTGCCCTTCGACAATCAGCACCATTTCGCCCTTGCGGCGGTTTTCGTCTTCCTTCACCCACGCCAGCAGTTCCCCCACCGGCGCGCCGTGGATCGTTTCCCAGGTTTTGGTCAGCTCGCGCGCCAGCACCACGTAGCGGGCTTCTCCCCAGACGGTCACCATATCTTCCAGGCTCTCCAGCAGGCGGTGCGTGGATTCGTAGAAAATCAGGGTGCGCGGTTCCGCTTCCAGGTCTTTTAAGACGTCGCGGCGGCCTTTGGATTTGGCAGGCAGGAAACCTTCATAGCAGAAACGGTCAGACGGCAGACCTGCGGCGCTCAGCGCAGCAATGGCAGCGCATGGACCCGGCAGTGGCACAACGCGAATACCGGCTTCGCGACAGGTACGCACCAGGTGATAGCCCGGATCGTTGATCAGCGGCGTACCGGCGTCGGAGACCAGGGCGATGTTCTGCCCCTCTTTCAGCTTCGCCACCAGCGTTTCGGCTTTTTGTTGCTCATTGTGATCGTGCAGAGCGAACAAACGGGCGTTAATCGCGAAATGTTGCAGCAGCAGGCCAGTGTGGCGGGTATCTTCAGCAGCAATTAAATCAACAGCTTGCAGTACGGTGAGCGCACGTTGGGTAATATCAGACAAATTCCCGATAGGAGTAGGTACAATATAAAGCTGGCCTTGAGAATTATCTGCCGTTTCGTGTTGTTTCATTGTTTCGTCCGTATTGCCGATTTAATATTGAGCATTGCGTAAAAAAAATCACTGGATACAGTATGGTACCGTTAACGTTTCTTCGAAAAAAAGCCACGCGCAGCGTGCCGCTTCTGCTGGCAGCCCTGATCTTTGCAGGCTGTGGCACCCAGGCACCTGACCAGAGCACCGCCCATCTCCAGGGTTCTGCTCAGGCTGATTCTGGCTTTTATCTGCAACAAATGTCGCAGAGTTCAAATGATACCAAGACCAACTGGCAATTACTCGCCATTCGTGCACTGCTGAAAGAGGGTAAAACCCAGCGGGCAGCCGAGCTGTTTAACCAGTTGCCAAAAGATCTTAACGACGCCCAGCGTCGTGAGCAGAGCCTGCTCTCTGCCGAGCTGAAAGTCGCGCTGAAAGATTACGCCGCCGCGAAGAAGATCCTCGGGGATATTGACGTGAGCGCGCTGGATAAAAATCAGCAGGCGCGCTTCTGGCAGGCGGGCATTACCGCTGAGCAGGGACGCCCTTCGCTGACCTTGCTCCGCGCGCTCGTCGCGCAAGAGCCACTGCTTGGCGGTGCCGATAAGCAGAAAAATATCGATGCCACCTGGCAAGCGCTGGCGTCGATGACGCAGGAACAGGCGCAGGCGCTGGTCATCAACGCCGATGAAAACGTCCTGCAGGGCTGGCTGGATCTGCAGCAGATGTGGTTTAACAACCGCAGCGATCCAAAGATGCTGAAAGCCGGTATTACGGATTGGCAGACGCGCTACCCGCAAAACCCGGGCGCGAAAATGCTGCCAACCCAGCTGGTGAACGTGCAGAACTTTAAGCCTGCGTCTACCAGCAAAATCGCTCTGCTGCTGCCGCTCAACGGCCAGGCGGCGGTGTTTGGCCGCACCATTCAGCAGGGCTTTGAAGCGGCGAAAAACGGCACGACGTCGGTAACCGGCAGCGCGGTTCCCGCGCAGGCGGCCCAGGCGGCTAACGTGAATGATGTTGTCAGCCCATCTGCCGCAGAGACCAGCGACCTGACCTCGGCGCAAGCGCCGGCGCAGGGCACGATGCAAAACCCGGTGACGGCTCCGACGACGCCGCCAGCTACAGCGGCACCGGCTACTACAGCACCTGCGACCCAGGCTCCGGCCGAGACGCAAGCGGCACCTGCACCTGTCACAACAGCAGAGCAACCTCAACAGCAGCCTGCGCAACCCGCGGCCCAACCTGCCGCGCAGCCGCAGGTCGTGGCAACCACCAGCGCCAATCCGGGCGCTGAGTTGAAAATCTACGACACCAGTTCGCAGCCGCTTGATCAGGTGCTGGCGCAGGTTCAACAGGACGGGGCGAGCATTGTTGTCGGCCCGCTGCTGAAAAACAACGTGGAAGAGCTGATGAAGAGCAATACCACGCTGAACGTGCTGGCGCTCAACCAGCCGGAGCAGGTTCAGAACCGGGCCAATATTTGCTACTTCGCGCTCTCTCCTGAAGATGAAGCCCGCGATGCGGCGCGTCATATTCACGAGCAGGGTAAGCAGGCTCCGCTGCTGCTCATCCCGCGCAGCGCGCTGGGCGATCGCGTGGCCAATGCCTTTGCCGATGAGTGGCAGAAGCTGGGCGGCGGCGTGGTGCTGCAGCAGAAATTCGGTTCCGTCTCTGAACTGCGCGCTGGCGTAAACGGCGGGGCGGGCATCGCGCTTAACGGCAGTCCTGTCACCGCGAGCCTGCCGCAGCAGCAGGGCGTGACGATTGGCGGCCTGACGATCCCTGCCCCACCTACCGACGCGCAGATCAGCGGTGGCGGTAAAGTGGATGCGGCCTATATCGTTGCCACGCCGCAGGAGATCGCCTTTATCAAACCGATGATTGCGATGCGTAACGGCAGCCAGAGCGGCGCAACGCTCTACGCCAGCTCCCGCAGCGCGCAGGGCACCGCAGGCCCGGATTTCCGTCTGGAAATGGACGGTCTGCAGTACAGCGAAATCCCGATGCTGGCAGGCAGCAACCCGGCGCTGATGCAGCAGGCGCTGAGTACCGTACGTAACGATTATTCGCTGGCCCGTCTGTATGCGATGGGTGTCGATGCATGGGCGCTGGCGAACCACTTTACCCAGATGCGTCAGGTGCCGGGCTTTGAGCTTAACGGCAACACCGGCGATCTGACCGCGACTCAGGACTGCGTGATTAACAGGAAGTTATCATGGCTCAAATACCAGCAGGGGCAGATCGTCCCGGCCAGTTAAGCCGCAAAGAGACCGGCGATGCGTGGGAGTTAAAGGCGCGTCGCTGGCTTGAAGGCAAAGGACTGCGCTTTATTGCCGCCAACGTCCGCGGGCGTGGCGGCGAAATTGATCTGATCATGAAAGACGGTCAGGTCATCGTGTTTGTAGAAGTGCGCTTTCGACAGTCCTCCCGTTTTGGCGGTGCTGCCGCCAGCGTGACGCTCGCCAAACAACATAAATTATTACAGACTGCCCACTTGTGGCTTGCCCGCCATAATGGGAGCTTTGATACTGTGGATTGCCGGTTCGATGTGATAGCCTTCACCGGAAATGAGATCGAATGGCTTAAAAACGCTTTTGGCGAAGACGCATAATTAGGATTTAAAAGGGATAACGTGCTCGAAAGAATTAAAGTGTGCTTCACAGAAAGCATCCAGACTCAGATTGCCGCGGCGGAAGCCCTTCCGGATGCTATCTCGCGTGCCGCAATGACGCTGGTGCAATCCCTGCTAAACGGCAACAAAATCCTCTGTTGTGGCAACGGCACGTCAGCCGCCAACGCACAGCATTTTGCTGCCAGCATGATCAATCGTTTTGAAACAGAACGTCCGAGTTTACCCGCCATTGCACTTAATACCGATAACGTGGTCTTAACGGCGATTGCTAACGATCGTCTGCATGACGAAATTTACGCAAAGCAGGTGCGAGCTCTGGGTCATGCCGGAGATGTGCTGCTGGCCATCTCCACGCGCGGCAATAGCCGGGATATTGTCAAAGCCGTTGAAGCCGCCGTCACCCGCGACATGACCATCGTGGCCTTAACCGGCTATGACGGGGGTGAGCTGGCGGGTCTGCTTGGGCCGCAGGATGTGGAAATCCGCATTCCGTCTCACCGGAGCGCGCGTATTCAGGAAATGCATATGCTCACGGTGAACTGCTTATGTGACTTGATCGATAACACGCTTTTCCCTCACCAGGATGATTAAGGAGTTCTTATGAAGGCTTTATCGACCCTCGCAGTCCTTATGTCTGCATTACTGCTTCAGGGATGTATCGCTGCGGCCGTTGTGGGTACCGCCGCAGTAGGCACCAAAGCGGCAACCGATCCGCGCTCTGTGGGAACACAGGTGGATGACGGTACGCTGGAGCTGCGCGTCAACAGTGCGCTCTCGAAAGACGAACAGATCAAGAAAGAGGCGCGTATCAACGTGACGGCTTACCAGGGCAAAGTGCTGCTGGCAGGCCAGGCGCCGAATATGGAACTCGCCTCTCGTGCGAAACAAATCGCAATGGGTGTTGAAGGAACCACAGAGGTGTTTAACGAAGTGCGTCAGGGCAAGCCAATTGGCCTGGGTGATGCCTCTTCCGATACCTGGATCACCACCAAAGTGCGTTCCCAGCTGCTGGGCTCGGACCAGGTGAAATCCTCCAACGTGAAAGTGACGACGGAAAACGGTGAAGTGTTCCTGCTGGGTCTGGTGACCGACCGTGAAGGGAAAGCGGCGGCCGATATCGCCAGCCGGGTGAGCGGCGTGAAGCACGTCACCACCGCGTTTACTTACATTAAATAAAAAAAATCCCCTCACTTGAGGGGATTTTTTTGTAGGCCCGGTAAGCGTAGCGCCACCGGGCGTTTTTCACAGAAGCGCAATACTTCCCACCATAATCCCGCTCAACGCCACCAGCCCTGCGGTCAGCCAGAGCGCTTTCGCCGGGAATGACTTACGCAGCATAATCAGCGACGGCAGGCTGATCGCCGGCAGCGTAATCAGCAGCGCCAGCGCCGGCGCGGTGCCCATGCCGGCCAGCATCATGGTTTGAACAATCGGGATCTCCGCCGCCGTTGGGATCACAAACAGGCAGCCTGCAACGGCCATCGCAATGACCCACATCAGCGTGTTGTCGATAGCACCATCCGCATGCGGGAAGAGCCAGACGCGCGCCGCCCCCAGAACCAGTACCGCCAGGATATAGACCGGGATGGTGCTCCAGAAAAGTTGCCATAGCGCCCTGCCCCAGCGCGCAAAGAAGCCCCCCTGCGGCTCGCTGACGTCCAGCTCAACGGCTGCGGGTTCTTCGGCAGTATCCTTCACCAGTTTTTGCACCAGCGTCGCCACCACCAGCACGGTCAGCAGTCCGGCGACCAGACGGATGAACGCGAAATGCCAGCCCAGCACAAAGCCCATAAACACCAGCGTCGCCGGGTTGAGCAGCGGGTTGCCCATCCAGAACGCCAGCGCGCCGCCCATCGACACGCGCTGGCGGCGCATCCCTGCAGCCACGGGCGCGGCACAGCAGGAGCACATCATGCCCGGCAGGGAGAAAATCGTCCCCAGCAGCGTGCCCTGAAAGCGCGGCTGGCCCAGGGTTTTCACCAGCCAGTTACGCGGGATAAGCACCTGAATCAGCGACCCCAGAATGACGCCTAAAACGGCGGCTTTCCAGACGGCAAGGAAGTAGACCATGGCATAGTCCCACGCCGCCTGCAGCGGGCTGGACTCAGCCTGAGCGAGAATAGATTTACCGATGCTGTGCGTTTCGGCGGCGGTGAAGGCTTTGCCGTAGTACGGCTGCCATTTCACGTACCAGAGGCCAACAATGACCACGAGAAAGAAGAGTGCGGGCTTCCACCATTGAACAGGTGTTGCCGCCTGAGATGAAGACTGACCAGTCATAGCATTCCCCGGAGAGTATTAGGTTATTAGCCGGGGGAGTTTACGCCTCGCCCTGCGCGATTTCACGCAGTTTTGCCGAAGGGATAATGTTTACGCCCGCTTTCGACGGAGCCAGTCCCTCTTTTAACATCGCCCGCGCGACGTCCCGCGCCTCGATGGCCTTCCAGTTGCCGGGAAGGATGCGAAACAGCGGGGCCAGTATTGACTCGTTAAAGCGGCGTTCGTCCCGGTGGCCGATCAGCATCGAAGGGCGCACAATCGTCAGTTGCTCCCATTTCTGCGCAATCAGCGCATCCTCCATCTTGCCCTTCACCTTGTTGTAGAAGAAAGGCGATCCGGCATTAGCGCCCAGCGCGCTGACCACCAGAAAATGTTTGGCCCCCAGCTTTTTCGCTGTAAGCGCGGTGTCCACCACCAGCGTATAGTCGGCGTGGATAAATGCCTCTTTGCTGCCCGCCTCCCGTCGCGTGGTGCCCAGACAGCAAAAGGCGATATCAATAGGATCCTGGACCTGCGCCAGCGCGTCCGTCAGCTGAGGATCGTGCGGATTAAAGACGCCAGATAAATCTGCCAGCGGTCGACGCGTCGGGGCGGCGATATAGTTCACGCGGCGATCCTGAATCAGCAGCCGCAGCAGATGATCGCCCACTAACCCGGTAGCCCCGGTAATCAATACCTGACTCATCGTATCCCCTTTACAGAATTGTCCGTTTGCGAACTCAGCGTCGTCGACCACACTTAGAAGTCTGTTACAGGTAAGTATTTACCACAAGCGGAGAAAAATCAGTCTGAAGCCAAAACAACGGAGGAAGCATGGGCAAGAAAATCGCAGTCTTGATTACCGACGAGTTTGAAGATTCAGAATTCACCTCGCCTGCAGAGGCGTTCCGCAAGGCGGGACATGAGGTCATCACCATTGAGAAAGAGGCGGGCAAAACGGTGACAGGCCATAAGGGCGAGGCGACCGTAACCATTGATGAGACTATCGATAACGTTAGCCCCTCAGATTTCGACGCCCTGCTGTTACCCGGTGGCCATTCCCCGGATTCCCTGCGCGGGGACGAACGCTTCGTGACCTTTACCCGGGACTTTGTCTCTACCGGCAAACCGGTCTTTGCCATCTGTCACGGTCCGCAGCTGCTCATCAGCGCGGAGGTTGTACGCGGGCGTAAGCTCACGGCGGTGAAACCGATCGTTATCGATCTGAAAAATGCGGGCGCCGAGTTTTACGATCAGGAAGTGGTCAACGACAAAGATCAGCTGATCACCAGCCGTACCCCGGACGATCTCCCGGCGTTTAACCGCGAAGCGCTACGCCTGCTCGGCGCGTAACCAGTGCAGCTTCTTGCCAAAGCCCAGGGTGTTGTCGGTAAATTTCAGCTCATCGAGGCGGATTTCCCACACCGGGGCTTTTAGCGCAGCGGCAACGGGAAAGCGGCGCGTGTAGAGCTTACGGCGCGCGTCGCTCTCTTCGCCATCCAGACGACGGATCTCCCCTTTGAACTGCACGCCGCGGATCAGCGCGACCGTTTTCGGCTGGCCATTTACCGTCCCCGCGACCTTTGCCTGCAGGCCGGTCATCTGCGCATGACGCGTTTTGTCTTCGCTCATGACATAAAACGCGACGCGCTCCGGATCGTAGTAGTAAAACGCGTTAGCGCACCACATCTCCCCCTCGTCATAGACGCACCAGGTGACAACATGCTGCTTCGCCAGCCAGCGGTTAATGGTGGCCAGTGTTTCCATTTTCGTTCTCTCTCATGCTATGGTGCGTTCACCTTAACATACTGAATCTGTTTACCGTGTGCTGGTTTCTCTATCTTGTCCGAACCGCCGATAACGCACTCTACACCGGGATCACCACCGATGTGGCGCGGCGTTTTTTACAACATCAAACGGGGAAAGGAGCAAAAGCGCTGCGGGGAAAAGGAGAATTACAGCTCGCCTTTTCGGCGCCCGTCGGTGACCGATCGCTGGCGCTCAGGCTGGAATACCGCATCAAGCAGCTGACGAAGCGCCAGAAAGAGCGCCTCGTGACCGGAGACGGCTCCTTTGAGGCGCTACGCGAGAGCCTGATTAAAAGCGATTGAAATGGTCGTGGTACTCGACCAGGCCATTGACGCCGTTGAGCGCGTCATCCGCCAGACGGTGCACCTGGAAAGCGGATTCCGTACCCGGCCAGCGGCAGCGCAGATCGTAATGCGCGGCCTGCTCAAAGCCTAAACGGCCATAGAACGCCGGATCGCCCAGCGTGACAACGGCCGCATAACCGAACTCATTGAGCGAATCCAGCCCTTCATAGACCAGCTGGCGTGCCAGCCCCTGCCCGCGATAGCTTTCATCTACCGCCAGCGGTGCCATGCCTACCCACTGCAGCTCTTCGCCCTGAACGATGACCGGACTGAAGGCAACATAGCCCACCACCTGACCTTCGTCATCGGTGGCAACCAGCCCCAGCGTAATCAGGCCGTCTTCGCGAAGGTCGTGGACCAGTTGGGCTTCGGCATCGCTCGCAAAGGCGCGGCGTAACAACGCATCGATCCCCGGCGCATCAATCCCAATTTCGACTCGAATCAGCATGGCTCACCTACTGAAGTGTGTTTACCGTCCGGCGGGGTTTTCAGCCCGGCCTCAACGAAATCTGCCATTTGCATTAACATCACGCGCAGCGCTTTCGGCATCTGCTCCAGCTCAATGGCATCCATTAAATTCTTCACGTACAGACCGAGCTCCGTGTCGCCTTCAATCACCAGACGGCGCTGGAAGAAGAGCGTATCCGGATCCTGCTTACGCGCGGCGATCATCAGCAGATCGCTTGCGTTGGCGCTAAAGCTCACATCCGCCTCGGCGGTTTCGCGAACGATCAGCTGGTCATTCTCAACGGAGGTAAACCAGCGCAGCCCGATATCACGCACCTCAATGCTCAACCAGCGCCCTTCCAGGAATTCCAGCTCGCCATCCTGCAGCGCCTGGCGGAACTGCCAGCTCAGGACCTGCTCCAGCACCTGACGTTTAAGCGCGAACGGCGCCAGCTTTACCGGCACGCTCAGCATTGATGGACCAAATTGTACGAGACGTGAACGCAGTTTATCCAGCACGAGCTTTACTCCCTGATATCTATAGTCCTGCTATTTTGCCATATCCGAAGCGCAACATAGCGGCGTAAATCAACAAACCGTCGTCCGCCGTACCTCATTATTGGTGTCATCAATACGCCATTAGCTGCCTTAAATCAAAAATTGTCGCCTATGGGTTAATTAAAATCCCAGCTCGTTAACAATTTTGCGATCGACTACATCAGGATAAATTATGGAGCTGCTCTGCCCTGCCGGAAATCTTCCGGCGCTTAAGGCGGCCATCGAAAATGGGGCCGATGCGGTCTATATCGGGCTAAAAGATGACACCAACGCCCGCCATTTTGCTGGCCTCAACTTTACGGAGAAAAAGCTTCAGGAAGCCGTTAACTTCGTTCACCAGCACCGCCGCAAACTGCATATCGCCATCAATACCTTTGCTCATCCTGACGGCTACGCCCGCTGGCAGCGCGCGGTGGATATGGCTGCACAGCTGGGTGCCGATGCGCTGATCCTGGCCGACCTCGCCATGCTTGAGTATGCGGCAGAACGCTATCCCCATATTGAGCGCCACGTCTCTGTTCAGGCATCTGCCACCAACGAAGAAGCTGTGCGTTTTTACCATCAACACTTTGACGTGGCTCGCGTGGTGCTGCCGCGCGTGCTCTCTATTCATCAGGTTAAGCAACTCGCGCGCGTCACGCCAGTGCCGCTGGAAGTTTTTGCCTTTGGCAGCCTGTGCATCATGGCCGAAGGCCGTTGCTATCTTTCCTCTTATTTAACCGGTGAATCGCCGAATACCGTCGGGGCCTGCTCCCCTGCCCGCTTTGTTCGCTGGCAGCAGACCCCTCAGGGGCTGGAATCCCGCCTTAATGAGGTGCTGATCGACCGCTATCAGGACGGTGAAAACGCCGGTTATCCCACCCTGTGTAAAGGCCGCTATCTGGTCGACGGCGAGCGCTACCACGCGCTGGAGGAGCCGACCAGCCTCAACACGCTGGAGCTGCTGCCGGAACTGCTGGCGGCCAATATTGCCTCGGTGAAAATCGAAGGTCGTCAGCGCAGCCCGGCCTATGTGAGCCAGGTGGCGAAAGTGTGGCGTCAGGCTATCGACCGCTGCATGGCGGACCCGCAGAACTATGCTCCGCAGCAGGCCTGGATGGAGACGCTCGGATCGATGTCCGAAGGCACGCAAACCACGCTTGGCGCGTATCACCGTAAATGGCAGTGAGATAACCATGAAATATTCATTAGGACCGGTGCTCTACTACTGGTCAAAAGAGACGCTGGAAGATTTTTACCAACAGGCCGCCACCAGCAGCGCCGATGTGATTTACCTCGGCGAAGCGGTGTGCAGCAAGCGCCGGGCGACGAAAGTGGGCGACTGGCTGGACATGGCGAAAAGCCTGGCCGGCAGCGGCAAGCAGGTGGTGCTCTCCACGCTTGCGCTGGTGCAGGCCTCTTCTGAACTGGGCGAGCTGAAGCGCTATGTCGAAAACGGCGAGTTCCTGCTGGAAGCAAGCGATCTCGGCGTGGTGAACATGTGCGCTGAACGTAAGCTGCCGTTTGTCGCGGGCCATGCTCTGAACTGCTATAACGCCGTGACCCTGCGCCTGCTGCTCAAACAGGGGATGACGCGCTGGTGCATGCCGGTGGAGCTCTCCCGCGACTGGCTGGCTAACCTGCTTAACCAGTGCGACGAGCTGGGCATTCGCAAGCAGTTTGAAGTGGAAGTGCTGAGCTATGGGCATCTGCCGCTGGCCTATTCTGCCCGCTGCTTTACCGCGCGCTCGGAAGACCGTCCGAAAGACGAGTGCGAAACCTGCTGCATTAAGTATCCGAACGGGCGCAGCATGCTGTCGCAGGAGAATCAGCAGGTGTTTGTCCTCAACGGCATTCAGACCATGAGCGGCTATGTCTATAACCTCGGCAACGAGCTGGCGTCGATGGACGGGCTGGTGGATATGGTGCGCCTGTCGCCGCTGGATACCGGCGTGTTTGCGATGCTGGATGCCTTCCGCGCCAACGAAAACGGCGCCGCTCCGCTGCTGCTGACGGCAAACAGCGACTGCAACGGCTACTGGAAGCGTCTGGCTGGGCTGGAACTGCAGGCCTAAAAAAGGCTCACTTTGTTAACAACGGTTATCATTTTTTAATGCAGTATTAAAGATTGACCGTCGACAAAGTGAGCTGTTATGACTGACAAAACTATTCCGTTTTCGGTGCTGGATCTGGCGCCGATCCCACAAGGCTCCTCGGCAAGAGAAGCCTTTTCGCACTCCCTCGATCTCGCTCAGCTGGCCGAAAAGCGTGGCTATCACCGCTACTGGCTGGCCGAGCACCACAACATGGTGGGCATTGCCAGCGCCGCCACCTCGGTACTGATTGGTTATCTGGCGGCAAATACCACCACTCTGCACCTGGGCTCCGGCGGCGTGATGCTGCCGAACCATGCCCCGCTGGTGATCGCCGAGCAGTTCGGCACGCTGAATACCCTCTATCCGGGCCGTATCGATTTGGGGCTTGGCCGTGCGCCCGGCAGCGACCAGCCAACGATGCGCGCCCTGCGTCGCCATATGAGCGGCGATATCGATAACTTCCCGCGCGACGTGGCAGAGCTGGTGGACTGGTTCGACGCGCGTGACCCGAACCCGCACGTGCGCCCGGTACCGGGCTACGGTGAGAAGATCCCGGTATGGCTGTTGGGATCAAGCCTCTACAGCGCACAGCTGGCCGCACAGCTGGGGCTGCCGTTTGCGTTTGCCTCGCACTTCGCGCCGGATATGCTGCATCAGGCGCTGCATCTTTACCGCACGCACTTCAAACCGTCCGAGCGTCTGGAGAAGCCGTACGCGATGGTGTGCATCAACATCATTGCCGCCGACAGCAATCGCGACGCGGAATTCCTGTTCACCTCTATGCAGCAGGCGTTTGTGAAGCTGCGCCGCGGTGAGACGGGCCAGCTTCCGCCGCCGGTGGAGAATATGCATCAGCTGTGGTCAGCGTCAGAGCAGTATGGCGTTCAGCAGGCGCTGAGCATGTCGCTGGTAGGCGATAAGGCGAAAGTGCGTCACGGGCTGGAGGCGGTGCTGCGCGAAACGCAGGCGGATGAAATTATGGTTAACGGCCAGATTTTCGATCACCAGGCGCGTTTGCATTCGTTTGAGCTGGCGATGCAGGTGAAAGAGGAGCTGGTGGGATAGTTTTTTGCCGGATGGCGGCTTCGCCTTATCCGGCCTACGCGATCCCTGTAGGCCCGGTAAGCGCAGCGCCACCGGGCTTTCTGTTTATTGATACACAGGCAGCAGGTTAAAACTCGACAGCACGTGGACCAGCGCATTGCCAGCACCGAACACCAGAATCAGCGCAATCATCGGCTTGCCGCCCCAGACGCGGAATTTCGGGCTGCCGAAGCGTTTACGTGATTTACGTGCCAGCAGCGCTGGCACAATCGCCGCCCAGATGGTTGCCGCCAGTCCGGCATAGCCGATGGCGTACAGGAAGCCGTTCGGCCACAGCAGGCCGCCCACAATCGGCGGCAGGAAGGTCAGCAGCGCGGTTTTGAAACGCCCCATCGCAGAATCATCAAAGCCGAACAGATCCGCCAGGTAGTCAAACAGGCCCAGCGTCACGCCGAGGAAAGAGCTCGCCACCGCAAAGTTAGAGAAGATAACCAGCAGCAGATCCAGGCTGCGGCTGTTCAGCACGCCGCTCAGCGCCTGCACCAGCACGTCGATGTTACCGCCCTTCTGGGCAATGCCGATAAACTCCGGGCGCGGGATGTTGCCCATCGTCCCGAGCAGCCAGATCACATACAGCCCCAGCGCCAGCAGCGTGCCGTAGACCAGACACTTCACAATCGTGCGCGGATCTTTGCCGTAGTACTTCATCAGGCTCGGCACGTTGCCGTGGTAGCCGAACGACGCCAGACAGAACGGTAGCGTCATCAGCAGGTACGGCGTGTAGGAGGTATTCACTTCGGCAACGTTAAACAGCGTGGTGGGCGTCACGTGCCCCAGCAGGCTGCCGAAGGTCAGGAAGAAGGTGATGACCTTCGCGCCCAGTACGATTGCCGTCATCCGGCTTACCGCTTTGGTACTCATCCAGACGATAAACGCCACGCCCAGCGCAAAGCATAGTCCGGCCAGACGCGCCGGAACGTTCAGCGACATCTCAGAGAAGGTGTGATGCAGAATCGAACCGCTCGCCGAGATATATGCGTAGGTCAGGATATAGAGCACAAAGGCGATGGACAGCCCGTTAATCAGGTTCCAGCCTTTGCCCAGCAGATCTTTGGTGATGGTGTCGAAGCTGGAGCCAATGCGGTAGTTCAGGTTTGCTTCGAGGATCATCAGCCCGGAATGGAGCATACAGAACCAGGTAAAGACCAGCGCAGCCAGCGACCAGAAGAACCACGCACCGGACATGACCACGGGCAGGGAGAACATCCCGGCACCTATAATGGTTCCGCCGATGATCACCACGCCGCCAAGCAGCGAAGGTGACGTTTGGGTGGTGGTTAGTGTCGCCATACAGCCTTTTCTCCAGTCAATCATGCGGTTCTGCATTTTAATGTGACGCACTGTACCAGTACAAGAGTACAAAGGGAATAAAAAAAGCCCCGATAGCATGTATCGGGGCTGTATATTTTACTTTACGTCAGAAGCGTAAGGCTTACGCGTCACCGAAACGACGACGGCTGGTGCCTTCTTCACGACGCGGGCCACGGCTTTCGCGGCGCTCGCCGGAGAAACGACGACCTTCACCACCGCGACCTTCGCTGCGACCGCCTTCACGACGCTCGCCGCCGAAGCTGCGACCACCGCCACGACGTTCGCCGCCACGGTCAGGACGTGGCTGTGCATCGCCCAGCAACTGCATGTTCATCGGCTTGTTCAGGATGCGGGTACGCGTAAAGTGCTGCAGCACTTCGCCCGGCATGCCTTTTGGCAGCTCGATGGTAGAGTGGGATGCGAACAGCTTGATGTTACCGATGTAACGGCTGCTGATGTCGCCTTCGTTAGCGATCGCGCCAACGATGTGACGAACTTCAACGCCATCATCACGACCCACTTCAATGCGATACAGCTCCATGTCACCCGCGTCACGGCGTTCACGACGTGGACGGTCTTCACCACCACGCTCTGGACGGTCACCGCGTGGGCCACGATCGTTACGGTCGCCACGACGTTCGAAGCGATCGTCACGGTCACGGAATTCACGCTTAGGACGCATCGGCGCATCTGGTGGCACGATCAGGCTACGTTCGCCCTGAGCCATTTTCAGCAGTGCTGCAGCCAGGGTTTCCATGTCCAGCTCTTCGCCTTCAGCAACAGGCTGAATCTGCGACAGCAGCGCGCGGTACTGATCCAGATCGCTGCTTTCCAGCTGCTGCTGTACTTTGGCGGCGAATTTTTCCAGACGGCGTTTGCCCAGCAGCTCTGCGTTTGGCAGGTCCGCTTCTGGAATGGTCAGCTTCATGGTACGTTCGATGTTACGCAGCAGACGACGCTCGCGGTTCTCAACGAACAGCAGTGCACGGCCAGCACGACCCGCACGACCGGTACGGCCGATACGGTGAACGTAAGACTCGGAATCCATCGGGATGTCGTAGTTAACAACCAGGCTGATACGCTCAACGTCCAGACCACGTGCTGCCACGTCGGTGGCAATCAGAATATCCAGACGACCGTCTTTCAGACGCTCCAGAGTCTGCTCACGCAGGGCCTGGTTCATATCGCCGTTCAGCGCTGCGCTGTTGTAGCCGCTACGCTCCAGGGCTTCAGCCACTTCCAGGGTCGCGTTTTTGGTACGAACGAAGATAATCGCCGCATCAAAATCTTCCGCTTCCAGGAAACGTACCAGCGCTTCGTTTTTACGCATGCCGTACACAGACCAGTAGCTCTGGCTGATGTCCGGGCGAGTGGTTACGCTGGACTGAATACGCACTTCCTGCGGCTCTTTCATGAAGCGGCGGGTAATGCGACGGATAGCTTCCGGCATGGTTGCAGAGAACAGCGCGGTCTGATGACCGTCCGGGATCTGCGCCATGATGGTTTCAACGTCTTCGATGAAGCCCATACGCAGCATTTCATCTGCTTCATCCAGTACCAGACCGCTCAGTTTAGAGAGGTCCAGGGTACCGCGCTTCAGGTGATCCAGCAGACGGCCCGGCGTACCGACAACAATCTGTGGGCCCTGGCGCAGGGCGCGTAACTGCACGTCATAACGCTGGCCGCCGTACAGGGCAACCACGTTTACGCCGCGCATATGTTTAGAGAATTCCGTCATGGCTTCTGCAACCTGAACAGCCAGTTCACGGGTTGGAGCCAGGACGAGGATCTGCGGAGCACGCAGGTCCGGATCAATGTTGTTCAGCAGCGGCAGCGAGAACGCTGCAGTTTTACCGCTACCAGTCTGGGCCATGCCCAGCACGTCACGACCAGAAAGCAGGTGTGGGATACACTCAGCCTGGATCGGAGATGGTTTTTCGTAACCCAGATCGTTAAGGGCTTCAAGGATAGGAGCCTTCAGGCCCAGATCTGCAAAAGTGGTTTCGAATTCAGCCATGTAGTACGAGTGCCTCAATGTCAATGGCGGCCAGTCTACTTAGCTCATCGTGAAAATGATTAGCAATTTTCATTGAAAAGTGTGAACCGGCTCAAAGTAGGTGTATTGACGAACAACAACGCCCTCACCAGTTAAGGTGATGGCAATCAAAAGATTACGGGCTGATGTTTATGTCGTCAGCTATTGCTGGTCCGATTCTGCCAGGTCGTCATGCTCCTGGCCCAAGAGCGATAATTCCAACAATGCATAACGGTGCTCAACGAAGTTGTGTACGTTGTTAGCAACCGCTAATTTGAACAGTGCCGTAGCGCTGTCCATATCCCCCAGACTTAGGTAGTACTTACCTAAATAGAAGTTGGTTTCACTGAGATGCTCAGCGAGCGAGGTGTTATCCGTTGCGTCCGCCTTGAGGCGTTCCATCAGCGTTGCTTCGCTAATGTTGCCCAGGTAGAACTCGACAATGTTCCATCCCCACTGTTCCTTGTCCGATTTATCGAAGCGCTGTTTCAGTGCTTCTTTTGCCTGCTTCTCATCGAGCTTCCGCTCAACGATGTAAAGCCACAGGCTACGGAAAGGATCATTAGGATCGTCTTGATAAAACGCCAGCAGATCATCTTGCGCTAACTTATCACGACCGCCGTAATACAATGCGATACCGCGATTCAAGTGCGCGTAGTTGTAAGTTGGATCAAGCTCAAGTACAGAATCAAACGCTTCATAGGCAGCATCAAAATTGCCTGCCTGCGTTAAATAAATGCCTAAGTAATTGAATACTTCAGGCATATCAGGTCGGATAGCCAGCGCTTGTGAAAAATCATTCCGCGCTAATGCCCTCAGACCGAGACTATCATACAACACTCCGCGCTCATATAAAAGCTGTGCGCGTTCTTCATCGGTTAAAGCCCGACTGGCAAGTATTTGTTCCATGCGTGCCAGGATCACTTCCTGCTGCAAAGTCGGTTGCAATGGCACTGCGAGGACTTCGCTCTTACGCCAGGCAGAGTTGCTGCATCCTGCCAGCGTTAAAGCTGTCGCAACGAAACACCAGCGCAAAAAAGGCTTCATTTCCCACTCCCGAAGACAACTATTGGATGAACGTCCTGTCCCCCGGCGGCTTAACAAGGCGTCCTGCCTGATAATAGGCCCTCCGCAAAGCGGAGGGCAAATGGCAACTTACTCGCCTTGCTGTTCTGCTGCCTGTGCTTCTGGCGCAGCAGCTGGCTGAGACTGCTCGGTTGCTTCTTTAATGCTCAGACGGATACGGCCCTGGCGATCAACTTCCAGAACTTTCACCGGTACTTCCTGACCCATCTGCAGGTAATCAGTCACTTTCTCAACGCGCTTGTCAGCGATCTGAGAGATGTGAACCAGACCTTCTTTACCGCCACCGATGGCAACGAACGCGCCAAAGTCAACGATACGGGTCACTTTACCTGCGTAGACACGGCCCACTTCGATTTCTGCAGTAATTTCTTCGATGCGACGGATCGCGAATTTCGCTTTCTCGCCGTCGGTTGCTGCGATCTTCACAGTACCGTCATCTTCGATTTCGATGGTGGTGCCGGTCTCTTCGGTCAGCGCACGGATTACGGAACCGCCCTTACCGATAACATCTTTGATCTTGTCTGGATTGATCTTGATGGTGTGGATACGTGGAGCGAACTGAGAAATGTCGCCACGCGGCGCGTTAATCGCCTGTTCCATCACGCCCAGGATGTGCAGACGCGCACCTTTAGCCTGGTTCAGAGCAACCTGCATGATCTCTTTGGTGATACCTTCAATTTTGATATCCATCTGCAGTGCAGAGATACCTTCGCGGGAACCCGCTACTTTGAAGTCCATATCGCCCAGGTGGTCTTCGTCACCCAGAATGTCAGACAGAACAACGAAGTTGTCGCCTTCTTTCACCAGGCCCATTGCGATACCCGCAACGGCGGCTTTGATTGGCACGCCTGCATCCATCAGCGCCAGAGAGGCACCACACACGGAAGCCATGGAAGAGGAACCGTTGGATTCGGTGATTTCAGACACTACACGTACGGTGTACGGGAATTTGTCTGCTTCTGGCATGACTGCCAGTACGCCGCGCTTCGCCAGACGACCGTGACCAATTTCACGACGCTTCGGCGAGCCAACCATACCGGTTTCGCCTACGGAGTACGGAGGGAAGTTGTAGTGGAACAGGAAGCTGTCAGTGCGCTCGCCCATCAGTTCGTCGATGATCTGCGCATCACGTGCAGTACCCAGGGTCGCGGTAACCAGCGCCTGCGTTTCGCCACGGGTGAACAGCGCGGAACCGTGAGTACGTGGCAGAACGCCAGTACGCACATCCAGACCACGGATCATGTCTTTTTCGCGGCCATCGATACGCGGCTCGCCTGCCAGTACGCGGCTACGAACAACGTTTTTCTCGATAGCGTGCAGGATGTCGCTCAGCTCATTAGCGTCCAGCGTTTCATCTTCCGCAACCAGGGTCGCGATAGTTTCAGACTTGATCACGTCAACCTGAGCGTAACGCTCCTGTTTGTCAGTGATGCGGTATGCATCGCTCAGACGAGATTCTGCCAGTGCAGCAACGCGTGCGTTCAGCGCGTCGTTTGCCGCTTCTGGCTGCCAGTCCCAACGTGGCTTACCGGCTTCTTTCACCAGGTCGTTGATGTTCTGGATAACGATCTGCTGCTGGTCGTGGCCAAATACCACAGCGCCCAGCATCTGGTCTTCGCTCAGCAGTTCAGCTTCGGATTCAACCATCAGTACAGCCGCTTCAGTACCCGCAACCACCAGGTCCAGCTTACTTTCTTTCAGCTCTTCCTGGGTTGGGTTCAGCACGTACTGGTCGTTGATGTAGCCAACGCGCGCGGCACCGATTGGACCATTGAATGGAATACCAGACAGTGACAGGGCAGCGGACGCACCGATCATCGCTACGATGTCCGGGTTAACCTGCGGGTTAACGGAAACAACGGTCGCGATAACCTGTACTTCGTTAACGAAGCCTTCCGGGAACAGTGGACGAACCGGGCGGTCAATCAGACGCGCGATCAGGGTTTCGCCTTCGCTTGGACGGCCTTCACGACGGAAGAAACCACCCGGGATTTTACCGGCAGCGTAGGTACGCTCCTGGTAGTTAACGGTCAGCGGGAAGAAGTCCTGACCTGGTTTAGCTTTTTTCTGGCCAACAACGGTAACGAATACCGCAGTGTCATCCATGCTTACCATAACGGCAGCAGTAGCCTGACGAGCCATCATGCCGGTTTCCAGCGTGACGGTATGCTGACCATACTGGAATTTACGAACGATCGGATTCAGCAAAGTTCTGTCCTTTCTTAAATGTTTGACAGCACACCACCGGTGTGCTGTCGATTTAACCCGACCTTCTTCGCATCCTCGCGACTAATGACAACCAACACCCCCATGGGTGAAGCCTCTCATTAGCCGCGCGAACCTCTGCAATGAAGATCATTTATAGCAACAATACAATAGTTTCCAGTGAATTGCTGCCGTCTGGTTGAAAAAAGGGGCCATCAGGCCCCCTTTTCTGAAACTCGCAAGACTTAGCGACGCAGACCCAGACGCTCGATCAGCGCGGTGTAGCGTGCAACATCTTTACGTTTCAGGTAGTCGAGCAGTTTACGACGCTGAGAAACCATACGCAGCAGACCACGACGGCTGTGGTGATCTTTTTTGTGCTCTGCAAAGTGACCCTGCAGGTGGTTAATCTGTGCAGTCAGCAGTGCAACCTGAACTTCGGTAGAACCGCTGTCGTTAGTACCACGACCAAACTCAGAAACGATTTTAGCTTTAGCTTCAACGCTTAGAGACATTTTCAAACTCCAAAGTATAAAGAATGTAAGGGTGCCGATCTCTAATTCAGCGACCCCATGTACGCCCCGCAGATTGTTAAACAATTTACCAGGCGTTAAGCGGCGATATTCTACTCGTCTCCCCTGCTTATCGCAAGGTGAGCCGTCATCACCGTCATGCTTCGATCGGATACTCGACGACCAGACGACGCGGCGCAACGCGCCCTTCACCATCCATTTCGCCCATACCGATGAATTTCCTTTCTTCGCCTTCGGTCACGCGTACCAGTCCTTCCAGCGGCGCTTCCGCCGTACGAACCGGGTTGCCGTTCTTAAAGTAAACGGAGGATGTTAAAGGAAGATTAACAACCGGGAAGTCCGCTGCCGGACTGTCCATCGGCATCAGCAATGGATCCAGCAAATCTGCCGGCGCGATCCCCTGCACTTCCGCCTGTTCTACCAGCTCGCGCAGTTGCTCCAGGGTCACCATCCGCTCTACCGGGTACTTGCTCACCGCCAGACGACGCAGGTAAATCACATGTGCGCCGCAGCCCAGCTTTTCACCGAGATCGTCGATGATGGTGCGAATATAGGTCCCTTTCGAACAGTGCACTTCCAGCTCAAGCTCATCACCTTCGTGGCGAATAAACAGCAGCTCATACACGGTTATCGGACGGGCTTCACGCGGGACGTCAATGCCCTGGCGCGCATATTCGTAGAGCTTCTTGCCCTGATATTTCAGCGCCGAATACATCGACGGCACCTGCATCGTGTCACCACGGAAGCTTTCCAGCGCCGCATCAAGCTGCTCCGCGCTGAAGGTCACCGGGCGCTCTTCTACTACCTGACCGTCCGCGTCGGAGGTATCCGTGCGCTGGCCCAGTTTAGCGATAACGCGGTAACGCTTATCGGAGTCGAGCAGATACTGGGAAAACTTTGTCGCCTCTCCCAGGCAGACCGGCAGCATGCCGGTTGCCAGCGGATCGAGCGCGCCGGTGTGGCCCGCACGGTTGGCGTTATAAATACGCTTAACTTTTTGCAGCACGTCGTTGCTGGAAGCGCCCTGGGGTTTATCCAGCAGCAGCACACCATGCACGTCGCGACCACGACGACGAGGACGACTCATTAGTCCTCCTTGCTGTCGTCCGCCGGGTTAACACGACGCTCGTCGTCATGTTTAACCACGCTGGTCACCAGGTTGGACATACGCATACCTTCGACCAGCGAGTTGTCGTAGAAGAAGGTCAGTTCAGGCACGATACGCAGGCGCATCGCTTTGCCAAGCAGGGAGCGGATGAAACCAGAGGCTTCCTGCAGCGCTTTAATGCCGTTTTTCACTGCCGCTTCGTCCTGATCGTTCAGGAAGGTGACGAACACTTTGGCATAGGCCAAATCACGGGACATTTCGACACCGGAAACGGTGGTCATCATGCCGACACGTGGGTCTTTAATTTCACGTTGCAGAATGAGTGCGATCTCTTTCTGCATTTCCTGCGCTACGCGCTGAGGGCGACCAAATTCTTTCGCCATAATAAATTCTCCAGACAAAAAAGGGGCTAAAGCCCCTTTTTGAAATTATTGCCGGGTGGCGCTTCGCTTACCCGGCCTACGTCAACCAATCTTCAGCCGACGAAGATTACGCGATGGTACGCTGAATTTCGATGATCTCGAACACTTCGATCATATCGCCAACGCGAACGTCGTTGTAGTTCTTCACGCCGATACCACATTCCATGCCGTTACGGACTTCGTTAACGTCATCTTTGAAGCGGCGCAGGGATTCCAGCTCGCCTTCGTAGATAACCACGTTGTCACGCAGTACGCGGATTGGGTTGTGACGCTTGATGTTACCTTCGGTCACCATACAGCCCGCGATCGCACCGAATTTCGGTGATTTGAACACGTCACGTACTTCAGCCAGACCGATGATCTGCTGTTTCAGCTCAGGAGACAGCATACCGCTCATCGCGGCCTTCACTTCGTCGATCAGGTTATAGATGACGGAGTAGTAACGCAGATCCAGGCTTTCGGATTCAATCACTTTACGCGCAGACGCATCCGCACGAACGTTGAAGCCAACCAGGATAGCGTTAGAGGCAGCAGCCAGGGTAGCGTCGGTTTCGGTGATACCACCTACGCCCGAACCGATGATCTTCACTTTCACTTCGTCGGTAGACAGTTTCAGCAAGGAGTCGGAGATCGCTTCCACAGAACCCTGAACGTCGGCTTTCAGAACGATGTTCACTTCGTGAACTTCGCCCTCGGTCATGTTGGCAAACATGTTCTCGAGTTTAGATTTCTGCTGACGAGCCAGTTTAACTTCACGGAATTTGCCCTGACGATACAGTGCCACTTCACGCGCTTTCTTCTCGTCACGCACAACGGTCACTTCGTCACCGGCAGCCGGAACACCGGACAGACCCAGGATTTCCACTGGAATGGACGGACCCGCTTCCAGCACTTCCTGACCCAGTTCGTTACGCATCGCACGAACGCGGCCGTATTCGAAACCGCACAGAACGATATCGCCTTTATGCAGCGTACCTTCACGAACCAGAACGGTAGCAACCGGGCCACGACCTTTATCCAGGAAGGATTCGATCACCGCGCCGCTCGCCATACCGTTACGGATGGCCTTCAGCTCCAGAACTTCGGCCTGCAGCAGGATCGCGTCCAGCAGTTCGTCGATACCGGTACCCGCTTTCGCAGACACGTGTACGAACTGGCTTTCACCGCCCCACTCTTCCGGCAGGATACCGTACTGGGAAAGTTCGTTTTTAACACGATCGGGATCCGCTTCTGGCTTATCGATCTTGTTCACTGCAACCACAACTGGCACACCTGCAGCCTTCGCGTGCTGGATAGCTTCGATGGTCTGTGGCATCACGCCGTCGTCTGCGGCAACAACCAGAACAACGATATCCGTCGCCTGAGCACCACGAGCACGCATTGAGGTAAACGCGGCGTGGCCTGGGGTATCCAGGAAGGTGATCATACCGTTGTCAGTTTCTACGTGGTATGCACCGATGTGCTGGGTAATGCCACCCGCTTCACCCGAGGCAACCTTAGTAGAACGAATGTAGTCAAGCAGAGAGGTTTTACCGTGGTCAACGTGACCCATGATGGTCACAACCGGTGCACGCGGTTCAGCCGCAGCGCCAGTATCACGGTCGCTCATTACTGCTTCTTCCAGCTCGTTTTCACGACGCAGGATTACTTTGTGGCCCATCTCTTCAGCAACCAGCTGTGCGGTTTCCTGATCGATCACCTGGTTGATGGTCGCCATGGCGCCCAGTTTCATCATCGCTTTGATGACCTGAGAGCCTTTAACCGCCATCTTGTTCGCCAGTTCGCCAACGGTAATGGTTTCGCCGATCACAACGTCACGGTTAACGGCCTGAGCAGGCTTCTGGAAGCCCTGCTGCAGAGCGGAACCTTTACGCTTGCCGCCTTTACCACCGCGAACAGCCGCGCGTGCTTCTTCACGATCAGCTTTGGATTCAGCGTGCTTGTTGCCTTTTTTCGCCGGACGCGCAGCTTTTGCATTACGGCCACGGCCACGACCGCCTTCCACTTCACGGTCGTTATCATCTTCAGCCTGACGCGCATGCTGAGAAGTGGTCACGTGATAGTCGCTGGTGTCTTCAGTCGGCTCAACGGTATTCACACCATTCTTCTCGTTTTCTTCTGCCATACGGCGCGCTTCTTCGGCGACGCGGCGAGCTTCTTCTTCCAGCTTACGGCGGGCTTCTTCTTCCGCTTTACGCTTCAGCTCGGCAGCTTCATTTTCACGGCGGGCTTTTTCAGCCTGGGCGGTTTTGGTCATTTCGTCTGTCTGTTGATTGCTCACTTTGTCTTTTTCCGCAGCGTCACGCTTCACTTTATCACTTGCGTCGCGTTTCGCTTTTTCTGCGGCCTCACGTTCAGCTTTTAATTCTGCTTCACGTTTGGCGGCTGCTTCCGCCTCACGCTGAGCTTGTTCTTCCGCTTCACGCTGTGCCTGCTCTTCCGCGGCAAGGCGTTCTGCCTCTTGCGGATCACGTTTTACAAAGGTGCGCGTCTTGCGGACTTCAATTTGTACCGATTTGCTTTTGCCACCGGTACCAGGGATGTTTAACGTGCTACGCGTTTTGCGCTGCAGCGTTAACTTGTCAGGCGTAGAGCCGTGTTCACGGTTCAGGTGCGTTAACAAGGTTTGTTTTTCTTGCGCGGTCACCGAGTCATCAGCGGACTTCGGGATCCCTGCATCAGCAAATTGCTGTACCAGGCGGTCCACGGAGGTCTGAATCTCAGCAGCCAGCGATTTTACAGTTACATCAGTCATGCTGTTCCTTCCTGCTACAGTTTATTACGCTTCGTCGCCGAACCAGCAAATATTACGTGCGGCCATGATGAGCTCGCCGGCTTTCTCGTCGGTTAAACCTTCGATATCAGCCAGGTCATCAACGCCTTGCTCAGCGAGATCTTCCAGCGTACAAACACCACGGGCAGCCAGCTTGAACGCAATCGCACGATCAAGACCTTCCAGATTCAGCAGGTCATCAGCCGGCTTCTTATCGCCAAGGCTTTCTTCCTGAGCCAGTGCCAGGGTGGTCAGTGCGTTTTTAGCGCGTTCACGCAGGGCTTCAACGGTTGGTTCATCCAGACCGTCAATTTCCAGCAGCTCTTTCATTGGCACATAGGCCAGTTCTTCCAGCGTAGAGAAACCTTCTTCAACCAGAACAGTGGCGAAGTCTTCGTCAATATCCAGGTATTTCGTGAAGGTATCGATCGCCGCATGGGCTTCAGCCTGATGCTTAGCCTGCAGGTCATCAACGGTCATCACGTTGAGTTCCCAGCCGCTCAGCTGTGACGCCAGGCGTACGTTCTGGCCGTTACGGCCGATTGCCTGCGCCAGGTTGCCCGCTTCAACAGCGATATCCATGGTGTGTTTGTCTTCGTCAACAACGATAGACGCCACATCAGCTGGAGCCATTGCGTTGATCACGAACTGCGCCGGGTTGTCATCCCACAGAACGATATCAATACGTTCGCCGCCCAGCTCAGTAGACACTGCCTGGACACGCGCACCGCGCATACCAACGCAAGCACCGACCGGGTCGATACGCTTGTCGTTGGTTTTCACCGCAATTTTCGCACGGGAGCCCGGATCGCGAGCCGCCGCTTTAATCTCGATAACTTCTTCACCGATTTCCGGTACTTCGATACGGAACAGTTCTACCAGCATTTCTGGTTTAGAACGGGTCACGAACAGCTGTGCGCCACGCGCTTCAGGGCGAACGGCGTACAGAACGCCGCGAATACGGTCGCCTGGACGGAAGTTTTCACGCGGCAGCATATCTTCACGCAGGATCACGGCTTCAGCGTTACCCGGCAACCCTTCGGATTTGATCTCCAGGGAGATATTGTCGCGGTTCACTTTCTTCACCACGCCGGTGATGATTTCGCCTTCCTGATCGCGGAACTGATCGACAACCAGCGCGCGCTCGGCTTCGCGCACTTTCTGCACGATAACCTGTTTAGCGGTCTGGGTGGTGATACGGTCGAAGGTCACAGATTCAATCTGATCTTCAACGTAGTCACCCACGTTCAGACTTTCGTCTTCAAAACGGGCGGCTTCCAGGGTGATCTCTTTGGTCGGCTGGGTTACTTCTTCAACGATTACCCAACGACGGAATGTATCGAAGTCACCGCTTTTACGATCGATTTCTACGCGAACATCGATCTCTTGTTCGTATTTTTTCTTGGTTGCTGTAGCCAGTGCACTTTCCAGCGCTTCAAAAATCTTCTCACGCGGCAGTGATTTCTCGTTGGAGACGGCTTCAACAACAGCCAAAATTTCTTTGTTCATCGCGGGCTTTTCACCTCAATCCAGACTGTTAAAAGTGGGGAACCAGGTTCGCCTTCTGGATATTACTCAGCGCGAACACTTCATCTTTGCCTTCGACTGTCACCGTGATCATTTCACCATCAACAGCTTTGATAATTCCCTGCCATTTACGGCGGTTCTGTACGGCCATACGCAGAACGAGAGCCACTTCTTCACCGGTAAAGCGCACATAGTGCTCGGCCGTGAACATCGGGCGATCGAGGCCAGGTGAGGAAACTTCCAGGTTGTACGCAACGGTAATCGGGTCTTCAACATCAAGAACCGCACTCACCTGGTGGCTGACATCAGCACAATCATCAACATTGATGCCATCTTCACTATCAATATAGATGCGCAGCGTCGATGTACGGCCGCGAACGAATTCGATGCCGACCAGTTCGTAGCCCAGTGCTTCGACCGGTGCAGTAATCATCTCTGTTAATTTTTGCTCTAATGTGGACAAGCCCACCCCCAAGACATAAAAAAAGGGCGTAAAGCCCAGTTATTCTGTAGTCAGATAACAAAAAACCCCGATAAATCGGGGCTTTAGATAACTGAACCCTATAGCCACAACTGTGGCCTGGAGCACTTTCCGAAAGAATTTTTTCAAATCCAGCTACGAAGGCTCTAAGTCTTCACAGTATATTTGAAAAAGAACTTTATGGGAAAGTGGTTGCGGGGGCCGGATTTGAACCGACGACCTTCGGGTTATGAGCCCGACGAGCTACCAGGCTGCTCCACCCCGCGCCTGAAACGTGGCAAATTCTACGCGTTTTGGACAGAATTTGCAAATAATGCTGGGATTTGGTACCGAAGACGGGACGTAAAATCGGCGTTTAGTATATTGATAGTTGACCCCACCTGTCAAGGCGACTTCCGCCAGATCGATCAGACCAAAATTTTTACAAAAAACGCATGACTCTCTTCCGGTCTTCGCCAAAAGATGATTAAATGAATACTCACTTATTTTGCATAAAAATGCACAAGAGAGCGAAAGCGGTCTCTAATCAGTCAATCAAGCAGGGTTTTATTCTATGACGACGATTCTCAAGCATCTTCCGGTAGGACAACGTATTGGCATCGCTTTCTCAGGTGGCCTGGATACCAGCGCTGCACTGCTGTGGATGCGCCAGAAGGGAGCGGTTCCGTATGCCTATACTGCGAACCTGGGTCAGCCGGATGAGGACGACTATGATGCCATTCCTCGTCGCGCTAAAGAGTATGGTGCAGAGAACGCGCGCCTGATTGACTGCCGTAAGCAACTTGTCGCGGAAGGTATCGCGGCTATTCAGTGTGGTGCATTCCATAACACCACCGGCGGTCTGACCTATTTCAACACCACCCCGCTGGGCCGTGCGGTCACCGGCACCATGCTGGTTGCGGCGATGAAAGAAGACGGCGTCAACATCTGGGGTGACGGTAGCACCTATAAAGGTAACGATATCGAACGTTTCTATCGTTATGGCCTGCTGACCAACGCCGAGCTGCAGATTTACAAACCATGGCTGGACACCGACTTCATCGACGAGCTGGGTGGTCGTCATGAGATGTCCGAGTTTATGATCGCCTGCGGTTTCGACTATAAGATGTCAGTCGAGAAAGCCTATTCCACCGACTCCAACATGCTGGGTGCAACGCACGAAGCGAAAGACCTGGAATTCCTGAACTCCAGCGTGAAGATCGTTAACCCGATCATGGGCGTGAAGTTCTGGGACGAGAACGTCAAAATCCAGGCGGAAGAGGTGACCGTACGTTTCGAGCGCGGCCATCCGGTTGCGCTGAACGGTAAAACCTTCTCTGACGATGTTGAGTTGATGCTGGAAGCTAACCGTATTGGCGGTCGTCACGGTCTGGGCATGAGCGATCAGATTGAAAACCGTATCATCGAAGCGAAAAGCCGTGGCATTTATGAAGCCCCGGGAATGGCGCTGCTGCACATCGCTTACGAGCGTCTGCTGACCGGCATTCACAACGAAGACACCATTGAGCAGTATCACTCTCATGGCCGTCAGCTGGGCAAACTGCTGTATCAGGGCCGCTGGTTCGATCCACAGGCGCTGATGCTGCGTGATGCGCTGCAGCGTTGGGTGGCAAGCGCGATCACCGGTGAAGTGACGCTGGAACTGCGTCGCGGTAACGACTACTCCATCCTGAACACCGTGTCTGACAACCTGACCTATAAAGCAGAGCGTCTGACTATGGAGAAAGGTGAATCTGTGTTCTCACCAGACGATCGTATTGGTCAGCTGACCATGCGTAATCTGGACATCACCGATACACGTGAGAAGCTGTTCAACTATGTTGAGAATGGCCTGCTCTCCGCCAGCTCCGGTAACGGCCTACCGCAGGTTGAAAACCTGGAACACAGCGATAAGAAGTAATCGACAGCAAGACATGCAAAAGGCGCCCAACAGGCGCCTTTTTATTTGGTATTTGTAGGGCGGGTAAGCGCAGCGCCACCCGCCATTTTGCCCGCTACCACAATATACAGACGAAAAAAAAGACGTCTTTCGACGTCTTTCTTCTGGAATATTGGTACCGAGGATGGGACTCGAACCCACAAGCCCGTTAGGGCACTACCACCTCAAGGTAGCGTGTCTACCAATTCCACCACCTCGGTACAGAATACTTAGTGCGGGATATCGCTGGTTGGCTTAGCCGGTGCAGCTGGCTGAGTCTGCTCAGTTTTCGCTGGCGCGCTCAGGTTTTCCCACTCGCTTCCTTTGCTGGTCTTATTGCTGTTGATATTGCCAAGCACCAGACTGATGATGAAGAACAGCGTAGCCAGAATCGCCGTTGTGCGGGTCATGAAGTTCGCAGAACCACTTGAACCGAACAGCGTACCGGAAGCGCCTGCTCCGAAGGAGGCTCCCATATCAGCGCCTTTACCTTGCTGCAGCATAATCAGCGCTACGAGAGCGATGGCTACAATAAGGAAAACAACTAAAAGAGCTTCGTACATAATCAACCTGTTCCTTGCGGATTTGCCGCATACCAATGCTTCGACCAATTAGCAGGATTTTTGTTTCCCACTGAAGCGGGTGTGAATACTAACCAAAGCGAATCACCTTCGCAAGGGCATTTTCGACGCATTGTATCAACTGCGGAAAAAAACAGCAAAAAGCCATGAATTGCTTAAAACAAAGGCGGCAAACGCCGCCTTTTTAAACATTTAGCGTGCAAGATTATGCAGCTTTTACGGCATCCGCAATACGGTGCGCAAATTCGGTGACCTGCGCTTCGTCTTCACCTTCCACCATCACGCGGATCAGCGGTTCGGTACCGGACTTACGCAGCAGCACGCGTCCACGGCTGCCCAGAGCCGCTTCAACATCAGCCATCACCGCTTTGACGTTCTCATTTTCCAGCGGATCGCCTTTGCCAGCAGTAAAGCGCACGTTCACCAGGATCTGTGGGAACATTTTCATCCCGCTGCACAGATCGTGCAGGCTCATATGGTTGCGCGCCATCGCGGCAACCACCTGCAGCGCGGCCACGATACCGTCACCGGTGGTAGTTTTGTCGAGCAGGATGACGTGACCCGAGTTTTCTGCACCGATGCGCCAGCCCTTCTCCTGCAGTTTTTCCAGCACGTAGCGGTCACCCACTTTCGCGCGCACGAACGGAATACCGAGCTGTTTCAGCGCCAGTTCCAGGCCCATGTTACTCATCAGCGTACCTACCGCACCGCCGCGCAGCTGGCCCTGACGCAGACCTTCACGTGCAATGATGTAGAGGATCTGATCGCCGTCGACCTTGTTACCTTCGTGGTCGACCATGATCACGCGGTCGCCGTCGCCGTCCAGCGCAATACCCAGATCGGCTTTCTCCGCCAGAACACGCGCCTGCAGAGCACGAACGTCAGTTGCACCCACCTGCTCGTTAATGTTCAGACCATCCGGCTCGCAACCAATGGCGATCACTTTCGCACCCAGTTCGCGGAAAACATTTGGGGCGATGTGGTAGGTCGCCCCGTTCGCACAGTCCACCACAATTTTCAGATGAGCCAGGCTCAGCTCATTCGGGAAGGTACCTTTACAGAATTCGATGTAACGCCCCGCCGCATCGACGATACGGTTCGCTTTACCCAGCTCTGCGGAATCAACACAGGTGATCTCTTTTTCCATTTCGGCTTCAATCGCCTCTTCCACGTCATCCGGCAGCTTGGTGCCGTCAATGGAGAAGAATTTAATGCCGTTGTCATAGAACGGGTTGTGAGAAGCCGAAATGACAATCCCCGCTTCCGCACGGAAGGTGCGCGTCAGATACGCAACTGCAGGCGTTGGCATTGGGCCCGTAAAGGAGGCGGACAGTCCGGCAGCCGCCAGACCCGCTTCAAGCGCGGACTCCAGCATATAGCCCGAAATACGGGTGTCTTTACCGATGATAATTTTACGTGAGCCATGACGCGCCAGTACCTTGCCAGCAGCCCAGCCGAGCTTCAGGACAAAATCAGGGGTGATGGGAGCATCGCCTACACGCCCACGGATACCGTCGGTACCAAAATATTTACGATTACTCATAGCGTTTGTTTTCCTTCGCTGCCAGTGTGGCTTCCACCACACGCATGGCTTCTACTGTTTCTTTGACGTCATGGACACGAATAATGTGCGCACCCTGCATCGCCGCAATCACTGCGCAGGCCAGGCTGCCGCTCAGGCGTTCGCTCGGCCCCACGTTCAACAACTGCCCAATCATCGACTTTCTCGACATCCCCACCAGTAACGGCAGGCCAAAATGATGGAATTCCGACAGGCGCGCAAGCAACGCATAATTGTGTGAGAGATTTTTACCGAAACCGAACCCCGGGTCGAGCAGCAATTTCTCTTTTGGGATACCTGCACGTTCACAGCGTGCAATATGCTCAATAAAGAAGCGATTCACGTCGGCAAAGACATCGTCATACTTCGGTGCTTCCTGCATGGTTTTCGGTTGGCCCTGCATGTGCATCAGGCATACCGGTAACCCCGTCTCTGCCGCGGCTTCAAGTGCGCCAGGCTCGGTGAGTGAGCGAATATCATTAATAATGTGAGCGCCCACTCTCGCCACTTCACGAATCACTTCGGGTTTAGAGGTATCAACGGAGATCCACACTTCAAACCGCTGTGCAATCGCTTCAACCACCGGCACGACGCGCGCCAGCTCTTCTTCCACAGACACGTCCGCCGCACCAGGACGCGTCGATTCGCCGCCAACGTCAATGATGGTAGCACCCGCATTAATCATTAAATTCGCGTGCTTAACCGCCTCGATAAGCGTGTTATGCGTGCCGCCGTCAGAGAAGGAGTCAGGGGTAACATTCAGGATCCCCATCACATGGGGATGTGAAAGATCGAGATGCGAGTCCTGAGCGAATAATTTCATGGCGAAATCCCTGATATCTATATGGTTAAACAGAAATGAAAAACCCCGGAGCAAGCTCCAGGGTTTGAGGTACAGACAAACGCGTCAACAGCAGTAACTTACTTATCGCCCAACTGTTCTGACATGGTGTTGCCCGGGTTTGGCGTACGCGGTTCATCAACCGGACGCGGCGCACGCGGGGTGCCATTGTTGTCAGAATTATTGGAAGCGCCTGGGTCTTCCCAGCCTGCTGGCGGACGTACTTCACGGCGCGCCATCAGGTCGTCAATCTGCGGTGCATCGATGGTCTCATACTTCATGAGCGCATCTTTCATCGAATGCAGGATGTCCATATTGTCGTTCAGGATCTGGCGAGCACGTGCATAGTTACGCTCTACCAGAGATTTTACTTCCTGGTCGATGATACGTGCCGTCTCATCGGACATATGTTTCGCTTTCGCCACAGAACGGCCCAGGAAGACTTCACCCTCTTCCTCTGCATACAGCAGCGGACCGAGTTTGTCGGAGAAGCCCCACTGCGTCACCATGTTACGCGCCAGGTTGGTCGCGACTTTGATGTCGTTGGACGCACCAGTAGAAACATGTTCCACACCGTAGATAATCTCTTCTGCCAGGCGACCACCGTAGAGGGTAGAAATCTGACTTTCCAGTTTCTGACGGCTGGCGCTGATCGCGTCGCCTTCAGGCAGGAAGAAGGTCACACCCAGCGCACGACCGCGCGGAATAATCGTCACTTTATGCACCGGATCGTGTTCCGGCACGAGGCGACCGATAATCGCGTGACCCGCTTCGTGGTATGCCGTGGACTCTTTCTGCGCCTCCGTCATCACCATGGAGCGACGTTCCGCACCCATCATGATTTTGTCTTTCGCTTTCTCGAACTCCACCATGGACACCACGCGCTTGTTACCGCGAGCGGCAAACAGAGCTGCTTCGTTGACCAGGTTAGCCAGGTCCGCACCGGAGAAGCCAGGGGTACCGCGCGCAATGATTGCCGCGTCGATATCTGGTGCCAGCGGTACGCGACGCATGTGAACTTTCAGAATCTGTTCACGACCGCGAACGTCCGGCAGACCCACAACAACCTGACGGTCGAAACGGCCTGGACGCAGCAGCGCAGGGTCAAGTACGTCCGGACGGTTAGTCGCCGCGATAACGATAATGCCTTCGTTACCTTCGAAGCCGTCCATCTCAACCAGCATCTGGTTCAGCGTCTGTTCACGTTCATCATGACCACCGCCCAGACCTGCGCCACGCTGGCGGCCTACGGCGTCGATTTCATCGATGAAGATAATGCACGGTGCTGCCTTCTTGGCCTGCTCGAACATGTCACGCACACGAGATGCACCGACACCCACGAACATTTCAACGAAGTCAGAACCTGAAATAGTAAAGAACGGCACCTTCGCTTCGCCCGCAATGGCTTTCGCCAGCAGGGTTTTACCGGTACCCGGAGGGCCAACCATCAGCACGCCTTTCGGGATCTTACCGCCCAGCTTCTGGAAACGGCTCGGTTCACGCAGGTATTCAACCAGTTCGCCGACCTCTTCTTTCGCTTCGTCACACCCGGCAACGTCTGCAAAAGTGGTCTTGATCTGATCTTCCGTTAACATACGCGCCTTGCTCTTACCGAACGACATGGCACCTTTGCCACCGCCGCCCTGCATCTGGCGCATAAAGAAGATCCAGACGCCGATAAGAAGCAGCATCGGGAACCAGGAAATGAAGATAGAAGCCAGCAGGCTTGGTTCTTCTGGCGGCTCGCCAACTACCTTGACGTTTTTGGTCAGAAGGTTATCAAGCAGCTTAGGATCGTTCACCGGGATGTAAGTCGTGTAACGGTTACTATCTTTCTTGGTAACGTTGATCTCACGTCCGTTGATACGCGCTTCGCGAACCTGGTCCTGATTGACCTCCTGCAGGAAGGTAGAATAATCCACCTTGCGGCCATTCGACTCGCTGGGCCCAAAGCTCTGGAATACTGACATCAGCACAACGGCAATGACCAGCCAGAGTATTAGGTTTTTCGCCATGTCACTCAAGGGATTAACCTCATATTACAACTGTGTTAAAAACAGCGTCAGGATACTCTATATCCAGTTTCATTCAAACTTTCGTCTGAAATCTCCCGGTTATCATTTTCGCCCGGTCGCTACAATATACACTTCACGGGAACGGGCCCGGGAAGAGTCCGGCTTACGAACTTTGACCTTCGCAAACAGGGAGCGAATTTCCTTAAGATACTCCTCGAAACCTTCGCCCTGAAACACCTTCACAACAAAACTACCACCAGGCGCTAGTACATCACGACACATTTCTAACGCTAGCTCCACCAGATACATGGCGCGGGGGATATCCACCGCCGGTGTTCCGCACATATTTGGTGCCATATCTGACATGACAACCTGGACCTTACTGTCACCTACACGATCAAGTAACGCTTTCAGCACTAATTCATCACGAAAGTCGCCCTGAAGGAAGTCGACACCGACGATGGGATCCATTGGTAAAAGATCGCACGCGATGATTCGGCCCGTTCCGCCGATCTGCGTGACCGCATACTGGGACCATCCGCCAGGTGCCGCGCCGAGGTCAACAACCGTCATCCCCGGCTTAAAAAGTTTGTCACTTTGCTGTATTTCATCAAGTTTAAACCAGGCACGGGAACGCAACCCCTTTTTCTGTGCCTGTTGAACATATTTATCGCTAAAGTGTTCCTGGAGCCAGCGGCTGGAGCTGGCAGAACGCTTTTTACCTGTCATTTAACATTTCCGTCCTGGTTCATCGTTGCTTGCCTGTGACGTAAATTTCTACGCAGCTATTTGGCGATATAAGGGAGATGGCGGTAGAATGAACCGTTTTCAATCCCAACGTAAGCAAAAATATACGATGAATCTGAGTACTAAACAAAAACAGCACCTTAAAGGTCTGGCACATCCGCTCAAGCCTGTAGTGATGCTTGGCAACAATGGTTTGACCGAAGGGGTGCTTGCCGAGATTGAACAAGCGCTGGAACACCACGAGCTGATCAAGGTGAAAATCGCCTCTGAAGACAGAGACACTAAAAACCTGATCGTGGAAGCCATCGTGCGCGAAACCGGCGCCTGTAATGTACAGGTCATCGGTAAAACGCTGGTGCTCTACCGCCCGTCTAAAGAGCGTAAAATCTCGCTGCCACGTTAAGGATATCCTGAATCAAACACATTTTCTGTGTGAAACGAGGGATTTCTGTCAGCAGGCGAGCAAAATGCCATGCTCCTTGAGTTGATAAAAGGCCGCTACGCGGCCTTTTTCTTTTCTTTACAATGTATCAACATCTTAGTAGAGAAGCGAATTACAGGTATTCAACCTTAATAATTTCGTATTCTACTTCACCGCCAGGGGTGCGGATGGTGACAACATCGTCCTGCTCTTTGCCAATCAGGCCGCGAGCAATCGGAGAGTTCACTGAAATCAGGTTCTGTTTGAAGTCGGCTTCATCATCACCCACGATGCGATAGGTCTGCTCTTCGTCGTTGTCCAGGTTCAGCACGGTCACCGTAGAACCAAAGATCACACGCCCGTTGTTAGGCATTTTGGTGATGTCGATAACCTGTGCATTGGACAGTTTTGCTTCGATATCTTTAATACGCCCTTCACAGAAGCCCTGCTGCTCACGCGCGGCGTGGTATTCAGCATTCTCTTTCAGGTCGCCATGCTCGCGCGCATCCGCGATAGCGGCGATGATTTCAGGACGACGCACGGATTTCAGGAAATCCAGCTCTTCGCGCAGTTTTTCGGCACCACGTAAGGTCATCGGAATAGCTTGCATTTGTTATACCTCTTAAACATTCCTGTTGGGAGCAGTGTTCCCTGCTCCTGCCCCCCTAAGCGGGCAAGAAGCAAAAAGAAAACCGACCCGGGTGCAATGCCCCAGGTCAGCAGCAATTTTTCAATTTGATATGCATTTTACCGCGAAGTTCACTATGGGTCATCGTTTACTTTGCAGTGCCATGCACCGTAGTATGACGGTTTGTTTTCGGGTTGTTAGCGCGAGATTATGCGATTTTCCAGATTTATCATCGGATTGACTACCAGTATAACGTTCACCGCCCAGGCCGCGAATGTTGATGAGTACATTAATCAGCTCCCCGCAGGCGCGAACCTTGCCCTGATGGTGCAGAAGGTTGGCGCACAGGCTCCCGAGATTGACTTTCACAGTCAACAGATGGCGCTGCCTGCCAGTACCCAAAAGGTGATCACTGCCCTCGCCGCCCTGCTCCAGCTCGGGCCTGACTTCCGTTTTACGACCACTCTTGAAACCAAAGGTAACGTCGAGGGTAACGAACTGAAAGGCGATCTTATCGCCCGTTTTGGCGGCGATCCGACCTTTAAGCGCCAGGATATCCGCAATATGGTTGCGGTGCTGAAAAAATCTGGCGTACAGAAAATTGATGGTAATGTGCTGATCGACACGTCCATCTTTGCCAGTCACGATAAAGCCCCAGGCTGGCCGTGGAACGACATGACCCAGTGCTTTAGCGCCCCGCCCGCCGCCGCGATTGTCGACCGTAACTGCTTCTCGGTTTCGCTTTACAGCGCGCCAAAGCCAGATGATTTAGCGTTTATCCGCATAGCGTCCTACTACCCGGTCACGATGTTTAGCCAGGTCCGCACGCTGGCGAAAGGCTCCCCGGATGCGCAATATTGTGAGCTGGACGTCGTGCCAGGCGATCTTAACCGCTTCACGCTGACCGGTTGCCTGACCCAGCGCGCCGATCCGCTGCCGCTGGCCTTTGCGATACAGGATGGCGCAAGCTATGCAGGCGCCATTCTGAAAGATGAACTGAAACAAGCGGGAATAACCTACTCGGGCACGCTGCTTCGTCAGACGCAGGTCAACCAGCCCGGTACGGTCATCGCCAGCAAACAGTCTCCACCGCTGCACGATTTATTGCGAATCATGCTGAAAAAGTCGGACAACATGATTGCCGACACGGTGTTCCGCATGATTGGTCACGCCCGTTTCGGCGTGCCGGGAACCTGGCGCGCGGGTTCAGACGCGGTTCGGCAGATCCTGCGCCAGCAGGCGGGGATCGATCTGGGTAATACCATCGCCGTCGATGGCTCCGGACTATCACGCCATAATTTGATCTCTCCGGCCACGATGATGCAGGTGCTTCAGTACATTGCACAGCATGACACTGAGCTAAACTTTATTTCAATGCTGCCGCTGGCCGGGCATGACGGTTCACTGCAGTACCGCGCCGGGCTTCACGCTGCCGGTGTGGATGGCAAAGTATCCGCTAAAACAGGCTCACTGCAGGGGGTTTACAACCTTGCAGGCTTCATCACTACCGCCAGCGGACAACGCATGGCATTCGTGCAGTATCTTTCCGGCTATGCCGTCGAACCGACCGACCAGCGCAATCGTCGTATTCCGCTTGTTCGCTTCGAAAGCAGGCTTTATAAGGACATCTACCAGAATAACTAGCGATGAAACTACTTATAGTTGAAGACGATCTGTTATTGCAGGAAGGGCTGGCGCTGGGGCTGGCCAATGAAGGGTATGCCCTCGACTGTGCCGGCACCGCAGCGGAGGCGGACGCCCTGATTCAGAGCGGCGAATACAGTCTGGTGATCCTCGATTTGGGCTTGCCTGATAAAGACGGCGCCACGCTGCTCAGCCAGTGGCGACGCCGCGGTATCGCCAACCCGGTGTTGATCCTGACGGCACGCGATGCCATTGAAGACCGTATCACCGGCCTTGATGCAGGCGCAGATGATTACCTGGTGAAGCCTTTTGCGCTTGCGGAGCTGCAGGCTCGGGTGCGAGCGTTGATTCGCCGCTATCAGGGACATAGTGATAACTTACTGACCGACGGCGATATTACGCTGAATCTGCAAACCCAGCAGGTACTGCGCCAGGATCAGGCGGTCGAGGTAACACCAAAAGAGTTCGCCTTGCTTACGCGTCTGATCATGCGCAGCGGGCAAACGGTGCACAGAGAAACGCTCCAGCAGGATATCTACTCCTGGCAGGACGATCCGGGGTCAAATACCCTTGAAGTCCACATTCACAACCTGCGTCGTAAGCTCGGCAAGGACAGAATCAAAACCGTCCGTGGCGTTGGCTATCGCCTGGAGAGCCAGAAATGAACAGCATGCGTCGGCGTTTGATGGTGCTGCTGGCGGTCATTCTGTTATTTTTCCAGCTGATAAGCGTCATCTGGCTGTGGCATGAAAGCCGTGAGCAGATTAGTTTCCTGGTCAGTGAAACGCTGTCAGCAAAAGCGCGTAATAACCATGTCGAGAAAGAGATCCGCGAGGCGATTGCCTCGCTGCTGGTCCCTTCTCTGGTGATGGTCGGTTTTACCCTGCTCTTCTCCTTCTGGGCGGTCACCTGGATCACCCGGCCCCTGAATAAACTGCGTGTCAGCCTGGCTAACCGTTCGGCGGATAACTTAACCCCGCTTCCTATGTATTCCGATATGGAAGAGATCGGCGCGGTGACGACCTCCCTGAACCAGCTCCTCGCCCGGCTGGACAATACCATTCAACAGGAGCGTCTCTTCACTGCAGACGCCGCGCACGAGCTTCGAACGCCTCTTGCCGGTATCCGGCTCCATCTGGAGCTGATGTCGCAGTCTGGTGCGCCACAGGCGGCAACGCTGATTAGCCGTATCGATCAGCTCATGCATACCGTCGAACAGCTGCTGATGCTGGCCCGGGCCGGACAGGCAATGGCGAGCGGCCACTACGAAACCGTAAGCTGGACGGAAAATATCATTGAACCTCTCGGCCTGGGTCATGAAGCCAAAGAGCATACGGTAATTTGGCCCGCTAAAAGCGCGCTCACGGTTCAGGGAGACGCCGTGCTCCTGCGCCTGATGCTGCGCAACCTGCTGGAAAATGCAGGACGCTACAGCCCGGCAGGGACAACGATTACAGTGACGTTAACCGAGGTCGACGGGGGGACGCAGATCAGCGTTATCGATCAGGGCCCAGGGATTGATGAAGCGCACCGGCAGTCCATTACCGAGCCATTCCGCCGTCTTGACCAGCGCTACGGCGGCAGCGGTCTGGGGCTGAGCATCGTGCAGCGCATCGTCCAGCTTCACCACGGCAGGCTCACGCTTGAGAATGGCGCTGAAGGCGGTTTAATCGCCAGCTGCTGGCTGCCTGCGACGCTGGAATAAAAAAAGCCCCCATAATGGGGGCTTTGGACAGATATTAGTGCTTGTAGATGAACTCGACGCCTTCTTCGTCGTCTTCATCCCAGTCATCGTCCCAGTCTTCATCGTCTTCTTCCGCTTCCAGCTCTTCGAGCTGCTGGCGGTGGTAGTCATCCCACATGAATTCGACTTTTTCAGGCTGTTTGGCTTCTTCCGCCTGAACGATTGGGTTCTCAATGATGAAGGTCATCACATCCCAGCACAGATCTTTCACGCCAACCTGGCTTGCCGCAGAGATCAGGTAGTATTTATCTTCCCAACCCATCGCTTCAGCAATGGCTTTTGCTTTTGCTTCCGCTTCGGCTTTGTCCATCAGGTCGATCTTGTTGAAGACCAGCCAGCGTGGTTTATTCGCCAGTTTTTCGCTGTATTTTTCCAGCTCACCGATGATGATGCGGGCGTTTTCAACCGGATCGGAACCATCGATAGGATCGATATCAATGAGGTGCAGCAGTACGCGGCAACGCTCAAGGTGTTTCAGGAAGCGAATACCCAGACCCGCGCCTTCCGCAGCGCCTTCAATCAGACCCGGAATATCGGCAACCACAAAGCTCTTCTCGTTATCCATGCGGACAACGCCCAGGCTTGGTACCAGCGTGGTAAACGGATAGTCCGCCACTTTCGGTTTCGCCGCAGAGACGGCACGAATGAACGTTGATTTACCGGCGTTTGGCATACCCAGCATGCCCACGTCAGCCAGAAGCATCAGCTCCAGCTGCAGGTCGCGCTTATCGCCCGGGGTACCCATCGTTTTCTGACGCGGCGTACGGTTAACGGAAGATTTGAAACGGCTGTTACCCAGACCGTGCCAGCCGCCTTTCGCTACCATCAGGCGCTGACCGTGTTTGGTCATGTCACCCATGGTTTCACCGGTTCCCTGGTCAATCACACGCGTACCGACCGGAACCTTAATGGTGACGTCTTTACCGCGTTTCCCGGTACAGTCACGGCTCTGGCCGTTCTGGCCACGTTCAGCGCGGAAGGATTTTTCGAAACGGTAGTCGATCAGCGTGTTGAGGTTCTCATCCGCCTCCAGCCACACGTCACCACCATCCCCACCGTCGCCGCCATCAGGACCGCCACGAGGGATATACTTTTCACGGCGGAAGCTCACGCAACCGTTGCCTCCATCACCAGCCACGACCAGGATCGTCGCTTCATCAACAAACTTCATTTTACTCTCCGTAACTCATTCGCCTGAGCGGGGGACTACTACAACCGCTTCATTTTTGCGCCAACGTCCCCAAAGACGATGACCAATGGCGGAATACATCGCGCCCGCAACCACGACAAACGCACCGAGATAACCCAACAGGTTGAGCATCGGTCTGACGAAGACATCGGGCCAGGCCATTGATAACAAATCTGAAAATAACAGCGTAAACAGCGGGGTAAGCGTGATCAACGCGCTCACCTGTGCTGCCTGCCAGCGCGCCATCGCTTCGGCCAGCGCGCCATAACCGACCAGCGTGTTCAGCCCACAAAAAATGAGGCACGCCAGTTGCCAGTCGCTAAGCTGAGTAATCACACCCGGCTTCGCTAATGGCAGCAATGCTATTGTACACAAAGTGTACAGCAAAAAGAGGATCTGCTGTGAGGCAAGTCGACGCAATAACACCTTTTGCGCGACGCCATAGCTCACCCAGACCGTTGCTGCCCCCACACCGAAAATGACACCCCATGTGTAATCCGTCAGGCGGGTAAAAATCTCGATCAGACTGGTGTTGAAGAACATCACCAGACCGCACAGCAGCATGCTCGCCCCGATAATCTGCGTACCGCGCATCTTCTCCTTGAGGATAAAGACGCTGGCGACCATCATGCCCACCGGTGAAAGCTGACCAATCACCTGCGACGCCGTGGGGCTGAGATATTGCAGGGAAGAGCTGAACAGGATGAAGTTACCGAACAGACCGCCCGTCGCGATAGCCAGCAGCACCAGCCAGCGCGGTTTACGGAAGAGCCGCAAGGGTGGAAGCTTACCTTTGACGGCCAGAATCGCCCCGAGGCCGATGCTGGCCATCAGAAAGCGATAAAAGACCACCGTAGGCGGCTCCATCACTTCCAGCACCTGCTTCATTGCAATTGGCAACGCACCCCAGCACATTGCGGTGGTGAGCGCCAAAAGAATTCCTATGCCGGCCTGCTGCTTCATGCCCGTTTTCCCTACAGAAAAAATTACCGGGTTTCCAATGTAAAAAGCCCCGCAACAGGGTGCGGGGCTTTAATCCGTTACCGGACCGAGAAAACCTTACTCAGCAACGATGCTGATGTATTTACGGTTGTTCGGGCCTTTAACTTCAAATTTCACTTTACCGTCTGCTTTAGCAAACAGAGTGTGGTCACGACCGCAACCTACGTTGTTGCCAGCGTGGAATTTGGTACCACGTTGACGAACGATGATGCTACCCGCCAGAACGGATTCGCCACCGAAACGCTTAACGCCCAGGCGTTTAGCTTCTGAATCGCGACCGTTACGTGTGGAGCCGCCAGCCTTTTTATGTGCCATTTAAATCTCTCCTCAGGTCTTAGGCGCTGATGCCAGTAATTTTCACATCAGTGAACCACTGACGGTGGCCCTGCTGCTTACGGTAGTGCTTACGACGACGAAACTTAACGATTTTAACTTTCTCGCCACGACCGTGTGCAACAACTTCAGCTTTGATAACGCCGCCATCAACGAAAGGAACGCCGATTTTGACTTCTTCACCGTTTGCGATCATCAGAACTTCTGCGAACTCAACAGATTCGCCAGTTGCGATGTCCAGCTTTTCCAGGCGAACGGTCTGACCTTCGCTTACTCGGTGTTGTTTACCACCACTTTGGAAAACCGCGTACATATAAACTCCGCTTCCGCGCACATCCTCGTATGATTCAGAGTGCGCTATAAATATTCACAATAGGGCGCGAATATTACGCAAAACGCGAGCCTTTGACAAGTGCTACCGTCAATACATGAAGAAAAAAAACACAACACGTACGGTAACGTTTATCTGAGCCGTTTTTTCAGTACAATCAGCACTACTATTGATAAACCGAAACCCTTCGTTACCCCATTGAAGATGGGATCAACAGGATAAAAAGCCCGGCTTTTGCGATGAATTTAGAAAAAATCAACGAGTTAACCGCGCAAGATATGGCGGGTGTGAATGCAGCAATCCTGGAGCAACTCAACTCTGACGTCCAGCTGATCAATCAGTTGGGCTATTACATTGTCAGCGGCGGTGGTAAACGCATTCGTCCGATGATCGCCATTCTGGCTGCCAGAGCCGTTGGTTATCAGGGAAATGCCCACATCACTATCGCAGCGCTCATCGAATTTATCCACACGGCGACGCTTCTGCACGACGATGTGGTGGATGAATCGGATATGCGTCGTGGCAAAGCCACGGCTAACGCCGCGTTCGGGAACGCAGCCAGCGTACTGGTGGGGGACTTTATCTACACCCGCGCCTTCCAGATGATGACCAGTCTGGGCTCCCTGAAAGTGCTGGAAGTGATGTCCGAAGCCGTAAACGTCATTGCTGAAGGCGAAGTGCTGCAGCTGATGAACGTCAACGACCCGGACATCACCGAAGAAAACTACATGCGCGTGATCTACAGCAAAACCGCGCGCCTGTTTGAAGCGGCGGCCCAGTGTTCCGGCATTCTGGCTGGCTGTACCGAAGCACAGGAAAAAGGCCTGCAGGACTATGGTCGCTATCTGGGTACGGCATTCCAGCTGATTGATGATTTGCTGGACTACAGTGCGGACGGCGAGACGCTCGGCAAAAACGTGGGAGATGACCTGAACGAAGGCAAACCGACCCTGCCGCTGCTTCATGCCATGCGTAACGGAACAGCCGAACAGGCGAAAATGATCCGTGAAGCGATTGAGCAGGGAAATGGCCGCCATCTTCTGGAACCTGTGCTGGAAACCATGGCTATCTGCGGATCGCTGGAATGGACGCGGCAGCGTGCGGAAGAAGAAGCCGACAAAGCCATCGAAGCTCTCCAGGTCATTCCCGACAGCCTTTGGCGCGAGGCATTGATAGGTCTTGCCCACATCGCCGTTCAGCGCGACCGTTAACCCTCCTTGTTTCTCCCCGCGACCATGGCGGGGGGATTCCAGAAAAATCCTGTAAATTACGTATTCCTGTAAATCCATCGGTTTAGAGACCGCATGAATAAAGCCATGTCTTATTCTGAATATCCCTTCAAGTAACGCGAACTTTTTAGAACAAAAGCTTGAAATGGGTATATTAACCCCGTCGTTTCAGAAGAAACGGCGTAGGTGAATCCGAACTTAAGGACGGTGTTATGGATACGAAATTTATCGACTGGCACACGGCTGATATTATTGCCGCACTGCGCAAAAGAGGCACTTCACTGGCAGCAGAGTCCCGCCGCCATGGACTGAGTTCTTCAACTCTGGCAAACGCCCTCACCCGCCCCTGGCCCAAGGGAGAATTAATCATCGCGACGGCGCTGGATACGCATCCGTGGGTGATTTGGCCTTCGCGCTACCACGATCCCATCACCCATGAATTTATCGACAGAACGCGCATGATTCGCCAAAGAAAGGCAAAAAGAGAACCGCAGAAGTAATGCGTTTTTGACAGGAACAGCAACCCCCCGGTCATTGCTGGCAGGGGGCTGCCGGAACGATTACTCGCCCTTCACACGCTCGATATTGGCACCCAGCGCGCGCAGTTTATCTTCGATACGCTCATAACCACGATCGATGTGATAAATACGATCCACGATCGTTGTGCCTTCCGCGATACAACCCGCCAGCACCAGGCTTGCAGACGCACGCAGATCGGTTGCCATCACCTGAGCACCTGACAGTTTCTCAACGCCATGGCAAATCACGGTATTACTTTCGATCTCAGCATGCGCACCCATACGGATCAGCTCCGGTACATGCATAAAGCGGTTTTCGAAAATGGTTTCTGTGATGAAGCCAGTACCTTCGGCGACCAGGTTCAACAGGGTGAACTGCGCCTGCATGTCCGTTGGGAACGCCGGATGCGGTGCCGTCCGCACATTGACCGCTTTTGGACGCTGGCCGTGCATATCAAGGCTGATCCAGTCTTCACCGATTTCGATATCCGCACCCGCATCGCGCAGTTTCGCCAGCACCGCATCCAGGGTATCGGGCTGCGCGTTGCGACAAACAATCTTACCGCCAGAGATCGCGGCAGCGACCAGGAAGGTACCGGTTTCGATACGGTCCGGCAGAACGCGATAAACACCACCGCCCAGACGCTCAACGCCTTCGATGGTGATACGGTCGGTACCCTGACCGGTGATCTTCGCACCCAGCGCCACGAGGAAGTTGGCGGTATCCACAATTTCCGGTTCGCGCGCGGCGTTTTCGATGATAGTGGTCCCTTCTGCCAGCGTCGCCGCAGACATAATGGTCACCGTTGCGCCCACGCTCACTTTGTCCATGACAATGTGCGCGCCTTTCAGACGACCATTGACGGACGCTTTAACGTAGCCTTCTTCCAGCTTGATCTCTGCGCCCAGTTTTTCCAGACCAAAGATGTGCAGGTCAACCGGACGCGCACCGATAGCGCAGCCGCCCGGCAGAGAGACCTGACCCTGACCAAAACGCGCCACCAGTGGGCCAAGCGCCCAGATGGATGCACGCATGGTTTTCACCAGATCGTAAGGGGCAGAGAAGTTGTTCACCTTGCTGGCGTCGATCCAGACGGAACCGTTACGCTCGACTTTCGTGCCCAACTGGGTGAGCAGCTTCATGGTGGTATCGATATCTTTCAGCTTCGGTACGTTCTGAATTTCTACCGGCTCTTCCGCGAGCAGCGCAGCAAAGAGGATTGGCAGCGCGGCGTTTTTCGCGCCAGAAATTGTGACTTCGCCCTGGAGACGCGTTGGCCCCTGTACACGAAATTTATCCATTGTGTGCTCTCTTATAAATTCAACCGTGCTGCGGGCCTGTCGCCCTCAGCTCAAAAACCGTTTAGTTTGCGATCGCGTGCCCACTCTTGCGGGGTGAACGCTTTAATCGACAGGGCGTGGATGCGGTTATCCGCAATATATTCCATCAGCGGCGCGTACACAGCCTGCTGTTTCTTCACACGGCTCATACCGTCGAACATCTCACCCACAGCAATAACCTGGAAGTGACTGCCATCGCCAGTGACGTGGGCTTCCTGAAGGGAGAGTGCATTCATCAGCACTGTCTGGATTTCATGATTTTCCATGGGTTCTTAATCATCTGATAGTGAAAACAAGCCCAACATCTTAGAGCAAAGTGGCGTCGTCTTAAACAAGCAAAAAGCCCCGACGATGAAACTGTCAGGGCTTTCGGAAGTAACGCACTGAAAATATTAACGAGGCAATACGTCCTGAGGCAGATTGTAGAGCTGCGCCAGGGTAACGACATTATCGCTCGCGCCGCGAAGCGTGACGCTCGCCCCCTGCTTTTTCCCTACCGCAACCAGATGGGCAAGCAGCGCAACGCCTGCCGTATCGACCCGTGTGATGTCGGTTAAGTCGATAAGCGTCACGCCCTGCATAGCCTCATGGCGTTTATCCCATAAGGGGTTCAGCAGATCCTGATCCAGCTCACCGGACAGCTTTAATGTCTCGCCTTCACGCGACCAGCTGAGTTGCTGTGACATTACTTCTTCTCGTCCAGCGTGATTTTCTGACGAGCAATGGACTGCAGTTGCGCGGTCAGGCCATCAATCCCCTTGGTGCGCAGCAGGTCACTCCACTCGTTCTGTTTGGTGGTGATCATGCTTACGCCTTCGGCGATCATGTCATACGCCTGCCAGTGGCCGGTCTGGCTGTTTTTACGCCACTGGAAATCCAGACGAACCGGCGGACGACCGTTAGGATCGTTGATCGTTACGCGGATAGGCACGATGGTCGCATCTCCCAGCGGCTGCTCAGGCGCAATCTGATAGGTCTGACCGTGGTACATCGCCAGCGCCTGGCCATAAGCCTGTTTCAGGTATTCACGGAACGCGGCAAAGTAGGCCTCACGCTGCGCAGGGGTCGCGTCTTTGTAATAACGTCCCAGCACCAGCGCACCCGCATATTTGATCTGCACATACGGCAGCAGTTCCTGGTCAACGACATCACGCAGATAATCAGGATTAGCACGAATTTTAGGCTGTTCGTTTGTAAGGCGGTCGAAGGTCTTCTTCGCCGCTTCGTCCATCAGTTTGTACGGGTTACTCTGATCCGCAGCGTGGGCAGCGGTAAGAGGGGCGATGACCAGCATGGCAACCATTAACAGTCGTTTAAACATGAATGACTTCTCCTGAAATTAATTCGCAGCACCAGGTGCCGGTGCGGCGTCGGTATGCTCTTCGCTCTGCGCAGGGGCTGCATCGGATTTTTTCTCATCCCCTTTGCTGTTGTAAAGGAACTGACCAATCATATCCTCCAGAACCATCGCGGATTTCGTATCCTGAATGACGCTACCGTCTTTAAGGATAGTCGTTCCCAGCTCAGGGTCTTCAAAACCGACGTTAAGCGCCAGATATTGTTCACCCAGCAGGCCGGAAGTACGGATAGAAAGGGAACTGGTGTCCGGGATATGGTTATAACGCTCTTCGATATCCATCGCGACGCGTGGCAGATAGGTTTTCTCATCGAGCGTAATGTCCGTTACGCGTCCGATCACCACGCCGCCAATACGGACCGGTGAACGCGCCTTCAGCCCGCCGATGTTATCGAAGGTGGCATAGATGCGATACGTCGGCTCGGTGCGCACAGACGTAATATCCGCCGCTCTCAGGCAGATGAACAGCGCGGCCAGCAGCGCCAGAAGCAGGAATACACCGACCCAAATTTCATTTTTTCTCGTTTGCATGAACTCAATTCCCAAACATCAGTGCGGTGAGCACAAAATCCAGACCCAGTACGGCCAGCGACGAATGTACGACGGTACGTGTAGTTGCACGGCTAATGCCCGCCGACGTCGGGATGGCATCGTAACCATTGAACAATGCAATCCACGTGACCGTAATGGCAAATACCACGCTTTTAATCAGGCAGTTAACCAGATCCATTCGCAGGTCAATGGCGTCCTGCATCGCGGACCAGAAGAAACCGGCATCAATGCCTTTCCAGTGCACGCCAACCAGCGAACCGCCCCAGATACCCACGGCGACAAACAGAATAGTCAGTAACGGTAAAGAGATCACCCCAGCCCAGAAACGCGGCGAGATCACGCGACGTAGCGGATCGACCGCCATCATCTCCATGCTGGAGAGCTGCTCGGTCGCACGCATCAGGCCAATTTCTGCCGTTAATGCTGACCCCGCACGCCCGGCGAACAACAACGCCGCCACAACCGGCCCCAGTTCTCGCAGCAGCGAGAGTGCCACCAGCATCCCGAGGCTGGTTTCCGCACTGTAGGTTGTCAGAACAAGATAGCCCTGTAGCCCAAGCACCATACCGATAAAAAGACCGGAGACAATGATGATGAGCATCGACAGCACGCCGACATTATAAAGCTGCCGCACCAGCAGCGGTGCGTGCTTACGGAATTCCGGCTTGCCGACCAGCGCGTTGAATAACATCAATCCGGCACGCCCGAACGTCCTGATGGTTTTTATGCCACGGTGTCCGAGAGCGGCCAACGCATTTAACAGCATGAGTGGCTTAACTCCCTATTCCCAGTAAATCGTCACGATAGTCGCCCGCCGGGTAGCGGAACGGCACAGGGCCATCGGCAATACCGTCGAGGAACTGCCGCACGCGCGGATCGCAATTCTCCTGCAGCGCCTGGGCGCTACCGTGCGCGACGATCTTTTTGTCCGCCACGATATAGGCGTAATCGGCAATGCTCAATACTTCCGGTACATCGTGAGATACCACAATGCAGGTAACGCCAAGCGCACTGTTCAGTTCAGAGATGAGCTTCACCAGCACGCCCATCGTGATGGGATCCTGTCCAACGAACGGTTCGTCAAACATGATTAAATCAGGTTCGAGTGCAATGGCTCGCGCCAGCGCGGCGCGGCGCGCCATCCCCCCGGATAGCTCTGAAGGCATCAGTTTCGCGGCGCCCCGCAAACCGACGGCTTCAAGCTTCATCATCACCGTGCTTTTCAGCAGTTCAGGCGGCAGGCTGGTATGCTCGCGCAGCGGATAGGCCACGTTATCAAAGACATTCATGTCGGTGAACAAGGCTCCAGACTGAAAGAGCATGCTCATGCGTTTGCGGACAGTATACAGGCGCGAGCGTGACATCTCCGGGATGTTTTCGCCATCAAAGAGAATTTCACCGCTATCCGGTGGGATCTGCCCACCAATAAGGCGCAACAGGGTCGTTTTACCGATCCCGGACGGCCCCATTATGGCAGTGATCTTGCCACGCGGTACGGTCAACGAAATATCATCAAATATCAATCTGTTGGCGCGAGAAAAACTCACACCGCGAACATCGACTAAATTCGCCATCGTTTGGCTCATTTATGGTTCCTTTATTACCCTGCTCACATTAAGGCATGCTGCCTGAATCAGCCCTCAACTCCGCATTTTTACAGAATAATAGCCGTTGAGGTTAGCGAAAGCTGGCATTTGTTTTACTTTTCCGGCGCATAAAGTCAAAATTAGGAATTCGTTACGCCTCAGACTGTATGCAGTCCAGCCATTTCCGCGCGATGGACCGACGAGTATACCTGAAGAAAGGACTTTTGATGCTTTTAGCAACAGCACTGTTAATAATTGGTTTACTTTTGGTGGTCTACAGTGCTGACCGTTTAGTGTTTGCTGCATCTATCCTGTGTCGCCTGACGGGCGTACCGCCTGTCGTCATCGGGATGACCGTGGTCAGTGTTGGAACGTCACTTCCTGAAATCATCGTCTCTGTCTCGGCATCGCTGCATGGTCAGTTAGACCTGGCAGTCGGCACTGCGATTGGCTCTAACATCGTCAATATACTCTTGATTTTAGGCCTGGCGGCACTGCTCCATCCATTTCGCGTGCATTCTGATGTTCTGCGCCGTGAATTGCCGCTAATGTTAATCGTAAGTCTGCTGGCAGGGTGCGTATTTTACGATGGTGTACTGAGCTACAGCGACGGCATTTTCTTGCTGGCGCTGGCCGTTATTTGGCTGCTCTATAGTGTTAAAATCGCCCGTCTGGCTGAAAAGCAGGGCCAGGATAGCCTCACGCGTGAGCAGGTCGCCGAACTTCCGCGAGAAGGCACGCTGCCTGTTGCCCTGCTGTGGCTTGGCGTTGCGCTGATCATCATGCCGATGGCAACGCGTATGGTCGTGGATAACGCGACGGTGCTGGCGAACTATTTCGCCATCAGTGAACTGACCATTGGCCTGACGGTGATTGCCATCGGTACCAGCCTGCCGGAGCTGGCTACGGCCATTGCGGGGGCACGCAAAGGTGAGGATGACATTGCCATTGGTAATATCATCGGTTCCAACATATTTAATATCGCCATTGTGATGGGGCTGCCGGCCCTGATTACGCCAGGGCCCTTTAATCCCCTGGCGTTCTCACGCGACTACGGCGTGATGTTATTGGTCAGCGTGATATTTGCCCTGCTCTGCTGGCGGCGGCAACGACAGATCGGCAAAGGCGCAGGCGCGCTGCTGACGGGTGGATTTATCGTATGGATGGCGATGCTGTACTGGCTCTCGCCTCTTCTCTCTGGGTAACGGAAACGCATTATGTCGCAAATAGAATTGCAGCCGGGTTTTGACTTTCAGAAAGCAGGCAAAGACGTTCTGGAGATTGAACGTGAAGGTCTGGCGCAGTTAGATCAGTACATTAATCAGGATTTTAGTCTGGCATGTGAGAAGATATTCTACTGTGCCGGCAAAGTCGTGGTGATGGGGATGGGTAAGTCCGGCCACATTGGACGCAAAATGGCGGCAACGTTTGCCAGTACCGGCACCTCGTCCTTCTTTGTGCACCCGGGGGAAGCCGCGCACGGCGATCTGGGTATGGTCACGCCGCAGGATATCGTCATCGCGCTGTCCAACTCCGGTGAGTCCAATGAGATCCTGGCGTTGATCCCGGTACTGAAGCGCCTGCAGGTGCCGCTTATTTGCATGACCAGCCGTCCGGAAAGCAGCATGGCGCGTGCGGCCGACATTCACCTGTGCGTGAAAGTGCCCAAGGAGGCCTGTCCGCTCGGCCTCGCGCCGACGTCCAGCACCACCGCCGCGCTGGTCATGGGTGATGCGCTTGCCGTCGCGCTGCTCGAAGCCCGTGGTTTTACGCCGGAAGATTTCGCGCTTTCCCACCCGGGCGGTGCGCTGGGGCGCAAGCTACTGCTTCGGGTAAACGATATTATGCACACCGGGGATGAGATCCCTCACGTCAGTAAAGAAGCCTCCCTGCGTGATGCGCTGCTGGAAATCACCCGCAAGAATCTGGGGATGACGGTCGTGTGCGACGATCTGATGAAAATTCAGGGGATCTTCACCGATGGCGACCTGCGTCGCGTGTTCGACATGGGTGTCGATGTCCGCACGCTCGGCATTGCCGACGTGATGACGCCAGGCGGTATCCGCGTGCGTCCGGGTACGCTGGCCGTGGATGTGCTGAACCTGATGCAGTCCCGCCATATCACCTCCGTTATGGTTGCCGATGGCGACCAGTTGCTGGGTGTGGTACATATGCATGATCTGCTGCGCGCAGGCGTAGTGTAATGAAGGATAAGACAATGAGTAATGCGGGTGCATCCCTTGCAACCTGTTATGGTCCGGTCAGTACCCAGATGATGGCAAAGGCGGAAAACATTCGTCTGCTCATCCTGGATGTGGATGGGGTACTCTCCGACGGCCTGATTTACATGGGCAATAATGGTGAAGAGCTGAAAGCGTTTAACGTTCGCGACGGCTACGGTATCCGCTGTGCGCTCACCTCAGGTATTGAGGTGGCTATCATCACCGGGCGAAAAGCTAAACTGGTAGAAGACCGCTGTGAAACCTTAGGCATTACCCATCTGTATCAGGGGCAATCCGATAAGATGGCGGCGTTTAAGGATTTACTGGGTAAACTGGCTATCGCACCGGAAAACGTGGCCTACGTCGGGGACGATCTGATTGACTGGCCCGTGATGGCTGAAGTTGGGCTGAGCATCGCCGTTGCCGATGCGCATCCGCTGCTGATCCCGCGCGCTGACTATGTTACCCACATCAACGGGGGCCGCGGTGCCGTACGTGAAGTCTGCGATCTGCTCCTGCTGGCGCAGGGCAAGCTTGATGAGGCCAAAGGGCAATCGATATGAGTAAAACCAGACGTTGGATTATCATTTTGCTTTCGCTTGTCGCACTGGTATTGATTGGCGTGAACCTTGCCGATCGCGACGATACGCAAACAGAAGTGATCAACAATAACGATCCAACCTATAAAAGCGATCACAGCGACACCGTGGTCTACAGCCCTGAAGGCGCGCTGAACTATCGCCTGATTGCCCAGCATGTTGAATATTTTTCAGATGACGGTATTTCGTGGTTTACCCAACCTGTCATGACCACATTTGATAAGGACAAAGTGCCGACGTGGTCAATTAAGTCAGATCGGGCAAAACTGACAAATGACCGTATGCTTTATCTGTATGGCCACGTTGAAGTCAACGCCCTGACCGCTGACTCGCAACTACGAAAAATTACGACGGATAATGCCCAGATCAACCTGGTAACCCAGGACGTGACGTCGCAGGATCTGGTCACACTGTATGGCACAACATTTAATTCCAGCGGTTTGAGAATGCGCGGGAACTTACGCAGCAAAAACGCCGAGCTGATTGAAAAGGTTAGAACCTCCTATGAAATTCAAAACAAACAAACTCAGCCTTAAAGTAATTATCGCCAGCGCGATGCTGGCGACCAGTCTCCCCGCGCTTGCTGTAACGGGCGATACCGACCAACCGATCCATATCGAGTCCGACACCCAGTCTCTCGATATGCAGGGCAACGTCGTCACCTTCACGGGTAACGTCGTCATGACTCAGGGCACCATCAAAATTAATGCCGACAAAGTGGTCGTGACCCGTCCGGGTGGCGAGCAGGGCAAAGAGATCATTGATGGTTACGGTAACCCGGCCACCTTCTACCAGATGCAGGACAACGGCAAGCCGGTGAAAGGTCACGCTACGCACATGCACTATGAGCTGGCGAAGGACCTGGTCATCCTGACCGGTAATGCGTACCTGGAACAGCTGGACAGCAACATTACCGGCGACCAGATTACCTATCTGGTAAAAGAGCAAAAAATGCAGGCCTCCAGCGAGAAAGGCAAACGCGTCACCACCGTACTGGTTCCGTCGCAGCTGCAGGATAAAGGCAAAGGCCAGGCCCCGGCACAGAAGAAGAGTAACTAATTCGTTATGGCAACATTAACTGCAAAAAATCTCGCGAAGGCCTATAAAGGCCGCCGTGTCGTAGAAGATGTCAGTCTGACCGTCAACTCCGGCGAAATTGTAGGGCTACTTGGCCCTAACGGTGCGGGTAAAACCACCACTTTCTACATGGTCGTTGGCATTGTGCCGCGCGATGCTGGCAACATTGTCATTGACGATGAAGACATCAGTCTTCTGCCGCTGCACGCACGCGCACGTCGCGGGATCGGCTACCTGCCGCAGGAAGCCTCCATTTTCCGTCGTCTTAGCGTTTACGATAACCTGATGGCGGTCCTGCAAATTCGTAACGATCTGACCAGCGAACAGCGTCAGGATCGTGCCAACGAGCTGATGGAAGAGTTCCACATTGAGCATCTGCGCGACAGCCTCGGTCAGGCTCTCTCCGGGGGCGAACGCCGTCGTGTTGAGATTGCCCGTGCGCTGGCCGCAAATCCGAAGTTTATCCTTCTGGATGAACCGTTTGCGGGCGTTGACCCGATCTCGGTTATCGACATTAAACGTATCATTGAACACCTGCGTGACAGCGGGCTTGGCGTACTGATCACCGACCACAACGTCCGTGAAACGCTGGCCGTGTGTGAACGCGCGTATATTGTGAGCCAGGGCAATCTGATCGCCCACGGTACGCCGCAGCAGATCCTCGAAGACGATCATGTTAAGCGCGTCTATCTTGGGGAAGACTTCAGACTCTGATAGGGTAGAGGTAACGTAACGCCGAACCGGAGAAAAATGCTCTGAACATGAAGCAAGGTTTGCAATTAAGGCTCAGCCAACAACTGGCGATGACGCCGCAGCTACAGCAGGCAATTCGCCTGTTGCAACTGTCCACGTTAGAACTTCAGCAGGAGCTCCAGCAGGCGCTGGACAGCAACCCCCTGCTGGAACAAACCGATCTTCATGACGAGGTAGATACCCAGCAATCGCAGGATACAGAAGCGCTCGATACCGCGGATGCACTCGAACAAAAAGAGATGCCGGACGAGCTTCCGCTGGATGCCAGCTGGGATGAAATCTATACCGCCGGAACCCCTTCCGGTACGCGTGCAGACTACCAGGATGATGAGCTACCGGTCTACCAGGGCGAAACCACCCAGTCACTGCAGGATTACCTGATGTGGCAGGTGGAACTCACCCCCTTCTCCGATACCGACCGCGCGATTGCCACCTCAATTGTCGATGCCGTTGACGACACTGGCTATTTGACCGTCACGCTGGACGATATTCTGGAAAGCATGGGCGACGACGAGATAGAGCTTGAGGAAGTTGAAGCCGTTCTGAAGCGCATCCAGCGTTTCGATCCAGTAGGCGTGGCCGCAAAAGATCTGCGCGACTGCCTACTGATCCAGCTTTCTCAGTTCAGCAAAGAGACGCCGTGGCTCGACGAGGCGCGCTTAATCATCAGCGATCATCTGGATCTGCTGGCGAACCACGATTTCCGCTCCCTGATGCGCGTCACGCGCCTGAAGGAAGAGGTGCTGAAAGAAGCGGTGAATCTGATCCAGTCGCTCGATCCGCGCCCGGGACAGTCGATCCAGACCAGCGAGCCCGAGTACGTCATCCCGGATGTGCTGGTCAGAAAACACAATGGCCGCTGGGTCGTTGAACTGAATTCAGACAGCATCCCTCGCCTGCAAATCAACCAGCAGTATGCCTCCATGTGCACCAGCGTGCGTAACGACTCCGACAATCAATATATTCGTAGCAATTTGCAGGAAGCGCGATGGCTGATCAAAAGTCTGGAGAGCCGAAATGATACGCTGCTACGCGTCAGCCGCTGTATTGTCGAACAGCAGCAGGCGTTCTTTGAGCAGGGCGAAGAGTATATGAAACCGATGGTACTGGCGGATATCGCCCAGGCCGTCGAAATGCATGAATCAACCATTTCCCGTGTCACCACGCAGAAGTATCTGCACAGTCCACGCGGTATTTTTGAGCTTAAGTATTTCTTCTCCAGCCATGTGAATACCGAGGGCGGCGGCGAAGCGTCGTCAACGGCCATTCGTGCCCTGGTGAAGAAGTTGATCGCCGCGGAGAATCCCGCGAAGCCACTAAGCGACAGTAAGTTAACCACCATGCTGTCCGATCAGGGTATTATGGTGGCACGTCGTACTGTTGCGAAGTATCGAGAGTCTTTATCCATTCCGCCGTCCAACCAGCGTAAACAGCTGGTCTGACACAACCGATAAGGAAGACACTATGCAGCTCAACATCACTGGACAAAACGTCGAAATTACTGAGGCTTTACGCGACTTTGTGAACGCGAAGTTTGCAAAACTCGAGCAGTATTTCGAAAGGATCAATCAGGTCTATATTGTGTTGAAAGTGGAGAAAGTGACTCATATCTCGGATGCCACCCTGCATGTTAACGGGGGTGAACTGCATGCCAGTGCGGAAGGGCAAGACATGTACGCTGCTATCGACGGCTTGATTGATAAGCTTGCACGACAGCTCAATAAACATAAAGATAAACTGAAACAACACTAATTGTCCGGGCAGTTAACGGGTGCAGGACGGCCTGTTGTGAAACACAACAGGCCATTTGTACAGTTAGCGCTTAGGTGAAATTATGATGAACAACGATTCCGCTCTTCAACTGAGCAATGTCCTTAACCAGGAATGTACCCGCAGTGCGGTTCACTGCCAGAGCAAAAAACGTGCGCTGGAGATCATCAGTGAACTGGCCGCAAAACAGCTGGGCCTGCCGCCGCAGGTGGTATTCGAGGCGATTCTGACCCGTGAAAAAATGGGCAGTACCGGTATCGGCAACGGCATCGCGATCCCGCACGGCAAACTGGAAGAGGATACCCTGCGTGCCGTTGGTGTGTTTGTGCAGCTTGAAACACCCATCGCCTTCGATGCCATCGATAACCAGCCCGTCGATCTCCTCTTCGCGCTGCTGGTGCCTGCCGATCAGACGAAAACCCATCTGCATACGCTGTCGCTGGTCGCAAAACGTCTGGCCGATAAAACCATTTGCCGTCGGCTGCGCTCGGCCCAAAGTGATGAAGAGCTCTATCAAATTATCACTGAAGCAGAAGGCAATCAGGATGATGCATAACCAGGAGATGGCCTTCACATCTGTTGTCCTGAGGAGAAACGGAACATGGTGCTGATGATTGTCAGTGGCCGTTCAGGGTCGGGGAAATCCGTTGCTCTGCGCGCGCTGGAAGACATGGGTTTTTACTGCGTCGATAACCTGCCGGTCGTGTTATTGCCTGACCTGGCCCGTACGCTTGCGGAGAGGCAAACCTCTGCCGCCGTCAGCATCGACGTCCGTAACATGCCTGAATCGCCAGAGATCTTCGAGCAGGCCATGAGCAACCTGCCTGATGCGTTCTCGCCTCAGCTGCTGTTCCTCGATGCAGACCGCAATACGCTGATCCGTCGCTACAGCGATACCCGTCGCTTGCACCCGCTTTCCAGTAAGAACCTCTCACTGGAGAGCGCGATCGATGAAGAGAGCGATCTGCTGGAGCCGCTGCGCTCTCGTGCCGACCTGATTGTCGACACCTCTGAGATGTCCGTTCACGAGCTGGCGGAAATGCTGCGTACCCGACTGTTGGGCAAGCGCGAGCGCGAACTGACGATGGTGTTCGAATCCTTCGGCTTTAAGCACGGTATTCCAATTGATGCGGATTACGTTTTCGACGTGCGCTTCCTGCCGAACCCGCACTGGGATCCGAAGCTGCGTCCCATGACCGGTCTGGACAAACCCGTCGCGGCCTTCCTCGACCGGCACACAGAAGTTCACAATTTTATCTACCAGACGCGAAGCTACCTTGAGCTATGGTTACCTATGCTGGAGACAAACAATCGTAGCTACCTGACGGTGGCGATTGGCTGTACCGGCGGTAAACATCGTTCGGTTTATATCGCCGAACAGCTGGCCGACTATTTCCGCTCGCGCGGGAAGAACGTTCAGTCCCGTCATCGCACGCTGGAAAAACGTAAAACATGACCGTAAAACAAACCGTTGAGATCACCAATAAGCTGGGTATGCATGCACGCCCGGCGATGAAACTGTTTGAGCTGATGCAGGGTTTCGATGCAGAGGTTCTGCTGCGGAATGACGAAGGTACCGAAGCGGAAGCGAACAGCGTGATAGCCCTGCTAATGCTGGATTCCGCCAAAGGGCGTCAGATTGAAGTCGAAGCCACAGGACCTCAGGAAGAGGAAGCGCTGGCGGCGGTGATTGCCCTGTTTAACGCCGGATTTGACGAAGACTAACGTTCGCCCCTTCGGCGGGTGGCGCTGCGCTTACCCGCCCTACTTAAGATTGTTACGCTGCATAAAACCCTCTCCACCCAGCTGATTCATCTGGCGTAGGATCCACGCCTGACGGCTTCGCACGTACCCTGATGGGGCGCTGGCTTTAAAGCGGATGGGATTCGGTAAGACAGCGGCCAATAGTGCTGCTTCTGACATGCTCAGACGGCTGGCTGGCTTATTGAAATAACGCTGCGCGGCAGCTTCCACGCCAAAAATACCGTCGCCAAATTCAGCGACGTTGAGATAGACGGTCAGAATGCGCTTTTTGCTCCAGACCGTTTCCATCCCCAGGGTCAACCCCGCTTCCAGCCCCTTTCGCACCCAGCTGCGGCCGTCCCACAGAAACAGATTTTTGGCCGTCTGCTGCGACAAGGTTGAGGCACCGCGCACGCGGTTTTCATGGCGTTCGTTATGGGCCAGCGCCTTCTCGATGGCCGCCACGTCGAACCCCCAGTGCTCCGGGAATTTCTGGTCCTCCGCCGCGATGACCGCCAGACCCATGAACGGCGAGATCTCGTCCATGCTTACCCAGTCAGAGTGGGCAACATAGCTGAAATCGCCGCTGAGCCACGCGCCGAGCTGGCGCTCAACCATCACGGCAGAGAACGGGACTGGCATAATGCTGAACAGGGCGAGTCCACCGCCCCAAAACACCGCCAGCACCAGAACGATGCGCAACAGGGTACGTTTTACCCACGCGCCGGCACCGGATTGACGACTCATTCAGCCAACACCAGCACGCGGGCGACCAGCTTTTCGATCCCCATAGCCGCTTCTGCAATATTCTTCGCCAGCATATACGCAGGCGTGGTGACAATTTTGTTATCTTCATCAACCACAATGTCATCTACCGGGCACGGAACGTGTTCGCCCCCCATTTCCTCGACGATCTCTGCGGTATCGATATCCGTCCCGATGGTCAGGCGCAGCGGGAAATCAAAAATCTTAGGCAACATCGCCGGTGCGATACAGATAAAGCCCAGCGGTTTTCCTGCCGCATGCATAGCCTGCGACAGCGCTTTCAGATGAGGATCGATCTGACACTCCGCGCCCTGCGCAGCAAAGGTACTGAGATTTTTGGCCGCGCCAAACCCACCCGGCACAATGAGCGCATCAAGCTCTGTAGGGGCTGCCTGGATAAGAGGATGGATATCACCTCGCGCAATACGCGCGGCTTCAATCAGTACATTACGGGTTTCCGCCATCGGCTCACCGGTCAGATGGTTAATCACATCCGCCTGATTTTTGTCTGGCGCAAAACAAATAACCTCTGCTCCCTGCTTAGCCAGGGCTAGCAGCGTAATGACGGCTTCGTGTATTTCAGAACCATCGTAAACACCGCATCCGCTCAGCACGACACCAATCTTTTTCATCATGACAATCCTTTTCTGCAACTTGCTGAAGCACATTAATAATTTTGATTAAAACGCTATGCTTCACACATTTCACTGATTCATGTAACAAACCATTTAAGATTTGCTATCTTATCTGCGTGCGGCCTAAATTTTTCAGGCAGCGCCCTTTCGAAAATAACGTTTAAAAACAGGCGCAGCCACGATTTCCCTGGTGTTGGCGCAGTATTCGCGCACCCCGGTTAATCCGGGGTCATTTTTTTCTGGCGTCAACCCAGGCTTTAAGCACCGCCACATCGTTTTGCCACTCTTGCTTCATCTCTTCAACCCAATCACCCACGTTATCTTCCCATGCAGGTAAATCAGGCGACTGAATCTGTTGACCCAACTGCTGCAGGTGGCGTAGGCCAACCGAACCGGCGGCACCTTTAATTTTATGTCCTTCTTCCACGATGCCCTTCTGGTCACGCGCCGTCAGGTTGGATTCCAGCACGCTCAGATAGCCCGGCATCATTTTTTCGAACACCGCCAGACCATCAGTAATCAGTTTCGGGCCGACCAGATCGATGTACTGCTCCAGCATCGCGGTATCGAGTATCGTTTGGGCTTTTGCGCTATCAACAGACGTCATGGTGCTCTCCTCTTCATCACGGGTATCCCAGAACTTCTTAATCATGGCGGTCAGAGCAGGCACCGCCAGCGGCTTGCTGAGTACATCGTCCATACCGGCATCGAGATACTCTTTTTTATCTTTCAGTACGTTCGCCGTCAGGGCAACCAGCGGCGGCAGTTCGTCGGCCGCGTACTGACGCGTCAGCTCGCGCGAGATATCCAGCCCGGTCATATCCGGTAACTGAATATCCAGCAGAACAAGATCGTATTCACCCGGTTTAAACATCTCCAGCGCGGCTTTGCCGGTCATCGCGACATCCACGCTGTTGCCCAGTTTTTCCAGCACGGAGCGCGCCACGATCACGTTCAGCTCAATGTCTTCCACCAGCAGGACGTGCAGCGCAGGGAGCGGCATATCGTCATTTTCAAAGGTATCTTCCACCTCTTCCGCCACCGCCGGCGCATGGACCGTCAGCGTGAAGGTTGACCCTTTACCCGGCTGGCTGGCAACGGTGATATCGCCCCCCATGCTCTTCGCCAGTCGTTTAGAGACCGCCAGGCCAATGCCCGTTCCGGTAGCTGGTTTTCCGCCGTTGCTGTCCTTCACCTGGTAGTACATGGCGAAGATTTTGTCCTGCTCCTCCTGCGGAATACCCATCCCGGAGTCCTCTACCTCGAAGTGCAGCATGTCGCCTTCGTCAAAGCGGATGCGCACCGCAACCTGCCCCTTCTGGGTAAATTTCACCGCGTTGCTGATCAGGTTCCACAGGATCTGGCGCAAACGCGTGCCGTCTGTCACCACTTTATGCGGCAGCGGCAGGGTTGGCTCCATGACAAAACTTAGCCCCTTCTGCTGCGCCTGCAGGCCGGACAGGTTTTCCAGATCGGCAAGGAAGCTGGTGAAATCAACAGGCTGATTATCAAGCTGAACTTTACGGCGCTCCATCTTATCCATGTCAATAATATCGTTGAAAATATTACCCAGCGTGACCGCCGAAACATGGATAGTCTTGAGGTATTTTTCCTGCTCTGCGGTCAGGTCGGTATCCAGCAGAATACGGCTCAGCCCGACGATGCCGTTAAGCGGCGTACGCAGCTCGTGGCTGATGGTGGAGATAAAGGTGGTCTTGTCGCGGCTGGCGCGCTCAAGGGCATCCTGATAGCGCTTACGCTCGGTAATGTCGCGGCCAAAGCCCATCAGGCCATGGCGTTTCCCCACGCGGTCATAGTAGGGCACCTTACGGATCTCAAAGCAGGCTTTGCGTCCGTCCGGGTAATCCAGCCACTGTTCATAGGTCAGCGAGACGTTATGGCGGAATACCTTTTCATCCGTCTCCATGACCTTGGCCGCCGCCTCTTCGGAGTAAACGTCCTGTGGCTTCAGATTAATCAGCTGCTTCTCGCTTTTCCCGGTGAGCAACTCCATCGCCCGGTTACAGCCGGAAAACTCTTTATCTTCATTACGGTAAAACACCAGGTCCGGCGAAGCATCGAGGAATGACCGCAGAAAAGAGGATTGCTGCTCAAGCTGGATCTGCGTGACCTCGCGCTCTTTCATTTCGATTTTCAGCTGCTCCAGCGTGGCCTGGCGCTCGGCCTCCGCCTTCTCACGATCTGAAATCTCCTGGTTCAGCTGCGCAATGTTGTCTTTAAGCTGGACGTTGAGCTTCAGGTCGCGCTCGCGCATCTCTTCCAGTTTATCGACCAGCTTAGACAATCGCTGTCGGGACTCTTCCAGCTGTTCAACCACCACGGAAAGGAAATAGACCGCCCAGGGGGTAATAAGCAAGCCAAAGAAGATGGAGCGGATGACGTCGATACTCTCGACCTGACCATGCAGAACCATGGTGACGGCCATTTGCACGACAATGGCCAGAACGACCAGTGCCAGCGCAAGCAGCATAGAGAAACGCACCAGCCCAAGCTTCATCATCAGGTCGACGTAATACTGGGCAAGCATTCGAATTTGCTTCATAGAGGATCCCTTCACGACTTTATCGCTCAATAATACTCAAATTCAGGGCGAGGCGTTGAAGGTTGTGAGAAAAAGTGCGGGGTGAAACAGGAGATTAGCCTCGCTCCCGGTGAACCGGAAGCGAGGAGAGGTCAATCAGGAGCGTTTCAACAACAGCCAGAGGCTGATCAGGAGGAAACTGGCGCTTGGCAGCAGCGCACCAATTATCGGCGGAATGCCATAAACCAGCGTCAGCGGACCGAAGATCTGGTCGAGCACGTAGAACACAAAGCCGAAACTGATACCGGTCACGACGCGCACGCCCATCGGCACGCTGCGTAACGGGCCGAAGATAAACGACAGCGCCATCAGCATCATCACCGCCACGGACATCGGCTGGAAGATTTTGCTCCACATGTTGAGCTGATAACGTCCCGCATCCTGCCCGCTCGACTTCAGGTATTTCACATAGTTGTGTAAACCGCTGATGGAGAGCGCGTCTGGATCCAGCGCCACGACCCCGAGCTTATCGGGCGTCAGGTTGGTCTTCCACGTCCCGGTTACCGTCTGAGAACCCGTAATCTGTTTCGGATCGGTCAGGTTAGATTCATCAACCTGGGACAACCGCCACTGCTTATGTTCGGCGTCAAATTTTGCCGAAGAGGCGTGGCGAACGGACTCCAGACGGCGCTGGTCATCGAAAGCGTAGATGCTCACCCCACCCAGTTCGTCATTCCCCTTTACCCGCTCGATGTAGACGAAGTTTTTACCGTCTTTCGCCCATAAACCTTGCTGAGTCGAGAGCAGAGAGCCACCGTACATTGCCTGCGCACGGTAGTTACGCGCCATCTGTTCGCCCTGCGGCGCGACCCACTCGCCGATCGCCATGGTCAACAGCACCAGTGGGATCGCGGTTTTCATTACCGACAGCGCAACCTGCATGCGGGTAAAGCCTGAGGCCTGCATAACGACCAGCTCACTACGCTGCGCCAGCATTCCCAGCCCCAGCAGCGCGCCCAGCAGGGCCGCCATCGGGAAGAAGATCTGCACATCTTTCGGCACACTGAGCAGGGTATACATCCCCGCGCCCATCGCGTCATAGCTCCCCTGCCCGGCTTTTTTCAGCTGATCGACAAATTTGATAATGCCGGAGAGCGACACCAGCATGAACAAGGTCATCATGATGGTGGTAAAAATGGTTTTACCGATATAGCGATCAAGAACGCCAAACGCCTGCATTAGATGGCTCCTTTACGCGAGAATCGGGCACGTATGCGGCGCACAGGCACCGTATCCCACAGGTTTAACCCTAGCGCCAGTAAGATGTACAGGCTGTTGACGAACCATGTCCAGACCATAGGGTCCAGCTTACCCTTCGCGCCGTTAGAACGAATCGAGGTTTGCAGCAGGAAATAGATCAGGTAAAGCAGCATCGCTGGCAGCATAGAGAGCACGCGTCCCTGGCGAGGGTTCACCACGCTCAGCGGAACGACAATCAGCGCCATCATAAACACGGTGAAGACGAGCGTAATACGCCAGTGGAACTCAGCGCGCGCTCTGTCGGTATCGGTATTCCAGAGGGTCCGCATGTCCATTTGCTCGGTATCCGTTGGATCGAGCGCCACCGCCTGATGGCCGATAATGGCCTGATAGTTCTGGAAATCCGTGATACGGAAGTCGCGCAGCATCGCGGTGCCTTCGAAACGGGTGCCTTTATTCAGCGTCACGATCTGAGAACCATCTTTGCGCTGAGCAAGCTGACCGGAATCTGCAACCACCACGGAAGGACGCGCGTTACCTTTGGGACGTAACTGCGCCAGGAAGACGTCGTTGAATTTACTGCCGTCAACGCTCTCAATAAACAGCACGGAGTTGCCGTCGGTCGCCTGCTGGAACTGCCCCTGGGCTAACGCCGCCATGCCGGGGTTGGCTTTCGCTTCGGCCAGCACTTCGTCCTGATGACGGGAAGACATGGGGCCCGCCCACATCACATTCACCGCGGCAACAATACCCGTGAACAGCGCCAGTATCATGGCCGCTTTCACCAGTACCGCTTTGCTCAGGCCACAGGCATGCATCACCGTGATTTCACTCTCGGTGTAGAGTTTCCCAAGCGTCATGAGCAGGCCAAGGAAAAGACTTAGCGGCAGGATGAGCTGCGCCATTTCCGGGATCCCTAAACCAAGCAGGGAAAGCACCAGATTTGTTGGAATTTCGCCGTCAACGGCCGCACCGAGGATCTTAACCAGCTTCTGACAGAAAAAAATCAGCAGCAGGATGAAGAGGATCGCCAGTTGGCTTTTGAGCGTCTCCCGCACCAGATATCTTATGATTATCACTTTAAATACGCCCGTAAAAACCCGTCTCTTTGCAGGAATTTCGCTTGTTTCATGGCTTAAACGTCATTTATTCTCTTGAGTCGTCGAAATCATCGCTAAGATTAAAACATCCAGCGGATTCACGCTTCAGGACTTTTTCTGACGTGTCGAAACCGTAGTAACGTAAGATTAACACGAAGTCACCACAACAGCGGACATGAGTTACGAAAGGTTTCAATTCTATCCGTAGCAGCCGCCGTTGTCTTTAAGATTCAGGAGCGTAGTGCATGGAGTTCAGTGTAAAAAGCGGTAGCCCGGAGAAACAGCGGAGTGCCTGCATCGTTGTGGGCGTCTTTGAACCACGCCGACTCTCCCCGATCGCCGAGCAACTCGATAAAATCAGTGACGGCTATATTAGCGCCCTGCTGCGCCGTGGCGAACTGGAAGGCAAACCTGGGCAGACGCTGTTACTGCACCATGTTCCGAACGTACTGTCAGAGCGTATTCTGCTGATTGGCTGCGGCAAAGAACGCGAGCTGGATGAACGTCAGTATAAGCAGGTGATTCAGAAAACAATCAATACGCTGAATGATACCGGCTCAATGGAAGCCGTCTGCTTCCTGACTGAATTGCACGTCAAAGGGCGTAACACCTACTGGAAAGTGCGTCAGGCGGTCGAAACGGCAAAAGAGAGCCTCTACAGCTTCGATCAGCTGAAGACCAATAAAAGCGAGCCGCGTCGTCCGCTGCGTAAAATGGTCTTTAACGTGCCAACCCGTCGCGAACTGACCAGCGGCGAACGCGCGATCCAGCACGGTCTGGCGATCGCAGCCGGCATTAAAGCGGCCAAAGATCTCGGCAACATGCCGCCTAACATCTGTAACGCGGCGTACCTGGCCTCTCAGGCGCGTCAGCTGGCCGACGCCTACAGCAAAAACGTCATTACCCGCGTCATCGGCGAACAGCAGATGAAAGAGCTCGGGATGCACTCTTACCTGGCGGTCGGTAACGGATCGCAGAATGAATCCCTGATGTCCGTCATCGAGTACAAGGGCAACCCGGCCGAAGACGCGCGCCCTGTCGTGCTGGTCGGTAAAGGCCTGACCTTCGATTCCGGCGGTATCTCCATCAAGCCTGCCGAAGGCATGGACGAGATGAAATACGACATGTGCGGCGCGGCGGCGGTTTACGGCGTGATGCGCATGGTCGCTGAACTTCAGTTGCCGATTAACGTTATCGGCGTACTGGCGGGCTGCGAAAACATGCCTGGCGGGCGTGCTTATCGTCCGGGTGACGTGCTGACCACCATGTCCGGCCAGACCGTTGAAGTGCTGAACACCGACGCCGAAGGCCGTCTGGTGCTGTGTGACGTGCTGACCTATGTGGAACGCTTCGAGCCTGAAGCGGTGATTGACGTCGCCACCCTCACCGGTGCCTGCGTGATTGCGCTGGGCCACCACATCACCGGCCTGATGTCGAACCACAATCCGCTGGCGCACGAGCTTATCGGCGCCTCGGAACAGGCCGGTGACCGCGCATGGCGTCTGCCGTTGGGTGACGAATATCAGGAGCAGCTGGAGTCTAACTTCGCGGATATGGCAAACATCGGTGGACGTCCTGGCGGAGCGATCACCGCGGGCTGCTTCCTGGCACGCTTCACCCGCAAGTACAACTGGGCGCACCTGGATATCGCGGGCACCGCATGGCGCTCCGGCAAAGCCAAAGGCGCAACCGGTCGTCCAGTGGCGCTGCTGTCGCAGTTCCTGCTCAATCGCGCGGGTTTTAACGGCGACGAATGATGTAAAACGCCGGGTGGCGTCTTCGCCTTACCCGGCCTAAAGCGTCACTCAACCGTAGGCCGGGTAAGCGTAGCGCCACCCGGCTTTGCCTTTAAATCCACGACAAGAAGCCCCATATATGAAGAATGCAACGTTCTACCTTCTGGACAACGACACCCATCAGGATGGCCTCAGCGCCGTCGAACAGCTGGTGTGTGAAATTGCCGCAGAACGTTGGCGCGCAGGTAAACGCGTTCTGATTGCCTGTGAAGATGAACAGCAGGCCATTCGCCTTGATGAGGCGCTGTGGGCGCGTCCGCCGGAGAGCTTTGTCCCGCATAACCTGTCGGGCGAAGGCCCGCGCGGTGGAGCACCGGTTGAAATTGCCTGGCCGCAAAAGCGCAACAGCAGCGCGCGCGATATTCTGATTAGCCTGCGAATAGATTTTGCAGATTTTGCCACCGCTTTCACAGAAGTGGTAGACTTTGTCCCCTACGAAGAATCTTTGAAACAACTGGCGCGCGAACGCTATAAAGCGTACCGCCTGGCTGGTTTTAACCTGAATACGGCAACCTGGAAATAATGGAAAAGACATATAACCCACGCGATATCGAACAGCCGCTTTACGAGCACTGGGAACAGCAGGGCTATTTCAAGCCTAACGGCGACGAAAGCAAAGAGTCCTTCTGCATCATGATCCCGCCGCCGAACGTCACCGGCAGTTTGCATATGGGTCATGCTTTCCAGCAGACCATCATGGACACCATGATCCGCTACCAGCGCATGCAGGGGAAAAACACCCTGTGGCAGGCGGGGACTGACCACGCGGGTATCGCGACCCAGATGGTGGTTGAGCGTAAAATTGCCGCTGAAGAAGGGAAAACCCGCCACGACTACGGTCGCGACGCGTTCATTGACAAAATCTGGCAGTGGAAAGCGGAATCCGGCGGCACGATTACCCGTCAGATGCGCCGCCTCGGCAACTCCGTGGACTGGGAGCGCGAGCGCTTCACCATGGATGAAGGCCTCTCCAACGCCGTGAAAGAAGTCTTCGTCCGTCTGTACAAAGAAGACCTGATTTACCGTGGCAAACGCCTGGTCAACTGGGATCCGAAACTGCGCACCGCAATTTCTGACCTGGAAGTGGAAAACCGCGAGTCCAAGGGCTCCATGTGGCATATCCGCTATCCGCTGGCCGACGGCGCAAAAACCGCCGACGGTAAAGATTACCTGGTGGTCGCGACCACCCGTCCGGAAACCCTGCTGGGCGATACCGGCGTGGCCGTTAACCCGGAAGATCCACGTTATAAAGATCTGATCGGCAAATTCGTGGTGCTGCCGCTGGTAAACCGCCGTATTCCGATTGTGGGCGACGAACACGCCGACATGGAAAAAGGCACCGGCTGCGTAAAAATCACCCCTGCGCACGACTTTAACGACTATGAAGTCGGTCGTCGTCACGCCCTGCCGATGATCAACATCCTGACCTTCGACGGCGATATCCGCGAAAGCGCAGAAGTGTATGACACCAAAGGCGAAGAGTCTGACGTTTACTCCAGCGACATCCCGGCGGAGTTCCAGAAGCTGGAACGTTTTGCCGCGCGTAAAGCGATCGTGGCTGCCGTCGACGCACTCGGCCTGCTGGAAGAAATTAAACCTCACGATCTGACCGTGCCTTACGGCGACCGTGGCGGCGTGGTTATCGAGCCAATGCTGACCGACCAGTGGTACGTGCGTGCCGACGTGCTGGCGAAACCTGCTGTGGAAGCGGTTGAGAACGGCAGCATTCAGTTCGTGCCGAAACAGTACGAAAACATGTACTTCTCCTGGATGCGTGACATTCAGGACTGGTGTATCTCCCGTCAGCTGTGGTGGGGTCACCGTATCCCGGCGTGGTACGACAACGACGGCAACGTCTACGTTGGCCGCACCGAAGACGAAGTGCGTCAGGAAAACAACCTGAGCGCGGACGTTGCGCTGCGTCAGGACGAAGACGTGCTGGATACCTGGTTCTCCTCCGCGCTGTGGACCTTCTCCACCCTCGGCTGGCCAGAAAACACCGACGCGCTGCGTCAGTTCCACCCGACCAGCGTGATGGTGTCCGGCTTCGACATTATCTTCTTCTGGATTGCCCGCATGATCATGATGACCATGCACTTCATCAAAGACGAAGACGGCAAGCCGCAGGTTCCGTTCCATACCGTCTACATGACCGGTCTGATCCGCGACGACGAAGGCCAGAAGATGTCCAAGTCCAAGGGTAACGTGATTGACCCGCTGGACATGGTTGACGGTATCTCTCTGGAAGAGCTGCTGGAAAAACGTACCGGTAACATGATGCAGCCGCAGCTGGCGGAGAAAATCCGCAAGCGCACCGAGAAGCAGTTCCCGCACGGGATCGAGTCTCACGGTACCGACGCCCTGCGCTTCACCCTGGCGGCACTGGCCTCTACCGGCCGTGACATCAACTGGGACATGAAGCGTCTGGAAGGTTACCGTAACTTCTGTAACAAACTGTGGAACGCCAGCCGCTTCGTGCTGATGAACACCGAAGATCAGGATTGCGGCTTCAACGGCGGCGAAATGACCCTGTCTCTGGCGGACCGCTGGATCCTGGCGGAATTCAACCAGACGGTGAAAGCGTTCCGCGAGGCGCTGGACAGCTACCGCTTCGATATCGCGGCGGGCATCCTGTATGAATTCACCTGGAACCAGTTCTGCGACTGGTATCTGGAGCTGGCGAAGCCGGTGATGAACGGCGGTACTGAGGCGGAGCTGCGCGGCACGCGCAACACGCTGATTACCGTTCTGGAAGGTCTGCTGCGCCTGGCGCATCCGGTCATTCCATTTATCACCGAAACCATCTGGCAGCGCGTGAAGGTGATTGCAGGCATCAACGCTGACACCATCATGCTGCAGCCGTTCCCGGAATTCGATGCGGCTAAGGTTGATGAAGCGGCGTCCGCGGATACCGAGTGGCTGAAACAGGCGATCGTTGCGGTGCGTAACATTCGTGCTGAAATGAACATCGCCCCGGGCAAACCGCTGGAACTGCTGCTGCGCGGCTGCAGCGAAGCGGCTGTTCGTCGCGTCACCGAGAACAACACCTTCCTCAAGACCATGGCGCGCCTGGAAAGCATCACCGTGCTGCCTGCGGATGATAAAGGTCCGGTTTCCGTGACCAAAATCATCGACGGTGCCGAGCTGCTGATCCCAATGGCAGGTCTGATCGACAAAGACGCTGAGCTGGCTCGTCTGGCGAAAGAAGTGGCGAAAGTCGACGTGGAAATTGGCAAAATCGAAAGCAAGCTGGCGAACGAAGGCTTTGTCGCCCGCGCGCCGGAAGCGGTCATCGCGAAAGAGCGTGAGCGCCTGGTTGCCTTCGCCGATGCGAAGACCAAGCTGATTGAGCAGCAGGCGGTTATCGCTGCCCTGTAATGCTTTTACCCCTTACGCTTCAGGGCGTAAGGGGTAACCTTCCTGAAAACTCCTCGCTTGCACTCCCCTTTCTGCGGTGCTATTAACAGCAGTTATGTGTCAATTTTTGTAATGAGTAATGCTATGAGCGTGATTACCCCCGTCGCGACGACGATGCGTCGGATCACTGAGCAGGATAATCCGGCTATCGCCGCCGTTATTCGCACCGTTTCTGCCGAATATGGCCTGACGGCTGACAAAGGCTACACGGTTGCCGACCCGAATCTGGACGCGCTTTTCCAGCTCTACAGCCAGCCTGGTCATGCCTACTGGGTCATCGAGCAGAACGGTCAGGTCGTGGGCGGCGGCGGCGTGGCGCCCCTCAGCTGCAGCGAGCCGGATATCTGCGAACTGCAGAAAATGTATTTCCTGCCAACGGCACGCGGACAAGGACTGGCAAAAAAGCTGGCGCTGATGGCGCTGGACCACGCGCGCAAGCAGGGTTTTACCCGCTGCTACCTTGAAACGACCGCCTTCCTCAAAGAGGCCATCGGCCTGTATGAACATCTGGGCTTTGAGCATATCGATGCGCCGCTGGGCTGTACCGGCCACGTTGATTGCGAAGTCAGAATGCTGAAAAGTCTGTAACTTTCGTTCCTGCCCTCTTCTGTTAAGCGGCTGTAAACTGAATGCTCTACACTCTCAGTTCACACCACAACGGGGGAAACACGATGTCGAAGATAAAAAGCTACGCCGCACCGCAGGCGGGTGCAGAACTTGAGCTGTACGAGTACGACGCGGGCGAACTAAAAGCAGAAGACGTCGAAGTACAGGTTGATTACTGCGGGATCTGCCACTCGGATCTCTCGATGATCGACAACGAATGGGGCTTTTCAAGCTATCCACTGATTGCCGGGCACGAGGTCATTGGCCGCGTCGTGGCGCTCGGTAGCGCCGCGCAGGACAAAGGGCTGAAAGTGGGCCAGCGCGTAGGCATTGGCTGGACGGCACGCAGCTGTGGCCACTGCGATGCCTGTATCAGCGGTAATCAGATCAACTGCCTCGAAGGCGCCGTTCCCACCATTCTGAACAAAGGCGGTTTCGCCGACAAGCTGCGCGCCGACTGGCAATGGGTCATCCCGCTGCCGGACAGCATTGATATCGAATCCGCCGGTCCGCTGCTGTGCGGCGGTATCACCGTCTTCAAACCCCTGCTGATGCACCATATCACCGCCACCAGCCGCGTGGGTGTCATCGGTATTGGTGGCCTTGGGCATATCGCCATCAAGCTGCTGCACGCGATGGGCTGTGAAGTCACGGCGTTCAGCTCGAACCCGGCGAAAGAGAAAGAAGTGCTGGCGATGGGTGCGGATAAAGTCGTGAACAGCCGCGATCCTGAAGCACTGAACGCGCTGGCGGGTCAGTTTGACCTGATCATCAACACCGTTAACGTCGATCTCAACTGGCAGCCGTACTTTGAAGCGTTGGCCTACGGCGGTAACTTCCACACCGTGGGTGCGGTGATGAAGCCGCTGCCGGTTCCGGCGTTTACCCTGATCGGCGGGGATCGCAGCATATCCGGTTCTGCAACCGGTACGCCGTACGAGTTGCGCAAACTGATGAAATTCGCCGGACGCACCAAAGTGGCGCCGACCACCGAACTCTATCCGATGTCGAAAATCAACGAAGCGATCCAGCACGTGCGCGACGGCAAAGCCCGTTACCGCGTGGTGTTGAAAGCGGATTTCTGATGTGAGTTTGCCGGGTGGCGGCTTCGCCTTACCCGGCCTACTTTCACTGCTGCGCCAATACGTTAAATACTTCCGCTACCGCGACCGCTCCCGGATCCATCACCCCATCCAGGTTCTCTTTATTGACATACGACGAGCGTCCCGCGCCGGCTTTCGCCATTTTCGACGTTGCTTCTGCGCCCTGCAGCGCGGCCTGCGCTGCCGCCTGAATATTGCCTTTCTGTAACGCCTCCAGCGCCGGTTGCAGCGCATCGATCAGCGTGCGATCGCCAAGATCCGCTCCGCCGTACTGCTTCATCTGCGCCAGTCCGCTCAACAGCGCATCCGGCAGGGCGTGTCCGTCATGCAGCTTTTGCCCGGCCGCCGTAAAGAAGATCGACATCAATACGCCGCTCGATCCGCCCATCACCGTTGCCAGCCGCTCGCCAACCAGCAGCAGCAGCTTAGGCACGTCATTAAGCGGGAGCGTGTTCTGCTCCAGGCGCTGCGCAATATCCCGCGCCCCTTGCGCAAAGGTGGAGCCGGTATCACCGTCGCCCACTTTGGCATCCAGCGCGTTCAGGCGGTTTTCCAGCTGGATCAGCGTTGTCGACACGGAGGAGACAAACGCACGCACCTGCGGATTGTCAGAGGGGGTATACTCCACACGGTCATGAATGGCGCTATGCGCCACGGTGCGCAGCGGCGCAAACGCCACGGGCTTCTGCCAGCCCAGCGTTTCAACCTCGGCGTGAATCGCCTTTTCGAAGAAATCGTTAAGCTTCAGCAGCGTCAGAGAAAAGCCTTTCATATCCAGTGCGCTCACCAGCGGCGCGGGGCCTATCAGATACGCGATCTCCTCTTTCAGCGCCGAATGCGCCAGCTCTTTGGTCAGCAGCGCCATCTCCAGCGCCGATACGCCGCCAAGATTGTTAATCAATACCGCAAAGCGCCCCTCTCCCGCCTGCGCGCGTAGCGGCGTCACCAGCGTGTCGATAATCGCTTTGCTGTTCTGGGTATCTACGACGGAAGCGCCGGGCTCGCCGTGAATGCCCAGACCCAGCTCGACGTGGCCTTGCTTAATGCGCCCCTCTTCATCGTCGCTGCCCGGCAGGTTGCAGGTTTGCATCGCCACGCCCAGGCTCCAGAGGTTGTCGCAGGCCTGTTGCGCAATCTCCCGTACCTCGCTCAACGATTTCCCCTGCTCCGCCGCATAGCCCGCAATCTTATGCACCAGCGCCGTACCGGCAATACCGCGCGGCTGCTTGTTGTCCGGCAGCGCGATATCGTCTGCCACGATCACCATCTCCACCTTAAGACCGTAGCGTTTGGCCTTTTCTGCCGCCAGACCAAAGTTCAGGCGGTCGCCGGTGTAGTTTTTGACGATCAGCAAACAGCCGCGATCGCCCGTGACCGCCACAATGGCATTCAGCACCGCATCCACGCTCGGCGAGGCAAACAGATCGCCGCACACTGCCGCCGTCAGCATCCCTTTGCCGACAAACCCGGCGTGTGCGGGTTCGTGGCCTGAGCCGCCGCCCGAGATCACCGCCACGCGGCTTTTGTCCCAGTCGCCGCGTGCGACGATCCTGATGGCCGGATCGATATCAAGCTTGACGAGATTGGCATGTGGCGCAGAAAGCAGTATGCCTTCAATGGCATCGTTGACCAGCTGTTTGCGATCGTTAAAGAAGAATCTGGACATAGTTTCCCACTATTTTGTGAACCGTATGCAAAAGCATAGTCCGCGCTGGATAATGCGCCGCAAAGTCAGGAATTTACTCAACCAAATTGCTATCAGGTTGCCTATACTCCACCCAGGACTAAGAGAGGAAGCGCATCATGAGTACACCATTGTTAATTGCCCGGACGCTGGAAAAAGAGCTGTATTTACTGCCCGCGATGGCGAACCGCCACGGTTTGATCACCGGCGCGACCGGGACGGGGAAAACCGTCACCCTGCAAAAGCTGGCGGAGTCGCTTTCGGAGATTGGCGTACCGGTCTTTATGGCTGACGTGAAAGGCGATTTAACCGGTGTCGCTCAGGAAGGGACGGCCTCTGAAAAACTGCTCGAACGGCTGAAGAATATTGGCATCACGGACTGGATGCCGCATAACAATCCGGTGGTGGTGTGGGATATTTTTGGTGAGAAAGGCCATCCGGTGCGCGCCACCGTCTCCGATCTCGGCCCGCTGCTGCTGGCCCGTCTGCTTAACCTTAACGACGTGCAGTCCGGCGTGCTGAATATTATCTTCCGCATTGCCGACGATCAGGGGCTGCTGCTGCTTGATTTTAAAGATCTTCGCGCCATTACCCAGTACATCGGCGATAACGCTAAATCCTTCCAGAACCAGTATGGCAACATCAGCAGCGCCTCGGTGGGCGCCATTCAGCGTGGGCTACTGACCCTGGAGCAACAGGGTGCCGAACACTTCTTTGGCGAGCCGATGCTGGATATCAAAGACTGGATGCGCACCGACAGCAGCGGCAAAGGCATCATCAACATTCTGAGTTCGGAAAAACTCTACCAGATGCCAAAGCTCTACGCCGCCAGCCTGCTGTGGATGCTCTCCGAACTGTACGAACAGTTACCGGAAGCGGGAGATCTGGAAAAACCGAAGCTGGTGTTCTTCTTTGACGAAGCGCATCTGCTGTTTAACGACGCGCCGCAGGTATTGCTGGATAAAATTGAACAGGTCATTCGCCTGATCCGCTCCAAAGGCGTCGGCGTCTGGTTTGTCTCGCAAAACCCGTCGGATATCCCGGATAACGTGCTCGGTCAGCTCGGTAACCGCGTGCAGCACGCCCTGCGCGCCTTTACGCCGAAAGATCAGAAAGCGGTGAAAGCCGCCGCGCAAACCATGCGCGCCAATCCTGCCTTTGATACTGAAGCGGCGATTCAGGCGTTAGGCACTGGTGAAGCGCTGATCTCTTTCCTGGATGCGAAGGGCAGCCCGTCCGTGGTGGAACGCGCCATGGTGATTGCCCCCTGCTCGCGCATGGGGCCGGTTACCGACGATGAACGTAACGGCCTGATTAACCACTCTCCGGTTTACGGGAAGTACGAAGACGAGGTGGATCGCGAGTCCGCTTTTGAGATGCTGCAAAAAGGGGTACAGGCGACCACCGAATCGCAGGATGCGCCCGCCGCTAAAGGACAGTCTGTCGCCGTGGATGACGGTATTCTCGGGGGGCTCAAAGACATCCTGTTCGGCAGCACCGGGCCGCGTGGCGGCAAGCGCGACGGCGTGGTACAGACCATGGCGAAAAGCGCGGCGCGACAGGTCACCAATCAGATCGTGCGCGGCATGCTGGGGAGTCTGTTAGGCGGCCGTCGCCGGTAGACGGGGAATCCACGGGCGGCCCAGCGCCGAACCCTGTACACCGTTCTCCTGCAGATAGCGGTCGATTTCCACCATCCCCGTCCAGCGGTTCTCACACCATAGCGGTGCCAGAAGCGTTGGACGGCGGGCGCTGGCCGAAATACGGTGGTAGACAATTTCCGGCGGCGTGTGGCGAATCATCTCCCCCGCCGTCACTGAATAGTCCTCAAGCGCAATACCGCTTAACCGCCCCGCTTCCCAGGCTTTCGCCATAATGCTGCCCTTCACGATATGCAGCGGGTGCAGCTTAATGCCGTCCACGCCGGTCTCAACCACCTTTTCCAGCGTTTCAAGACCATGCGGTTGACCTTCACCGGGTAACCCAACAATCAGGTGCGAACAGACCTTCAGCCCGCGCTCGCGGGCCAGGCGCGTGGTGCGCTGGTAGCAGGCGAAATCATGGCCACGGTTAATACGGTGCAGGGTTTTGTCGTGCGCGGTTTGCAGGCCCAGCTCCAGCCAGATCTCGTAGCCTTGTTCTTTGTACTCGCTGAGCAGGTCCAGCACCGCGTCCGGCACGCAGTCCGGGCGCGTGCCCACGCACAGCCCAACAATGTTAGCCTGGCTGACGGCCTGCTGATACATAGAGCGCAGCACCTGCACCTCCGCCCACGTGCTGGTGTAGGCCTGGAAATAGGCCAGATATTGCTTCGCGCGGTTCACCAGGCTGGCCTGATGGGCAAGCTGTTCCGCGATAGATTTATGCTGCTGGGCTTCGTCAGCAAAGGACGCAACGTTACAGAAGGTGCAGCCGCCGCGCCCGATGGTGCCATCACGATTCGGGCAGCTAAACCCGCCGTGCAGCGTCAGCTTGTGAACCTTTTGCCCGTACCGCTGCAAAAGATCCCCACCAAACATATTGACTAATTTCTGTAACTGCATAATCTGATAGACCGTCCCGGAGAAAGGGGACAAGCCTGCCACTTTTAGCCTCTGTCGGCGATGACCTGGATCAATCGCCCTGGACGGCCTTTATCTATATGAATAAATACTCAAGATTACTGCAATTTCATTCACGCCATTCGTGATTACTTTTCCTTATGTTCTGATTGTTTTTTTCATTTATAGCGCCGCCACTGAAAAACAGTGACTTTATGCGGGTTTGAAGACAATGCCAGATTATTATTCTGCTATAAAACTGCTATTCAGCACGCTACATTGATAATACCGCTTACATATAGTGAGTCAGATCACACTCCGCTGCGTCCGGTCAGGGCATACAATCAATGTAAAAATAGTTAAATAGCCTTTAATTACAATGATATAAACTCTCTTTAGCACATTTTTGTATAAATAAGATTGCCATTTGACCTGTGTACCAATTCCCGATAAGTTGGAAATCCGCTGGAAGCTTTCTGGATGAGCGGCCTGCTCATCATATTTATGCAGTAATTGAGATTCCCTCTGAAGCAAGTCCTCAAACTTGTTTACCTGCGCGAAAGGATGAAAAAGAGGGCGAATGCGAGGTCCGCGTATGAAACGCAAACCCCGTCGCCATGCTCTTTCTGTGCCTGTGCGCCACGGTAAAGTTCAGTGGGAAGCCCGACGAGCCTGGGGAGGTTCACTGATATGTTGTACGATAAATCCCTTGAGAAGGATAACTGTGGTTTCGGCCTGATCGCCCACATAGAAGGCGAACCTAGCCACAAGGTAGTGCGTACCGCTATTCACGCACTGGCCCGTATGCAGCACCGTGGCGCCATCCTTGCCGATGGTAAAACCGGCGACGGTTGCGGCCTGCTGCTGCAAAAACCGGATCGTTTCTTCCGCATCGTGGCGGAAGAGCGCGGCTGGCGTTTAGCCAAAAACTACGCTGTCGGCATGCTGTTCCTGAATCAGGATCCTGAAAAGGCTGCCGCCTCACGCCGCATCGTCGAAGAAGAACTTCAGCGTGAAACCCTGTCGATTGTCGGCTGGCGCAATGTGCCAACCAACGAAGGGGTACTCGGTGAAATCGCCCTCTCCTCGCTGCCTCGTATTGAACAGATTTTCGTCAACGCGCCTGCGGGCTGGCGTCCGCGTGATATGGAACGCCGTCTGTTTATTGCCCGCCGCCGTATTGAAAAACGTCTCCAGGACGATAAAGAGTTCTACGTCTGTAGCCTCTCTAACCTGGTGAACATCTATAAAGGTCTGTGTATGCCGGCTGACCTGCCGCGCTTCTACCTGGACCTGGCGGACCTGCGTCTGGAATCGGCCATTTGCCTGTTCCACCAGCGCTTCTCCACCAACACCGTTCCACGCTGGCCGCTGGCTCAGCCGTTCCGCTACCTGGCGCACAATGGCGAGATCAACACCATCACCGGTAACCGCCAGTGGGCCCGCGCCCGTACCTATAAGTTCCAGACGCCGCTGATCCCCGATCTGCACGATGCCGCACCGTTCGTGAACGAAACCGGCTCTGACTCCAGCTCGATGGATAACATGCTGGAACTGCTGCTGGCGGGCGGGATGGATATCGTGCGCGCCATGCGTCTGCTCGTGCCACCGGCCTGGCAGAACAACCCGGATATGGATCCTGAGTTGCGCGCGTTCTTCGACTTCAACTCCATGCACATGGAGCCGTGGGACGGCCCGGCGGGCATCGTCATGTCCGACGGCCGTTTTGCCGCCTGTAACCTGGACCGTAACGGTCTGCGTCCGGCACGCTACGTCATCACCAAAGACAAGCTTATCACCTGCGCCTCTGAAGTCGGGATCTGGGATTACCAGCCTGACGAAGTGGTCGAGAAAGGCCGTGTCGGTCCGGGCGAGCTGATGGTAATCGACACCCGCGGTGGGCGCATCCTGCACTCCGCCGAAACCGACAACGATCTGAAAAGCCGCCATCCGTACAAAGAGTGGATGGAGAAGAACGTGCGTCGTCTGGTGCCGTTCGAAGATCTGTCGGACGAAGAAGTGGGCAGCCGCGAACTGGACGACGATACCCTCGCAAGCTACCAGAAGCAGTTTAACTACAGCGCGGAAGAGCTCGACTCCGTCATCCGCGTGCTCGGTGAGAACGGTCAGGAAGCGGTCGGCTCGATGGGTGACGATACCCCGTTTGCCGTACTCTCCAGCCAGCCGCGCATCATTTATGACTACTTCCGCCAGCAGTTCGCGCAGGTCACCAACCCGCCGATCGATCCGCTGCGTGAAGCACACGTGATGTCGCTGGCCACCAGCATCGGTCGCGAGATGAACGTCTTCTGCGAGGCCGAAGGCCAGGCACACCGTCTGACCTTTAAATCGCCGATCCTGCTGTACTCCGATTTCAAACAGCTTACCACCATGAAAGAGGAGCACTACCGCGCCGACACGCTCGATATTACCTTCGACGTGAACGAAGCGAGCCTCGAAGAGACGGTGAATGCGCTGTGTGACAAAGCCGAACAGATGGTGCGTAACGGTACCGTTCTGCTGGTGCTGTCTGACCGCAACATCGCGAAAAACCGTCTGCCGGTACCTGCCCCGATGGCGGTTGGCGCTATCCAGACGCGTCTGGTCGATAAGAGCCTGCGCTGCGACGCCAACATCATTGTTGAAACCGCCAGCGCCCGCGACCCGCACCACTTTGCCGTGCTGTTGGGCTTTGGCGCGACGGCGATCTACCCGTACCTGGCCTACGAAACGCTGGCCCGTCTGGTGGATACCCGCGCGATCGACAAAGATTACCGCGCGGTGATGCTGAACTACCGTAACGGCATCAACAAAGGTCTGTACAAGATCATGTCCAAAATGGGCATCTCGACCATTGCCTCCTACCGCTGCTCGAAGCTGTTTGAAGCGGTCGGCCTGCATGACGAGGTCGCCAACCTCTGCTTCCAGGGCGTGGTCAGCCGCATCGGCGGCGCCGGTTTTGCTGACTTCCAGCAGGATCTGGTGAACCTGTCCAAACGCGCCTGGCTGGCACGTAAGCCGCTGGATCAGGGCGGTCTGCTGAAATACGTTCACGGCGGCGAATACCACGCCTACAACCCGGACGTGGTGCGCACACTGCAGCAGGCGGTTCAGAGCGGCGAATACCGTGATTATCAGCAGTATGCTGAGCTGGTGAACAACCGTCCGGCGGCAACGCTGCGCGACCTCATTGCCCTGAACCCGGGTGATGAAGCGGTCAGCATTGACGAGGTTGAGCCGGCATCCGAGCTGTTCAAACGCTTCGACACCGCGGCGATGTCCATCGGCGCGCTGAGCCCGGAAGCCCACGAAGCGCTGGCGGAAGCCATGAACAGCATCGGCGGCAACTCTAACTCCGGCGAAGGCGGTGAAGATCCGGCCCGTTACGGTACCAACAAGGTGTCCCGCATCAAGCAGGTGGCATCCGGTCGCTTTGGCGTAACGCCAGCGTACCTGGTCAACGCCGACGTGATTCAGATTAAAGTCGCTCAGGGTGCGAAACCGGGCGAAGGCGGCCAGCTGCCGGGTGATAAAGTTACCCCGTACATCGCCAAACTGCGCTACTCGGTACCGGGCGTGACGCTGATCTCCCCGCCGCCGCACCACGATATCTACTCTATCGAGGACTTAGCGCAGCTGATTTTCGACCTGAAGCAGGTCAACCCGAAGGCGATGATCTCCGTGAAGCTGGTTTCCGAACCGGGGGTCGGCACCATCGCCACCGGCGTGGCGAAAGCCTATGCGGACCTCATCACCATCGCCGGCTACGACGGCGGTACCGGTGCAAGCCCGCTCTCCTCCGTGAAATATGCGGGCTGTCCGTGGGAGCTTGGCCTGGTGGAAACCCAGCAGGCGCTGGTGGCTAACGGTCTGCGTCATAAGATCCGCCTGCAGGTGGACGGTGGTCTGAAAACCGGCCTCGACATCATCAAGGCGGCGATCCTCGGCGCGGAAAGCTTCGGCTTCGGTACCGGCCCAATGGTTGCGCTTGGCTGTAAATACCTGCGTATTTGCCACCTGAACAACTGCGCAACCGGCGTGGCAACCCAGGACGAGAAGCTGCGTAAGAATCACTATCACGGTCTGCCGTTCAAAGTAACCAACTACTTTGACTTCATCGCCCGCGAAACCCGCGAGCTGATGGCGCAGCTGGGCGTTAAACGTCTGGTGGATCTGATTGGTCGTACCGACCTGCTGAAAGAGCTGGAAGGCTTCACGGCGAAGCAGCAGAAGCTGGAGCTGTCTAAGCTGCTGGAAACCGCGCAGCCGCACCCGGGCAAAGCGGTCTACTGCACCGAGAACAACCCGCCGTTCGATAACGGCGTGCTGAACGCACAGCTGCTGCAGCAGGCGAAGCCGTACGTGGACGACAAGCAGAGCAAAACGTTCTGGTTTGATATCCGCAACACCGACCGCTCCGTGGGCGCCTCCCTTTCCGGTTATATCGCGCAAACGCACGGTGACCAGGGGCTGGCGGCGGATCCGATTACCGCGCACTTCAGCGGTACCGCGGGTCAGAGCTTCGGCGTGTGGAACGCAGGCGGCGTTGAGCTTTACCTGACCGGCGATGCCAACGACTACGTCGGCAAAGGCATGGCGGGCGGTCTGCTGGCGGTGCGTCCTCCGGTCGGTTCAGCCTTCCGCAGCCATGAAGCCAGCATCATCGGTAACACCTGCCTGTACGGCGCGACCGGCGGTCGTCTGTTCGCAGCAGGCCGTGCGGGCGAGCGTTTTGCGGTGCGTAACTCCGGTGCCATCACCGTGGTGGAAGGCATTGGCGATAACGGTTGTGAATACATGACGGGCGGGATTGTTTGCGTTCTGGGTAAAACCGGCGTGAACTTTGGCGCGGGCATGACGGGTGGTTTTGCCTACGTCCTGGATGAAGACGGTGAGTTCCGCAAACGCGTGAACCCGGAGCTGGTGGAAGTGCTGGACGTTGATACGCTGGCTATCCACGAAGAACATCTGCGCGGTTTGATCACCGAACACGTGCAGCATACCGGTTCTTCGCGCGGCGAAGAGATCCTGGCGAACTGGCCAGCGTTCTCTGCGAAATTCGCGCTGGTTAAGCCGAAGTCCAGCGATGTTAAAGCCCTGTTGGGTCACCGTAGTCGTAGCGCAGCAGAGCTGCGCGTGCAGGCGCAGTAAGGAATTCAGATGAGCCAGAACGTATACCAGTTTATCGACCTGCAGCGTGTTGATCCGCCAAAGAAACCGCTGAAGATCCGCAAAATTGAATTTGTTGAAATCTACGAGCCGTTTTCAGAGGGCCAGGCCAAAGCGCAGGCAGACCGCTGCCTGTCCTGCGGTAACCCTTACTGCGAATGGAAATGCCCGGTACATAACTACATCCCGAACTGGCTGAAGCTGGCCAACGAAGGACGTATTTTTGAAGCCGCCGAGCTGTCTCACCAGACCAACACCCTGCCGGAAGTGTGCGGCCGCGTGTGTCCTCAGGACCGTCTGTGCGAAGGTTCATGTACGCTGAACGACGAGTTCGGCGCGGTGACCATCGGCAACATCGAGCGCTATATCAACGATAAAGCGTTCGAGATGGGCTGGCGTCCGGATATGACCGGCGTGAAGCAAACCGACAAGCGCGTGGCGATCATCGGCGCGGGCCCGGCAGGCCTGGCCTGTGCGGACGTGCTGACCCGCAACGGCGTGAAGGCGGTGGTCTTTGACCGTCATCCGGAGATCGGCGGCCTGCTGACCTTCGGTATCCCGGCCTTCAAGCTGGAAAAAGAGGTCATGACCCGTCGCCGTGAAATCTTCACCGGCATGGGCATTGAGTTCAAACTGAACGTGGAAGTGGGCCGCGACGTGCAGCTCGACGACCTGCTGAAGGATTACGACGCCGTGTTCCTGGGCGTGGGCACCTATCAGTCCATGCGCGGCGGTCTGGAGAACGAAGACGCGCCGGGCGTGTACGACGCGCTGCCGTTCCTGATTGCCAACACCAAGCAGATTATGGGCTATGGTGAAACGGCGGATGAGCCATTCGTCAGCATGGAAGGCAAACGCGTGGTGGTGCTGGGCGGCGGTGATACCGCGATGGACTGCGTGCGTACCTCCATTCGTCAGAATGCGGCACACGTGATCTGCGCCTACCGTCGTGACGAAGAGAACATGCCGGGTTCTAAACGCGAAGTGAAAAACGCGCGTGAAGAGGGCGTGGAGTTCCAGTTCAACATCCAGCCTCTGGGTATTGAAGTGAATGCCAACGGTAAAGTGAGCGGCGTGAAGATGGCGCGCACGGAGATGGGGGCACCGGATGCGAAAGGCCGTCGTCGTGCGGAAATCGTCGCCGGTTCTGAACACGTGATCCCGGCCGATGCCGTGGTGATGGCGTTCGGTTTCCGTCCTCACAGCATGGAGTGGCTGGCGAAGCACAGCGTCGAACTGGATTCGCAGGGCCGCGTGATTGCGCCAGAAGGCAGCGATAACGCGTTCCAGACCAGCAACCCGAAAATCTTCGCCGGTGGCGATATCGTTCGCGGTTCTGACCTGGTGGTGACGGCGATTGCCGAAGGCCGCAAGGCGGCTGACGGTATACTGAACTACCTGGAAGTGTAAAAAAACAGGCCCGATTGGGCCTGTTTTTTATTTCACGACGCGAAGAGCCGGACGACCACCGCGCGGAGGCGGATCGTCATCAGGGTCATTGTCGTCGTGATGATCGGGTTTATCGCCATCAATCAGTGACATCACCGTGTCGCTTTCGCGCTCATCGGATGCGTTGTCATCATTCAGGCTGGCAACATCTTCATCATACGCCGCTTCCGGCTCGAACATGGTACCCGCACCGTTTTCACGCGCGTAGATAGCCAGCACGGCTGCCAGAGGTACGGAAACCTGACGCGGCACGCCGCCGAAACGCGCGTTGAAGCGCACTTCATCGTTTGCCAGCTCCAGGTTACCCACCGCACGCGGCGCAATGTTCAGTACGATCTGTCCGTCACGCGCGTATTCCATTGGAACCAGCACGCCCGGCAACGTCACATCCACAACCAGGTGCGGCGTGAGCTGGTTATCCAGCAGCCATTCATAGAAGGCGCGCAGCAGATACGGACGGCGTGGGGTAAGTTGTGACATTTCCACAGTCATTAGCCTCGGCCGAGACGCATTTCACGTTCCGGTTCAGTTAAAGATGCCAGGAAAGAGTCGCGTTCAAATACGCGAGTCATATAGCCCTTCAGCTCTTTCGCGCCAGGACCACTGAACTCTACGCCCAGGGTTGGCAGACGCCACAGCAGCGGTGCCAGGTAGCAATCCACCAGGCTGAACTCATCGCTCAGGAAGAACGGCTTCTGACCAAACACCGGGGCGATAGCCAGCAGCTCTTCACGCAGCTGCTTACGCGCAGCGTCAGCTTCAGAAGCTGAACCGCTGACGATAACGTTCATCAGCGAGTACCAGTCTTTTTCAATACGCTGCATGTACAGGCGGCTTTCACCACGCGCGACAGGGTAAACAGGCATCAGTGGCGGATGCGGGAAACGCTCATCCAGATATTCCATAATGATACGGGATTCCCACAGGGTCAGCTCGCGATCCACCAGCGTCGGTACGCTTTGGCTCGGGTTGAGATCGATCAGATCCTGAGGCGGGTTATCCTTTTCCACATGCTCGATCTCAAAACTGACACCCTTCTCGGCCAGCACGATACGAACCTGATGGCTATAAATGTCAGTAGGACCAGAAAACAGCGTCATTACCGAACGTTTGTTGGCAGCGACAGCCATGAAAACCTCCAGGTATATTCAGAATTTTTACTGCTACCAGCCCAACAGGGGCCAGCCAGATGTTGTATCGCCCATCCCAGAGAAAACACATTGTTCAAGAAACGAACAAAAATCGAGTATTCACCGATATTTGGGCAGAAAATTGGATGATAGTTTACCAGATTTTGATGGCTTTGTGGTGAGGGGATTCTGGAAATGTGGAAAAAGAGAAGATATATGCATGGAGATTGTGGATAACCTGCGCATTATCCATAAAAAAACCCGCCGAAGCGGGTTTTTCGCCAATCGTTCTGCGTAAGCAGAATGGATTAACGTTTGGAGAACTGTGGACGACGACGTGCTTTACGCAGACCCACTTTCTTACGTTCAACCTGACGCGCGTCACGAGTAACGAAGCCAGCTTTACGCAGTTCAGAACGCAGGGATTCGTCGTACTCCATCAGAGCGCGGGTGATACCGTGACGGATCGCACCTGCCTGACCGGAGATACCACCACCTTTAACGGTGATGTACAGATCCAGTTTTTCTACCATGTCAACCAGTTCCAGCGGCTGGCGAACTACCATGCGGGCAGTTTCGCGACCGAAGTATTGTTCCAGAGAACGCTGGTTGATTACGATTTTACCACTGCCCGGTTTGATGAAAACGCGAGCTGCGGAACTTTTGCGGCGACCAGTGCCGTAGTATTGATTTTCAGCCATTGCCTATAATCCCGATTAGATGTCAAGAACTTGCGGTTGCTGTGCCGCGTGGTTGTGCTCGTTGCCTGCGTAAACTTTCAGTTTACGGAACATAGCACGACCCAGCGGGCCTTTTGGCAGCATGCCTTTAACCGCGATTTCAATCACACGCTCAGGACGGCGGGCAATCATCTCTTCAAAGGTCGCTTCTTTGATACCACCGATGTGGCCGGTGTGGTGATAGTACACTTTGTCAGTACGCTTGTTGCCGGTTACAGCAACTTTATCAGCGTTCAGAACGATGATGTAATCACCGGTATCAACGTGCGGAGTGTATTCCGCTTTATGCTTACCGCGCAGGCGACGAGCCAGTTCAGTAGCCAGACGGCCCAGAGTTTTACCGGTCGCGTCAACAACATACCAGTCGCGCTGTACGGTTTCTGGTTTAGCTGTAAAAGTTTTCATTAAAAGCTTACCCAAATAATAAGTTACACGTTGGTGAACACCCAAACGTTTAGTCAGTTGAGGTTCACACGACAAAGTCCGGCAAACCTACCCCTTCGAATAGCTAATGCCGACACATAGAAAGTTTCGGGAAAAAAACCTTCTCGTAACGTGGGGTCGCAAGATTATAGAGAAGTTGAGGCCAAAGATCGACCCTTAAATGTGATTTGGAATGGGTTTTTCGGGGTTAAGTATTGTGCGGTCTGGTGCCCTCCCCCCCGGCCCCTCTCCCACAGGGAGAGGGTGGCATTTATTAACGTCTGGTGCCCTCCCCCCCAGCCACTCTCCCACAGGGAGAGGGTGACGTTTGTTACGGCATATGCTCCAGCTTCAGGTATTCCTCGCTCTGCATCTCCTGCAGGCGCGACAGGCAGCGCTGGAATTCAAACTTCAGCCGCTCGCCCTGGTAAATCTCATATAAAGGTACCTCGGCGCTGACCACCAGCTTGACGTGGCGCTCATAAAACTCGTCCACCAGCGCAATGAAGCGCCGTGCTTCGCTCTCCATCAGCCGCGTCATCACCGGTACATCCAGCACCATCACGGTGTGGAACAGACGCGAAAGCGCAATGTAGTCGTGCTGGCTGCGGGGATCCACGCAGAGCGTCGTAAAAGAGACCGCCAGCGTCTGGTTTTCGACGCCAAGGGTGGGCAGCGGGCGATGGTTAATCTCGAGTTCCGGGGCGTGCTCACGTTTTGCCCCCGCCAGCGCCAGCCAAAGCTTATCCATCTCGCGGGTGGTCTCTGCATTTAACGGCGAAAGCCACAGGTGCGCCTGTGTCAGGGTTCGCAGACGATAATCGACACCGGCATCGACGTTCATGATGTCGCAGTGCTGCTTGAGGGCGTCGATGGCAGGCAGGAAGCGTGCCCGCTGCAGGCCGTTACGATAGAGCTCATCCGGCGGGATATTCGACGTGGCCACCAGCGTGATTCCGCGGGCAAATAGCGCTTTCATCAGGCCACCTAACAGCATGGCATCGGTGATGTCAGACACAAAAAACTCATCGAAGCAGAGCACGTCGGTTTCCGCCTTGAACCTGTCGGCCACAATCTCCAGCGGATCGCTTTTACCCTGCAGCGCAGTCAGCTCTTCATGCACCCGCAGCATAAAACGATGGAAGTGCAGGCGCTGTTTGCGTGCGCCCGGCAGGCTCAGATAGAACAGGTCCATCAGCCAGGTTTTTCCGCGACCGACCCCGCCCCACATATATAAACCGCGCACCGGCGCATGAGCCTGCGGCGTTTTTTTACCGAGCAACCGCCCAAACGCCGCCTTTAGGCCACCGTTCTGTTCGACTTCAGCGGGTTTTGCCGTGAGCTCCTGATAAATCGTCTCCAGACGGTTTACCGCCTCACGTTGAACGTCATCCGGCTGATGAGTGCCCTCGTTTAGGGCCAGTTGATATCGCGATGCAGGGGACAGGTTTTGCATAATCTTATTGTTATTCCTTCAATTAACGCTCACCAGCAGACGCGACTGATGAAAAAAAGGCCGTTCTACACTACGCGATGATACGTCAGGATTCCACTTCTACGGAAATAGCGGTTATAGTGGCATTATCAGGCACAGGCAGGAGCCGAGCCAACACCCTACGGAACAACAAGACAACGGGAGAAGTTCATGACCTGGGAATATGCGCTAATCGGTTTAGTCGTCGGCATCGTTATCGGTGCTGTGGCCATGCGTTTCGGTAATCGCAAATTGCGTCAGCAGCAGTCACTGCAGTACGAACTGGAAAAGAACAAAGCCGAGCTGGAAGAGTATCGTGAAGAGCTGGTCAGCCATTTTGCCCGTAGCGCCGAGCTGCTGGACAACATGGCGACCGACTATCGTCAGCTGTATCAACATATGGCCAAAAGCTCCAGCAGCCTGCTGCCGGAAATGACCGCGGAAACCAACCCGTTCCGCAACCGTCTGGCTGACTCTGAAGCCGGTAACGATCAGGCGCCCGTTCAGATGCCTCGCGACTATTCCGATGGCGCGTCCGGCCTGCTGCGCGGCGGTGTAAAACGCGATTAATCGCACAACCTGAATTTATTTTACGGGCGCAGCGATTGCGCCCGTCCTTTCTTGATGACCCCAGCTATCATTTAGTTAAACACCTCATTGTTCAGCGGTTTAAAATTCAATAACATCAACGTGTTTTTGGGGCCGTTTTTCCTTTATTCCAGGTTACGAGAGTCAACATCGATGAAGAAAAAAAACCAGCTGTTGAGCGCTATCGCGTTAAGTGTCGGGTTATCTCTCTCGGCGTCCGTCCCTGTATTCGCCGCCATCCCCACCCAGGTGCCTGGCCAGGCGGCCATTCCAAGCCTCGCCCCCATGCTGGAAAAAGTGTTGCCTGCGGTCGTCAGCGTTCAGGTTGAGGGTACCGCAGTACAAAGCCAACGCGTCCCTGAAGAACTGAAAAAATATTTTGGCGATGAATCTCCCGACCAGCAGGCTCAGCCTTTTGAAGGCCTGGGTTCTGGCGTCATTATTGATGCGGCAAAAGGCTATATTCTGACCAACAATCATGTCATCAGCCAGGCCGATAAAATCAGCGTCCAGCTGAACGATGGCCGCGAATTCGATGCCAAACTGATCGGTGGAGATGACCAGAGCGACATCGCGCTGTTGCAGGTGCAAAACCCGAGCAACCTGACCCAGATTGCCATCGCGGACTCCGACAAACTGCGCGTCGGCGATTTTGCCGTCGCCGTGGGCAACCCCTTTGGTTTAGGGCAGACCGCGACTTCCGGGATCGTCTCCGCGCTGGGACGCAGCGGCCTCAATCTGGAAGGGCTGGAAAACTTTATCCAGACCGATGCCTCCATCAACCGTGGGAACTCCGGCGGGGCATTGCTCAACCTTAACGGCGAGCTGATAGGGATTAACACGGCGATTCTGGCCCCGGGCGGCGGCAGCATCGGGATCGGTTTTGCTATCCCCAGCAATATGGCCAAAACCCTCTCTCAACAGCTCATTCAGTTTGGCGAAGTCAAACGCGGGCTGCTGGGTATTAAAGGCATGGAGATGAGCGCGGATATTGCAAAAGCGTTCAACATCAACGTACAGCGCGGGGCGTTTGTCAGTGAAGTGCTGCCTAACTCCGGCTCGGCAAAAGCGGGCGTGAAATCGGGTGATGTGATCGTCAGCCTCAACGACAAGCCGCTGAGCAGCTTTGCAGAACTGCGTTCGCGGATTGCCACAACGGAACCTGGTGCCAAAGTGAAGCTGGGCCTGATACGTGACGGTAAGCCGCTGGACGTTGAAGTCACGCTGGATAAGAGCACCTCTTCCTCTGCCAGTGCGGAGCTTATCGCCCCGGCCCTGCAAGGGGCTACGTTGAGCGATGGGCAGCTGAAAGACGGTACGAAAGGCATTCGCATCGACACCGTCGAGAAGAGCAGCCCTGCCGCACAGGCCGGATTGCATCAGGATGACGTGATCATTAGCGTAAACCGCAATCGCGTGCAGTCCATTGCCGAACTGCGCAAGTTGCTGGAAAGTAAACCGGCGGTTATTGCCCTGCAGGTCATGCGTGGCAATGAGTCCATCTATATACTGTTGCGCTAAGCATTTGTGACCCGGACATCACCGCTGCGTGTGATGTCCGGATAACTCATGTTATGCTGCAAATCGTTCCTTTTTTAACGACACGCGCATCATGCTTTTAAAGCTCTTACGTTCTATTGTCATCGGTTTGATTGTCGCTGGCCTGCTGCTGCTGGCGCTGCCGTCTATACGTCAGTTCAATAAACTGTCGGCTCCCCAGTTCGATAGCACGGATGAAACGCCAGCCACCTATAACCAGGCCGTCCGCCGTGCCGCACCTGCCGTGGTTAACGTCTATAACCGTGGTCTGAACACCTCAGCCCACAACCAGCTGGAGATCCGTACTCTCGGCTCCGGCGTAATCATGGACGAGCGCGGCTACATTATTACCAACAAGCACGTGATTAACGATGCCGACCAGATCATCGTCGCCCTGCAGGATGGCCGCGTATTTGAGGCGTTACTCGTTGGATCTGACAGCCTGACCGACCTGGCCGTGCTGAAAATTAACGCCACGGGCGGTTTGCCGGTCATCCCGATCAACCGTAAACGAACCCCGCATATTGGTGACGTCGTCCTGGCGATTGGTAACCCTTACAACCTGGGTCAGACCATCACCCAGGGGATTATTAGCGCGACCGGTCGTATTGGCCTCAACCCCTCCGGGCGGCAGAACTTCCTGCAAACCGATGCCTCCATCAACCACGGTAACTCCGGCGGGGCGCTGGTCAACTCGCTGGGCGAACTGATGGGCATCAACACCCTCTCGTTCGATAAGAGTAACGACGGCGAGACGCCGGAAGGGATCGGCTTTGCCATTCCGTTCCAGCTGGCGACCAAGATCATGGATAAGCTGATCCGCGACGGACGCGTGATCCGCGGCTATATCGGTATCGGCGGGCGCGAAATTGCACCGATGCATACCCAGGGCGGTGGTATCGATCAGATTCAGGGGATTGTGGTGAATGAAGTGTCGCCTGGTGGCCCGGCCGCTAATGCGGGTATTCAGGTAAATGACGTCATTGTGTCGGTCAACGGCACGCCAGCGGTCTCTGCGCTGGAGACGATGGACCAGGTGGCAGAGATTCGTCCGGGCTCTATCATCCCTGTTGAAGTCATGCGCAACGATAAGAAACTGACGCTGCATGTGACGATTCAGGAATATCCGGCCACTAACTGACAAGCATAAAAAAACGGAGCGATAAGCTCCGTTTTTTTTGCCAGAAGACGGTTCGTTTTACTTGTTAACGAACTCTTCACCCAGGGTGATATCTTTCTTCAGCGTATCCAGCATACCTTCCATCGCGTGTTGTTCAAACGCGCTCAGCGTACCAATGGATTTACGCTCTTCGATACCGTTTTTACCCAGCAGCAGCGGTTGAGAGAAGAAGCGAGCGTGTTCGCCATCGCCTTCAACGTAAGCGCATTCAACAACGCCTTTCTCGCCCTGCAGAGCGCGAACCAGTGACAGGCCAAAACGCGCAGCTGCCTGGCCCATAGACAGGGTTGCAGAACCGCCACCCGCCTTCGCTTCCACCACTTCGGTGCCCGCGTTCTGGATGCGTTTAGTCAGGTCAGCCACTTCCTGCTCGGTGAAGCTCACGCCTGGGATCTGCGACAGCAGAGGCAGGATGGTGACGCCAGAGTGACCGCCAATGACCGGCACTTCCACTTCTGTTGGCTGTTTGCCTTTCAGCTCAGCAACAAAGGTGTTAGAACGGATGATATCCAGCGTGGTCACGCCGAACAGTTTGTTTTTGTCGTAAACACCCGCTTTCTTCAGCACTTCTGCCGCGATAGCCACGGTAGTGTTCACCGGGTTAGTGATGATACCGATGCATGCTTTCGGGCAGATTTCTGCAATCTGCTGCACCAGGTTTTTCACGATGCCCGCGTTGACGTTGAACAGGTCTGAACGATCCATGCCTGGCTTACGCGCCACGCCTGCAGAAATCAGCACCACGTCAGCACCCTGCAGTGCAGGACGTGCATCTTCACCGGAGAAGCCTTTGATTTTTACAGCGGTCGGGATGTGGCTCAGGTCAACCGCCACACCTGGGGTTACCGGAGCAATATCGTACAGGGAGAGTTCTGAGCCTGAAGGCAGTTGGGTTTTCAGTAGTAGGGCAAGCGCCTGGCCGATACCACCAGCAGCGCCGAGGACTGCGACTTTCATCCTAAACTCCTTATTATGGTTAACTTAAGTATCTGTAAATCCGTTGCGGCGACCATAATTCAGCAAGTAAATAATTACAATTTTCGTAGCTAAAGAATTTGAGGTCACGCGACTTTATCTCTCATCAGAAGGCTATCTGACGACAAATGGCAACGCATTAAGAGGTGGTTACAATACACCCTGCCCCGCCACCAAAACAACATCATTTTGATAACATTTAATTTACTTTTAAGCTTATTTGCGCGGCGTGACCCAGGCATGTTTTCTGATAACGAAATCTGATAAAATCACTCCCTTTCATAACATTATTTCAGCCTGGCGCTGGGTAGATAATTTGCATAAAAATTCATCAGCATGCATAATAATGTTGTTTCTATCGTCATATTCCGGGTGACTTATGCGAAGCTCGTCTAAGCAAGAAGAATTAGTAAAGGCGTTTAAGGCGCTACTCAAAGAAGAGAAATTCAGTTCTCAGGGAGAAATTGTTCAGGCGCTGCAGGAACAAGGCTTCGATAACATCAATCAGTCGAAAGTCTCCCGCATGTTAACGAAATTTGGCGCGGTGCGTACCCGTAACGCCAAGATGGAGATGGTCTATTGCCTGCCGGCAGAACTTGGCGTGCCGACCACCTCCAGCCCGCTCAAAAATCTGGTTCTGGATATCGATCATAACGACGCCGTAGTGGTGATCCACACAAGCCCTGGCGCCGCACAGCTGATTGCCCGCATGCTGGACTCGCTGGGTAAAACGGAGGGGATCCTCGGGACTATCGCCGGCGATGACACCATCTTTACCACACCAGCCAGCGGTTTCTCCGTGAAAGATCTCCACGAAGCGATTCTGGTTCTGTTCGAACAGGAACTCTAATCCCCTCTCCCCGTAGCGTCGCTACGGGGATCGTTCTGCTTACGCTGCGTTTCCCCCTCTTTTCTACTGCCCTTCACTTTGACAAATAGTGCTTTTTACCACCCATTAACATTCATCTGGTGAATGCTAAATCAAAAAATCGCACAAAAAATCAAAAGCTACTATCCATATGATTTAATTAGATATAACCACCAAAATCGAACAAAAAACACCCAATATTATGCAATTTGGTTATAAAAAATAGTCTGGTTAACACGTAATAACAATAGAAACCATTAGTCTGGTATTAATTTTTACCGTTATTAGTGTATACTTGATTTTGTGATGAGGGTCACGAAACAAGACCCCACTAAAAAATTCGACGAGGTAAGAATCATGAAAATCAAATCAACTGTAGCGGCGCTGAGCGTCCTGTCTGTCCTGTCATTCGGTGCTTTCGCTGCCGACTCTATCAATGCTGACCAGGCGCAATCCCGCCAGGCCATCGGTACGGTTTCTGTCGGCGCGGTCGGTACATCGCCAATGGACATGCGTGAGATGCTGAACAAAAAAGCGGAAGAACAGGGTGCGTCATCCTATCGCATCATCGAAGCGCGTTCTGGTGACCACTGGCACGCCACCGCTGAGCTGTACAAATAAGTTTTAGTAATAACTGAAAACGTAAATCTCCCCTCAACGGCACCAGGCATAAAAATAGCGGTTCAACCCTTCTCGCCGTTGAGTAAAAAACCCTATTCAGGAGTAAAGACTATGAAAACCAAATTGATCATCGCAACCCTCGGTCTGGCATCCGTTCTCTCTTTCGGCGCAAGTGCAGCCGTACAGCAGGTGAATGCCGACCAGGCACAAAATCTGCAGCCAATGGGCAGCGTATCCGTGACGTCAGTCACCGGTTCCCCGATGGATATTCGTCACGAACTTGCCGCCAAAGCTGAAAAAGCAGGCGCCAGCAGCTATCGCGTCACCGAACTGAATCAGGGTGACCACTGGCATGCAACGGCAGAGCTGTATAAATAAACCCTCGTCGTATCTCATCATACGACTTGCCCCTGGCCTCATGGTCAGGGGCTTTTTTTTTGATTCAATGCCGCGCGTTAAAGCGCAGCTGCCCTTCAAGCTCTTCTTCCGCTTCATCGAAAAGCAATATCAGCGCGCCAAAACGTCTGCGAAGCTTATCGGGCAAATGGATGAACTCAATTTCCAGCGGTAGCGGCAGCAGACTGCCGGTCACCACGTCCCACAGCGTATCCAGATTCGTCACGCTTTCCCGTTCAAGATCAAACACCCGGATAAATTCACGGTAGAAGTCTTCCTGACTGTCGATCTCGTCAAAATCAAACGTATAGGTTTTCATTGCCAGCCACCCAGTCCAGGCGAGCGGCAGATGCCGCCCTGTCTATTATAATCCCCCAATATGCAGGGTTTTAACTTCCAGATACTCTTCCAGCCCCAGCACGGAGCCCTCTCGTCCAAGACCTGACTCTTTTACGCCCCCAAAGGGGCCGAGCTCCGTGGAGACGGCACACTCGTTAATGCCAATCATCCCGCTCTCGATTGCCTGTGAAACGCGGAAGACCCGTGAGAGATTCTGGGTATAGAAGTAAGCCGCCAGCCCATAGGGCGTGTTGTTGGCGCGCTGGATAACTTCATCTTCCGAGGTGAAACGGAAGCACGCTGCCACCGGGCCAAACGTCTCTTCTTCTGCCAGCTTCATGCCTTCATGGCAGTCGCCCAGTACGGTTGGCATCCAGAAATTCCCACCAAGCGGATGGGGCTTACCCCCAGCCAGTACGATTGCGCCCCGGGCAACGGCATCGTCGACATGCTCACGCACCTTGTTGACCGCAGAAGGTTCAATCAGCGGCCCGACGACCACCCCTTCGTCAAGACCATTGCCCACCTTCAGCCCATTCACCGCATCGGCAAGTTTATTCACAAATTTGTCGTAGACGGTTTCCTGAATATAAAAACGGTTCACGCTGACACAGACCTGCCCGGCATTGCGGAACTTGTTGGCGATCGCCCCCTTAACCGCTGCGTCGATATCCGCATCCTCAAAAACGATATAAGGAGCATTTCCCCCCAGCTCCATCGAGACTTTCTTCATGGTTTCTGCGGCGTTACGCACCAGCGTTTTGCCGACGGAGGTTGAACCCGTAAAGGAGATTTTACGCACGTCCCGGCTTGCCATAATCGCATCGCTGATTTCATGCGTATTCCCGGCCACGGCGTTGAGCACGCCGTCGGGTACGCCGGCCTGTTTTGCCAGGGTAAGCAGCGCAAAGGCACTAAGCGGTGTGTTATTGGCCGGTTTGATCACCCCGGTACATCCTGCTGCCAGCACCGGGCCTAATTTGCGGGTGAGCATGGCCATCGGGAAGTTCCACGGCGTAATCGCCGCGACCACACCAATGGGTTCACGGGTCGCCAGAATGCGTGAGCCGGGTTTGATCGGCGGAATAATTTCACCGTTCGCGCGTTTGGCTTCTTCGGCAAACCACTGGATAAAGCTGGCGGCGTACTCGACTTCTCCCTCAGCCTCTTTCAGGGGTTTGCCCTGTTCGGTGGTCATTAACCGCCCGAGCCAGCTTTTATTCTCAATAATCAGTTCGTACCAGCGGTAGAGAATCGCCGAACGCTCTTTTGCGGTTTTGGCACGCCAGGCCGGGAAGGCTTTGGTGGCCGCTGCGATAGCGTCTTCGGTTTGTGCTTTACCCGCTTTGGCCACTTTCGCGATGACTTCCCCGGTCGCGGGGTTAAGTACATCGAACGTCGTGTCCAGCGTTTTCCAGATTCCGTTGACCAGATAACCGGTCTGAAAAAGGATGTGATCCTGAAGCGCCTGGGTCGTCATGTGTCCTCCCTTCCTGAAATGTAAGAACGTGCTGGAATAAGTATAGCCACAAAAAAACCGACGCTTTTGGCGTCGGTTTTTTACTTCAGTCAGTTATCCGTGAGGGCATTCTGGTAGCGATGCAGCATAAACACCAGCCGTCCTACCGGCTCGGTCACCTGAGGCGGTGCTTCCCAGTGCTTTAGCTTCTCCTGGTAGATATCGAGCTCTTCAAGCAGCTGCGTAAAGTAACGACGCCGTTTGTCATCGCTGCTGGCGGAAAGCACGTGATCGGCGGTACGACGCAGCTGGCGGTGCCAGGCCGACAGATCGTCGTTGATCGGCACCGGCGCGTTACGCAGACGCTGGTGCGCGATGATCATGGTTAACGCCAGGCGGAACTTCGCGATATCGCCCGGGAACTTGTTCAGCAGTAAAAACAGCTGCTGGTAGAGCGCGGGCAGGTGGTTCTCTTTACGGCGCGCGGTATTGGTTGTCATCGACGACACGGCAGCCGACACGAACTGGTTCAGCAGCACGCGGCCCGTTCTTGCCTGCGAGTTATCCCGAACCAGAAGTATCACCATCATGGCCAGGAAACAGCCCACCAGCTGACCTAACGCGCTGTCGAGGAACTGGCTGAAATGGAAGGTCATCGGGTTATCGAGCACGATGATGTTAATCGTGCTCGCCAGCGCCCCCAGCGATCCCAGGCGCCGCTTTTGTACTTCAATGCCGATAAAGAACGCCATTACCGCCAGACTAATACAGAGCAGCAGCATGCTCTGCTGGGTAGACGGGATGATGACCAGAAAATAGAGCGCGCCTATCGGCAGGGCGGCAATGGTGCCGTAGAGGAAATCAATGGCAACCATTCGCGGGTTAGGCAGACGCATCGCCAGTGCGGTCACGACGGCAATCATCACCATCGCGCCGCTGCCGGACGTCCAGCCCGTCCACAGCCAGAACAGCGTGCCGAGCATACAGGCCAGCGTGGTACGCCAGAAGTTGACCATGGCGTGATGGCGCTCGGCGGATTCCGCCTTGATCACCACTTCGCCCTGCAGCACCTCTTCTTCCGCCGCGCTGATTTTGGTGTTCCCGATCACGCCGCGCTTCAGCAGCAGATAGCGCGTCGCGGCACCGACCCAGGTGTAGATCGTCACCGGCGTGTCGCGCTCCCCTGTCCAGGCTATGACACGGCGCATGCGCTTAAGCTGCTTGTGCACGTCCTGCACGGTTTCCACCGGCTCGGCAAACAGTTCGCGGAACGTATCGGTGACCGCTTCCGGCCGGGTGTTCTGAATCAAATAGGTTTCACATGCCTGGGTAATCAGCGTCAGAGAGACGGTGTTGAGGGCTTTCAGGCGACGATTCGCGCGAGCCCAGCGCGAGGACTCCATATTAAGGTTGCTGCGCATCCCTTCCAGCGCCTGCGTACGACGTACCAGTCCGCTCCAGGCTCTATCCACCTCTTCGCTGTCGCCGTGCTTAATGCAGAGCTGCATCAGTTGGTACTGGGCAACCAACAGCGCGTCAAGCTCAAGGTCGACTTCCTGCTTGATGGAGCGCGGGGAGAACAGCAGGTCAGCGACGATTGCACTGACAATGCCAATCACAATCTCGCTGCAGCGCTCAACCGCAAACTGCGGGGCGAGCAGAGGTTCAGACTGAATGGTGATGACAATAATCAGCGCGGTATAGCCCGCCAGCCCCCAGGCGTAAGAGTTTTCCACTTTCACCAGAGACGAAATCCAGGTGCAGAAACCCGCCCAGATGCAGCAGACCATCAGCATCAGCAACGGGGTGCGGATCATCAGAATAATAATGGTCAGCGCCGCGAAGCAGCCGATAAACGTCCCGATAATACGCAGCATCCCGCGATAGCGGATCGCGCCAGAATAGGGCTCCCCGCCCGCGGCGAAGGCAGGACCCGCCGCGACAATGGCGGCCGTTAACACCGCCCAGCGAGGAGTTTCAAGCTGGAAGTGGAAGCCGACAAACAGCGCCAGCACGATGGCGCACGCCAGCTTCACGGCGAAGCGAATGTGCTGGCTGGCGATGGAAAAGATACCCATGGCGATTAACCAAACTCGCGCAGGCGGTGGGCAATTTTACGGAAGAACGAGTCCTGGCTGGCATCCCGGTCTTTTTCACCGGTAATCACCACCGTCGCCGTGGTACCCGCAGGCCACAGGTTGCCCTGCTGTTCATCCAGGTGGATGCGCACAGGCACGCGCTGGGCCAGACGCACCCACTCGAGGTTGGAATCTACCGTCGCCATCCCTTTGGCATCGTTAGAGCTGCTGGAGTTAGTCACCCCTGCGGCAACGCTGTCGACGGTGCCTTTAAAGACGCGATTGCTGCCCAGCGGCGTGATTTCTGCCCGGTAGCCCGGACGTACGCCTTCCAGCTTGGTCTCTTCCATATAGGCGAGTACGTAGAAGGAGTTCTGTTTCACCAGCGCCACGGCGGTTGAGCCGCGGGTAATGAATTCCCCGGCGTAGACGTTAAGGTTGGTCACCCAGCCATCAGACGGTGCGCGGATCACGGTACGCTCCAGATCGAGCTTCGCCAGATCGCGCGTTGCCTGCGCTTTCGCCAGCTGGTGCAGCACGGTTTGCAGCACGTTGTTGGACTGGTCAATCTCTTCACGGGACATTGCCTGAACGCCAAGCTGGTTACGGCGGCCAGCCTCGCGGCGTTTCTCCGCAGCCAGCGCCTGGTAATAGGCCACGTCCGCTTCCGCCTCTTCCAGCGCTTTCTGGTAACGAGGCTGGTCGATGGTGAACAGGACCTGATCTTTCTTCACCAGCTGGTTGTCGTGGACGTTGACCGCCGTGATAAGACCGGCCACGTCAGGGGCGATGGCCACCACATCGGCGCTGAAGCGTGCATCACGCGTCCACGGTGATTCGGTGTAATAGACCCAGGCGCGGAAAATAGCGATGAAGGCGAGGATAACCAGCGCCGTAGTGATGGCAGTGCGGGAGATTTTTCTTGTTAGCGTTTTCACATCAACCTCAGACAAACATGCGCGATATCAGATAGAACAGGCAGCAATACAGCGCGGTATTGAACAATGCAGGGTGCCAGACGAAATCGTAGATCCCGGTAGGGACCAGCACCTTGCGCACCAGCCAGAAGATCGCCAGTGATAAAAGAAGCTCGAAAAATATCGGTGGGAACGACAGACCGAACACCACGATAACGGGAAACAGACTCATGTTGACCTTGATTAGAGAGAGTGCAGGCTTCAGAATTTTTTAGCGCACGCCATCGCAGGAGAGCAAGAAACGCCGGGCGAGAATGGCGCAGCCGTTATGTAATAAATAATATATTAACGTAACTGTTATGCTGTTATCTATAATATGTGATCTAAATCACTTTTAAGCCAGAGTGAACAATGGAACGTTTAAAACGCATGTCGGTCTTCGCCAAAGTGGTTGAACTGGGCTCGTTTACCGCCGCTGCCCGCCAGCTTCAGATGAGCGTCTCATCCATCAGCCAGACGGTGTCCAAACTGGAAGATGAGCTTCAGGTCAAGCTGCTCAACCGCAGCACCCGCAGCATTGGGCTGACGGAAGCGGGTAAAATTTACTATCAGGGCTGTCGCCGCATGCTGCTTGAAGTGCAGGATGTTCACGAACAGCTTTATGCCTTCAACAACACCCCCATCGGCACGCTGCGCATCGGGTGTTCTTCAACTATGGCACAAAATGTTCTCGCTGCCATGACCGCGGATATGCTGAAAGAGTACCCCGGGCTTACCGTCAATCTGGTGACGGGTATCCCGGCGCCGGATCTGATTGCCGACGGGCTGGACGTGGTGATCCGCGTCGGCGCGCTGCAGGATTCCAGCCTGTTCTCGCGTCGGCTGGGCAGCATGCCGATGGTGGTCTGTGCATCGAAGAGCTATCTGGCGCAGTACGGTGTGCCGGAAAAACCCGCCGACCTCACCAACCACTCGTGGCTGGAGTACAGCGTGCGGCCCGACAATGAATTTGAGCTGATTGCCCCGGAAGGGATCTCCACCCGACTGCTACCGGAAGGGCGTTTTGTCACCAACGATCCGATGACCATTTCGCGCTGGCTGGTGGCCGGCGCCGGGATCGCCTACGTGCCGCTGATGTGGGTGATCAACGAGATCAACAGCGGCGTGCTGGAGATCCTCTTCCCACGCTACCAGTCCGATCCGCGCCCGGTGTACGCCCTGTATACCGAAAAAGACAAACTCCCGCTCAAGGTACAGGTGTGTATTAACTATCTGACCGAGTATTTTGTGGACGTGGCGGAGCTGTTTCAGGGGATGCGGGGAAGAAGGAAGGAATAATCGATTTATCCCTGAAAGTATATGAGCGATGAATATTTCCAGGATAAACCCCCTCTGCAATCTGGAATATTCCTTCGCCACTATCAGGAATAGCTAATTGACACTGCCGCCGCCCGCCCTTTACTTTATAAACAGTCTGCTGTTCAGACTGTTATTAATTTGTTGCTTATATGAATAATAAAATGTATTCCGCAGGATGACATTAAACAAGGAAAAGAAATGAATCTATTTGAACAAACACCGCCTTCACGCAGGCGCTATGGGCTCGCCGCATTCGTCGGTTTAATTGCAGGGATTGTCTCCGCGTTTGTCAAATGGGGAGCCGAAGTACCGCTTCCGCCACGCAGCCCCACCGATCTATTTACCGGCGCATGCGGGCCTGAGCAATTAATAAGAGCCGCAAGCCAGATTGACTGTTCACGTAATTTTTTAAACCCTCCCTATGTATTTTTACGTGACTGGCTGGGTGTTGTTGATCCTAACGCAGCGGTTTATACATTTGCCGGACATATATTTAACTGGGTCGGCGTGACGCATATTATTTTCTCAATCGTCTTCGCTGTCGGGTATTGTGTCGTTGCTGAAGTCTTCCCGAAAATTAAACTCTGGCAGGGTTTGCTGGCGGGTGCGTTAGCTCAGCTCTTTGTGCATATGATCTCCTTCCCGCTGATGGGGCTGACGCCACCGCTGTTTGAGCTGCCGTGGTATGAACACGTGTCAGAGATCGTGGGCCATCTGGTCTGGTTCTGGTCGATCGAGATCATTCGTCGTGATTTGCGTAACCGCATCACGCACGAGCCGGATCCGGAGATACCGCTGGGTCACTTACGCTAAAAGAAAGGCGCTACTGATGTAGCGCCTTTTTTATGAAGGAGTCAGGTCAGGCTGTACCGCCCACCGTCAGGTTGTCCACTTTCAGCGTTGGCTGGCCCACGCCAACCGGCAGGCTCTGGCCCTCTTTACCGCAGACGCCCACGCCATTATCCAGCTTCAGATCGTTACCAACCATCGAGATCTGCTGCATGGCTTCAATACCGGAGCCAATCAGCGTTGCACCTTTCACCGCTTTGGTTACTTTGCCCTTCTCGATCAGGTACGCTTCTGAAGTAGAGAAGACAAACTTACCGGAGGTGATGTCCACCTGGCCGCCGCCAAAGTTTGGCGCAAAGATACCGTAATCAACGGATTCGATAATCTCCTGCGGCGTGGATTTGCCCGGCAGCATGTAAGTGTTGGTCATGCGCGGCATCGGCAGATGCGCGTAAGATTCACGGCGTCCGTTGCCCGTCGGCGCAGCACCCATCAGGCGCGCGTTGAGTTTGTCCTGCATGTAGCCTTTCAGCACGCCGTTTTCGATCAGCACATTGTACTGGCCTGGCGTACCTTCATCGTCAATAGCCACCGAGCCACGGCGATCGCGCATGGTGCCGTCATCCACCACGGTGCACAGCTCCGAGGAGACAAGTTGCCCGATCTGTCCACTGAACACGGACGTCCCGCGACGGTTAAAGTCGCCTTCCAGGCCGTGGCCTACCGCCTCATGCAACAATACGCCCGGCCAGCCGGCACCCAGCACCACCGGGAATGAGCCCGCCGGCGCCGCGACGGCATTCAGATTCACCAGCGCCATGCGGACGGCTTCTTTTGCCCACGCGTCAGCGCGCGCTTCACCGTCAACGTCGCCCAGGAACCAGTCATAGCCGAAACGACCGCCGCCGCCGCTTGAGCCGCGCTCGCGTTTGCCGTCCTCATCGACCTGCACGCTGATGGAGAGACGCACCAGCGGGCGAACATCTGCCGCCAGGGTGCCGTCCGTTGCCGCCACCAGAATCAGTTCATACACACCGCTCAGGCTGGCTGAAACTTCCTGCACGCGTTTGTCCGCCGCGCGGGCGACTTTGTCCACGCGACGCAGGATATCCAGCTTCTCTTCACGGCTCATGCTCTGCAGCGGATCGATGCTGGTATAGAGCGCAGAGTGCTGCACTTCTCCGAGGGTTTTCACGCGACCATCGCCGGTATCACGCACAATGGTACGCGCGGCCTGCGCGCTCTGCTCAAGTGCGGTGAGGCTAATCTGATCGGCATAGGCAAAACCGGTTTTCTCGCCGCTGACGGCACGGACGCCGACGCCCTGGTCGATGTTGTAGGAGCCATCTTTGATGATGCTGTCTTCTAAAACCCAGGATTCGTGATAGCTCGACTGGAAATAAAGGTCGCCGTAGTCGAGACGGCGTTCGGTCAGTTGACCAAGAATGGAGAACAGGTCCTGATGGCTCAGGCCGTTCGCTGCGAGCAAATGTTCACTTACCAGGTTCAGACTCATCGTATTGCTACTCGTTCGTTGCCGCCCGTGGCGGTATAAAGATCGTATTTATTGAGAGTGAGGCAATTACCTGCCCACGTCAAATCATTGCTGTGCATCTTTGCGCGGCTGGCGCAGCACCTCGTTAATCTGCGGTTTATCTACCGGACCGGTAATGCGGTAGCGCAGAATGGAGACCTTGCTCCAGAGTGGCCCCAGCACTTTACTGGCGGCAAACACCGCCGCACCAACAATCGGGTTCACCACGAAAGCTGCCGCCACACCCACGCTCGCGGAAATTTCCGGTGCCACGACGGCTTCCATATCCAGTTCGCGACGCACGAGGTTAACGGAGCCTTTCATGGCGATATCCGCTTCAAGGCCATCCACCAGCGTGTCGTCCGTGTGCAGAACGCCGTCCTTGATCCACGCCGTACTGCGGATGGAATCGTAGTAGAAACCTTCGTTGAAGGTATCACTGAAATCGAAGCGCAGCTTGCGCAGCAGCGCGTCAAAACTCAGCAGGCGCAGAATCTGTCCGGCACGCCCCGTGCTTACGTCGGCAATTTCACCTTTGCCGAAGTGGGTTTTCAGAATGCCGTTAAGCGAGGCCTCATCCGGCTTCCACGGGGCGTCGCGCCAGTGAAGATCGTAATCAACGTCAAATGACGAGCCGCGCAGCGGCGTGCTGATACCAAAGAAACTGGCTGCCGCATCCAGTTTGTTGCCTTTAATGTCGCCCTTCAGGGACGTCCGCTGCTCGCCCGGGTTATTCACCCATTCCCCTGTGGCCGTCATGCGGCCAAATCCGGTATCAACCAGACCGCCGGAGAGCGTAAGCGTGTTTGCCTGAATAGTGAAATCACCGTCGATACGGCCATATTTCTGCCCCCACAGCCAGCACTCCGCACAGCGCAGCTGGAGATCGGGCCAGCCGCTAAAATCGACGCGGGAGGTATGACTCAGCGGCGACGTCTCTGCCGGGTTATCTTTCCCGCTCGCAGCGCTTGCCGGGTTGTAGTAGAGGTAGCGGATCGCCGCCTGCCACGGCGCGTGATTGCGCATGGTCAGCGTACCGTTGATCTCTCTGCCCTGGGCCTCCACCTTCGTGCCGTTAGCGCCAGGCTGCGAGACAATGCTCAGGTTGTTCCACTGCTGTCCGCCCAGCATCAGCGACGGCGTGCGTACGGTAATGGTTTGTGGGAACTGGGCGGTTTCATCAACGTTTTGCCCAACGCCTTTCTGGAACAGCGCCAGCCACTCAGCACCGTCCATCGGCGGGAGATTCAGCTCAATGCCCGTCTGCTCCGGCAGCGGCGGCGTGGAGCGGCTATCCGTTGTCCAAATGGCTTTATCGAGAGTGAGCTTGCGGTTAAGCAGCCAGCGGCTGTTGAAGTGGTTTGTCCCACCCGCGCTGCCGGTCAGCGCGAAGCTGTTCAGGTTGCCATCGACGTTCAGCTTTACCGGCAGCGGCTGTCCGGCCTGTTTATCCAGCGGCGCAGGCAGCTGGCTCTGAAGGTTTTTCAGATCGCCCGTGATGTCGACCTTATACTGGGCACCCGCGTGATAAGGCAGGTCGATTGCCACTTTACCCTGCCAGGCAACCGCCCCCTCCACTGATGCCTCAATGGGCTTCGGCAGGACGTCCATACGTGATGGTTGCCAGTTACCGTCCAGATTGACGGCTACCTGATAGGCCTTTTCACCCTCGGTCGTCGTGAAGTCAATATTAACGGGCTGATTAAACCAGCTGGCCGTAAGCGGCTCGCTCTTCAGGTTACCGTTCTCAAAGCTGAACTGCCCGCTGAGATTTTTCAGCGTGCTCTCAAGGGGTTTGATGAACAGGCTGTTGTTCTTCAGACGGACGTCGCCTTTGGCGGTGGTCATCTTGCCGTCCAGCGGGATATCAAGATGTAAGCGAGCATTCACATCGCCATCAAGCTGCAGCTGTTGAAGCGTCGCGGCCAGCGACTCTTTCAGCGGCGTCTCCTCAAAGTACGGTCCGACCGCCTTGCCGGGACCGTTGATGTCGGCATCAATCAGCAGCTTCTCTTTTGAGTAGTCCGGAATGTTGGCCGTCAGGTTACTGGCCGTCACGCCGCCCAGCGCCACGCTGTCGGACTTCATCCACAGGCCGTCATTGAGGAAATTAAGTTCTATATCCAGGTTTTTCAGCGCGGGCCAGCCCGGCTGGAACGCGAAGGTGGCGTTATGCAGCGGCACCAGCACCTGGAACTGACCTTCATTATGTTTATACGGGAAAAGATGCGGATTTCCGCCGTAGACCAGCGTGGCATTGTCCGCCTGACCGCCCTGAATCGCCCCGCTGAGATAGTCTACCAGCGCTTTTCCCATCAGGTTTTCCGGGAAGTAGCGCCAGGCCTGAGAGCCATCATCGGTGCTGATCCCGGCGAGAATACCCAGCCACGGCTCATCCCCTTCAGGCTGCAGATAGCGGAAATCGCCGCGCGCGTGCACCGCTTTGGCTTTCACATCGATATGGCGGCCATCAAGCTGGAAACCCTTGTCGTTACGGAGCCAGTTAAGCACCGCGCTGCCCTGTTTGATTTCCAGCGGCGCGCGGAAGACCGTCTCGTAAGGCATTTTGGCGTCGTGCATATCAACCGTCAGCCTGCCGTTTTCCACGCTACCTTCTAGCTTGCCGCTAAAGTGCTCTGCACCCGGCAGCAGCTTCCACTGCTTCCAGGCAAGATCTTTCCACGTTGCCTGGAAGCGGGTTTTTTCCGTCGCCTGGAGCGGGATATCCAGCGCCAGAGCGTCTATCTTCCCGCTCGGCTGCGTTGCCAGCCAGATCTCGCCGAGATCGGGAGAGAGCTTTGCCGCCATCGAGCGCAGCCCTTCAATGGCGGCCAAATCCAGGTTGCTGGCACGGATGCGCAGCTCGTCGCTGCGTTTACTGGCCGTACCACCAACGTCCAGCTCCGGCATCCAGGCCAGCGTCAGCGCACCGCGCGGCCACGGCTTGCCGTCCATGGTGATGCGCGTATCCGGAATGGCAAACTGCCAGCCCTCTTTCTCCTGCGTCACGTGTGCGGTGAGGTTATCGACGGAAAGCTGATGCTGTTGTTTTTCGCCTTTCCAGCTCGCGCCCCCCTGCTTGAGCCAGATATCACCGCTGGCAAATTCGCCTTTCGTCAGGGTCAGCCAGCCTTCAAGACTGAAGCGGGCCGTTTCCAGCTGCATATTTTGCTGGAGCCAGTCGCCCAGCCACGGCTTGACGTCCACATCATCGGCCTGCAGCCAGACTTTGCCGTTATTTAACAGGCCGTCATCGTCGCGCAGATCCATGCGCACCTGCATCACGCCGTGCTGGCCGTTCAGGCTTGAGAGATTGACCTGCCCCTCGGCGCGGTGCCGATCCTTACCGTTGAGCCAGGTCAGCTGCGGGATCGCCAGCTCGGCGCGCTGGCCGGAAAGAGTAATAAAGCTCACTTCGCTGTCGCGCAGATCGAAATGATCGAACTGGCGGAGGAAAAGATCGCTGAAGCGGTTGGCTTCAAGCCCCTGACCGCTATCGCTACCGGACAGCGGCGTATTGGTCAGGAACTGGAGCTGATAAAAGGTGAGATCGCGAAACTGCCAGCGCAGATGCAGCAGGCTTTGCCAGACGTCCAGCGCCAGGGTCACGCGTTTGATTTTCAGGTAGCCGCCATCTTTCAGGCGGGCGTTGATATCCCGGACATCGAGCGTCGGGCCAAAATTTTGCCAGTTAGCGCTGACCTGACTGACGTTCACCGGCACGCCGGTGGTGGATTCGATTTTCGCCAGCAGCTGCGGACGCCAGCTGTCCAGATGCGGCAATACGAGGCGTAGCCCGCTCACGAGCAACGCGACAATCACGACCAGCGTTGCCCCTGTAAGCAATAAAATCCCCGGCAATCGCCTCACGCATCTCTCCTTGTCAGCATTCGTCACGCAGCGTACTGCGTTTACATCATTACGACGTCAAACTGCTCCTGGTTATAGAGCGGTTCAATTTGTACTTTTACCTGTTTGCCGACAAAGATTTCCACTTCCGCCAGCGCGTGTGACTCTTCGCCTTTCAGCGCTTCAGCCACCGCAGGGGAAGCATAGACCAGAAAACGGTCGGAGTCGTAGGCATGATGCACACGCACAATTTCACGCATAATTTCGTAGCAGACGGTCTCAACCGTCTTTACCGTTCCGCGTCCATGGCAGGTCGGGCATTCATTACACAGCACATGCTCCACGCTCTCGCGGGTACGCTTACGCGTCATTTCCACCAGCCCCAGCTGTGAGAAGCCGTTGATGCTGGTTTTCACGCGATCTTTACTCAACGCCTGCTCAAGCGAGTGCAGCACGCGGCGACGATGGTCTTCATTACTCATATCGATGAAGTCGATGATGATAATGCCGCCCAGATTGCGCAGACGAAGCTGGCGCGCAATCGCCTGCGTGGCTTCGATGTTGGTGTTGAAGATGGTGTCATCGAGATTGCGATGGCCGACAAACGCGCCGGTGTTAATATCGACGGTGGTCATCGCTTCGGTCTGATCGATGATCAGATAGCCGCCTGACTTCAGTTCAACCTTACGCTCCAGCGCACGCTGGATCTCGTTTTCGACATCATAGAGATCGAAGATCGGCTGACGCCCTGAATAATGCTCCAGCAGGCCAGGCATCTCGGGGATATATTCGGCGGTAAATTCCAGCAGCGCTTCATAGGTCAGGCGCGAGTCCACGCGAATGCGGTCGAGCTGCGCATCAGCAAAGTCACGCAGAACGCGTTGTGCAAGCGCCAGTTCACCGTAGAGCTGGTAGCGGGTCTGGTTGCGTTTTTTACGCTCCATCACTTTGGTCCAGACGCGCTTCAGGTAAGCCGCATCCGACGCCAGGTCTTCCTCGCTGATCCCCTCTGCGGCGGTACGGATGATAAACCCGCCCTGCTCATCGCAGTAGGCACTCACCACTTTCTTCAGACGCTCGCGCTCGGTTTCGCTCTCAATACGCTGCGAAACGCCCACGTGCGACGCGCCGGGCATAAAGACCAGATAGCGGGAAGGTAAGGTGATGTCGGTGGTCAGACGGGCGCCTTTGGTACCGAGGGGATCTTTCACCACCTGCACCATCAGATCCTGTCCCTGACGCACCAGTTCGGAAATGTCGCGCACGGCAAACTGCTTTTGCTCTTCGCCCGCGACGCACTCGGTGTGCGGCATGATATCGGAGGCATGTAAAAATGCCGCCTTATCCAGTCCAATATCTACAAAAGCCGCCTGCATACCCGGTAGTACACGACTGACACGACCTTTGTAGATATTGCCTACTATTCCGCGCCGCGCTTCACGCTCAATATGAATTTCCTGAAGAATGCCACCATCAATATAGGCCACACGGGTTTCCGATGGCGTTACGTTTACCAACAATTCAGCCGTCATAATTATCCCTTCCCTCACGCAGTGAGTTAAAATTGCTCAGCAACTCATACGTTTCCACCAGCGGTAAGCCGACTACGGCGTGATAGCTGCCATGAATCTTCCTGACAAAACAGCCACCCAGCCCCTGAATACCGTATGCACCTGCCTTATCCATTGGTTCACCGCTGGCAATATAAGCGGCGATGTCGTCGTCGGTAAGCACTCTGAACGTCACTTCTGTCACCACCAGGCAATCCAGCACGTGCTGGCTGTCAGCCAACGCGACGGCCGTCATCACCTGATGCGTATGTCCGGACAGTTTGCGCAGCATGCGCGCCGCATGATCGGCGTCGCGCGGTTTCTCAAGCACTTCACCGTTCAGAATAACGATGGTATCTGCTCCCAGCACGGGGAGATCGCATGGCACACTGGCCACGCCCGCCTGCGCTTTCTCACGCGCCAGGCGAGACACGTACTGCTGGGCGCTTTCGCCCTCAGCACGTCTTTCTTCAATGCCGGTCACGATGCGTTCAAAAGAGACCCCTAGCTGCGTCAGGAGTTCCTGACGGCGCGGGGAGCCGGAAGCGAGATACAAAGACGTCATAGAAACCTTTTATTGCACAGCAAACTGCTGGCGAACCTTACGCATCAGCAGGAATAACCATGGCCAGAGCACACCGTTTACTACACTACTCCAGAACACTTCCGGTCGGAAAGAGACGTTGATCACTAAAAACTCTGCCCAGAAAACAACGATATCCGCAGCGAGCGACAATAGCATCACCACCAGGGCCTGTTGCCAGAGCGCAAGGTTACGGAAGAGCTGGAATTTGAGTGCGACGAGGTACGCAATAATGCTCATGGACAAGGCGCGCACGCCAAGCGTAGAGCCGCTAATGAGATCCAGTATGGCACCCATCACGAAACCTGTGCCGACATTTACGCGATGCGGCAGGGCAAGGATCCAGTAGAGCAAAATGAGCAATACCCAGTTTGGCCGGAAAACGAGAATGTCATCCGGCCAGGGCATCACTTGCAGCAACAGTGCAATGAGAAACGAGAGCCAGATGACCCAGCGTCCCTGGCTACGATAGCTTGCCACTACTGCCCTCCCGAAGAGAGTTTAGGCGGTGGCGGCGCATCCGGCAGCGGCTGCGTTAACCCGGTTGCCGGCGCCGGGACTGGCGCAGGTGGCCCCATGGAATCCGCAGGCGGGAGAACCTGCGGCATCATCTGCATCAGGCGCTCATTTGCCACGCGATGCACCTCTTCAGGCGTCATCGGGTTAGCACCGTTACGATCGGCGCCCCACAGCAGCAGCAGATAGCGCAGACGCTGCAAACCGGCGGTTGGACGCGCCTGAATCACGGTATAGGCACGCTGCGTATCCAGCTTCACCGAAGAGACCACCGCAACCGGATAGCCCTCAGGGAAGCGTCCGCCCAGACCGGAGGTCACCAGGACGTCACCCACGCGGATATCCGTGTTAGCTGGCAGGTGTTCCAGCTGCAGGTCGTCCGTACAGCCATTACCGGCCGCAATCACGCGGATGTCGTTACGCAGGACCTGGATCGGCAGCGCATGCGTGGCATCGCAAATCAGCAGCACGCGGCTGGTCAGTTTGGCCACGGCAACCACCTGGCCCACGACGCCTTTATCACTGATAACAGGCTGACCTTCATACACCCCGTTCACGCTCCCTTTGTCGATCACAACCTGATCGCTGTAGGGGTCGTTCACGGTGGAGATCACCTGCGTGACCATTTTCTGCTCATCCTGACGCAGCGGCGAGCCGAGCAGTTCACGCAGACGCGCATTTTCCTGCTTGTATTGCCCCAGCATCAGCAGTTCACTGTTTTTCAGCAACAGTTCCTGACGTAATGCCCGGTTTTCGAGTTCGAGTTGGTCACGTGAAGACAGCGTTTGAGAAACGGAGTCGAGCAATTCACGGGGACCATTGGATATAAAGTAGAAAGGACTGACGGCGGTATCCATGTACGTTCGGATCTGGCTGAACGTACCGAGGCGGCTATCGGCAATAATGACCCCAAGCGCAACCAGAACCGCCAGAATGAGGCGAAACTGTAGCGATGGGCCACGGCTAAAAATTGGCTTCATAGGCTATGCGTATTCTCGCGTCAGAGAGAAAGGGTAGCAAATTGCTACCCTCTCAAACTCGACTACTCTTCGCTGAACAAATCGCCGCCGTGCATGTCGATCATTTCCAGCGCCTTGCCACCACCACGGGCGACGCAAGTCAGTGGATCTTCTGCAACTACGACAGGAATACCTGTCTCTTCCATTAACAGGCGGTCGAGGTTACGCAGCAGCGCACCACCACCGGTCAGAACCATACCGCGCTCGGAGATATCGGACGCCAGCTCTGGTGGGCACTGTTCCAGCGCGACCATTACCGCGCTCACGATACCCGTCAGTGGTTCCTGCAGTGCTTCCAGAATTTCGTTGGAGTTCAGGGTGAAACCGCGTGGCACACCTTCAGCCAGGTTACGGCCACGCACTTCGATCTCACGCACTTCATCGCCCGGATACGCAGAGCCGATTTCGTGTTTGATACGCTCTGCGGTGGCTTCACCGATCAGAGAGCCGTAGTTACGGCGTACATAATTAATGATGGCTTCGTCGAAGCGGTCACCACCGATACGTACGGAAGAGGAGTACACCACGCCGTTCAGAGAGATAACGGCCACTTCAGTGGTACCACCACCGATATCCACCACCATGGAACCGGTCGCTTCAGACACAGGCAGACCAGCACCGATGGCCGCCGCCATTGGCTCTTCAATCAGGAACACTTCACGCGCACCTGCGCCCTGGGCAGATTCACGAATTGCGCGACGCTCTACCTGGGTTGCACCAACCGGCACACACACCAGAACACGCGGGCTTGGGCGCATGAAGCTGTTGCTGTGAACCTGCTTGATGAAGTGCTGAAGCATTTTTTCAGTCACGAAGAAGTCGGCGATAACGCCGTCTTTCATTGGGCGAATGGCGGCGATGTTGCCAGGGGTACGACCCAGCATCTGCTTCGCGTCATGACCCACTGCGGCCACGCTTTTCGGCGAGCCTGCACGATCCTGACGAATGGCCACAACAGAAGGCTCATTCAATACGATGCCTTGTCCTTTTACATAAATAAGGGTATTCGCGGTACCCAGGTCAATGGACAGGTCATTGGAAAACATGCCACGAAATTTTTTCAACATACTAAGGGATAATCCTGAAAGCTGGGGCGGAAAACAAAATCCGCTTACTTTACCAACCACACGCAGCAGCGACAAGGCGCAAAAATCATCTGCAACGGTGAAAATTTGTGCAGTACGTTTCCTGATGTTACAAAATCATCCCCTGACTCCCTCAGGGCTGAATAAACAGTAGCGTTCCCCACTGACGTTTGTAACCCGTTAAAGGTCGTTCACTGGCTTTTTGCTCGACATACTCAAAGCTACAGGCGCGATATTCTACGTGAAAACAGCGTAAACGGCAGGTCAAACAGAGTATCTTTGCAAATATTTTTTCACGTTGGTGTCAAGCGGTTGAGAGGCAGCAAAAAAATCCCCCTGACCACCCATCACACCGCGCTCTGTTAACATCTGCCATTCACCTCTGGAGCGCACGCCCGTGGCAAATACTTGTGTTCGCGTTCCCTTGCATGCTTCTACCAGACTCTGTACCAGCAGCTGGTTTTCCGTACGCTTCTCAATATTCCTTACCAGCCCCGGATGTAGCTTTAATAATTCTACATCCAGCTCCTTGATCCAGTTGGTACTGACCAGCGTTAAGCCTGCCTGCGTCACCGCTACACGCGCACCGAGCGCATTGATCAAACGAACCACCGGACGTAACCGGCTGATGTGTTGACCTACGTCGGCCTCAGCAAGTTCAAAAATAATGTGTTTGCGTTGCGATTTTTCGCATTGCATTAATGTATCACGCAGCCAGCGCTGAAAACGTGGGCGTATTAATGACTCAACGGTAACCTGTAATGCCAGACTTTCTTCAGGCCAAAAAGATAAAAACGGAATCAATCGGGTAATTTGCTGGCGGTCATACTCTTCGGACAGGCCAAATTGCAGGACCATCGGCAGATATTCCGCCGAGATAACCTCTTCCGTACCGTCAAAAATACGACACATCAGCTCGCGGTGATGAACGTTGCCGTTTTTCATGACCGCGGGTTTTTGATAAATACGTGGTCCACCGCGGCTAAGCATTTGCTCAATCAAAGTACGCCAGCGCACGTTGCCACGCCCTTTTTCCGGCAGCGAGTCGTCATAAACCGCCCATCCGTTCGCCCCCTGCAACACGGCGTTGCGGGTGGCCGCTTCCGCATGTTCCATCACCTGTTCTGTGGATTGTCCGCCACGCCAGGCGCAGATCCCCATGTGGACCATATCGTCCCTGTCGAGCATTTTGCTCTGCGGCAGCGCATCCACCGCTTTCAGCAGCTGGCTGGCGATGCTTTCTGATTCCTTCAGCGTGCGGTGCGGCAACAATACGGCAAAGTCGCTGCGGTGATAGCGGGCCAGCAGCGCGCCCGGGTAGCGCATAATAAAGGTGGAGAGCAGGTTGATCAGCGTAAAGAGATTTTCTTCCGCAGCCCGCTGTCCCCAGGTATCGCGCAGGAGATCGAAATCGGGCAGGCGAATCATCATCACCACCCCGTGTGTCCCCACTTTTTCTGAATCGTCGAGCAGCGTCGCGAGTTGATTATCAAAGAAAAGACGGTTGTTAAGGCCAGTTTTATTATCCTGGGCGGCATAAGAGCGAATCAGCGTATCCATTCGGCTGCGCTGGTCGCTGGCAAACTGGATTTCCGAGAGCAGCGTATCCAGCGCGCTGCTGGCGCGTGACGGCCACTCATGGACCGAGCCACGCACCTGCGGACCGCGTTCACCGTTAAGGATCCGCACGGAGCGCATCTCCAGCAGCTCCTGGCCGGAGAGCTGTCGGCGCAGCCAGCGGACCGCGAGAAAGATCAGCAGGACGATAAACGCAACGGCGACGGTGAGCGGTGCGGTGGTCATCATTGAACGAAAATAGCTCGCCATCGGATCGAGGTAGACCATGTGTATGGTCATCCCCGGATTTTTCAGGGAATGCACCGTCACTTCCCGATACTGGCTCACCACGCCCGCGGGGCGATAGCTTCCCGGCCGTTCGTGGCTTAAAACACGATGCTTTCCCTGCAGAATGTCGATCTGAACGATATCAACAGGTACCATCAACTCATCGAGCTCACGGGAGAGCGCCGGTAGCGGCGTCGTCAGCAGACGCGCATCAATCACCGATGCAACAGACTGTACCCGGTTAACCAGCTTGTCCTGAATGGCGGTGTAAAAGCTCAGGGAGCAGCCCATAAGCGTGACAAAAATGGTAAGCCCCGTCAGCAAGGTGATAAAAGCCGAGAACTTCGTCGTTAATCGCATCCTTGAGATTACTCCGTGGGTTGATGGGGTAGCGAGTAAGCGCTAACTTGCATTCCAAATGCGGCATACTATCAAATCGGGTGTATCTGGCAATTTATTGCGTTAAATCGGCATTGCGTTTCCCTGAGCGAGTATAGTCTTCAGAAATTATTTTCCAATCATCTGAGTCGAGAGGACCCCGTATGCAGGCTTTGATCTTAGAACAGCAGGACGGCAAAACGCTTGCCTCAGTGCAGGCGGTTGAAGAGAGTCGCCTGCCGGAAGGCGAAGTAACCGTCGACATTGACTGGTCCAGTTTAAATTATAAAGATGCGCTGGCGATTACCGGTAAGGGTAAAATCATCCGAAATTTCCCTATGGTGCCGGGGATTGATTTCGCGGGCCGGGTTCATACCAGCGAGGATCCGCGCTTCCACCCGGGCCAGCAGGTGCTGCTCACCGGCTGGGGCGTAGGTGAAAATCACTGGGGCGGGCTGGCAACGCAGGCGCGCGTGAAGGGCGACTGGCTGGTGCCAATGCCGAAAGGCATGGATGGCCGCAAGGCGATGATCGTCGGTACGGCAGGCTTTACCGCCATGCTGTGTGTGATGGCGCTGGAAGAGGCGGGCATCCGCCCTGAGTCGGGTGAAATTGTCGTCACCGGTGCCAGCGGCGGCGTGGGCAGCACGGCTGTCACGCTGCTGCACAAGCTGGGCTATCAGGTCGCGGCGGTGTCGGGCCGCGAAAGCACCCACGATTACCTGCGCCAGCTCGGGGCCAGCCGCATTCTCAGCCGTGACGAATTCGCCGAAACCCGTCCACTGGAAAAACAGGTCTGGGCAGGCGCGGTGGATACCGTCGGTGATAAAGTGCTGGCAAAAGTCCTGGCGCAGATGAACTACGGCGGCTGCGTGGCAGCCTGCGGACTGGCGGGCGGATTTGCCCTGCCCACCACCGTGATGCCATTTATTTTGCGTAACGTCCGCCTGCAGGGTGTGGATTCCGTGATGACCCCAGCGGCTCGCCGTACGCAGGCATGGGAACGTCTGGTACGCGATCTGCCGGAATCCTTCTACACCCGGAGCGCAACGGAGATTACGCTCAGCCAGGCACCGGACTATGCCAGTAAGATCATGGACAACCAGTTCCAAGGTCGTGCGCTGGTGAAAATCGCCTAATCTTCAAATTTTCGTGACATATTCGCGCGAATCCCTCTCCTCCGTCATGCTTAGGAAAACGCATGACGGAGGATGCCATGAAAAACCGAAAACTGACGGAAGCCGACGTAACGTCCGAGTCTGTCTTTATGTTACAGCGCCGCCAGATCCTGAAAATGCTTGGCATCAGCGCCACAGCCCTGACGCTCTCTCCGGCGGCACACGCCGACCTGCTCGACTGGTTTAAAGGCAACGATCGGCCGAAGGCCCCTTCCGGCGCCCCGCTCACCTTTACGAAACCCGCCCAATGGCAAAATAAACTGACGCTGACGCCAGAAGATAAAGTCACCGGCTACAACAACTTCTACGAATTTGGTCTCGACAAGGCCGATCCTGCCGCCAACGCCGGTAGCCTCAAAACCGATCCGTGGACGCTGAAGATTGATGGCGAAGTGGCGAAACCTCTGACGCTGGATCATCACGATCTGACCACCCGTTTCCCGCTCGAAGAGCGTATCTACCGCATGCGCTGCGTGGAGGCCTGGTCGATGGTGGTGCCGTGGGTCGGCTTCCCGCTGCATAAACTGCTGGCGATGGTTGAGCCCACCAGCAACGCAAAATATGTCGCTTTCCAGACGCGCTATGCGCCGGACGAGATGCCAGGACAAAAAGACCGGTTTATCGGCGGCGGGCTTGAGTATCCGTATGTGGAAGGGCTACGTCTCGATGAGGCGATGCACCCGCTTACCCTGCTGACCGTCGGCGTGTACGGCAAGGCGCTTCCGCCGCAGAACGGTGCCCCCATCCGTTTAACCGTACCGTGGAAATACGGTTTCAAAGGAATTAAGTCCATCGTCAGCATTAAGCTCACCCGCGAGCGTCCGCCCACCACCTGGAATCTGGCGGCTCCGAACGAATACGGTTTCTTCGCCAACGTGAACCCGCATGTGGATCACCCGCGCTGGTCGCAGGCAACCGAGCGGTTTATCGGTTCCGGCGGTGCGCTGGACGTGAAGCGTCAGCCCACGCTGCTGTTTAACGGCTATGCGGATGAAGTGGCCTCGCTGTACCGTGGCCTCAATTTACGGGAGAACTTCTGAGTGCGTTTAACGGCAAAACAGATTACCTGGCTGAAAGTGCTGCTGCACCTGGCCGGGTTACTTCCTTTTATATGGCTGTTCTGGGCCGCCAGCCAGGGGCTCTTTAGCGCAGACCCGGCCAAGGATATCCAGCATTTTACCGGTCGGATGGCTCTGAAATTTTTGCTGGCCACCTTGCTCGTTTCGCCGCTGGCGCGCTACGCTAAACAGCCACTATTGATACGCACCCGTCGGCTGTTAGGGCTATGGTGTTTTGCCTGGGCGACGCTGCACCTCACCAGCTATGCCCTGCTGGAACTGGGAATTAACAATCTGGCACTGCTTGGCCGCGAACTGGTGACACGCCCTTATCTGACGCTGGGTATTGTGAGCTGGGTGATTTTACTGGCGTTAGCGCTGACCTCCACGCAATATGCGCAGCGAAAACTGGGCAGGCGCTGGCAGCTGCTGCACAACTTCGTCTATCTTGTCGCGATCCTCGCCCCCATTCATTACCTGTGGTCGGTGAAGATCCTCTCCCCGCAGCCGGTCCTGTACGCACTGGCCGCCGTGGCGCTTTTAGCATGGCGTTACAAGAAGTTCCGCCAGTGGTTGCGATAGTTCGCGAAACTGTGCGTTTTCCCGCATATTCCCCGTCAACCGCAAATCTTTTTCGGATAGCGGTTGATAATCTTCCCTGATAAGACCAGTATTTAGCTGCTAAATGCTACGAAATCGTTATAATGTGCGACCTTGGTTCGCCTGACAGCGGTTTTAAGCCTCTGAAAAGGTGACATTTGCGTTTCGAAGGTATATTTTGTTTTTTACCCGAAAATCGCAGGAGATAGCGGCATAATGACTGATAAGTTCCATATCTTAGTTTTGAACGGACCGAACCTGAACATGCTCGGAACCCGTGAGCCAGAGAAGTACGGCACGCTGACATTGAGTGAAATTGTTAACCGTCTGGGAACGGAAGCAGCGTCACTGAATGTGGATTTGGATCATTTTCAGTCGAATGCGGAGTACGCAATCATCGACCGTATTCATCAGGCTAAAGACAATGTGGACTATATCCTGATCAATCCGGCCGCGTTTACGCACACCAGTGTTGCTATCCGCGACGCACTGCTCGCGGTGAGTATCCCGTTTATCGAGATCCACCTGAGTAACGTGCACGCCCGAGAGCCGTTCCGCCACCATTCGTATCTGTCAGATATCGCTGCTGGCGTTATCTGTGGACTGGGCGCAGACGGCTATTCATACGCTTTACAGACAGCGGTAAAACGCTTGTCACAATCACACTAAACAAGAGTACGGAACCCACTCATGGATATTCGTAAGATTAAAAAACTGATCGAGCTGGTTGAAGAATCAGGCATCTCCGAACTGGAAATTTCTGAAGGCGAAGAGTCTGTACGCATCAGCCGTGCAGCCCCAGCCGCTAGCTTCCCGGTAATGCAGCAGGCTTATGCTGCGCCAGTGCAGCAGCCTGCGCTCTCCGCAGCCGTTGCGCCAGCAGCAACTGAAGCCGCACCTGCCGCTGCAGCAGAAATCAGTGGTCACATCGTACGTTCCCCAATGGTTGGTACTTTCTACCGCACCCCGAGCCCGGACGCGAAGGCGTTCATCGAAGTGGGTCAGAAAGTCAACGTAGGCGATACCCTGTGCATCGTTGAAGCGATGAAAATGATGAACCAGATCGAAGCAGACAAATCAGGTACTGTGAAAGCGATTCTGGTCGAAAGTGGTCAGCCGGTTGAATTTGACGAGCCGCTGGTCGTCATCGAGTAACGAGGCGTACATGCTGGATAAAATTGTTATCGCCAACCGCGGCGAGATCGCACTGCGTATTCTTCGTGCCTGTAAAGAACTGGGCATCAAGACCGTCGCTGTGCACTCAAGCGCGGATCGCGATTTAAAACACGTATTGCTGGCGGATGAGACGGTCTGTATTGGCCCGGCTCCGTCCGTAAAAAGCTATCTGAACATCCCGGCTATCATCAGCGCCGCTGAAATCACCGGCGCGGTGGCAATTCATCCGGGTTACGGCTTCCTCTCTGAGAACGCCAACTTTGCTGAGCAGGTTGAACGCTCTGGCTTCATCTTCATCGGCCCGAAAGCCGACACCATCCGCCTGATGGGCGACAAAGTGTCTGCAATCACCGCGATGAAAAAAGCCGGTGTGCCAACCGTACCAGGCTCTGACGGCCCTCTGACCGACGACATGGATGCTAACCGTGCTCATGCTAAACGCATTGGCTACCCGGTTATCATCAAGGCGTCCGGCGGCGGCGGCGGTCGCGGTATGCGCGTTGTGCGCAGCGATGCTGACCTGGCGCAGTCCATCTCCATGACCAAAGCTGAAGCGAAAGCCGCTTTCAGCAATGACATGGTATACATGGAAAAATACCTGGAAAACCCACGCCACATCGAAATTCAGGTGCTGGCTGACGGTCAGGGTAACGCGATCTATCTGGCAGAACGTGACTGCTCCATGCAGCGTCGTCACCAGAAAGTGGTCGAAGAAGCGCCAGCACCGGGTATTACCCCGGAACTGCGTCGCTACATCGGCGAGCGTTGCGCCAAAGCGTGTGTCGATATCGGCTATCGCGGGGCGGGTACCTTTGAGTTCCTGTTCGAAAACGGCGAGTTCTATTTCATCGAAATGAACACCCGTATTCAGGTTGAACACCCGGTTACCGAAATGATCACCGGCGTTGACCTGATCAAAGAACAGCTGCGTATCGCAGCCGGTCAGCCGCTGTCCATCAAGCAGGAAGAAGTTGTGGTGAAAGGCCATGCGATCGAGTGTCGTATCAACGCCGAAGACCCGAACACCTTCCTGCCAAGCCCGGGTAAAATCACGCGTTTCCACGCGCCGGGCGGCTTTGGCGTGCGTTGGGAATCTCATATCTACGCAGGTTACACCGTACCGCCATACTATGACTCAATGATCGGTAAACTCATCTGCTACGGCGAAAACCGTGACGTGGCGATTGCCCGCATGAAGAACGCCCTGCAGGAGCTGATCATCGACGGTATCAAAACCAACGTTGATCTGCAGATGCGCATTATGAGCGACGAGCACTTCCAGAATGGTGGAACCAACATCCACTATCTCGAGAAGAAACTCGGTCTTAACGAGAAGTAAGACTGCGCGCACACGAAAAGGCCGGATTATCCGGCCTTTTTTATTTCTGGGGCCTGGAAAGCCTCATCATGTACAATCCCCGCTTTCTTCATCCACAAGGGACAAAAAATGGACAAACGTTTTGTTCAGGCCCATAAAGAAGCGCGCTGGGCGCTGTGGCTGACCCTTCTCTATCTCGCCGCATGGTTAGTAACTGCTTACTTACCGAATTCAGCGTCCGGCATAACCGGCCTGCCGCACTGGTTTGAAATGGCGTGTCTGCTGGTGCCGTTGGTTTTCATTTTGCTCAGCTGGCTGATGGTGCGCTTTATCTTCCGCGATTTCCCGCTGGAGGACAGTGATGCAAACTGAAATCATCACCGTACTGGTTGTCTATTTGATCGTGGTATTTGGCCTATCTTTCTATGCCATGCGCAAACGCAGTACCGGATCGTTCCTGAGCGAATATTTCCTCGGCAGCCGTTCCATGGGCGGGTTTGTGCTGGCGATGACGCTGACCGCCACCTATGTGAGCGCCAGTTCGTTTATCGGCGGGCCGGGAGCCGCATACAAATACGGCCTGGGCTGGGTATTGCTGGCCATGATTCAGGTGCCCACGATTTGGCTGTCACTGGGTATTCTGGGCAAAAAATTTGCCATACTCGCTCGCCGCTATAACGCCATTACGCTGAACGACATGCTGCAGGCGCGTTATCAGAGCCGCGCGGTGGTCTGGATTGCCAGTATCAGCCTGATTGTCGCCTTCGTCGGCGCCATTGCCGTTCAGTTTATTGGCGGCGCGCGCCTGCTGGAAACGGCAGCGGGTATTAAGTACGAGACCGGGCTGCTCATCTTCGGGATCACGATTGCGCTGTACACCGCGTTTGGCGGTTTCCGCGCCAGCGTGCTGAACGACACCATGCAGGGCATGGTGATGCTGATAGGTACTCTTGTGCTGCTGGTCGGCGTCATCTACGCGGCCGGCGGGTTACACAATGCAGTGCAAACGCTGGAACAGATCGATCCTAAGCTGGTCAGCCCTCATGGTGCTGACGATATCCTGACGCCCGCGTTTATGACCTCCTTCTGGGTGCTGGTTTGCTTTGGGGTTATCGGTCTGCCGCACACCGCCGTGCGCTGTATCTCCTATAAAGACAGCAAAGCCGTTCACCGCGGGATTGTGATTGGTACCGTCGTTGTCGCCCTTCTGATGTTGGGCATGCATCTGGCGGGCGCGCTGGGTCGAGCTGTATTACCTCACCTGACCGTGCCGGATCAGGTGATCCCAACGCTGATGGTGCAGGTTCTGCCGCCGTGGGCCGCAGGTTTATTCCTTGCTGCACCGATGGCGGCCATCATGTCCAACGTTAACGCGCACCTGCTTCAGGCTTCCGCCACCATTATCAAAGATCTGTGGCTTAGCGCGCGTCCGGCTAAAATGCATAATGAGCAGAAGCTGAAACGCATCTCAACCTGGACCACGCTGGTGCTCGGTATTCTGATGATGCTCGCCGCATGGCGTCCGCCGGAGATGATCATCTGGCTGAACCTGCTGGCATTTGGTGGGCTGGAAGCGGTATTCCTGTGGCCGCTGGTGTTAGGGCTCTACTGGGAGCGGGCAAACGCGGCGGGCGCGCTGAGCGGCATGATCGTCGGCGGTGTGCTGTATGCCGTCCTCGCAACGTTTAAGATTCAGTACCTGGGCTTCCATCCGATTGTGCCTTCGTTACTGCTAAGTTTACTGGCGTTTGTGGTGGGGAACCGTTTCGGTCAGCCTGTCCCACAACCCGCTATGATTTCTACTGATAAATAAAGAGTTTTGCCATGCCGTGGATCCAACTAAAACTGAACACAACCGGCGCTAACGCCGAGGAACTGAGCGATGCGCTGATGGAGGCCGGTTCGGTCTCTATCACCTTCCAGGACACGCATGACACGCCGGTCTTTGAGCCACTGCCGGGCGAAACCCGCCTGTGGGGCGATACCGACGTTATTGGCCTGTTTGATGCCGAAACCGATATGAAAGAGGTTGTCGCGATTCTGGAAAACCATCCTCTGCTGGGCGCGGGTTTTGTGCACAAAATCGAACAGCTGGAGGATAAAGACTGGGAACGCGAGTGGATGGATAACTTCCACCCGATGCAGTTCGGCAAGCGTCTGTGGATCTGCCCAAGCTGGCGCGACGTCCCGGACGAGAATGCGGTCAACGTGATGCTCGACCCGGGCCTTGCATTTGGTACCGGCACTCACCCAACCACATCCCTGTGCCTGCAGTGGCTGGATGGTCTCGATCTGGACGGGAAGACGGTGATCGACTTTGGCTGTGGATCCGGGATCCTCGCGATTGCCGCCCTGAAACTGGGCGCAGCTAAAGCCATCGGGATCGATATCGATCCGCAGGCGATTCAGGCCAGCCGCGACAACGCCGAGCGTAACGGCGTGTCCGATCGTCTGGAGCTGTATCTGCCGGATGCACAGCCAGACGCCATGAAAGCCGATGTGGTGGTCGCAAACATTCTGGCAGGCCCACTGCGTGAGCTGGCCCCGTTAATCAGCGTGCTGCCCGTTGAGGGCGGTCTGCTGGGGCTTTCCGGTATTCTGGCGAGCCAGGCCGACAGCGTGTGTGAAGCCTACGCCGATCTTTTCACCCTCGACCCGGTGGTTGAGAAAGAAGAGTGGTGCCGCATCACCGGCCGTAAAAAATAAGCATTTGGCGTGGTCATCTGACCACGCCTTTCACCCTCTGATTATTCTCTCTCCCTCTGCCATTCTTCGGTAAAATAACCACACAAATCATGTTGATTTGTATTATAAAAATTCACCGGAAGAATATGATGAAACACATTACAGGCAAGGCAGCGCTGCTGGCGCTGAGCATGGTTTCGGCTTCAGCATTTGCGTCACACTGGAGCTACGAAGGGGAAGGTTCACCGGAACACTGGGGCGAGCTGGACGAGGCATACAAGACCTGTCAAAGCGGGATGAACCAGTCTCCGATTAATATTGATTCGACCGCTAACGCCCATCTCCCTCCGCTTAAAACGCACTACATTGATGGCCCTGTCGGGCTGACAAACAATGGCCATACCATTCAGGCCAGCGAAAAAGCAGATACCCGCAACACGATAACCCTGGACAAGCAAACCTGGACGCTACAGCAGTTCCACTTCCATGCACCGAGCGAAAACACCGTGCATGGCAAGAAGTACGCGATGGAGATGCATCTGGTACATAAAAACAGCGCGGGTGAGCTGGCCGTGGTGGCCGTCATGTTTGATAACGGTGCTGCGAATCCCGAGCTGGAAAAGCTGTGGAGTGTGATGCCTCAGCAGGCTGAACAGAATGTATCGATTGAGAAGGAGCTCAACCTGAACAAACTGCTGCCAAAGGTGAAAACTTACTGGCGCTTTAGCGGCTCCTTGACCACGCCACCGTGTTCTGAAGGGGTCACCTGGATCGTGCTCAAACAGCCGTTAACCCTCTCAGCAGAACAGCTTGAGAAATTTACTCATACCATGCATCACGATAATAACCGTCCGGTACAGTCGCTGCATGGGCGCGTTGTGGTCGAATAAGACGCATTTTTCGCATGACGATCATGTTCTAAAATGCGACGCAGATCGCAAAGAAGTGGGGAAATCTGCTGCTAAAAACAGCAGATTATCCCGCTTCATCGAAGCATTTATTCAGAAATGATGAGAAGTTACGGGAAATTGTAAGCGCCTATAAAATAACCATTATCGTATAACATAATGATTTAAATAATGAATAATTTTGAACGGAAAGATTGAGCGGCGATTCCTTGATCTACAACAGTGGATTGTTCAAAGTTTGGCCTTTCATCTCGTGCAAAAAATGCGTAATATACGCCGCCTTGCAGTCACAGTATGGTCATTTCTTAACTCATGCGCATCGGACACCACCAGCTTAGAAATCGCCTGATCGCAGCCCCTATGGCAGGTATTACAGACCGGCCGTTCAGGACGCTGTGCTATGAGATGGGAGCCGGTTTAACCGTATCCGAGATGATGTCGTCTAACCCGCAGGTTTGGGAAAGCGATAAATCCCGCCTTCGGATGGTGCACGTTGATGAACCAGGTATTCGCACCGTGCAAATTGCCGGAAGCGTGCCTGAAGAGATGGCAGATGCCGCGCGGATTAACGTGGAAAGTGGTGCCCAGATTATTGATATCAATATGGGGTGCCCGGCCAAAAAGGTGAATCGCAAGCTTGCAGGTTCAGCCCTTCTGCAATACCCCGACCAGGTGAAAGCTATCCTGACGGCGGTTGTCAGCGCAGTGGACGTTCCTGTTACGTTGAAGATTCGCACGGGTTGGTCGCCGGAACACCGTAACTGTGTAGAGATTGCCCAACTGGCCGAAGACTGTGGCATTCAGGCCCTGACCATTCATGGACGCACTCGCGCCTGTTTGTTCAACGGTGAAGCTGAATACGACAGCATTCGGGCAGTTAAGCAGAAAGTTTCCATTCCGATTATCGCGAATGGCGACATAACTGACCCGCTTAAAGCCAGAGCTGTACTCGACTATACGGGAGCTGATGCTCTGATGATAGGACGTGCCGCTCAGGGAAGACCCTGGATCTTCCGGGAAATCCAGCATTATCTGGACACTGGGGAGCTGCTTGCCCCGCTGCCTCTGGCAGAGGTTAAGCGCTTGCTTTGTTCGCATGTTCGGGAACTGCATGACCACTACGGTCAGGCAAAAGGGTACCGAATTGCGCGTAAACACGTCTCCTGGTATCTCCAGGAGCACGCTCCAGATGACCAGTTTCGGCGCACATTCAACGCCATAGAGGATGCCAGCGTACAGCTGGAGGCGTTGGAGGCATACTTCGAAAATCTTGCGTAATGAAATAAAGAGCTGACAGAACTATGTTCGAACAACGCGTAAATTCTGACGTACTGACCGTTTCTACCGTTAACTCTCAGGACCAGGTAACTCAAAAGCCCCTGCGTGACTCGGTTAAACAGGCACTGAAGAACTATTTTGCTCAACTGAACGGTCAGGATGTTAATGACCTGTATGAGCTGGTACTGGCTGAAGTTGAACAGCCACTGTTGGACATGGTGATGCAATACACCCGCGGTAACCAAACCCGCGCTGCGCTGATGATGGGTATCAACCGTGGTACTCTGCGTAAGAAACTGAAAAAATACGGCATGAACTGATACTAATCAGTTAAATGCTTGTTTAAAAAGGCGCTCTTCGGCATGGGGAAGCGCCTTTTTTATTACCTGTACCTCTCCGTCAACGCAGTGTAAACCTTCGCTTCTCCCGCTTTTAAACCACGGTTTTTCGTGTATATTTTTCCCCATCCTACAGGCGCTCTTCTCGCGGAATGACACAATGATTCGTAAATACTGGTGGCTGATTGTCTTTGCAATCTCCGTTCTCATTTTCGATGCACTCCTGATGCAGTGGATTGAACTGATGAGTACCGAAACCGATAAGTGTCGCAATATGAACTCCGTCAATCCGCTGAAACTCGTGAACTGCTCCGAGCTCGACTAACCGCCCGATTGCGCAAATCACACCATTATTACCCACTAAAAACGGGGATTTAAATCCCTTTGAGCCATTACCTGACGGTGATAATGTCTCGCCCTTCTCAACCGCTCTAGCGTAACCCCACACTCGAGTAGAACCGTCCATGCTGGTCAGCCAATACAACCATATCCTTGTCGTCCTCTCCTTTGTTGTTGCCATCCTTGCGGCGTATACCGCGCTGAACATGGCTGCACGCGTCGCCGGGAGTGAGGGCGTCGCTGCCCGCGTCTGGCTGGCTGGCGGCGGCATTGCAATGGGTATTGGCGTGTGGGCCATGCACTTTATCGGCATGCTGGCGATGGACCTCTCCATGAGCATGAGCTACAACGCCACCCTGACGGTGTTATCCATGGTCATCGCCGTGGGTTCATCACTGTTTGCGCTATGGCTCGTGAGCTGCGAGCAATTACGCCTGCGCCGACTGCTGCCCGGCGCGCTGGTGATGGGGAGCGGTATTGTTGCTATGCATTACACCGGCATGGCGGCGCTGGAAGTGATGCCGGGGATTATCTGGGACAAGGTCTGGGTGGCCATCTCGGTCGCGATTGCGCTTGCCGCTTCTCTCGCGGCACTATGGCTGACCTTCCGCCTGCGTCGCGAAGCCGCACAGGTCGTGCTGATGCGTATGGGGGCCGCCATCACGATGGGGATTGCCATTGCCGGTATGCACTATGCCGGGATGAAAGCGGCGCAGTTTCCCATGTCCACAATGGTTCATCATGAGGGGATTAACGGGAGCTGGCTGGCGGTGCTGGTCAGCGTTGTCGCCCTCTCTATTCTTGGGATCACCCTGCTGGTGTCGATGCTGGATGCCCGCCTTCAGGCACGTACCGCCCTTCTGGCCTCGTCGCTGGCAGAAGCTAACCGGGAACTCGCTCAACTGGCGCTGCACGATACCCTGACGCGTCTGCCCAATCGTATCCTTCTGGAAGACAGACTCGATCAGGCCATCAGCAAAGCCGATCGTGAAGGGAATCACTTTGCCCTGATGTTCATGGATCTCGACGGCTTTAAAGCCATCAATGACGCCTACGGCCATGATGTCGGTGACAGGCTGCTGGTCGCCGTTACACAGCGTCTGCTGCTTCTCCTGAAAGGCCAGTTCACCCTTGCACGTATCGGCGGTGATGAGTTTGTTCTGCTGACAGAGGGAGAAGGTCCGGACGACGCGGCATCGCTGGCAAATTCGCTGGTCCGCGCGATCGATAGCCCGTTCAATCTCGGCCCCTATGAACTGGTGGTGACTCTCAGCATTGGTATCGCACTGTACCCTCACGACGGCAAAACTGAGCGTGAACTGATGTTTAACGCCGACGCGGCGATGTATCACACGAAGCATATGGGCCGTAACGGTTACCACTTTTTCCAGCCCTCTATGAACACCCTGGCGCAGACCCATCTCCAGTTAATGAACGATCTGTGGATGGCGATCGATCGCAATGAGCTGTGCCTGCTGTATCAGCCAAAATTTCACGCCCCCGCGGGTCCTGTCCTCGGATTCGAGGCGTTATTGCGCTGGCAGCATCCTAAGCAGGGGTTACTGACGCCGGAGCTTTTTCTGCCGCTGGCGGAAAAAACGGGGCTGATCATCCCCATTGGCAACTGGGTGATTAATGAAGCCTGTCGCCAGCTGCGGGAATGGCATCTTCAGGGTCATCAAAGCTGGTCAATGGCGGTAAACCTGTCGACACTGCAGTTTGAACAACCTTCGCTGGTGAAAACGGTTCTTGACTGCCTGACTCTTCACCAAGTTCCACCGGAAATGTTGATCCTCGAAGTGACGGAAACCACCGCGATGAGCAACCCGGATGAGAGCGTTCGAGTGCTGACAGAGCTAACGGATGCGGGCGTGAAGGCCTCCATTGATGATTTTGGCACCGGATATTCGAGCCTGCTGTATCTCAAGCGGTTACCGGCCTGTGAATTGAAAATCGACAGGGCGTTTGTGAAAGAGCTCAGCGGCGAAAGCGAGGATGCCACTATTGTCTCAGCGATTGTCGCCCTTGCCAAAACGCTTAACCTGAAAGTCGTGGCAGAAGGTGTGGAAACCGAAGCACAGCAAGCCTTTTTAACCGAGCTGGGCTGTAACACCCTTCAGGGTTATCTGTTAGGTAAACCCACCAGCGCGCAGACCATAGAAGCACTTTGTGCCCGAGGGGAAATGTTACCTGGCGCTGAGCTGTAAGCATCCTCATCAGGCGACACGCGGATGACAGGGAGTGTCGCCAGTATGCTATCAACCAGAGCGGGAGCCTGCTGATAAAGATTAAAACTGTCGTTATTCATTAACCAGTTTTTAATTATTCCGCTAAAAAAACCGTGGAATACAATCAAGGTGAGATCAACATTCACCTTTGGCGAAATGATATTCTGCGAAATACAGGTCTCCAGCGTGGCGCGTAGCGTGTCATCATTGAATCCAATGCGGTTTCTGATTTCACGCTCTGAAATCATATCACTGCTAAATTCACACTTATGATACAGAATTTGTAAAAGCGCACATTGCCGGGGTTCACGGGCAATATACTGCAGCGCAGTAATAAATTGCTCACGAAGTTTTAACAATGGGTCGTCGCTATCGGAAAGGGAAAGCCTGTCACGAATAATGTCGCGAAGCGGTAATTGCTGTTCCCAGATGGCATTAAATATTTCTGATTTGCTGGTGAAGTGCCAGTAGATCGCGCCGCGCGTCACCTTTGCAGCATCAGCGATATCCGTCAGCGTCGTACTGGCTACGCCACGCGTCGCAAACTGTCCTATAGCCGCCTCAATCAGCTGCTGCCGGGTTTGTTGAGCCTCTTCTTTCTTTTTACGCGCCATAGGCAACTACTCGTTACTCACAAGGTTTAAAGGTAATATTGCGTTCATGCAAATGTAAGTATTCACTAAAATCCGTTTTAATTTTGCACAAAAAAAGTCACCTCTCTTAATTTATAATTAATACAAATACATCGAGTCAATTAAATTGACGGGATGAATAACCAAACAACATAAACCCCATTTACCTGATTAACATGCCTGAAGTATATCCCGGAATGGACCAGGTCTGATTCTGATTTTCTCCAGAAGCATGGTCATTCGCACTTATAAATTAAAAAACATTAAATACCCTCATTATTATACGCAGCTACATTTTATTTTTTATCCCTCTGCCCCAGCTACCGGTTCGCGGCATATATCGGTTAATGGGTATTTAAAGGAACAGTAATGACGAATCATTTCAGACGCTTGCCCTTATCCGGTTTCATTGTCTGCGCGGTACTGCTCACTGGATGCGATGGTCAGGAAAATCAACAACAACACCTGCAGGCGCCTCAGGTCAGCGTGCACATTGTGAAAAGCGCACCTCTGGCTGTCACCACTGAACTCCCGGGCAGAACAGATGCATTTCGCGTTGCGGAGGTTCGTCCTCAGGTTAGCGGCATTATCCTTCGCCGCAACTTCGCGGAAGGTAGCGATGTAAAAGCGGGTGAGTCACTTTACCAGATTGATCCTGCGACCTATCAGGCAGCCTATGACAGCGCGAAAGGCGAACTGGCGAAGGCTCAGGCGGCGGCCAATATTGCGCACCTGACGGTAAAACGCTATCTCCCGCTGGTAGGCACCCAATATGTCAGTAAGCAGGAGTATGACCAGGCCGTGGCGACGGCTCAGCAGGCAGATGCCAGCGTGGTTGCCGCGAAAGCCGGCGTTGAAAGCGCACGTATCAACCTTGCCTACACCAAAGTGACCTCTCCTGTTGATGGTCGTATCGGGAAATCCAGCGTGACCGAAGGGGCACTTGTGACGAACGGACAGGCCGCAGCGCTGGCAACGGTCCAGCAGCTCGATCCGATTTATGTCGATGTCACCCAGTCCAGTAATGATTTTATGCGCCTGAAACAGACTAGCCTGCAAAAAGGCGATACCGCCAGCAGCGTTGAGCTACTGATGGAGAACGGGCAGCCCTACCCGCTGAAAGGCACCTTGCAGTTCTCTGACGTCACGGTCGATGAAAGTACCGGCTCGATTACCCTGCGCGCCATTTTCCCGAACCCTCAGCATCTGCTGTTACCCGGCATGTTTGTTCGCGCCCGCATCGATGAAGGTACCCAGCCGGACGCGATTCTGGTTCCCCAGCAAGGCGTGACCCGCACACCGCGAGGTGATGCAACCGTCCTGGTGGTGAACGATAAAAACCAGGTTGAGCCGCGTACCGTCGTCGCCCCGCAGGCAATTGGCGATCGCTGGCTGGTGACGGAAGGGCTGAAAAACGGTGACCGCGTGATTGTCAGCGGGCTACAGAAAGTCAGACCGGGGGTAACCGTCGTCGCCACGCCGGATACCACCACGACTCCAGCCGGTTAAGGGACGACGACATGGCTAACTTCTTTATTCAGAGACCGGTTTTCGCCTGGGTACTTGCCATCATCCTGATGATTGCAGGCGGGCTGGCCATTCTCAAACTTCCGGTCGCACAGTATCCGACCATCGCCCCTCCCGCCGTGGCGATTTCCGCGACCTACCCGGGAGCGGACGCTCAAACGGTGCAGGATACCGTGACCCAGGTTATCGAACAGAACATGAATGGTATCGATAACCTGATGTATATGTCCTCCACCAGCGATTCAGCGGGTAACGTCACCATCACCCTGACCTTCGAGTCAGGCACCGACCCGGACATCGCTCAGGTGCAGGTGCAGAACAAGCTACAGCTCGCCATGCCGCTGCTGCCGCAAGAGGTTCAGCAGCAAGGGATTGGCGTGGAGAAATCCAGCAGCAGCTTCCTGCTGGTCGCCGGTTTTGTTTCAGACAACAAAAACCTTACGCAGAATGACATCTCTGACTATGTCGCCTCAAACGTCAAAGATGCCATCAGCCGCACGTCTGGTGTCGGTGACGTTCAGCTGTTTGGCGCTCAGTATGCGATGCGCATCTGGCTCGACAGCAACGCGATGAATAAATACCAGCTGACGCCGCTGGATATTATCAACCAGCTGAAAACCCAGAACGATCAGATAGCGGCAGGCCAGCTGGGCGGAACGCCGTCCATTCCCGGGCAACAGCTGAATGCCTCGATCATCGCGCAAACCCGCCTGAAATCACCGGAAGAGTTTGGCCGCGTGACGCTCAAGGTGAACCAGGACGGCTCGATGGTTCATCTGAAGGACGTGGCTCGTATTGAGCTGGGCGGCGAAAACTACAACATGGTCACTAAAATCAACGGGCAGGCGGCAACCGGTCTGGGGATTAAGCTGGCAACCGGGGCAAATGCGCTGGACACTGCGGCAGCCATCAAAAGCAAGCTGGCACAGCTGCAGCAGTTCTTCCCACAGGGGCTGAAAGTTGTTTATCCCTATGACACCACGCCTTTTGTGAAAATCTCCATTCACGAAGTGGTGAAGACCCTGTTTGAAGCGATCGTTCTCGTCTTCCTGGTCATGTACCTGTTCCTGCAAAACCTGCGGGCGACGCTCATCCCGACTATCGCGGTGCCGGTCGTTCTGCTGGGTACCTTTGCGGTTCTGGCGGCGTTTGGTTTCTCCATCAATACCCTGACGATGTTCGGCATGGTGCTGGCTATAGGTCTGCTGGTCGATGACGCTATCGTGGTCGTTGAGAACGTCGAACGTGTCATGGTCGAGGATAAGCTGCCGCCGAAAGAGGCTACGCAGAAGTCGATGGAGCAGATCCAGGGCGCACTGGTCGGGATCGCCATGGTGCTCTCGGCGGTCTTTATTCCGATGGCCTTTTTTGGTGGCTCGACGGGGGCGATCTATCGCCAGTTCTCGCTGACTATCGTTTCCGCTATGGCGTTGTCCGTACTGGTTGCGCTCATCCTGACGCCCGCACTCTGCGCAACGTTGCTTAAGCCCGTATCCGGCGACCATCATGAGAAAAAAGGGGGCTTCTTCGGCTGGTTTAACGCGCTCTTTGATAAAAGCGTGGAGCACTACAGCAACAGCGTGAGCGGTATTTTGCGTAAGACAGGGCGCTATCTGGTGGTGTACGTCATTATTGTCGGTGGGATGGCGGTACTCTTCCTGCGCCTACCCACCTCCTTCCTGCCCGAAGAGGATCAGGGGGTGTTTATGACGATGGTTCAACTCCCGGCAGGTGCAACCCAGACGCGTACTCAGCAGGTCCTCGACCAGGTTCAGGACTACTACCTGAACAAAGAGAAGGCGAACGTTGAATCCGTCTTTACCGTAAACGGCTTTAGCTTTAGCGGCCAGGGTCAGAACTCCGGTATTGCATTCGTCAGCCTGAAGCCCTGGGAGGAGCGCCCTGGGTCGGAAAATGGTGTCGAAGCCATTGTGGGCCGCGCGACGAAAGCCTTCAGTCAGATTAAAGATGGCCTTGTTTTCCCGTTTAACCTGCCTGCAATTATTGAGCTGGGTACCGCCACGGGCTTCGACTTTGAATTGATCGATCAGGCTAACCTGGGGCATACCCAACTGACGCAGGCGCGTAACCAACTGCTCAGCATGGTGAAAGAGCACCCTGATCTGCTGGTTCGCGTGCGCCCTAACGGTCTTGAAGATACGCCTCAGTTCAAACTGGATGTCGATCAGGAGAAAGCCCAGGCGCTGGGCGTCAGCCTTTCTGACGTCAACCAGACGATTTCGACAGCATTAGGTGGCACCTATGTGAACGACTTTATCGATCATGGGCGCGTGAAAAAGGTCTACGTACAGGCCGACGCCAAATTCCGTATGTTGCCAGGCGATATTAACAACCTCTACGTGCGCAGCGCGAATGGAGAAATGGTCCCGTTCTCTGCCTTTAGCAATGCTCATTGGGTCTATGGTTCACCTCGCCTGGAGCGCTATAACGGGATGCCCTCTATGGAGATCCTCGGTGAATCAGCCCCGGGTAAAAGTACCGGTGAGGCCATGGTTATGATGGAAAGTCTCGCGGCAAAACTGCCTTCCGGCATCGGCTATGACTGGACCGGAATGTCCTATCAGGAGCGGCTCTCGGGTAACCAGGCGCCTGCACTGTACGCCATTTCGCTGATCGTGGTGTTCCTGTGTCTGGCAGCGCTGTATGAAAGCTGGTCCATTCCGTTCTCCGTTATGCTGGTTGTACCGCTGGGGGTCATTGGGGCGCTTCTCGCAGCATCGCTGCGCGGGTTAAACAATGACGTCTATTTCCAGGTCGGCCTGCTGACGACGATTGGTTTATCGGCGAAAAATGCCATCCTGATCGTCGAATTTGCTAAAGACCTGATGGAGAAAGAAGGCAAAGGCATTATTGAAGCCACGCTGGAAGCTTCCAGGATGCGCCTTCGACCGATCCTGATGACGTCTCTGGCCTTTATCCTTGGCGTCATGCCGCTGGTGATCAGCTCCGGTGCCGGGAGCGGTGCACAAAACGCCGTCGGTACGGGCGTTATGGGGGGAATGCTTTCCGCAACGCTTCTGGCGATTTTCTTCGTGCCCGTCTTCTTTGTGGTTGTTCGGCGACGGTTTACTCACCATAAAGAGTAATATTCCCCCGAAAAGGCACCTTTGGTGCTTTTTTTATTTTTAACATAAACAATGAATTACGCTTTACATAAAGGCAGTGTTAAAAACATGATGATTTGCATTAAGTAAAAACAGTCTCTTGCAGCTCCATAATGTCTCCATTAATTCCTCCTGAAACCGATTTTTCTCCACGATTTTTACAAACTACATAATTTGAGATTATTCCTCGTGTAACGAGGACTTACCCCGGTGGTAAAATAACCTCCAGTTCGTTAATAGCCCTCCTGGCTTTATAGCGGATGAGAAATAATACTGAGGTAACATCATGAAAAGATTCATTTCCGTTGCACTTCTCGCTGCGCTGCTGGCTGGTTGCGCGCACGACTCTCCATGTGTACCGGTTTACGATGACCAGGGCCGACTGGTTCATACCAATACCTGTATGAAAGGCACCACCCAGGATAACTGGGAAACTGCGGGTGCTATCGCTGGCGGTGCTGCCGCAGTAGCGGGTTTGACGCTGGGTATTGTTGCCCTGACGAAGTAACATCTGTTAAGAAAGCGCGGCTCTGGCCGCGCTTTTGCTTTTAATGAGTGCAGTATTTTCAAATAAGTAAAAAAATAGCCCCGTATTTATTCACGTAATTAATCTAAGCCTGAAGTCAGTCACATCTTTTTCGCATACTCATTCAAATTACTTATTCTATCGTGATGATTTTCACACATTAATATTATTGAATACCCTGCCAATATTCACTCTGGAAACTATCTCCCTTTTTTCCTGACCCGACGCATAACTTTTGCTCCGATTTGTGGCACAGGTTGTAATTTCGCACCATTTCAGGGCGCTCGTTTTATTTAAGCCTGTCTACACTCACCATTAAGCGTTCACTCGTCTCTTATTTTGTCGAACGCAAAACTGGCATTACGTTTGCTTTATAAACGTTGGCCAAAGCCACAGACAGGTTAAGCGTTTAAAAACGCCTCTATAACGATAAATTTCGCCACACAGGATGCATTATGAAAAAGACGATGATAGCCAGCCTGGCCGCTGCAGGCATGTTGTTTGCCGTAGCCGGTCAAGCCCATGCGGGAACGACACTGGATGCCGTTAAAAAGAAAGGTTTTGTTCAATGCGGTATCAGTGACGGTTTGCCTGGCTTCTCTTATGCCGATGCGAACGGCAAATTTACCGGTATCGATGTGGACGTCTGCCGTGGCGTTGCTGCCGCCGTTTTTGGTGATGACAGCAAAGTAAAATACACCCCGCTGACGGCGAAAGAACGCTTTACGGCGCTGCAGTCCGGCGAGGTCGACATGCTCTCCCGTAATACCACCTGGACGTCCTCCCGTGATGCAGGCATGGGGATGTCATTTACGGGCGTGACCTATTATGACGGCATCGGCTTCCTGACCCACAATAAAGCAGGCCTGAAAAGCGCCAAAGAGCTGGATGGTGCCACCGTTTGTATTCAGGCGGGCACCGATACCGAGCTGAACGTCGCGGATTATTTCAAAGCAAACAACATGAAATACACCCCAGTGACATTCGACCGCTCGGATGAGTCGGCCAAAGCGCTGGAGTCCGGCCGTTGCGACACGCTGGCCTCTGACCAGTCACAGCTGTATGCCTTACGTATTAAGCTGAGCAACCCGGCAGAATGGATTGTTCTGCCTGAAGTGATCTCCAAAGAACCTCTCGGACCGGTCGTACGTCGTGGCGATGAAGACTGGTTCTCCATTGTTCGCTGGACGCTGTTCGCCATGCTGAACGCAGAAGAGATGGGCATCAACTCGAAAAACGTTGATGAGAAAGCCGCTAAGCCATCCAACCCGGATATGGCACACCTGCTCGGTACAGAAGGTGATTTCGGCAAGGATCTGAAGCTGGATAACAAGTGGGCCTACAACATCATCAAACAGGTGGGCAACTACTCTGAGATCTTTGAGCGCAACGTGGGATCGGAAAGCCCGCTGAAGATCAAACGCGGCCAGAACAATCTCTGGAACAACGGCGGTATTCAGTACGCGCCACCGGTACGTTAAGTCATAGCTGTAACGGGCACTGCTCAGGCAGTGCCCTCTCCAGAGTCATGGTTACTGAGGTTTCTTTATGTCCCATCGCCGCTCAGCCGTAAAAGGATCGCTATCCTTTTCTCATCCCGCGGTCCGCGCCTGGCTATTCCAGATTATTGCTATTGTTGCGGTTGTTCTCATCGCCGTGTATCTCATCCATAACACCATTACCAACCTGAATAATCGTGGCATTACCTCCGGTTTCGCGTTTTTAGATCGCAGCGCGGGGTTTGGCATTGTTCAGCACCTTATTGATTACCAGGAAGGTGACACGTATGGACGCGTGTTCGTGGTCGGTTTACTGAATACGCTGTTGGTATCGGCGCTTTGTATCGTCTTCGCGTCGATACTGGGCTTCTTTATTGGTCTGGCACGTCTTTCTGAAAACTGGCTGCTGCGGAAACTGTCGACTGTTTATATCGAGACGTTCCGCAATATCCCCCCGCTCCTGCAGATCTTCTTCTGGTATTTCGCCGTACTGCGCAACCTTCCCGGCCCTCGTCAGGCCGTCGACGCGTTTGAGCTGTTTTTCCTGAGTAACCGTGGGTTGTCCATTCCTTCTCCTCAGACGGGTGAAGGGCTGTACGCTTTCATTGGCGCGATTGTGATGGCGCTTGCTCTTTCTGTTGGCGTATTTCGTTTTAATCGCAAGCACCAGATCAAAACCGGTCAGCTTCGTAGAACCTGGCCAACGGCTGTGGTCCTGATCGTTAGCCTGCCGCTGATCGCACACTGGCTGTTTGGGGCCGCGCTGCACTGGGACATTCCCCATCTGCGTGGCTTTAACTTTCAGGGCGGGATGGTATTAATTCCCGAGCTGGCAGCGCTGACATTGGCGCTGTCGATTTATACGTCCGCGTTTATCGCAGAGATTATCCGTGCCGGGATCCAGGCCGTACCTTACGGACAGCACGAGGCGGCACGCTCACTGGGATTACCCCATACCGTGACGCTTCGCCAGGTCATCATTCCGCAGGCTTTACGGGTCATCATCCCGCCCCTGACCAGTCAGTATCTCAATATTGTTAAAAACTCGTCGCTGGCCGCTGCCATTGGTTACCCGGATATGGTGTCACTCTTCGCCGGAACCGTGCTTAACCAGACCGGACAAGCCATTGAAACCATCGCCATCACGATGTCTGTCTATCTGATCATCAGCCTGGTGATTTCACTGCTGATGAACCTTTATAACCGTCGTATAGCACTGGTCGAGCGCTAAGGATCTATGATGACAAAAGCGATACTGTCGCACTCCTCGCGCCCTGCCAACTCGACAGGTGGACGCTTCATTCTCTGGGCGCGTAAGAATCTGTTCTCCAGCTGGAGTAACAGCCTGCTGACGATTTTCTGCCTGTGGCTCATGTGGGAGTTGATTCCTCCCCTGCTGAACTGGGCGTTTTTACAGGCCAACTGGGTCGGTTCAACCCGAGCAGACTGCACAAAAGCCGGTGCCTGCTGGGTGTTTATCCACGAGCGATTCGGTCAGTTCATGTATGGGTTGTATCCGCATGAACAGCGCTGGCGGATTAATCTGGCGCTGGTTATCGGCCTGCTCTCTGTCGCAGCCATGTTCTGGAAAAAGCTGCCTCATCGCGGACGCTATATTGCCGTCTGGGCAGTGGTTTATCCGATTATTGTCTGGGTACTGTTGTATGGCGGTTTTCTGGGGCTGGAACGCGTAGAAACACGCCAGTGGGGCGGTCTGACGCTGACGTTGATTATCGCTTCAGTGGGGATAGCCGGTGCTCTACCGTGGGGGATTTTACTTGCTCTGGGGCGGCGTTCAAAAATGCCGATCGTACGCGTGCTCTCCGTTATCTTCATTGAGTTCTGGCGCGGCGTACCGCTTATCACCGTTCTGTTTATGTCGTCGGTCATGCTGCCGCTGTTTATGGCAGAAGGGACCACCATCGACAAGCTGATCCGTGCCCTGGTGGGGGTGATTCTCTTCCAGTCCGCCTATGTCGCTGAAGTTGTGCGCGGAGGTCTGCAGGCGCTGCCTAAAGGCCAGTACGAAGCGGCGGAATCACTGGCTCTCGGTTACTGGAAGACGCAGGGACTGGTCATTCTTCCACAAGCACTCAAGCTGGTCATTCCAGGGCTGGTCAACACGATCATTGCCCTCTTCAAGGATACCAGCCTGGTGATCATCATTGGATTGTTCGATCTCTTTAGCAGCGTGCAGCAGGCAACCGTTGACCCTGTCTGGCTGGGTATGTCCACCGAGGGATATGTCTTTGCAGCTCTGATCTACTGGATCTTTTGTTTTAGCATGTCGCGCTACAGCCAGCATCTGGAAAAGCGCTTTAACACCGGGCGTACACCGCACTGAGGAAATTATGAGCCAAATAACTATGACACCCGCCGACGCGATGATTACGCTGGAAAACGTGAATAAATGGTACGGACAGTTTCATGTCCTGAAGGACATTAATCTTAAGGTCAAGCAGGGAGAGCGCATTGTCCTGTGCGGCCCTTCCGGATCCGGGAAATCCACAACCATTCGCTGCATTAACCATCTTGAAGAGCATCAGCAAGGACGTATCGTGGTTGACGGTATCGAGCTGAATGAAGATATCCGCAATATTGAACGCGTTCGTCAGGAAGTGGGAATGGTCTTTCAGCACTTTAATCTGTTTCCGCACCTGACCGTTCTGCAGAACTGTACGCTTGCACCGATTTGGGTACGAAAGATGCCGAAAAAGGAAGCGGAGGCATTAGCCATGCACTACCTGGAGCGCGTACGTATCGCAGAGCATGCGAATAAGTTCCCTGGCCAGATATCGGGTGGCCAACAGCAGCGTGTGGCTATCGCCCGTTCTCTGTGTATGAAACCGAAAATTATGCTGTTTGACGAGCCGACATCTGCCCTCGATCCGGAAATGGTGAAGGAGGTTCTGGATACCATGATTGGGCTGGCGCAATCCGGCATGACCATGCTGTGCGTCACGCATGAGATGGGGTTTGCGCGAACCGTGGCCGACCGGGTGATCTTTATGGACCGTGGGGAGATTGTTGAGCAGGCGCCGCCGGACGAGTTCTTTGCCCATCCGAAGTCAGAACGTACGCGAGCATTCCTGTCGCAGGTGATTCATTAGTCGTTAGCTCTGCCGGGTGGCGGCTTCGCCTTACCCGGCCTACCGTTTTTTTCGGCGCATGAACGCAAAAAGGCCATCCTTTCGGATGGCCTTCTCACTTATTTGATGTCTGGCAGTTCCCTACTCTCACATGGGGAGACCCCACACTACCATCGGCGCTACGGCGTTTCACTTCTGAGTTCGGCATGGGGTCAGGTGGGACCACCGCGCTAAAGCCGCCAGACAAATTCTTTTACTTCTTGCCGAACTTTAACCTAAGTATAAAGTGGTGCTGATACCCAGAGTCGAACTGGGGACCTCACCCTTACCAAGGGTGCGCTCTACCAACTGAGCCATATCAGCACGCTAAATTTGAAGCCTGGCAGTTCCCTACTCTCACATGGGGAGACCCCACACTACCATCGGCGCTACGGCGTTTCACTTCTGAGTTCGGCATGGGGTCAGGTGGGACCACCGCGCTAAAGCCGCCAGGCAAATTCTGTTAATCTGTATCAAGGCTGAAAATCGTGTCTGTCTCTTCGCCAAAACATCTTCGGCGTTGTAAGGTTAAGCCTCACGGTTCATTAGTATCGGTTAGCTCAACGCATCGCTGCGCTTACACACCCGACCTATCAACGTCGTCGTCTTCAACGTTCCTTCAGGAGACTTAAAGTCTCAGGGAGAACTCATCTCGGGGCAAGTTTCGTGCTTAGATGCTTTCAGCACTTATCTTTTCCGCATTTAGCTACCGGGCAGTGCCATTGGCATGACAACCCGAACACCAGTGATGCGTCCACTCCGGTCCTCTCGTACTAG
>NZ_JBVPGP010000014.1:0-173501 GCF_055816065.1 Enterobacter sp. PL_is511 | reverse complement strand
ACGAGTCTGAGGCATTGGGCCGTCAGTCGCAGCAACAACCAGGATCGCGCCGTCCATCTGCGCAGCACCGGTGATCATGTTTTTAACATAGTCGGCGTGGCCTGGGCAGTCTACGTGTGCGTAGTGGCGAGTCGGGGTGTCATATTCAACGTGGGAAGTGTTGATGGTGATACCACGTGCTTTTTCTTCTGGTGCGTTATCGATCTGGTCGAATGCACGAGCAGAACCACCGTAGGTTTTAGCCAGAACGGTAGTGATTGCAGCAGTCAGGGTAGTTTTACCATGGTCAACGTGGCCGATAGTACCAACGTTGACGTGCGGTTTTGTACGTTCAAATTTTTCTTTAGACACGGCTATATTCCTTACTATAGTGCTCTCCCCTGTGGAGAGAGCACGGGACTTAGGTTTTAATCCTGTGGATTACTTACCACGGGCTTCAATAACGGCCTGAGCAACGTTGTTAGGCGCATCATCATACTTCAGGAATTCCATGGTGTATGATGCACGACCTTTGGTCAGAGAACGCAGCTGAGTTGCATATCCGAACATTTCAGACAGCGGAACTTCAGCGTGGATCTTAACGCCAGTTACTTCGGATTCCTGACCACGCAGCATACCGCGACGACGGCTCAAGTCACCGATAACGTCACCGGTGTTCTCTTCAGGAGTTTCTACTTCAACCTTCATGATTGGCTCAAGCAGAACTGGTTTTGCTTTCTTAAAGCCTTCTTTAAAGGCAATAGACGCAGCCAGTTTAAACGCCAGTTCAGAGGAGTCAACGTCGTGGTAAGAACCGAAGTGCAGACGAACACCCATGTCAACAACCGGATAGCCAGCCAGAGGGCCCGCTTTCAGCTGTTCCTGGATGCCTTTATCAACGGCTGGGATGTATTCGCCAGGAATTACACCACCTTTGATGTCGTTGATGAACTCGTAACCTTTCGGGTTAGAGCCCGGCTCCAGTGGGTACATGTCGATCACAACGTGACCGTACTGACCGCGACCACCAGACTGCTTAGCGTGTTTACCTTCAATGTCGGTAACTTTCGCGCGAATCGCTTCGCGGTAAGCAACCTGAGGTTTACCCACGTTCGCTTCAACGTTGAATTCACGCTTCATACGGTCAACGATGATGTCCAGGTGCAGTTCACCCATACCAGCGATGATGGTCTGGTTAGATTCTTCATCAGTCCATACGCGGAATGATGGGTCTTCTTTCGCCAGACGGCCCAGAGCCAGACCCATTTTTTCCTGGTCAGCTTTGGTTTTTGGTTCAACTGCGATGGAGATTACCGGCTCTGGGAATTCCATACGCTCCAGAATGATCGGGTGATCCGGGTCACACAGGGTGTCACCAGTGGTCACGTCTTTCAGACCGATAGCTGCAGCGATGTCGCCCGCACGAACTTCTTTGATCTCTTCACGTTTGTTAGCGTGCATCTGTACGATACGGCCAAAACGCTCACGCGCCGCTTTCACGGAGTTCAGGATGGTGTCACCGGAGTTAACCACACCAGAGTAAACGCGGAAGAAGGTCAGGTTACCCACGAATGGGTCGGTAGCAATTTTGAACGCCAGTGCAGAGAATGGCTCTTCGTCGCTTGCGTGACGCTCAGCCGGGGTATCTTTACCGTCGTCCAGGATGCCGTTGATCGCAGGAACGTCAACTGGGGATGGCAGGTAGTCAACTACCGCATCCAGCATCGCCTGAACACCTTTGTTCTTGAACGCAGAACCACAGGTTACCAGGATGATTTCGTTGTTCAGAACGCGCTGACGCAGAGCTTTTTTGATCTCTTCTTCAGTCAGTTCTTCACCACCCAGGTATTTCTCCATCAGCTCTTCAGAAGCTTCAGCAGCGGATTCGATCAGGTTCTGGTGCCATTCGTCAGCCAGGTCCTGCATTGCAGCTGGGATATCTTCGTATTCGAAGGTAACGCCCTGGTCTGCATCGTTCCAGTTGATGGCTTTCATTTTCACCAGGTCGATAACGCCGGTGAAGCCTTCTTCAGCACCAATTGCCAGCTGCAGCGGAACAGGGTTCGCGCCCAGACGGGTTTTGATCTGACCAACAACTTTCAGGAAGTTAGCACCCATACGGTCCATTTTGTTAACGAACGCGATGCGTGGAACTTTATATTTGTTCGCCTGACGCCATACGGTTTCAGACTGTGGCTGAACACCACCAACTGCGCAATAAACCATTACCGCGCCGTCAAGAACACGCATGGAACGTTCTACTTCGATGGTGAAGTCAACGTGCCCTGGGGTGTCGATGATGTTTACGCGATGCGGTTCGTACTGCTTAGCCATACCTGACCAGAATGCAGTAGTCGCTGCGGAGGTGATGGTGATACCACGCTCCTGCTCCTGTTCCATCCAGTCCATGGTGGCTGCGCCGTCATGAACTTCACCGATTTTGTGGTTTACACCGGTGTAGAACAGAATACGTTCGGTAGTAGTGGTTTTACCGGCGTCGATGTGCGCACTGATACCGATGTTACGGTAGCGTGCGATGGGTGTTGTACGAGCCATTTGATTCCTCGTTTATATCTTTAGGCGTTCAGTTAAGTTACCCAGAGCGGGCGGCTTCTCTGAAGCGCCCGCCTGGTGACTAATACTCCGAAGGGATTACCAACGGTAGTGTGCGAACGCCTTGTTGGCTTCTGCCATACGGTGAACGTCTTCACGTTTCTTAACTGCAGTACCTTTGTTGTCTGCAGCATCAGAAAGTTCGTTCGCCAGACGCAGAGCCATGGATTTATCACCGCGTTTACGAGCAGCTTCAACGATCCAACGCATTGCCAGGGCATTACGACGAACCGGACGAACTTCAACTGGAACCTGATAAGTAGAACCACCAACGCGGCGGGACTTAACTTCTACAGTTGGGCGAACGTTGTCGAGAGCGACTTCGAAAGCTTCCAGTTCATTTTTACCAGAACGCTGAGCCAGGGTCTCAAGCGCGCTGTATACGATTGCTTCTGCAGTAGATTTTTTACCATCTACCATCAGGATATTTACAAATTTTGCCAGCAGTTCTGATCCGAATTTCGGATCTGGAAGAATTTTACGCTGACCAATGACGCGACGACGTGGCATGGGAATACTCCGTTGTTAATTCAGGATTGTCCAAAACTCAAAGAGTTTAGTGTGACATTAAGATAAATCAGTTTGGCCTTACTTAACGGAGAACCATTAAGCCTTAGGACGCTTCACGCCGTACTTGGAGCGAGCCTGCTTACGGTCTTTAACACCTGAGCAGTCCAGCGCACCACGAACGGTGTGGTAACGAACACCCGGAAGGTCTTTAACACGACCGCCACGGATCAGGATCACGGAGTGCTCCTGCAGGTTGTGACCTTCACCACCGATGTAGGAAGTCACTTCGAAACCGTTAGTCAAACGCACACGGCATACTTTACGCAGTGCGGAGTTTGGTTTTTTAGGAGTGGTGGTATATACACGAGTACATACGCCACGTTTCTGCGGGCAGGCTTCCAGCGCAGGCACGTTGCTTTTCGCAACTTTGCGTGCACGTGGTTTGCGTACCAGCTGGTTAACTGTTGCCATTAAATAGCTCCTGGTTTTAGCTTTTGCTTCGTAAACACGTAATAAATCGACCTCATACAATATGAGGACGCGAAATTTTAGGGCTACGTCGAAAAGGTGTCAAGAAATATACAGCGATCTCAGATCACCAGTTCATTTGACTGGCGTGCGTCACAGTAAGATTGACGAAATCAGTATAGCCAACCACGTCAATTTTGGCTGAAATTTGACCAGAAAGACCCCGCGCATCCAGATCGTCTTTCAGCGCAGAGACTGTTATGGGGGCGTTCGTGAGAATTTCAACGAAACGACTGCCTTCCAGTGCGGCAAGCACGCCGTCCTGAATCAGCAGCAGATCGTCACCTTCGCGCAGCATACTCAGTAACGCGTCGATATCACATTGCCACGGTGAATGGCTCAGAGTATGGAGCATGTCGGCCTCAGAAAGTCAGAACGGTGTCGTAGTGGGAAAGGTGTTCGCGCAATGCAGCAGAAGACAGGACGGTCACATCCAGCACGAAAGGCGTCTTCTCATCTAAACCGCGAGCGGCCAGCGAGTCGGCGCAGACATAAAGGTTTTCAATGTCGTACAGCGGCAACACTTTGAAGGTCGCGATGTAATCCCGCGCCAGAATGGCCTGTGGCTGCTGACCCGCCAGAAGCTGAAACACCCCGTCCCCCAAAAAGAAGACGCCGATATCTTCGGTCAGCGCGGACGTCGCAAGTAACGCATCCAGCCCTTCGCGGCCGGAAGCGCTGCCGTGCGGCGCAGACGTAAAAACAAATGCCACGCGCTTCATCAGAATTGCACCACTCTGTCGCAGGTTAATGCCGCCTGTGCCAGTGCACCCAGACCACTTAACGAAAAACCGGGCTGCAGATTAGAACCCGATAAACCAAGACGCGCGGCTTCGGTTGCATCGGCCACCCCGCGGCGCAGTGCCGCCGCCACGCAGATGTGCAGTTCTACGCCCTGCTTTTCGTTTAATGCCTGCCAGGCGCGCACCAGATCGAACTCATCGCTCGCCGGTGAGGTAAACTGATTCGCGTTATACACCCCTTCCCGATAGAAGAAGACGCTCGCCAGCTCATGTCCAGCCGCCAGTAGCGCATGCGCAAACTGCAGCGCGCTGCTGGCCTGCTGAGTCCCGTACGCCGGGCCTGTCACCATTAACGCAAAACGCATTACTTGTCTTGTCCCAGGAAATCGCCGCTTTTGAACTGACGAATATAGAGGTAGACCGTGTGCTTGGAGATGTTCAGACGATCGGCCACCTGGTTGATGGCGTCTTTAATATCAAAAATCCCTTTTTCATAGAGATTGAGCACGATCTGACGATTCTTGGCGTTGTTCGAGACGTTGCGATCGGCATTCACCTCTTCAATCGTAAACTCAAGCGTCTGCGTCACCAGATCTTCAACGGAGGAGGCAAAGTTAACAGAAGAGCCAACGTCCGGCGTTTCTGGTGGAATAAAGGTGCTCATGATTTGCGAGAATGGCACATCAAGGTTCATGTTGATGCACAGCAGTCCAATAACACGATGCTCGCGGTTTCGAATCGCGATGGTTTCTGATTTCATCAGCACGCCGCTTTTGGCGCGGGTGAAATAGCATTTGGAGACGCTGCTGTCCGCGCCGGTCATGTCATGCAGCATACGCAATGCAAGGTCGGTAATTGGCGAACCAATTTTACGGCCAGTATGCTCACCATTCGCAATACGGATGGCGGAGCACTTCAGATCTTGCAGGGAGTGCAATACGATTTCGCAGTGGGAGCCAATGAGCATCGCTAACCCGTCCACTACCGCTTCATAGGATTTCAGAATATCGAAGTCGGTCTGATCGAAAGGACGTTGATCCAGCAAATCAAGTTCACTGGTTTCGTTGGTTAAAAGCGACCTGGACATGAAAAAAACACTCCTTTTCAGGAGCCTGTCGTTAGGTTTTCAGGGCAGGCTCATTATCTACACGGACAACTAAATTAATACAGCGTGCCTAACGCTTTCCAGTGTTAATTATATCTGCCCCACAATAAAAAACCGCCGCCTTAAAGGCGGCGGTTTTTTTTCAGCATTACTTCTTAGCAGCAGCGGCTTTATCGTCAGCCGGCGCGTCTGCCTTGGCATCCGCTTTCGGTGCTGGTTTGATGTCCAGCAGCTCTACGTCAAAGACCAGCGTAGAGTTGGCAGGGATACCCGGCACGCCGGTTTTGCCATAGGCCAGATCCGGTGGGATAACCATCTTGATCTTGCCGCCTTTCTTGATGTTTTTCAGGCCTTCAGTCCAGCCCGGGATCACACCATCAAGACGGAAGGAGAGCGGCTCACCGCGGGTGTAAGAGTTATCGAACTCTTTACCGTCGATCAGCGTACCTTTGTAGTTCACAACAACGGTGTCGCTGTCTTTAGGCGCATCGCCGGTGCCTTCTTTCTCAACTTTGTACACCAGGCCAGTCGAAGAGGTTTTCACACCCTTCTCTTTAGCAAAGGTGTCGCGGTAGGCTTTGCCTTTCGCTTCGTTGTCTTTAGCGTCCGCGTCCATCTTAGTCTGCGCGGCACCCTTCACGCGCGCTTCAAACGCCTGCAGAGTCTGTTCAATTTCCTGGTCAGACAGCTTGCTCTTATCTGCAAATGCGTCCTGAACGCCCGCGATCAGCTGAGCTTTATCCAGTTTTATGCCCAGTTTCTCTTGTTCTTTCAGAGAGTTTTCCATGTAACGGCCCAGAGATGCGCCCAGTGCGTAGGCGGATTTCTGGTCGTCATTTTTGAACGCCGCTTTGCTGTCTGCAGTGGCAGCAGGCTTCGCAGCAGTATCAGCAGCGAATGACAGCGGCGCGTTCAGCGCAACAGCCATCGTCGTCGCCAGCAGCGTTACTTTAAACAGTGATTTCATCCATATCTCCAGGGCCTGGGGACTCTCACCCCAGCGTTAAACGTAAATGAGTTACGTACTATAAAACGTTGCGGAAGAAATCTACAGACAGACACTTCCAATTCTCGCCACTTTTCAGACTATTTTTGTTTAAATAAGTTTCCTGCCAAGGGGATGCGGACTGTACTTAAGGATAAACTCGGTTAAACTGCGCCGCCGCAGGACCAATATGGCGAATCTGAAATAAACGAGGTGAATGATGAAGGATACAACATTAGAAGCGAGAATGGCTGAGCTGGAAAGCCGCCTGGCTTTTCAGGACATCACCATCGAAGAGCTAAACCAGACCGTGACCGCACATGAGCTCGAAATGGCAAAACTGCGGGATCATATGCGCCTGCTGACGGAAAAGCTGAAGGCCACGCAGCCGTCAAACATTGCCTCTCAGTCAGAAGAGACGCCACCTCCTCATTATTGAGGCGTAAAAAAAGCGGGATTATCCCGCTTTTTTATTTTCCGCATGACGGAATTAGTGGCAACCGCAGCCGCCGTTACCGCAACCACCTTTACCGTGATCGTGGTCGTGACCATGGTCGTGGCCGTGACCACCGCAGCAGCCGTCGTGGCCGTGATCGTGGTCATGGTCGTGACCGTGCGCACCGTGAACGTGGCCATGAGCCAGCTCTTCTTCGGTCGCTTCACGGATCGCAACAACTTCTACGTTGAACTTCAGGTTCTGGCCAGCCAGCATGTGGTTACCGTCAACCACGACGTGGTCATCTTCCACTTCGGTGATTTCAACAGGAACCGGGCCCTGGTCAGTTTCAGCCAGGAAGCGCATGCCAACCTGCAGTTCGTCAACGCCCATGAATACGTCTTTAGGAACGCGCTGAACCAGGTTGTCGTCATACTGACCGTAAGCGTCGTTCGCGCCTACAGCAACGTCAAATTTGTCGCCAACTTCATGACCTTCCAGCGCGTTTTCCAGGCCGGAAATCAGGGAACCGTGACCATGCAGGTAGTCAAGCGGCGCACTCACCGGAGACTCATCAACCAACACACCGTCTTCTGTACGTACCTGATAGGCCAGGCTGACCACCAGGTCTTTTGCTACTTTCATGATATCTCCTGAGCGTGGGAAAATTGCTGGCGCAGATTGTAGCGGAAATCTGCACCTGTGTACCCTTTAGCTTAAAAAAACTCAGGGCATATCGCTAGTCCGGATGAAAAATCCCGATAACTTGCTCTTCTTTGCGAACGTGATCGCGGGCCTCTTTGTCGGCCTCACGCATCTGGTGACCGCACTTAACACACTCAACAACATCAATATTATTTTCCCGCCACATCGCCAGGGTATCTTGCGCCTGGCAGGTCGGGCATTTTGCACCCGCAATAAAGCGTTTACGTACAGCCATCTTTCGTTACCCTTTATTCAAATTCATCCCAGCCATCGAGCTGGCGTCGTTCCTGCTGCATCTCGCGCTGGAAGATCTCCTCCAGCTCGCGACGCGCTTCCCGCACGCGGGAGATCTGCGCCGTATCGGTATGGACCGGCATCAGCTCGCGCAGCATCCGCATATCCAGCCGGCGGAAGTGCATCTGGGCGCGCTGCGCCTGATGCGGATGCATGCCGAGCGAGATCAGCGCCTTGCGCCCCAGCTCCAGCGCACTGGAGAACGTCTCACGGGAGAAGTGTTTCACACCCGCCTGCAATAATTCGTGAGCTTCAACACGTCCCCGCGCACGCGCCAAAATATGCAGATGCGGGAAATGCTGCTGGCAGAGATTTACCAGCTTCATCGTGTCTTCCGGATCGTTACAGGTAATGACGATGGACTCTGCCGCCTCTGCCCCCGCCGAGCGCAGCAGCTCAAGCTGGGTCGCGTCGCCGTAGTAAACCTTATAGCCATATTTACGCATCAGGTTAACCGCGCTGATATCGCGCTCCAGCACCGTAATGCGCATTTTGTTCGCCATCAGCAAACGCCCGATCACCTGTCCAAAGCGGCCAAAGCCCACCACGATCACCTGGGGCTTGTCGTCTTCCACCCACGGCGCTTCGTCTTCATCGTCAGTGGGATTCAGGCGGCGCGACAGCAGTTTATCCACCAGCTTCATCAGCAGCGGCGTGGTCATCATCGACAGCGTGACCGTTACCAGCAAAAGCGCCATCTGATCGTCTTTAAACAGCTTCTGGGAGGAGGCGGTAGAGAACAGCACAAACGCGAACTCGCCCCCCTGGCTTAACACGCTGGCAAACTGCATGCGTTCCGAACTGCGTAAGCCGTAAATGCGCGCCATGACATACAGCACCAGCGTTTTCACCGCCACCAGGATGGCCACGCTCACCACAACCCACAGAAGATGGGTATAGAGCACGCCAAGGTTGAGCGCCATCCCCACCGAAATAAAGAACAGGCCTAACAGCAACCCTTTAAAGGGATCGATGGCAATTTCCAGCTCGTGCCGATACTCGCTCTCCGCCAGCAGCACCCCCGCGATAAAGGTCCCGAGCGCCATCGACAGCCCCAGCGCGTCCATAAACAACGCCGACCCCAGCACCAGCAGCAGCGTCGCAGCGGTAAATACCTCGCGAACGCCCGACGCGGCAATAAAGCGGAATACGGGACGTAACAGGAAACGACCGCCAATCAGCATGCCCGCGAAGGCCAGCACCTTCATGGCGATTTTCGCCCAGTCAAAGTGGTCATCGCCGGACCCCGCCAGCAGCGGCACCAGCGCCAGAGCCGGGATGACTGCCAAATCCTGGAACAGCAGCACCGAAAAGCCGAGCTGGCCGGCTTCGTTGCGATTCATCCCTTTATCGCGCATCAGCTGCAGCGCCATCGCCGTCGACGACATCGCAAGGCCTATCCCGCCAATCACCGCCGCCTGCCATGAAAAGTTGGTCAGCATTAACAGGCCACCCAGGATCGCGGCGCTGAACATCACCTGCGCGGCGCCCACGCCAAAGATAGAGCGTCGGAGTTGCCACAACTTCGAAGGATTCAGTTCCAGCCCGATGATGAACATCAGGAACACCACGCCCAGTTCGGAGAAATGGAGAATCTCATCTACATCGCTGATGAATCCCAGTCCCCAGGGGCCAATCGCGATCCCCGCCAGCAGATACCCCAGTACTGCACCGATACCAATACGCGCAGCAAGCGGCACCGCGACGACGGCAGCAAATAAAAACAGCACCCCGGCGAGGAGCAAATTCGATCCTTCCATTAACGACCTCCTGCCGGAATCGGTGACGCCAGCCATTCACCATAGGCTCTGGCGTGGCTGGCCAGTTCTTTCGGATCCTGACGTCGGGCCCAGTAGACAATAATCGGGCTCATCCAGTGCATACGGCACATCGCCGCCGTCAGCTCGAAAGGCCGCAGAATGTCGCTCATCGGATAACGGTTCAGCCCGTCGTGGCGGTAAGCGCTTTCGGGTTCACCGGTCGTAATCACGCTACGCCAGTACTTTCCCGCCAGCTGGTTGCCCCCCACCCCACTGGAGAAGCCCCGGCTCAGCACGCGGTCCAGCCACTCTTTGAGCAGCGCCGGACAGCTGTAGGTATAAAGCGGATGCTGGAACACAATCACGTCATGCTGACGCAGCAGTTCCTGCTCGTAAGGAATATCAATAAAGAAATCAGGATAGTGCGCGTAGAGATCGTGCACCGTCACGTTACTGAGCTGTGTGGCCGGCTTAAGCAGCACCCGGTTTGCCACCGAGTCCTGAGATTCCGGATGGGCATACAGCAGCAGCACTTTTGCTGTCTGAGACATCATTCCCCTCCCGGTCTTGTTTCTGTTTTTGTGTATCGTCGTTGTTTTGGGCTACCATGGCGGCCCGGTGCGGAAAATGGCCCACACCTTACATTATCATAATGACAAATTAACATAGTCGGAACATACGGCGCTTCTATGATTGTTTTCTCCTCGTTACAAATTCGTCGCGGCGTGCGCGTCCTGCTGGATAACGCCACTGCTACCATCAACCCGGGCCAAAAAGTGGGCCTGGTCGGCAAAAACGGCTGTGGTAAATCCACCCTGCTGGCACTACTGAAAAACGAGATTAGCGCGGATGGCGGTAACTTTACCTTCCCGGGGAACTGGCAGCTCGCCTGGGTAAACCAGGAGACGCCGGCGCTGAGCGAACCGGCACTCGACTATGTTATCGACGGCGACCGTGAATACCGTAAGCTCGAGGCGGAACTTAACGCCGCTAACGAGCGCAACGACGGTCACGCCATCGCCACCGTTCACGGCAAGCTGGACGCTATCGACGCGTGGACCATCCGCTCCCGCGCCTCCAGCCTGCTTCACGGCCTGGGCTTCAGCAATGAACAGCTGGAACGCCCGGTCAGCGACTTCTCCGGCGGCTGGCGCATGCGCCTCAACCTGGCGCAGGCGCTGATCTGTCGCTCTGACCTGCTGCTGCTCGATGAACCGACCAACCACCTCGATCTCGATGCGGTTATTTGGCTGGAGAAGTGGCTCAAGAGCTATCAGGGCACTCTGATTCTGATCTCCCACGACCGCGACTTCCTCGACCCGGTAGTGGATAAAATCATTCATATCGAACAACAAACGATGTTCGAGTACACCGGCAACTACAGCTCCTTCGAGCGCCAGCGCGCGACGCGCCTTGCCCAGCAGCAGTCCATGTACGAAAGCCAGCAGCAGCGCGTGGCGCACCTGCAAAGCTTTGTGGATCGCTTTAAGGCCAAAGCCTCAAAAGCCAAGCAGGCCCAGAGCCGCATCAAGATGCTGGAACGCATGGAGATGATTGCCCCGGCGCACGTGGATAACCCGTTCCACTTCAGCTTCCGCGAGCCGGAAAGTCTGCCGAACCCGCTGCTGAAGATGGAGAAGGTCAGCGCGGGCTATGCCGACCGCATTATTCTCGACTCCATCAAGCTCAACCTGGTGCCGGGTTCGCGCATTGGCCTGCTGGGGCGTAACGGCGCCGGTAAATCGACGCTAATCAAGCTGCTGGCGGGCGAGCTTAGCCCGGTCAGCGGTGAAATCGGCCTGGCGAAGGGCATCAAGCTTGGCTACTTCGCCCAGCATCAGCTGGAATTTTTACGCGCGGATGAATCCCCGATTCAGCATCTCGCGCGTCTGGCGCCGCAGGAGATGGAGCAGAAGCTGCGCGACTACCTCGGCGGCTTCGGCTTCCAGGGCGATAAGGTCACCGAAAACACCGAGCGTTTCTCGGGCGGTGAAAAAGCCCGTCTGGTGCTGGCGCTGATCGTCTGGCAGCGCCCGAACCTGCTGCTGCTCGATGAACCGACCAACCACCTGGATCTCGATATGCGTCAGGCGCTGACCGAAGCGCTGATTGAGTTCGAAGGCGCACTGGTGGTGGTTTCGCACGACCGTCACCTGATCCGCTCCACCACGGACGATCTCTACTTAGTGCACGATGGCAAAGTCGAACCGTTCGACGGCGATCTGGAAGATTACCAGCAGTGGCTGACGGACGTGCAGAAGCAGGAGAACCAACCGGAGGAGTCGGCGAAAGACAACGCCAACAGCGCGCAGGCACGTAAAGACCAGAAGCGTCGTGAAGCGGAGCTGCGCACCCAGACGCAGCCGCTGCGTAAAGAGATTACCCGTCTCGAAAAAGAGATGGAAAAACTCAACGCCACGCTTGCCGCTGTTGAAGAGAAGCTCGGCGACAGCGGTCTGTATGACCAGAGCCGCAAGGCTGAGCTGACGGACTGCCTGCAAACGCAGGCGAAGACCAAATCCAGCCTCGAAGAGTGCGAAATGGCGTGGCTCGACGCGCAGGAACAGCTGGAAGCGATGCTGCAGGCTGAATAACACGCCGGGAGGGCTATGAGTTTCGATATCACGAGCGAGATTACGTTCCGCAAGCTCAGCATCTTCATGACGTTTATGGAGAAAGGGAATATTGCGCGTACCGCCGAAACTCTGGGCCTGAGCGGCGTGAGCGTGCACCGTGCGCTGCACACCCTGGAAGAGAACGTGCGCTGCCCGCTCTTCACCCACAAGGGGCGCAACCTGATTGCCCTGCCTTCCGCCTGGACGCTGCTGGAGTATTGCCAGGAGGTGATGCAGGTGATGGAGCGCGGGCTGGAAGCGTCGCGCAAAATTGCCGGGATCGGTCAGGGGCGGCTGCGAGTCGGGACGCTCTACTCGCTCACCCTGGAAACCGTGCCGCGCCTGATCATGGGCATGAAGCTGCGCCGTCCGGATCTGGAGATGGATCTGACGATGGGCTCCAACGACACCCTGCTGCACATGCTGGATGAAGGCTCGCTGGACGCGATTCTTATCTCCATCTCCGAAAGCGACATTGACCGTAACAGCCTTGAAGTGCTGCCCCTGTTCCACGACGACATTTTCCTTGCCGCACCGGCTTCCGCCACGCTGAATACCCGCGGACCCGCGGATCTGCGTGATTACAAAGACCAGAAATTTGTCGCTCTTGCAGAAGGGTTCGCCACCTATGCAGGGTTTCAGGAAGCCTTTCATATCGCCGGGTTCGAGCCGGAGATAGTTACCCGGGTGAATGACATTTTCTCGATGCTCAGCCTGGTGCAGGCAGGTGTTGGATTTACGCTAATGCCGGGCAGGATGAAGAAAGTGTATGAGAATTCCGTGCAGCTGTTGAAGCTGGCGGAGCCGTACCAGATGCAGCAGCTGATCGCGATCGTCTTTGCCCGCAACCGCGAGCAGGACCCGAGCCTGCGGGCATTAGCCGCCGAAGGGCGGATGTATGCGCGCAGCCTGCAGGAAAGTACGTGATACAAAACAAGGCAACCGAACCCGTAGGCCCGGTAAGGCGTAGCCGCCACCGGACTAAAAACTCACCCGCGAAGCCGACGCGCCAGATGCACCGCCACGTCCACCCCGCTGCGCTCCAGTGAAATCGTCTCTCCTTCCCACGGCGCCTGACGCGTCAGGCAGGTCAGTACGCCGCCAGGCGGCATTTCAATCGCCAGCCGGGCTTCGCGTTCATTCGCTGAAATCATCGCCTCCTGCCAGCGCACCGTACGCGCCATGTTCATCGCCAGATCGTCGGCGATCTTTTCCGGCTGCCACAGCACGCGCCCGGTGCTGCCGCTCAGGTAGGCGCAGCGTGGGCGTGAAAGCGTGACCAATTCAAACGCCGTTGCCAGCTTTTGCGCGGGTGCTGTCAGCAGTTCGCAGTGGGACGGCACGCTGACCGCCAGCCGTTTGGCCTTGCTCGCCCCTTTCGCCAGCGCGCGTGCCGCCGCCTGCGCCATCCCGTCATCGCTTCCGGCAATCACGATCTGCGTTTCGGCATTCAGGTTGGCAATGTAGGTCCCGGTGCCCTGGATAAGGTCTTCCACCTGCGGCAGGGTGAGCCCCATAATTGCCGTCAGGCCGTAGCCGTGCGGATACGCCTGCTCCATCAGATCGCCACGCAGCGCCACCAGCTTTAGCGCGTCCGTAAAGTCCAGTGCGCCTGCGACAACCGCCGCAGGATAAGCGCCGATGGACAGCCCGCTAACGATATCCGCCGTCACGCCGCGCCGCTCCAGCTCTCGCCCCCAGGCCACGCCTGAAATCAGCAGGCAAAGCTGAACCGCGCGGGTGTGGGTTAATGCGTCTGCGCTATCCAGCGTATCCACTTCGGCGCCAAGCACCTCATGCGCCTGAGCCAGTTCCGTTCCCGGCAGGTTTTGCAGCATACCTTCGTGCTGCGTGCCCTGTCCCGGAAAGGTAAACAGTATTTTCATTACTCCTCCCTGCGCCACGGATCCGCCACCAGGCGCGGTCCGCGGTGGGTTTTCAGCAGCGTTTTGCCGTCGCGCAGCCACTCTGCCAGCGCAAAGCCACCCTCGGGGGTATCCACCTGCGTATCCGCCCGACACAGCGCCCGGCTAAGCTGAGACTGCCAGCCAGCAAACGCATCGGGGGAAACGGCGTGCGGGGCGCGGATCAGCAGATCAAGATCGCTGTCGGCATGAAGAACCGGAATACCGGTCGCCAGCGCGTAGCCGGTGCTGCCGGTAATGCCCCACGTCCACGGCCACGCCTGCTGAGAAAGCTGCAGCGCCACCTGAACGGGTGGCTGGGTAACAAACGGCGAGCGCAGCAGATCGGCCGCAACGCTCAGGTCTTCCGGTGAAACCACGCGTAACACGTTTTCCGGCTTCACCCACCCGGCCGCCCGCTGGTCGCGGCGCAGTCCGCGCACGCCAACGGGGATCCGGCCTTCACTGTCAACATCACGCCGCACCACCACCGGCAGGCCGGTATGCCAGGCCGCCTCCACCCAGGATTCGGTGATGCCTTCCAGCGCGTTGCGCGCGGTAAGCCAGATGAGGTCGTGCGGGCGTAATGTTGTGGTCATGATTACATTCCTGAAGTCAGCGAGATAAACAGCGGCAGCGACAGGATACACAGTACGGAGCTTAACAGCAGCACGGCTTCAGCATCCGGCGACTGCACGCCAAAGCGGTTACCGAACACCACGCCGAAGAAGCCCGCAGAAAGTGCAATCATCAGGATAGCGGTGATCGCCACGGAGCCATGCAGGCCGAAGATCAGCACAATACCCCAGGCAATCGCTGGCTGAATCAGCAGCTTGGCGATGGTTGACGTAATCACCATGGTGTTGATCTGCAGCTTACGGGCAGAGAGGATCACCCCGGTCAGGAACAGCGCGGCAGCGGTGGCGGACAGCCCCAGCGGTTTAATCGCCGCAAGAACCAGTTCCGGCATTTTGATCCCGATGGCGGACAGAATCACGCCCAGCAGCGGGCCCATCACGATCGGTTTTTTAATGGAGCGCCACATCAGCACCGGCAACATGGAGAGCGTTGAGCCCGAGTTATTACCCTCGGCGCGTGCTTTCTCACGCTCCAGGATCAGCAGGCAGAACGGGGTCATCAGCACCGAACCGCAGGCAATAGAGACCGCAACGGAAAGCGACGTGGACGATCCTTCGCCCAGCACGCTGCCCAGAATCGGCAGGCCCAGCGCTGCGTAGTTCGGTAAAGCTACCGTCAGGGTCAGCACGGCCGCATCCTGCGGGGATTTCTTAAAGACTTTCGTGGCGAGGAAATAGATGGCCGCATAGGTGATCCACATCGCCAGAGTGAGAACCAGAATCAGCGGCGACTGCGCCACGATGCCGGTCCACGGCGTTTGCACGGTGGCGCTAAACAGCGCGGCAGGCAGTGCAAAATCCATCACGAAGATATTGAGCAGGGACACATTTTTGTTATCGACCATCTTTGCCTTACCGGCCCAGAATCCCAGCAGCATGATGACGAAAATCGGTGCAAGAGCATGAACAATTACGTAAGTCATAAATCACCTGTAGTAAAAAAAGTTTTAGCACTGGTGCGATGTTTATTATTTTTCAGGATGCAGGCTCCCGCGCGGGCGCAGCGGGCGCGCCCACGGGGTTTGCATCTCTGGCAGGTCTTTTTTTTTACTTACCAGCTGGCTCGCATACGTTCGCGTACGAGCGCCGAGCTGCGGCGGTTGTCAGCACCCAGACGGTTTTTCAGGGTGGTGTCCTGACGAGCGTCACTGATGGCCTGTTGCAGGGTGGTTTTCACCAGCGTTAGATCGTTATCGGAGGGGGCATCCGGGTTGCTGATATCCAGCAGGTTAGAGAGCAGCCCCAGCGTGGCGTAGTTGCCGATGTCGTACGCCATGGGCGGAATGGTCGCCGCCAGTTTTTCCAGCGCCTCGACGGTTCGCAGCGTGATGCGCGCCGCGGACTCTTTGCCCATCGCATGGATCAGCACGCCCTTGTCGTTAAAGGCAATCAGGCGGTTGGCCTGGTAGCCGTGTGCCAGGAACGCGCCGGACATTGCCTTGCCGACGATCAGCCCAATCACCGGGTGACCGGCCAGGCGCGCGTTAGCATAGGCTGCCGCCGCACCGGCCAGCGCCTGATGAATACCAAACGCCTCTTCGCGACGGCCATAGGCCTGGCTTGGGACGTCGATCACCGCCACAATCGGGCGTTTGACGGCTTTATCGGCATCCGCCGCGACGGTTTCGCTGACCACCTTCGCCAGCGTCCAGCCTTCCAGCAGACCGACTTCGCCCTGCGCCGCGCGCGGGAAGTGGTTGTGGGCATCCGGCACCACGGCCACAAAGCGCACCGCCTCACCGTTCAGCTCGCCGTCTGCCGCCTGCACGGACGGGCAGAGCCCTTCGATACGTTTGGCATTCGGGGCGAGGGTTTCCAGCCAGAGCTCGCCACGGCTTTTTGAATTACTCATCATTTCACCTCCCGGGCAAAAAGCGCGTTAATCTGTTCGGCATCGGCCTGCTTGCGGGTGTCGAAATTCGTCAGACGGTTCAGGTAATCGTCGTAGTTATCGGTGCGGTGTTTCGCCGGTACGCCTTTCGCAATCGCGTCGTTCATCGCCTGTTTCACCGCGTTGATACCGTCGCCGACGAGCGCATCCACCAGCCCGCTTTGATAGCGCACTTCGCCGCCGGTCATGCTCCAGATAAACGGACGGTCGCGGGAGTCGTACTCCTCAATGCCTGCCTCCTGCTCGATAACCTGCGGGCCGTTGAGGCCAAGACGCGCTTCGCGGGTCACAATCAGGTAGCTGCACAGCGCTGCCGCGATGGACATCCCGCCGAAGCAGCCCACGGTCCCGGCCACAATTCCCACCACCGGGGTGTAGCGGCGCAGGTCAACAATCGCGGCGTGGATATCGGCAATCGCCGCCAGGCCGAGATTCGCTTCCTGCAGGCGCACGCCGCCGGTTTCGAGGCACAGCACCGCCTGAGTCGGAATGCCGTTGCGGTTATCTTCCGCCGCCAGCTCCAGCGCCGCCGCCATTTTTGCACCGGACACTTCGCCCATGCTGCCGCCCTGGAACGCGCCTTCAATCGCCACGACGACGGCAGGCTTGCCGTTGATGGTGCCTTTTGCGACGACCATGCCGTCATCGGCCTGAGGAACAATCCCCTGCGGCCCAAGCCACGGAGAGATAATGCCTTCAAACGGATCCAGCAGTTCGCGGTAGCTGCCGTCATCCAGCAGGGCCTGCGCGCGCTGGCGCGCTTTTAGTTCGATAAAGCTGCTGTCATCACGCATGGCTCACCCCCTCAAAAACCTGTTCGATGCGAATGCGCGCCACGCCCGGCGTCGCGCCGAAGTCATGAATGGTCAGTTTGCCTGCCGGCAGGCTGCTGACCGTCTGCAGACGGTTGAACAGTGCCTCCCAGCGGCCACGGCTATTGTCTACTGAAGTGGTGATATCAATGGTTAAGGTCTGGCCCGGTTCGGCGGCGAACAACACCTCCATATCCCCGGAGCCGACAACCCCTGCCAGCGCCCTGCCGCTTACTTCGCGACTGGCGGGCACGGTCAATGTAATTTTTTCCATAACATCCTCTTAATGCTTTGAATAAGGCGTTTCGACGCGGTCGAGAAACAGCGTGGCGGCAAGCAGGTCGGCAGCGCCGCCCGGTGAGGCGTTAAGCGCCAGCATCTGACGGTCCAGGCTCGCCAGCGCCTGCTGGCCCGCCGCCGTTGCACAGCCTCCGGCGTTCAGTACCGCACGGGCACCGCTCTGCATGGCGTCCAGCCCCTCCATTCCGGCGCGCGACAGCACGCAGGTGTCGGTGAGCGACGTCATGATCGCCATCAGCGCGTCGAGCCTGGCATGCGTTTCGCTGCTGCCGTTGAGACGGCTGAGGCGAAGCTGCGGCAATGCGCGCTGCATAACGTGCGGGAACGCCTGCTGCGCCTCTTCGCGTGCGCCCGGCACGCGGTAGCGGTGCGTGGCGCGCAGGCCTTTGCTGAACACTTTGGGCGCCGCCTCGTCCGGTAGCTTTGCCAGCTGCGCGGCGGTGCGGGCGACATCTTGCGCCCTGGCATCACCGCCGAGCATCGCCACCGCGCTGACCAGCAACCCCAGCGCCCAAATCGCGCCGCGATGGGTGTTTACGCCCCCGGTTGCGGACATCATTTGCTGCTCGCCTTCGCGACCGAGTCGCCCGACGGTTTGCCGAAGCGCAATATCTGCCGGACGCTGCCAGCTTTGCTGCGCCAGCGCCTGAAACGTGGAGGTCAGGCTGTGCGCGGAGCGCTCCATCAGCGCAAGGGATAAATCGTGGTGCGCGCCGTTCCCCCGACTGTCCACCAGACCGGGTTTCGGGCTTAAACGTGCTTCGTCAATCAGACACTGCGTGGCGGTTCGCGCCAGCCATTCGGCACCGCCTTCAACCTGAATCTGGGGGAGAAGTTTCATTACCAGCTCCGGAATTTCGCAGGTGGGTTATACAAACCGCCGGACCACTCAACGAGGTCAGACACGCTGCCCGCAGCCAGCAGAGAGCGGGTGGCGTCAGTGCGGCGAATCCCCATATCTTCCGGATACACAACCTTGCCGCTCTGGCGCAGTTCCGCCACGCGTTTGGCATCCACGCCCAGGCCGATGTCGGTGATCCCCGCGACGGCGGCAACCATGGCCCGACGCTCCTCCAGATCTTTCGCCCGGTAGAGGTAGGCAATCCCCTCTTCCGTCAGCACGTGCGTCACGTCATCTCCGTAAATCATCACCGGTGCCAGCGGCATGCCGGAGGCTTTCGCCACGTCTACGGCATCGAGTTTTTCCACGAAGGTTGGCTTCACGCCTGCCTGGAAGGTTTCGACCATCTGCACGACCAGCTTTTTACCGCGCTGCATCGGGTCCGGCTCGGTGATCATGTTCAGCCAGGCCGGCGTGGCGTGGCGGCGACCGTGCGGGTCATGGCCCATGTTTGGCGCACCGCCGAAGCCGGAAAGACGACCGCGGGTCACGGTTGAGGAGTTGGCGTAACCGTCTACCTGCAGCGTAGAGCCGATAAACATATCCACCGCGTACTGACCTGCCAGCTGGCAGAAGGCACGGTTGGAACGCATAGAGCCGTCGGCACCGGTAAAGAAGACGTCCGGACGAGCACGGATGTACTCTTCCATCCCCAGCTCGCCGCCGAAGCAGTGCACGCTCTCCACCCAACCGCTTTCGATGGCGGGGATCAGCGTCGGATGGGGGTTCAGCGTCCAGTGTTTACAGATTTTGCCCTTCAGGCCGAGCTGTTCGCCGTAGGTGGGCAGCAGCAGCTCGATCGCTGCGGTGTTAAAGCCGATACCGTGGTTCAGGGACTGCACCTGGTGCTCCGCGTAGATGCCTTTGATGGCCATCATCGCCATCAGGATATGTTCCTGTTTAATGAGGCGCGGGTCGCGGGTGAACAGCGGTTCGATAAAGAACGGCTTGTCGGCAACCACGACGTAATCGATCCAGGAGCCCGGGATATCCACGCGCGGCAGCTCGCATTCGTCGTCCACCAGCTCGTTCACCTGCGCGATGACGATGCCGTCGTGGAACGCAGCGGCTTCCACCAGCGCCGGGGTATCTTCGGTGCTCGCCCCGGTGTAGAGGTTGCCTTTGCGGTCGGCTTTAAAGCCGGCAATCAGCGCCACGTTGGGCGACAGGTCGACGTAGAGACGTGAGTAAAGTTCGATGTAGGTGTGAATTGCGCCGATTTCGAGCTGACCGTCTTCCAGCAGCTGGGAGATTCGCAGGCTCTGCGTTCCGGAGAAGGAGAAATCCAGCTTGCGGGCGATGCCTTTCTCGAAGATATCCAGATGCTCGCTGCGGCCGACGCTCGGCATGATCATATGCAGGTCGTGGACAATTTGCGGGTTCACTTCGGCCAGCGAGCGGGAAAGGAAATCCGCCTGCTTCTGGTTGTTACCTTCCAGAACGACCTTGTCGCCAGGCGCGATCAGTTTTTCCAGCATGGCGACAAGATCGCCGGTTGGCAGTACCTTGCCCTGCACCGGTACGGACGCCAGGCGACGCGCTTTTTCGCTGCGTCGCGTGTTCCATTGCCGGGTGGGTGTTTGCCCAGATAACATTATTAACCTCCTGATTCAGCTAATCATTTTGATTTGCTTAACGTTGAGTAAAGTGTGCGCTCTGGTGAGAAAGGCATCAATTAAGCGTAGAGTGGAATCATTAGCCTGAGAGTAATAATCAAGGTAAAGATTTGTGATCGGGATCAGTTCATGTTTCGGAAAACCAGGCTAAACGGGGTACAATTCGGAAAGTACCGTAAATTTCTGACAAGAATCAGCATCGCCCTTATGACCCAAATCATTCCATCAGACTTCGACATTGCGGCCGAAGACAGCACTGAGTTCGTGCCTATGCGCGGCGTGGCCAATCGCCATTTGCAGACCATGCTGCCGCGACTGATCCGCCGCAAGGTTCAGTTCACCCCACACTGGCAGCGGCTTGACCTGCCAGACGGTGATTTTCTGGATCTCGCCTGGAGCGAAGCGCCGGAGCAGGCCCGCCATAAGCCGCGTCTGGTGGTCTTTCACGGTCTGGAAGGCAGCCTGCACAGCCCATATGCACACGGGTTAATTGAGGCGGCAAAAGCGCGCGGCTGGCTCGGCGTGGTGATGCATTTTCGCGGCTGCAGCGGCGAACCGAATCGTCAGAAACGCATTTATCACTCGGGTGAAACCGAAGACGGAACGTGGTTTTTACACTGGCTGCGGGACAACTTTGGCACCGTGCCGACCGCCGCGGTGGGCTACTCGCTGGGCGGCAATATGCTGGCCTGCCTGCTGGCCAAAGAGGGTGAAACCGTCCCGCTGGATGCCGCCGTCATTGTCTCCGCACCGTTTATGCTGGAGCAGTGCAGCTACCACATGGATAAAGGCTTTTCCCGCGTCTATCAGCGCTACCTGCTCAACCTGCTGAAGGCCAACGCGGCGCGTAAGCTGAAAGCCTATCCGGATACCCTGCCGGTCAGCCTGCGTCAGCTGAAAAAGGTGCGCCGTATTCGCGAGTTCGACGACCTGATCACCGCGAAAATCCACGGCTTCGCCGATGCGATTGACTATTATCGTCAGTGCAGCGCCATGCCGCTGCTCAGCAAGATCACGCAGCCGACGCTGATCATTCATGCCAAAGATGACCCGTTTATGGATCATCACTCGATCCCCGCTCAGGAATTCCTGCCCGACAACGTTCACTATCAGTTGACCGAGCACGGCGGCCACGTCGGGTTTATCGGCGGTACGCTGCGCCGCCCGAAAATGTGGCTTGAGACGCGTATTCCTGACTGGCTAACCCCTTATCTGGACGGTGCAAAATGATTATTCCCTGGCAGGATCTGGCTCCCGAAACGCTCGATAATCTGATTGAAAGCTTTGTATTACGCGAAGGCACCGATTATGGTGAACAGGAACGCTCGCTTGAGCAAAAGGTCAACGATGTAAAGCGCCAGCTGAAAAGCGGCGACGTGGTGCTGGTGTGGTCAGAACTGCATGAGACGGTCAATATCATGCCCCGCAACGCGTTTCACGGCTGATCTTCCACCCTTTTCAGTCAGGGAGTTGCTATGTCTGCCAGACATCCGGTTATTGCCGTTACGGGGTCGAGTGGTGCGGGAACCACCACCACCAGCCTCGCCTTTCGCAAGATTTTCGCCCAGCTGAATCTTCGTGCGGCGGAGGTCGAAGGCGACAGCTTTCACCGCTACACGCGTCCGGAGATGGATATGGCCATCCGTAAAGCGCGCGATCTGGGTAAACACATCAGCTATTTCGGCCCGGAAGCCAATGACTTCGGCCTGCTGGAACAAACCTTTATAGAGTACGGTCAGAGCGGCAAAGGGCAGTCCCGCAAGTATCTGCATACCTATGATGAAGCCGTTCCCTGGAATCAGGTGCCGGGGACGTTCACCCCGTGGCAACCGCTGCCGGAACCCACCGACGTGCTGTTTTACGAAGGATTGCACGGTGGCGTGGTCACTCCTCAACACGACGTGGCGCGCCACGTGGACCTGCTGGTCGGCGTGGTCCCTATCGTTAACCTGGAGTGGATCCAGAAGCTGACGCGCGACATGAGCGAGCGCGGCCATTCACGAGAGGCGGTGATGGACTCGGTGGTGCGCTCCATGGAAGATTACATCAACTTCCTGACACCGCAGTTCTCCCGCACCCATATCAACTTCCAGCGGGTGCCGACGGTGGACACCTCCAACCCGTTTGCCGCCAAAAGTATCCCGTCCCTTGATGAGAGCTTTGTGGTGATCCATTTCCGCAATCTCGAAGGCATTGATTACCCCTGGCTACTGGCCATGCTGCAGGGCTCGTTTATTTCGCACATGAATACGTTAGTCGTGCCGGGCGGAAAAATGGGGCTGGCGATGGAGCTCATCATGACGCCGCTGGTGGAGCGACTGATGGAAGGGAAGCAGATCGCGTGAACATGTTCCCTCTCCCTGTGGGAGAGGGTTAGGGTGAGGGCATCAACACGCACGATGCCCCAATAATTAAGCCTCGATCACTTCATACGAATGCGTGATTTTTACCGCTTTCTCCAGCATTAACGCCACAGAGCAGTACTTCTCCGCAGACAGATCCACCGCACGCGAGACCGCTGCGTCCTTCAACTCTTTACCGGTGACCACAAAGTGCAGATTAATATGGGTGAACAGGCGTGGCGCCTCTTCGCGACGTTCTGACGTGAGTTTAACCTCACAATCCGTCACGTCATGACGACCTTTTTGCAGAATCGACACCACGTCAATGGCGCTGCATCCCCCTGCCGCCATCAGCACCATTTCCATTGGGCTTGGCGCTTTATCGCCGGAGTTACCGTCCATCAAAATCTGGTGTCCTGACGCGGACTCGCCCAGGAACGTTAAACCTTCAACCCATTTCACGCGCGCTTGCATATTCTTAAACTCCAACGTTGCATTTTTGGTGACAGATTACGCGTGCGTTACATTTCTCGCAATGGAAGGCGACCTGCATCATGCTGAAGCGAGACACCAGGAGACACGCGGCGAAAGCTATGCTAAAACACTCTGGATGCTACAGTAATACATTGACGTTACACATGTATGCAGAGGACATCAAACTTTACTGGCTGCGAAACGTTACGGTAGCCGACTTCCCAGGGTATGGGTAAGAATTCGATTGCAACCCCAGAGTCCGGATGCATCTGATGACTCTGGTGACAGCTTATAACAGAGGATAACAGCGCATGGTGCTTGGCAAACCGCAAACAGACCCGACTCTCGAATGGTTCTTGTCTCATTGCCACATTCATAAGTACCCATCAAAGAGCACGCTGATTCACCAGGGTGAAAAAGCGGAAACGTTGTATTACATCGTTAAAGGCTCGGTGGCAGTGCTGATCAAAGATGAAGAAGGGAAAGAGATGATCCTTTCTTATCTGAACCAGGGCGATTTCATCGGTGAACTGGGCCTGTTTGAAGAGGGCCAGGAACGTAGCGCCTGGGTTCGTGCAAAGACAGCATGTGAAGTGGCTGAAATTTCTTACAAGAAGTTCCGTCAGCTGATTCAGGTTAACCCTGACATCCTGATGCGTCTTTCTTCCCAGATGGCGCGCCGTCTGCAGGTCACCTCAGAGAAAGTGGGCAACCTCGCCTTCCTGGACGTGACAGGCCGTATCGCACAGACCCTACTGAACCTGGCGAAACAGCCAGACGCTATGACCCACCCGGACGGCATGCAAATTAAAATTACCCGTCAGGAAATTGGTCAGATCGTCGGTTGCTCCCGTGAAACAGTGGGCCGTATCCTGAAAATGCTGGAAGATCAAAACCTGATCTCTGCCCACGGTAAAACCATCGTGGTTTACGGAACGCGTTAATTCCGCTTAAACGGCGTGCCATCGCAAGGTGTCACGCCGTTTTTGTCTCTACTCCCCATGTGGCGCAGGCTGATCTATCACCCGGAAGTTAACTACGCACTGCGACAAACGCTGGTGTTGTGTCTTCCTGTGGCCATAGGCCTGATCCTCGGACATCTTCAGCAAGGTCTGCTGTTTTCCCTCGTGCCTGCCTGCTGCAACATCGCCGGTCTGGACACGCCGCATAAGCGCTTTTTCAAACGCCTGATTATCGGCGGCTGCCTGTTTGCGGGCTGTAGCCTCGCCGTACAGCTTTTACTGGCTCGTGATATTCCGCTGCCGCTGATCCTGACCGTGCTGGCGATGACCCTCGGCGTCACGGCGGAAATCAGTTCTCTGCACGCCCGCCTGCTTCCCGCGTCGCTGATTGCGGCCATTTTCACGCTGAGCCTCGCCGGGAATATGCCGGTGTGGGAGCCGCTGCTGATCTACGCCCTGGGGACATTATGGTACGGCCTGTTTAACTGGTTCTGGTTCTGGCTGTGGCGGGAGCAGCCGCTGCGTGAATCCCTGAGCCTGCTCTATGTGCAGCTTGCGGATTACTGCGAAGCCAAATACACCCTGCTGACCCAGCATACCGATCCGGAAAAATCCTTACCGCCCCTGCTGACGCGCCAGCAGAAGGTGGTGGATCTGATAAGCCAGTGCTATCAGCAGCTGCATATGCTCGCCGCCAACAAGAACCACGAATACAAACGGCTGCTGCGCACCTTCCAGGTAGGCCTGGATCTGCAGGAGCATATCTCCGTAAGCCTGCACCATCCGCAGGAGGTGCAAAAGCTGGTCGAGCGCAGCCACGCCGAAGCGGTGATCCGCTGGAACGCGCAGACCGTCTCGGCACGTCTGCGGGTGCTGGCAGACGATATTCTTTACCACCGCTACCCCACACGCTTTAACATGGAAAAACAGCTGGGCGCGCTGGAGAAAATCGCCCGTCAGCATCCGGATAACCCGGTCGGCCAGTTTGCCGCCTGGCACTTCAGCCGCATCGCCCGCGTGCTACGCACCCAGCGCCCGCTCTATCCGCGCGATCTGATGGCGGATAAGCAAAAACGCCTGCCGTTATTGCCCGCGCTCAGGAGCTATCTGTCGCTTAAATCGTCCGCCCTGCGCAACGCCGCACGAATTAGCGTGATGCTCAGTACCGCCAGCCTGATGGGCATGGCGCTGCATCTGCCGAAACCCTACTGGATCTTAATGACCGTGCTGTTTGTCACCCAGAACGGCTATGGCGCCACGCGGGTGCGTATTCTGCATCGGGCGGGCGGCACCATGGCCGGGCTGATCATTGCGGGCGTGACGCTGCACTTCCACGTGCCGGAAGGCTACACCCTGGCAGGGATGCTGGCGATCACGCTGGTGAGCTACCTGATTATCCGCAAAAACTACGGCTGGGCGATGGTGGGCTTCACGGTGACGGCGGTATACACCCTGCAGCTGCTCACGCTCAATGGCGAACAGTTTATTGTCGCCAGGCTGATTGATACCCTGATCGGCTGCCTGATTGCCTTTGGCGGCATGGTCTGGCTGTGGCCGCAGTGGCAAAGCGGGCTGCTCAGGCAGAACGCCCACGACGCGCTGGAAGCCGACCAGCAGGCCATTCGCCTGATCCTGAGCGACGACCCGCAGCCCTCCCCGCTGGCGTATCAGCGCATGAAGGTCAACCAGGCGCACAACGCCCTGTTTAACTCGCTCAATCAGGCGATGCAGGAGCCGGGCTTTAACTCGCACTATCTGGCCGATATGAAGCTCTGGGTGACGCACAGCCAGTTTATCGTCGAGCACATTAACGCCATGACCACGCTGGCGCGCGAGCACACGATGCTCACGCCGGATCTGGCGCAGCGCTATTTGCAGTCGTGTGAAATTGCGTTGCAGCGGTGTCAGCAGCGTCTGGAGTATGACTCGCCGGGTGAGTCGGGGGATTCAAATATTCTGGAAGCGCCGGAAACGCTGACCCACGGCCCAATGAGCACCCTGGAACAGCATTTACAGCGCGTGCTGGGGCATTTGAACACCATGCACACCATTTCGTCGGTGGCATGGCGTCAGCGTCCGCATCATGGGGTTTGGTTAACGCGCGTGCTGAAACGAACGCCGTACTAATTCTGCTGGACGATCTTCCCAACCGCCGCGGCAAAGCGGGTTAATCCGTCTTCAATATCCTTATCTTCCACCACCAGCGACGGCGCAAAGCGCATTACGTCCGGCCCGGCGTTGAGCACCATCACCCCTTCGCGAGCGGCGGCGTGCAGGAAGTCGCGCGCGCGGCCCTTATACTGCGGCTTCAGCTCGGCACCAATCAATAACCCCATCCCGCGGATCTCGCTGAACACATCGTACTGCTCGTCAATCTTTTGCAGGTGTTTTACGAACAGCTCGCGCTTCGCGCTGACGCCGTTCAACACCTCTGGCGTGTTGATGATGTCGAACGCGGCACCCGCCACGGCGCTCGCCAGCGGGTTACCGCCGTAGGTGGAGCCGTGAGAGCCAACGTGGAACGCGGAGGCGATCTCCTGCGTCGTCAGTACCGCACTCACCGGGAAACCGCCGCCGAGCGCTTTCGCGCTGGTCAGAATATCCGGCGTCACGCCGTAGTGCATATAGGCGAACAGATCGCCGGTACGCCCCATTCCGCACTGCACTTCATCAAAGACCAGCAGCGCCTGATGCTCGTCGCACAGTTCGCGCAGCCCTTTCAGGAATTCCGGGGTTGCCGCCGTCACGCCGCCTTCACCCTGGATCGGCTCAACGACTATCGCGCAGGTATGGTCGTCCATCACCGCCTTCACCGCGTGCAGATCGTTAAACGGCACGTGGACGATATCAGCCGGTTTCGGGCCAAACCCGTCGGAATACTTCGGCTGGCCGCCAACGGAGACGGTAAAGAAGGAGCGTCCGTGGAAGGCATTGTGGAAGGCGATGATTTTGGTTTTGTACGGGCTGTGGCGCGTTGTGGCGTAGTAGCGCGCCAGCTTAAAGGCGGTTTCGTTGGCTTCTGTGCCGGAGTTCATAAACAGCACGCGCTCGGCGAAGGTGGCATCGATGATCTTACGACCCAGGCGCAGCGCCGGTTCGTTGGTGAACACGTTGCTGGTGTGCCACAGGGTTTCGCCCTGGGTTTTTAGCGCCTCCACCAGCGCGGGATGGCAATGACCCAGCGCCGTGACCGCAATACCACCCGCGAAATCCACATACTCTTTACCCTGCTGATCCCAGACGCGGCTGCCCTTTCCCTTCACTGGGATAAACTCAGCCGGTGCATAAATCGGCAGGATCACTTCATCGAAAGTCGCGCGGGTAATTGCTGGTTGTTCAGTTGCCATGTCATGCCCATCCATTTTATGTCACATTGATAGTGAAAATATAATCACAAAATATGCATAAAAAATCACAACAAGGCAACAGTTATTCAGCGATGGAGGAAATTTGCCAGCAGCGCATGGCCCTGCTCGCTGAGGATGCTTTCCGGATGAAACTGCACGCCTTCGAGGTCCCATTCGCTGTGACGAATCCCCATGATCTCCTGCGTATCGCTCCAGGCCGTCACCTCAAAGCAGTCGGGCAGCGTCGACGGGTCAATGACCAGGGAATGGTAGCGCGTCACGGTTAACGGATTATTGAGCCCCGTGAACACTCCGGTGCCCGTGTGGGTGACCGGCGAGGTTTTACCGTGCATCACTTTGGCAGCGCGCACGATGGTGGCACCAAACGCCTGGGCAATCGCCTGATGGCCCAGACAGACGCCCAGGATCGGCAGCCTGCCGGCATAGTGCTGGATCACATCCAGAGAAATACCCGACTCCGAGGGGGTACACGGCCCCGGAGAAATCACGATTTTCTGTGGAGCCAGCGTCTCGATATCGGCGAGATCGATCTCGTCGTTGCGACGAACAACCACCTCGGCACCCAGTTCGCAAAAATACTGGTAAAGGTTCCAGGTGAAGGAATCGTAGTTATCAATCAGCAGAATCATGGCGGCTCCCGAAAAAAATGCCGCCCTATTCTACTCAGATTCCCGCGCTTCGCTCACTACTTTGGCAAAGATAGCGTTTAGCGCGGATAAATCACCCGTTGCGCCGCTGCGGTTAGCCGCCACCCACTGCTCGGGATCGATATCGCGCCAGTCCAGCGCGTAGCCCGCGTGGAGCGCCAGCTGCTCGAAGAAAACGCGTTGGGCAATACCGTTGCCGCGCATGAAGGGATGCAGCATGTTGATTTCGCAGTAATAGTGGCTAACCCGGTCAACAAACGCCGCTTTCTCAAGACCCACAAGATATTTTTCGCTTTCCAGCGCCGCCATCAGCTCGTTACCCATCTTTTCGATGTATTCGAAATGGCAGAACGGAATGTCACCCTTGAAAATATCGTCGGTACGGAGTTCGCCTGCCCGCTTCATCTCGCTGCGGTACAGATGGCGATGAATAAGGCACAGATGGGGCAGCCCAGGCGCGGAAGGCCCAAGCTCCAGCGTCTCAATGTGGGGTTCCGAGGGACCATTACCTTTTTCAAGGAGACAACTGGCCTGTAAATTGACGTTACGCTGCTGTTCCCAGAGACGGGATTTTTGCTTGTCGGTGAGTTTTTTCACTTAACGCCTCCCTGAATAGTCCGTTTGCCACAAGTATAAGCAGCAAAACGCGCTTTCGCAGGGAGGGCGACATCACGCGGGCAGGAGAGCCCGCGTTCAGAAGAATTACGGCAGAACTTTTGCGGAGAGGATAACCACCGGTTTTGACGGCACATTCTGATACGGACCGACGTCGTGAGTAGGCACCTGAGAAATCTTGTCAGCCACATCCATCCCTTTCACGATTTTACCGAACACCGCATAGCCGAAGTCACGCTGACCGTGGTCGAGGAAGGCGTTATCCGCCACGTTGAGGAAGAACTGGCTGGTCGCGCTATCTTTGTCTGCGGTACGCGCCATGGAGATGGTGCCGCGCTTGTTCAGCAGGCCGTTGTCCGCTTCGTTTTTAATAGGCGGGTTCGGCTGCTTCTGCTGCATCTGCTCGTTGAAGCCGCCGCCCTGCACCATAAAGCCAGGGATCACGCGGTGGAAAGTGGTGTTGTTATAGAAACCACTGTTCACGTAGTCGAGGAAGTTTTTCACAGAAACCGGAGCTTTCTGGCTATTCAGTTCCAGCTCAATGTTCCCGGCGGAGGTGGTCAGCAGAACGTGAGGGTCCCCTTTGGCTGCCAGCGCAGCAGGGGAAACGGCAGAAAGAGCAAACACAGCTGCGACAGCCGCCAGTGTTGATTTGAGCATGAGAATTCCTTAACAAAGCGCAGTATAAAAAGCGAATGGCTTGATTCTAAAGAGCAGTATGAACGGAGACCAGCCTTTTACCTAATTTTACGAAATTGAAACAGTTGTAACCACGCAAACGGTTGGCTTTAGCGCCATTTTGTGTGATCAGGATCACACAAAAACATGCAATGAAGTTCTAATTTCTCTTAAAAGATATGAATAGATCACTTTAATGTCTAAAATCTGCCCGCTCTCAGCGCCCCCTGGGCGCTTTTCTTTTTCTGAACAGGCCAGACATGACTAACAGCAATCGCATCAAGCTCACATGGATCAGCTTCTTCTCCTACGCCCTGACCGGCGCGTTGGTGATCGTCACCGGGATGGTGATGGGGAATATCGCAGACTACTTCCAGCTGCCCGTTTCCAGCATGAGTAATACCTTCACCTTCCTCAACGCAGGGATCCTGATCTCTATTTTCCTGAATGCCTGGCTGATGGAAATCGTGCCGCTGAAAACCCAGCTGCGTTTTGGCTTTGTGCTAATGGTCGCCGCCGTGGCGGGCCTGATGCTGAGCCACAGCATCGCCCTGTTCTCCGCCGCGATGTTCGTGCTTGGTCTGGTCAGCGGGATCACCATGTCGATCGGTACGTTCCTGATTACCCATATGTATGAAGGCCGCCAGCGCGGCGCGCGCCTGCTGTTTACCGACTCCTTCTTCAGCATGGCCGGAATGATTTTCCCGATGGTCGCGGCCGTTCTGCTGGCGCGCAGCATTGAGTGGTACTGGGTCTATGCCTGCATTGGGTTGGTCTACGTTGCCATCTTCATTCTGACCTTCGGCTGCGAGTTCCCGGTGCTGGGCAAGAAAGCGCAAACCACCGCAGAACCCGTCGCGAAAGAGAAGTGGGGCATCGGCGTGCTGTTCCTCTCCATCGCCGCCCTGTGCTATATCCTGGGCCAGCTGGGCTTTATCTCCTGGGTACCGGAATACGCCAAAGGTCTGGGCATGAGCCTGAACGATGCGGGTCAACTGGTGAGCGATTTCTGGATGTCTTACATGTTCGGCATGTGGGCGTTTAGCTTCATCCTGCGCTTCTTCGACCTGCAGCGCATTCTGACCGTGCTGGCGGGCCTGGCGACCATGCTGATGTATCTGTTCATCAACGGTTCGCCGGAACATATGCCGTGGTTCATTCTGACCCTGGGCTTCTTCTCCAGCGCGATCTACACCTCGATCATCACCCTGGGCTCTCTGCAGACCAAAGTGGCCTCGCCGAAGCTGGTTAACTTCGTTCTGACCTGTGGCACCATCGGCACCATGCTGACCTTCGTGGTGACGGGTCCGATCGTTGCCCACAGCGGCCCGCTGGCCGCGCTGCATACCGCGAACGGTCTGTACGCCGTGGTGTTCATCATGTGCTTCATCCTGGGCTTTGTGACCCGCCACCGCCAGCACAACGCGGCAGCGGCATCGCACTAAACCCTGCGCCCCTTTGCATTAGGCAGAGGGGCTGTTTCTGGCGAAACTTACCTCTTCTCCTCCGGTATCCATCTGGATCCAGGTCTGCGCCAGCTGCGTGGTGGCAATGATCCGTCCCTGACGAATCGACCAGCGCACCGGCACCTGGCAGCGCACCGCTTCAAACCCGCTCTCCGCAGGCAAAATAATCAGGTTTGCCGGGTTTCCCGTTTCAATACCGTAATCGCTCAGGCCAAAGGTCCGGGCGCTGTTGTGGGTGATGAGATTCAGGCCGCTGTCGATTTGCGGATAGCCCATCATCTGGCAGACGTGCAGCCCCATATGCAGCACCTGCAGCATGTTGCCGGTACCGAGCGGGTACCACGGGTCGAAGACGTCGTCGTGACCGAAGCAGACGTTTATGCCCGCCTCCTGCAACTCTTTCACCCGGGTGATGCCGCGACGCTTCGGATAATCATCAAAGCGCCCCTGCAGGTGGATGTTGACCAGCGGGTTAGCGACGAAGTTAATCCCCGACATTTTCAGCAGGCGGAAGAGCCGCGAGGTGTAAGCGCCGTTGTAGGAGTGCATGGCGGTGGTGTGGCTGGCCGTCACGCGCGGCCCAATACCGGCCTCATACGCCAGCGCGGCCACCGTCTCGACAAACCGCGACTGTTCGTCGTCGATTTCGTCGCAGTGAATATCCAGCGGACGGTCATACTTCTTCGCCAGCTCGAACGCGATGTGCAGCGACTGGACGCCATACTCGCGGGTAAACTCGAAGTGTGGGATCGCCCCCACCACGTCGGCCCCCAGCTTTAACGCCTCTTCCAGCAGCGCCGCGCCGTTCGGGTAAGAGAGAATACCTTCCTGCGGAAACGCGACAATTTGCAGCGTTACCCACGGCGCCACCTCCTGCTTCACCTCCAGCATCGCCTTCAGGGCGGTGAGCGTCGGGTCGGAGACATCCACATGGGTGCGAACAAACTGGATGCCGTTGGCAATTTGCCACTTCAGCGTTTTCCAGGCGCGCGCTTTAACGTCCTCGTGGCTGAGCAACGCCTTGCGCTCCGCCCAGCGCTCGATGCCTTCGAACAGCGTGCCGGACTGGTTCCAGTTCGGCTCGCCCGCCGTCTGGGTGGTATCAAGATGGATATGCGGCTCAATGAAAGGCGGGATAGCCAGCCCACCGCGCGCATTCAGTACTTCATAACTTTCGGCATGGGTTTCGTCCATCGGGGTGATGTCACCAAATCGCCCGTTCTCAATAGCGAGCTGCCACAGCCCTTCCCGACCCGGTAAACGAACATTCTGAACAAGCCATAACGGTGCTGTAGACATACCTTTCCCCTAAAAAACGCCGCTGATATTCAGGCGTATTGATTCTGGCAAAACCGCCCCTGAGTTGTACACAAATTCAACGAACACGAAAAGCCTTCGATTTCCGCCACTTATAAAAATCCTGACTAATCAGTTATATACCACCTAAGGAGTAGGCGAAGACGTATTTGATTTGCATCAATAAGCGCCCCTGCTGAATCGTTAAGGTAGGCAATAATAGAAAAGAAATCGAGGCAATAATGAGCAAAGTCAGACTCGCTATCATCGGTAACGGCATGGTCGGCCACCGCTTTATCGAGGATCTTCTCGATAAGGCCGATGCTGAGCAGTTCGATATTACCGTGTTCTGTGAAGAACCCCGCAAGGCGTACGACCGTGTGCACCTCTCTTCCTACTTCTCCCATCATACCGCCGAAGAGCTCTCTCTGGTGCGTGAAGGTTTTTACGAGAAGCATGGCGTAAAAGTGCTGGTGGGCGAACGCGCTATCACCATCAACCGTCAGGAAAAAGTGATCCACTCCAGCGCCGGGCGTACGGTTTTTTACGACAAGCTGATCATGGCGACAGGCTCTTACCCGTGGATCCCGCCAATTAAAGGCTCGGAAACACAGGATTGCTTCGTTTACCGTACCATTGAAGATCTCAACGCCATCGAATCCTGCGCACGCCGCAGCAAGCGCGGTGCGGTGGTCGGCGGCGGTCTGCTGGGCCTGGAAGCGGCTGGCGCGCTGAAAAACCTCGGCGTTGAAACCCACGTCATCGAATTTGCCCCGATGCTGATGGCCGAACAGCTGGACCACATGGGCGGTGACCAGCTGCGTCGTAAAATTGAGAGCATGGGCGTGAAGGTTCACACCAGCAAGAACACCAAAGAGATTGTCCAGGAAGGCACCGAAGCACGCAAAACCATGCGCTTTGCCGACGGCAGCGAGCTGGAAGTGGACTTCATCGTCTTCTCCACCGGTATTCGTCCGCGCGACAAGCTGGCGACCCAGTGCGGGCTGGCCGTGGCGCAGCGCGGCGGGATCATGATTAACGACACCTGCCAGACCTCCGATCCGGATATCTACGCTATCGGCGAATGCGCCAGCTGGAACAACCGCGTATACGGTCTGGTGGCGCCGGGCTACAAAATGGCGCAGGTCGCCGTGGACCATATCCTCGGCAGCGAAAACGCGTTTACTGGCGCAGACATGAGCGCCAAGCTGAAGCTGCTGGGCGTGGACGTAGGCGGTATTGGCGATGCGCACGGCCGCACCCCGAATTCCCGCAGCTATGTCTATCTGGACGAAAGCAAAGAGGTCTACAAACGACTCATCGTCAGCCAGGACAACAAAACCCTGCTCGGCGCGGTGCTGGTGGGCGACACCAGCGACTTCGGTAATCTGCTCCAGCTGGTGCTCAACGCCATCGAACTGCCGGAAAACCCGGACGCGCTAATCCTCCCGGCGCACGCCTCCAGCGGCAAGCCGTCCATCGGCGTGGATAAACTGCCGGACAGCGCGCAGATTTGCTCCTGCTTCGACGTGACCAAAGGTATGCTGATCTCCGCGATCAACAAAGGGTGCCACACCGTTGCGGCGCTGAAAGCGGAAACCAAAGCCGGTACCGGCTGCGGCGGCTGTATTCCGCTGGTCACTCAGGTGCTGAACGCCGAACTGGCGAAACAGGGCATCGAAGTGAACAACAACCTGTGCGAGCACTTCGCGTATTCTCGCCAGGAGCTGTATCACCTGATCCGCGTGGAAGGCATTAAGTCCTTCGACGAACTGCTGGCGAAGCACGGCCAGGGCTACGGCTGTGAAGTGTGTAAACCGACCGTCGGCTCCCTGCTGGCCTCCTGCTGGAACGAGTACGTGCTCAAGCCCGAGCATACGCCGCTGCAGGATACCAACGACAACTTCCTGGCCAACATCCAGAAAGACGGCACCTACTCCGTGATTCCACGCTCGGCCGGTGGTGAAATCACGCCGGAAGGGCTGGTCGCGGTGGGCCGTATCGCACGTGAATTTAACCTTTACACCAAAATTACCGGCTCCCAGCGTATCGGCCTGTTTGGCGCGCAGAAGGACGACCTGCCGGAAATCTGGCGTCAGTTGATTGAAGCGGGCTTCGAAACCGGCCACGCGTACGCTAAAGCGCTGCGCATGGCGAAAACCTGCGTGGGCAGCACCTGGTGTCGCTACGGCGTCGGCGACAGCGTGGGCTTCGGCGTTGAGCTGGAAAACCGCTACAAAGGCATCCGTACCCCGCACAAAATGAAGTTCGGCGTCTCCGGCTGCACCCGCGAATGTGCGGAAGCGCAGGGTAAAGACGTGGGTATTATTGCCACCGAGAAAGGCTGGAACCTGTATGTGTGCGGCAACGGCGGGATGAAACCGCGCCATGCGGACCTGCTGGCGGCGGATCTCGATCGCGACACGCTGATTCAGTATCTCGACCGCTTCATGATGTTCTACATCCGTACCGCCGATAAGCTGACCCGTACCGCCTCCTGGCTCGATAACCTCGAGGGCGGCATCGACTACCTGAAATCGGTCATCATCGACGACAAGCTGGGCCTGAACGAACATCTGGAAGCGGAGATGGCGCGCCTGCGCGAGGCGGTGATCTGCGAGTGGACGGAAACCGTCAACACCCCGGCGGCACAGACGCGCTTCAAACACTTTATCAACAGCACCCAGCGCGACCCGAACGTACAGGTTGTGCCGGAGCGCGAACAGCATCGTCCGGCGACGCCGTATGAACGTATTCCGGTCACGCTGGTGGAGGAAAACGCATGAGCCAGTGGGTAAACATCTGCAATATTAACGACATTCTCCCCGCCACCGGCGTCTGTGCGCTGCTGGGCAGCGAGCAGGTGGCGATTTTCCGCCCTCGCCACGATGAACAGGTTTTTGCCATCAGCAATATCGACCCGTTCTTTGAGGCCAGCGTGCTCTCCCGCGGCCTGATTGCCGAGCACCAGGGTGAACTGTGGGTCGCCAGCCCGTTGAAAAAGCAGCGTTTCCGCTTAACCGACGGACTCTGCATGGAAGATGAAAGCTTCTCGGTCAAACACTACGACGTCCGCGTGAAGGACGGCGAGGTGCAGCTGAAAGCGTAACCCCTCGCCTTTTCAATAGGAAAGGCTTATGACCCCTTATGGGTAACGGCAGGAAAAACCGTATGTTCTGTACGATTCCTGCTGTTATCCTGACGTCAATTCTTCCCCCGCCATGAATGCTGTGAGGTAACGTCGTGGATCACCTGCCGATTTTTTGTCAATTACGCAACCGCGACTGCCTGCTCGTGGGCGGCGGCGACGTGGCCGAGCGCAAAGCGCGCCTGCTGTTAGAGGCTGGCGCCCGCCTGACCGTGAATGCCCTGTCCTTCGCCCCCCAGTTTGAGGTTTGGGCTCAGGAAGGGATGCTCACGCTGGAACAGGGCGCGTTTAATGAATCCCTGCTGGATACCTGCTGGCTAACCATTGCCGCGACGGATGACGATGAAGTGAACCAGCGCGTGAGCGACGCCTGCGAGTTACGTCGTATCTTCTGCAACGTGGTGGATGCGCCGAAAGAGGCCAGCTTTATCATGCCGTCGATTATCGACCGCTCGCCGCTGATGATTGCGGTCTCGTCCGGGGGACGTTCGCCGGTTCTCGCGCGTCTGCTGCGGGAAAAACTGGAAGCCCTGTTGCCCCAGCATCTTGGCCAGATTGCGCATTATGCCGGGCAACTGCGTTCACGCGTGAAGCAAACCTTCGCGACCGTGGGCGAGCGCCGTCGCTTCTGGGAAAAATTCTTTGTGAACGACAGGCTGGCGCAGTCGCTGGCGAATCAGGACACCAAAGCCGTTGAAGAGACGACCGAACAGCTGCTGAGCGAACCGCTGGACCATCGCGGCGAAGTGGTGCTGGTGGGCGCAGGCCCCGGTGATGCGGGTTTGCTGACGCTGAAAGGGCTACAGCAGATCCAGCAGGCGGATATCGTGGTGTACGACCGTCTGGTGTCCGATGACATTATGAATCTGGTCCGTCGCGATGCCGACCGCGTCTTCGTGGGCAAACGGGCGGGCTACCACTGCGTGCCGCAGGAGGAGATTAACCAGATCCTGCTGCGCGAGGCGCAGAAAGGTAAACGCGTAGTGCGCCTTAAGGGCGGCGATCCGTTTATCTTTGGGCGCGGCGGCGAGGAGCTGGAAACCCTGTGCGACGCGGGCATTCCGTTCTCTGTCGTGCCCGGCATTACGGCGGCGTCCGGCTGTTCAGCGTACTCTGGCATTCCGTTGACCCATCGCGACTACGCTCAGAGCGTGCGTCTGGTGACGGGCCACCTGAAGACCGGCAGCGAGCTGGACTGGCATAACCTGGCCGCCGAAAAGCAGACGCTGGTGTTCTACATGGGGCTCAATCAGGCCGCCACGATTCAGGCGAAGCTGCTGGAGCACGGTATGAATGCGGATATGCCCGTCGCGCTGGTCGAAAACGGCACCGCCATTACGCAGCGCGTGGTGGATGGCGTGCTGACGCAGTTAGGCGAGCTGGCGCAGCAGGTTGAAAGCCCGGCGCTGATCGTGGTAGGTCGTGTGGTTGAACTGCGCGACAGGCTGAACTGGTTCTCGAATCACTAACGCATATTCTTCCTTTCCGGAGTAGTCCTTAAGCGGACTACTCCCCTCTTACCGCTGTCGATAACATACCGCCCCGAAGTGGAACTTTTCCCTTTATTCCATTGAGTTACATCCAATTTTCGTTTTTAAGACAAGGAATGCGTATGTTCAAACTGGCAAAAGCCGCCGTTCTGGTTGGCCTGTTATCGACGCTGACTGCCTGCACCGGTCACGTACAGAACACCAAAAATAACTGCAGCTACGATTATCTGCTGCACCCGGCGATCTCCATTTCGAAGATCATCGGTGGTTGCGGCCCGGCGGCGCAGCAGTAAACGTTTTACAGGCGTAAAAAAACCGGGATGTCCCGGTTTTTTTGTTTAGGGAAGTGCGGCCTGATGCCCTCACCCTGACCCTCTCCCACAGGGAGAGGGAACAAACCCTAAAAACGGTAACGTGGTTACCGTTTTGCTTTTACTTAAGGTTTACCCACAAACCCAATCGCGTTGTATACCGCTTTCAGGGTTTCGGACGCGCGCGCGCTGGCTTTTTCCGCGCCCTCTTTCATCACCTTCTGCAGGAAGGCTTCGTCGTTGCGATAGCGGTTATAGCGCTCCTGCAGCTCGGTCAGCATGCCGGAAACGGCGTCTGCCACTTCACCTTTCAGGTGGCCGTACATCTTGCCTTCGAAGTGCTGTTCCAGCTCAGGAATGCTCTGGCCGGTCACGCCGGAGAGGATATCCAGCAGGTTGGAGACGCCCGCTTTGTTCTGCACGTCGTAGCGCACAACAGGCGGCTCGTCGGAGTCGGTGACCGCGCGCTTGAGCTTTTTGACGACGGATTTCGGGTCTTCCAGCAGGCCGATAACGTTGTTGCGGTTATCGTCAGACTTGGACATCTTTTTGGTCGGCTCCAGCAGCGACATCACGCGCGCACCGGATTTTGGAATAAACGGCTCTGGCACTTTGAACACATCACCGTAGATCGCGTTAAAGCGCTGGGCGATATCGCGGCTAAGCTCAAGATGCTGCTTCTGGTCTTCACCCACCGGCACCTGGTTGGTTTGATACAGCAGGATGTCTGCCGCCATCAGCACCGGATAGTCAAACAGACCGGCGTTGATGTTTTCAGAGTAGCGCGCGGATTTATCCTTGAACTGCGTCATGCGGCTCAGCTCGCCGAAATAGGTGTAGCAGTTCAGCGCCCAGCCCAGCTGCGCGTGCTCCGGCACGTGAGACTGAACGAAGATGGTGCTCTTCTCTGGATCAATACCGCAGGCCAGATACAGCGCCAGGGTGTCCAGCGTGGCTTTACGCAGCTTCTCAGGATCCTGACGCGCGGTAATCGCATGGAGATCGACGATGCAGTAAATGCAATGGTAGTCATCCTGCATGCTGACCCACTGACGTAACGCACCCATGTAGTTACCAATGGTCAATTCACCTGAAGGCTGTGCGCCACTAAAAACGATGGGCTTAGTCATTATTCAATTCCTGATGTTCACTGTGCGAAAGCCCGAGTGCGGGCAACAAATCTTTGAAGTGGTCGAAGACCACATCCGGCTCACTTAGCGTGATGGCCTCACCGTAGTTGTAGCCATAGGTTAATCCGACGGAAGGACACCCTGCCGTTCGGGCAGCCAGAATATCATTGCGCGAATCCCCGACAAAGAGCAGCTCCGCAGGCGTTAAGGATAATTTTCCTGCCACCAGCAAAAGCGGTTCCGGATGCGGCTTTTTGTTCTGCACGTCATCGCCGCCCACAATCACGGAGAAATACTTCGCGATATCAAGCGCTTCCAGCAGAGGCGCAACGAACGGGGTTGGCTTGTTGGTCACCAGCCCCAGCGGGATGCCCTTCGCGTGAAGCGCGCTCAGCGTTTCCTGAACGTCCGGGAACAGGAAACTGCCCTCCTCGACGGTCTCTTCGTAGAAACGATCGAACAATTTGCGCAGAATACGCAGCTGCTCATCCTTAGGAATATCCGCGTGATCGACGCTCGGTTTACCCTGCGCGGAACGCTGCGACGCGCGCTCCTGGCGAGCCCACGTCAACGCACGCTCCATCAGAACATCGGCGCCGTTGCCAATCCACGTAACGACACGCTCTTCACCCGCAACGGGGAGTTCAAGTGCATACAGCGCCTGGTCAACGGCGCTCGTTAAGCCCGGCGCGCTGTCAACCAGCGTGCCGTCGAGGTCGAATGCCACACCCCGAATAGCCTGTAATTTATCCATGACTTACCTTCGCCAGCTCGCGGCGCATTTCATCGATGACTTTTTTGTAATCCGGTTGGTCGAAAATGGCTGAACCGGCAACGAACATATCCGCGCCTGCCGCCGCAATTTCACCAATGTTATTCACTTTCACGCCCCCGTCCACTTCCAGACGAATATCGTAGCCTGACTCGTCAATACGACGGCGAACTTCACGCAGCTTATCCAGCGTGTGGGGGATAAACGACTGGCCGCCAAAGCCCGGGTTAACGGACATCAGCAGGATCACGTCCAGCTTGTCCATGACATAGTCGAGATAGCTCAGCGGCGTGGCCGGGTTAAACACCAGACCCGCTTTACAGCCGTTCTCTTTGATCAGCTGCAGCGTGCGGTCGACGTGTTCAGAGGCTTCCGGATGGAAAGTGATGATGCTGGCACCCGCCGCGGCGAAGTCAGGCACGATGCGGTCAACAGGCTTCACCATCAGGTGAACGTCGATCGGCGCGGTAATGCCATAGTTACGCAATGCCTTGAGCACCATTGGACCAATGGTCAGATTCGGAACGTAGTGGTTATCCATCACGTCGAAATGGACGACATCTGCGCCAGCCGCGAGAGCTTTGGCGGTATCTTCACCCAGACGGGCAAAATCGGCCGACAGAATTGAGGGAGCAATCAAAAACTGTTTCATCCGCTTCTCCTTGAAATGTGTTTACCGGCGGGCAAAACGGCTCAGGGGCGATAAAGAGCCAGAAGTTCGTCCACCTTTTTACGTGTGCCGCCGTTGCTGCTAATGCTACGCCGCACTTTGACCTGAAAATGCTTCGCGGCTTTGTACCATTCGCGCGTATCAGGGGTATCGTGATTCGAAATTAACACCGGAATTCTTTTGCTGACCAGCTTTTCCGCCATCTCAGCCAGACGAGCCTGTTCGGCCGGGCTGAAGCTGTTGGTGTGATAGGCGGTGAAGTTCGCCGTCGCAGACAGCGGCGCGTATGGCGGGTCACAGTAAACCACCGAGTTTACACCTGCCAGTTCCATACACTCTTCATAGGAGAGGCAATGAAACTCTGCGTTCTGCGCTTTTTCGGCAAAGTGATACAGCTCGTCCTGCGGAAAATACGGGCGCTTATAGCGGCCAAAAGGCACGTTAAATTCCCCGCGCAGGTTATACCGGCACAGGCCGTTGTAACCATGTCGGTTAAGGTAGAGGAACAGCAGGGCTCTGCGGAACGGGTCCTGGCTCTGGTTAAACTCCGCGCGGTACTGGTAGTAAACGTCCGGGTTATTGTTCTCGGGCGTAAACAGTTTGCGCGCCTCGGCGACATACTCATCGGTACGCAGCTTAACGATGTTATAGAGGCTGATAAGGTCGCTGTTGATATCCGCCAGGATATAACGAGAAAAATCGGTGTTGAGGAACACCGATCCTGCACCCACGAAAGGTTCGATAAGACACTCGCCTTTAGGCAGGTGCTTTTTAATATCATCGAGCAGGGGGTATTTCCCCCCTGCCCATTTCAGAAAAGCGCGATTTTTTTTCATGCTGACTAACTGATTACACCTTCTCCAGCTGTGGAGAAAGCTCCGACAGCATCCTGCGCTTTAAACATTACTTCAGATCGGCCTGAACCTGATGAATCGGCTTCGCCCATGGGTTTTTCGCCTGAACATCAGCTGGCAGCGCCGCTACGGCACGTTTTGCTTCATCTTTGGACGAATAAACACCGCTCACCAGCACATACCAAGGCTGACCGTTACGGGTCGTCTGATAAACAACGTAGTTTTTCAGATTTGATTTCTTCGCCCAGCTGTTGAGGTTGTCATAGTTAGACGAACTGCTCAGCTGCAGCGTGTAGTTGCTGGATGGCGCAGACTTCAGCGAGCCAACGTTACCTGCAGTTTTACCTGCGGCGCTGCTGGAGGCTGTTGCCGTGGCTGCTGGAGCCGTGGCTGCAGGTGCAGCTGTGGCAGCCGGTGCCGTGGTGGTCGCCGTGGCTTTCGGCGCAGTCTGCGTGACGGGCGCTTTAGCCGGCTCGCTCACCGCGGCCGTTTCGGTATGTTTCGGCTGGGCCGGAACAGCTTTCACTTCAGGCGCTTTAACAACTGCCTGAGGTTTGGTTTCACGCTTAGGCTCAATCACCGCCTGCTTGCGTTCAGGACGTGTCGCAGTCTGCGTCTGGCGCGGCTTGGTTTCCGTCGCGGCCGCTTGCGGCTGAGCGTTACCACCGCGAACCGGGGCAACGGTTGCAGGTTCAGTTGGCAACGTAGAGTTAACCACGACGTTATCAACCTGCTGCTGGTTCTGCGGCTGCGTCAACGCATTGTTCAGGTCTCCCTGAACTTCTACGCGCTGCTGGCCTTCAGGCGTAGCAGGTGCCTGACCCTGAGCAGGGGTTGAAGAAACAGGCGGCAGAGAAACATCCTGCGGCGCTGCGGTGTTCCCTGCGGTCTGCTCTGCGGAAGTGGTACCCGGAGCAGGCTGTGCACCATTCGCCTGATTGGACGCATCGTTACCGGACAGGTTGATGCTCTTCTCAGCGGAAGCCGTTTGCTCGGTTGAGTTCGTTGACGGTGCTTTAAGCGCGGAGCCAATGCCGACAATCAGCAGCACAAGCACCAGAACGCCAAGGCCCATCATGATGTACTGGCGGGACGCCGGTTTAGGTGCAGCGGCTTTTTTACGTTTACGCGGGCGACGCTCTACAGGCTGTTCGTCCATTGAATCTTCTTCGGACTCATAATCCTCTTCTGCTCGCTCTTCGTGCGCGTTGCGGCTGCGCGAAGGGCGACGATCGTCTGCATCCAGATCAACATCGTCAAAGTTGATCTGCGGCTCGTTATCACGTTCTGAAGATTGACGAGAACGACCAGTACGACGATCGCTGGGATCGGGTTTCAGCTCGTCTTCTGGTTTGAATTCATCCATTTAACACCCCACTCAAAGGCTTATGCCAACGACTTTGCATTTCACCTGAAGCTAAACGACCACCTGCGACAGTGGCCTGACCTTTCTAGTTGTTACGCCTGCTGACAGTCAGCGATAGCGCCAAGAACGACATCGTGCGGCACTCCGCCGCGTACTTCACTCTTCCCTATTGCAAGCGGGAGTACAAGACGCATCTCGCCTGCCAATACTTTTTTATCGCGCATCATGTGGGGTAAATACGCTTGCGCCGACATCTCCTGCGGCCCGGTCACCGGCAAACCTGCACGCTCAAGCAGCGCAATAATGCGTGCCGTCTCTTCCGGCTTGAACTGCCCGAGACGTTCCGAGGTGCGGGCCGCCATCACCATGCCGGCCGCGACGGCTTCACCATGCAGCCAGTTACCGTAGCCCATTTCGGCTTCAATCGCGTGACCAAACGTATGCCCAAGATTCAGTAAAGCACGTAAGCCCGTTTCACGCTCGTCTGCGGCAACAACTTCTGCTTTCAGCTCACAGCAACGACGAATGCAGTATGCCAGTTTAGCCTCATCCAGGCCCAGCAGCGCATCCATATTCTCTTCAAGCCAGCTAAAGAACTCGCCATCCAGAATAATGCCGTATTTGATCACTTCCGCCAGACCAGAAGCCAGCTCGCGCTTCGGCAGCGTTTTCAGACAGTCGAGATCCACCACCACCGATGCGGGCTGGTAGAAGGCGCCAATCATGTTTTTACCGAGCGGATGGTTGACTGCCGTTTTGCCACCGACAGAGGAGTCGACCTGGGACAGCAACGTGGTCGGGATTTGAATAAAACGGACGCCACGTTGATAGCTTGCGGCCGCAAAACCGGTCAGATCGCCAACAACACCGCCGCCCAGGGCAAGCAGTGTTGTATCGCGACCGTGTGGTTTTTGCAGCAATGCGGTAAAGACGGTATCCAGTACCGTCAGGCTTTTATACTGCTCGCCATCGGGGAGAATCACACTGTCGACTTTTACGCCCGCCTGCTCAAGCAGGTGGCGTACGCGGTCGAGATAAAGCGGAGCCAGCGTCTCATTGGTGACCAGCATCGCCTGATCACCCGCTTTCAGTGGTAAAAAGGAAGCTGGGTCGTTAAACAAACCAGCCGCGATGGTGATAGGGTAACTACGTTCCCCGAGAGTAACTGTAATCCTCTCCATGACGCGACATCCACCTTTAATGCTTTTACCCGCAGGCGAGTGTATATAAAGCCAGAATCAGTTGCTTTCCAGCATATGAATAATCTGGTTTGCAACCACTTTAGCGCTCTGGTCGTCAGTACGAATGGTCACATCGGCAATCTCTTCATACAGCGGATTGCGTTCATCGGCCAACGCTTCCAGAACTTCGCGTGGTGGCGTTTCAACCTGCAGCAGCGGGCGCTTTTTATCGCGCTGCGTACGTGCCAGCTGTTTCTCGATAGTCGTCTCAAGATAGACCACTACGCCACGGGCGGAGAGACGGTTGCGGGTTTCGCGAGATTTCACAGAGCCGCCGCCTGTTGCCAGAACGATGCCCTGTTTTTCCGTGAGTTCGTTGATCACTTTTTCTTCTCGGTCACGGAAACCTTCTTCGCCTTCTACGTCGAAAACCCAGCCCACATCAGCTCCGGTTCGTTTCTCAATCTCTTGATCAGAATCGTAAAATTCCATATTGAGTTGTTGAGCTAACTGACGCCCAATAGTGCTTTTGCCGGCACCCATAGGCCCAACCAGAAAGATATTGCGTTTCTCTGCCATTTTATCGGTACTACTAAGACTATTCGTTAATGGTAATCCCCGCTGCGCAGACACCCGGCGTAGCAGGACATGAACTGAAACCTCATATGCAATAGAGCGAGAGTCAGACTAAAAATTATCTCAATACTCCGGCTTGTTTGGCAACTGATTAAATCACCGCGCCGGGCGCATAAGGTAATAAGACGTAAGTCCAACTCAAATCGGTACTCCTTGTATGCTAATTCATGCCCCACGTCAAACATCTGCAACAAACTGAATGCAAATTCATTGCGGGGATCGTTACCCGTCAGCGAATACCGACCAGACGTGGTGTAATAAACACCACTAACTCACGCCGTTCGTTGTCTTTCCCGTCATGGCGAAAAAGCTGACCAAGCCAGGGGATTTTTCCCAGCCCCGGCACGCTGTCACTGCCGGTTTTGTTCTTCTGCGAAAAAATTCCGCCCAACGCAAGCGTTTCTCCACTTTTTACCTCCACCTGGGTTTCTATCTCCTGTTTGTCGATCGCCAGCGTTTCGCCGTCCGCCTGCTGCAGAACCTGTCCCGGCATATTTTCGCTAATGTGCAATTTCAGGCGCACGCGCCCTCCCGGTAGCACCACCGGCGTGACCTCCATCCCTAATACCGCTTCCTTAAACTCAACGGAGGTTGCGCCGCTTTCACCGCTTGAGACCTGATACGGGATCTCACTCCCCTGCTTGATACTGGCCGGCTGCATATGCGAGGCCAGCAGCCGCGGGCTGGCGATGATATCGACCTGCTGTTTTTGCTCCAGCGCAGAGAGCTCCAGATCCAGCAGCCGACCATTGATCCGTCCGATGTTAAAACCCACGTGGCTGGTGGCGCTGGCGACGGAAAGATCGCTGCCAAGCGTGGTGAGCTGGCCAACCTTGCCCGCGTCGGTGGCGTCGGCGAGATTCCACTTCACTCCCAGCTCACGCAGGCTTTTTTCATTAATGGTCACAATGTGCGCCGCCAGCTCGACCTGTTCGACGGGAATATCCATCTGAGCGGCCCAGCGCTGCAGCGTCTCCACCACCGTCTGGTTATCCCGGATCAGCAGGCGGTTGGTGCGTTTGTCGACAGATAAACTCCCCTTCGGGCTCAGGAGTTTTTCCGCGGCTTTTTGCAGCTCTCCGGCATCGGCATAGGAAAAAGGGATAGTGTGAGACACCAGCGGCGCATCAAGCTGTCGACGCGCCCGCTCCTGTTCTGAACGTTCCTGCTGTTCACGCTGCCAGGCGGCGGTATGCACGTAAAAAATGCCGCCCTCCTCTCGTAAAACGAGGCCAGCGCTGGTGACAACCGTCCGTAACGCCTGCCGCCAGGGGACGCGCGTCAGGTTGAGCGAAATTGTGCCGTTAACATCAGGCGAGACCACCAGATTACGGTTCTCCTGTGCGACCAGGGCCTGTAACACCTGGACAACAGGAACGTCATCCACCACCAGCGTGACCGGTTTTGGCGCGGCGGCCCACAGCGGATGGCTGAACGCCAGCAGCCACAGCATTATCCGTAAATTCATTCTTATCCGTTCCTTCTCGTTGCCACGTCCATTTTTCTGGTTCACATGTGTCACCCACATCAACAACCAGTTCCGTTGCATTGATGGCTGTTATCGTCCAGCCTGCCGGGAAGCGCTCATGCGTTTTCAGCCGGTACCAGCGCTTTTGCCCATCCTGTAAAATGCCGATAGCCTGCTGCCCTCCCACCATGCCGCGATAGTGCCACTGCGCCAGCTCGCCAATGGCGCAGGGATCGTCCGGCGGGTGAAATGGATCGCGCATGCCGGTCAATAGCAGCGCTGAGCAAACCAGCAAATATCGCGCGCTATTTCGCATGTGCCAGCTCCAGCCGCAGGCGCAACGCCGTACCTTGTGGCGAAATCGCAAAAGCGGCGATCTGCACATCCCGCTGCGCCAGCCGGGAAAAAAGCGCCGGAAGCGCCTGCCACTCAACCTCCAGCATCAGTTCCCCTCCGTTCTGCAGCGGCTTCCAGTGAATCAGCGTCGTGTTATCACCCTGAAAATCGAGCGGGGAAAAAGATATCAATTCCCGTGATTCCGGCGTTTCAGGACGAAACGGCACCTTTCTGACGGCAGGCCATAACGCTGCGTTAGCTCTCGTGTCCTGAATCAGCTGGCGCTGTCGTTCAGCACACTGCCTGTCTACCGGTCTGAGCAAGGTGCCCCACGCGGCCAGTCCTGCCAGGAGACTCCCCAGACACCAGAAGAGCACCCGATACCAGGGACGGCTTTCGCACCAGCGTTCTAACAGGGTATCCACGCGTTACCCCTCGCTTTTAAGCTGAAGCGTGAACATCCAGCGCCCCTGGCTGTCCCGCCGAAGCTCACCCGCCGTCCCGGGCGTAAAACCCGCTATTTGGCCAAGCGCATCGCGCAGAGCAGACAGGGCCGGCAGGGTTATGGCATACCCGCTCAGCATCAGAGCAGGAGGCTGATAGCGCAGCTCTGTCAGCCAGACCTGTGCCGGAATGGTGCGGGAAAGGGCTTCCAGCACCGGTTGCCATGCACGTCGTTGAATTTCCTGCGCTGGCAGCTGCGCCTGTGAGGCGAGTCTCTGCCGGGAGAGAAGCACATGCTGCACGGCCTGCATGCCCGTCAGATCCGTTTGCAGAGCGTGCAGCCTCATAAGAGGGTTCATCCGCAGACAGAAAATGGCCATGAAGATTAACAGTACGGTACCGACACACATTGCGCCCCAGAAACGCAGGCATCGCGCGCGTCGCTGCTGACGCCAGGGCAGAAAGTTCATGATGCTCATCCGGGCACCTCGCTCATGGCCAGCGCCAGCGCAACGGTATAATCAGCGCCGCAGTCCGGCAGCGGGGCATGGCAGCGCTCAAGGATTTCCCACGGGTCACGTCGGCTATCAAACAGCGCGATGTCATCCGGACCAAGCGCCAGCAGCGCCGACAGCTCAGCCACATTGTCTGCTTCTGTGGTAAAGCGGCGTCCCCACTGGTGGCGCATCGCCCAGAGCCACTGCCGCTCGTCCCGCCAGGCGATGCACGTCGCTGGTGTCACCGCAGGAAGAAGATTCGCCAGAGCGCTGGCATCCGGCGTAATGGTCATCAGCCGCAAACGCAGCGCCTTCGCCAGCGCCAGAAGGGTGTCAACCTCGTTGTTTTGTGCGGCTGTTACCTGAAAGGTATTGCTGAACGTATCCTGCACGTAATCGAAACAGAGCGTATCGGCAGACATCTCCAGTTCGCGGGCGAGCGCGGCGCCAAGCCATGAGAGCTGCTCGCTGTCGCGCAGCGCAACGGTCGGACGGGCAAGCGACCGCTGCAGGGTACGTGCTGCCGGGAAAGAGAGAAACGCCCGGTGGTAGTGCGGCAGCGTTTTTCGCCAGTCGCGTAACGCATCAACCAGCTGTTCTGGCTGATAAATTTTGCCGTCACGAATGATGCCTTCGGCCAGCGGGATTGCCCACCAGCGCCGCAAACACCAGCCGGACTTCTCCCGGGCCAGTGCGACGATCAGTACCCTATCCTGTTGAATATGAATGCCCGTTTGCCATGTTTTGAAAGCCATGCTTCACGATCTCCTTATCGCCCGTCACCCTGACGGCTATATCAATGAATCAGGCTTGCCTTTATACTACCGCGCGATTGTTTAGAAACTGCCCAAGTGAAACCAAATGGGAAATCTCCGGTGAAGTTCGTAAAGTATTTATTCATCCTTGCAGTCTGTTGCATTCTGCTGGGAGCAGGCTCGATTTACGGTTTGTACAAATATATTGAGCCACAGCTACCTGATGTCGCCACGCTTCGCGATGTGCGACTCCAGATCCCGATGCAAGTCTATAGCGCCGATGGCGAGCTCATGGCGCAGTATGGCGAGAAGCGTCGTATTCCGCTGACCTTAAACCAAATTCCCCCCGTGATGGTGAAAGCCTTTATCGCCACGGAGGACAGCCGTTTTTACGAGCACCACGGTGTCGATCCTGTGGGGATTTTCCGTGCCGCGAGCATTGCGCTGTTCTCTGGTCACGCCTCTCAGGGAGCGAGTACCATTACGCAGCAGCTGGCGCGTAACTTCTTCCTCAGCCCTGAAAAGACGCTGATACGTAAGATCAAAGAGGTGTTCCTTGCGATCCGTATTGAACAGCTGCTGAGCAAAGACGAAATCCTTGAGCTGTACCTCAACAAAATCTACCTGGGCTACCGCGCTTATGGCGTGGGGGCTGCCGCACAGGTGTACTTCGGTAAGCCTGTTGAGCAACTCACCTTAAGCGAAATGGCAACCATTGCCGGTCTGCCAAAAGCGCCGTCCACGTTTAACCCGCTCTACTCGCTCGATCGCGCCACCGCGCGTCGGAACGTCGTCCTGTCACGTATGCTGAGCGAAGGCTACATCAGCCAGAGTGAGTACGACCAGGCGCGTAACGATGTCATTGACGCTAACTACCACGCCCCTGAGATCGCCTTCGCCTCCCCTTACCTGACCGAGATGGTTCGCCAGGAGATGGTGAATCGTTATGGCGACAAGGCCTATGAAGATGGCTATCGCGTGTACACCACCGTTACCCGCAAAGTTCAGCAGGCGGCGCAGGAAGCGGTACGCAACAACGTGATGGACTACGATATGCGTCACGGCTATCGCGGCCCGTCAAACGTGCTGTGGAAAGTGGGCGAAAGCGCGTGGGACAGCAAAAAAATCACCAGTACGCTGAAGGCGCTGCCAACCTACGGTCCGCTCCTTCCTGCCGTGGTGACGCAGGCCGATCCTCAGGAAGCCGTTGCAACGCTCGCGGACGGTACCTCCGTCTCCCTGCGTATGGACGGTATCCGCTGGGCGCGTCCGTACCGCTCGGATACCCTGCAGGGCGCCACGCCGCGTAAAGTGACCGATGCGGTACAAACCGGGCAGCAAATCTGGGTGCGCAAGGTAGGTGAATCCTGGTGGCTGGCGCAGGTGCCGGACGTGAACTCGGCCCTGGTCTCTATCAACCCGCAGAACGGCGCCATTCTGGCCCTGGTCGGCGGGTTTGATTTCAACCAGAGCAAATTTAACCGCGCCACCCAGGCGCTGCGTCAGGTCGGTTCCAATATCAAACCGTTCCTCTACACGGCAGCGATGGATAAGGGTCTGACCCTCGCCAGCATCCTGAACGACGTGCCAATTTCCCGCTGGGATGCCGGTGCCGGTTCCGACTGGCAGCCGAAGAACTCCCCTGCGGAGTATGCCGGTCCTATTCGTCTTCGTCAGGGCCTGGGACAGTCGAAAAACGTGGTGATGGTACGCGCCATGCGCGCGATGGGCGTCGACTATGCCGCAGAGTATCTGCAGCGCTTCGGCTTCCCGGCGCAGAATATCGTTCGCACCGAGTCGCTGGCGTTGGGCTCAGCCTCCTTTACGCCGCTTCAGGTCGCACGCGGTTACTCGGTGATGGCCAACGGCGGCTTCCTGATTGACCCGTACTTCATCAGCAAGATCGAGAACGACCAGGGCGGCGTGCTGTTTGAAGCGAAGCCGAAAATTGCCTGCCCTGACTGCGATATTCCAGTCATTTATGGCAATACGCCGAAATCCGACGTGCTTGAAAACAAGGACATGGAAGACCCGGCCGTGTCGCAGGAGCAGCAGAACGGCGTTGTGCCGCAGCCGCAGCTGGAACAGGCGAACCAGGCGCTGGTGGCGCAGACCGGTGCGCAGCAGTATGCCCCGCATGTGATCAACACGCCGCTGTCGTTCCTGATCAAAAGCGCGCTGAACACCAACATCTTCGGTGAACCGGGCTGGCAGGGTACCGGCTGGCGTGCAGGACGTGATTTGCAGCGCCATGATATCGGCGGTAAAACGGGGACAACCAACAGCTCGAAAGACGCGTGGTTCTCCGGTTACGGGCCGGGCGTGGTGACATCGGTCTGGATCGGCTTCGACGATCACCGCCGCGACTTAGGTCGTACCACGGCCTCCGGCGCGATTAAAGATCAGATTTCCGGCTACGAAGGCGGAGCGAAGAGCGCGCAACCAGCCTGGGACGCCTATATGAAGTTCGTTCTTGAAGGCGTGCCGGAGCAGCCGCTGACGCCACCGCCAGGTGTGGTGACGGTCAATATCGACCGCAGTACGGGTCAGCTCGCCAACGGCGGTAACAGTCGCGAAGAGTATTTCATTGAGGGCACCCAGCCAACCACACAGGCGGTGCACGAGGTGGGTACAGAGATCATTGACAACGGCGAAACGCACGAGCTGTTCTAAACATAAAAATGCCCGGTAAAAACCGGGCAAAGCATCGTAGGCCGGGTAAGGCGAAGCCGTCACCCGGCTTTTTTTATGGCCTACAGCCGCCCCTGCCCCTTCAGCCACTCCCGAACCAGGAACAGCGCGCTCACGTTGCGAGCCTCGTTAAAGTCAGGGTCTTCCAGCAGGTCCATCAGATGCGCCAGCGGCCAGCGAACCTGCGGCAGCGGCTCCGGCTCATCCCCTTCGAGCGATTCAGGATAGAGATCTTCAGCGACCACAATATTCATTTTGCTGGAAAAATAAGACGGCGCCATGCTCAGTTTTTTCAGGAATGAAAGCTCATTCGCCCCGAAACCGACCTCTTCTTTCAGCTCGCGGTTTGCCGCTTCAAAGACGGTTTCACCCGGATCGATAAGCCCTTTCGAGAACCCAAGCTCGTAAGATTCCGTTCCCACAGCGTATTCGCGGATCAAAATCAGATGATCGTCGATAATGGGAATAATCATCACCGCTTCGCGCGACGAGGGGCGCATACGTTCATAAACGCGACGCACACCGTTGCTGAACTCCAGGTCCACACTTTCAACATTAAACAGCCGCGATTTGGCGACAGTTTCAACATTCAGAATGGTGGGTTTTTGTAGTGGTTTGCTCATCGTGATGGGTCTTAGCAGTGAGAACTGGGGTTATTGTGCGATACGCCGCACGGTTTCGGCAATGTCAATTGTTCTGTATTTACATTTGTGCAACGTAGCAGGAATCAATCCTCAATTCAAAACAAATGTCAAGAGGTTGAAATGTTTCCAGGAATTTGCTGATATCGCGCCATAACAGGCTTTGCTATCATCACCGGTCACTGGGATGCGCTTCAGAATGCTCAAGTTCGACTCCATACTTGCCGATAGCCAACCACAGACACTCATTCAATGTAAAGGTGCTACTGACTACACCTGTAAGATAAGTAAGATGGGGAAAGCATGAGCACCATTTTGATTGTTCTCGCTGCTATGCTGGCCGGCGCATTGGTTGCAGGGTGGATGTACAGGCGCCGCGTACAGCGCCGTTATCGTCTGCCCTTTTTAAATGCATTTGCGGGCGCGACCACGCGTAAACTCACGCAAGACGAGCGCGATGCAGTTGAAAACTATCTCGAAATCCTGAACCGTTCTCAGCTCACGCCTGGGCCAACGGGAGCTACCGCCGCACCCGTCGCGCTAAAGCTCAATGCGCAAAGTGATACCGTGCTCTGCGTGACGCGCTCCATCACGCGCTATGGCATCACCACTGATGACCCCAACAAATGGCGCTATTACCTGGATTCCGTCGAAGTGCATCTCCCTCCGTCCTGGGAGCAATACATTAATGACGAAAACAGCGTTGAGCTGATTCACACCGATTCGTTGCCCCTGGTTATCTCGCTTAACGGCCACACGCTGAATGAATACCTTCAGGAAGCCCCGCGTTTTGCGCTGGAACGTGCGAGTTCAACGCAGGCTTCCATTCGTGGCGAAGAGACTGAGCAGATCGAACTGCTGAATATTCGCCAGGAGACGCATGAAGAGTACGCCCTGAGCCGCCCGGACGGCATTCGTGAAGCGCTTCTGATCGTCTCCGCCTTCCTGCTCTTTTTTGTCTGCCTGCTGACGCCGGATGTGTTTGTCCCCTGGCTGGCGGGAGGCGCGGTGCTGCTGCTGGCGGCCGGGCTTTGGGGTCTCTTTGCCCCACCGGCCAAAACCTCGTTGCGTGAGATCCACTGCCTGCGCGGTACGCCAAAGCGCTGGGGCCTGTTCGGTGAAAACGATCAGGAACATCTCAATAATATTTCGCTCGGTATTATCGACCTGATCTACCCGCGCCACTGGCAACCGTGGATTGCGCAGGACCTGGGTCAGAAAACCGATATTGATATTTACCTTGACCGACATGTTGTGCGTCAGGGGCGCTTCTTGTCCCTGCATGATGAAGTGAAAAATTTCCCGCTTCAGCACTGGCTTCGCAGCACGGTCATTGCCGGAGGCGCGGCGCTGGTCTTAGTCATGCTGCTGCTTTTCGTGCCGCTGGATATGCCCATCAAATTCACCCTGTCGTGGATCAAAGGGGCGCAAACCATCGAAGCGACCAGCGTCAACAAGCTGGATGAAGCCGGTGTGCGCGTGGGGGACACGCTGCGCCTGAAGGGTACCGGGATGTGTAATATTCACACCCCGGGGGCGTGGAACACCCGCCAGAATTCGCCGTTTATGCCGTTCGACTGCTCGCAAATTATCTGGAACGACGCGCCGCCGCTGCCGCTGCCGGAATCCGAAGTGGTGAATAAAGCCACGGCCCTTACCCAGACGGTGAACCGCCAGCTGCACCCGAAAACGGACGATGACTCGCGCGTCAGCCCCGCGCTGCGCTCGGCCATTCAGAAATCAGGCATGGTTCTGCTGGATGATTTTGGTGACATCGTCCTGAAAACGCAGGATTTATGCTCCTCTCAGGATGAGTGTATACGTCTTAAAAACGCCCTGGTAAACCTGGGTAACAGTAAAGACTGGGACTCGCTGGTGAAACGCGCCGAAGCGGGACGACTGGACGGTGTTAACGTGCTGCTGCGTCCGGTGAGCGCTGAATCGCTGGATAACCTGGTCGCCACCTCCACCTCGCCGTTCATGATGCGCGAGACCACCCGTGCGGCTCAGGCGCTGAACAGCCCGGCACCGGGCGGGTTTGTGATCGTCAGCGATGAAGGCAGCGACCTGGTCGATCAGCCTTACCCGCAGGTTGCGCTTTATGACTACCCGGCGCAGGAGCAGTGGAGCCAATTCCAGCGCCTGGCACAGATGCTGATGCAAACGCCATTCAGCGCCGAAGGGATTGTCACAAGCCTGTACACCGATGCCAACGGCACTCGCCATATCGGCCTGCACCGGATGCCGGATAGCGCAGGGCTGTGGCGTTACGTTGGCACCTCTTTGCTGATGACCGTGATGCTGATTGCCATTTTCTGGAACGGTTTTATGGCCCTGCGCCGCTACCAGCGCTCGCGCACCCGGCTTGCCGACATCCAGCAGTATTATGAAAACTGCCTCAATCCTAAGCTGATCCCCTCGTCTGAGAGCCTGATCTGATAACGTCGTTGCGCGACAAGATGTGCTACCCTGTCGCGCACGTTTCTTCTGGCTGGAGTTCCCCCTTATGCACCTTGATATCGCCTGGCAGGAGGTTGATACCGTTCTGCTGGATATGGACGGCACGCTGCTCGATCTCGCCTTTGATAACTATTTCTGGCAAACGCTGGTTCCTGAAACCTATGGCGAGCAGCAGGGGATCTCCCCGACAGAAGCGCAGGCATTCATTCGTTCGCAATATAGCGCGGTCCAACATACGCTAAACTGGTACTGTCTTGACTACTGGAGCGAACGCCTCGGTCTGGATATTTGTGCCATGACCACCGCCCAGGGTCCACGCGCCGTATTGCGCGAGGATACGGTTCCGTTCCTGGATGCGCTGAAAGCAAGCGGCAAGCGCCGTATTTTACTGACCAACGCGCATCCACATAATCTGGCGGTGAAGCTGGAGCATACGGGTCTGGCGTCGCACCTTGATTTATTACTTTCCACCCACACATTTGGTTATCCGAAAGAGGATCAGCGGTTGTGGCATGCGGTGAAGGAAGAGACGGGTTTGCAGCCAGAACGTACGCTGTTCATTGATGACAGCGAGCCCATTCTGGATTCCGCGGCAAAGTTTGGCATCCGCTACTGTTTGGGCGTTACCAATCCTGACTCTGGCCTGGCTGAAAAAAGCTATCTGCGCCACCCTGGACTGAACGACTATCGCCAGATGATCCCCTCACTGACCGTGAAGGAGACGCCATGAAAGAAAAACCCTCTGACGGGGTAAGACTGGATAAATGGCTGTGGGCGGCGCGTTTTTATAAAACGCGCGCCCTTGCCCGCGAGATGGTTGACGGCGGAAAAGTGCATTACAACGGCCAGCGCAGCAAACCGAGCAAGCTGGTTGAGCTGAATGCCACCTTAACGCTGCGTCAGGGCAACGATGAACGTACGGTAGTGATTAAAGCCATTACCGAACAACGTCGACCCGCAACGGAAGCCGTACTGCTTTATGAAGAGACGGCGGAGAGCATTGAAAAGCGCGAGAAGACCGCGCTGGCGCGCAAAATGAACGCGCTGACGATGCCTCACCCGGACCGGCGACCGGATAAAAAAGAGCGCCGCGACCTGATGAAATTTAAACACGGTGAGACTGAATAACCTCACCCGCACGAGAGATGAAAATGGCCCAACACGACCAATTACACCGCTATCTGTTTGAACAATTCGCCGTGCGCGGCGAGCTGGTCACCGTATCTGAAACCTGGAAACAGATTCTGGAAAACCACAACTACCCGCTGCCGGTGAAGACCCTGTTGGGCGAACTGCTGGTTGCCACCAGCCTGCTGACGGCGACGCTGAAGTTTGCCGGTGATATCACCGTGCAGCTGCAGGGTGACGGCCCGATGACGCTGGCGGTCATCAACGGCAATAACCAGCAGCAGATGCGCGGCGTCGCGCGCGTTCAGGGCGACGTGCCTGAAAATGCAGACCTCAAAACGCTGGTGGGTAATGGCTACCTGGTGATCACCATCTCCCCTGAGGAAGGTGAGCGCTATCAGGGCGTGGTGGGTCTGGAAGGCGATACCCTGGCGGCCTGCCTGGAAGATTACTTCATGCGTTCTGAACAGCTGCCGACGCGTCTGTTCATCCGCACCGGTGAAGTGGACGGTCAGCCTGCTGCGGGCGGTATGCTGCTGCAGGTTCTGCCTGCGCAGGACGCACAGACCAATGACTTTGAGCACCTGGCGACGCTGACAGAAACCATCAAAGCGGAAGAGTTGTTCAACCTGTCAGCGACTGACGTGCTGTGGCGTCTGTACCACGAAGAAGAAGTGACCGTTTACGACCCGCAGTCCGTGGAATTTAAGTGCACCTGCTCCCGCGAACGCTGCGCTGGCGCACTGAAAACCCTCCCGGATGAAGAGATCGACAGCATCATGGCGGAAGACGGTGAAATTGATATGCACTGTGACTACTGCGGTACGCACTATGTGTTCAATTCAATGGATATCGCTGAGATCCGCAATAACGCCTCCCCGGCAGATCCTCAGGTTCACTAAACCTCTTTCCCCTCCCCCTATAACCCTCTCCCCTTTGAGGAGAGGGCTGGGGTGAGGGGTAAAAACTCCACCCAAGCTGAATCGTTTTCCCTATGTAACTCTTACGTAATTTTCTTACGTGTATGCGATTACATTCACATTCCTTCCGATAAAATCACCAGTCTTTAACCTTTTAGGAACATTTTCCCCACCCAAAAAGCGATTCCTGCGATAATCCGCCTGCGCTGTGACTGGAGTCGCAGCGTTTTCCGTTAGTAAGGGTTTTGTCCAGATGCATGAATCTATGAGCCCCGTCGCGGTAAACAACCCCAGAAAAACCCTACAATTTCAGGCAGTACATATTGGCTAAGGAGCAGTGATATGCGTGTTACTGGTTTAACCCCGCAAGATCTCAAGGCTTATGGTATTCACGACGTCCAGGAAATCGTCTACAACCCCGACTACGATACGCTGTATCAGGAAGAGCTCAATCCAGCACTGGAAGGATACGAGCGTGGTGTGTTGACGAATCTTGGTGCTATCGCCGTCGATACCGGTATCTTTACCGGTCGTTCGCCGAAAGATAAGTATATCGTCCGAGACGAAACCACCCGCGATACGCTGTGGTGGGCTGACAAGGGCAAAGGGAAGAACGACAACAAACCGCTCTCTCCGGAAACCTGGCAGCACCTGAAAGGGCTCGTCACCCATCAACTTTCCGGCAAGCGTTTGTTTATTGTCGACGCTTTCTGCGGCGCTAACGCCGACACCCGTCTCTCCGTACGTTTTATCACCGAAGTGGCCTGGCAGGCGCATTTCGTGAAAAACATGTTTATTCGTCCAACCGACGAAGAGCTGCAGGATTTCACCCCTGATTTCATCGTGATGAACGGCGCGAAATGCACCAACCCACAGTGGAAAGAGCAGGGTCTGAACTCCGAAAACTTTGTTGCCTTCAACCTGACCGAGCGTATCCAGCTGATCGGCGGTACCTGGTACGGCGGCGAAATGAAGAAAGGGATGTTCTCGGTCATGAACTACCTGCTGCCGCTGCGGGGCATTGCCTCCATGCACTGCTCGGCGAACGTCGGTGAAAAAGGCGACGTGGCGGTCTTCTTCGGCCTGTCCGGCACCGGGAAAACGACTCTGTCCACCGATCCTAAACGTCGTCTGATTGGCGATGACGAACACGGCTGGGATGACGATGGCGTATTCAACTTTGAAGGCGGCTGCTACGCGAAGACCATTCGCCTGTCTGAAGAGGCCGAGCCGGATATCTTCCACGCGATCCGTCGCGATGCGCTGCTGGAAAACGTCACCGTGCGTGCCGACGGCTCCATCGACTTCGACGATGCGTCGAAAACGGAAAACACCCGCGTCTCTTACCCGATCTACCACATCGACAATATCGTGAAGCCGGTGTCAAAAGCGGGTCATGCCACGAAGGTTATTTTCCTGACGGCGGATGCGTTCGGCGTACTGCCTCCGGTGTCTCGCCTGACGGCCAGCCAGACGCAGTACCACTTCCTCTCCGGTTTCACCGCCAAGCTGGCGGGTACCGAGCGCGGCGTGACGGAGCCAACCCCAACCTTCTCCGCCTGCTTCGGCGCGGCCTTCCTGTCGCTGCACCCGACGCAGTATGCTGAAGTGCTGGTGAAACGCATGCAGGCATCCGGCGCGCAGGCATACCTGGTGAACACCGGCTGGAACGGCACCGGCAAACGTATCTCGATCAAAGATACCCGCGCGATTATCGACGCTATTCTGGATGGTTCTCTGGACGACGCCGAAACCTTCACGCTGCCGATGTTTGACCTGGCGATCCCAACGTCGCTGCCGGGTGTGGATACGCATATCCTCGACCCGCGCAATACGTACGGTTCGCCGGAGCAGTGGCGTGAGAAAGCGGAATCGCTGGCGAAACTGTTTATCGAGAACTTCGAGAAGTACACCGATACTCCGGCGGGTGCTGCGCTGGTGAGTGCGGGTCCAAAACTGTAGTCCATGTCGGGTGGCGGCTTCGCCTTACCCGACCTACAAAAAAGGGTGGCGAATGCCACCCTTTTTTTAACTCTCTTTCACCTGCCCCCGCGTGACCGGTACCGGCAACCAGGCGCGAATGCTCAACCCACCCCGCTCGCTGGTGCCAATCTCCAGCAATCCGTTATGGTTATCGATAATACGCTGCACAATCGCCAGGCCTAAACCGGTTCCGCTGGTGCTGCGTGCGCTGTCACCGCGCACAAACGGCTGGAACAGATGCTTACGCTGCTCGGGCTTGATGCCCGGACCGTCGTCTTCCACCTGGAACCAGGCGCGGTTGAGTTCAGACCCGCTGCTGACCTTAATCCAGCCGTTGCCGTAGCGCGCCGCGTTGACCACCATGTTGGCGACCGCACGTTTGATCGAGAGCGGGTGCATACGTACCTGGATCTCGCCCGCCTGAAGGTCGGTATCGATCTCGCGCTCGTAGCCGCTTTCCGCCGCCACCACTTCACCCAGCACCGCGTTCAGATCCGCCATCTCCATCGGCATCTCCTGACCGGTGCGCAGGTAGTCGATGAACTGCTCGATGATGGCGTTACACTCTTCGATGTCCTTATTGATGGACTCGGCAAGATAACCGTCCTCTTCTCCCATCATTTCCGTCGCCAGACGGATACGCGTCAGGGGGGTGCGCAGATCATGGCTGACGCCCGCCATCAGCAGCGTACGGTCATCCGCCAGCTGCTTCACGCCTGCCGCCATATGGTTAAACGCGCGCGTCACCGAGCGGACTTCCGAGGCTCCATACTCGCGTAGCGGAGGAGGAATAATCCCTTTACCGACCTGCAGCGCAGCGTGCTCCAGGTCGACCAGCGGTCGGTTCTGTATACGGATAAATAGCCACGCGCCGCCTATCGCCAGCAGCATAATCGCCAGGGTGTAGCGGAACAGCGGCGAGAAGTCGCCCTGATGGATTTCGGTCAGCGGGACGCGCACCCAGATATTGGGTGACAGCCAGGTTTTCAGCCAGACGACGGGCGAGCTCTTGTTGACCTCAACGCGCACTTCCGTCGGGCCACCCAGTTGCTGCGCCATCTGCTGGCTGAGGAATTCATAGTGCTGCGCCCAGCGCAGGCCCGCGTCTTCCGCCGCTTCATTCGAGTAGAGCGAAATGCCCAGTTCACGGTAGATTTCACGGCGAAACGCCGGGGGAACGACGAGCTGCGTGCCGTCCTCCAGCTGCAGTTTATCGGTCATCAGCATACGGACTTCGTAGGCCAGGACCTTATTAAACTGCTGGAGGCTCGGCAGGATCGCAAAGTTCAGCACCACCAGATAGGTCGTCACCAGGCTGACGAACAGCAGGGTGACGATCAGTAACAGGGTGCGGGCAAACGAGCTACGCGGCGAGAAGCGCATTCGCCTCATGCTTTAGAGCCGTCCGGGACGAACACGTAGCCCAGACCCCATACGGTCTGAATATAACGAGGGTGCGCCGGATCTTCTTCCACCATGCGGCGCAGGCGGGAGATCTGCACGTCAATGGAGCGTTCCATTGCGGAGTATTCGCGACCGCGCGCCAGGTTCATCAGCTTGTCACGGGAAAGCGGTTCACGCGGGTGGCTGACCAGCGCTTTCAGGACCGCAAACTCGCCGCTGGTGAGCGGCATTGGCTCGTCTTCACGGAACATCTCGCGCGTACCGAGGTTCAGCTTGAACTTGCCGAAGGCGATGACGGCTTCTTCCTGCGACGGCGCGCCAGGCAGTTCGTTCGCCTGACGGCGAAGGACAGCGCGAATACGCGCCAGCAGTTCACGCGGGTTAAACGGTTTTGGAATATAGTCGTCGGCGCCGATTTCGAGGCCCACGATACGGTCAACTTCTTCTCCCTTCGCCGTCACCATGATGATCGGCATCGGGTTGCTCTGGCTGCGCAGACGGCGGCAGATAGAAAGCCCGTCTTCGCCAGGCAGCATCAGGTCGAGAACCATCAGGTGGAAAGATTCACGGGTCAGCAGACGGTCCATCTGCTCAGCGTTCGCGACGCTACGAACCTGGAAGCCCTGCTCGGTCAGATAACGTTCCAGCAGCGCACGCAGGCGCATGTCGTCATCCACGACCAGAATTTTGTAGTTCTCTTGCATTGTGTGTACTCCCAAAGGTTCGGATAGTCTTTGTAACAGCGTATTCTAAAAAAGTGCACGTATTCGACCAGCTAATTCTGGTATAAATTCTAGTCGAAATTGTTACAAAGCATATTTAACAGCAGCTTATCTGCTCATTTCATCACATAAATCATTATTAATCCTGTCTGTTACACTGTGTGGTACGTATTGTGCGCAAGACAGAAAACCGGCAGCAAAGGCTTTACCATGAAAACGCCCCTGATCACCCGCGAAGGGTATGAGAAGCTCAAAAAAGAGATGGATTACCTCTGGCGCGAAGAGCGTCCTGAGGTGACCAAAAAAGTGACCTGGGCCGCGAGCCTGGGCGATCGCAGCGAAAACGCTGACTACCAGTACAACAAAAAGCGGCTGCGCGAAATTGACCGCCGGGTTCGCTATCTGACGAAGTGCCTCGAGAATCTCAAAATTGTCGATTACTCCCCGCAGCAGGAGGGCAAAGTGTTCTTCGGCGCGTGGGTGGAGATTGAAAACGACGACGGTGACACCCTGCGCTTTCGCATTGTCGGCTACGATGAAATTTTTGGTCGTAAGGATTACATCTCCATCGACTCGCCGATGGCTCGCGCGCTGTTGAAAAAGGAAGTGGGCGATCTGGCCGTCGTGCAGACCCCAGCCGGCGAAGCCAGCTGGTACGTCAATGAGATCGTCTACGTAAAATAGTCCGAGAGCGCCCTCCCCGGCTGGCATTTTGCCGTGTCAGCCCGTATAACTATCCCCTGATTTTTGACCCACAAGATGATAAAGCCATGATGAAAGATTCGCTCTGCCGCATTATTGCGGGTGATATTCAGGCCAGAGCCGAACAGGTAGAAGCTGCCGTTCGCCTGCTTGATGAAGGGAACACCGTGCCATTTATTGCGCGCTATCGTAAGGAAGTCACCGGCGGTCTGGATGACACGCAGCTGCGTAACCTGGAAACCCGTCTCGGTTATCTGCGCGAACTGGAAGAACGTCGTCAGGCGATCCTCAAGTCCATCGGCGAACAGGGCAAGCTGACCAGCGAACTGGAAAGCGCCATCAATGGCACCCTGAGCAAAACCGAACTCGAAGACCTCTATCTGCCGTACAAGCCGAAGCGCCGCACGCGCGGACAGATTGCGATTGAAGCGGGTCTTGAGCCGCTGGCCGACCTGCTGTGGAACGAACCATCCCACGATCCGGATACCGAAGCGGCGAAATTCATCGACGCCGACAAAGGCGTAGCGGATACCAAGGCCGCCCTCGACGGCGCGCGCTATATTCTGATGGAGCGCTTCGCCGAAGACGCCGCCCTGCTCGCCAAAGTGCGTGATTACCTGTGGAAGAATGCCCACATCGTCTCTACCGTCGTCGCGGGTAAAGAGGAAGAAGGCGCGAAATTCCGCGACTACTTCGATCACCACGAACCGATCTCTACCGCCCCTTCCCACCGCGCGCTGGCGATGTTTCGCGGCCGCAACGAAGGCGTGCTGCAGCTCTCCCTGAACGCCGACCCGCAGTTTGACGAGCCGCCGAAAGAGAGCCACTGCGAGCAGATCATCATCGACCATCTTGGCCTGCGCCTGAACAACGCCCCGGCGGACAGCTGGCGCAAAGGCGTGGTGAGCTGGACCTGGCGCATCAAGGTGCTGATGCACCTCGAAACCGAGCTGATGGGCACCGTGCGCGAGCGTGCCGAAGATGAAGCGATTAACGTCTTCGCCCGTAACCTGCACGACCTGTTGATGGCCGCTCCTGCTGGCCTGCGCGCCACCATGGGTCTCGATCCGGGTCTGCGCACCGGTGTAAAAGTCGCTGTGGTTGACGGCACCGGCAAGCTGGTGGCTACCGATACCATTTATCCGCACACTGGCCAGGCAGCGAAAGCGGCCGTGGTAGTGGCGGCGCTGTGCGAAAAATACAACGTAGAGCTGGTTGCCATCGGCAACGGTACGGCCTCACGTGAGACCGAGCGTTTCTACCTCGACGTGCAGAAGCAGTTCCCGAAAGTGACGGCGCAGAAAGTGATCGTCAGCGAAGCGGGGGCATCCGTCTATTCCGCATCCGAGCTGGCGGCACAGGAGTTCCCGGACCTGGACGTTTCCCTGCGCGGTGCGGTCTCTATCGCTCGCCGCCTGCAGGATCCGCTGGCGGAGCTGGTGAAGATCGACCCGAAATCCATCGGCGTGGGCCAGTATCAGCACGACGTGAGCCAGACGCAGCTGGCGCGCAAGCTGGATGCTGTCGTGGAAGACTGCGTTAACGCCGTCGGCGTTGACCTGAACACCGCCTCCGTTCCGCTGCTGACCCGCGTGGCGGGCTTAACCCGCATGATGGCGCAGAACATCGTCGCCTGGCGTGACGAGAACGGCCAGTTCCAGAACCGTCAGCAGCTGCTGAAGGTGAGCCGTCTGGGGCCAAAAGCCTTTGAGCAGTGCGCGGGCTTCCTCCGCATCAACCACGGCGATAACCCGCTCGATGCCTCCACCGTTCACCCGGAAGCGTACCCTGTGGTGGAGCGTATTCTGGCCGCCACCCAGCAGGCGCTGAAAGATCTCATGGGCGACAGCAGCGCTCTGCGCAATCTGAAAGCCGTTGATTTCACCGATGACAAATTTGGTGTCCCAACCGTTACCGACATTATCAAAGAGCTGGAAAAGCCGGGCCGCGATCCGCGTCCTGAGTTCAAAACGGCGACCTTTGCTGACGGCGTGGAAACCATGAACGACCTGCTGCCCGGCATGGTGCTGGAAGGCGCGGTGACCAACGTCACCAACTTTGGCGCGTTTGTGGATATCGGCGTGCATCAGGACGGTCTGGTCCATATCTCCTCCCTTGCCGACAAGTTCGTTGAAGACCCGCACACCGTGGTCAAAGCGGGCGACATCGTGAAGGTCAAAGTGCTGGAAGTGGACCTGCAGCGCAAGCGTATCGCCCTGACCATGCGTCTGGACGAGCAGCCGGGTGACACCAACGCGCGCCGTGGCGGAAACGGCGGTGGCCGCGAGCAGCAGCGTCCAGCCGCGAAAGCGGCAAAACCGCGCGGACGTGATGCCCAGCCTGCAGGCAATAGCGCGATGATGGATGCGCTGGCGGCAGCGATGGGTAAGAAACGCTAAACCCTCACCCTAACCCTCTCCCCACAGGGGAGAGGGAATAATAATAATATCGTGCCGTAATATATGAAACCGATTGCATATCCATATTTAAACCACCAATTATCACCCCGTTAACAAATCCTCTCCTTTTCGTTTTCCAGGCATTTCAGCAAATATTGAGCAAGGTCAAAAAGGCCGTAAATTAATATCGCAAACAACATTCCGTCACAGTTTTAATATTGCTGATAAAAACTATTCTCATTATCATCCCATAGTAGATAATTTAACCTTTCGTGGAATCAGGCGTTATGCAATTCACTCCAGACAGTGCATGGAAGATTATCGGTTTTACCCGCGAAATTAGCCCGGCCTATCGGCAAAAGCTGCTGTCGCTGGGCATGCTGCCCGGCTCGTCATTCCAGGTCGTGCGTGTGGCGCCGCTAGGTGACCCGGTTCATATCGAAACCCGCCGCGTGAATCTGGTGCTGCGTAAGAAAGACCTCGCGTTAATAGAAGTCGAAGCCTTATCCCGATAACAAGCCAGCGGTTTCAGTGAGTCTAAAAAAATGAAAAAGTTAACTATTGGCTTAATTGGCAATCCTAATTCCGGCAAGACTACGCTTTTTAACCAGCTGACTGGAGCCCGCCAGCGCGTGGGCAACTGGGCGGGCGTGACGGTTGAGCGTAAAGAGGGCCAGTTCACGACAACGGACAATCAGGTAACGCTGGTCGACCTTCCCGGCACCTACTCCTTAACCACCATTTCGTCGCAAACCTCGCTCGATGAGCAGATTGCCTGCCACTATATTCTTGGCGGCGACGCGGACCTGCTGATCAACGTGGTCGACGCCTCCAATCTCGAGCGTAACCTTTATCTGACGCTGCAGCTGCTGGAGCTGGGGATTCCCTGCATCGTGGCGCTCAACATGCTCGATATCGCAGAGAAACAAAAGCTGCGCATCGACGTCGATGCCCTCTCCGCGCGCCTGGGGTGCCCGGTGGTTCCGCTGGTCTCGACGCGCGCGCGCGGTATTGATGCGCTGAAGCTGGCCATTGACCGTCACGCGGGTAATCGCGACATTGAGCTGGTGCATTACGCGCAGCCTCTCCTGCGTGAAGCCAACGTGCTGGCGCAGGAGATGGACAACAGCATGCCTGCGAAACAGCGCCTGTGGCTTGGACTGCAGATGCTGGAAGGGGATATCTACAGCCGCGCTTACGCCGGGCATGCGGCCGATAAGCTGGACGTGACGGTGGCCCGGCTTAGCGACGAGCTGGACGACCCGGCGCTGCACATCGCCGATGCCCGTTACCAGGCCATCGCCTCAATCTGCGACGTGGTCAGTAACGCCCTGACGGCAGAACCCAGCCGCTTTACGGCGGCGGTGGATAAGATTGTGCTTAACCGCTTCCTCGGTTTGCCCATCTTCCTGCTGGTGATGTACGTGATGTTCCTGCTCGCCATTAACATCGGTGGCGCGCTGCAGCCGATTTTTGACGCCGGTTCCGTCGCGGTCTTCGTCCACGGGATCCAGTGGGTGGGTTATACCCTGCACTTCCCGGAATGGCTCACCATCTTCCTCGCGCAGGGGATCGGCGGCGGTATCAACACCGTTCTGCCGCTGGTGCCGCAGATCGGCATGATGTACCTGTTCCTCTCGTTCCTGGAAGATTCCGGCTACATGGCGCGCGCCGCGTTCGTGATGGATCGTCTGATGCAGGCGCTGGGTCTGCCGGGTAAATCCTTCGTCCCGCTGATTGTCGGCTTCGGCTGTAACGTGCCGTCGGTGATGGGCGCGCGCACCCTGGATGCACCGCGTGAACGTCTGATGACCATTATGATGGCGCCGTTTATGTCCTGCGGTGCCCGCCTGGCAATCTTTGCGGTCTTTGCCGCAGCCTTCTTTGGCCAGCAGGGCGCGCTGGCGGTCTTCTCGCTGTATGTGCTGGGCATCGTGATGGCGATCCTCACCGGTCTGATGCTGAAGCACACCATCATGCGAGGTGAAGCGTCACCGTTTGTGATGGAGCTGCCGGTGTATCACGTGCCGCATCTGAAAAGCCTGGCGATCCAGACCTGGCAGCGCCTGAAAGGCTTTGTGCTGCGCGCCGGTAAAGTAATTGTCATCGTCAGCATTTTCCTGAGCGCGCTGAACAGCTTCACCCTCAGCGGGCAGGCGGCAGATAACATCAACGACTCTGCCCTCGCTTCCGTCAGCCGCGTCATCACGCCGGTCTTCAAACCGATTGGCGTGCATGAGGATAACTGGCAGGCAACCGTCGGGCTGTTCACCGGTGCGATGGCGAAAGAGGTGGTTGTCGGCACCCTGAACACGCTTTACACCGCTGAGAACATTCAGGAAAAGGAATTTAATCCAGCAGAGTTTCATCTCGGTCATGAGCTGCTGGGTGCCGTAGAGGAAACCTGGCAGAGCCTGAAGGACACCTTCAGCCTGAGCGTGCTGGCGAACCCGATTGAGGCCAGCAAAGGCGACGGCGAAATGGCGACGGGTGCCATGGGCGTGATGGGCGAGAAATTTGGCAGCGCGTCCGCGGCCTACAGCTACCTTATCTTCGTTCTGCTCTATATTCCGTGCATCTCCGTGATGGGGGCGATTGCCCGCGAGTCCAGCCGCGGCTGGATGGGCTTCTCCATCCTGTGGGGGTTAAATATTGCGTACTCGCTGTCGACGCTCTTTTATCAAACCGTTAACTTCAGTCAGCATCCGCGCTACAGTCTGGTCTGCATTCTCGCGGTTGTGCTGTTTAACGTGGTAGTGCTCGGTCTGCTGCGGCGGGCACGCAGCCGTGTCGATATCGACCTGCTGGCAAACCGTAAAACCGCCGCGACCTGCTGCAACAGCCCGGCGGGCGACTGCCACTAAGGAGTACACCACATGGCATCGTTGATTCAGGTTCGTGACCTGCTAGCGCTACAGGGGCGGATGGAGGCGAAACAGTTGAGCCTCAGCCTGCATACGCCGCAGCCGATGATCGATGCCATGCTGGAAAGACTGGAAGCCATGGGGAAAGCCGTGCGGATTCAGGAAGACGCGGACGGCTGTCTCTCCGGCAGTTGTAAAAGCTGTCCGGAAGGAAAGGCCTGCCTCAGGGAGTGGTGGGCACTGCGCTAGTAAAGCCAGGCATCGCTGCCCGGCTTTATCGTATTACTTGTAGACGTCCGCCGTTGCGCGTACGTTCTTCGTGTCTTTGTTTGCACTGGTTACCACGTAGTACGTCCCACCCAGTTCATCCGCTTTCTTCGACAGCTCTCTGCGAGCATCCATCGGCGCGGTAGTATCAGACGTAGAGATCTCACCAACTTTGGTCAGATTCATGCCGGCAACTTTATCTTTTTCCAGCTCTTTTGCCGCAAAGACGCCAAATGAAAGTGACCCAATAACCAGAGAAGTGACAATACCTGTAACAAGTTTCATAACCTGACTCTCCATAGGATTGTTGTTTTGATTATCGTAAGCAGAACAACCGCAACGACATCTGGAGTATGGTTGCGGTGTGTAACTTTTTCCAGGCTGGATAGAAAATAATCAGTCGAAACGTTGACTTAACGCAATGAGCGCTGAACAAAACTCCGCCGGATGAGAGATGAACGGGGCATGTGCAGCTTTGGCAACGATCTGCGATTCGCTGTTCGGCCAAAGTGAATCCAGGAGTGGAACCACCTTGCGCGGCACAATTCCGTCGAGGTAACCGTAGATACGCAGGTGCGGCAGCGTCAGGGCGGCCAGCGGCTCGCGCAGATCAACGGTTTTCAGGAGCTCAAGACCGCCATTAAGCACCTCAACCTCCGGCATCGGCAGCGACAGCACGGTCTGCTTCAGCGTGCGGGCATCCTTACGGGCGGTTTCAGTTCCCATCGTCTGCAGGGCGAGGAAGCGCTCTACGGTCCGCTGGAAATCTTCGCTCAGCTGCTGCTGGAATCCCGCCAGTACCTCGGGTTTTATCCCCGGCCACGCGTCCTGCGCGCTAAAACAGGGCGACGACGCCACCGTCACCAGCGCTTGTACGCGGTCTGGTCGCGACAGCGCAACCTGGCTCGCCACCAGCCCGCCCAGGCTCCAGCCCAGCCAGACAGCGTTTTGCGGCGCGGCGTCCAGAACCTGCTGCGCCATCTCATCAAGCGACAACGCGCCATATCCGCGGCTGCGGCCAAAGCCGGGTAAATCTACCAGATGCAGTGTGAAATGCGAGGCGAGTTCCTCACGTATGCAATGCCATATCTCCGCATTCAGGCCCCATCCGTGCAGCAGCACAAGATGGCAATTTCCTGTCCCTACAGTCTGCCACCACAGCGTCTTCATCAGTTACTGTTCTCTTTTTTCACATGGAGGTTGCACATGCTAACAGTACCTGGGTTGTGCTGGCTATGCCGAATGCCGCTGGCGCTCAGCGGGTGGGGCGTCTGCTCCGTCTGTACGCGTTCGCTGGAATGGCGTATCGGGATCTGTCCACAATGTGGTTTACCGGCCACAAATTCCTCTTTGCCCTGCGGCCGCTGCCTGAAGAAATCCCCGCCGTGGAGCGCGCTGGTGGCCGTGGATGATTATGTTCCACCGCTGAGCAGGCTGATTCACGCGCTGAAGTTTTCCGGGCAGAGCTCGCTTGCACCGCCCCTTGCCCGCCTGCTATTGCTGGCGGTTTTGCAGGCACGGCGTCATCGCGCACTGCCGAAAATTGACAGGGTGGTGAATGTCCCCTTATACCGACATCGGCACTGGCGGCGCGGCTATAACCAGAGTGACCTGATCTGCCGTCCCCTCGCCCGGTGGCTCGGCTGTCGGTATGATGCCAGCGCGCTGACGCGTGTTCATGCCACCGCCATCCAGCATCAGCTCAGCGCGCGGCTTCGCAAAAGAAATCTCAAAAATGCCTTTCGCCTTGAATTACCGGTCGACGGTCTCCATATCGCGATTGTGGATGATGTCGTCACCACGGGCAGTACCGTTGCTGAACTTTCCCGACTGCTTTTGCGAAGCGGCGCCGCGTCGGTTCAGGTATGGTGTCTGTGCCGTACCTTGTAGCCCTTCTTCAATGGGCGTATGATTATACCCAGGTAATTTAGTCAACTATTAGGCCAAAGCTATGATCCGTATTTCCGATTCTGCACAAGCGCACTTTGCCAAACTGCTGGCAAATCAGGAAGAAGGGACGCAGATCCGCGTGTTTGTGATTAATCCAGGCACTCCGAATGCAGAATGTGGTGTTTCTTATTGTCCTCCGGACGCTGTGGAAGCCACCGACACTGCCCTTAAATTTGAACAGCTCACCGCCTATGTTGATGAGCTGAGCGCACCGTATCTTGAAGATGCGGAGATCGACTTCGTCACCGATCAGCTGGGTTCTCAGCTGACCCTGAAAGCGCCGAACGCGAAAATGCGTAAAGTGTCTGACGATGCCCCGCTGATGGAGCGCGTCGAGTATCTGCTGCAATCCCAGATCAACCCACAGCTGGCGGGCCACGGCGGCCGTGTTTCCCTGATGGAAATCACCGACGAAGGTTTTGCCATTCTGCAGTTTGGCGGCGGTTGTAACGGTTGTTCAATGGTCGATGTCACCCTGAAAGAAGGGATCGAGAAGCAGCTGCTGAACGAGTTCCCGGAACTGAAAGGCGTGCGTGACCTGACCGAACACCAGCGCGGCGAGCACTCCTACTACTGATTCAGTGCCCGTCTGTATTGCCCGGTGGCGCTGCGCTTACCGGGCCTACAAAACCCTGCCCCCCCTCTTCGTTCCCCTCTATATGTTGACCTGCGTCTCATAATTCACATTTTGCCTGCCAGGGTGATTCTCAATCACGTCATGTTACCCGTATCATTCTCATGGGCACTAAGCACACTCATAACAGCCGACTAAACTTAATGGTTTCCAAGGCATCAGTATTAGTGCCGTTACTTCTCTGTTCCCAGTTGGGACAATCGGAATGTGTCGTTGAAACAATGACGTTACCCATAACAATTCAAAGGCCAGGTAAATCATGCCATTAGTCATCGTTGCTATCGGTGTTGTGTTATTACTGCTCTTGATGATCCGTTTCAAAATGAACGGATTTATCGCTCTGGTTCTGGTGGCACTTGCAGTCGGTCTGATGCAGGGTATGCCGCTGGTTAAAGTTATCAGTTCCATCAAAGCCGGTGTCGGCGGCACGCTCGGCAGCCTGGCGTTGATCATGGGCTTCGGCGCTATGCTCGGTAAAATGCTGGCGGACTGTGGTGGCGCCCAGCGTATTGCTACCACGCTTATCGACAAATTTGGTAAGAAGAATATTCAATGGGCAGTGGTGTTAACCGGTTTTACCGTCGGTTTCGCGCTGTTCTATGAAGTGGGCTTCGTGCTGATGCTGCCGCTGGTGTTCACCATCGCGGCTGCCGCGAGCATCCCGCTGCTGTATGTTGGTGTGCCGATGGCTGCGGCGCTGTCCGTGACCCACGGCTTCCTGCCGCCGCACCCGGGTCCAACCGCTATCGCGACCATCTTCCACGCGGATATGGGTAAAACCCTGCTGTTCGGTACGATTCTGGCGATCCCGACGGTGATTCTGGCAGGCCCGGTTTATGCCCGCTTCCTGAAGGGCATTGATAAGCCAATCCCGGAAGGTCTGTACAGCGCCAAAACCTTCACCGAAGAAGAGATGCCTGGTTTTGGCGTCAGCGTCTGGACCTCTCTGGTACCGGTGATCCTGATGGCAATGCGTGCCGTGGCAGAGATGATCCTGCCGAAAGGTCATGCGTTCCTGTCCGTTGCGGAATTCCTGGGTGACCCGGTGATGGCAACGCTGATCGCAGTGCTGATCGCGATGTTCACCTTCGGTCTTAATCGCGGCCGTTCAATGGATCAGATCAACGACACGCTGACCTCTTCCATCAAAATCATTGCCATGATGCTCCTGATCATCGGCGGTGGCGGTGCATTCAAGCAGGTTCTGGTCGACAGCGGCGTGGACAAATACATCGCGGCCATGATGCATGAAACCAACGTGTCGCCGCTCCTGATGGCCTGGTCTATCGCTGCCGTGCTGCGTATTGCCCTGGGCTCTGCGACCGTTGCGGCGATTACCGCAGGCGGTATCGTTGCTCCGCTGATTGCCACCACGGGCGTGAGCCCTGAGCTGATGGTTATCGCCGTCGGTTCCGGTAGCGTGATTTTCTCTCACGTTAACGACCCGGGCTTCTGGCTGTTCAAGGAGTACTTCAACCTGACGATCGGTGAAACCATCAAGTCCTGGTCCGCGCTGGAAACCATTATTTCGGTGTGCGGTCTGGTCGGGGTGCTGCTGCTCAATATGGTGGTCTGATGCCATAAGTCGGGTGGCGGCTTCGCCTTACCCGACCTACTCGATACATGTAGGCCCGGTAAGCGCAGCGCCACCGGGCAATAAAAAACCCGCCACTGGCGGGTTTTTTATCACTTCTTACCGGCTGCTTTTCGCCGCTTATCCAAATCCTTGATCAGCCTGTTCACCCCGTCATTGGCAAACATCGCCTCAAGCGTGGTGGACAGCTTACGACGCCAGTTCTTGTACTGATAGCTGGTGCCCGGAATGTTCACCGGCTCCGCCATATCAATCCAGTCTTCCGGCTGCAGGCCCAGCAGGGCGCTATTGCTGTCGGCAATATAGCGCTGCAAACCGCGGTTGAGTGTCGCAGTCATCGCCATCAGCGACGCTTTATGCCCGGCGCGCTTCGGCAGACAGCCATGCTTATGCAGCGCATCCAGCAGCCCCTGTTTGGAGAGCTCGCGATCCTGATAAAGACCGCGTAACACCTCTTCGTCAGGATACAGGCCCAGCGTTTTGCCAAGGGTCAGATCGCCGCTTTCCCAATAGCCACGAAGCGTAGGAAGGTCATGCGTCGTCGCGACTGCCATTGACTGTTCAGGGTACGCTTGCGGCGCGCGGAAGGTTTTCTCATGGTCGTTTTCAAAATAGAGCACTTTATAGGAGTAGACGCCGCTGTCGCGGAGCTTGCTGACAATTTCCACCGGCACGGTACCGAGATCTTCACCGATCACCATGCACTGGTGACGCTTGCTTTCCAGCGCCAGGATCGACAGCAGATCGTCAACCGGGTACTGCACGTACGCCCCGTGATCCGCCGTTTCACCGTACGGGATCCACCACAGGCGCAGCACGGACATCACGTGGTCGATACGCAACGCGCCGCAGTTCTGCATGTTCGCGCGCAGCAGGTCGATGAACGGCTCGTAGGCGCGCGCCGCCATGACGTGCGGATCCATCGGCGGTAATCCCCAGTTCTGGCCCAGCGGGCCCAGGATATCCGGTGGTGCCCCCACGGAGGCCTTCAGGCAGTACAGCTCACGGTCGCACCAGGTTTCCGCGCCGCCTTCCGCCACGCCCACGGCCAGGTCACGGTACAGGCCAATCGGCATTTTATAGCCCTGGCTCACCTGCCAGCAGGCGGCAAACTGGCTGTACGCCAGCCACTGCAGCCACAGGTAGAAGTCCACTTCATCGGCATATTTTTTACAGAACGCTTTCACGTCCGGCGTGTCGACGGATTGATACGCTTCAGGCCAGACCGGCCAGCCCCAGCGCATTTCGTCCTCTTTCACCTGATACGCGTGCAGCGCATCAAACGCCGCCTGCCAGTACAGGCTCTCGCCCTCCTGCGTCACAAACTGACGGAACGCGGCCATCTGCTCGTCGTCACGCTGCGAAAAGCCTTTCCACGCCAGGCGCAGCGCGGCCATTTTCAGCGCCGTGACGGTGGAATAGTCCACCCAGTCTGCGTCGCGCGCCTGCTTCAGTGCCTGCTGCGTGGTGCTAAGTTTCCACCACGCCTGCGCCTCTTTGCTGTTTTTGAAGTCATCTAAGGCGTTAACGTCGATATAAATCACGTTCAGCCAGCGACGGGACGACGGGCTATACGGGCTGGCGCTCTCCGGGTTGGCGGGATAAAGCGCGTGGATCGGGTTGAGGCCGATAAACGCGCCGCCGCGCTCGCCCACGGATGCCAGCATGTTCTTCAGATCGCCAAAATCACCGATGCCCCAGTTGCTGTCGGAACGCAGGGTGTAGAGCTGCACGCAGGCGCCCCACAGCTTTTTGCCTTCAAGCAGCGCCTGCGGCTCGTAGCAGCGTTTTGGCGCGACGATCACCCGGCAGTGGAAACGCCGATCGTCCTGGGTGAGCGTGAGGGTGTGATAGCCCTCCGGCAGCTTCGCCGGAAGGTTTAACGTTTTGCCGCCGGTGGCGTGACCTTTGTGCTGATGCCCCTCTTCGGTGGTCAGCAGCCAGCTAAACTCGCCGCGCCCCTCCACCGCCAGCGGCATCTTTTTGCCTGCGGTGAATACCTTCACGTTCGGCACCGGCGCACCCGACGCTTTCGCGTCGGTTTTGTGCATAGCGTCCAGCAAACGTCTTTTGGTGTCGGCGCCAATAGACTGCGGTTTGCCGTGAGCATTAATGTAACTGAGGCTGATCCCCGCCGCCTGCGCGGCGCTGTCCAGACGTTTACTCTCCATCGCGCTTCCTTAGCGTTTTGCCTGCCAGATACGGGCCTGATAATCACGGATTGAACGGTCAGAGCTGAACATACCGCAGCGGGCGGTGTTCAGGATGCACGCCCGGGTCCACGCCTCCTGATCGCGATAGAGCACGTCGACCTGCTTTTGCGCTTCGACATAGGCCGTGAAGTCCGCCATCACCAGATACGGGTCACCGCCGTGTTTGTCCATGCTGTGCAGCATCTGGTCAAACGCGTGCTTGTCGCCGTCGCTGTATTTACCGCTTTCCAGCTCCTTCAGCACCGCATCAAGCACTTTGTCTTTCTTACGCCATTTCACCGGGTCATAGCCTTTGGCCTTGATGGCTTTCACCTCTTCCACGGTATGGCCGAAGATAAAGATATTCTCTTCCCCCACCTTCTCGGCGATTTCGACGTTGGCCCCGTCGAGCGTACCGACGGTAAGCGCGCCGTTCAGCGCCAGCTTCATGTTGCCGGTACCGGACGCTTCTTTCCCTGCGGTAGAGATCTGCTCGGAGATATCCGCCGCCGGGATCAGCATTTCAGCCGCCGAGACGCAGTAATCCGGCAGGAACACCACCTTCAGCTTGTCGCCCACTTTCGGATCGCTGTTGATCGCCGCCGCCACTTTATTGATGGCGAGGATGATGTTTTTCGCCAGGTAGTAGCCCGGCGCCGCTTTCGCACCGAACAGGAACACGCGCGGCACGCGGTCGGCCTGCGGGTTCTCGCGGATCTCTTTGTATAGCGCCAGAATGTGCAGCAGGTTCAGGTGCTGGCGTTTGTACTCGTGCAGACGTTTGATCTGGATATCGAAAATCGCATTCGGGTTGATCTCAATCCCGGTACGCATTTTCACGAACTCCGCCAGGCGAACCTTGTTCTCCAGCTTGATCGCACGGTACTGCTCGCGGAATTTCGCGTCGTCGGCCTGTTTTTCCAGGTTGATGAGCTGGTCCAGATCGTTGGCCCACTCTTTCTTCAGGGTCTTGTCCAGCAGGCCGGCCAGCAGCGGGTTGCACTGCTTGATCCAGCGACGCGGCGTGATGCCGTTGGTCACGTTGTGGAATTTGGTTGGCCACAGCTGGTGGTATTCAGGGAACAGATCTTTCACCACCAGATCCGAGTGTAGCGCCGCCACGCCGTTCACCGCAAAGCCGCTGACTACGCACATGTTTGCCATGCGCACCTGCTTATCGTGAACCACCGCCAGCTTCGCCCAGACCGCTTTGTTGCCCGGCCAGGTTTTATCCACGAGCTTTTTAAACTGGTCGTTAATCTTGTTGATGATCTGCATGTGGCGCGGCAGCAGCGCTTTCACCAGCTTCTCATCCCAGCACTCGAGCGCTTCCGGCATTAGGGTGTGGTTCGTGTAGGCAAAGGTACGGCTGGTGATGGCCCAGGCGTCATCCCAGCTCAGCTGATGCTCGTCGATCAGCACGCGCAGCAGTTCCGGGATCGCAATCGTCGGGTGCGTGTCGTTGAGCTGAATCACTTCGAAGTCCGGCAGCTGCGCCAGCTTGCGGCCCGCCAGGTGATGGCGACGCAGAATATCCGCCACGGAGCAGGCGCACTGGAAGTACTGCTGCATCAGGCGCAGCTTTTTACCGGCCAGGTGGTTGTCGTTCGGATAGAGGACTTTGGTCAGCTTCTCGGCGTCGATACCCTGCTGCTCGGCGCGCAAGAAATCGCCGTCGTTGAATTTGGTCAGGTTAAACGGATGGGCGTGCTTCGCCTGCCACAGACGCAGCGGCTGCGCCACGCCGTTACGGTAGCCAAGCACCGGCAGATCCCAGGCTTCACCGGTGATGGTAAACGCTGGCTCCCAGAGCCCCTGCTTTGTCACTTTCCCGCCAATGCCAACCTGCACATCCAGCTGCGCGTTGTGACGGAACCACGGATAGGTATTGCGATGCCAGTCGTCCGGTGCTTCCATCTGATGTCCGTCGGCAAACGACTGACGGAACAGGCCGTACTGGTAGTTCAGGCCGTAGCCAATCGCCGACTGGCCGACTGTCGCCATGGAGTCCAGGAAACAGGCCGCCAGACGTCCCAGGCCGCCGTTGCCCAGCGCCGGGTCAATCTCTTCTTCCAGCAGGTCGGTCAGGTTAATGTCGTGCTCTTTCAGCACATCACCGACTTCCTGATACCAGCCGAGGTTCAACAGGTTGTTGCCCGTCAGACGGCCAATCAGGAACTCCATTGAAATGTAGTTTACATGGCGCTGGCCTTTTACCGGTTTTGCCAGGGGTTGAGCATCCAGCTGCTCTGCGAGCGCACCGCTCACTGCCTGCCACCACTGGTGAGGCGTCATTTCGTTTGCAGCATGAAGGCCAAAACGCTGCCACTGACGCGTCAGGGCAGCCTGGAATTGAGCTTTGTTGAAGGTAGGCTGTGACATAGGGGATCGGCATCCTTTAGAAAGAAAACACAAGTTGGCGCTAGTGTGCCTGGCTCATTTCCCCTCTTCCTCCTCCCGTGGGGGATTAGACAGGGAGGAGTAGCGGGGATGAGCAGAAAAGTGTGATCGAGGCCACTCTCAGAGCATAGTTCGAGTGTGCCCGGAAGATAAAAAAGTAACCGAGGATAATGTCAAAGAAATGAAATGCAGTTTCGGGTGAAATCAAACCCCACCGAAATAATTACTTACGTAGAATAATATTTCTGCAATCGGGTAATCGCTAAGGAGATTATTAATCTCCCTTAACTTTACCAGCAGTATATTAAATTTGACGTCACTATCCCTTTCTGAAACCAGTTTCAGCGCAGCGGTAACCAGTACAGACAAGCCAGCAGTGACGCGGCGTCAAAGACCTTTCCAGAAAGTTCCATCTTCTTCCTGAATGTTTTGTGACAGAGTGCAAATTCACAGCCACCAAATCCAGACATAACTTGCAATAGTTAACTTATTGGCCGACCTTATATCCATTAATTACGAAGCGCAAAAAAAATAAAATCTCTCGTTCCCCACAGTGAAGTGAAACCTATGTTGATTCCGTCTAAATTAAGTCGCCCGGTTCGCCTTGACCATACAGTGGTCCGCGAACGTCTGTTGGCTAAACTTTCCGGCGCGCATAATTTCCGACTGGCGCTGGTTACGAGCCCTGCAGGTTATGGAAAAACAACGCTCATTTCGCAATGGGCCGCAGGTAAGAGCGATCTTGGCTGGTACTCCCTCGATGAGGGCGATAACCAGCAAGAGCGTTTTGCCAGCTATCTGATTGCTGCCATACAGCAAGCCACCCATGGACACTGCGTCGCCAGTGAGATGATGGTGCAAAAGCGCCAGTATGCCAGCTTGTCCTCCCTTTTCTCTCAGCTGTTTATCGAACTGGCCGAATGGCATCGCCCGCTTTACGTGGTGATTGATGATTACCATCTCATCACTAACCCGGTGATTCATGAATCGATGCGTTTCTTCCTGCGCCATCAGCCGGAAAACCTGACTTTAGTCGTGCTGTCACGCAACCTGCCGCAGCTGGGTATTGCCAACCTGCGCGTGCGCGATCAGCTTCTGGAAGTGGGCAGCCAGCAGTTGGCCTTTACCCACCAGGAAGCAAAACAGTTCTTTGACTGCCGCCTGACCTCACCGATTGAGGCCGCCGAAAGCAGCCGTCTGTGTGATGACGTTGCGGGCTGGGCCACGGCGCTGCAGCTTATCGCCCTCTCTGCCCGGCAAAACAACAGTCCGGCGCATCAGTCTGCGCGGCGTCTGGCGGGCATCAACGCCAGCCACCTTTCTGACTACCTGGTGGACGAGGTGCTGGACAGCGTCGATCCCTCGACGCGTAATTTCCTGCTGAAAAGCTCTCTGCTGCGTTCCATGAATGATGCGCTCATCGTGCGGGTGACGGGCTGTGAAAACGGTCAGCTGCAGCTCGAAGAGATTGAACGTCAGGGCCTTTTCCTGACGCGCATGGACGATCCGGGCGAGTGGTTTAGCTATCACCCGCTGTTTGGTAGCTTCCTGCGCCAGCGCTGTCAGTGGGAAATGGCGGTTGAACTCCCGGAGATTCACCGTGCCGCCGCTGAAGGCTGGATGGCACAAGGTTTCCCGAGCGAGGCCATCCACCACGCGCTGGCCGCCGGTGATGCCAGCATGCTGCGCGATATCCTCCTCAACCATGCATGGGGCCTGTTTAACCACAGCGAACTGACGCTGCTGGAAGAGTCCCTCAAAGCCCTGCCGTGGGAAAGCCTGCTGGAGAACCCGCGTCTGGTGCTGCTGCAGGCCTGGCTGATGCAGAGCCAGCATCGTTACAGCGAAGTGAACACCCTGCTGGCGCGCGCCGAGCAGGAGATGGAAAGCGAAATGGATACCACCCTGCACGGCGAGTTCAACGCGCTGCGCGCTCAGGTGGCCATTAACGACGGCGACCCGGACGAAGCTGAACGGCTGGCGATGGTCGCGCTGGATGAACTGCCGCTGGCTAACTTCTACAGCCGCATCGTGGCGACCTCGGTGCACGGCGAAGTGCTGCACTGCAAAGGCGATCTCACGCGTTCACTTTCACTGATGCAGCAAACCGAGCAGATGGCGCGTCGTCATGATGTCTGGCACTACGCGCTGTGGAGCCTGATCCAACAGAGTGAGATTTTATTCGCGCAGGGGTTCCTGCAGGCCGCCTGGGAAAACCAGGAAAAAGCGTTCCAGCTGATTCGTGAACAGCATCTGGAACAGCTGCCGATGCACGAGTTCCTGTTGCGTATTCGCGCTCAGCTGCTGTGGGCATGGTCGCGTCTGGATGAAGCAGAAAGCTGCGCCCGTCAGGGTGTAGACGTGCTCTCCAGCTTCCAGCCGCAGCAGCAGCTGCAGTGCCTGGCGCTGCTGGTGCAGTGCTCGCTGGCGCGCGGCGATCTCGATAACGCCCGCAACCATCTGAACCGCCTGGAGAACCTGCTCGGCAACGGCCAGTATCATAGCGACTGGGTATCGAACGCCGATAAGGTTCGGGTGATTTACTGGCAGATGACCGGCGATAAAAAATCCGCCGCCAACTGGCTGCGTCAGACGCCAAAACCGGAATTTGCTAACAACCACTTCCTGCAGAGCCAGTGGCGCAACATTGCCCGCGCGCAGATCCTGCTCGGTGATTTAGAGCCCGCAGAGATTGTCCTGGAAGAGCTGAACGAGAACGCGCGCAGCCTGCGCCTGATGAGCGACCTGAACCGCAACCTGCTGCTGCAGAACCAGCTCTACTGGCAGGCGGGTCGTAAAAATGATGCCCAGCGCGTGCTGCTGGAGGCGCTGCAACTGGCTAACCGCACCGGGTTTATCAGCCACTTTGTGATTGAAGGTGAAGTGATGGCGCAGCAGCTGCGTCAGCTTATTCAGCTCAACACGCTGCCGGAGCTAGATCAACATCGCGCCCAGCGTATTCTGCGCGAGATTAACCAGCATCATCGGCACAAGTTCGCGCACTTTGATGAGAACTTCGTTGAACGTCTGCTGAACCACCCGGAAGTGCCGGAGCTTATTCGCACCAGCCCGCTCACCCAGCGCGAATGGCAGGTTCTGGGGCTGATCTATTCAGGTTACAGCAATGAGCAGATTGCCGGTGAGCTTGCGGTGGCGGCGACCACCATCAAAACGCATATCCGCAACCTGTACCAGAAGCTGGGCGTGGCGCATCGTCAGGATGCGGTACAGCATGCACAGCAGCTGTTGAAGATGATGGGGTACGGAGTTTAGGTTTTGTGCGGCCTGATGCCCTAACCTCGACCCTCTCCCACAGGGAGAGGGAGAACGGCTTTTCAACACAACTCTAACTGCAAATTATTATCTTTAATCACCTGCATCACGCCCGCCGGCGGCATCACGTCGGTGTAGACCGCATCCACCATGCTGATGCTGCCCATGTTCACCATCGCGTTACGGCCAAACTTCGAATGGTCTACCACCAGCATCACGTGGCGCGAGTTTTCAATGATAGCGCGCTTGGTGCGCACCTCGTGGTAATCAAACTCCAGCAGCGAGCCGTCGCTGTCGATGCCGCTGATCCCCAGAATGCCGAAGTCGAGGCGGAACTGAGAGATAAAATCGAGGGTCGCTTCGCCGATAATCCCGCCGTCGCGGCTGCGCAGTTCGCCGCCCGCGAGGATGATGCGGAAATCGTCTTTCTGCATCAGGGTATTGGCCACGTTCAGGTTGTTGGTGACCACGCGCAGGTTCTCGTGATCCAGCAGGGCATGGGCGACCGCTTCCGGCGTGGTGCCGATATCAATAAACAGCGTTGCCCCGTTTGGGATCTGGCTGGCGACCTTGCGGGCAATACGCTCTTTCTCCGCCGTCTGCGTGGCTTTACGGTCGTGCCAGGAGGTGTTAACCGAGCTGGACGGCAGCGCCGCGCCGCCGTGGTGGCGAAGAATACGGTTCTGATCGGCCAGGTCGTTCAGGTCACGACGGATGGTTTGTGGGCTGACGGCAAACTGCTCCACCAGCTCTTCGGTGCTGACGTATCCCTGTTTTTTTACCAGTTCGATAATGGCGTCATGACGTTGTGTTTGTTTCATCAATTATCCCTGAGAATTATGTTCGTTTTCGCGCATGGAGCGTGTCGGCAAACGCCATCGCCAGCCCCACGGCCAGCCCGGCGACGTGTGCACCGTTGGCGATAGACATACCAAACAGATCAAACCATCCGGCAATTAGCCATATTAACGCAAAGGTTATTAATCCGCGCTGCAGATAGATGCCGCTTTCCGGGTCGCGCTCCCCACGAAGCCAGACGTAGCCCATCAGGGCATACACAACGCCCGATAGCCCGCCGAACCACGGCCCGCTGAACTTGTGCTGCACGTAGCCGCTCAGCAGGGCGCTGATAAGGGTGATAACGATCAGCTTGCCGCTGCCCAGACGCTTTTCAACGGCACCGCCGAGATACCACCACCAGAGCAGGTTAAAGAGGATATGCATCACCGAGAAGTGCATCAGCGCGTGGCTAAAGTAGCGCCAGACGTCAAACTCAACAGACGGATCATAGGGCCACGCCAGGGCAATCATCACGCTCTGGTCGCCGACCACGTTCATGATAATGAAGACAATGATGCAGGCCGCCATCAGCAGCAGCGTAAACGGGCCCGCGCGCTCGCGAATGGTGGCGATGAAGGGAAAGCGGCTGTAGTGCAATCCGCTTCCGGTCTGGCCGGACTGCCAGCTTGCCGCCAGATAGCGCGGGTCGCCAGGGTTCTCAAGAAAACGCGCCAGTTCCTCGTTTACCCGCCCGGCCTGGCTCTCATCGGCCAGCCAGACGTCGGTCTGCGTATGTTGCTGAATAGTCAGAATAACGCCCTGCGTCGCCATATAGTCGACAAACGCCTGGGCGACGCGCGGGTTGGTAAAAGAGGTGATCATCAACATGGGCAGCGGTCGCTTATTTCCACACAAAAGGGGACAGTATAGCGGGATCAGCGCTCAAAAGCGTATTCCACTTCTGCCGGGAAATGACGATGCCAGGCATCGAAGCCGCCGTCGACGCTGTATACCGCGTCGTAGCCCTGCTGAAGCAGATACTGCGCCGCGCCTTTGCTGCTGTTGCCGTGATAGCACATGACCATGACCGGCGTGTCGAAGTCGTTATCGCGCATAAACGCGCCCAGCGTGTCGTTGGTGAGATGGAACGCGCCCGGCGTATGGCCCATCGCAAAACTCTGCGGATCGCGGATGTCCACCAGCACCGCTTTTCCCTGGTGCATCTTCTGGTGGGCTTCTTCTACGTTAATACATTCAAACTGATCCATGGTGTTCTCTTTACAGTGGTCAACGACAAGATTTTACCCCGTAGTGTACGTCCTGGCGGCGGGTAAACGCCATTATGTTATCCATATCACTCTAAATTGTTTTTTTGATGTTACCAAAAGCGCGTTCCTTTGCTATTATGAGCGATATCGAACATTTCTGAGCTTTAACGAAAGTGCATGAGGGTGTTATGGAAACCAAAGATCTGATTGTGATAGGCGGTGGCATCAACGGTGCCGGTATTGCGGTCGATGCCGCAGGACGCGGTTTATCCGTACTGATGCTGGAAGCTAACGATCTCGCCTGCGCGACGTCGTCCGCCAGCTCCAAACTGATTCACGGTGGCCTGCGCTACCTGGAACACTACGAATTCCGTCTGGTCAGTGAAGCACTGGCCGAACGTGAAGTGCTGCTGAAAATGGCCCCGCATCTGGCGATTCCGATGCGCTTCCGCCTGCCCCATCGCCCGCATCTGCGTCCGGCATGGATGATCCGAATTGGTCTGTTTATGTACGATCATCTGGGTAAACGCACCAGCCTCCCGGGTTCGAAAGGTTTGCGTTTTGGCTCAGAATCGGTCCTTAAGCCTGAAATCGTGCGCGGATTCGAATATTCCGACTGCTGGGTGGACGATGCCCGCCTGGTGCTGGCGAACGCGCAGATGGTTGAGAAGAAAGGCGGCGAGGTGAAAACCCGCACTCGCGCGACCGCTGCCCGTCGTGAAAACGGCCTGTGGATTGTGGAAGCGGAAGACATCGATACCGGCGAGAAATTCAGCTGGAAAGCGCGCGGCCTGGTGAACGCTACCGGCCCGTGGGTGAAACAGTTCTTTGACGAGGGCATGCATCTGCCTTCCCCGTACGGCATCCGCCTGATCAAAGGCAGCCACATTGTGGTGCCGCGCGTGCATACCCAGAAGCAGGCGTACATTCTGCAGAACGAAGACAAGCGCATCGTGTTTGTGATCCCGTGGATGGACGAATTCTCGATCATCGGCACCACCGACGTGGAGTACAAAGGCGATCCGAAGAACGTTGAGATCGACGAGAGCGAAGTGAACTACCTGCTTAAAGTGTATAACGCGCACTTTAAGAAACAGCTGTCGCGCGACGACGTGGTCTGGACTTACTCCGGCGTGCGTCCGCTGTGCGATGACGAATCTGACTCACCGCAGGCCATCACCCGCGACTATACGCTCGATATTCACGACGTAGACGGCCAGGCGCCGCTGCTGTCCGTGTTTGGCGGCAAGCTCACCACCTACCGCAAGCTGGCCGAGCACGCGCTGGAAAAACTGGCGCCGTACTACAAAGGCATTGGCCCGGCATGGACCAAGGGCGCGGTACTGCCCGGCGGTGATATCGGCGATAACCGCGATGATTACGCCGCGAAGCTGCGCCGTCGCTTCCCGTTCATCACCGAAGGGATGGCGCGCCACTATGCCCGCACCTACGGCAGCAATACCGAGCTGTTCCTGGGCGATGCGAAGGACATTGCGGATCTGGGCGAGCATTTCGGCCACGAGCTGTACGAAGCCGAGCTGCGTTACCTGGTTGAGCACGAATGGGTGCGTCGTCTGGACGATGCTATCTGGCGCCGTACCAAAGAAGGGATGTGGCTCAACGCCGAACAGCAGTCTCGCGTGGCGCAGTGGTTACTGCAACATGCGGGAAAGCGTGAGCTGTCGCTGGCGTCTTAATGCGATCGGTGCGGGCTGATGCCCTCACCCTGACCCTCTCCCACAGGGAGAGGGAACAAACACTAAAAACGGCAACCGAGGTTGCCGTTTTGCTTTTATAACCTCACCGGATCAATATGCCAGATCGTCTCGGCATACTCCTTAATGGTCCTGTCAGACGAGAAATACCCCATATTGGCGATGTTATACATCGCGGCGCTGGTCCACTTCTCCGGCTGGCGATACAGTTCGTCCACCTTGTCCTGACAGTCCACGTAGCTGCGGTAATCCGCCAGCACCTGATAGTGATCGCCAAAGTTAATCAGCGAATCCACCAGATCGCGGTAGCGGCTCGGTTCATCCGGGCTAAACACGCCGGTCGCGATCTGCGTCAGCACCTGACGCAACTCTTCATCCCCTTCGTAATATTGACGTGGCGAGTAGCCTTTTCTGCGCAGCGCCTCCACCTCTTCTGTCGTATTACCGAAGATAAAGATATTGTCTTCGCCCACGTGCTCCAGCATCTCGACGTTCGCCCCGTCAAGCGTACCGATGGTCAGCGCGCCGTTAAGGGCAAACTTCATGTTACTGGTGCCGGATGCCTCCGTCCCCGCCGTGGAAATCTGTTCAGAGAGATCCGCCGCCGGGATGATCAGCTGCGCCAGGCTGACGCTGTAGTTCGGAATGAACACCACCTTCAGCTTGTCGCCAATGTCCGGATCCTGGTTAACCACCTTCGCCACGTCGTTGATGAGATGAATAATGTGCTTCGCCATGTAGTAGGCCGACGCCGCCTTACCGGCGAAAATCTTCACGCGCGGCACCCATTCGGCCGTCGGATCGGCCTTGATGCGGTTGTAATGGGTGATCACGTGCAGCACGTTCATCAGTTGACGCTTGTATTCGTGGATGCGTTTGATCTGCACGTCGAACAGCGCTTTCGGGTTTGCCACCACGTTGAGGTGCATCGCCAGCCAGACCGCCAGACGCTTTTTGTTCAGCAGCTTGGCTTCGCGCACGGCTTTGTTCACCGTCGGGAAATCTATATGCTGTTCCAGCTCGCTCAGCTGGCTCAAATCGGTACGCCAGGTGCGGCCGATATTCTCGTCCAGCACCTCAGAGAGCGGCTGGTTGGCCAGCGCCAGCCAGCGGCGCGGGGTGACGCCGTTGGTCACGTTGCAGAAGCGCGTCGGGAAGATCTTCGCAAAGTCCGCAAACAGCGACTGCACCATCAGGTTCGAGTGGAGCTCGGACACGCCGTTGACCTTGTGGCTGATGACAACCGCCAGCCAGGCCATGCGCACGCGACGACCGTTCGACTCATCAATGATGGACGCGCGGCTCAGCAGGCCGGTATCGTTCGGATACTGCTCCTGCAGCGTCTTGAGGAAGTAGTCGTTAATCTCAAAGATAATCTGCAGATGGCGCGGCAGGATTTTGCCGAGCATGTCCACCGGCCACGTTTCCAGCGCTTCGCTCATCAGCGTGTGGTTGGTGTACGAGAACACCTGGCAGGTCACCTCAAAGGCGTCGTCCCAGCTGAACTTATGCTCGTCGATCAGCAGGCGCATCAGCTCCGGAATAGAGAGCACCGGGTGAGTGTCATTAAGGTGGATCGCGGTTTTCTCCGCCAGGTTGGCGTAGGTTTTGTGCAGCTGATGGTGGCGGCTGAGGATGTCCTGAATGGTCGCCGAAACGAGGAAATACTCCTGACGCAGGCGCAGCTCGCGGCCCGAGTAGGTCGAGTCATCCGGGTACAGCACGCGGGACACGTTCTCGGAGTGGTTTTTATCCTCCACCGCCGCGAAGTAATCCCCCTGGTTAAATTTACCGAGGTTAATTTCGCTACTGGCCTGGGCGCTCCACAGGCGCAGCGTGTTGGTGGCGTCGGTGTCGTAGCCGGGGATAATCTGGTCGTAGGCCACGGCCAGGATCTCTTCCGTTTCTACCCAGCGGGATTTTTTCCCTTCCTGCTGAATACGTCCGCCAAAACGCACCTTGTAGCGCGTGTTGTGGCGCTTAAACTCCCACGGGTTGCCGTACTCCAGCCAGTAGTCCGGGGACTCTTTCTGACGCCCGTCGACGATGTTCTGCTTGAACATGCCGTAATCGTAGCGAATACCGTAGCCGCGGCCCGGCAGCGCCAGCGTCGCCAGCGAGTCGAGGAAGCAGGCGGCGAGACGTCCCAGACCGCCGTTACCGAGGCCCGGGTCGTTCTCTTCGTCGATCAGTTCTTCTAAATCTAACCCCATCTCTTCCAGTGCGGTTTTGACGTCGTCATAAATACCGAGCGACAACAGCGCATTGGACAGCGTGCGGCCAATCAAAAATTCCATCGACAGGTAGTAAACCTGACGCGTCTCCTGCGAGAGCTGGGCGCGGTTTGAGCGCAGCCAGCGTTCAACTAAGCGGTCACGCACGGCAAACAGGGTGGCGTTCAGCCACTCGTGCTTGTTGGCAATAACCGGATCTTTCCCGATGGTGAACATCAGCTTGTAGGCGATGGAGTGCTTTAACGCCTCAACGCTGAGCGTGGGTGAAGAGTAGCTAAATGGAGCGTTCATATCAGTAACTTCGCCTCGTTACATCAAGCGTTGATAGAGATCGCGGTATGACTGCGCCGCGACATGCCAGCTAAAGTCCATGGACATCGCCTGACGTTGTACGTAACGCCACAGCGATGGACGGGACCACAAGACGAAAGCACGCCGAATCGCCCGAAGCAGCGACCAGGCATTACTGTCCTCAAAGACAAATCCGCTGGCGATACCGTCCGCCAGGTTTTCCAGAGAGCTGTCGGATACGGTATCCGCCAGCCCGCCCGTGCGGCGTACCAGCGGCAGGGTGCCGTATTTCAGGCCGTACAGCTGCGTCAGGCCGCAGGGTTCGAAACGGCTTGGCACCAGAATGACGTCCGCGCCGCCCATAATGCGGTGCGAGAACGCTTCGTGGTAGCCAATCTGCACGCCCACCTGCCCCGGATGTTCCGCGGCGGCGGCAAGGAAACCTTCCTGCAGCACCGGGTCGCCCGCGCCGAGCAGCGCCAGCTGTCCCCCCTGCTCCAGTAAACCGGGCAGCGCCTCCAGCACCAGATCCAGCCCTTTCTGGCTGGTCAGGCGGCTCACAACGGCGAACAGCGGCACTTTGTCGTTCACCTTGAGGCCCATCGCAATCTGCAGCTGGCGTTTGTTCTCCGCTTTGTCTTCCACGGAATCACGACCGTAGCGCGCCGCCAGCAGGAGATCGGTTTCCGGGCTCCAGATCTGTTCATCCACGCCGTTCAGAATGCCCGACAGGCGGCCTTCGCGATGGCGCTGCTGCAGCAACCCTTCCATGCCGTAGCCAAACGCCGGCTGGGTGATCTCACGCGCGTAGGTTGGGCTCACCGCCGTGATGTGATCGGCGTAGTACAGCCCCGCCTTCAGGAACGAGATCTGCCCGTTAAACTCCAGACCGTGCATGTTAAAGAACGACCATGGCAGATCGATGTCATTCATGTGATGGGCGTAGTACATCCCCTGATACGCCAGGTTATGCACGGTAAAGACCGATTTCGCCGGGTGGCCGCGCGCGGCGAGATACGCCGGGGCAAGCCCGGCGTGCCAGTCGTGCGCGTGCACCACATCCGGACGCCAGAACGGATCCAGCCCCGTCGCCATTTCGGCGCCGACCCAGCCGAGCAGCGCAAAGCGCAGCACGTTGTCGGTATAAGCGAACAGGTTCGTATCGTGATACGGGCTGCCCGGTCGATCGTATAAGTGCGGCGCGTCGATCAGGTAAATCCCTACGCCATTGTAATGTCCAAACAGCAGAGTGATGCGTCCGGCGAAGGTCTCACGGCGGGTCACCACTTTCGCATCGGGTATACCACGCCGGATATCCGGAAAGGCGGGCAGCAGGACTCGGGTATCCACGCCTCCGGCGATTTGCGCTGCCGGTAATGCACCCAAAACATCTGCCAGACCGCCCGTTTTCAACAACGGGAACATCTCAGAACATACGTGTAAAACCTGCATCATCGCTCCTGTTTGATCTGCAGCTTCCGCAACATTTCCCGTGTGACTAACACGATCCCCTCTTCCGAACGGTAGAAACGACGCGCGTCTTCTTCCGCATTCTCCCCAATAACCATCCCTTCAGGGATGACGCAGGCACGGTCGATCACGCAACGACGCAGACGACACGAGCGCCCTACCCAGACATCCGGCAACAAGACTGCCGAATCGATATTACAGAAAGAATTTATCCGCACGCGGGGGAACAGCACCGACTGCACCACCACCGAGCCTGAAATAATGCACCCGCCGGACACCAGCGAGTTCAGCGTCATACCGTGGCTGCCGGAGCGGTCCTGGACGAACTTGGCCGGCGGCAGCGACTCCATATGGGTACGAATCGGCCAGTTCTGGTCGTACATATCCAGTTCAGGCGTGACCGATGCCAGATCGAGGTTCGCTTTCCAGTACGCTTCCAGCGTGCCCACATCGCGCCAGTAAGGTTCCGCATTCGGGTCGGACTGCACGCAGGACAGCGGGAAAGGATGTGCATACGCCATGCCAGCTTTCGTGATTTTCGGAATGATGTCTTTACCGAAGTCGTGGCTGGAGTTTTCGTCTTTGTCGTCTTCTTCCAGCAGCTCATAAAGATAATCTGCGTCAAAGACATAGATCCCCATGCTGGCAAGCGATTTGGTGTCATCGCCCGGCATGGTTGGCGGGTTCGCCGGTTTTTCAACGAAGTCGATAATTTTGTCGTCGGCATCCACGTGCATGACGCCAAACGCCGTCGCTTCAGCAACGGGCACAGGCAGACACGCCACGGTGCAGCGCGCCCCTTTTTCGACGTGGTCGATCAGCATGTGGGAGTAATCTTGCTTGTAGATGTGGTCCCCGGCGAGGATCACGATGTATTCCGCGTTGTAGCGACGAATGATGTCGAGGTTCTGGGTCACCGCATCCGCTGTCCCGCGATACCAGTTCTCGCCGTGAACGCGCTGCTGCGCAGGGAGGAGATCGACAAACTCGTTCATCTCTTCGCTGAAGAATGACCAGCCGCGCTGGATATGCTGAACCAGCGTGTGCGACTGATACTGCGTTATGACGCCAATACGGCGAATGCCCGAGTTCAGGCAGTTGGAGAGCGCAAAGTCGATGATGCGGAACTTACCACCAAAGTGAACAGCCGGTTTGGCGCGCTTGATGGTCAAATCTTTCAGACGGGTACCACGCCCACCCGCAAGTATCAGGGCAACCGTTTTTAATGGTAGCTGGCGTGCCAACATTAAGGGATCGTTCTTCTCTAATCTAACCATGACTAACTCCTTTTTTATCATCTTTGGAATACGCACACTCCGTGCGCAGGCCCGTGCCAGACAGCCATTACTACCGGATTATCCACTCCGGCAAAGGGGGGAACAGCTCGCCATTCCCCTTCAGGTAAAACAATCTCTGCGACGTCATCCGTCGCGTTCAGCGTGACCAGCCATTTATCCGACAGCAGGATTTGCAGGCGTGGTACGCCGTGTTGCCAATCTTGCGCGCTTAACGGTTGCGCGTCTTGATTCAGCCAGCGAACGTTGCCGTCACCCTCTTCCCACCAGCGGTCGGCGGTCAGCGCGGGGATCTGCTGGCGAAGATGGATCAGCGCAGCGGTAAAATGAATCAGCCCGCTGTTCGCTTCACCCCAGTCGAACCAGGTTAACGTGTTGTCCTGGCAATACGCATTGTTGTTACCGTGCTGGCTGTGGCCGTGTTCATCGCCTGCCAGCAGCATCGGCGTGCCCTGCGACAATAAAAGCGTTGTCAGCAGCGCATGTACGCTGGCGCGTCGCCGCTCTATCACATCCAGACTTCCGCCTAACCCTTCTATACCATGATTAAAGCTATGGTTATTGTTAGTGCCATCGCGATTCTCTTCGCCGTTTGCCTCATTGTGTTTCTGATTGAAACAAACGCAGTCCCTGAGGGTAAAACCGTCGTGCGCCGTCAACAGATTGACGGTGGCCGACGGGCGTTTGCCGTCGCGCTTAAAGAGATCGCTTGAAGCGGCAAAGCGTCCGGCAAACTCCCCGAGCGACAGATTCCGCTCCAGCCAGAAGCGGCGTACGGCATCGCGGTAGTGGTCGTTCCACTCGGCAAACAGCGGCGGGAAATTCCCGACCTGATAACCGCCTTCTCCGATGTCCCACGGCTCGGCAATGAGCTTCACCTGCGAGAGCACCGGACAATTTTTTATCGCCTCAAACAGCGGCGCCTGCTGGCTGAACGCCGGCGTGCGCCCCATCACGGGCGCCAGGTCGAAACGAAAACCGTCGACGTGGAACGTTTCCACCCAGTATTTCAGGCATTCATAAGCAAAATGCGTGACCGCCGGATGGCTGAGATTGAGCGTGTTGCCGCAGCCGGTCCAGTTCTCATAATCGCCATCCTGCCTGATCCAATAATAGCTACGGTTATCAATTCCGCGCATGGAGAGCGTCGGACCGTCGAGATCGCTTTCGGCACTGTGGTTCAGCACGACGTCCAGAATGACCTCAATGCCCGCCGTATGAAGCGCCTTCACCGCATCGCGAAACTCGTCCCGCGCCTTTTCCGGATGAGCGGCATAGCGTGGCTCAAGCGCGAACATCGCCAGCGGGTTGTAGCCCCAGTAGTTGCTGAGCCCCAGCCGCTGCAGGCGCGGCTCGCTGGCAAAATGGGCGACGGGCAGCAGTTCCAGAGCGGTGATGCCGAGGTGCTTCAGGTAGGCGATCATGGTGGGATGCCCGAGCGCCTTATAGGTACCGCGCATCTCTTTGGGGATCGACGGGTGCAGGTACGTCAGTCCTTTGACGTGGGCTTCATAAATGACGGTATGGCCCCACGGCGTCTGCGGCGGGGCATCGTCTTCCCAGTCATAAAGATCGTTCACCACCACGCTTTTTGGCGCGACGGGCGCGCTGTCGCGGTGGTCGGGATCGCCGTAACCCACGTGGAAGAGCGGGTCGTCTTTAAATTCGCCGTCCACGCGGTGCGCGCACGGGTCAATCAACAGCTTCGCCGGATTAAACCAGTGCCCCTGCGCCGGATCCCACGGACCGTGTACGCGAAAGCCATAGTGCAAGCCTGGCCGCCCTCCGGCCAGGTAGCCGTGCCAGGTATCCCCCGTGCGCGCGGGTAAATCGTAACGGTGCTCGTTACCTTCCCCGTCAAACACGCACAGTTCTACCCGCTCAGCGTGAGCGGAAAAGAGGGTGAAATTGACCCCCTTCCCGTCAAAACTCGCCCCGAGCGGTTCGGGTTTACCTGCCGTAAGCTGCGTCATTCGCCCTCCCGCATTAGCCAGATGGTGCCAAGCGGCGGCAGCGTCAGGCTCAGGGAGTTGGGTCGTCCGTGGCTTTCGATGGCGTCGCTCTGTACCAGCCCGCCGTTACCGGCGTTACTGCCGTGGTAGTGCATCGAGTCGGTATTCAGAATTTCGCGCCATTTGCCCGGCTGGTTAATGCCGAAGCGGTAGTGTTCGCGCGGCACCGGCGTAAAATTGCTGGCGACGATGATCTCGTTACCGGCTTTGTCACGACGCACAAAGACAAACACCGAGCGTTCGTGGTCGTCCACCACCAGCCACTCAAAGCCGTACGGATCGAAGTCGAGCTCGTGCAGCGCTTTGTGGTGGCGATAGGTCAGGTTCAGATCGCGTACCAGCCGCTGCACCCCGTGATGCCAGTTGTCGCCGCCTTCCAGCAGATGCCAGTCGAGGCTGGCGTCGTGGTTCCACTCGCGCCCCTGGGCGAACTCATTTCCCATGAACAGCAGTTTCTTGCCCGGGAAGGCAAACATCCAGCCGTAATAGGCGCGCAGGTTGGCAAACTTCTGCCACGCGTCGCCCGGCATGCGGTCGAGAATCGATCTTTTGCCGTGCACCACTTCATCGTGGGACAGCGGCAGCATGAAGTTTTCGGTGTAGTTGTAGAGCATCCCGAACGTCAGCTTGTCGTGATGGTACTTACGGTGGACTGGATCCAGCTTCATGTAGTCGAGCGTGTCGTGCATCCAGCCCAGGTTCCACTTATACCAGAACCCCAGGCCGCCTAATGACGGCGGACGGGAGACGCCCGCAAAGTCGGTCGACTCTTCCGCCATAGTTACGGCACCGTCCACCTGCTCGCCGATAATGCGGTTGGTATTACGCAGGAATTCAATGGCCTCCAGGTTTTCGCGGCCGCCAAACTCGTTCGGGATCCACTCCCCCTCTTTGCGGCTGTAGTCGCGGTAGATCATCGACGCCACCGCATCCACGCGCAGGGCATCGATGCCAAACCGCTCGATCCAGTACAGGGCATTCCCGACCAGGTAGTTTGCGACCTCACGGCGACCGTAGTTGTAGATCAGCGTGTTCCAGTCCTGGTGATAGCCTTCGCGCGGGTCGCTGTGCTCGTACAGCTTCGTGCCGTCAAACTCTGCCAGCGCGAAATCATCCGCAGGGAAATGACCCGGCACCCAGTCGAGGATCACGTTCAGCCCGGCGGCGTGCGCGGCATCAATGAAATAGCGGAAGTCGTCGCGCGTGCCGAAGCGGCGCGTTGGCGCATACAGCCCGGTGGGCTGATAGCCCCAGCTGCCGTCGAACGGGTGCTCGTTGACCGGCAGCAGCTCAAGGTGGGTAAAGCCCATCCATTTTGCATACGGCACCAGCTGGTCGGCAAGCTCCCGGTAGCTCAGCCAGAAGTTGTTATCGGTGTGGCGACGCCAGGAGCCAAGATGGACTTCATAGACGGAGATCGGCGCATCAAAGCGGTTAGCCTGCTTGCGCTCCTCCGTCTGAACGACCTTCTCCGGCAGGCCGCAAATCAGCGACGCGGTATCCGGGCGCATCTGCGCTTCGAAGGCATACGGGTCGGCTTTAATGCGCAGCTTGCCGTGGGCGTCGATCATCTCGAATTTATAAAGCTGCCCGTGGTGCGCCCCGGGGATAAACAGCTCCCAGATGCCGGTTTCCCGGCGCAGACGCATCGGGTGGCGGCGGCCGTCCCAGTAGTTGAACTGTCCGACAACGGAGACGCGCTGGGCATTGGGCGCCCACACGGAGAAGCGCGTGCCGGTAATGCCGTCCATGGTATCGGCATGGGCACCCAGCGTTTCATAAGGGCGAAGATGCGTCCCTTCGGAGAGCAGCCAGGCATCCATCTCTTTAAGCAGAGGGCCAAAGCTGTAGGGATCGTCAATCAGGTTTTGCTGACCGTGCCAGAGAACGGCGAGCTGATAGCGAAACGGGTTTTTACGACGGGGCATTACGCCCGAGAAGAAGCCACGGGAATCGAGGCATTCAAGATTACCCACCTTGCGGCCGGTTTTGGGTTCAATCACCCAGACTTCTGTGGCATCCGGTAACAGTGCCCGAACTTCAAGGCCATCCTCAGTACGGTGCATCCCAAGCACAGAAAAGGGGTCAGCAAAATGACCCGCAATAAGCGCATTAATCACGTCTCTATCCACACGATCGGACATGGTATTCATCCTGTTTTTTATGTCGTCCTTTTTAAGCGCTCCGGGACGACTTTTAATGTGACCTGAACGGGACAGCACAAAAATGTGCATCCAATCTGCTCCGTTCGAACCTCAGGTAAGAAATGACTCTTCCTTAAAGCATAGCCAACGCTCTAGATGACTCCTGATAAAAAATAAGACATACGCGTGTTACTCCATGTAGTACGCAAAAAAAAGGGGTGAAAATCACCCCCGGTATTTAACAAATTATTACGCCAGCTGGCGCAGCATGCGGCGCAGCGGCTCGGCAGCGCCCCACAGGAGCTGGTCGCCAACGGTGAACGCGGAGAGATACTCCGGCCCCATGTTCAGCTTGCGCAGACGGCCAACCGGCGTGGTCAGCGTGCCGGTAACGGCAGCCGGGGTCAGCTCGCGCATGGTGATATCGCGATCGTTTGGCACCACTTTCGCCCACGGGTTGTGCGCGGCCAGCAGCTCTTCCACGGTCGGAATAGACACATCTTTTTTCAGTTTAATGGTGAAGGCCTGGCTGTGGCAGCGCAGCGCACCGATACGCACGCAGAGGCCATCAACCGGAATGGTGTTCGCGGTATTGAGAATTTTGTTGGTCTCAGCCTGGCCCTTCCACTCTTCGCGGGTCTGGCCGTTATCCAGCTGTTTGTCGATCCACGGGATCAGGCCGCCGGCCAGCGGTACGCCAAAGTTATCCACCGGCAGCTCGCCGCTGCGGGTCAGCTGGGTCACTTTACGCTCGATATCCAGAATAGCGGATGCCGGGTTTGCCAGCTCGGTCGCAACGCTCTGGTGCAGCTGGCCCATCTGGGTCAGCAGCTCGCGCATGTGACGCGCGCCGCCGCCGGACGCCGCCTGGTAGGTCGCCACGGAGACCCACTCCACCAGATCCTGCGCGAACAGGCCGCCGAGGGACATCAGCATCAGGCTGACGGTGCAGTTACCGCCGACAAAGGTTTTCACGCCGTTGTTCAGGCCATCGGTGATCACGCCCTGGTTAACCGGGTCGAGAATGATGATGGCATCGTCTTTCATGCGCAGCGACGAGGCCGCGTCAATCCAGTAGCCCTGCCAGCCGCTTTCACGCAGCTTTGGATAGATTTCGTTGGTATAATCGCCGCCCTGGCAGGTCACAATAATGTCGAGCGCCTTCAGCGCTTCCAGATCGTAAGCATCCTGCAACGTGCCTGTGGTACCACCAAAGGACGGAGCAGCCTGGCCGAGCTGGGAAGTGGAGAAGAAGACCGGGCGGATAGCGTCGAAATCGCGCTCTTCAACCATGCGTTGCATGAGTACAGAGCCGACCATACCGCGCCAGCCGATAAAACCAACGTTTTTCATAGCATTTTTTTCCTGCTGAGGGTGTGTGCTGTTTGTGCAAGCCAGTATTGAACTGGGATATGCTTCACATTACAAAATGCTGCCAAAGTCGCAAGCGAAATTAATCGATGATTGCCCGACAATCAGAAATACAGCTAATTATCATAATAACCATAGAGAATTTCAGGGATAATTTACATGAGTGAAATCATTTCCGCAGCGGTTTTATTGATTCTGATAATGGATCCACTGGGTAACCTGCCGATCTTCATGTCGGTGCTGAAGCACACCGAGCCGAAGCGCCGCCGGGCGATCATGATCCGCGAGCTGCTCATCGCCCTGCTGGTGATGTTTATCTTCCTGTTTGCCGGGGAAAAGATCCTCGCATTCCTGAACCTGCGCGCCGAAACTGTGTCGATTTCCGGCGGGATTATTCTGTTCCTGATTGCCATTAAGATGATTTTCCCGAGCGCGGAAGGCAGCAGCAGCGGCCTGCCTGCGGGTGAAGAGCCGTTTATTGTGCCGCTGGCGATCCCCCTCGTCGCGGGCCCGACCATTCTGGCCACGCTGATGCTGCTGTCGCATCAGTATCCGAACCAGATGAGTCATCTGGTGATTGCCCTGCTGATCGCCTGGGGCGGGACGTTTATTATCCTGCTGCAGTCGTCCCTGTTCCTGCGCCTGCTGGGTGAGAAAGGGGTGAACGCGCTGGAGCGCCTGATGGGGCTGATTCTGGTCATGATGGCGACGCAGATGTTCCTGGACGGGATCCGGGCGTGGATGAAAGGATGACTTTCTCCCTCTCCCCGTGGGAGAGGGCCGGGGTGAGGGCATCAGGCCGCAGAGGACAGCCCATCTACCCCTTACGAATCAAATACTGGTACGGCAGCGCCTCGGTCTGCTGTGCCACCAGCTCATGTTCCATAAAGGTACAAAAGCCTGGAATATCGCGGGTTGTGGCCGGGTCATCGGCAATAATCAACAGCGTTTCACCGGTCTGCATATTGCGCACGGTCTTACGTACCATCATTACCGGTTCCGGGCAGCGGAGGCCCTGGGCATCAAGGGTGTGGTCTGGGCTGGAAAACAGGTCGGTCATGATCTTCTCGGTCAGATAAAAACGGCTGTAGTTTACGCCCGGTTGCGATCAATGCAAACCAGGTTAACGATTGCGTAAAAACTAACCATTGCAATGTCCTGCCAAAGCAGTATCATGCTGCGGTTTTTATTGGGTTCCCTCACCCCAACGTATAAAAAGGTCACAATATGACGTCGTTTTCCGAATCTCAGCGCGTAAAAGCGTTGTTCTGGCTTTCGCTTTTCCATTTGCTGGTGATCACCTCCAGCAACTATCTGGTGCAGCTCCCGATCTCCATCTTTGGTTTTCATACCACCTGGGGCGCGTTCAGTTTTCCGTTTATTTTCCTCGCGACCGATTTGACCGTGCGTATCTTTGGCGCACCGCTGGCTCGCCGCATTATTTTTTCGGTCATGCTCCCGGCGCTGTTCATCTCGTACGTGATTTCGTCTCTGTTTTATATGGGAAGCTGGCAGGGCTTTGAGGCGTTAACCCACTTTAACCTGTTTGTCGCCCGTATCGCCGCCGCCAGCTTTATGGCCTACGCGCTGGGGCAGATCCTCGACGTGCACGTGTTTAACCGCCTGCGGCAAAATCACCGCTGGTGGATGGCGCCCACCGCCTCCACGCTGTTCGGTAACGTGAGCGATACTCTGGCCTTCTTCTTCATCGCCTTCTGGCGCAGCCCGGATGCGTTCATGGCCGAACACTGGATGGAAATCGCGCTGGTGGACTACTGCTTCAAGGTCCTCATCAGCATTGTCTTCTTCCTGCCGATGTACGGCGTACTGCTCAATATGCTGCTGAAAAGGCTGGCAGATAAATCTGAAATCACCGCATTGCAGGCAGGTTAAAGGTTAGCTTTATCAGTTGTGATAAGATGAGCGAATGAGCCGTTATGGCCGTTTATCGAAAGGAAGAAGTCAATGCGCAATCTGGTTAAATATGTCGGGATTGGCCTGCTGGTTGTGGGTCTTGCAGCCTGTGATAACAGCGACACGAAAACGCCTGCTCAGGGCGCATCCGCAGAGAGCAACGCGACCGGCCAGCCGGTCAATCTGATGGATGGCAAACTCAGTTTCTCTCTGCCAGCCGATATGACTGACCAGAGCGGCAAGCTGGGCACCCAGGCGAATAACATGCACGTTTACTCCGACGCAACCGGGCAGAAAGCGGTCATTGTAATTGTGGGCGACGACACCAGCGAAGATCTGGCCGTTCTGTCCAAACGTCTGGAAGATCAGCAGCGCGGCCGCGACCCGCAGCTGCAGGTCGTGACCAATAAATCCATCGAGCTGAAAGGTCATAAGCTGCAGCAGCTGGACAGCATCATCTCTGCAAAAGGCCAGACAGCTTACTCCTCTGTCGTGCTGGGCAAGGTCGATAACAAACTGCTGACCCTGCAGATCACCCTGCCAGCGGAAGATCAGCAGAAAGCACAGACGGCTGCTGAAAACATCATTAACACCATCGTGATCCAGTAACGATTCACGATGATGTCGTGGCCTCCGGTGCCTGCACCGGGGGCCATTTTTTTAGCCGCCACGTCAGCAGCAGCGCAATAATCACCAGACCCGCCGCGGCAAGATAGATCACCGGCACGCCTGCCCAGGCCATCACCAGCCCCGCCAGCGGGCCGGTAATGCCTAAAGACATATCCATAAACACCGTATAGGTCGCCAGCGCCGCCCCCTGATTCTGCTGCGGCACGGCTTTTACCGCCACCACGCCCAGCGCCGGGAAGACCAGAGAAAAGCCTGCCCCCGCGAGGAAGACGCCCACTTTCGCGACCCAGGGCACCATCGCTATTCCGGTCAGCAGCAGCCCAACAATCTCTATCGCAAAGCAGATCATCGCCACGTTCAGCCCGCCCAGACGGTTGATGCCGTTAGGGAAAAGCAGGCGCGCGCCAACAAACGCACAGCTGAACAGGGTTAACGCAAAGGCCGCGCCGTCCCAGCCTTTGGCGTCATAGAATAGAGTAATGAAGGTGGCTATCACGCCGAAGCCAGTTGTCGCCAGCGCCAGGGCCATGCCGTACGGCCAGACGCGCCCCAGCACCGCCCGAAACGGCAGTGGCTTGCCTTTGCTGGCCTTCACCTTCGGGCGCGGCAGCGCCAAAAGGATCGCCAGCAGCGCGACCGCCATAATGGTGATGGCCAGCCCATGCAGCCCGCCCAGCGCATAGCAGGCCACGCCGAGCGGCGCACCGAGCGCCATCGCACCGTAGGTGACAATCCCGTTCCAGGAGATCACCCGGCCAATGTGCGGCGCGCCGACAACCCCCACGCCCCACAGCGTCGAGCCGGTTCCCGCCAGACTTTGCCCAATGCCCAGAATGACGCGCCCCAGGCAGAGCAGCGCCAGGCTGACCAGCGGCCAGTGGCTGGTTGCGGCAGCCAGAAGATAGCTCAGGCCGCTGAGGAAGCAGCCGCACAATCCCACCACCACGATGCTTTTTGGACCGAACGTGTCCGCGTAGCGCCCGGCATGCGGGCGGCTGAGGAGCGTGGCGAAATACTGCAGGCTAATCACCAGCCCCGCCCAGAAGGCGCTGAAGCCCATCACGTCATGGACATAGCCCGGCAGGACCGCCAGCGGCAGCCCGATGGTCAGATAGCTGGCAAAGTTGAAAATCACAACGGAAACGATGCGCAGATTGAGGCGCAGTCCGCTCAGTACCGGTTCAGCGGCAGGTTCGGGCATGGGGTTCTACCTGGATTTTTTACAACAGTGTTTCACTATTACCACGCCCCAATAAGAAAATCAGCACCGACTTTCAGATTAACGGTGCCAGACGAAGCGAAGCCCGGGCACTACACTTACCGGGTCATCATATTAAGGAACACGCATGATCGCTAACCCGTCCGACAAAGCAGGGCTCCATATCTTATTAAAACTCGCCTGTCTGGTGGTTATCCTTGCGGGTATCCACGCTGCCGCTGACATTATTGTCCAGCTCCTGCTGGCGCTCTTTTTTGCCATTGTGCTTAATCCGCTGGTCACCTGGTTTTTACGCCGGGGCGTCAGCCGTCCGGTCGCCATCACCATCGTCGTCATCGTGATGCTGATTGCCCTGACAGCGCTCTTTGGCGTGCTGGCGGCCTCGCTGAGCGAATTCTCCACCATGCTGCCGCAGTACAACAAAGAGCTGACGCGTAAGATTGTGGCGCTGCAGGAGATGGTGCCCTTCCTTAATCTGCATATCTCACCCGAACGGATGCTGCGCCGGATGGATTCAGAGAAAGTTATGACCTACGCCACCACCTTGATGACAGGGCTTTCCGGCGCGATGGCCAGCATTCTGCTGCTGGTCATGACGGTGGTGTTTATGCTGTTCGAAGTCCGCCACGTCCCCTATAAGCTGCGCTTTGCATTAAATAATCCACAAATTCATATTGCTGGATTACATCGGGCACTGAAGGGCGTTTCCAAATATCTGGCGCTGAAAACGCTGCTGAGCGTCTGGACGGGAATCATTGTCTGGCTGGGGCTGATGCTGATGGACGTGCAGTTCGCGCTGATGTGGGGCGTGCTGGCGTTTCTGCTCAACTACGTGCCCAATATTGGCGCGGTGCTTTCCGCCGTGCCGCCGATGATTCAGGCGTTCCTGTTTAACGGTTTTTACGAATGCATGCTGGTCGGCGCGCTGTTCCTCGTCGTGCATATGGTGCTGGGCAATATTCTTGAGCCGCGCATGATGGGACACCGGCTGGGCATGTCGACGCTGGTGGTGTTTTTATCCTTACTGATTTGGGGATGGTTGCTGGGCCCGGTCGGGATGCTGCTGTCGGTCCCCCTGACCAGCGTGTGTAAAATCTGGATGGAAACCACCAAAGGCGGAAGCAAGCTGGCGATCCTGCTCGGCCCGGGGAGGCCGAAAAGCCGGCTACCCGGGTAACCGGCCTACCTGTACAGGTAGGTTTAAAGCGTCAGTAATACACCGTAAATTACCGCGTCCCTAATCCGTCGCGGTATTTTTATTTGCGTTAAGGCGATATTCACTCTGTCTTTATTTACTCCACGCGCATTATGTTGAAACGCAATCCATGATTTAACGCAAATTATAAAAAATGAAATTCTTATTTATTTTCCATGTTATTATGCCCGCCTTCGCGTCAACGCAATGCAAACATTAATATTGATTAAAAATACATCTGGCGGTCAAAAAAAGCCGGATGCGTATTATTTGTAAAAAACACTACCTTTAATTGTTATTATTGATATGGAGTTGTTGATGAAAAAGATCGTTAAATGGTGTACTGCTGCCGTATTCGTGGGTGCACTGGCAGGCTGTGCGCGTACCGCCCCAATCGCTCAGGTTCACTCTATTGTCAGCGCGGGTCATACTGCCGATCAGGTAAAAACGGCAATTTTGAAAGCAGGCCAAAAGCGTGACTGGATCATGACGGAAGCGGGTCCTGGGGTGATTAAGGGACGTCTGCAGTCACGCGATCACTCGGTCCAGGTGAGTATTCCGTACACGGCAACAAGCTATTCAATCAACTATGAAAACAGCCTTAACCTGAAAGCGGCAGACGGTAAAATTCACAAGAATTATAACCGCTGGGTGAATAACCTCGACCACGATATTCAGCTGAACCTCTCCGCTGGCGCCGCGCTGTAATATTTTTCTAAAGTCGGGCCGCGTATGGCCCGATAACCTCTCTTTATTGCCCTAAAAGGTTACGCAGTAATGTACGAAAAGGACACACTCAGCGCACTGGATGCCATTACCGAAGCGCAACGCATCGCCTTTGCCCCGATGTTATTCCAGACTGCGCTTTGTCTGCGTAACTCTGGCGTTCTCGCCTGGCTCGATAAACAAGGCAAAGAGGGAGCTACCCTCGAGGAAATAACCGAAAACAGCACCCTGAGTAGCTATGGTGTTAGCGTCCTGCTGGATATGGGATTAAGCGGACGCATCGTTACCCAACAGGATGGACGTTATTTTCTGGCAAAAGTGGGACATTTTTTACTGCACGACGCAATGACCCGCGTAAATATGGATTTCACTCAGGACGTTTGTTATCAGGGGCTATTTCACCTGGCGGACGCCCTGCAGGAAGAAAAGCCGGCCGGATTAGCCGTGTTTGGCGACTGGCCAACCATCTACCCGGCATTATCCCAATTACCGGCTCCGGCGAAAGAGAGCTGGTTCGCCTTTGATCATTACTATTCTGACGCCGCTTTTGACGCTGCGTTACCATATATATTCGCAAGCTCGCCGACAAAATTGTACGATGTGGGCGGAAATACGGGTAAATGGTCGTTACGCTGCTGCCGCTATGACGAAAATGTTGCCGTGACGATCCTCGATCTGCCGCAGCAGATAGCGCTGGCGCAGGAAAACATCGCAAAAGCAGGTTTTTCTCATCGTATTGCATTCCATGCTGTCGATATGCTTAGCCCTGCAGCATTGCCGGGTGACGCCGACGTCTGGTGGATGAGCCAGTTCCTGGATTGTTTCTCTCCGGATCAGATTGTCGCCATGCTGACGCGCGTCGCACAGGTCATGAAGCCAGGCGCACGTTTGTGCATCATGGAGCTTTTCTGGGATGCCCAGAAGTTTGAAGCGGCCTCCTTCAGCCTGAATGCCACCTCGCTCTATTTCACCTGTATGGCGAATGGTAATAGCCGGTTTTACAGCGTAGAGAAGTTTTATCGCTACCTGGAGAGCGCAGGTTTCAGCGTTGAACAGCGGCTGGACAACCTTGGGGTCGGTCATACCCTGCTGATATGCACCAAACGTGAACAACAGAGCAGCGTAGCTGCCCGGGTGGCCCAGCCTGCCCTTTGAATACGGTTTTTTTTTCGCGGACGCGCGTAGATGAAATTTTCACTGAACATTATCGACTGGCAGGCGAGAGCGCCAGGACTCAGCGATGCCACAGAGTGGCAGGCGTGGTCGCGCCTGCAGCTGGCCGTTGACCCAGCGGCCCCGCTTCCCCGGCTGACCGCTTTACCCATGATGACCGCGCGCCGCCTCAATTCAGGCAGTAAGCTGGCGGTGGACATTGGTCTTGCCATGCTGCAAAAGCACGCCATTGATGCCGTCGTCTATTCCAGCCGTCACGGCGAACTGGAGCGCAACTACCGTATTCTGCATGCTCTGGCGACCGGGCAGTCCGTTTCCCCCACCGATTTCGCTATGTCCGTGCATAATTCCGCGGTGGGCAATCTCACGATTACCGCACGCCAGGCCATCGTCTCGTCATCCATCTCAGCCGGACTGGACACCTTCCAGCAGGCCTTATGTGAAGTGCTGAGCCTGCTGCATGCGGGCTATTCCCGCGTCCTGCTGGTCGATTTTGACGGCGCGTTGCCGGAATTTTACCATCCGGCGTTACCGCCGCAGATGCCCACCTGGCCGTACGCGCTGGCGCTGGTGATTGAATCCGGCAACGGATTGCAGTGTGAAACCCGCAGCGGCAGCACGGGTGAAGAACCCACCCTGCCGCAAAGCCTGTTGTTCCTGCAACGCTATCTCAGCGAGGCACGGCAGTTTGTGGTGCCCGGGGAACGTATGCTGTGGCAATGGACACGCACATGAACCGCCTGGCTGCCCGTATCAACTGGTTATGGCGTCTGGTGATGACCGGCTTCTGCTTCGCGCTGTTTGGCGTGGGCGGGCTGCTGCTGTCGCTGGTCTGGTTCAACCTGCTGCTGATCGTCCAGCGCGACCGCGCCAGCCGTCGTCGCCTGGCGCGTCGCAGCATTGCGGCCAGCTTCCGCTTCTTCCTGACCGTTGCTCGCAGCCTCGGAGTACTTGACTATCGCATTCACAATCTTGACGCGCTGCGTAGCGATCGGGGTTGTCTGGTGGTGGCTAACCACCCCACGTTAATTGACTACGTGATTCTGGCGTCGGTGATGCCGGAAACCGACTGTCTGGTGAAGAGCGCGCTGCTGCGCAACCCGTTTGTCAGCGGCGTTATCCGCGCGGCGGATTATCTGATTAACAGCGAAGCCGAGCCCCTACTCACAGCCAGCCAGCAGCGTCTGGCTCAGGGCGACACGCTTTTAATCTTCCCGGAAGGCACGCGTACCCGGTTTGGCGAGGCTATCTCTCTCCAGCGCGGTGCGGCAAATATCGCCGTGCGCTGTAACAGCGATCTGCGGGTGGTGCTGATCCACTGTAGCGAACATCTGCTGGATAAAAAAAGTCACTGGTATGATGTACCGCCAGAAAAACCTGTTTTCACCGTGGATGTCCGCGACCGCGTGAACATCGACGAATTTTACGATGCAACTGAACAAGAACCGGCGCTGGCGGCAAGGCAGTTAAACCGGCATCTACAGCATCGATTAACATCAGGCCTTCAATCTTTGTCAGGAATTAATGATGCAAGCGCTTTATCTTGAAATTAAGAATCTCATTATCACCACGCTGAATCTGGACGAGCTTACCGCAGAGGATATTGATACCGATGCCGCGCTGTTTGGCGATGGGCTGGGTCTCGACTCTATCGACGCGCTGGAACTGGGGCTGGCCGTGAAAAACCAGTATGGCGTGGTGCTTTCCGCCGAAAGCGAAGAGATGCGCCAGCACTTCTTTTCCGTCGCCACGCTGGCGTCCTTTATCAACGCTCAACGCGCCTGAGATGTGATCACGATGACCGAACAAGAAACCATTTATCAGGAAGTCTGTGGCCTTTTGACCAAGCTCTTTGAAATCGACCCGCAGGATATTACGCCCGAAGCCCGTCTTTACGAAGACCTGGAGCTGGACAGCATTGATGCGGTGGACATGATTGTTCATCTGCAGAAAAAAACGGGCAAGAAAATCAAGCCGGAAACCTTCAAATCGGTTCGTACCGTTCAGGATGTGGTAGACGCCGTCGAACAGCTTCTGCGCGAAGAGTAAGACATTGTGCGTGGTGGACGGACGTTCCCGGTCATCCCACTGCTGACGGGGCTGATGCTGCTGGCGTGGCCCTTCCTCATTGGATTTGGGCTGACGCACAACAGCCTGCAATGGCTGTTACCGGTGATGGCACTGGTATTGCTGCTGCGGCTGCGTCAGGCGCAGCGAAACACCGGCCCGATGCGGTACGTGGTGCAGTGTGTTGCGCTGGCGGGCATCGTGCTCTGCGCGGCCAGCTATCTGCTGAAAACCCATCAGTGGCTGCTGCTCTACCCGGTGGTCGTCAACCTGGTGATGCTGGCCGTGTTCGGGGGTTCGCTGTGGACCGCGATGCCACTTGTCGAGCGACTGGCGCGCTTGCGCGAGCCAGATTTGCCCCCGGAGGGCGTGCGCTATACCCGCAGGGTGACTCTCGTCTGGTGCGGCTTTTTCATCGGTAACGGCGCGATGGCGCTGTTCACCGTCCTCCACGGCGACATGCATCTGTGGACGCTGTGGAACGGTATGGTGGCTTACATCCTGATGGGGACGCTGATGGCGACAGAGTGGCTGGTGCGCCAGCGGGTGATAAAAAAAGAGATGCACAATGACTAACCCCCTTCCACTGGGCCAGTGGTTAAACGCGCCGCGCCCTGACGATACGCCCGTTGCCTGGCTTGACGATCGTACCTGGACGCTGGGCCAGCTGCGCCACGACGTGACCTTACTGGTCGACACCCTGCGTCAGCAGGAAGGCGAGCGCTGGGCGCTGTGCTTTGAAAATAGCTACCTGTTTATTGTTGCGCTGCTGGCCTCGCTGCATGCCGGTAAAACACCGGTCATTCCCGGCCATAGCCGCGTCTCACAGCTTGAAGAACAGCAGGCGTTGTTTAGTGGCGTTCTGAGCGATCGGACTCTCGCTTTCCATGGGAAGCTGATTGTGGTGGCCTCCCACCATCAGACAGTTAACCACTGGGCGCCCCTGCCGGAGATTGACGAAAGCCGCTTCGTAGAGCTGTTCACCTCCGGCTCCACGGGTACCCCGCGCCGGGTGATTAAGCACATCGTCAGTCTGGATCGCGAGGCCCGTCTGCTGGCTGACCGCTTCGGCGAGCGTCTGGCCGGATGCAGCGTTGTCGCCTCGGTCGTACCGCAACACCTGTACGGTCTGACATTCCGCATCGTATTGCCGATGGCGCTGGGTCTGCCGCTGCATGCCGCGATGCTCTATTACGCAGAACAGCTGGCCGCCCTTCCTCATGACAGGCTTTACCTGTTCATCAGCAGCCCGGCGTTCCTGAAGCGCCTGGATACCGAGCTGGCCGCGCCGCCCGTCAGGATGCTGATTTCCGCAGGCGGAATGCTGCCCTGGTGTGACGTCGCCACCACCGCTGGCTGGCTTAACATCTGCCCGGATGAAATTTATGGCAGTACCGAAACCGGGATCCTTGCCTGGCGCCATCGCCAGCAGGATAACGTCCCGTGGCTGGCGTTCCCCGGCGTGATCTTCCATCTGGAAGATGAAGCCTGTCGCGTCACGTCGCCACTGATCCATGAGGCTGAAGGACTCCAGCTGGACGATATCCTCCACTTCGATAGCGAGGGGCTGTTCAGCATCGCCGGTCGTCGCGGGCGGGTGGTCAAAATTGAAGAAAAGCGCATCTCGCTTAACGAGATCGAACGTCGCCTGCTGGAGCTCGACGGCATTTGCGAAGCGGCTGTACTGCCGGTCACGCGCGGAGGCCGTCAGGGGATTGGTGCACTGCTGGTCCTGGACGAAGCGGTTCGTCAGCGCGGGTATATGCAGGATAAAAAAGCGCAGGAGTTCGCCTGGCGTCGCGCCCTGCTGCCGTGGCTTGAGCCGGTCGCCGTTCCACGCTACTGGCGTATTGTCGATGAAATGCCGGTAAACAGTATGAACAAGCGTGTCTATGCGCAGTTAGAGGAGTTGTTTCATGAAAATTCATGAAATTGAGCGCCACCAGACACAGCCGGAGAAGCTGGAAATCATTTTGCATCTCGACGCGGCCCTGTTCTGGTTTCAGGGCCATTTTGCCGTACAACCGCTACTGCCCGGCGTTGCACAGCTTGACTGGGTGATGCACTACGCCACGACATTACTGGCACCGGGCTACCGCTTTCACAGCATTCAAAACGTGAAGTTCCAGGCGCCTCTGCTGCCGGAAACCACGGTCACGCTGGTGCTTGAGTGGCATGCCGAACGTCAGATGCTGACCTTCAGCTACCAGCGTCACGCCGGGGATGAGCGCCATACCGCCAGCAGCGGAAAGATTCGTCTATGTCAGTAATCTTTCGCCCCTGCGTTCTAATCCCGTGCTACAACCACGGCGCCATGATCGCCAGCGTGCTGTCGCGTCTCGCACCGTTCGGCCTGCCGTGCCTGGTGGTGGATGACGGCAGCGAAGCTGTCACCCGTCAGGAGCTCGAACGCCTGGCGGCGGCGGAGCCACAGATGACGCTGGTCCGTCTGGCGCAAAACGCCGGGAAAGGTGCCGCGGTCATCAGGGGGCTGGAGGAGTGCGCGCGCGCGGGCTATACCCACGCCGTGCAGGTGGACGCGGACGGCCAGCACGCCATCGAAGATATCCCCAAACTGCTGGCGCTGGCAGAGCGCCACCCGGACGCGCTGATTTCCGGCCAGCCCATTTACGATGATTCCATTCCACGCTCGCGACTCTACGGTCGCTGGGTAACCCACGTCTGGGTGTGGATTGAGACCTTATCCCTGCAGCTTAAAGACAGCATGTGCGGCTTTCGGGTCTACCCGGTCTCGCCCACGCTGCGGCTGGCAGCGCGTGAGCCGCTCGGTAAACGCATGGACTTTGACACCGAAGTGATGGTCCGTCTCTACTGGCAGGGCAACACCAGCGTCTTTCTGCCCACCCGCGTCACCTATCCGAAGGACGGGTTGTCCCACTTCGATGCGTTAAAAGATAACGTGCGGATCTCCCTGATGCATACCCGACTCTTCTTCGGCATGCTGCCCCGCATGCCCGGCCTGCTTTTCCGTCGACGCCGCCAGCACTGGGCGCAGCAGGACGAAGTCAAGGGTCTGTGGGGGATGCGCCTGATGCTGCGCGTCTGGCAACTGCTGGGGCGGCGGGCCTTTGCCGTGCTGCTGTGGCCGGTGATCGGCGTGTACTGGCTTATCGCGCGTCCGGCGCGGCAGGCCTCGCGGCAGTGGATTGCGAGAGTGAAGCAAGAACTGCGTCAGCGGAGCATGCCTGTTCCCTCACGGCTCAACAGTTTTTTCCATTTTATGCGCTTCGGAAACGCGATGCTGGATAAAGTCGCCAGCTGGCGCGGTGAGCTGAAGTTTGAGCGCGACGTGGTCTTTGCTCCTGGCGCGAGCGAAGCGCTAGATATCGCGGCACCGCAGGGCAAGCTCCTGCTCGCCTCGCACCTTGGCGACGTAGAAGCCTGCCGGGCGCTGGCTCAGCTGGAAGAGAGCAAAACCATCAACGCCCTGGTTTTCAGCGAGAACGCCCAGCGCTTTAAGCAAATCATGAGCGAAATGGCGCCCCAGGCCAGCGTAAATTTGATGTCGGTTACCGACATCGGCCCGGACACCGCGATTGCCATCAAAGAGAAGCTTGAGCGCGGAGAGTGGGTCGCGATTGTGGGCGATCGCATCGCGGTGAATCCGCAGCGTGGCGGTGACTGGCGCGTGATCTGGAGTCCGTTCATGGGCCAACCTGCGCCGTTCCCACAGGGGCCGTTTATTCTGGCCTCCATCCTGCGCTGCCCGGTAGTGCTGATTTTCGCTCTGCGCCAGCAGGGGAAGCTCACCCTGCACTGCGAACCGTTTGCCGACCCGCTGCACCTGCCGCGCGGTGAACGCCAGCAGGCGCTGCAGGATATCGTCGATCGCTACGCGCAGCGGCTGGAGCATTACGCCCTCATGTCGCCGCTCGACTGGTTTAATTTTTTCGATTTCTGGCATCTGCCAGAGTCCAGAGAGAAGGAGTAAAGGGTGCTGACCGATCCCCGCTTTACGACTGAAGTCGAGATCACCGTTCCGTTCCACGACGTCGATTTGATGGGCGTGGTCTGGCACGGTAACTATTTCCGCTATTTTGAGATCGCCCGCGAGGCGCTGCTCAATCAGTTTAACTATGGCTATCGCCAGATGAAGGCCTCCGGCTACGTCTGGCCCGTCGTCGATACCCGGGTGAAATACCGCGATGCGGTGACCTTTGAGCAGCGTATTCGCGTCCGCGCGCACATTGAAGAGTATGAAAACCGCCTGCGCATTGCCTATCAAATTTTCGATGCGCAGACCGGCAAACGCACCACCACCGGTTACACCATCCAGGTGGCAGTAGAAGAAGCCACCCGCGAAATGTGCTTTGTGAGCCCGGCAATACTGTTTGAACGAATGGGAGTGACGCCATGAAATGGTTGCCTTTGCTGGCGCTGATCGTCAGCCCGCTGGTCAGCGCCGTGACGCTGGATGAACTGCAGCAGCGCTTCACCGAGCAGCCTGTCGTGCGCGCGCACTTCGAACAGGTTCGCACGATAAAAGATATGCCGCAGCCGCTGCGCTCGCAGGGCGAGATGCTGATCGCCCGCGACAGTGGCCTGCTGTGGGATCAAAAAGCGCCGTTTCCGATGACGCTCCTGCTGGACGACAAGCGGATGGTTCAGGCGATCAACGGCCAGCCGCCGCAGACCATCACTGCCGACAATAATCCGCAGATGTTCCAGTTCAACCACCTTCTGCGGGCCCTGTTCCAGGCCGACCGCAAGGTGCTTGAAGAGAACTTCCGCATCGATTTTAAAGACCAGGGAGCAGGCCGCTGGTCGCTGGTGCTCACGCCAAAAACGACGCCGCTGGACAAGATTTTCGCCACCCTCGATCTGGGCGGCGCGACCTATCTGGAGACGATTCGCCTCAACGACAAACAGGGTGACCGTACCGATATCGCCCTTTCACGCCACCAACTGACGCCCGCCAGCCTGACCGATGACGAACGCCAACGCTTTGCCGCACCGTAAATCCCTGCGCCCGGCGCTGCTGTGGGCCACGCTATGCCTGATCCTGCTGGGCGTGCTGCTGTCGCGGCTGCCCGGCGCGCGGCTGAACAGCAGCGTGCTGGCCATGCTGCCGAAACAGACGCTGGGGGCGATCCCGCCGGCGCTTAACGACGGATTTATGCAGCGTCTCGACCGCCAGCTGGTCTGGCTGGTTAGCCCCGGCAAAGAGCCGGATTCGCGCGTGGCGCAGCAGTGGCTGGCGATGCTGCAAAGCAGTGACGCGCTCAGCGAAGTCAAAGGCCCGATGGACGCCGCCGGGCAAAAAGCCTGGGGAGAGTTCTTCTGGCAGCACCGCAACGGCCTTATCGATCCCGCCACCCGCGCCCGCCTGCAAAACGGCGGAAACGCGCAGGCGCAGTGGATTTTATCTCAGCTCTATTCAGCCTTTTCCGGCGTCAGCGGTAAAGAGCTGCAAAACGATCCCCTGATGCTGATGCGCGGCTCGCAGCTCGCTCTGGCGCAAAACGGCCAGAAGCTGCGGCTGATGGACGGCTGGCTGGTCACAAAAGATGAGGCGGGAAACTACTGGTATCTGCTTCACGGTGAACTGGCGGGCTCGTCATTTGATATGCAGCAGACCCACCGGCTCGTGACGACGCTTAACGCGCTGCAGGAGACGCTCAAAGCCCGTTACCCGCAGGCACAGCTGCTTTCCCGCGGAACCGTGTTTTACAGCGATTACGCCAGCCAGCAGGCCAAACGCGACGTCTCAACGCTGGGCATCGCCACCCTGCTTGGCGTGTTCCTGCTCATCGTGGCGGTGTTCCGCTCTCTGCGTCCGCTGCTGCTGAGCGTGCTCTCGATTGCCATCGGCGCGCTGGCGGGCACGGTGGTAACGCTGCTGCTCTTTGGCGAGCTGCACCTGATGACGCTGGTGATGAGCATGAGCATCATCGGTATTTCAGCCGACTACACGCTCTACTACCTGACCGAACGGATGGTGCACGGCGCGGAGCATTCCCCCTGGCAAAGCCTGGGGAAAGTGCGCAATGCGCTGCTGCTGGCGCTGCTGACGACCGTCGCCGCCTACCTGATAATGATGCTGGCCCCCTTCCCCGGGATCCGCCAGATGGCGGTGTTCGCCGCCGTGGGATTGAGCGCCTCCTGCCTGACGGTGATTTTCTGGCATCCGTGGCTGTGCCGGGGTTTACCGGTGCGCCCGGTTCCGCTGATGGTCCCGATGATGCGCTGGCTGGCCGCCTGGCGACGCAATAAAAAATTGTCCGTTGGTTTACCCGTCGCGCTGGCGCTGCTCTCCGCCGTGGGGATGAGCACCCTGAGGGTGGACGACGACATCGCCCAACTGCAGGCCCTGCCAAAAGATATTCTGGCGCAGGAGAAGGCCATTACCGCCCTGACCGGACAGAGCGTCGATCAGAAATGGTTTGTGGTCCATGGCGCCTCGCCTCAGCAAACGCTGGAGCGGCTGGAAGCCTTTACCCCGGCGCTGGCCGAGGCGCAAAAAGCGGGAGAGATCGCCCGCTGGCGTACCCTGCCGCTGAACTCGCTGGCCCGCCAGAAAAGCGATCTTACGCTGCTGCGCGACGCTGCCCCTGCGGTAACGAACGTGCTGCAAAGCGCCGGGCTCAACGCCGTCTCCCCGAATCTCGACGCCATGCCGGTCAGCGTGGACGCGTGGCTTAAAAGCCCGGCCAGCGAAGGCTGGCGTCTGCTCTGGCTGACCCTGCCTGATGGAGAAAGCGGCGTGCTGGTGCCGGTGGACGGCGCGAAAAACAGCGCGCACCTCAGTGCACTGGCCGCGCGCCATGACGGCGTCGTCTGGGTCGATCGCAAAGCCAGCTTTGACAGCCTGTTTGCCCTCTATCGCACGCTGCTGACGGGGCTACTGTTTGCGGCACTGGCAGTGATTGCCTGTGGGGCAATGCTGCGCCTCGGCTGGCGTAAAGGGCTGATAAGCCTGGTACCGTCCGTGCTGTCGCTGAGCTGCGGGCTGGCGGTCCTGGCCGCAACGGGCCATCCGGTGAATCTGTTTTCACTGCTGGCGCTGGTACTGGTGCTCGGCATTGGCATTAACTACACGCTGTTTTTCAGCAACCCGCGCGGTACGCCGCTGACCTCAATGCTGGCGATTACGCTGGCGATGATGACCACGCTGCTGACGCTGGGCATGCTCGTCTTCAGCGCCACCCAGGCCATCAGCAGCTTTGGTATCGTACTGGTGAGCGGTATTTTTACCGCCTTCCTGCTGGCACCGCTGGCGATGCCGGATAAGAAAGAGAGAAAACGTAAATGAACGCTTTTTACCGCGCCGCCGCGCTGGCCGCGGCGCTGCTGCTGGCGGGCTGCAGCCATTCGACCGATACCAAAGAGACGCGTCCCCAGGCCTGGCTCCAGCCGGGAACTAAAGTTACGCTCCCGCCACCCGGCATTAGCCCGACAGTAAGCTCCCAACAGCTGCTGACCGGCAGCTTTAACGGACAATCGCAGTCTCTGCTGGTGATGCTCAACGCGGATGCGCATAAGGTGACGCTGGCCGGACTCTCTTCCGTGGGCATTCGTCTGTTCCTCGCGACGTACGATGAGACCGGTATTAATACCGAACAGTCGATCGTCGTGCCGCAGCTGCCGCCAGCCAGCCAGGTGCTGGCCGACGTGATGCTCAGCCACTGGCCAATTAGCGCCTGGCAGCCACAGTTGCCGAAGGGCTGGACGTTAACGGACAATGGCGATCGACGCGAGCTGCGCAACGCCAGCGGCAAGCTGGTGACGGAGATTGTCTACCTGCAGCGCAAAGGCAAGCGCGAGCCGATCAGCATCGAGCAACACGTATTCAAATACCACATCACCATTCAATATCTGGGTGACTGAGATGATTTATATTTCCGCTGTTGGCATGGTCAACGCGCTGGGCAACTCGCCTGATGAGATTGCCGCGAACCTGACGGCAGGCGTGGCACCGGGGATGCATGCCCGGACCGGCTGGCTGCAGGACTCACCCGAAGCCGTACTGGGCGGCGTGGAAGGCGAGCTGCCGACCATCCCGGACACCTTGTCCGCACACCGCACCCGCAACAACCAGCTGCTGCTGGCCGCGCTGGCGCAGATTCAGTCGACCGTCGACGAGGCCATCGCCCGCGTCGGTCGCGACCGCGTGGCCGTGGTGCTGGGAACCAGTACCTCCGGGCTGGATGAAGGCGATGAGCATGTGCGCCGCATGACCGACGGCGAGACCAGCACGCGCTGGCAGTATCCGCAGCAGGAGCTTGGCGATCCGTCCCGCTTCCTTGCCAACTGGCTTCAGCTCGACGGTCCGGCCTATACGATCTCGACGGCCTGCTCTTCCAGCGCGCGGGCGATGATCGGCGGCAAACGCCTGATCGACGCCGGACTGGTGGATATCGCCATTGTCGGCGGGGCCGATACCCTGAGCCGAATGCCCGTCAACGGTTTTAACAGCCTTGAATCCTTCTCCCCTACGCTCTGCGAGCCGTTCGGTCGCGATCGCCGGGGGATCACCATCGGTGAAGCCGCCGCGCTGATGGTGCTGAGCCGTGAGCCCGCCGATGTGGCGCTGCTCGGGACGGGCGAATCCAGCGATGCTTACCATATTTCCGCTCCTCATCCGCAGGGTGAAGGGGCGATCAGGGCCATCACGCAGGCGCTTAACGAAGCGGGTATGCAGCCGGATGATATCGGCTACATCAACCTGCACGGCACGGCCACGCCGCTCAACGATCAGATTGAATCGCAGGTCGTTCACGATCTCTTCGGGGAAAGCGTGCCGTGCAGCTCAACCAAACACCTTACCGGCCATACGCTGGGCGCTGCCGGCATTACCGAAGCGGCCCTGAGCTGGCTGATTCTGACGCGCAATCTGCCCTTGCCGCCGCAGGACTTCGCCCGCTACGCACCAGACGACACGCTGGCGCCGTGCGGCCTGCTGCACCAGAGTGCCGCTCTGAAAAAACTGGTCATTTTGTCTAATTCGTTCGCGTTTGGCGGCAATAACGCCAGCATTCTGCTGGGGAGAGCGTCATGAGCTACTTATCACCCGTCGACTATTTGCCGCACGATGCGCCAATGATGCTGCTCGAGTCCGTTGAGTGCGTTACGGATGACACGGCGGTATGCCGCGTTGTGGTCGACAGGCAAAGTGTACTGGCGCCGTTTCTGAATGCCGATGGCGATCTGCCGGGCTGGTACGCGCTTGAGCTGATGGCGCAGACCGTCGGCGTCTGGTCAGGCTGGCATCGCCAGCAGCAGGGGCAGGATCATATTGCGCTGGGCATGGTGCTCGGCGCGCGCGAGCTGGTCTGCGCCAGCGGGCGTTTTACGCAAGGTCTGACGCTGGAAATCACCGTAAAACTGCTGATGCAGGACGAACGCTTCGGCAGTTTTGAATGCGCGATTTCCGCTGATGAAGAGACGCTGGCCACGGGCCGGGTCAACACCTTTCAGCCGAGCGCAGAAGAATTAACCTCGCTTTTTAATCAGGGATCTAACGCATGAGTCGTTCCGTACTGGTCACAGGGGCCAGCAAAGGCATAGGGCGCGCCATCGCCCGCCAGCTCGCCGCCGACGGGTTTACCGTAGGCGTGCATTACCATCGTGATGCCGCAGGCGCGCAGGAGACGCTGGACGCCATCACGCAGGCGGGTGGCAACGGTCGTTTACTCGCCTTTGATGTGGGCAACCGCGAACAGTGCCGCGAGGTGCTGGAGCAGGACATTGAAGCCCATGGCGCATGGTATGGCGTGGTCAGCAACGCCGGTATCACCCGCGATGGCGCCTTTCCGGCATTGAGTGAAGACGACTGGGACAGCGTGATCCACACCAATCTCGACAGTTTTTATAACGTCATTCACCCCTGCGTTATGCCGATGATTGGCACCCGTAAAGGGGGACGTATTATCACCTTATCGTCCGTATCCGGCGTGATGGGCAACCGCGGGCAGGTGAACTATAGCGCGGCAAAAGCGGGCATTATCGGTGCCACCAAAGCGCTGGCGATTGAGCTGGCAAAACGCAAAATCACCGTGAACTGCATTGCCCCGGGGCTGATTGATACCGGCATGATTGAGATGGAAGAGGCCGCGCTGAAAGAAGCGATGTCCATCATTCCAATGAAACGCATGGGCCAGGCTGAGGAGGTCGCCGGGCTGGCAAGCTATCTGATGTCAGATATTGCGGGCTACGTCACCCGCCAGGTCATTTCCATTAACGGAGGAATGCTATGACGCGTCGCGTGGTGATTACGGGCATGGGCGGCGTGACCGCCTTTGGCGAAAACTGGCAATCCGTGTCCAGCAGACTGCTGGCGTATGAAAACGCGGTGCGTAAAATGCCGGAATGGCAGGTGTATGATGGCCTGCACACCCTGCTGGGTGCGCCGATCGATGATTTCACGCTGCCGGAACACTATACCCGCAAGCGTATTCGCGCCATGGGCCGGGTGTCGTTGATGTCGACCCGCGCCACCGAGCTGGCGCTGGAGCAGGCGGGATTGATTGGCGAAGCGGTACTCACCAACGGGCAAACCGGTATCGCCTACGGTTCTTCTACAGGCAGTACCGGACCGGTCAGCGAATTCGCGACCATGCTCACCGAAAAGCACACCAATAACATCACCGGGACAACCTACGTGCAGATGATGCCGCACACGACCGCGGTGAATACCGGCCTGTTCTTTGGGCTACGTGGCCGCGTCATCCCGACGTCGAGCGCCTGTACGTCCGGCAGCCAGGCGATTGGCTATGCCTGGGAGGCGATTCGCCACGGCTACCAGACCGTTATGGTTGCGGGGGGCGCTGAGGAGCTGTGCCCGTCTGAAGCGGCGGTGTTTGACACGCTGTTTGCCACCAGCCAGCGTAACGACGAACCCAAAACCACCCCTTCACCGTTCGATACGCAACGGGATGGTCTGGTGATTGGAGAAGGCGCAGGTACCCTGATACTCGAAGAGCTGGAGCATGCCAAAGCGCGCGGAGCCAGGATCTACGGCGAAATCGTGGGCTTTGCCACTAACTGTGACGCGGCCCATATCACCCAGCCTCAGCGTGAAACCATGCAGATTTGCATGGAGCAGTCGCTGGCCATGGCGGGATTAAACGCCCTGGATATGGGGTATATCTCCGCGCACGGTACCGCCACCGATCGCGGTGATATTGCAGAAAGTCAGGCCACTGCCGCTATCTATGGTGACAACGTGCCGGTTTCCTCGCTGAAGAGCTATTTTGGCCATACGTTAGGGGCCTGCGGCGCGCTGGAAGCGTGGATGAGCTTGCAGATGATGCGTGAAGGCTGGTTTGCCCCGACGCTCAATTTAACGCACCCGGATGAGCAATGCGGTGCTTTAGATTATATTATGGGGGAAGCCCGCCAGATCGATTGCGAGTATCTGCAGAGCAATAACTTCGCGTTTGGCGGCATCAACACCTCGATTATCATTAAACGCTGGGCGTAACTATGTACCAGTTTGTACTGGGAAAGATCTCCACCCTTAGCGCGGACCCGCTGGCGTCAACGCTCGCAGACAGGGCACCTCTGGGTGCCCGACATGCCTCCTGGCTGGCCGGGAGGACGCTGCTCGCCAGAACGTTATCCCCTCACCCGCTCCCCGACATCATTTACGGTGAGCAGGGGAAACCAGCCTTTGCGAAGGGGCATCCACTGTGGTTCAACCTGAGCCACAGCGGTGACGATATCGCCTTACTGATGAGCGATGAAGGCGAAGTCGGCTGTGATATCGAAGTGATTCGTCCAAGGAAGAACTGGCAGGCGCTGGCTAATGCGGTATTCAGCGTGACAGAGCATGATGAGCTGGAGCGTGAAGCGCCCGAGGAACGGCTTACTGCGTTCTGGCGTATCTGGACACGGAAAGAAGCGATTGTGAAACAGCGTGGCGGCAGTGCCTGGCAGATTGTCAGCATCGACAGCACTGCGCAGACACACGCGGTCAGTCAGCTACAGGTCGGCTCGCTGAGCCTTGCCGTCTGCACATCGACCCCTTATACCCTGACCAACGAGTCGATTATTCACGTTGGGACGTTCGGGGCAGAAAAATCACTAACACACCCAGAATAATAAACCCGACCCCCGCCAGCCCGTGCCAGGAGAAATGCTCCTCCCAGCCCGGCAGCAGGATCGCGGCGCCCCACACCAGAATATAACTGAGGCTCAGCAAGGCATAGGCTTTGCTGAGCGCCATACGATGCAGCGCCAGATACCAGCAGCCCATAGAGGCCACATACCCCATCAACCCCAGCAGCAGCGCGCCCGTGCCGGATGAGAAGTGCCATAGCGCGGAAATCAGCGCCAGAACATCGCTGGCCGGTGGCAGTGCCAGCATGGCATCTCGCAGCAACAGCTGCGCGGCGCTGACTAACAGCACGCTGCATAAGGCCCAGAACGCTCCTTTCACAGGCTCCCTCCCAGGATAACAATCCCAACGATGATCAACCCCACCCCCAGCCAGTGATGCAACGCGACGTTTTCACGCCAGAATACCTTCGCCGCCAGCGTCACCCAGACAAAATTGAGGCTCAGCATAGGGTAGGCAATGCCGACAGGCAGGCGTTGCAGCACCACCAACCAGACCAGCATCCCGCTGCCCAGCGCCAGCAGGGCCAGGCCAAGCCACAGCGCAATATGCGCCCCACGCCGCCCGGCTTTCACCGGACGGGTGGCTTGTTTCTGACACAGTTGTCCCGCGCAGCTGAGCAGGCTTGCCAGTATCAGCCAGATCCAGGTCATCACTTCGGCAGATACTGCAGGTAGGCCAGACGGCCCTGGATATACAGGCTGTCCGGTTCTGGCAGATTAGCCCGCGAAAGGTCATCGCGTTTTGACAGCAGGATAACCAGCGATACGCGTCCCTGCTGACGGTGCTCTGCCAGCCACTGCGCGAAGTCATCTCTACCGACAAAACGATCTTTCACATCAGGATAATCCAGCCCGTAACGCAGCTCGCCGCTCTGACCAAACAGCGTGATGTCATTGCGCTTCAGCTCCCACGCCAGGCCAGCGGCCACGCCCACGTTATTGGCCAGAACAAATCGGCTGTCCTGAAGCGGCTCGCGCACGGTGTCGACCAGCGACTGCGGCTGTTTGGAATCCACCACCAGGTTAGGAATGGCAAAACCAATCAGCAGCGCCAGCCCCGCAGGGCACAGTGCCGCCAGCCACCAGCGCTGCTGACTCTGCCTGAACGTAAACCAGCCTACCGCGGCCCAGATAAGGAACGCGACCACCGCGCAGAAGACTTTATACAGTTCGACCGAGGTCCAGACCGGATGCTTAGACAGTCCCCACGGCGAGACCACCAGTGCCGCCACCACGCCGATAACGCCAAACGCCAGGTTAATCCCGCCGTTAATGCGCAACGCTCTGGCGCCTTTCTCCGCCGCAAGGCAGGCATAGCGCGCCATCAGGATCGCCAGCGGGGCAAAGCACGGCAGGATGTAAGTCGGCAGCTTGCCTTTGGCAATGCTGAAGAACAGCAGCGGCATCACCACCCATCCCAGCAGATAGAACCCGCCACCCGCGTTTTGTCGGTCATTCCAGCCGAGACGAAACGCGCCGGGCAGCAGCGCCAGCCACGGCAGGCTACCCGCAATCAGGAACGGTATGTAGTACCAGAACGGGGCTTTGTGCTGCGCGTCGCTCTGGGCGAAACGCTGAATATGCTCAACCCAGAAGAAGTAACGCCAGAAGTCAGGCTCACGCTGCGCAATGGCCAGCCCCCATGGCAGAACAATCAGCACGCAGCTCAGGATCGCGAGCCAGCCAAAAATCAGCACCTCTTTCCAGCGCTTCTGGGCGATCACCCACGGCAGCACGCCAATCACCGGTACCGCCAGCGCCAGGAAGCCTTTGGTCATCACCCCCATCCCGCAGGCCAGCCCGAGCAGCACATAGCCACCCGCTTTTCCGGCAACAGTTTGCGCCTGTGAGGCCAGCCAGAAGCTGCACATCGCCGCCACCAGCCACAGGGTGATGATAGGATCCAGCACCGCATACGTGCCGATGCCATACACCAGGAACAGGGTCAGGAAGATCAGGCCAGAGAAAATGGCTGTCCGCTTATCTCGCCAGAGACGCCAGGCCATCCAGATGACCAGCAGCGCGGCTAAGCCGGTGGAGAAGATGGACCCGGCGCGCACGGCGAGGTTGGTGTGCCCGAACAGCATCTGCCCGATACTGTTGATCCAGTAGCCAGCGATCGGCTTTTCAAAGTAACGCAGTCCCAGAAAATGCGGGACAATCCAGTCTCCGGAGGCCAGCATTTCGCGGCTGATTTCCGCATAGCGCGTTTCATCAGGCTGCCACAGCAGGCGGACATCGACAGGAATGAGGTAGTAAACGATAAACAGTGCGAGAAGCGCTAAGCCATAACGGGCTGTTTTCATGGGACCGGACTCACGGTTTGTTGATAACCAAGCCAGCCTTCCCGGCCAGCCAGTTCATTACGGACCACTTTTCCCACGGGCAGGGTACTGAGGTCATCTGGCAGCAGCTCGCTCAACGGGCAGAATTCGATGCCCTCCTGAGCGGCCATGGTCAGCAGTTCGTCGAAATCATGCTGATACGCAATCCCTTCCACTTCGGCATGGATGGTATAGACCGGCGTACCGGCGTCACGATGAATGCGGTCCAGAATGTAGCGATTGAACTCATCCGCCTTTACCTCGCGTCCGACCACTTCATCCCAGGTGGGAAGCGTGACCGGAATTTGCACCGTACCGTAGCGATTTTCGCCTAACAGCGGCAAAAAGGGTCCGGTTCCGCGGCAATCGCTGTTGTAGCGAAACGCGAAGGCTTCTTTGGCTTTCACGACGCGCTGATCCGCACGCCATCCCGCCACGGCAGAGCAGCGCACGGGCTGACCGGTAATGGCCTCCAGCTCCAGCATCCCACGCTCGACCTCACGGGACAGACGCGGGATGTCCCAGACGCCAGCCCAGGCTTGCCAGGCATGGTGATCCCAGGCATGCAGGCCAATCTCATGATGCTGAGCCGCCTCGCGGATAATCGCTTCATTACCCGCGCCGATGCGTCTGCCGGGCCAGGCGGTGCCGGCCAGCAAAATATCCCAGCCGTAGAGGGATGCTGCGCGCGAGCGCAGCATTTTGAACAGAAATGCCGGTTTAACCAGACGCCATAAATGGCGTCCCATGTTGTCAGGCCCCACGCTGAAGAAAATGCTGGAACGCACACCGTGCTTGCTCAGCAGTTCCAGCAGTTTGGGTACGCCGTCACGCGTTCCCCTGAAGGTGTCGACATCAATGCGTAAACCGACTTTTTTCATGAGTCCTGTTCCGACAGCTCCACGGTGCGCAGGAAGAAATCGAGCGTCTCATCAATGGTCAGCTCCATCTTCACCGTCGGCGTCCAGTTCAGGCAGCGCTTCGCATTGCGAATGCTTGGCTTACGGTGCTCAACGTCCTGATACCCTTTACCGTAGTAGCTGCTGCTTTCCACTTCGCGGAAACCGGCAAACGGCGGGAACTTATCGCGCAGCGGATGACGCTCGAAGCTGGCCAGCAGCATCTCGGCCAGCTCGCGAATGCTCGCTTCGTTGTCCGGGTTACCGATGTTAATGATCTCACCGTTGCAGCGGTTGTCTTTGTTCTCGATGATGCGGAACAGCGCTTCGATACCGTCGCTGATATCCGTAAAGCAGCGTTTCTGTTTCCCGCCTTCGATAAGCTTAATTGGCGAGCCTTCCACCAGGTTCAGGATCAGCTGGGTGATCGCACGGGAGCTGCCGATACGCGCCGCGTTCAGGTTATCCAGACGTGGCCCCATCCAGTTGAACGGACGGAACAGGGTAAAGCGCAGACCTTCTTTCTCACCGTAGGCCCAAATCACGCGGTCCAGCAGCTGTTTGGAGACGGAGTAGATCCAGCGCTGTTTGTTGATCGGCCCGACCACCAGGTTGGAGGTGTCTTCGTCGAAGTTCTTATCGGTACACATGCCGTACACTTCAGAGGTGGACGGGAAGATGATGCGCTTGTCGTATTTCACGCAGTCGCGGATGATCTTCAGGTTCTCTTCGAAGTCCAGCTCGAACACGCGAAGCGGGTTACGGGTGTACTCGATTGGCGTGGCAATGGCGACCAGCGGCAGCACCACGTCGCATTTTTTAATGTGATATTCGATCCACTCGGAATGGATGCTGATATCCCCTTCCACGAAGTGGAAACGCGGGTTGTCGAGGAAACGACTGATCGCATCAGAGCCGATATCCAGACCGTAGATTTCGTAGTTATCGTCTTTGAGCAGACGCTCGGTCAGGTGGTTACCGATAAAGCCGTTTACGCCGAGGATAAGCACGCGGGTACGGCGTTTGATGGCTACAACCGGTGCGCTGGTGATCAGCGCCCCGGTCACCAGGCCCAGAGACTGAGCCAGCTGTGTGCCCTGAACGTACAGGCCGTTGTCGGTTTGTCCGGTGACGATCTCCAGCGCCTGGTCGCCGCAGCTCACAATCAGAGGGGAGACAGAGACGACGGTGCCCGGTTTAGCGGCGGGAATATCGTCACGCACGCGGGATTTCCAGACGATAAATTTGCTAACGCCAGCAAAGCTGTACGCGCCCGGCCACGGGTCGGTCACGGCGCGCACCAGGTTGTGCAGCTGGCGGGCCGGTTTGTTCCAGTCCAGACGACCATCTTCCGGCGTGCGGCGACCAAAGCTGCTTGCCTTGCTCTCATCCTGCGCGGTCTCGCTGAAGGTGCCGCTGAGGATGGCGGGAAGTGCATCACGCAGCAGCGTCTGCGCCGTCGCATTCAGCTTGTGATGCAGCTGCAGCGCAGTTTCGTCCGCATCAATAGCGACCTTCTGCTGTGCCACGATAGCGCCCGCATCCGCACGGCGCACCATGCGGTGCAGCGTCACGCCCGTTTCCGTTTCACCGTTCACCAGCACCCAGTTCAGCGGGGCGCGGCCACGGTAGGCCGGCAGCAGAGAGCCGTGAAGATTAAAGGCGCCTTTTGCGGCCAGGCCTAAGATCTCGTCGGAGAGCAGGTTGCGATAGTAGAACGAGAAGATCACGTCAGGCGCGAGCGCGCGGATGCGATCCACCCACAGCGGGTGATTTACGTCGTCCGGCGCATAAACAGGGATCCCACGCTCGGCGGCGATGCGCGCCACGGAGCCGAAAAAGTTATTCTCTCCGGCGGTGTCCGGATGAGTAAAGATTGCCGCAATGTCATAGCCCGCTTCCAGCAGGGCCAGCGTGCCCGTGCACCCCATATCGTGATAGGCAAATACAACAGCTTTCATGGGTGAATTTCCTCTTGAGATGCTTTGTGTTCCTGACGGACAACACGTTGAATAAAGTAGCGCGGACGCGCGCGAACATCGTTATAGATACGGCCAATGTATTCACCGAGAAGGCCCATCCCGACAAACTGGGCGCCGATGAACATAAACAGCACGGCAAAGAGCATGAAGACCCCTTCCGCCGCCCACTGCGGGCCAAAGACCAGTCGCAGTACCACCAGCAGAACGGACAGCGCAAAACCGGCCACGGCGATGATGCTGCCGAACACGCTCAGCAGACGCAGCGGCGTGGTGGTCAGGCAGGTGATGAGGTCATACATCAGGTTGATGAGACGCATAAAGCTGTACTTCGATTCCCCGTGCTCGCGCTCGGCGTGCAGAACCGGGATTTCCGTTGCCTTGCGGGCAAAGGTGTTCGCCAGAATAGGAATGAAGGTGCTGCGCTCATGGCAATGCAGCATGGCGTCGACAATATGGCGGCGGTAGGCGCGCAGCATGCAGCCGTAGTCACCCATCGCTTTACCGGTGGTGCGCTGGATCAGGCGGTTAATGGTGCGTGACGCCAGCTTACGGAACAGGCTGTCCTGGCGGTTCTGACGTACCGTGCCGACCACGTCATAGCCTTCATCGGCTTTGGCAACCAGGCGCGGGATCTCTTCCGGTGGGTTTTGCAGGTCAGCATCCAGGGTGATGATCAGATCGCCCGTGACGTGGCTAAACCCCGCCATAATCGCCGAGTGCTGGCCGTAGTTACGGTTGAGCAGCACGGCTACGATGTGGCTGCCTTCAGCCTGCGCGGCTTCGGTCAGCATCAGTGCGGAATTATCGCTACTGCCGTCATCCACCAGCAGAATTTCATAAGCCTTGCCCATCGTGTCGCAGGCGGCCGTTGTACGGCGGATCAGTTCGGGCAGGCTCTCCTGCTCGTTATAAACCGGGATGACCACGGAAACTTTTTGTACAGGCGGTGCACTGAACATATCAATGTCCTGCAAGCTGATGGAGTGCGGTAATGACACGGGTTGTGTCGTCATGAGTCATATCCGGGAAAAGAGGGAGGGAACAAATACGCGCGCTATTCCATTCAGAATTCGGGAGCGATACTTCAGGAAAACGCTCGCGGTAGTATTTTTGGGTGTGCGCCGCGCGGAAGTGGAGGCCGGTACCGATGCCTTTCTCTTTCAGCGCCGCCATCAGGTTGTCGCGTGAGATCCCACAGCGCGCTTCATCAACGCGAATAATAAACAGGTGCCAGGCATGCACGTGCGGCCATGACGGAATGGTGAGCGGCTGGAACGGCGTATCGGCCAGCTCCCGCAGGTAGCGTTCAGCGATTTCCTGGCGGCGCCTGTTGGCCTCTTTCAGTTTACCTAACTGCACCAGCGCCAGCGCGGCATTAATGTCCGCCAGGTTGTATTTATAGCCCGGCGCGATCACTTCCGCCTGCGGCGCACGACCGTGCGTCTGGCGGTCATAGGCGTCTACGCCAAGGCCGTGGAATTTCAGACTGCGGATCCGCTGTGCCAGCTGGGCATTATCCGTCACGACTAAGCCGCCTTCCGCGCAGGTCATATTTTTAATGGCGTGGAAGGAAAAAATCGCCGTCCCTTTCCAGCCCACGTGACGGTTCTTGTAGTACGTTCCGGCGGCATGGGCCGCATCTTCAATAACCGGAATACCGTGACGTTCACCGATGGCATGGATAGCGTCGATGTCACACGGCGCGCCGGCATAATGAACGGGAATAATGGCTTTGGTACGCGGGGTAATGGCGGCTTCAACGGCTTCTGGCGTCACCATTAATGTATCTTTGTCCACATCAATCATGACCGGTGTGGCACCCAGCAACACGATCATATTCAGCGTGGAGACCCAGGTCTGGGAAGGGGTAATGACTTCATCGCCCGGGCCAATATCCAGCGCCATCAGCGTGACGTGCATACCCGCGGTGGCTGAACAGACGGCAATCGCATGCTGATTCCCGGTAAGTTGACAGAATGCCTCTTCAAGTTCCTGATTCTTAGGCCCCGTGGTGATCCAGCCCGACATCAAAACGTCCTGAAGCGCCGCAATTTCCTCAGCGCCCATCGACGGTCGCGAAAAAGGCAGAAAATCACTCATTATTAATTTCCTTGCTGTATTAAAGGCGTCATCTTTTACTGCGCTGTCGTAATGGGCAGCTCAATGGGATCATGCAAGATGGTTATTAAATAAAGACCAAATAAAATTAAGTCGCTATAACAGTTATGTCAACAAACCATCAACTGAAGCAAAAGTAGCGTCGTTTTCTTAGGAAAAAATTAAGACAGGCGAAGAGCGGAAGGGAAACAGCACATAAAATAGGATAGAAAATCGTTTTACAACAGCAGGATAGTGATTCTAACTATTTTTTTGTTTTTTTGCGGGTGGACTCACAGCGATTACTCTACTATTTCATTTCGTTTACATTAAAATTATAAGAAAAGTAAATGAATACTCAACCAAAATAAAAATCCCGGAGGTTTGGGTGGGAATTCCGACATCCTCCGGGAACTTTCTATTAATATCAATTGTCGCGCATTCAACTGTCGCGCTTAGTTAAGATTAGCAGGGAAATCATTCGGCAATTCGCTGGCGGCGCAGGCGATAACGCTTTCATTATTTGCGCCGCAGTCGCGCACAAAGGTGATCGTGGCAAATTCATCAATCACTTCCGTTGGATACGCCGGACCCGCATCGCGATAGCTATTCATCAGCGGGATATGGTCGTTCTGGAAGCAGACGGTTTTTTCCGGGTTGTTCATGACCCAGCGCGGGAAGAAGATGGTGCCGTGGAACAGTTTGTCGCCCAGGTTCACAATCAGGCTGACGTCGGTGCCGGTTGGCTCGGTCCAGGAGATTTTATAGATGCTTTCCCCTACCCGCACGATGTAAGCCTGCTGATCTTTCACCCAACGGTTTGCCACAAGGCCGCTGTGAATACGGTAATCCAGAGTCGTCTCATTTTTGACGTAAATCTCGTAGTTCCAGCCGTTGTCGTAGGTATAAACAAGGTGTTTACCAACGAAGCCGCTTAAGTCGTGTTTGTCGAAGGTGTTCATAAGATGTCTCCTTTGTTTTGATGAGACGATCGTACCCCTTCAAAAAATGGATGAATAACGCTATGTTTTAATCAAATTCATCCAAATTTTAGATAAATCATGCATAAGACGACGCTGGAACAATGGTCCTTACTGGAACGAGTAGTGGAAGCGGGCAGCTTTGCCAAAGCCGCAGAAGAAACCCACCGCAGCCAGTCTTCGGTGAGCTATAACCTGTCGCTGCTGCAGGAGCGGCTCGGCGTGGCGCTGCTGGTCCCGGAGGGGAGACGGGCGGTGTTAACCCCGGCCGGTGAGCTTCTTCTCAGCCAGGTTAAACCGCTGCTGAAAGCCTTTTCGTATGTTGAGACGCGCGCAGCGACCCTTCGCAACGGGATGCGCACGCGGTTGGATCTGGTGGTGGACTCCATTTTCCCGCGCCGCCGCCTGTTCGCCATTTTGCGCCAGTTCCAGCAGCAGTATCCGCAGACCCAGGTACGACTCACCGAAGTGCTGGAAAATACCCGCGCCGACGCCATTAACGACGAAGCCGATGTGATGATCTTAACCCGCCGCCAGGACATTACCGGGCTCGGCGAATGGCTGATGAATATCGACTTTGTTGCCGTGGCCCATCACCAGCATCCCCTCTTTCACCTCGACGCGCCGCTAAATGATGAGATGCTGCGCCCGTGGCCGCTTATCCAGATTGCGGACAGCCAGCCCGCCGCACGTGCTGCCAGTGAGTCGTGGACCTTCTCCACCATCGATGCCGCCATAGAGGCCGTCCTCTCTCAGGTCGGCTACGGCTGGCTGCCAGAGGAACGCATCCAGACCCAGCTGGATCAAGGCGTCCTGAAACGCCTGCCGCTGAGCCACGGTGCGCGCAGAGCAACGCCGCTTCACCTGATTGTTAAGCGCTCCCTCGCCCCGCTTGACGAGCAGGTGGAGACGCTGCTGCGCCTTTTTAGCCAGGAGCCGTCATCCTCACCTGCTACGCTTTAAGGTCCGAACGTTAAAACGATAGGGAGCTGATGATGAAAATCGACTTTACGGGGAAAGTGGCGCTGGTGACCGCCTCAACCGGCGGGATCGGGTTCGCCATTGCCAGAGGTCTGGCAGAAAGCGGGGCGGAAGTGATCGTCAATGGCCGCAGCACGGAATCGGTGAACAAAGGCATTCAGCAGCTGCAGCAGGTGGTGCCGGGCGTACAGGTGCGCGCCGCGATTGCCGATCTCAGCACGGCGGAAGGGGTCGAGTCGCTGCTGAAGGTGGCGAATAACGTCGACATTCTGGTTAACAACGCCGGGATTTACGGCCCTGAGGATTTCTATGCCACCGACGATGAAACCTGGGAGCGTTACTGGCAGACCAACGTGATGTCCGGCGTGCGTCTGTCCCGCGCCCTGCTGCCGGGCATGGTGCAGAAAGGCTGGGGACGCGTGGTGTTTATCTCCTCCGAGTCGGCCTGCAATATCCCGGCGGATATGATCCACTACGGCGTGACCAAAACGGCACAGCTCTCGCTGGCGCGCGGGCTGGCGAAGTTCGTGGCAGGGAGCGGCGTGACGGTCAACAGCGTACTGCCAGGCCCGACGATGTCGGACGGTTTTGCAGAGATGATGAAAGATGAAATCGAAAAAACCGGCAAATCGCTGGAGCAGCTGGCGAAAGAGTTTGTGATGGCCAACCGCCCCAGCTCGGTGATCCAGCGCGCGGCCACGGTTGAAGAGGTGGCCAATATGGTGATTTATGTCTGTTCGCCACAGGCCTCCGCCACCTCCGGCGCGGCGTTACGCGTCGACGGCGGCGTCGTGGATGACATTATTTAATGTTGTCAGGCATCACTTGCCGCAACACGTCGGGCGGAATGGAGCAATCTGCGCGCCGCAATGCGTGATTCCGCCCCGCGGTTACCGGGTGATTTCCCCTTTCTGGTATGGATCGAGAATACGCTAGCGCAGCGGATCCGTTGCCTGATGCTTCAGGGCAGATTTCGCTGGCGATACTGCCAGTTCATAGTTCATCGATAACATCGACGCTGGAAGTTGAAAACTCATTGCAGAAAACGAAGCAAAACTTAACGTGAGGATTGAAATAAGCGATCTAAGAGTCATATCAAGAAAGACGTAGTGAGTGAGTTTTTCCTTACCTGTGGGGCCCAATGGTTCCCCAAAATATCTTGCGATGTGGCGATAATATAGGCAGTTCTTTTTTTCACCAATCCTTATCGAGACCAAAAATGGACTCACTTTGAGATCGCAAGATGGAGAAAAAATGGTGGTGGTATAAGGACTGTCCAGCTAAAGCAGGTAAACTGATCCGCAGAATGTGTATTTCAGCTAAGACGTATTTATGACCAATATGATTGCCGACGAGACGGTGGCGAAATCCAGCGTGCTCTCTGTCTTTGACTTTGATGGGACATTAACGCACCACGACAGCTTTATTCCTTTCCTGCGCTTTGCCTTCGGGAAACGTTACTTCGCGGGTCGTCTGGTGCGTATGGCGCTGCCCACGCTCCACTGCGTGCGTCGTAAGCTGACGCGCGATGAGCTAAAGGAAGTGCTGATCAAAACGTTCCTGACGGGCGTGGATGAACACTGGTTGCGCCAGCAGGCGGAAGCCTTTTGCGAAAAATACTGGAACAAGCTGATGCGTCCCGAAGGGGTTCTGGCGGTGGCGGCTGAGGTGAATTCCGGTGCGGAGGTGACCATCTGTTCCGCCTCTCCGGCGCTGGTGCTTCAGCCGTGGGCTGACAAACTGGGCATTAAGCTGATTGGCACGCGGCTGGAAGTGAAAGATGGCAAGCTGACAGGGCGCATCACGGGCCACAACTGCCGCTGCGCCCAGAAGGTGGCCAGGCTGGAAAAAGTGTATGGCGATCTGAACGCCTATCACCTGCGCGCCTGGGGAGACACCCGCGGCGACCACGAGCTGCTGGCGGCGGCGCAGGATCCGCACTGGCGGCACTTCCACCCGCCGCGCAAGCGCCGGAATTCACCGATTAAGGGTTAGGTGCGGTCTGGTGCCCTCACCCCGGCCCTCTCCCACAGGGAGAGGGAGAAAAGCGGTACATCAGGCCTCACGTTTTCCCGGGAACATCACGCTCGCAATAATCCCCAGCGCCAGCACGCCTAGTACCACAAACAGGCTGGCCGTCGCGCCAATGCTGTAACCATGTTGCCAGAAGTGGTCGGTGGCATTTAACCCCAGCTTGAACGCCACGAAGAATAGCAGCAGCACCACGGCTTTCTCGAGGTGTACCAGGTACTGCTTCAGCGCTTCCAGCACGAAGTAGAGCGTACGCAGGCCAAGAATGGCGAACATCATGGCGCTGTAGATAATCAGCGGTTCGCGGCTCACGGCAATAATGGCCGGCACGGAGTCAAACGCGAACATCACGTCAGAGAGCTCAACGACGGCCACGCAAAGCAACAGCGGTGTCGCATAGCGCTTCGCCTTCTTCACGCGGCCGACCATCACGTCCTGGTTTTCCGGCTTCTCCAGCTCCGCATCCACCTCTTTCTGCGTCAGAATAAAGGCATTGCTGCTGATTTTCGGCCAGACCGGATAGAAGCGCTTCACCAGGCGATAGGCGAGATGACCCGAGTAATCTTCCACTTCGTCGCTCTCTTCATTACGTCTGAGCATCATCACCGCCGTCCAGCCAACGACCAGCGCGAAAATCACCTCAACGTACGGCCCCAGGCTTAACAGGCTGGTGCCGATAGCTACAAAGATGCCGCGGAAGACAATCGCCCCCAGCACGCCCCAGTAAAGCACGCGGTGACGGTACTTATCCGGCACGCCGAACCAGGCGAAGATCGCCATCATCACAAACAGGTTATCGACGGAGAGCACCTCTTCCAGCGCATAGCCGGTGAGGAACAGGCTCGCCATCTCGGCACCGTGGTGAACGTACAGGAATCCGGCGAAGGCCATCGCCATCATGACCCAGAAGATGGACCACATCGCCGCGCTTTTCAGCGAGACAGGTTTATCGTGACGGTGCATAAAGAGGTCGATAAACATCGCCCCAACGGCCATCACCACAAAGACAACAACGGTTTCCGTCGGGAAACCGAGATGAGCAGCAGACATACAAAACCCTTTTGGCAGACAAAACACAACACCATGCAAACTGGCGTAAACCAGGAACAGAAAAGGGCGGGCCGTTAATCAGCCTCTTCGCCCTCAAAATCGCAGCCATCTGGCCGCGCAAGGAGGGGTACTTTACCTTACCAGACGGGGATCGTGCATCTGCCGTTTAAGCGCTCATGCCGCGCAAACGCTGCAGCACCGCCACCAGAACCGCTACAGACCAGCCTACCATCAACGCGCCCACCAGCCCTTCCACCCCGCCGATGAGCCGCCAGTGCTGGGGTAACGTGACGTCGCCGTACCCTACCGTCGCATAGCTCACCAGCGAAAAGTAGAAGCTGGTGTTCCAGTCATTAAACGCGTCGATGACAAAATAAAACGCAGCAAACAGCCCGGCTTCCAGGAGATGGGCGAAAATCATAGAGATCACGATACCGACATTGCGTAAAACAATGCGTACCGCAGAATCGACTTCTAACGTAATGAATTTTAAAACGCCAAACATCCACAGCGAATGAATCACCACGGTTAGGGTAAGCAAAATAATAATACTGAGTAGCTGCATGATGCGTGCTCGACCAAAAGGAATATGACCCCACTAACGCGGCGGGGCATCTGGTCGAAGCTTAGTTGAAGGGGGAGGAAAAGTTGGTGCAATAATTGCGTTGCGTGATTATTTCTCTACCAGCGCCTGAGCACACGCCCAGGCACTTGCCCATGCCCACTGGAAGTTGTACCCGCCGAGCCAGCCGGTCACATCCATCACTTCGCCAATAAAATAGAGCCCCGGCACGTTGCGCGCTTCCATGGTGCGGGAAGAGAGCTCATTCGTGTCGACCCCGCCCAGCGTCACTTCCGCCGTACGGTAGCCTTCCGTGCCGTTTGGCTGCACGCGCCAGTTTGTCAGGGTCTCTACCAGCATCTCCTGCTCGCGGCTGTTAAGCTGCTTGAGCGACACATCCGGGATCTGCCCCAGCACCTGCAAACACTCCACCAGACGCTTCGGCAGCTGCATTGCCAGCGTGTTTTTCAGGCTTTGATTCGGGTGCGCGGTACGCTGCTCGTTAAGGAACGCGTCGAGATCGCAGTCCGGGAGCAGGTTAACCGTGACAAACTCCCCCGGCTGCCAGTAGCTGGAGATTTGCAGTACCGCCGGGCCGGAGAGGCCGCGATGGGTAAAGAGCAGATTTTCACGGAACACCGTCCCGTCTTCGGCGGTAATGACGGAGGGAACAGAGACGCCAGACAGCGTCTGAAGCTGTTCGAGAAGCGGTTTATGCAGCGTGAACGGCACCAGCCCGGCGCGCGTGGGCAAGACTTTCAGGCCAAACTGTTCGGCAATCTTATAGCCAAACGGGGAAGCGCCCAGCCCCGGCATGGACAGGCCGCCGCTGGCGATCACCAGATTATCGGCGCTGACGGTTTCACCGTTGAGCTGTAGCGTATAGCCCTGGTCGTCACGGGCGACTTCCAGCACTTCCGTGCGCAGGCGCATGACGACGCCGCCCTTCTCGCACTCGGCCACCAGCATATCGACAATCTGCTGCGCGGAGTCGTCGCAGAACAGCTGGCCCAGCGTCTTCTCATGCCATGCGATACCGTGCTTACCGACCAGGTCGATAAAATCCCACTGGGTATAACGCGCCAGCGCAGATTTACAAAAATGACGGTTTTGGCTCAAATAGGCCGCGGGTTCAACATACAGGTTAGTAAAGTTGCAGCGCCCGCCGCCGGACATCAGGATCTTACGGCCTGGCTTTTTACCGTTATCCAGCAGCAGCACGCGACGACCCGCCTGTCCGGCCATCGCCGCACAAAACATACCCGCCGCACCGGCGCCAATTACCACGGCATCAAACCTTTCCACGTCAAAACCCTCTTTGTTAACTGCCGCGGATTGTAAAGTTTCCTCTGTGGTCACACCAGCGTAAAAAGATATTACAAAGCCATTCCCTTGAAATTTAAAGAATATCCTTTCAGGCACTTTTCTCAAATCAGGTGGTATGTCAAAAAAAGTCTATATTTCACTTTGCCCGTTGCGCATTTGTCCTGGATAATGCGCCGCGTTCATGTCCTCAAAATGGCGTAACGTCCTATGCTACATTTGTTTGCCGGCCTGGATTTACATACCGGGCTTTTATTATTGCTTGCTCTGGTTTTTGTACTGTTTTACGAAGCGATCAACGGCTTCCACGACACTGCAAACGCAGTAGCGACGGTTATCTACACTCGCGCAATGCGATCGCAGCTTGCGGTTGTTATGGCGGCGGTATTTAACTTTTTTGGTGTCCTCCTGGGCGGACTGAGCGTTGCGTATGCCATTGTGCATATGCTGCCAACAGATCTGCTGCTTAACGTAAGTTCTGGCCATGGCCTCGCCATGGTGTTCTCAATGCTGCTTGCTGCAATTATCTGGAACCTCGGTACCTGGTATTTCGGCCTGCCTGCATCCAGTTCTCACACCCTCATCGGCGCGATTATCGGTATCGGGTTAACCAACGCCCTCATGACCGGTACATCGGTTGTTGATGCGTTAAATATCCCGAAAGTACTGGGGATCTTCGCTTCTCTCATCGTTTCCCCAATCGTGGGTCTGGTGGTGGCAGGCGGGCTGATCTTCATCCTGCGTCGTTACTGGAGCAATACTAAAAAACGCTCCCGTATTCACCTGACGCCAGCAGAGCGTGAAAAGAAAGACGGCAAGAAAAAGCCGCCATTCTGGACGCGTATCGCCCTGATCATTTCCGCTATCGGCGTGGCTTTCTCACACGGCGCGAACGATGGTCAGAAAGGCATTGGTCTGGTGATGCTGGTGCTGATTGGCGTTGCTCCGGCAGGCTTCGTGGTTAACATGAACGCCTCCGGCTACGAAATCACCCGTACTCGCGATGCGGTCAACAACGTCGAAATCTACTTCCAGCAGCATCCTGACCTGTTGAAGAAGGCGACCGGCGTTGACCAGTTAATCCCGTCACCGGAAGCCGGTGCCGCGACTGCGCCAGGCGAATTCCACTGCCATCCTGCAAACGCGATTAACGCGCTGGAACGTGCCAAAGGCATGCTGGGCAATATCGAAAGTTATGACAAACTGACCGTTGAGCAGCGTGGTCAGCTGCGTCGCATTATGCTGTGCATCTCTGATGTAACGGATAAAGTGGCGAAGCTGCCTGACGTGAATGCTGACGACCAGCGTCTCCTGAAGAAACTGAAAGGCGATATGCTCAACACCATTGAGTACGCGCCAATCTGGATCATCATGGCGGTCGCACTGGCACTCGGTATCGGTACTATGATTGGCTGGCGCCGTGTGGCGACCACCATCGGCGAGAAGATCGGTAAGAAAGGCATGACCTATGCGCAGGGTATGTCCGCGCAGATGACGGCGGCAGTGTCTATCGGTCTGGCGAGCTACACCGGTATGCCGGTATCCACCACCCACGTACTCTCCTCGTCCGTGGCAGGTACCATGATTGTTGACGGTGGCGGCCTGCAGCGCAAAACCGTGACCAACATTCTGATGGCCTGGGTGTTCACCCTTCCGGCATCCATCCTGCTGTCTGGCGGGCTGTACTGGATTTCGCTGAAGCTGATTTAATCGGTTGAAGGCGACAAAAAGCGGGTCAGGAAACTGACCCGCTTTTTTTATGCTCAGTGCCAAATCATCAATGCAATCATGCTGACCACGACCAGGCCACACAGGGCGCTGGTTAAAATGAACTGACGACGCAGGCGCTCGCAGCGACGGATAAACTCTTCATCGTGATGATCGCGGTAGCGCTGATAGTAGATATATCCCACCAGACGCATCTGTTTGCTGGGCTGTCCATGCGAGGTGAAGAACCCTCCACCGTCCACATACTGATAAAGCAACGGATCGCAACCACGAAGTACCACTAACAGCGCACGTAACGATGAGAAGTAGCGCGCCATATTCACTATGCAAACTACGCATAACGCCCAAAACAATGCGACGGTGCTAATCATACATCCTCCCCGGCGTCCGCCCACGAAGCAAGGCTTCTGAGCTACCGCACCCCAATGCCCTGACAGACAGTTCAGTGAAAGAATGACCAAAAGTCGATCCGGTTCGCGTTTTAATATCCGAACGGCTCATTTAATAGTGTAGGAGATCCGTTAATTTTTTTGCCACAAGGTTAATCGTTATCAACACCAAAGCTTGAAAAATATGTTTAACTGGGCCGTAATGAAAGCATCAGACGACGGCTTTCCCATTTAGTCATCGATAACTTAAGGAAGGAGTAACACTATGGCTTACAAACACATTCTCATCGCGGTAGACCTCTCCCCGGAGAGCAAAGTGCTGGTTGATAAAGCGGTATCCATGGCACGTCCCTACAACGCGAAAGTTTCGCTGATTCACGTTGATGTGAATTACTCCGACCTCTACACCGGTCTCATCGACGTCAATCTGGGCGATATGCAGAAGCGTATCTCCGAAGAGACGCACCACGCCCTGAGCGAACTATCCACTAACGCAGGTTACCCGATTACCGAAACCCTGAGCGGCAGCGGCGACCTGGGCCAGGTATTGGTTGATGCGATCAAGAAATATGACATGGACCTGGTGGTGTGCGGTCACCATCAGGACTTCTGGAGCAAGCTGATGTCTTCCGCGCGCCAGCTGATTAACACCGTTCACGTGGATATGCTGATTGTTCCACTGCGTGACGAAGAAGACGAGTAAGTGCGTTAAATTCCCCTCACCCTAACCCTCTCCCACAGGGAGAGGGGATAGATCGAGGACGTAGGCCGGGTAAGGCGAAGCCGCCACCCGGCTTTTTTTATTCCGGCGTACCTGAGTAGATATCAAACCGGTGCCCTTTGGTGGTCACCGCGTTGGTCGTGGCAACGTCCGCCAGGGGCGGCGCATAGTCAGGGCGTTTCACCACCACCCGCTTCGTCGCCAGCTGACGAGCCGGCTCCAGCAGGCCATCCGCGTCCAAATCAGGTCCCACCAGCGACTGAAACACCCGCATCTCTTTCTTCACCAGCGCGCTTTTCTGCTTGTGCGGGAACATCGGGTCGAGATAGACCACCTGCGGGCGCGGGGTGATATCGGTCAGCGCCGTCAGGCTCGAGGCATGAATCAGCTGCAAACGCTCCTGCAACCACGGGCCGATTTCCGGGTCCGCGTAGCCACGGCTCAGACCGTCGTCGAGCAGGGCCGCCACCACCGGGTTACGTTCCAGCATCCGCACCCGACAGCCGACAGACGCCAGCACAAAGGCATCACGCCCCAGCCCCGCCGTGGCATCGACCACGTCCGGGAGGTAGCTTCCTTTAATCCCAACCGCTTTAGCCACCGCTTCGCCGCGACCGCCGCCGAACTTGCGCCGGTGCGCCATCGCCCCGCCGACAAAATCGACAAAAATCCCGCCGAGCTTCGGTTCGTCGCGCTTGCGTAATTCAAGATGTGCTGTGGTCATCACCAGCGCCATCGGGTTTTCATCATCGTGCTCCAGCCCCCAGCGGGCGGCCAGAACAGATAAGGCGCCGTCTCCGGCGCCTGTTTCATCCACTAAGCAGATCTTCACGTAACAATCAGCCTTTGATCCCGTAATGCTCAAGCATCGCATCCAGCTGCGGCTCGCGGCCGCGGAAGCGTTTGAACAGCACCATTGGTTCTTCGGAACCGCCGCGGGTCAGGATGTTGTCGAGGAAAGACTGGCCGGTTTCGCGGTTGAAGATCCCCTCTTCTTCGAAACGAGAGAAGGCATCCGCCGCCAGCACGTCGGCCCACAGGTAGCTGTAGTAACCCGCCGCGTAGCCGCCTGCAAAGATATGGCTGAACGCGTGCGGGAAGCGGCCCCAGGTTGGCCCTGGGATCACGGCGACCTGCTTTTTAATCTCGGCCAGGGTTTCCAGGATTTTCGCGCCCTGCTCCGGGCTGAACTCGGCGTGCAGGCGGAAATCGAACAGGCCGAACTCCAGCTGACGCAGGATGAACATCGCCGCCTGGTAGTTCTTCGCCGCCAGCATTTTATCCAGCAGCTCTTTCGGCAGCGGTTCGCCGGTCTCATAGTGACCGGAGATAAACGCCAGCGCGTCCGGCTCCCAGCACCAGTTTTCCATAAACTGGCTTGGCAGCTCGACCGCATCCCACGGCACACCGCTGATACCGGCCACGCCTGCGGTTTCGATGCGGGTCAGCATATGGTGCAGACCGTGACCGAACTCGTGGAACAGGGTGATCACTTCGTCGTGGGTGAACAGCGCTGGCTTGCCGTTTACCGGGCGGTTGAAGTTACAGGTCAGGTAGGCGACCGGCTTCTGCAGAGTACCGTCGGCTTTACGCATCTGGCCCACGCAGTCGTCCATCCACGCCCCGCCGCGCTTGTTCTCACGCGCGTAGAGATCGAGGTAGAAGCTGCCGCGCAGTTCGTTTTTCTCGTCATACAGCTCGAAGAAGCGCACGTCCGGATGCCAGACGTCGATATCGGTACGCTCTTTGGCGGTGATGCCATAGATGCGCTTCACCACTTCAAACAGGCCGTTAACGGCTTTGTTTTCCGGGAAGTACGGGCGCAGCTGCTCGTCGCTGATGCTGTAGAGGTGCTGCTTCTGTTTTTCGCTGTAGTAAGCGATGTCCCACGGCTGCAGCTCGTCCACGCCGAACTCCGCTTTCGCGAAGGCGCGCAGCTGGGCCAGCTCTTTTTCACCCTGCGGACGGGCGCGTTTCGCCAGATCGGTCAGGAAGTCGAGCACCTGCTGCGGATTTTCCGCCATTTTGGTGGCGAGGGATTTATCGGCATAGTTTTCAAAGCCCAGCAGCTGGGCCAGCTCGTGGCGCAGGGCGAGGATTTCCGCCATCACCGGGCTGTTGTCCCACTTACCGGCATTCGGCCCCTGATCGGAAGCGCGGGTGCTGTAGGCGCGGTACATCTCTTCACGAAGCACCTGGTTGTCGCAGTAGGTCATCACCGGCAGATAGCTCGGAATATCCAGCGTTAGCAGGAAGCCGTCCTGCTCTTTCGCCTCGGCCTGGGCTTTTGCCGCCGCCAGGGCGCTTTCCGGCATGCCGGAAAGCATAGCTTCGTCGGTAATCAGCTTCGTCCAGCCCATGGTGGCGTCGAGCACGTTGTTGCTGTACTGGTTGCCCAGCTCGGACAGGCGCGCGGCAATTTCACCGTAGCGGGTCTGCTTCTCTTTTGGCAGGCCAATCCCGGACAGCTCAAAATCACGCAGGGCGTTATCGACCGATTTTTTCTGCGCCGTGTTCAGTTCGGCATAATGGTCGCCGTCGCGCAGGTCGCGGTAGGCTTTGTAGAGCCCTTCGTGCTGGCCGACCCAGGTGCTGTACTCAGAGAGCAGCGGCAGGGTCTGTTCGTAGGCTTCGCGCAGCTCCGGGCTGTTTTTTACCGAGTTCAGGTGGCTCACCGGGGAGAAGATACGCCCCAGCACGTCGTCCACTTCGGCCAGCGGCTGACACAGATTTTCCCAGGTGTACGGCGCGCCCTGCGCTACCACGCTTTCTACCGCCGCGCGGCAGTTGTCCAGCGATTGCGTAACGGCTGGAACCACATGCTCAGGGAGGATTTTAGAAAACGGCGGCAACGAAAAAGGCGTCAGTAATGGATTGGTCATAAACGCTGTCCTGTTGAAATAGGTGAATGAAGCGCGCATCCGGCGCTGTGCATATGCGATCTAGAATGGGGTTAAGTGTAGAGGATTTCAATGCCAGACGTGGCGGAAAAGAGCCCGGTGGCGCTGAGCTTACCGGGCCTACGGGTAATCTGCGCCGTTCTGCTGTAAACTGTGGCAAATCGTCAATTCAGCGGAATATCATTACCCATGCTCAGTTATCGCCACAGCTTCCACGCTGGCAACCACGCCGACGTCCTTAAACACACCGTTCAGAGCCTGATCATCGAATCGCTCAAAGAGAAAGAGAAGCCGTTTCTCTATCTGGACACCCACGCGGGCGCGGGCCGTTATCAGCTGAGCGGCGAGCATGCCGAGCGTACCGGTGAATATCTGGAAGGGATCGCCCGCATCTGGCAGCAGGACGATCTGCCTGCAGAGCTGGAGCCGTACATCGGCGTGGTGAATCACTTCAACCGCAACGGCCAGCTGCGCTACTACCCGGGCTCGCCGCTGATTGCCCGCCAGCTGCTGCGCGAGCAGGATAGCCTCCAGCTGACCGAGCTGCATCCGAGCGACTTCCCGCTGCTGCGTTCTGAATTCCAGAAAGACAGCCGCGCCCGCGTGGAAAAATCCGACGGCTACCAGCAGTTGAAAGCCAAGCTGCCGCCGGTTTCCCGTCGCGGCCTGGTGCTTATCGACCCGCCGTACGAAATCAAAACCGACTATCAGGCGGTGGTGACAGGCATCCATGAAGGCTACAAACGCTTCGCTACCGGGACATACGCCCTGTGGTACCCGGTGGTGCTGCGCGCGCAAATCAAACGCATGATCAAGGATCTGGAAGCGACCGGCATCCGCAAAATCCTGCAGATTGAGCTGGCGGTACGTCCGGACAGCGATCAGCGCGGTATGACCGCCTCCGGCATGATTGTAATCAACCCGCCGTGGAAGCTCGAAGCGCAGATGAACAACGTGCTGCCGTGGCTGCACAAAACGCTGGTGCCAGCGGGTACAGGCCACGCCACCGTCAGTTGGATCGTGCCGGAGTAATCGCAGCCATCGGTGGAAACTATTGATTTCAGGTATACAATCGCGGCAATTCACGATTAAGGACAAAAGCTATGACTAAGCATTATGACTACATCGCAATCGGCGGCGGCAGCGGCGGCATCGCCTCCATCAACCGCGCGGCCATGTACGGCCAGAAGTGCGCGCTGATTGAAGCCAAAGCGCTGGGCGGCACCTGCGTGAACGTGGGTTGTGTACCGAAGAAAGTGATGTGGCATGCGGCGCAGATCCGTGAAGCTATCCATATGTATGGCCCGGACTACGGCTTTGACACCACCATTAATAACTTTGACTGGGACAAGCTGATTGCCAGCCGTACCGCCTACATCGACCGTATTCACACCTCGTACGACAACGTGCTGGGCAAAAATAACGTCGACGTTATCCACGGCTTCGCCCGCTTTGTGGACGCGAAAACGATCGAAGTGAACGGCGAGACGATCACCGCCGATCACATCCTGATCGCCACCGGCGGCCGTCCTAGCCACCCGAACATTCCGGGCGTGGAATACGGCATCGACTCCGACGGTTTCTTCGAGCTGCCTGCCCTGCCTAAGCGCGTTGCCGTTGTTGGTGCGGGTTACATCGCGGTGGAACTGGCCGGGGTGATTAACGGCCTGGGCGCTGAGGCGCACCTGTTCGTGCGCAAACACGCGCCGCTGCGCAGCTTCGATCCGCTGATCGTTGATACGCTGGTTGAAGTGATGAACACCGAAGGTCCAACCCTGCATACCAACGCCGTGCCAAAAGCGGTCGTGAAAAATGCAGACGGCAGCCTGACCCTGGAGCTGGAAGATGGCCGCAGCCAGACCGTCGATTGCCTGATCTGGGCGATTGGCCGTGAACCGGCTAACGATAACTTCAACCTGGGCGTGACCGGCGTGAAAACCGACGAAAAAGGCTATATCGTCGTCGATAAATTCCAGAACACCAGCGTACCGGGCATTTATGCGGTCGGCGATAATACCGGTGCAGTTGAGCTGACCCCGGTGGCCGTTGCGGCGGGTCGTCGTCTTTCCGAGCGCCTGTTTAACAACAAGCCGGACGAGCATCTGGACTACAGCAACATCCCGACCGTGGTCTTTAGTCACCCGCCAATCGGCACCGTCGGCTTAACCGAGCCGCAGGCGCGCGAGCAGTATGGCGACGACCAGGTGAAAGTGTATAAATCGGCGTTTACCGCGATGTATACCGCCGTCACCTCTCACCGTCAGCCGTGCCGCATGAAGCTGGTCTGCGTCGGTCCGGACGAGAAGATTGTCGGTATCCACGGCATCGGCTTCGGCATGGATGAGATCCTGCAGGGCTTCGCCGTGGCGCTGAAGATGGGCGCAACGAAGAAAGACTTTGATAATACCGTGGCAATCCACCCAACGGCGGCGGAAGAATTTGTGACCATGCGTTAAGGGCTTTTCGCAGGAAAGCACGTCATAAAAACTGGCCTTTGCGGGCCAGTTTTTTTATATGGCTCGATAATTTAAAGACAAAGCATCATCATCCCAGCGAATATAAAACCATCATCACGCTAAAAAGGAATTGAGATGAAAGCGCTTATCGGGTTGACCCTGCTTCTTTTTTGCTTTGCCGCCGCCTCCTCTGACAAAATCACCTTCTGGGATACCCCTCAGCACGGTGGAAACAGCTTTAACCGCCTGCCGCCCACGCAGGAATACTATGACGCGCTGCGAGGCTATGGCGCGACGTGGGTTCGCCTCTCTTACGACAAATGGAAACCTGCCGGGAGAGATTTTCTTCTCGGCAACGCCGACGGCTATCGTGGGCTCGAGGCCACAGACCTCGCGACGCTCAAAGCCTCCATCAGGAAAGCACACGCGGCCGGGCTACAGGTCGTCATTGCCCCACTCTCTTTGCCCGGCATGCGCTGGGCGCAAAATAACAATAACCAGTTTGATGACCGCATCTGGCAGGACAAAAAATACTGGCAGGAAGCCGCTCAGTTCTGGCGTGATTTGGCCCAGGCCCTGAAGGACGAACCGGGCATTGCGGCCTGGAATCTGGTCAATGAACCCGCGCCTGAAAAAAGAGGCAACATTAGCGAGCAGGCGTCGCCAGAAGCGTTAAAAACCTGGTATCAGCAGCAGCAAAGTACGGCGCGTAACCTCCCCGCTCTCTACAATCAGATTATTGCCGCTATCCGCGAGGTCGATGCCACCACACCGATTATGGTCGATGGAGGCTGGTACGCCTCCGCGCGTGGTTTTTCTGGCTGGCCGTCCGCGCTTGAGGATAAGCGGGTGCTCTACAGCTTCCACATGTACGAGCCCTATGATTTCACCAGCGCGCCAAATGCACGCCGCAAGGTGCCGTTCGACTATCCAGGCATGATCACGTTCGGCGGTAAAAAGATGAAATGGGACGCTACGGCCATAGAGAAATGGATGAACGCGCCCTTTGACTGGGCGAAGCAGAATGGTATTCCGGCCAACCGGGTTGTCGCGGGAGAGTTTGGCTGCGTTCGCACGCTGCAGGGCTGCCGGCAGTGGCTTAATGATGTCCTGACCGTCCTCGACAAACATCATGCACACTGGGCATTTTATGCGTTTCGTGAAGATGCCTGGGACGCCATGGACTATGAGCTGGGGAAAAAACCGGTGCCGTGGGCCTACTGGAAAGCCATTGAGGATAACGCACCTGATACGCTCAAGCGCCATTCTACCGAGGAATTTGAACCGATTGCTAAGCGGCTAAAACAAGGCCTTTGATCCGGCAGGCTCCCCTCTTGTTCAGTAGCCTCTCCTGGAGAGGCTACTGTTAACATACATAAATCGTTGCAAAACGAATGCTCCGAAAATAGTGATCTACCGCACATATTCCTCCCCCTCTACCGAAGCGAATGTCTACGCTTATAAGACGCCCGGATAAACCTGTCTTTTGAACACACAACCGGAGGTCCCTATCACCATGTTCAACCAGAAACTACAGGCTACCGAGAACATCGAATTCGAGATTGCAGAAGAGCTGCGCTACGAGACCGATCCCTGCGAGTTGAAACTGGATGAAATGATTGAGGCGGAGCCGGAACCCGAAATGATCGAGGGGCTACCCGCCTCCGATGCGTTGACGCCCGCAGACCGCTATCTTGAACTGTTCGAGCATGTGCAGTCGACGCGGCTGTTTGCCGACAGTAAAACCTTCCCCGACTGCGCGCCGAAGATGGATCCGCTGGATATCCTGATCCGCTACCGCAAGGTCAGACGCCACCGGGACTTCGACCTGCGCCAGTTTGTGGAGAACCACTTCTGGATGCCGGAAACGTTCGGCACCGAGTATGTCTCCGACCCGGGCCTCTCCCTCAAGGAGCACATTGATAACCTGTGGCCGGTGCTGACGCGCGAGCCGCAGGATCATATTCCCTGGTCTTCCCTGCTGGCGCTGCCGCAGGCCTATATCGTTCCCGGCGGACGATTCAGCGAGACCTACTACTGGGATTCCTATTTCTCCATGCTGGGGCTGGCGGAGAGCGGTCGTAACGACCTGCTGAAGTGCATGGCGGACAACTTCGCCTGGCTGATTGAACGCTACGGGCATATCCCCAACGGCAACCGTACCTATTATCTCAGCCGCTCCCAGCCGCCGGTCTTTGCGCTGATGGTAGAGCTGTTTGAGGAGGACGGCGTGCGCGGTGCGAAACGCTATCTGGATCACCTCAAAATGGAGTACGCTTTCTGGATGGACGGCGCGGAGTCGCTGCTGCTTAACCAGGCCTACCGCAGCGCCGTGCGCATGCCGGACGGTTCATTGCTCAACCGCTACTGGGATGACCGTGATACCCCGCGCGACGAATCGTGGATTGAGGACGTGGAAACCGCGCGCCACTCAGGGCGACCGCCAAACGAGGTCTATCGCGACCTGCGGGCGGGGGCAGCGTCCGGCTGGGACTATTCGTCCCGCTGGCTGCGCGATCCGTCGCGGCTCGCCAGCATCCGCACGACGCAGTTTATCCCCATCGACCTGAACGCCTTCCTGTTCAAGCTGGAAAGCGCCATTGCCAACATTTCGGCGTCGAAAGGGGACAAAGAGACGGCCGACCTGTTCCGCCAGAAAGCCAGCGATCGTCGCGAGGCGGTGAACCGCTATCTGTGGGACGAGGAGAGCGGCTGTTACCGCGACTACGACTGGCGACGCGAAGAGCTAGCGCTGTTTTCTGCCGCCAGCATCGTGCCGCTGTATGTCGGCATGGCAACCCATGAGCAGGCCGAGCGCCTGTCGGATGCGGTCAAGGCGCGACTGCTCACGCCGGGCGGGATTCTGGCGACCGAGTATGAAACCGGCGAGCAGTGGGATAAACCCAACGGCTGGGCGCCGCTGCAGTGGATGGCGATTCAGGGCTTCAAGCAGTACGGCAACGATTCGCTGGGGGATGAGATCGCCTGGAGCTGGCTGCATACGGTGAACCATTTTTATCAGACGCACCATAAGCTGATTGAGAAGTACCACATCGCCAGCAGCACGCCGCGCGAAGGGGGCGGTGGGGAGTATCCGCTGCAGGATGGTTTCGGCTGGACGAACGGCGTGGTGCGGCGGCTGATTGGGTTGTATGGGGAGCCTTGAGCAGGGTGCGGGGTGCGGTCTGGTGCCCTCACCCCGGCCCTCTCCCACAGGGAGAGGGAGAACAACTTAGCGGATCACCTCATAAATGGCGCTCTGAATGGACTGCCATTTTTTCGTGGTGGCATCTGGCTGTGACTGCGCACGGCGTGTGGCCATGTCGAGATCGTGCTGCTGGCGTTTCACCACGGCAGGCACGGTGCAGAACGCTTTAAGATACTCTTTACGTACCGAGGTCAGAGACTCGCCGTTCGACATCGCGTGGCTGAGCGTGTTGATGAAGCGGCGACACGGCTTCTCCTCCACCATGTTTTGCCGGTAGCGTAACATCAGCTCCAGCACGTCGTCATAGCCTGCCGACATCGCCTCTTCGGTCCAGGACAGCTTCCAGTCCATACCACCCTGCAAAAAGAGCTGGGTCACGCGGGTGTCGTTGCGGTTAATGGCCGAGCGGAAATTATTCTCGTCCCAGGTCACCCCCATGCGCGTGAGCGTTTCACGCGAGGAAGGCGTCTCGCGCATTTCCTGTGGTGGTGCCGCGTCAGCCGCGCTGGCGGTCGCAGGCTGCGGTTTACTGCTGGTCACCAGCCAGAAGCCCCCCGCCACGATGGCAATCACCATGACGCCAACCGCCCCCCATAGCGCACCGGAAATGAGCTGCTCACGTTGTTCGGGGGTGCGCGGCGCGCGCTGGGTCGGCTTTTCAATGGTGTCGCGGACTTCAAACAGATCCCCACCGGTGACGCGATCCATTTTCTGCGCCTTTTCCCAGAAGGTATGCAGTTCGCTGGCATCTACCGCCATGAATCCCGCCGGATTGACGCGCGTTCTCCCCTCTTCAAACGCGCGTTGAACGGGCCGCGCGATCTGCGCGTAGTAGTTATCCAGCAGCTGAATTTGCGCCGAGCTCAACGTTTTCTGAACGGTGATGCTGTTGCGAATTTGCCGGATGTCGTCGAGGAAGGTTTGCAGCGTTTTACGCGGTTCAACCAGCAGCGTCAGCATGGACGGATCGCTGAACAGCGAAGCGTAATAGCGGCTGAACTCTTTTTTATCCACCAGCATTTGCGCCAGCTCGCTGAACATCATGCCGCTCAGGACATCGTTGATCTCGCCAAGCTTCAGCCAGCGCCGAACGCGATCGGCGTTAAACAAGGTCTTCAGATGATTGTTCAGCCGTACCTGATCGGGCCAGGCCTGCTGGATGAGCCCTTTAATCATCAGCTCAATCGCCCGCACCTGCTTGTGCGCCTGCTGTTGCTGAAGTTCGCTTCCCGGTGCCAGGTCCGTGCTGTAGGTCAGCAGCGGCTGCTGCAGGCGAAGGTGTTCCAGCGCGGTGACAAACCGAATCGCCGCAATAAGCTGGTTTTCACTCACATCCTGTCCGCTTTCATACTGCGGAACGCGCTGCTGCAGCAGGCGCAGCTGGAGCGTAAATTCCGACATCTCGGCGTCATTCAGGTTGAGTTTTTTCGCAACGGCTCCCCAGCCGCCCAGCGCTAATCGAGCACTGTCGAGCTGTTCCAGAAACCAGCGTGGATCTTTGCCCTCAGAAGCATGTACATTCAGAAGTAGCAAAATTTCCACCGACGCATGGCGAATGACCGCCAGACAGTGTTCGAACTGTTCGCGAATATGATGTGATGTGCTGAGACTCATTGTTTTCCTTAAGCGACAACGAAGACATCCGGAATGGGCACGAGACGCCCTTTTTTTCTTTTTATTTATACGCGATTAACCATACCTGACTTTCTGTTGAAATAAAGTGACAACCCTAAAATCATTTAAAATGTTTCAGGAGAATCTGAATGCCGATTTTAATTACCCCTCGCCTTACCTGTTCACCTCTGCTGGAACAAGACTGGCCCTTTTTTCTGGCATTACAGCAGAATACCGACGTCATGCGCTTTGTGGCGGAAAACCGCCCCGTTGCGGCGATCCGCGAGGCGTTTGATTCACGCCTGACGCCCTGGTCACCGGGCAGCGCGCACTGGCTCTGTCTCGTCGTGCGTGACGCCGCCTCCCAGGCCCCGCTGGGCGTTACCGGGTATATTCATCGGGAAGAGGACTGTGCCGAAGTGGGCTTCCTTTTCGCACCCGAGGCGCAGGGGAAAGGCTACGGCTTTGAATCCCTGAAAGCGCTTTGTGATTATGCTTTTCATCAGGGCGGTATACGTCGACTCACCGCCACCGTCACCGTGGGAAATGTCGCTTCAAGGCGCCTGCTGGAAAAAGCCCGCTTTCGCCTGGAAGGCGAATTACGCGAGAGCTATTATCTTGCGGGGCGCTGGCAAAATGACTGGTTATTTGGTTTATTGCAGCAGGAATACCTGAATAATAATGCCTGATCAACAGCCATTTGGCGGATATTTCTCAGACGTCGTTTCCTCTACAGTGTCGCTCTTAAGAGGAAATGAATATGAAAGGTCATGCGCTGAAAATATCTTCTGCCGCCATTGCGTTAATAAAAAAACACCAGGGTCTTTCTCTGGAGAAATATCGTGACGAAAACGGATTATGGGTTATCGGCTATGGCCACGTTATCCGCGATCGGGCACTTTTTCACGGTCCCATCACGCCTGCCGAGGCAGAAGATTTGCTGCATGACGATATTCAGCTGCGTGAGGCGCTGCTGCGGGAAAGTGTGACATATCCATTAACCCAACAGCAGCATGATGCGCTGGTTATGATGATATTCAGCTTCGGAGAGATGCCCTCGCTCCCAAACGCGATTTTTCAGGCCTTCGCACGGGTATAGTACATGGCAGCCTGCGTTCTGTTTTTCACGTCCAGCCGCCGGAAAAGCGCCTCGAGATGCGCTTTTACCGTGGCCGCACTGATGTTGAGATTGCGGCCAATCTCTTTATTTGACTCCCCCGCCGCCAGCAATTCCAACACGTCGCGCTGACGCTCGCTCAGGGATGATAACGCCTGAGACGACGGCTGCCTGACCCACTCCCCGGGAAAACAGACCATCCCTCTGGACACCGAATCCAGCACGGCGGAAAACCGCTCGGGACTGGCATTTCGGGGCATAATGGCCATGATGTTTCGCTGCCGCAATTGCTCAACCCATCTGGCCTCTTTTTTCGCCAAAACCAGAATCACGCGTATCGCCGGAAAGCGTTGCAGCATCTCTTCCAGCAAAGCGCTCCCCTCGTCCTGCATTAAATTGCCGTCAATCATGACGATAGCTGACGGTGAAGCGGAAATCTGGGTCCATAAATCGTCTGCCTGACAGGTCCCTGTCATATCTATTTCCGGAATGAGCGTCTGAAGACTGTGTATCGCTCCGTGAATAAAGAGTGACTGCCTGTCAAACATGATTACTCGCATCGTTTTTTATCCCTCTGAGAATAGCGAAGGGGGATTCTACAGAGGGGTTATTTAAGAAAAAACTCAACGAATGGAGACGTTACAAATCCCCCCGAGTTCTTTATATCTGTCCGTATTTAGACACACTGACCTTAAGGATTTCCTTAAGCGCGTACATCACAGGAACATGCCGCCTGAGACTTCAATACGTTGCGCATTCATCCAGCCCAGTTTGTCACTGAGCAGTGCCGCAATGGCATCGCCAATATCGTCCGGCAGCCCCACCCGTCCCAGAGCCGTTTGCGAGGCCAGCAGCTGATTCAGCTCCGCGTTGTCGCGCACGCGTCCGCCGCCAAAGTCAGTTTCAATCGCGCCCGGCGCGATGATATTGACGGCGATCCCGCGCGCGCCCAGCTCTTTCGCCTGATAACGCGTCAGCACTTCCATCGCCCCCTTCATGGCCGCGTAGGTTCCTGAGCCCGGCTGGGTAAAGCGGGCCAGCCCGCTGGAGACGTTGAGGATCCGTCCCCCGTCGTTCAGCAACGGCAGCAGGCGCTGGGTCAGGAAGAAAGGTCCTTTGAAATGAACGTTCAGCGCCTCATCAAACTGGGCTTCCGTCGTGTCGGTATAGGGCGCATATAAACCCGTTCCGGCATTGTTCAATAAATAGTCAAAAGTTTCACAATGCCAGACACGTCTAAGGGTTTCCTGAAGCTGTTGGGCAAAATGATCAAAACCCGTGATATCCCCGACGTTGAGCTGTAATGCCGCTGCGTTTACGCCTTTTTCCTGAATTTCATGCACAACATCCAGCGCTTCCTGCTGGCTACGGTTGTATGTCAGGACGATTCCCGTGCCGTCTGCCGCCAGCTTTAACGCAGCGTTTTTACCCAGACCACGGCTACCACCCGTCACTAATGCGATACGTTCACTCATCATAAACCTCGTTTTGGCTGTTAAGGAGATTGAGAAAGAGCTTATTAGGTGATAGAAAATCAATAAAGATGGGTTAAAACGCTTCACTGTTTCAGCTGTAACAACAATGAGCTTCCGCTATGGATAAAATTCACGCAATGCAGTTATTCGTCCGCGTCGCGGAACTGGAGAGTTTTTCCCGCGCGGCCGAAACATTAACCCTGCCGAAAGGCAGCGTTTCACGACAAATTCAGGCCCTGGAAAACCGGCTTGGCACCCAGCTATTGCACCGCACCACGCGCCGCGTCAGCCTGACGCAGGACGGCATGGTCTATTACGAGCGGGCAAAAGATCTGCTGGCAAACCTTGATGAACTCGACGGTATGTTTCAGCACGATCCCTCCAGCATCAGCGGACGGCTCCGCGTGGATATGCCCGTCGGCGTTGCTCGAAATTTAGTCATCCCCAAACTGCCTGCTTTCCTGCAGCACTATCCGGGCATTGAACTGGAACTCAGCAGCAGCGATCGCCTGGTGGATGTGATCCGTGAAGGGTTTGATTGCGTGGTACGCGTCGGCACGCTGAAAGATTCAGGGCTTATCGCCCGTCCGCTGGGCAAGCTGTCGGTGATTAACTGCGCCAGTCCGGATTATCTGGCGCGTTTTGGCTACCCGGAAACGCTGGACGATTTAGGCTCACACGCCGTGATCCACTACGCCGCGATGCTGGGAACTCGCCCGCAGGGCTTTGAGTTTTATAACGGCAGTGCGACGCAGTGGGTAAAAACGGGCGGGGTTTTAACAGTCAACAGCACGGAAACTTACCAGGCTGCCTGTCTCGCCGGACTGGGCATTATTCAGGTTCCGCGGGTTGGGGTGCGCGATTTACTCCGCGCGAAGAAACTGGTTGAGATCCTGCCGCAATACCGGGCCGAACCGATGCCTGTCTCCCTGATTTATCCCCACCGCCGCAACCTCTCCCGCCGGGTCCATCTGTTCATGGAGTGGCTAACCGAACTCACAAAAGCTTACGTGGACTAGTCGCAAGCTATAATTCAGTAACATCCAGCCAAACGAAAAGGAAAAGACGCGTGACGCCGGAAAACAACCCGCAACGACCCACCCAACATTTAGAGTATGAGCCCGTCAAAAAGATGGAAACCGGGCCTGAAGAGGCCAGGTCCCCTGGTACCGCCAGCAAAGCGCTGGGGACCGTCACCGGCATTGTCGCCAGAATTCAGCAGTTTCCCATGATTGCGCATCTGATACGCGCGACCGAGCGCTTTAATGACCGCATGGGGAATCAGTTTGGTGCTGCCATCACCTATTTTTCGTTCCTGTCGATGATCCCAATCCTGATGGTGTCGTTTGCGGCGGCCGGTTTTGTGCTCGCGTCGCACCCGACGCTGCTGCAGGATATCTTCAATAAGATCCTGAATAACGTCAGTGACCCGACCCTTGCCAGCACGCTCAAAAGCACCATCAATACCGCCGTTCAGCAGCGTACTACCGTCGGGATCGTCGGTTTGCTGATTGCCCTTTACTCCGGCGTTAACTGGATGGGCAACCTGCGGGAGGCCATTCGCGCCCAGTCGCGCGATGTCTGGGAGCGTAAGCCGCAGGACCAGGAGAAAATTTGGGTTAAGTACCTTCGCGATTTTGTTTCTCTGATTGGCCTGCTTGTCGCGCTCATCGTGACGCTTTCTATTACCTCCGTGGCAGGCTCGGCGCAGCAGATGATCATCTCCGCGCTTTACCTTGATTACATCGAATGGCTGAAGCCCGCCTGGCGCAGCATTGGTCTGGCCATTTCCATCTTCGCCAATTACCTGCTGTTCTTCTGGATCTTCTGGCGTCTGCCCCGCCATCGTCCGCGCAAGAAGGCGCTGCTCCGCGGCACGTTGATCGCGGCGATCGGCTTTGAAGCGATCAAAATCGTGATGACCTACACCTTACCGTCACTGGTTAAATCCCCTTCCGGCGCGGCGTTTGGCTCGGTGCTGGGGCTGATGGCGTTCTTCTACTTCTTCGCGCGTTTGACCCTGTTCTGCGCGGCGTGGATTGCCACTGCCGAGTATAAAGACGACCCGCGAATGCCGGGCAAAACGCACCGGTAACCCCACTCTCGGGCTGAAATTTCAGCCCGATTCATCATTTCAGCATATAAATCCAGCCTGTAACTTTTATTTAACCGAAAACCAGTTTTATTGACTGATATTTAAAATCTGTGAAGCATTTCATAGACCTGTTTTGGCTGGCCTGAAAATTATCCGCTTTTTGTTGCTTTTATCACCAGCACGCGGCTTTGTTACAGATTGAAATGTCGCTTTTGCTGTGCGTAATATGGCCTTTCGTTCGACAAAAATAAGAAAATATTATGCAAGCAACCGCCACCACACTCGACTCAGGAACGGAAAACGTTCCGGTAAACTCGCGCAATAAAGTTGTCGTCGCATCGCTGATTGGCACCGCCATTGAGTTCTTCGACTTTTATATTTATGCCACCGCCGCGGTCATCGTCTTCCCGCATATTTTCTTCCCGCAGGGCGATCCGACGGCGGCCACGCTGCAGTCTCTGGCGACCTTTGCTATCGCGTTTGTTGCGCGTCCGATTGGCTCTGCGCTGTTTGGACACTTTGGCGATCGCATTGGCCGCAAAGTCACCCTGGTGGCCTCGCTGCTGACGATGGGCATCTCCACCGTGGCCATCGGCCTGCTGCCTACGTATGAGACCATCGGCATTCTGGCGCCGGTCCTGCTGGCGCTGGCGCGTTTTGGTCAGGGTCTGGGCCTTGGCGGCGAATGGGGCGGCGCGGCGCTGCTGGCCACCGAGAACGCCCCGGCACGCAAGCGCGCGCTGTATGGCTCATTCCCGCAGTTGGGCGCACCGATTGGCTTCTTCTTTGCCAACGGGACGTTCCTGCTGCTCTCCTGGCTGCTGACGGATGAACAGTTCATGAGCTGGGGCTGGCGTATTCCGTTTATCTTCTCAGCCGTGCTGGTGCTGATTGGCCTGTACGTGCGCGTTTCTCTGCATGAGACCCCAGTTTTCGCAAAAGTGGCCGCGGCGAACAAGCAGGTGAAAGTGCCGCTGGGTACGCTGCTGACCAAACACGTCCGCGTGACCGTGCTGGGCACGTTCATCATGCTGGCAACCTATACGCTGTTCTACATCATGACCGTTTACTCCATGACCTTCAGTACCGCCGCCGCGCCGGTTGGGCTGGGTCTGCCGCGTAACGAAGTGCTGTGGATGCTGATGATGGCGGTGATCGGGTTTGGCGTGATGGTTCCGATTGCGGGCCTGCTGGCGGATAAGTTCGGTCGCCGCGCGAGCATGATTACCATCACCACGCTGATCATTCTGTTTGCCCTGTTTGTCTTCCCGCCGCTGCTGGGTTCAGGTAGCCCGGCGCTGGTGATGGCCTATCTGCTGATTGGTCTGAGCCTGATGGGGCTGACCTTCGGCCCGATGGGTGCGCTGCTGCCTGAGCTGTTCCCAACGGAAGTGCGCTATACCGGCGCGTCGTTCTCCTACAACGTCTCGTCTATTCTGGGCGCGTCCGTTGCGCCGTATATCGCCACCTGGCTGCAGGCAAACTATGGTCTGTTCTATGTGGGGGTTTATCTGGCGGCAATGGCGGGGCTGACGCTGATTGCGCTGCTGCTGACGCACGAGACGAAGCACCAGGCTCTGTAATTCACTGCGTGCGGCCTGATGCCCTCACCCCGGCCCTCTCCCACAGGGAGAGGGAGAAAGGCGTTACTTCTTCATCTGCGACAAAATGGTCCGACACTGATTCGCCTCGCCTTCTGACGGCGAAATCAAGGCCAGCAGCGCTGCGGCTGGAGTGACCAGCGTCGCAAGTGCCGCAGCCACTGCGCCACGCGCAATCAGCGGTCCGGGCTTCACGCCCGCCTGCGGATTTTTGAAGGTCCCGCGCACGTAAAGCGGCGAGCGCAGGGTGATGATACGAATCCCCTTACTTTCCGGGTCAATAGTCAGATCAAGCTGCTCCGAGGCCATGCTCGCGGTACCGGTCACGTTAATCACCGCGTTTTCCGTGTCAAAGGCAAAAATCTGCGGACGCGCCACGCCGTTAACCAGATCCAGATTGGCCGCCGCGCAGTTCACCCGCACCTCGTCATCACCAAAGATTTGCCCGATGACGTAGTTACCGACGTTCAGCCCCAGGATCTCCATCAGGTTGCGGCTCACCAGCCCGTCGTTCATCAGCAGCTTCAGGTTACCATTGCCGCTGCCCAGCAGCGCCGCCACCGAGTTCCCCACGCCGCGAATATCGGCATCACCGTTCATTTCACCGAGGGTTTTCTGCATCAACTCGACGTTCGGCATCAGCTCTTTCAGCTTCAATCGACGCGCCTGAATCTCCGCCCGTCCCTGCATCGGCTTCTTATCGCCTTCCAGGTGAATGTTCGAGGAGATCGTCCCGCCCGCCATGCCAAACTTCAGCGGCTGCAGACGCAGGTCGGCGCTTTTAAGGAGGATATGGGTCGTAAGATTGCTTATTGGCAGCGTACTGCCATGTTCAATTTTTCCGCCTTTGAAGCGCACATCCGCATCCATCACGTTCCATTTATCCGTCTCAAAACGTTCATAAGGCAGCACTTTGCCGGCAGGCTGAGGATCTTTCTTCACCTCTTTTGACTTCGTACCTTTACCGGAATCAACGCCGATCAGCGGGCCCAAGTCGGCCAGACGCAGCTGACGGGACTCAACATCCCCTTCCAGTTTCGGGCGCGGTTTTCCGGTGGTGTAGGTCAGCGTGCCGTGGATGTCGCTGTCGCCGATCCGACCGTTAAAATCCCGGTAGTCAAAAACAGACGCTTTTTCGGTATCGATTTTGGCGACCAGATGCCCGTCCGTTTCGAACGGTGGGGTATCCGGCAGCAGAACGCCGGTCAGTTCATACAGCTCGCCCAGCGAATCACCGGCAAATTTAAGCTGAAGATCAACGCCGCCCATGTTCATCGGGTCGTTGACCGTGCCCACGAACGCTACGCGGGTGTTACCGGAACGGAAGTTCGCCTGCACCGGGAACGGCGTGCCTTCGCTCCGTAGCGCCAGCATGCCGCCTATTTTCCCTTTACCGCTGAGCGGCTGGTCGTTATAGCGTCCTTTTGCCGTCAGGCCGAAGACATAGTCGCCCACGCTTGCCGCGTCACCTTTCACTTTCGTCCCCGTGACCTCGCTGAACGGCAGCGGCTTGCCCAGCGGATCGACCAGGATCTCCACATCCGCCTTGCTGACCTTATCGTCGATGGCGATCCGCCCGCGATCGAAGAGAATATTGTCGAGACGGAATGACCAGGAAGAAGGCTGGGCATTCGGATCTTTTTCGCTGTCGCTGGCCAGGCTAAACGTCCAGTTGTTGTTTTTTTCGGAGAGGCGGATCAGGCGCGCATCGGGCTGCTGAAGTTTGATCCACGGCAGATAGACCGTTTTGGTGAAGAGTGCCAGCGGAGCCAGCGTGGCTTCAACCCGCGGCAGGTGGATCATTGTGACGTCCGGGATATCCGGCGGGTTGCCGAGAATGATGTCGTCAGCATGGATATGTGGCCAGGGGATCCAGCTTCGCCAGCCGGGCTCCTCTTTCTGGCGTTCCCATACCACCCCTAAATCACCCCGTATGGCGAAGGGGCGGTTCAGCTCGGTTGAGACTTTCTGGTTGATGGTCGGCTTGAGACGGTTCCAGTCAAACGTCGCAATAATGATGGCGACAACCACGATCAACAACAAGAAAATCCCTGCTGTCCAGGAGATTACCCTGGTTGTTCTTGTCATTTTTATCCCCTTTCCTGATGACCTGTCCTGTAAAACTATAGTCCAGACAAAGGGAAGCGGGTTTATCAGAGGGTCGTTATGACGTTATCGAGGCGATCCATGGGTACCGGGCGAGAGAGATAGTAGCCTTGCGCCGCCGCTGCGGGAGAGTTTTGCACATCACGCCACTCTTCCAGTGTTTCCACACCTTCAACAATCACGCCCTGGCAATAGCGGTTCATCAGCTGTAATAACAGCGTAAACAGATTCCGCCCTTCCGGGGTCTGACGCAGCATAATGAACAGATCGCGGGCCACTTTAATGTAGTCGTAGCGCACTTCACTCAGGGCGGAGAAGTTCGCCATGCCGGTGCCAAAGTCATCCAGCCACAGCGGGCCGTATTCGCATATCGAAGCAAACGAGGAGTCCTGCGGCAAACGGACATGCTCCACCAGCTCAAAGCGCATCCACGGCAGGGTGGCGATCAGCTCCTGCAATTTCGCGTTCTGGCGCAGCGCCAGCAGGGTTGGGCCATCGACGTTCACCGAGGCGAGGATATCGTGCTGTTCGAAAAAGGCGTGCTTCGTTGCCAGCATGCGAAGCTGCTCTTCCAGCACGTCCAGACGCTGGCGAACGGCAACTTCGGCAAAATAGCGATCCGGCGCGATGCGCTGAGTAGGGTTTGAGGGGTGCGTAACGACGGTCAAAATTTCGATGGCCATCAGTCGACCATCTGTTCGGTAGATCGGCTGATAGGTGTACGCACGCTCACATTGCAGCCAGTAGCGATGCTCCTGCAAGTTCTCAATACTTGCCTCAGGCGTAGTGCTCAGCCGCTGGATAACCTGCTCTGACTTCATTTCAGATGTCCTGTTGTTGGGATAGCCTTTCTGGACTCGTCACAGGATTATCGGCGCGACAATTGAGAACTTTATGTTCAATTCACCCGGAAAATGAAATTAAGATGACAGAAATGGGCGGGAACACGCGCTGGCTCAAAAAAAATAATGGAACGTTGTTTTAATATAGTTGACCGGTTAATTCACTCAGCGCACACTGCTGATAATTCTTCTGTTCAGGTTCACGACTATGTCCAAAAAAATTGCCGTGATTGGCGAATGCATGATTGAGCTGTCACAAAAAGGCGCGGAAGTCAGCCGCGGATTTGGTGGCGATACGTTAAACACGTCCGTTTATATTGCCCGTCAGGTCGCGCCTGAGGCGCTCACCGTGAACTACGTTACCGCCCTGGGTACGGACAGCTTCAGCCAGCAAATGCTGGAGGCCTGGCAGAGTGAACATGTTGAAACGTCGCTGATTCAGCGTATGGAAAACCGCCTCCCGGGGCTTTATTACATCGAAACCGACAGTACAGGCGAACGCACGTTTTATTACTGGCGCAACGAAGCCGCAGCCAAATTCTGGCTGGAGAGCGACGCGGCCGCGGCCATCTGCGAAGAGCTGGCGGCATTTGACTATCTCTATCTGAGCGGCATTAGCCTGGCGATTTTAAGCCCCGCCAGCCGAGACAAGCTGCTCTCGCTGCTGCGCGAATGCCGTGCCAACGGCGGTAAGGTTATTTTCGATAACAACTACCGCCCGCGCCTGTGGGCCAGCCGCGAAGAGACGCAGCAGGTCTATCAGCAGATGCTGCAGTGCACCGATATCGCCTTCCTGACGCTCGACGATGAAGACGCCCTGTGGGGTGAAAAACCGGTAGAGGACGTAATTGCGCGCACGCAGGCGGCAGGTGTGAGCGAAGTGGTGATTAAGCGCGGTGCGGATTCGTGCCTGGTCGCGGTGGCGGGTGAAGCGCTGGTTGACGTTCCGGCAGTGAAGCTTGCCAAAGAGAAAGTGATTGATACCACGGCGGCAGGTGATTCATTCAGCGCGGGCTATCTGGCGGTACGCCTGACGGGTGGAACGCCGGAAGCGGCGGCACAGCGCGGGCACCTGACGGCCAGCACGGTGATTCAGTATCGCGGGGCGATTATTCCGCGCGAGGCGATGCCCGTTTAAGTAGGGTGCGGGCTGATGCCCTCACCCTAACCCTCTCCCACAGGGAGAGGGAATGTTTGCATTACTGCCCTTGCGGAATATCCGTCGCGTCCGGATGTAAATCATCCGCCGTGGCGGCCTGCGCTGGCTGCGGCGCGGTAGCCATAATGGCATCCCAGGTCGCCTGAAGTTCCTTCATGTCATATTCCGGCTCGCCCTTCGGTTGCAGAAGGATCAACGCCATCTCCTGCGACAGCTGCTGACGGAGGTCCTGATTGAGCATATCGACGGTCAGACCGTTCAGGAAGTCCTGACGAAGCTTCTGATACTGTTCCGGCGCAATGTCCACCACCTGATTCTGCAGGGAACGAATACGCTGGCTGATCAGAATGTCGGTATCGGCGCGAGCGTAGGTCGCAAACAGCTTCTGCAGCTCGAGTTTTTTCTGCGCCACGAGAGCGTTGAATTCCTCTTCGGAAAGCCCCTCTTTACGCACTTTTGCCAGCTCTTTCGCGACCACACCCAGATTGGCATTTAGCTTATCGCCCGGTGATTCAACGTTGATGGCACATTGCGCACGCTGGAACAGCACGCGGCAGTCAAAGCCAAGACCAATATTCTTCACGTTGTTCTTACTCAGCGTCTGCTGGACGTGCCAGAACAGCGCTTCACGTGCCAGATCGGCACGCCAGTAGCGTAACATCGCCGCAGATTCACGGATGGGCTGCCAGGCGTTATCCCACATGACGGAGAGGCGATCCTGACGCACGGTGTCCGTCATAATGCTGACAGGCTCTGCACGCAGCGGAGAGAGCGTCGGGACAGGTGCTGGCGTTTCACGCTTGCCTTTCAGATCGCCAAACGCTTTGTTGATCTGCTCCACCACCGCGCGGCTGTCCACGTTACCCACCACGATCAGCGTCATCGCGTCCGGGGTGTACCACTTCTGATAGAACGATTTCACCTGTTCGGCGTCCACCGGCTGTTTCAGCGGTTCGGCCGGATCATGTCCCAGTAACGTTGAGCCCTTCAGGCGGTAACGCCACCAGCCCTCTTTGGTATCCCCAGGCCAGGTTGCCACCATGTCGCTGTTACTCAACGCATAGTTGACCGTGTCCGGCGTAATCGCCAGATTGCCAGAGGCATCGGAGAGATACGTGAGCGCTTCTTTAAGCAAGTCGTTACGGTTGTTTGGCAGGCTCAGGTTAAACATGGTGTAGTCATACGAGACAACAGCCGGGGGGAGTGGGCGTTTCGGATCGATGGCCTGCTGCCAGAGTGAACGCACCTGAACCGCTTGCAGGCTGCCGCTCTGCGTGAGCGCCAGCCGGGGAATAAAGTGGCTGAAACCGGTTTGCTGGGTGCTTTCCGTGAGGGAACCGGTATTAACAGACAGACGGATTTCAATACGATCGCTGGGACGTTGCGGCGTGGCTAAGACCTGCCATTGAAAACCGTTCGCTAATGTCCCTTGTTGCCAGGCCGGGTCTGGCTGGAGCGCATCTGCCTGCACATAACTGGCTGCTGCCATCATCAGCAAACCGCCGGTTAAGAGTCGAATTTTTGTGCCCTGCATGTGAACCCCTGATCAACATTCCTGGTTAAAAAAGAGTGCCTCGCGACGCGCTTCACTCTTAAAGATGACGATGAAAACACGTCGATTAGACCGCGCGTTCGGCAAAACGTCACGGTCCGAAGTGAAATATACCCAAAAAAAATCTTGTCGAATTATGACAGGTATGAACAGTTATTATGCGCAGGAGCCCGCATCCCCACAAGGGAATACGGGCATTTGTGACAAGTTTAAGAGGATAAGCCAGGATTTTTGCTGTCAGTTGAACGATTATTCAGAGTATCGTCGAGCTTTTTGTGATCCAGCTCTTTCACCCATTTCGCCACCACCACCGTTGCCACGCCGTTACCCACCAGGTTGGTTAACGCACGCGCCTCAGACATGAAGCGGTCAATACCCAGAATCAACGCCAGACCCGCCACCGGCAGGTGACCCACAGCAGAAATGGTGGCTGCCAGCACGATAAAGCCGCTGCCCGTTACGCCTGCCGCACCTTTAGAGGAGAGCAGGAGCACCACCAGCAGGGTAATCTGATGGAAAATATCCATATGGCTGTTGGTCGCCTGAGCGATAAATACGGCCGCCATCGTCAGGTATATCGAGGTACCGTCCAGGTTGAAGGAGTAGCCCGTCGGGATCACCAGCCCGACCACCGATTTACGGCACCCGAGTTTCTCCATCTTGTCGAGCATACGCGGCAGCGCCGATTCTGAAGAGGAGGTCCCCAGAACAATCAGCAGTTCTTCGCGGATGTAACGGATAAATTTGAAGATGTTGAAACCTGTCGCGCGGGCGATGGAGCCCAGCACCACAACCACGAAAAGGATACAGGTAATATAGAAGCAGATAATCAGCTGACCCAGTTGCACCAGCGTGCCGACGCCATATTTACCGATGGTGAAGGCCATCGCACCGAAGGCACCGATGGGTGCCAGGCGCATGATCATATTGATGATGCCGAAAATGACCTGCGAGAAGCTTTCGATCACATTAAAGATAAGCTGGCCCTTGCTGCCCAGACGGTGCAGGGCAAAACCAAACATCACGGCGAACAGCAGAACCTGGAGGATGTTTCCGCTGGCGAACGCGCCAATGACGCTGCCAGGGATGACGTCCAGCAGGAAGGCGACCACGCCCTGATCCTTCGCCTGCTCGGCATACACCGCGACCGCTTTGGCATCCAGCGTTGAGGGGTCTACGTTCATCCCCGCGCCTGGCTGCACCACGTTGACGATGATCAGACCGATAATCAGCGCCAGGGTACTGACCACTTCGAAATAAAGAAGCGCCACTGCACCGGTACGACCGACCGCCTTCATGCTTTCCATGCCAGCGATGCCCGTGACTACCGTACAGAAGATCACCGGCGCGATGACCATTTTGATGAGCTTAACGAACGCGTCGCCAAGCGGTTTCATTTGCGCGCCCAGCTCAGGGTAATAGTGACCCAGCAGAATACCGATGGCGATGGCTGTCAGGACCTGGAAATAAAGACTTTTGAAGAGTGAGGTTTTCATAAGGTGTCCTTGGGAAGAGAAACCACAGGTTTTGTAAGGTTATGGTTAACCTGCGGCTTTAAAATAACACCCACATAACAGGACAGAAATAAACTCAGTTCAAATTTGAAACACAAATGTTAAGAACTTTGAGCTGGCTCGCACAAGCCAGCAACAAAGTTACACTTTTGCGGGGTCGTCAGCACCAGAAAGGTATCGTTGTTCAAAGACATCCGAAGGAACAGCAGGGGCAAAAAGGAAGCCTTGCCCGCTCTCCACGCCCGCCTCTGCCAGCCAGGCGCGTTGCGCGTCGGTTTCAATCCCCTCGGCAATAAGGTGCAGGTTGAGACTGCGCGCCATCTGGATAATCGCCTGCACCATGCTGCTGTCGTCCGGCAGACCGTCGACAAACGCTTTGTCAATTTTGAGCACATCTACCGGAAGGGTTTTCATGTGCTGAAGCTGGCGCAGCCCGGCGTACCCCATGCCAAAATCGTCCAGTGCAATGCGAATACCGGCATTACGCAGCGGCTTCAGGATCGCGACCGCATCATTAGGATCGTCAATACGTCGGCTCTCCGTCACTTCCAGGGTCAACGTATCTGGCTTGATGCGGTAACGATGGATCAGCTCCAGCATCTCTGAAACCATGGTCGGGTGCATAAGCTGCAGGGCAGACAGGTTAACCGACAGCGGCAGCGTCACGCCGCGCTCCTGCCAGGCCGCAAGCTGACGGCAGGACTCCTCCAGCACCCAGTAGCCGACGGTAACCATCAGGCCGCAGGACTCAATGCGCTCAATCAGCCCTTCCGGCAGCTCCCATGAACCATCCGGCTGCTGCAGACGCAGCAGAGCCTCGGCGCTTTTTACCTCTCCCGTCCGCAGATCCACCTGCGGCTGCAGCCAGAGGGCAAACTGGCGGTTATCCAGGGCGGTCAGGATGTCGCTCTCTTCCGTCAGGCGCTGCTGCGCCTTTTCCATCTGCTCCGGGTCGAAGAACTGGATCTGATTTTTCCCTTTGCGCCGGGCAGTAAACGCCGCCGAGAAGGCGCGACGATAAAGCTGTTCCGCCGTTAAATCACCGTAGTACATGGCGATACCGATACTGGCGCTCGGGCGAAGCTGGATACCCTGAATCGGCAACCGCTCATTAATGACAGTGAGTACTTGCTGACCTAATGTAATCGCATGCCAGGGCTCTTTTACGCCATTGGCAATCACCACCAGATCGTAACCGCTGACCTGGGTCAGCACCATGCGCGGGGCAAGGACAGATTTGATCTTTTCCACCAGGGTGAGCAGCAGCATTTCGCGCTGGCTCTCCTTGAGCACGCCAGCCGTGTCCTGCAGCGTTTCACAGGCGATAACCATCAGCGCCGTGGTTTGCTGGCGCTCAACGGTTTGCTCCAGCATTGCCATCAGGAAGGCTTTATTGGGAAGCTCCGACACCGGGAAGCGCGTGGCGCTGCTGTTTAACTCATCCTGCTGACGCTGGATCCGCTGCTGGTTGAGGTTGTAGCTGCGCACCAGCATGCCTATCTCATCGTCATGATGCAGACGCGGTAGCTCAAGCTGATGCCCCATCTGATCCTGCGGCGCAAGCGTATTCAGTTCGCGGGCGATGCGGCGCAGCGGATGAACAATCAGCCGGTTAATGCACCAGGTGAGCGCCACGCTGAGAATAAGCGTCATAAGTAAGCAAGTGGTCACTAACGTAACTACCCAGCTCATGACGAATTTATACATGCGGTAGGAGTCCGCCTGTAATACCAGGTAGGCCAGCGGCTGCGGATTGGCAGGGCGTTCGAGTGAATAAACGGGCAGCGAAATTTGCACCGGCAGTTCAAACAGGCGCATCACCATCATCGGGACGGGACGCTCCGGGATAAAGCTCATCCGCAGCGCCTGAAACTGGTTAGGCAAGACGACGTCGGCGCGGCTAACAACGCCGGCAGGCTGAATGCGTTTTAAAATGGTTTCCGCTTCGGGAATATCCCCTTTCAGGATCGAGGCGGAGAGCGGGCCGCGCACCGAGCGGGCAATACTTTCTAACTGCGAGGCCGTGTTATAGCGATTCTGCTGTACGGAATGAAACAGCAGAATTACGCAGAAAAGCAGGACAAACAGCATGGTGACGGCAGAAACCATCGCCATCTGTTTGATTGTTAAGGAACGGCTGACACGCAAAATGACTCTCCACAAAACTCGAAGCGCAGGGCGCGCCAGGGTGTAAACCTGGCGCGCCTGAGTATACCCGATTGCCGCGCTATTAAGAGAGACTTACAAATGGATTAAGGAAAATCCGATTACCAGTCCGCGTACGGGATGAGCGGCTGCGGCGGTAAGTCCATATCGCCCTGCCAGCCTGCAGCAGAGTAGCGCACATAGATCAGCGCGTGGCTTGGGGTATAGTCTTTCGCTTCCTGAATATCCACGCCCATGCCCACAAACCAGTTGGACGTTACGCGGCGTTCGATAATGGCCCGTGCGGTATAACCCGTACCGGAAGAACTGCTGCCGGTTTCCATCGCGCCCCGGTCGGTATAGCGGTCTGGCTCATCGGTCGGGATCAGATTCTGAATCGGGTAGCGCAGCTCGTCTTTGGTTTTGGAGTGGGACCAGGACACCGAGCCACCCAGCTCCCAGGACCAGTTCTCCGTGCGTTTACGCCAGGTCACCGGCAGCGCGAAGGAGACATACTCCTGCGGACTGTAGTAGCCGCCCTGACCCAGGGTATAACCACTCAGGTCTTTGTCGTAGTGCCAGAGCATATTGGAGACGCCGACCGTCAGACGCTCATTGTTTTTATTAATGAGCTTGTAGTAGTAACCCGTCATCCAGCGGACGCGCCAGTTATCCTCCACATTTTTACCCGTCAGCGTTTCCGCGTTCAGGCTTGACCAGACGCCGTTCGCTTCCCCTTTGTCATAGCTCATACTTACGCCGCCACCGGTGGCGCGTACGCCGCCCCAGGTGGTGCCGGTATTGGTATCTTTTTGCCCGCCGAAGGCCAGCAGAGAGCTGGAGATTGGGCGGCGATGGGCGTTAACGGTATAGCCGATGGGCCCCAGATCGCTGCTGTAGCTGATGCCGCCCACCACGTCGACAACGTCAAAGCCCATTGGCGTGGTGCCAATATCCATCGCCCAGGTCTTATTCTGCCAGCCGACGGCGACGCTCGCGCCATTGTCGGACTGATGGGTGTTGCCGCTACACGGCGTTTCGTAGCAGGTTCCCCATTTAGGGTCGTAAGTCCCGTTCTTGCTATCAAATGAACCGGCGTCCATGTTGACCAGATCGCTTCTGAAGAACATGCGCCCATCTGAGAGCGGGGCATCCACCTGTAGCATAGTGGTATGCGCTTTCAGGTCGGAATAACCGCCCGTGCCGCTGGAGCCCCAGTAGTCGTGCTGCAGCGTGACGTTAACATCCTGCTGACGATACAGGTCACCGGCATCGCTGCGCACGCCGCGCTTCAGCCAGTCATCCTTTTCATCGTTACGCGTCAGACGGGTGAAACTGTCGTTGTCAGCCGGACGCGTCGTGGTGATACCTGTCGATACCATCGCATCTTTATAGGTTTCCAGCGCCTGCTGAGGCTGCCCGTTCTGCGCCTGGAAACGCGCGGCATCACGCAGCACCAGCGCGTTTTCCATGGAGCCGGGCTGCGATTTAGCCTGCGGAATGATTTTATTGAAGGTCTGTTCTGCGGCAGCGGAATCGCCCAGGCCCGCCTGCGCCATCGCGATCCGGCGCTGCATGTTGAGCGACAGCGGCTGGCCGTTTTGCGCGGCGGGCAGTTTCGCCAGCTCTGCGCGCGCGGCATCTTTGTTACCCTGCGCGCTGTAAATCTCGGTCAGGCCGAGGATCGCGTCTTCGTTCTGCGGTTCACGCTGCAGGACGGCATTGTACGTCGTTTTCGCCGAGTCCAGATCGCCACGCTGCTGTGCCCAGTCCGCCAGCGTGAGGTCGATACGGGTGGAGGTCGGCTGCTGGCGAAGAAGATTCTCTGCGTCCTGCTCTTTGCCGCTGTCGCGCAGACGGTTGGCGGTTTCCAGCACCTGGTTGCTTTGCAGGCGGTCGGCAAGTTCCTGAATATTGCCGTTCCACTGGCTGCGCGGCAGCGTATCCAGATGCGCCAGCGCGGCGCGGTCCTGATCGTTTCCGGAAAGATAGAGCCCGTTGGCGTACACCTGATCCGGATCGGACGGTTTCTGGCTGGCAAGCTGACGCATCAGGGTATCCGCCTGGCTGCGCTGACCCGCGCTGTAGAGATCGCGCGAGAGACGATAAGTTATCCACACGTCGCCGGGAGAGAGCGCCAGACGACGACGCTGAATGTCTGCTGCCTGCGCGTATTTCCCCTGGTTCTCAAGCTGTTCGGCCTGGGCGGAGAGCTGTTCGTTGGTCAGGCTACGTTCAATATCGTCTATGCTTCGGCGCTGGCTGGCGGAGAGAGACTGGATAAACTGCGAGGCCTTCTCCGGCGACTGCGCGCGGTAAATATTGGCCAGGCCGCGAACCGCATTGCTGTTGCCGCTGTCCATCCGCAGCGCCTGGCGATAATAACGTTCCGCCGCGTCGTTATCTTTACGTGCCGCGGCGGCGTCGCCCAGCCCCAGCACGGCATAGCTGTCGGTATTGTCGATACCGCGTGCCTGCTGATAGTAACGCTCCGCCTGCGCCGGGTTATTCGCCTTCAGCGCCGCATCGCCCTGCTGGATCAGCAACCAGTAGCGGTTAACCTTCAGAAGACTGTCCCATTTACCCCGGTTATCGCTCTGGGGATCGAGGGCAATCGCCTTTTCAAACTGTGCCACCGCGCGGGCGCGGTCGCCCTTCTGAGAATACGCCTGTCCAAGGGCCCCCACCGCCTCACTGTCGGCATGGTTGGCGCTGACGGCTTTTTGCAGCTCCGCCACCGCCTTACTCCCCTGCCCGGCATCCACCGCCGCCAGCCCTTCCGCTTTCGCGCGGAACGCCGGATCGGCGAGCTGTTTTTGCTGCGCTTCAAGCTGGGCACGCGCCGCCGCGACGCTATCCCCGTCGCTGAATACGCTCAGGTATTTTTGCAGCGCGCTGACGCTGGCGCTGCTGGCAGGCTGACCTTTGATTTGGTCATACCACATATCAGACGCCTGGTTACGGCCATTGGTGGATTTGGCCATCTCCTGCAATATCGCAAAGCCTTCATCACGGCGTCCGCTCTGGAACAAAAGCTGGGACAGAGTCGCCTGCAGCTGCGTATTTCCGGGGCTGCTGCTGTTTATTTTCTTGAGCTGGTTAATGGCTGCATTTCGGCGAGCAGGGTCTTTCGCCACGACGTTCCAGTATTCCGTGGCCACGTCGCCGCCCGGCGGGTTGCCGTCAAACAGCTTGTCATAGGCGGCAATCGCCTCCTGCGTGTGTCCCGTGGTGGCGAGCAGTCGCGCCTGCTGGAGCTGCTGGCGGCCATCCGGGGTAGAAAGCAGCATCGTGTTGCGTGATGACTGGTACGCACTCGAGCCCGGCGCGATACCTTTCAGACGATCCAGCTCTTTTTGCGCACCGGCGTTATCGCCCTGGCGCAGCAGGTAGCGAAAGCGTGCGGCAATGACGTCAGGGTTGTTCGGGTCAATCAGCTCCAGACGATAAAGCGACTGACGAACCAAATCCTCACGCTGTGTCGATTCGCCCAGCCGAACCTGTTCCAGCAGCTGTTTCTGCTGCGGAGAGTTGGCGGCTTCAGCCAGCGGCATCAGTGCCAGGCCAAGCGATAAAGTGAGTAGATTTACTGTGAACTTGCGCATTCCTGGCCCCAATCCGGTATTAATTCACCTTTTGCGGTGAAGCGAAAACGATGCTGATCCCATCCTTGCCCAAAGAGAGTCAGCACGTAGCTGTAATAGGCATTGTTATCGGGAAAATGGTCCGCAACGCGCTGGCGCTGAACCGCCTGGGCATCACGCTGTTGTAAAAACGGCAGCATGGCGGCAGAGAACCCGACCGGGCCATTCCCGGTGCGTTTCCCCGTCGCCACATCCACTTTCTCCGGCGGCACACCCCGTTTCATAGTCTTTGCCGCCATCGGCTGGAAGCGCGTCAGCAGCCGGGCTTTCTGAGGATCGTTGTCACTCATCATGCCCACCCAGAGATACACGCGGATGGCGTCGTAGCCGCCCACCAGCGCCTTATCCTGCTGTAACCGCCAGCCTTTGTGTTTCTGATACTGCACCCAGTCCGGCGAAAAGCCTTTCGGCGCACTCTCCTGCAGCAGGCGCAGATTGGTTTCACGAAGCTGGGTCCACGGGGAACCAAAGCGCGTGAAATAACTCGCTAACTGCGGAGGAAGATAACTGGGGTTAAAGCGCCAGACCTGTTCATCGGCAAAACCGACTTTACCGGGAAGCAGCATTGCGCCGAGTCCCGGCACTTTCACCACTTCCTCGCTGACAATGCGTTTCAGCAACGCTTTACCCGTGCGGGTATAGTCCGGATGTTTCCACAGCCGACCCGCTTCGAGCAGTGACCAGGCGATCCAGACATCGGCGTCAGAGGCGGAGTTGGTATCAATCACCGCCCACGTTTCTTTATCCTTCTGACCCCATAGCCAGGCAGGCAGATGGTCGTTGAGATCGCCGCTGGCAAGATTATCGCGCGTCCACGTCAGCAGCTGGTCAAACGCGTTGCGATCGTTCGCCGCCAGGGCAAAGAACAGGGCGTAGCTTTGCCCTTCCGAGGTCGTAATTTTGCGCGTGTCACTGGGATCAATGACACGCCCGCCCTCACTGATGTAGTCCTTTTTAAACTGCTCCCAGGCAGGCCAGGTACAGGCGGCGCGAAGAGGAAGCGCCGCCAGCATCACCGCTGCTAATGCACACCAGCGAATGGCTTTCATTACATCTTACTCATCCGGGTTCAGACGACGACGGCTGATGATACGCAGCAGACGCCACAGCACCCATGCCAGCAAGACCACGCTGACCGCAGCCAGGATGGCGAGCAGCACCGGATGGTTAGCCAGCGCATACCACAGGCGTTCAAACCACGGCAGATGGCCCACGTAGTACACATCGCCCACGCGCAGGCTATTGACGCCGGACTCACGGATCACCGACACGGAACCAAACATCGCGGCACGTTTACCGCTGTCGTTCATGGCCGTATTGAGGAGTTCATACCCGCGCGGGCTGTCCGCAAGGAGAGCCACCACGCTGCGCTGTTCGTTGTATGGGGACTGGAAGCCCACCACTGCGGCCATCGCCCCCTGAGACGTTACCGTCGTCTGCGCGCTGGCCTGACGGTCGTTCACATCCGGCATAATGCTCGGGAACTCGGTCTGGCGCAGCGGCGTGTTAACCCAGGACTGGGCCGCTTTCACCAGCAGATCGATACGTTTGTCATCCTTTAGCTTATCCGGAATGGTACCGATCACCATGATGTCAGCGTCTTTGTTCTGAATCTGGCTGCCATCGTCCGTCAACGTGACGTTAATCGCCGGTAATCCTGTTTGTCCCCCAACGGTCGCCATGGTGTCCAGCAGAGTCGTGACCTGCCCTTCGTTTGGCGCTTTTGGCATCACCACAATGGACTCAGAGAGATCGGCCATGCGGCTGAACGGGAAGCCCGCGTTAGCAAACGCGCGCAGGTCCGGCATCGCCAGGAAGTGATAGTACTTCGAGAAGTCGATGGTCGACTCATCGCCAATCACCACGTGGTTCTGAACCGGCTGGAAGGTGATGCAGTTTTCCGCCGAGCCGCCAGGCATCGGGTTCATGTACTGGAAGTCAAAGCGCAGCTGGTTTATCGCACCCAGCTTCAGTGCCGGAATGGAAACATCCGTTTTACCGTCCAGCAGCCCCTGCAGCACCGGCAGGCGAAGCATCAGGCGGTTCGTATCCTGCGTGCTTTGCAGGCTGAAGGATTGCAGGAACTGGTTATTCAGGCTGATATCCATGCGCGAGCTGTCTTTGGTGGCTGGCGCGGTATAGCGGTAGTTCAGATTGATATCAATGCCGTTGGTACGTAACAGGTACAGATCCGGCGGCAGATTCAGCGACAGGCTAATCGGCGCTGGCTCAAGCCCCGTCGCCTGCAGCTGTTCTTCATAGGTTTTCAGCTCGCCAAAGGTTACCGCACGGTCGGTACGCACCCAGTTTGGCGCATCATACGGTTTACGCGCCAGCAGCGGTTTGACGTCATCAACCACCACGCTGTTGCCGCGGAACAGGACGTTGCCCTGGGCAATGGCTTTTGCTGCCTGCACCAGATCTTTATCATCACGACCAAAGACCACCAGCAGCTTCACGTACGGGTTTTCCGGATGGCTTATCATCTCAACGGTCGGCGCTTTGACGTCCGGATGATCGCGCAGGAAGGCCGGGCGTTTCGCGTTGGTCGCAAACACAATGGCATTTCTGTCCGGCAGCTTGTCATACATCGCCGGGAAGCTCTGGCCGCGCCAGCCCGCGCGTGAACCAAACCAGGACGCCACGATGGTGGCCGCCAGCTGCTCGGTCACGTCCGGGGAAGAGGCAAACACCATCGGCAACGTGAGCGGACGGTTATCACGCGGATCGAAGAACGGAACCGGGAAGGCCGAAAGATCGTTTTTCAACGCCAGCGACTGGTAGGTCAGCTGCAGCGAGGAGTTACGCCCGACGTCCATCCACAGCGTGTTGCTGGCCGGGTTTTCGCAGACATCGCGGTAGTGACCGACAAATTCCAGACGGATACGGTTAAAGTCGGTGATGAACAGCGGGTTGATCGGCACCTGAGCCTGGGTTTTCTTGCCCAGCTGCTCTTTCGTGACCGGCAGGACGTCCATCAGCTCATCATTCAGGTAGACCTTCAGCTGAGACTGGGTCGGCAGCAGCGACGGCGACGGGGTGTACTCAAGGTTCAGCACCGCATTAGAGACGACCTCATCGCTGCGCATGCCAAATTCAATGCCGCCGTTAGGGTTGATGCCGCGCAGCACCATGCTGCCCGGAGGCGGCGCAATTTGCGCGAAGGTCAGCTTCACGTCCCGTGACGGCGCATTGTCTGCGACGACGGGCGCATTCGCCCCCCGGACGCCCGGCATCACCTGCCCGATGACCTGACCGTCTGCCGGCAGGGTGTTCCCCTCCGTTGGCTGGTTCGGCATGATGTTTTCTGTTTGACCCGGTGCCGCAGTGACAACCGGATCGGTTGCTTGCGCGACGACAGGTACCGTTGGCGCAGGCGTTGCCGCTGCATTACCAGGAGCGGCGTTAGCCATTGTTGCGGGGAGGACATTCATCCCCATTGCCACTGCACATAACCAGGAAAGTTTTGTTTTCATCGCGTTATCATCATTGTTGAGCCATAACCGGGTCCGCCTGCTTCGCCTCATCCCGCTCAGGACGACGAGGAATGAACGACACGACCCAGGAAACCAGCGAAGTAAGTGACCGGAAAATTAATTTCACCGACGACGGGGCAAATTCTGCAAGGTGACGATAGCCACGGAACCCCAGCTTCAGAATATCCAGCAGGCTTTCCAGAGGTTTATCTTCCGGGAAGCTGTCCTGCCAGAGAGCCCACGTATCCGCGCGGGCAAACGTACACTGCACAAAATCGATATGCTGCTTTTTGGTCAACGGCATGAGCTGCAGACCGACTTCATTGCCCGCCACGCGAACAACCTGCGTCGGGAAGACATACTCCTGCTGACCGCGCTTAAGCAGCAGGTTAACTTTCTGCCCTTCCAGCACCTTCGCCTGGCCGTTGATTTTGATCCCCAGACCGCCGTCAGAGAAGTCGTGCACGGTACAGGAGAAGAGATGGCCATCTTCACGGGCGATCGCCGCAGGCATGCAGATTTCAACGCGATGCGCACGACGAACCTGTTTGCTTTCCACCGACACCGCCACCGCGCCGCCGAGGATAATCAGGTTGTAGAAGACCCAGGCCATACTCACGAAGACGGTCAGGATTTCGTTTTCCGGGCCGTAGAAATAACGCCAGATACCGGCGATGACGCCAACGATATTCAGCAGTACCAGGAAGATATACGGACGGGAGATCACCCAGTCGACGTACTCTTCTTCCACCAGGCCGCCCTTTGCGGTGACGTTGAATTTCCCTTTATGCGGGTTAATCAGCGCCACCATCGTCGGCGGTGCGATGTACCAGGCCAGCACCGTTTCGTAGATTTCACTCCAGAAGGAGTGGCGGTATTTACCCTGTATCTTCGAGTTCGTCAGGCTCGCGTGGATCATGTGCGGCAGAACAAACAGCGCAATCATCAGTGCCGGGGCGTAGATGATATAAGCGTGAAGGAGCAGGAACGCCAGCGGCGCGGTCAGGAAGATCAGCCGCGGAATACCGGATAAGAAGTGGAACATGGCGTTGACGTAGCAGAGACGCTGCGCCAGCTTGAGCCCTTTCCCTATCAGTGGGTTATCGAGACGGAAAATCTGCACCATCCCGCGCGCCCAGCGAATACGCTGGCCAATGTGCGCCGACAGTGACTCCGTTGCCAGACCGGCAGCCTGCGGAATACGCATATAGGCTGAGGTGTAGCCACGACGGTGCAGGCGCAGCGAGGTGTGCGCATCTTCGGTGACCGTTTCGACGGCGATACCACCAATTTCATCCAGCGGTTTACGGCGGATAACCGCACAGGAGCCGCAGAAGAAGGTGGCATCCCACATGTCGTTTCCGTCCTGCACCAGGCCATAGAACAGCGTGCCTTCGTTCGGGGTTTTACGGAAACGGCCAAGGTTACGTTCAAACGGGTCCGGCGAGAAGAAGTGGTGCGGCGTCTGCATCATCGCCAGCTCTTTCTCCTTCAGGAACCAGCCCATGGTCATCTGCAGGAACGAGCGCGTCGGCACGTGGTCGCAGTCAAAGATCGAGACAAACTCCCCGGTGGCATACTTCAACGCGTTGTTGATGTTCCCGGCTTTAGCATGTTCGTGCGTCGGACGGGCGATGTACTCGACGCCGACCTCCTCTGCGAACTGGCGGAACGCCGGACGGTTGCCGTCATCCAGGATCCAGACCTTGAGCTTATCTTTCGGCCAGTCGATGCCCAGCGCGGCATAGATGGTGTTCTTCACCACGCTCAGGTCTTCGTTGTAGGTCGGCACGAAGAGATCGACGGTTGGCCACTGGGTGGTGTCCTTTGGCAGCGGAACCGGCTGGCGGTTGAGCGGCCAAATCACCTGGAAATAGCCCAGCACCAGCACAATCCAGGCATAGGTTTCAGCAAACAGCAGCACCAGGCCGCACACCAGACTCACCGGGTCGTCCCAGTTCAGCGTCGAGGTATAACGCCACCAGATGTAGCGACAGGAGACGGTCAACGACAACACAATCAGCATCAGCGCCGAGAAACGGCCCGGAATACGGCGGACCAGCAGCGCCACGCCCCACAGCAGGATCAGGAAGGTGAACTGCGCCAGAGGGTTGAAAGGTTGCGTAATACAGACCAGCGCCAGAATGAGCGAGAACACAACGATCACACCGAGGATAAAACGCCGCAAGCCCGGGTGGAGATGCCCGAGCTCTTTATGGTTATCCAGATGGCTGGTCTTATCGCTGACGCTGTTGGGCAGTTTATCCAGCCACTGGTGGTAGCGTTCACGTAGCTGCTGCACGCGGGAGAAACTGCGCCAGTGCGGCGTTTTTGTCTCCGCGCGGGATGAGGTCGCCACCAGCCAGATGGCCTGAATGAGATAACGCGCCGGATCCAGTGGACGCGGACGGTCAGGATTAATGTGCGGATACAATTCGCTGTGCCGGGCACGTATGCGCTGCCAGCGCGGGTGTTCGAGTGGAATAAACATCCAGGCCAGAATCATCCAGAAACAGCCGAGCGCGGCGCTGAATGCCGACGCGCCGTGACGGCGAAAATGCCGGTAATGTTCGCTCAAACGCGAACTGACCGGTGGGATGAGTAACCAGCTGGCGAGACGACTCATACATCACTCCCTGCATGCTCCGCCCTGTTGGCGAAGTTCAGCAGACACCAGTTAGCCAGCGTCAGGATCTCTTCTGCCGCCAGTGAATCGCTACGGTATTCGCCGAGCGGTTGCTTCGACGCAAGGCATTCCGCCATGCCCTCATCACGATGGATGACAATGGGAAGCAGGCGGCGCTGGCTCTGCAGCCAGACCTGATACAGATCGTCCTGGATCTGGCTGCCAATGCGCAAATCGTTAATCAGGATATGGCCATTTTGAGGTAGCCCCTGCTGATGCAGGCGGATATGGCAGTTCGCATCGACGTTGACGATCGAGAGGACATGATCGCACTGGGCAATAAGCTGTCGGGTCAGCGTGCCGGCGCCGTGCGGCAGATCCAGCAGGATCCACTTGTAGTGCCCCTTTTCTTTCAGGGTCTGCAGCGCCAGCGTGAACTGCGAAAACAGACGCTGATACGCGGCTTCATTCTCGCGCTCCGTGGTGGTCAGTTGACCAAACGGCAGCAGATCGAGCTGGGAGGTATAGCGCATCCCTGCATCCTGCCAGTCTTTATCGTCGAGCAGCGCCCGGGCCCAGCCCTCTTCGCGAGTAAAATCGACGTTAAACGACATACGCAGCAAATTATCGGCGCAGGCGTCAATAACCAGCACCGATTCACCTAAAAGCTGTAATGACCACGCCAGCGCCGCGGTAACAGATGTGGTACCCACACCGCCACGGACACCCTGTAATCCGAGTATGGCCATCAATGGCTCCCTTAATGTTGATGGGCGAATTCAGCTAATAACGGCCAGCGTTTAATAGCCGCGGCCAACTGTTCCCGCTGGGAAATATCGGTGTAATCTATTTCAGGTAAAGAAAAGGCCTGCGTCAGCGCCAGAAAATCGTTTTGGAATGTGTAACCCAGGGTCGAATCGACTGGGGTTCCGGGTTCGTTATTATCCATTCTTTTTCCATCCCTTTGAGGAAAATCGCACGCTAAAGAAGTTGCGGGGCTTCCTGCCCTGACAAATTTCATTTACATGCTAAATCTGATGTTCTTTAATTTCAATGTTAGGTTTATTTCTACGCTTTCGCTAGTAAACTGAGATACAGATAAATTAGACGAAAAGAGGGACACCGTGGACTCCATATTTTCTATTGGCATCCAGTCATTATGGGACGAATTGAGCCACATGCCAGTCGGAGGAGTCTGGTGGATTAATACGGACCGAAATGAAGATGCTATCAGTCTGGTAAACCAGACAATTGCTGCCCAGGATAAGGATTCCCGCGTGGCCGTCATTAGCATGGGCGAAGATCCGAAGAAAATTATCACGCTGGAAAACGATTGCGGGCCTCAGACGGTGCGATTATTTTCCATGACATCGGATGCCGATAGTCTATACTTTTTGTCCCGCGACGTTCAGTGCACTATTGATCCGGATCACTATTTAGTGATCCTTAAATGCGCAAATAACGTCCTGCAAAATATCCCTTCTGAAAAACTGCTGCCGTGGCTGGAAAAAATCAATAAATGGGCAAAATTTCAAAATTGCACGCTATTGATAGTCAATCCCGGCAGTAATAATGACAAGCTATTCTCACTTTTAATGGGTGAATATCGCTCCCTGTTCGGTCTGGCAAGCGTTCGTGACCAGGCGGGAAGCTATCTCTACGATATTGCATTCTGGTGTAATGAAAAAGGCGTGAGCGCCAGGCAACAACTTACGCTGAAACACATCGAGGGTAAGTGGCACCTGGCACAGCAGGAAGAAACCGTGGTGCAACCGCGCAGTGATGAAAAACGCATTCTGAGCCATATCGCGGTTTTAGAGGGAGCACCTGCCCTGTCGGAAAACTGGTCACTGTTTGAATCTAACGAAGCCCTCTTCCATGAAGCGCGCACAACCCAGGCGGCAACGATTATTTTCTCGCTGATGCAGAATAACCAGATTGAGACGCTGGCAAGGCAAATCCACACCTTACGCCGCCAGCGCGGCAGTGCGTTAAAAATCATCGTACGCGAAAACAATACCAGCCTGCGCGCCACCGATGAGCGTCTGCTTCTGGGTTGCGGCGCCAATATGGTTATCCCCTGGAACGCGCCGCTGTCACGCTGCCTGACGCTTATCGAAAGCGTTCAGGGTCAGCAGTTTAGCCGCCATGTACCGGAAGACATTTCTACGCTGCTCTCCATGACGCAGCCGATGAAGCTGCGCGGATACCAAAAATGGGATACCTTCTGCGACGCCGTCGGCAACATGATGAGCAATACGCTTCTTCCTGCAGACGGAAAAGGGGTTATGGTTGCCCTGCGCCCTGTTCCGGGTATCCGTGTTGAACAGGCGCTTACCTTATGCCGCCCGAACCGTACAGGGGACATCATGACCATTGGCGACAATCGCCTGGTGCTGTTTTTGTCCTTCTGCCGGGTAAACGATCTCGATACGGCGCTTAACCACATCTTCCCTCTGCCTACCGGGGATATTTTCTCGAACCGTATGATTTGGTTCGAAGATAATACGATCAGCGCGGAGCTGGTGCAGATGCGTGCGCTTCAGCCTGAACAATGGGTTAAACCGCTCGCTATCAAGAGCGATGCCAAACCGATCCTCAATGCCAGACATGATGGACACGTCTGGCGTCGGGTGCCGGAACCCCTTCGCTTATTAACAGACAACGCGGAGAACGCATCATCATGAATATCAGCGATATTATTCAACTGGTTATATTCTGTGCGCTGATCTTTTTCCCGCTTGGCTACTATGCGCGTCATTCCATACGCCGTATCCGTGATACGGCCAGAGTGCTATTTATAAAACCTCGCTATGTAAAACCAGCCGGAACACTGACACGGGCATCACACGTCAAGGCAGACCGAAAACATGACTAATTCTACCTATACCGCTTCGTCACCCTCGCCGCTCTGGCAATACTGGCGCGGCCTTTCCGGCTGGAACTTCTACTTTCTGGTGAAGTTTGGTCTGCTTTGGGCAGGCTATCTGAATTTCCATCCTCTACTCAACCTCGTGTTTATGGCCTTCCTGCTGATGCCGCTGCCAAATATCAGGCTGCATCGCTTACGTCACTGGGTTGCCATCCCCGTCGGCTTTGCGCTGTTCTGGCATGATACCTGGCTACCGGGGCCGGACAGCATTATGAGCCAGGGGTCCCAGGTGGCGGGCTTTAGCGCCAGCTATGTCCTCGATCTGACCGAGCGGTTTATTAACTGGCAGATGATAGGCGCGGTATTTGTGCTGCTGGTTGCCTGGCTGTTCCTGTCACAGTGGATCCGCGTCACGGTGTTTGTCGTCGCGATTATGATCTGGCTTAACGTGCTGACCCTGGCTGGGCCAAACTTTTCGCTGTGGCCTGCCGGTCAACCGACCACCACGGTGACCACCACCGGGGGAAGCGCGGCGGCCACCGTCACCACGGCAGGCGATACGCCAGTGGTGGGTGATATCCCAACCCAGACAGCACCGCCGACCTCAACCAACCTGAACGCCTGGCTCTCCAGTTTCTATACCGCGGAAGACAAGCGACAGACGAAATTCCCGGATGCGCTGCCGGCGGATGCTCAGCCGTTTGAACTGCTGGTGATCAACATCTGCTCTCTCTCCTGGGCAGACGTGGATGCAGCCGGTTTGATGTCTCATCCGCTGTGGTCTCATTTCGACATTCAGTTTAAAGATTTCAACTCTGCCACCTCGTACAGCGGCCCGGCGGCCATCCGCCTCCTGCGTGCAAGCTGCGGTCAGACATCGCATAAGAATCTGTATCAACCCGCCGGCAACCAGTGTTATCTGTTCGATAACCTCGCCAAGCTGGGCTTTACGCAGCATCTGATGCTGGGACATAACGGTCAGTTCGGTAACTTCCTGAAAGAGGTGCGCGAACAGGGTGGTATGCAGTCACCGCTGATGGACCAAACCGGTCTTCCTGTCTCTCTGCTGGGCTTCGACGGCTCGCCCGTCTATGACGATACCGCCGTCCTGCAACGCTGGCTGCAGACCATCGAAAAAGACAGTAATCCACGCAGCGCGACGTTCTTTAATACCCTGCCGCTCCACGACGGTAACCATTTCCCGGGCGTGAGCAAAACGGCAGATTATAAAGTGCGTGCGCAGAAGTTCTTCGACGAGCTGGACGCGTTCTTCACGGAGCTGGAAAAATCAGGCCGTAAAGTGATGGTGGTTGTGGTGCCTGAGCACGGTGGTGCGCTGAAAGGTGACAGAATGCAGGTGTCAGGTCTGCGTGATATCCCAAGCCCGTCCATCACCAACGTACCTGCAGGCATTAAATTCTTTGGTATGAAGGCACCGCATCAGGGCGCACCAATAGAGATTACGCAGCCAACCAGCTATCTGGCAATCTCAGAACTGGTTGCCCGCGCCGTTGACGGGAAACTCTTTGTGGAAGATAGCGTGAACTGGGACCAGCTCACCAGCAAACTGCCGCAAACGGCAGAAGTCTCGGAGAACGCCAACGCGGTGGTGATTCAGTATCAGAACAAACCGTACGTTCGCCTGAACGGCGGGGATTGGGTACCGTATCCACAGTAGCTGATTTACCCCTCTCCCCATTGGGGAGAGGGGATAGTCGGTGCGTTATTATTGCTCTGAAATCCACACCAGCATTTTCAGACTTGCCGAATAGTAGTCGTCCTTAGACGTGATTTCGGGTTCTCCGGAAGACTGTCCCATCGTTAAATCCCTAACCGCCAGCAGACCACCTTCCATCATGTAGGGCGCATATTCGTTAGTCGTGACGTTAACCCAGGCGGGCGTTTGTTCCCGGGGGAACTGACCGAACCAGGCCTTCCACGGCGTCAGTAGAGGGCTTTGTTTATCAGACCAGGCAACGTACAGCGGAGTACGAATCGCGTCATAGCTCATTCGCGGCGGCCAGCCTTTAGCGGGAGCCAGCTTGCCACCTGATGTCAGTGAAACCCAGTCAGTGGGCAGGTTCGCTTTACCCGAGCCCATTTTCCCCAGCAGGCGTTCCCCGTCCTTAATCAAATCGCGCCAGACCGGCAAATGACTGCGTCCGGCGAAGGCCTGCCAGGCCGGAAACACAAAATAGGAAGGATTAAGGACCACTTCACCGTCAAGCTTAAATCCCTGGACGCCGGGCAGCATCACGCGGTAACCCGCATAGCGGATGACGCTATGGGCGACCAGCGCTTTTGTAATAGCATCCGATGCAGCGCTGTAGCGTTTGTCATGCCAGCGGGCATCGGCTTTAAGCAGCGCCCAGGCAATCAGCACATCGCCATCGGCAGCGTTGTTTTTGTCGGCGATCGGGTTGGACTCTGCGGGGTTATAGCGCCAGTAAAACAGTCCGTTCTCTTTGTTCTTCAACTCACGGTTTGTCCATTGCCAGAGCTTATCGAACGTGGCTTTATCGTCGTTGGCCACTGCCATCAGCATGGCAAAGCCCTGACCTTCCGTATGCGACACGCCGCCATTGCCGGTATCGACAATGCGGCCTTCCGGTTTGAAAAAGCGCGCCTTGTAACTCTCCCAGGCCTGACCCGCCTGAGAGAGGGGTGAGAACAGCAGACTCATCATGACGGCCAGCGTCGCGCAGACGGGTTTTCGCATCGTTCACTCCATCCGGTTATTCGGCACTTCGCAGGGAAATCTCACCGCCCATCCAGGGTTTGATCACGCCATCCTGTTCCAGAAGCAGCGCGCCCTGAGCGTCAATACCGCGGGAAGTCCCGTAGATCTCTTTATCACCGATCAGCAATTTCACCGGGCGGTTGATGAAGTTATCCAACTTTTCCCAACGAGACAGGAACGGTGCCAGCCCTTCCTGCTCAAAAAGCGTGAGCGAGCTGCGCAGCTCTTTAATCATACGTACGGCAAGGGTGTTACGATCGATGACGATCCCCGCCTCCTGGAGGTTAGTCCAGGCCTGGTTCACCACATCATTTTGGACATTGCGCATCACCATATTGAGGCCTGCGCCAATGACGATTTGCGCCGCATCGCCCGTTTTTCCCGTCAGTTCGACCAGAATCCCGGCAAGTTTACGATCGTTGAGGTAGAGGTCATTTGGCCATTTTACGCGTACTTTATCAGCCCCCAGATCGTGCAGCACTTCCGCCATGACGATGCCGATGACCAGACTCAGGCCAATGGCAGCGGCCGGGCCCTGATCGAGTCGCCAGTACATGGACAGATAGAGGTTAGCACCAAAGGGTGAAAACCATTTGCGGCCACGACGGCCGCGACCGGCCTGTTGATATTCAGCAACGCAGGCATCACCGGATTTCAGCTCAGGCAGACGATCAAGCAGATACTGGTTCGTCGAATCAATCACCGGCAGCACCGCAACATTGCCGTGTCCAATCTGGCTGCGGATCGCGTCTTCATTCAGCAACTGAATCGGCTCCGGCAGGCTGTAGCCTTTTCCGGGAACCGTAAATACATCCACACCCCAGTCACGGAGCGTCTGGATGTGCTTGTTAATGGCGGCGCGGCTCATGCCCAGCTGTTCACCCAGCTGCTCGCCGGAATGAAATTCACCGTCCGCCAGGATACCAATCAGGGTTAACGGGACCGTATTGTCCTTCATGCGATAGTCTCCACAGCGTTGACTTCACCTGTGCGACCAATGAAGCGGACTTCTGGCTCCAGCCAGACGTTAAACTTTTCGCCCACACGCTGGCGAACGTAGTGAGCCAGCTGTACCACATCGTCGCTGGTCGCATCGCGCTGGTTAATCAGCACCAGGGCCTGCTGTTGGTGAACGGCGGCACCGCCTACTGAAGTGCCTTTTAGCTGGCATTGATCGATGAGCCACCCCGCGGCCAGCTTCACGCTGCCGTCCGCCTGAGGGTAATGTGGCGCCGCTGGCCATCCTTCAAGAAAGACTTTTGCATTTTCGCTGCTGATAACCGGGTTTTTGAAGAAGCTTCCTGCATTTCCGTTTACTTTTGGATCGGGAAGCTTGGTCATCCGCATATGGCAAACCGAGTCAAAAACGTCGCGGGCGGTAACGGTCGCCGGATCGAGACGCGTTAAATCCCCGTAGGTCAACACCGGCTGCCAGTTCTTCGACAGGCGCAGGCCCACGGCGACAATCACGTAGCGATCCTGATATTCATGTTTGAAGATACTGTCACGATAGCCGAAACGGCACTGTTCTGCCGTTAAACGCTTAGCCGTTCCGGTCGCCAGTTCGATGCAGTCGACATATTCACAAACATGTTTCAGTTCGATGCCGTAGGCGCCGATGTTTTGAATAGGTGACGATCCGGCGCAGCCTGGAATAAGCGCAAGGTTTTCCAGACCCGGCATCCCTTTTTCGAGGGTAAATTGCACCAGATGATGCCAGTTTTCTCCGGCACCCACGTGCACGTGCCAGCTGTCGGCACGCTCTTCCACATCAATTCCCATGATGCGGTTAACGATCACCGTTCCCGCAAAATCATCGAGAAACAGGACATTACTTCCTTCGCCCAGAATCAGTACGGGTTCGTTATTTTCTGTCGCGTTTTGCCATGCATCCAGCAGCTGCTGTGCAGTATCGGCACGTACAATTTGATTGGCATTGCGTTGAATGCCAAAGGTATTCCAGGGCTTAAGGGAGTGGTTCATAAACGCTATCCTGATGCAAAAACGCAGGTAGTTTACCGTATAAGCAGGGTGATGGGGGATCAGTTTGTGCAGCGTATAAACGCAAAAAGGCCATCCTTTCGGATGGCCTCTTTACTTGTTTGATGCCTGGCAGTTCCCTACTCTCACATGGGGAGACCCCACACTACCATCGGCGCTACGGCGTTTCACTTCTGAGTTCGGCATGGGGTCAGGTGGGACCACCGCGCTAAAGCCGCCAGGCAAATTCTGTTAATCTGTA
>NZ_JBVPGP010000012.1:0-98922 GCF_055816065.1 Enterobacter sp. PL_is511 | reverse complement strand
ACGTATGTTCACTCAGAGACTTGGTATTCATTTATTGTCCGAAGACATTAAGAATCCATGTCACTTTGAGTGCCCACACAGATTGTCTGATAAATTGTTAAAGAGCAGTGCAACGCGGCGTTAAGCTCACCGTTGCGAGGTCCCGTATATTACGTTTTCCTCATTCAGAGTCAAGTGATTATTTTCGCTTTTCTCTGCCGGCGTTCATCTCTGAACCCCGCTAACCCGGCGGCCTGTAAGCCGTTGTTCCGTGTCAGTGGAGGCGCATTATAGGGAGTTCTCAGACGTTGACAACCCCTCTTTTAAAAAAAACTTTCAACCGTCTCTTTTTTGCTCAAAACCGTGCTACAGCGCCAGTTTTTCGAGCGTTTCAAAGCCATAACGGCGTAAAACGGGTAAAAGTTGCTCAGTCTCTTTCGTGATGGCCATACAAAACGCGATATTCGCATCGGTAGATTTCGCATCCGGCGCTTCATGCTCCAGCAACCAGGCCGTACGACGGGCAATAGCCGCACCGGAATCCACAAGGCGTGTCCCCTCCGGCAGCACCTCCAGTAGCTCTTCCTGTAATAGCGGGAAGTGAGTACAACCCAGCACAACGGTATCCGGAGGTTCGGGCATCCGCAGCCACGGACGTAGAATACGACGCAGCTCCTCGGGTGATACCGCCTTGCCATGCAGCTTCGCTTCAGCCATCTCCACCAGCTCAGCCGAACCCAGCATCGCTATCTGGCATTCGTTTGCAAAACGGTCGATCAGCTCGCGGGTATAAGGACGCTTTACCGTACCTCGCGTGGCCAGCAAGCCCACAATGCCGTTCGCCGTCAGACGCGCGGCAGGCTTTATTGCAGGAACGACGCCCACAACCGGGAACTGGAATTTTTCACGCAGGGCGGGAAGAGAAACGGTGCTCGCCGTATTACAGGCGATGACGGCCAGCGCAAGGGGATAGCGCTTTTGTACCGCAGTGACGATTTCCACCACACGCTCAACAATAAAATCTTCGCTCTTTTCCCCGTACGGGAAAGCGACGTTATCGAAGGCGTAGATGTAATGGAGATCCGGCAGAAGATGCCGAATCTCATCATAGACCGAAAGCCCACCGACGCCGGAATCAAACACCAGCACGGTGGGACGCGGATTAGAAGGTGTAGCTGCCAGACAAGGTGTATTCCCGTCCTGCAGTTTGGTAGCCATAAACTGTCTCGTAATCTTTATCGAACAGATTGGCTATTTTACCACGAACTGTGAGATGTGAGGTGACAGGATACGAAACTGCGACATCCCACAGACTGACACCGCCCATTTTCACGCGTTCTGACGAATAGGTGTCTGGATCAATCGCGACATCATAGCGGGTGCCCAGATAACGATAGGCAAGGTTCCAGTCGAGATCCCATACCTGCCAGTCAAGCTGGTACTTAACCTGCTGTTTAGAACGGCGGGCCAGTACTTCGTTGGTTTTGGCATTACGCGGGTCGACATAATCATAGGAAATCTGATGTCCGACCGGGCCAGTATCGAACTGTGCCGTCGCTTCCACACCTTTAATACGTGCTTCGTCAACGTTGTAGTAACGATACGTATGCGGATCGCTGCTAATAAGATTATCAATGTCATTGCGATAACCGGTGATACGCCAGTTGACCGGTCCCGTCAGGCCTTCAAAGCCCCCTTCCCACTGCTTACTCTCCTCCGGTTTAAGGTCCGGATTACCGTAAGAGGCACTGTGGATTTGGCTCATGGTCGGTGCTTTAAAAGCGGTACCGTAGGAGGCAATGACGCGATAGCCCTCCACAAACTCCCACGCTGCGCTGGTTTGCCACGTGCCATGGTTGCCGAAGTTAGAGTTATCGTCATTACGCGCCGCCGCTTCCAGCGTCACGCTGCTGAACTGCTGCATCGCCGAAACAAAGACGCCGGTATTGCGTTGCTCGTAACCTTTCTCCAGATAGCCCGTTCCAGCCTGGGTCTTCTGCTTTTGCCAGTCCAGACCTGCGCCAATGTTGCCGTGACCGACTTCTACGGTGTTGAGCCATTGGGTGGTGTACTGCTTCACGTCATCCATGGTGGCGGAATCAGCGTAACGCCCTTTCTTCGGATCATAGTTCTGATCTTTACTGCGACCGTAACCCGCCACCAGCTGTGACTGGAAAATCCCCCGGTTGTAACGCAGACCGGTATCCCAGTTCTGGCTGTAGAGCTGGCGAGTATCAGGTCGTCCATCCACCATAAAGTTGGCGTCGTAGTGATCGTAACCGTCATACGCGGTGCGGTTGTCATAACCAAAGCCACGGAAGAAGCCGCTCACGCTGTCGGTAATCTGCTGTTCCACGGAGCCGTACAGCGATTTACTCATAAAGCCATCGCGGTCAGGCTGGCGCGGCGCATCTTTTGCAGCGATGTCAAAACCCCGGGTATAGGTGTAGTTACCGGCCATGGTGATTTTGGTTTTATCCAGCACCTGCTGGAAGGCGCCATCATAGGTCTGGTAACCCTTAGAGCCAACACCCGCTGAGATTTCTGCACCCGGCTTATCACGTCCGGTAATGATGTTAATCACGCCACCAATCGCGTCGGAGCCATACAGGGCTGAACGCGGACCACGGATGTACTCAATACGCTGAATCAGCGAGGTCGGGATTTGGCTCAGATCGGGAACGTTGCTGATCCCGGCGTTATTCAAAGGAATACCGTCAACCAGCACCAGCACATGGCGAGATTCCGTTCCGCGAATAAAAGTCGAAGAGTTCGAGCCCATTCCACCGCTTTGCGCGATATCCACGCCTGGCAGACGTGACATGATTTCCACCACGCTCTTTGCCTGCCAGCGCTCAATGTCTTCACGCGTCACGACGGACGTCGGTGCCAGAACAGTTTTTGCCGGTTGTTCAAAACGATTTGCCGTCACCACCAACGAGTCGGCGCTGTCCTGCGCCCAGCCCGAAAATGCCGTGACGGACAACGCCGTCAACAGCGATACTTTTTTAATCATTGTTAAAGCATCCACAATATAAGAAGGATGCCGCAGGCCTCATCGATAGCACGCGATGATGAAACCAAATGCGACGTGATCCCGGCAGGTCTTCGGGCTAGGTGGCTATATAAGGATGAAGACTTCCCATTTACACAGTGTCTACAACGCTCATCCCGCCAGTCTTTACCGCTGCGCGTCAGCTCCAGATTTACACTGGATTCCCTTTTCACTCTCAGGAGACCGGAAACAGAATGCTACAATTAGACACGTATGGATGTCCAGACAGCTATTGGCCATTAAATCTGGACATCCCCTGAACAATGCCTACAATCGCCGCGTAATTCTTTATCACTCAGGACGCATCATGACCCCAGAACACCTCCCGACAGAACAGTACGACGCGCAGCTGGCAGAGAAAGTTGTCCGCCTGCAAAGTATGATGACGCCTTTCAACGCGCCCGTTCCCGAGGTGTTCCGCTCTCCTGTCAGCCACTACCGCATGCGCGCCGAGTTCCGCATCTGGCACGACGGTGACGACCTGTACCACATCATTTTCGATCAGCAGACAAAGTCCCGTATCCGCGTGGACAGCTTTCCGGCGGCGAGCGAGCTCATTAACCAGTTAATGACGCTGATAATGGACGGTGTGCGTAACAATCCGGTACTGCGTAACAAGCTTTTCCAGATTGACTACCTGACCACGCAAAGCAATCAGGCGATTGTCTCTCTCCTGTATCACAAAGCGCTTAACGACGAGTGGCGCGAGCAGGCGGAAGCGCTGCGCGATGCGCTGCGCGCGCAGAACATCAACGTTCACCTGATTGGCCGCGCGACCAAAACCAAAATCATGCTGGATCAGGACTACATCGACGAGCGCCTGCCGGTAGCGGGTAGAGAGATGGTTTACCGTCAGGTCGAGAACAGCTTCACCCAGCCGAACGCCGCGATGAACGTGCAGATGCTGGAGTGGGCGCTGAAGGCGACGGAAGGGTCAACGGGCGATCTGCTTGAGCTCTACTGCGGTAACGGCAACTTCTCGCTGGCGCTGGCGCGTAACTTCGATCGCGTGCTGGCAACGGAAATCGCCAAGCCGTCGGTGGCCGCCGCGCAGTACAACATTGCCGCCAACCATATCGACAACGTGCAGATCATTCGCATGGCCGCTGAAGAGTTTACCCAGGCCATGAATGGCGTTCGCCAGTTTAACCGCCTGGAAGGTATCGATCTGAAGAGCTACCAGTGTGAGACGATTTTTGTCGACCCGCCGCGCAGTGGCCTGGACAGCGAAACAGAGAAGATGGTGCAGGCGTACCCGCGTATTTTGTACATCTCCTGTAACCCGGAGACGCTGTGCAAGAATCTCGAAACATTAGGCCAGACGCACAGTATTGAACGTCTGGCGCTGTTCGATCAGTTCCCGTATACGCACCATATGGAGTGCGGTGTACTCCTCACGGCGAAGTAATATGGCCTTGTAGGGCAGGTAAGCGAAGTGCCACCTGCCAAAAAAGCCGGATGACGCTTCGCTTATCCGGCCTACAATGACAAAACCCTTTACTCTGGTAACTGGCTCTTACGGCTACGCATGCGCGAGCCAATCCAGAACACCAGCGCCACAGACAGTACCGCAGGGAAGAAGTTAGAGCCGATATCCGGATATTCCGCGCGAACCACGGTGCTGTACAGCAATACGCCCAGAATAAAGCAGGCGGCGGCCAGCCCCGGTAACCCCACCGGCATGGTGCGGTTCAGGTAGCGTTGATGCAGGCAATAAACCGTCAGCACCAGCGCAATAAGCGGGAAAATCGAAAACGGCACGATTGAGCTAAAAATAGCGGCAAACGTACCATTAATGGATAAGCCAGCGATCAATGCCAGCAACAGCGTCCCTTTATCCTGACCTGACTGTTTCATTACTCACCTTCACTCTTCGGTTTGATGTGCCAGTTTCTCTTGTTCACGGCGATACCAGTAGTACGCGCCTTTGGAGATCATCCTGAGCTGTAATACCAGTCGCTCTTCGAGCTGCTTGCGTTGTTCAATGCTGACATCCAGCGCTTCGGCACCCGCGCTGAATACAATCGTCACCATCGCCTCGGCCTGTGCTTCAGTAAACGCACGCGGCATATGGTTTTCGAGTTCAAGATAGTCGGCAAGTTCCGCGATGAAGTGCTGAATTTCGCGCGCGACGGCGGCACGAAACGCTGCCGAGGTGCCCGAACGCTCGCGCAGAAGCAGACGAAACGCGTTGGGATTGTTGCCGATAAATTCCATAAAGGTCGACACGGAGGTGCGGATCACGCTGCCCCCTTTGGCGATACGCTGACGCGCCTGGCGCATCAGCTGACGCAGCATCAGGCCGCTCTCGTCGACCATGGTCAGGCCCAGTTCATCCACATCACGGAAGTGACGATAGAAGGACGTTGGCGCAATCCCGGCCTCGCGTGCGACTTCGCGCAGGCTCAAACTGGCAAAACTCCGCTCGGCACTCAGTTGACTGAATGCGGCTTCCACCAGCGAACGCCGGGTTTTCTCTTTTTGTTGTGCTCTTACGCCCATCACGATAGTTGAATCCTTCCAAAGGCCTGATGGCACTATACCAGAGAATAAAATTAATCTGTTTGCCTGGCTTTGTGAATGATTGTTTACGTGCGGTTTGTGCTCCACTGCCGGAAAAAAGCACAACGATAATTGGGTTACTCTGGCAATGATGTTATGATTCTGTTGCTTTTATGTATAAGAACAGGTAAGCCTTGCCATGCCACATTCCTACGATTACGACGCAATAGTTATTGGTTCCGGCCCCGGCGGCGAAGGCGCTGCTATGGGTCTGGTGAAACAGGGAGCCAGAGTAGCGGTCATCGAGCGCTACCATAATGTCGGCGGCGGTTGCACCCACTGGGGCACCATCCCTTCGAAAGCCCTCCGCCACGCCGTTAGCCGCATTATCGAATTTAACCAGAACCCTCTTTACAGCGACCATTCCCGACTTCTTCGTTCATCTTTTGCCGACATCCTGAATCACGCGGATACCGTCATTAACCAGCAGACGCGTATGCGTCAGGGGTTTTATGAGCGTAACCACTGCGAAATTTTGCAGGGCAACGCGCATTTTGTGGATGAACACACCCTGGCACTCGAATGCCACGACGGGTCGGTTGAAACTATTACCGCTGAAAAATTTGTGATTGCCTGCGGTTCACGCCCATACCATCCGGCCGACGTGGACTTCTCGCACCCGCGCGTCTACGACAGCGATTCGATTCTGAGCCTGCACCATGAACCCCGCCACGTCATTATCTATGGCGCAGGAGTTATTGGCTGCGAATATGCGTCGATCTTCCGCGGAATGGACGTCAAAGTTGACCTGATCAACACCCGCGACCGCCTGCTGGCGTTCCTCGATCAGGAAATGTCAGATTCGCTCTCCTACCACTTCTGGAACAGCGGCGTGGTCATTCGCCACAACGAAGAGTACGAGAAGATCGAAGGCTGTGACGACGGGGTGATCATGCACCTGAAGTCCGGCAAGAAGCTGAAAGCAGACTGCCTGCTGTACGCCAACGGCCGAACCGGCAACACCGATTCCCTGCAGCTGGAAAATATCGGACTTGAGACCGACAGCCGCGGTCAGCTGAAGGTCAACAGCATGTATCAGACCGCCCTGCCACACGTTTACGCGGTCGGCGACGTGATTGGCTACCCAAGCCTGGCCTCAGCCGCTTACGACCAGGGACGCATTGCCGCACAGGCGCTGGTAAAAGGCGAAGCGACGGCGCATCTGATTGAAGATATCCCGACGGGCATCTACACCATCCCGGAAATCAGTTCCGTAGGGAAAACCGAGCAGCAGCTGACGTCTATGAAGGTGCCTTACGAGGTGGGTCGTGCGCAGTTTAAACATCTGGCGCGGGCGCAAATCGTGGGGATGAGCGTGGGAACGCTGAAGATCCTGTTCCACCGCGAGACGAAAGAGATCCTCGGGATTCACTGCTTTGGTGAACGCGCCGCGGAAATCATTCATATCGGACAGGCGATAATGGAGCAGAAAGGTGGTGGTAACACCATTGAGTACTTCGTTAACACCACCTTTAACTACCCGACCATGGCGGAAGCCTACCGGGTAGCGGCACTAAACGGCCTGAACCGCCTGTTTTAACGCGCTGTCGAAATGGCCATCCATCGAACCACGGATGGCCTCTGCCAGCTGCTCATAGCGGCTGCGCAGCGGTGAACCCGGACGATATACCAGGCCGATAGTGCGACGCGGCTCCGGCTTGATGCACGGCAAATAGACCACGCCATCACGCTTACGCTCGCGCGGCACGGCCAGCGCAGGCAGCAGCGTTATACCGCTTCCCGCCGCGACCATGTTACGCAGCGTTTCCAGGCTGGTTGCGCGGAAATGGGTATCCTCATCCGCACCCGCTTCGAAGCAGAAGCCCATCGCCTGGTCGCGCAGGCAGTGGCCATCTTCCAGCATCAGCAGCTTTTCACCCGCCAGATCGGCCATCGGCACGCGATCGCGGTTCGCCCACGGGTGATCTTCATAGATCGCCAGCATCATCGGCTCATCGAACAGCGGCACTTCAATAAAGGCTTCACTCTCTTTTACCAGTGCCAGAATGGCGCAGTCGAGCTTGCCGCTATCTAACTGCGCCAGCAGCTGATGGGTTTGCGCTTCGTGCAGGTACATTTCGAGTTTCGGGAACGTCTGGTGCAGCATCGGAATGATGTGCGGCAACAGGTACGGGCCAACGGTTGGGATCAGGCCAATATGCAGCGGGCCGGACATCGCCTCCCCCTGCTGGCTTGCCATTTCCTTGAGCACTTTGACCTCGCGCAGCACGGTGCGCGCCTGATCCACCAGCAGAAGACCTGCCTGTGTGAACAGAACCTTACGACTGGTGCGCTCCAGCAGCATCACGCCCAGCTCGTCTTCCAGCTTGCGGATCTGGCCACTCAGCGTGGGCTGGCTGACGTGACAGGAATCTGCCGCGCGGCGAAAGTGACGATGCTCGGCTAACGCTACCAGGTATTCAAGATCACGAATATTCATTATTCATCCTCCGTCGCCACGATAGTTCATGGCGATAGATAGCATAGCAACGAACGATTATCCCTATCAAGCATTCTGTTGAATAATACACCACATAGACGAGGCGGCACGTGTTTGACCCTTGACGTCCCCGCACCGTCAGCGAGTTTCTCTCAAAACTCGAACAACTAAAGCCAACGTGAACTTTTGCGGACCCCGTGGTCCGCTTTTTTTTGCGTAAAAAAGCCCGGCGCTAAGCCAGGCTCCGTTTTTCTCCCTCTCCCTGTGGGAGAGGGCCGGGGTGAGGGCACCAGCCCGCACGGTTCAAACCAGCCGGTTTTTCGCATCCGCAATCGCCTGCGCCACCTGCTTCGGCGACACGCCGCCTTTCGCGGCACGCTTGTCCAGACAGGACTGCAGCGCCAGAATCGGATACACATCATCCCCGATAACCGCGCTGAACTTCTGCAGATCGGCCAGCGCCAGATCCTCCAGCGGTTTACCCTGACGAATGGCTTCCACAACCGCTTCACCGACAATATGGTGCGCTTCACGGAACGGTACGCCCTTCGCCACCAGATAATCCGCCAGTTCGGTAGAGTTCGCATAGCCCTGCTGCGCCGCTTCCTGGCAGCGCGGACGTTTCACCTGAATGCCGTCCAGCACAAGCGCGCCCATATGCAGACAGTCCAGCCAGGTGTCGAGCGCGTCGAACAGCCCCTCTTTGTCTTCCTGCATGTCTTTGTTGTACGCCAGCGGCAGCCCTTTCAGGGTCATCATCATGCCGGTCAGCGCACCCTGCACGCGACCACATTTGCCGCGGATCAGCTCGAGCGCGTCCGGGTTTTTCTTCTGCGGCATCAGGGATGAACCTGAGGTCACGCGGTCGGACAGCTCGACGAAGCCCGCTTCACCGGAGTTAAAGAAGATCAGGTCTTCGGCAAAGCGCGAGAGGTGAACCATCCCGATAGACGCATTGGAGAGCAGCTCCAGCACGTGGTCGCGGTCGGAGACGCTATCCAGGCTGTTACGGGTGGCGGAGGCAAAGCCCAGCCAGCCTGCCAGTTGTTCACGGTCGATTTCATACGCCGTACCCGCCAGCGCGCCGCTGCCCAGCGGGCTGACGTCCAGACGTTTCAGGGTATCCTGCAGACGGCTTTCGTCACGCGCCAGCATCTCTACGTAGGCCAGACACCAGTGCGCAAAGGTCACCGGCTGCGCGCGCTGCAGGTGGGTATAACCCGGCATCACCGCGTCCTGGTTGTTCTGCGCGGTTTCCACCAGCGCGCTCTGCAGCTGACGGTTGGCCGCCAGCAGTTCGCTAACGGTATCTTTACACCACAGCTTCAGGTCGGTGGCGACCTGATCGTTACGGCTGCGCCCGGTGTGCAGCTTTTTACCCAGCTGGCCGACTTTGTCGATCAGTTTGCCTTCCACCCAGCTGTGAATATCTTCGGCATCGCTCTGCAGGATTTGCTGCGGATCCAGACGCACCTCTTCCAGCAGATTGTTCAGCGCTTCTTCCAGCTGTAACTGTTCGTCTGCGGTCAGTACGCCTACCGTTACCAGCGCTTTGGACCAGGCCACAGAGCCGACAATATCCTGTTCGGCCAGGCGGTAGTCGAAGCGCAAAGAGTCGTTGAACTGTTTGAACCGCTGATCCGCTGCCTGTGTAAAACGCCCACCCCAAAGTGCCATAACATGCTTCCTTAATATCTTTGAATTTCATTGCCCGGTGGCGCTGCGCTTACCGGGCCTACAAAACATTAAATCGATTACGCTAAAATACGCGTGCCAATCGGCGTGCCGTTAAACAGCGCCGGAAGCTGCTCCGCGTGACGCCATGAGGCGATATCCACCGGGCGGCCCAGCGTGCGTGCCGCATCCAGCGCGGCGTTCACTTTGACGATCATGCCGTCGGTGATGATGCCCTGAGCAATCAGCTGCTCGGCTTTCTCAGCCGTCATTTCCGCAATGCGCTGGCCTTTACCGTCCAGAATACCGCTCACGTCGGAAAGCAGGATCAGGTCCGCACCCAGCGTTGCCGCCAGCGCGGTCGCCGCCTGGTCAGCGTTAACGTTCATCAGCTCGCCCTCTTCGGTCACGCCGATGGAGCTCACCACCGGCAGGAAACCGCCTTCCAACAGCGTGTTAATCAGCTTAGGCGAACCTGGCTGCGCCAGTCCAACATGACCGAGCGCTTCGTCGAGCTGGGTCACTTTTACGCTGTCGCCATCGCCCAGATAGAGGCCCACGGACGCAATATGGTGTTTCTTCGCCCACGCCAGCAGCGTTTTGTTCGCCGTACCCGCCAGCGCGCCGGTAATGATGTCAATCTGGTCAGCAGGCGTCACGCGCAGGCCGTTCTTCTTTTTCACCGGCAGGTTGAGCCCTTTCATCAACTCATCCACCACACAGCCACCGCCGTGCACAATCACCAGCGGACGTTGATGTGATTCGCGATAGTTCACCAGCGCGGTAAACAGACGCTCCAGCGCTTCTTCGCTGTCCAGCAGTACACCACCGAGTTTGATAATTAATGGGTTCATCATCACACCTTAAATAAGAGCCTGCGTTTCCGGGAAACCGAAACGAATATTTGCACACTGCATTGCCTGTGCGGCAGCGCCTTTCAGTAAGTTATCTTCTGCGGCCACCACGATGAGATGCTCACCCTGAACGGCAAAGCCGATATCGCAGAACGGCAGACCGACCACGTTTTTCAGCGCCGGCACGCCTTTGTCGTACAGGCGCACCAGCGGTTTATCCGCATACGCCTGCGTGAAGACCTCACTCACCTGCTCTTTGGTCACGCCCGGTTTCAGGCGGCAGGTGATGGTTTCGAGGATCCCACGCGGGAAGCTGCCCAGGTGCGGGGTGAAAATGACGTCCGCGCCCAGATGCGTCGTGATTTCAGGGTGATGACGGTGATTAAACACGCCATACGGCTGAAGGCTCACTTCGCAGAAGCTATTGGAGATCGCCGCCTTGCGTCCTGCACCGCTCACGCCGCTGGTGGCGTTGATCACCGGCCACTGGTTCAGATCCAGCAGACCCGCGTCGATCAGCGGCTTCAGGGAAAGCTGCGCCGCCGTCGGGTAGCAGCCCGGAACGGCAATCAGGTCCGCTTCTTTCAGTTTATCTGCGCTCCACTCCGCCAGGCCGTACACCGCTTTTTCAAGCAGATCCGGGTGCTGATGGGTGAAACCATAATATTTTTCGTAAAACGCGCCGTCGTTAACGCGGAACGCGCCGGAGAGGTCGAAGACCACGCAGCCGGCCGCCAGAAACTGCGGCGCCAGGTCGTGGCTGACCTCATGCGCGGTGGCTAAAAACACCACGTCGACGCCGTCGGTAAACTCGCTGATGTCAGACATGGGCTGCAGCGGCAGATCGACCAGGCCCTTAAGCTGCGGATGCAAATCGGAAATTAACTTTCCTGCATCATTGCTTTGCGCTGACACGGTCAAAGCGGTTATGGTCATATGTGGATGGCGATTCACGTAGCTTACAAGCTCTGCGCCCGCATAACCGCTAGCGCCTACAATCAGCGTATTCAACATCGGGTTCCTTTATGCTCAACGTTAATGTATTTTTATTCACATTTATTGCATGAATATTGATACTATCACGACCTAAGGTGTGTCAACAATGAAAATGAACTTACCGCCATTTATCGAGATCTACCGCGCCCTGATTGCCACACCGTCCATCAGCGCAACGGAAGAAGCGCTGGATCAGAGCAATGAGTCTTTAATCAATCTGCTGGCGGGTTGGTTTAGCGATCTTGGGTTTAACGTTGAGGTTCAGCCCGTCCCCGGCACTCGCCACAAATTTAACCTGCTCGCCAGCACCGGAACCGGTGCGGGCGGCCTGCTGCTGGCCGGTCATACCGACACCGTGCCGTTTGACGATGGCCGATGGACGCGCGATCCGTTCACCCTGACCGAGCACGACAACAAGCTCTACGGTCTGGGCACCGCCGACATGAAAGGCTTCTTCGCCTTTATCCTCGACGCGTTGCGTGACGTGGACGTGACGAAGCTGAAAAAACCGCTCTACATTCTGGCGACCGCTGATGAAGAGACCAGCATGGCGGGCGCGCGCTACTTCTCTGAAAACACGTCGATTCGCCCGGATTGCGCCATTATCGGCGAGCCGACGTCTCTGCAACCGATCCGCGCGCACAAAGGCCATATTTCTACCGCCGTGCGCGTGCTGGGCCAGTCCGGCCACTCCAGCGATCCGGCGCGCGGCGTGAACGCCATCGAGCTGATGCATGACGCCATCGGCCGCATCATGACCCTGCGCGACGATCTGAAAGAACGCTATCACTACGAGGCGTTCACCGTGCCGTATCCGACGCTGAACCTCGGCAGCCTGCACGGGGGTGATGCCTCCAACCGTATCTGCGCCTGCTGCGAACTGCACATGGATATCCGCCCGCTGCCGGGCATGACCCTGAGCGATCTTGACGGCCTGTTGAATGAGGCTCTGGCCCCGGTGAGCGAGCGCTGGCCGGGTCGCCTGACGGTCTCCGAACTGCATCCGCCGATCCCGGGTTATGAATGCCCGCCGGACCATCAGCTGGTTGAAGTTGTGGAAAAACTGCTCGGTGAGAAAACCGACGTGGTGAACTACTGCACCGAAGCGCCGTTTATTCAGACGCTGTGCCCTACCCTGGTCCTTGGCCCTGGCTCCATCAACCAGGCGCACCAGCCGGATGAATATCTGGAGACCCGCTTCATCAAGCCCACCCGCGAACTGATTACCCAGGTTGTGCATCACTTCTGCTGGCATTAAAACCGCACCGAAGAGTCCCCTCTCCCTGTGGGAGAGGGTTAGGGTGAGGGCAACAAATCGCATGATCTCCGTCACATTCCCATAAGCATCTCTTATCTGACGCAATGCGAATTAAATTTCGTAAATTGCCCGCATTTATTCGTTTGCTGAACCGTTTTCGCAGCAATTGACGACGGGGGTTTTACGTGGCTTTATAAAGGGAGATGACAAAATAATGTCCAGAAGATTTTCGCCTGGGCATAAACAAAAATGATGGGGTGACTGGGTTTTTATGAACGAACAATATTCCGCGTTGCGTAGTAATGTCAGTATGCTCGGCAAAGTGCTTGGAGATACCATCAAAGATGCGTTGGGGGAGAACATCCTCGACCGCGTTGAAACCATCCGCAAGCTGTCTAAATCTTCCCGCGCCGGTAACGAGGCCAGTCGTCAGGAGCTGCTCACCACCTTGCAGAACCTCTCTAACGATGAGCTGCTGCCCGTTGCACGCGCCTTCAGCCAGTTCCTGAACCTGGCCAACACCGCTGAGCAATACCACAGCATTTCGCCAAACGGCGAAGCGGCCAGCAACCCGGAAGTCATTGCCCGCACCCTTCGTAAACTGAAAGACCAGCCAGACCTCAACGAAGCCACCATCAAAAAAGCGGTGGAGTCGCTTTCACTGGAGTTGGTGCTGACCGCACACCCAACCGAAATTACCCGTCGCACCCTGATCCACAAAATGGTGGAAGTGAACAACTGCCTCAAGCAGTTGGATAACAAAGACATTGCCGACTACGAACGCAACCAGCTGATGCGCCGTCTGCGCCAGCTGATTGCCCAGTCCTGGCACACCGATGAAATTCGTAAGCATCGCCCCAGCCCGGTCGACGAAGCCAAATGGGGCTTTGCGGTGGTGGAAAACAGCCTGTGGGAAGGGGTGCCTAACTACCTGCGCGAGCTGAACGAGCAGCTGGAAGAGAACCTCGGCTACCGCCTGCCGGTCGATTTCGTGCCGGTGCGCTTCACCTCCTGGATGGGCGGTGACCGCGATGGCAACCCGAACGTGACCGCGGAAATCACCCGCCACGTCCTGCTGCTGAGCCGCTGGAAAGCGACCGATCTGTTCCTGAAAGATATTCAGGTATTGATCTCCGAGCTGTCGATGGTTGAAGCAACGCCGGAACTGCGCGCGCTCGCCGGCGAAGAAGGCGCCAGCGAGCCGTACCGTTTCCTGATGAAAAAGCTGCGTGGTCAGCTGATGGCCACTCAGGCCTGGCTGGAAGCACGCCTGAAAGGCCAGCGCCTGCCAAAACCAGAAGGCCTGCTCAGCCAGAACGGACAGCTCTGGGAGCCGCTTTACGCCTGTTATAAATCACTGCAGGCCTGCGGGATGGGTATCATCGCTAACGGCGAACTGCTCGACACCCTGCGTCGCGTGAAGTGTTTCGGCGTGCCGCTGGTGCGTATCGACGTACGTCAGGAAAGTACCCGTCATACCGAAGCGCTGGGCGAGCTGACCCGCTATCTCGGCATCGGCGATTATGAAAGCTGGTCCGAAGCTGACAAGCAGGCGTTCCTGATCCGCGAGCTGAACTCGAAGCGCCCTCTGCTGCCGCGCAACTGGGAGCCAAGCAACGAAACCCGCGAAGTGCTCAACACCTGTAAAGCGATCGTTGATGCGCCGAAAGGATCGGTGGCCGCCTATGTGATCTCCATGGCGAAGACCCCGTCCGACGTGCTTGGCGTTCACCTTCTGCTGAAAGAAGCGGGAATCGACTACGCCCTGCCGGTCGCCCCGCTGTTTGAGACCCTCGACGACCTGAACAACGCCAACGACGTGATGAGCCAGCTGTTGAACATCGACTGGTACCGCGGCTTTATTCAGGGCAAACAGATGGTGATGATTGGCTATTCCGACTCCGCGAAAGACGCGGGCGTGATGGCGGCATCCTGGGCGCAATATCAGGCGCAGGACGCACTGATCAAAACCTGCGAGAAAGCCGGTATTGAACTGACCCTGTTCCACGGACGCGGCGGTTCAATTGGCCGTGGCGGCGCACCGGCGCACGCAGCGCTGCTGTCGCAGCCGCCGGGAAGCCTGAAAGGCGGCCTGCGCGTCACCGAGCAGGGCGAGATGATCCGCTTCAAATACGGCCTGCCGGAAGTGACCATCAGCAGCCTGTCGCTCTATACCAGCGCGATCCTGGAAGCCAACCTGCTGCCACCGCCGGAGCCGAAAGCCTCCTGGTGCCATATCATGGACGAGCTGTCGGCTATCTCCTGCGATCTGTACCGCGGCTACGTGCGTGAAAACAAAGATTTCGTCCCTTACTTCCGCTCAGCCACCCCTGAGCAGGAGCTGGGTAAACTGCCGCTGGGCTCACGTCCTGCGAAGCGTCGCCCAACCGGTGGCGTAGAGTCTCTGCGCGCGATCCCGTGGATCTTTGCCTGGACGCAGAACCGCCTGATGCTGCCCGCCTGGCTGGGTGCCGGTGCTGCGCTGCAAAAAGTGGTGGAAGACGGCAAACAGAACGAACTGGAAACCATGTGCCGCGACTGGCCATTCTTCTCTACCCGTCTGGGAATGCTGGAGATGGTCTTCTCGAAAGCTGACCTGTGGCTGGCGGAATACTACGACCAGCGTCTGGTGAAACCTGAACTGTGGGCGCTGGGTAAAGAGCTGCGCGAACTGCTGGAAGGCGACATCAAAGTGGTGCTGGACATCGCCAACGACTCACATCTGATGGCGGACCTGCCGTGGATTGCAGAGTCTATTCAGCTGCGTAACATTTACACCGACCCGCTGAACGTCCTGCAGGCAGAACTTCTGCACCGTTCGCGTCTGGCGGAAGAAGAAGGGAAAGAACCGGATCCGCGCGTTGAACAGGCGCTGATGGTGACGATTGCGGGCGTTGCGGCGGGTATGCGTAACACCGGCTAATGCTTTATGCCCGGCGGCGCTGCGCTTGCACGGGCCTACGTTAAGTAGGCCAGGTAAGCGTTAGCGCCACCCGGCAATACCCTGGTATCCACCATGCACCACGACATTACCCGCATCCTGACGGACCTGATCAACAGCACAACGCCGCTGCGTCAGGTGCATTTTGCAAACCCAGCGACCTCAGCCCCCGAACTTGCCTTGCAGGTCGATTTTCCGCGTCTGGAGATTGTGATCGAAGGTTCGATGAAAGACCAGGCTGCCTGCGTTTTACAGCAGGGTGATGTTTTATACGTCCCGGCTGGCGGCTGGAATAATCCACAATGGCAAGCCCCCGCAACAACGCTGAGCATCCTGTTTGGCAAACAGCAGCTTGGGTTTAGCCTTCTGCACTGGGACGGTGTAGACGTTTGTAACCTGGCGAAGCAGCACGTTGCCCGCCGCGGTCCGCGCATTGGCTCGCTTCTCTTACAGACGCTCCATGAAATGCAGATGCAACCGCACGAGCAGCAAACCGCGCGGCTGATTATCGCCAGCCTGCTTAGCCACTGCGTCGACCTGCTGGGGAGTCAGATCCAAACCGCCTCCCGCAGTCAGGCTCTGTTTGAGGCGATTCGGGTCTATATTGACGAACACTTCGCCACTCCGCTTACCCGGGAATCCGTCGCGCAGGCGTTTTATATCTCCCCAAACTACCTGTCGCATCTGTTTCAGAAAACGGGCGCAGTGGGTTTCAATGAATACCTGACGCATACCCGGCTTGAACACGCGCGCCAGCTGTTGAAAGGGTATGATTTAAAAGTGAAAGAGGTGGCGCATGCCTGCGGATTTGTCGACAGTAACTATTTCTGTCGGTTATTTCGCAAGAACACGGAGCGTTCGCCGTCAGAATACCGTCGCCAGTATCACAGTCAGCTCACCGGAAAGGCAGCTAGTCCAGAATGACCTGAGTATGCTGCGGAGCGGATAGCATTTTACGCACCGCTCCCATCACCTTTTGGGGATCACGTAAAAAGGCGTTAATACCGCACTTCACGTAGCGCGTATGCTCGAAACGTTCACTGCCCGCCAGTTCGATATCAGTAATGAGCAATACGACATCGGCACGCCGGATGTCCTCTTCCGTAAGCTCGCTCTCAACGCCCAGCGCTCCCTGCGTCTCGATGTTAACGCTCCACTTCTCCTGCTGGCAGAGCTTTTCCAGCCGTTCGGCAGCCATATAGGTATGTGCGACACCACTGACGCACGCGGTCACCGCCACCAGATGACGTCCCGCTATCACTGTCATGTTCAGCCTCCCAGGGTAACATTGAAACCTTCGCGCTCGGCCAGTAGACGCATCGCTGACACCTCATCTTCTGTCGGCGGGCTCGCTTGCCGCATTCCCCACTTCTGCCCCAGCAGGCGGTATTTTGGCTCCCCATACTGATGGAAGGGCAACAAATGCAGCTGCCGTATTCCTGAAGGTAGCAGGAAAGCCAGCACGCGCGCCATGTTCGTTTCGTTAAGCGTATAGCCAGGAATAAGCGGGACGCGGGGAATCACGTTTATCCCGTCAGCCACCAGCTGACGGAAATTATCCAGTACTCTGGGAAGATTCATTGCCACAATTGATTGGGCCAGCGCCGTGTCCATGATCTTCAAATCAAACAGCACTTCATCACACTGGCGCGCCAGCGGCATTAGTCGGGACAACGGCGCATCGCCTGCCGTTTCGATGGCCGTATGCACGCCGAAACGACGCAACCTCTGTAGAAACTTTGTCGCGAAAGGCGCCTGCAGCAACACTTCCCCGCCCGAAAGCGTCACCCCGCCTCCCGAGGATCGAAAGAAGACATCGTCTTTCATTACCTCGTTTTCCAGCTCATCCAGGGTCACATCTCTTCCGATATGCCCGAAGGCACCGGACGGACATTCATCTGCGTCCCGCAGGCAGGGAACACAGTGCAGGCATTTACTCTCCCGACGCACCGTTTCGATTTTCGGCGAGATCGACTCCGGATTCGCGCACCACGGACAGCGGTGAGGGCAGCCTTTAAAAAAAACCACCGTACGGATGCCGCGTCCGTCATTTAATGAGTAGCGCTGGATATTGAAAATACGCGCCACGTCGACGCGCGTTTCAACCACGTCACAGCTGATGCGCTGTGCGGCGGATAATATCATCCTGGATCTCCTTCGATAGCTCAACAAAGAAGGCGCTGTAGCCTGCAACGCGTACCACCAGCCCGGCAAAATCCTGCGGACGCTGTTGCGCTTCACGCAGTGTTTCCGCATTCACCACGTTGAACTGGATATGCTGCAACTTAAGCTGGGTGAAGGCGCGAAGGAAATCCGCCAGCTTTTGCAGCCCGGCATCACCTTCCAGCGTCGCAGGGGTGAATTTAACGTTTAGCAGCGTGCCATTAGATAACAGATAGTTATCCAGCTTACTTACCGATTTCAGTACCGCCGTCGGGCCCTGCATATCTTGTCCAAGCATCGGCGAAAGCCCACCGTCTGCCAGTTGTTCCCCGGCAAAACGGCCATCGGGCGTTGCCCCCACCACCGCCCCCAGCGGCACGTGTGCCGATACGGTATAAGAACCCGGGGTGAACTGCCCGCCGCGCGGGTTGCGGTATTTTTCGACCTCTTTACAGTAGTGGCGCAGCAGTTCAGCGCTGATGTTGTCGACATCATCGATATCATTGCCGTATTTTTCGAAGCGATTGATCAACCGGGCGCGGATTTTTTTGCCCTCAGGCGTGGCAAAGTTAGCGTTTAACACGGCTAACAGCGCGTCAAAACTTAAGCGCTGCTGTTCAAAGACCAGCCCTTTCAGGGCGTGCAGCGAGTCGCTCAAATTCGCTATCCCGATGCCCTGCACGCCGGAAAAGTTATAGCGCGCGCCACCGTCGGTGATGTCTTTCCCTGATGCTAAGCAATCGCTGATAAAAGAAGAGAGCAATGGCACCGGAGCCCAGTCACGATGGCCGATATCGCAGATATTGCTCCCCTCAACCATCAGCGCAATGTAGTGATTAATTTTGGCGCGAATATGCTCCAGCAAGCCTTCATAACTCAGCGCTGCGTTGCCTTCGTTCTCCTGCATCGCGATTTCCATCACCTTCAGCAGGTTAAACATCGCGATATCGTGCAGACCGTAGGTTTTACCCGGAATTGACAGCTCTACACAGCCAACCACCGCGTAGTCGCGCGCATCTTCCAGCGACACTCCCCTGTTGAGGAAGGCAGGCACCACCACTTCATCGTTAAAGATCTGCGGGATGCCGGTACCCAGGCGGATCGTTTCCGCCGTTTTAAGCAGGAATGCCCGGTCGATGAGTTCGTTAACCCGCACGCCGAGGTTCGGTTGAGGAAGCTGAACGCTCTGGTAAGCATCCAGACACAGGAAGGAGAGCACGTTAACCGCGCTACGCCCGCTCTCCGTCAGGCCGCCCAATAGTGCGGTATACCCGGTCGGGAACCCGGCAAAATAGCGGGCGCTGCTGGTGGAGCGTAAAAGCACCACATCATTGCACTTCACCCACAGCGATTCCAGAATCTCTTTCAGGAACGCGGGTTCTTCGCCCTGTGAGAGCGAGGCCTGATAAAAGGGCAGCATGTACTGGTCAAAGCGCCCGATGGAGAGCGAGCTGGCGTTAGATTCATACTGCAAAATGACGTTCATGTACCAGAAGAGCTGACACGCCTGCCAGAACGTTTGCGGCTTATGCTGCGCGTTGTGGCGCGAGATTTCTGCCATCTTCCGTAATTCTTCACGCCGTGAAGCTTCATCACAGACGGTAGCAAGGGTTTCAGCCAGCGCGGCGTAGCGCAGAATATGACGCTGGGACGCTTCAAGCAGAATCAGCGCGGCGGCATAGAACGTGTTCTGCGCATCGCGGGCGCAGTGTTCGCGCAATTCCTCCACCAGCACACCCAGGCCGTTATTGAGCAGGCGCGGATAATCAATAATGATATGCCCCTGCCCTTTGTCCGTTTGGTTGACGCTGAAAATTTGCGTCCCCACAGCGGCTTTCACCTCATCCGTCATCTGGCTGTTAATGAAATCCTTCATCGACCGTTTTTCCCAGTAGGGATACAGCACGTCACGGTAGATCTGCTTATCCTCATCGCTGATTTCAAAGCGATCCTGCGGACGCCTGGCAAACTGGTCCAGCTCCTTAAGCAGCCAGTAGGGATCCATCTCAGGAGACATAATGCCCGCACGCGGTTTAACGGTCCGGTTTCCGGCAATCAGTTCCTCATCACGAATCGCGATGTTCACATGGTCAAGAATGTACGCCGTGGCTTTTGCACGCCTGAGGATAACCGGCTCGCCCTCCGTCTGCTTATGGCTGGCGGTATAGAGCAAAGCACGCTCAAGCGAGATTTCACGTGGGCTGGCAAAAAGTGCGTCTTTCAAACGCTGGGTACGATTCGTCATGAGGGAACTCCTGTAACGGAAAACGAGCCCGCCCCGAAGGGCGGGAGAGCGTCAGGCGGTTTGCGCCAGGTGGGCATCAATTTTGTTCATGATGGCGTCAGCGCGTTTCACCGCGTCGCTGATGTTGACGCGCACGATGGTTTTCCCGGTAAAACGTTCTTCGAACTTAATGCCAATATCTTTGGTCAGGATCACCATATCCGCTGCGGCGATATCCTCAGCATTCAGTTCGTTCTCAAGACCAATCGACCCCTGCGTTTCAACCTTCACTTCCCAGCCTTTGGCTTTAGCGGCGCTTTCCAGCGCTTCGGCCGCCATGTAGGTATGAGCAACGCCTGACGGGCATGCGGTTACTGCGATAATTCGGGCCATGTTCTCTTCCTCACTCAGTTAATTTCGAAATCCAGATCCAGGTCGTCCTCTTTTTCATCGACCTGTTTTGCATTCTTGCGGGCAATACTCTTCAGCACGTTGACGCTAATGGCAGTCACCACAGCCCCTAAGGCAACCGCCGCGATGTAGCCCAGTTTGCCCTCCACCACAGGGAGAACGATAAGCCCGCCCCATCCGGCATAACATTGCGCGCCCATCACGGCAGCCGTCACTGCGCCGCACGCGGATCCCAGCATGATGGAGGGAATGACACGCAGAGGGTCGGCTGCGGCGAACGGAATGGCCCCTTCGGTGACCCCCACGCAGCCCATCACTAATGCAGCCTTGCCCGCTTCGCGCTCTTCACCGGTAAAATTCTTGCGATTAATCAACGTCGCCAGGCCTAAGCCCAGAGGAGGCACGCAGATGCCTACCGCCGCAATCGCCACCACGGTGTAGACGCCCTGAGCAACGCAGATCAGCATGAAGGCATAGGCGACTTTATTAATCGGGCCGCCCATGTCGAAGGCCAGCATCAACCCCATGATGATGGCCAGCACGACGATGCTGCCCTGCTGCATCCCTTGCAGCCACTGGGTTAAGCCCGTCGTCAACGCACCAACAGGTTCGCCCAGACCCCACATCATGATGCCCGCGGTAACAAAGGTGCCGATGATAGGGATGATGAAGATAGGCATGACGGAGCGCAGGACTTTCGGGACCGGCAGTTTTTTCAGATACCAGACCACAATCCCGCCGAGGATCCCGGCAATAATGGCGCCGAAGAAACCCGCACCGAAGCTGTTACCAACCCACGCGGCAATAGCACAGGGAGCAAGCGCGGCGCGCTCGGCAATGGAGTAGCCAATATAGGCGGCCAGGAAAGGCACCATCAGCGTTAACCCCGCCACGCCGATATCGAATAGCTTTTTGAGGTTGGGATCGGTTGCGGCATCCGGTACCGCGCCCTTGCCGTACAGCATGACTGAAACCGCCAGCAAAATACCGCCCGCGACCACGAACGGGATCATGTGCGACACCCCGGTCATCAGATGCTGCCGCGTGTTCTTGAGAATATGCACCAACTCTTTCATATGTCGCTCCAGGCCTAAAACCATAAAGATGTTGTGGCAAACAATAGGCAATCAGGAAGACGGCGGACAGGAGACAAAAAGGCCATTTACTGGATTTTTGTAATGTCGAAATGAAAATGCGATCCGCCTCGACATTTCGAAGCACTCCGGCGCTAAGCAAAAATTAATAACCTGTGAGTCAAATCTCACTTTTCGCGTGATATTACATTTATCCAGTGTTTGGCATATTTGTCACATGGCGCGCATCATCACCACGCTCGTATGCTGTTCCCCAATGAATGTTGATTGCTTTCAGGAGTGTGTATGGCTCTGGTAGTGGAATTTACCTGTGAATTACCCAACGGGGTTCACGCGCGTCCGGCAAGTCATGTGGAGACGCTGTGCAATACGTTTATCTCACAGATCGAATGGCATAATCTGCGCACCGACCGAAAAGGGAATGCCAAGAGCGCACTGGCACTTATTGGCACCGACACGCTGGCAGGCGACGCCTGTCGTCTGGTGATCCACGGTGAAGATGAGCAGAGCGCCCATCAACAGCTGGAACAATGGCTCCGGGAAGAGTTTCCACACTGTGATGCGACGCTCGCAGAAGCCATCAATATTGAGCGCGATCCGCTGCCAGAATCCCTCGCGCGCCTTAATCCAACGCTTTTCCGCGCCCTGCCCGTTTGCAGCGGTAGCGCCCAGGGCGTGTTGACCTTGCTGACCTCGCTGGATCTCAATGCACTGACGGATTTACCCGACGCGAAAAACGTGGAAGAAGAGCAGTCAGCGCTGGATAGCGGCCTCACCCTGCTGGTGAAAAATATTGAGCTGCGCGCGCTGGACAGCGACAGCACCGCCAGCGCCATTCTTGAAGCCCATCGTTCGCTGGCTACGGATACCTCTTTGCGCCAGCATCTTCTTGCGGGCGTAAGCCAGGGGCTAAGCTGTGCGCAAGCGACAATCGCCACAGCCAACCATTTCTGCGATACGTTCTCTCGTTCCAGCAGCAGCTACTTACGGGAACGTGCGCTGGATGTGCGCGATGTCTGCTATCAACTTTTACAACAGATTTATGGTGAACAACGCTTCCCCGCACCGGGACAGCTCACTCAACAGAGTGTTTGTCTGGCTGATGATCTTACGCCCGGCCAGTTCCTGGAACTCGATAAAACCTTACTTAAGGGGCTGCTGTTAAAAAGCGGCGGAACCACCTCGCACACCGTCATTCTTGCACGTTCCTTTAATATTCCGACGCTGGTGGGCGTCGACAGTGAAAGCCTGCTGCAGTGGCGCAATAAATCCGTATTTATTGATGGAAATGCCGGTGCGGTCGTGGTCAACGCCAGCGATGCGGTGGCACGCTACTACCGCCAGGAAGCACGAGTACAACAGACACTACGCGAGCAGCAGCGTATCTGGCTCGATCGGGAAGCCAGAACCGCCGATGGCCTGCGCGTTGAGATTGCCGCGAACATCGCCCACGCGGTGGAAGCGCAGGCAGCATTCGGGAACGGCGCCGAGGGCGTTGGCCTGTTTCGCACCGAAATGCTGTATATGGACCGCAGCAGCGCACCCGGTGAAAACGAGCTGTACAACATTTTCTGTCAGGCGCTGGAGAGTGCAAACGGGCGCAGCATTATCGTGCGCACCATGGATATCGGCGGCGATAAGCCGGTGGCGTACCTGAATATCCCGGCCGAAAACAACCCGTTCCTCGGCTACCGCGCCGTACGCATTTACGAAGAGTATGCAGCGCTTTTCACCACCCAGCTTCGGGCGATCCTGCGCGCCTCTGCTCACGGCAGCCTGAAGATCATGATCCCGATGATCTCTTCTATGGAAGAGATCCTGTGGGTGAAAGAGAAACTTGCCGAAGCGAAACAGCAGCTCCGGGCTGAACATATTCCATTTGATGAAAAAATCCCGCTCGGCATCATGCTGGAAGTGCCTTCGGTAATGTTCATCATCGATCAGTGCTGTGAAGAGATTGATTTCTTTAGCATCGGCAGCAATGACCTGACGCAATATCTGCTGGCCGTCGACCGCGACAACGCCAAAGTCACACGCCACTACAACAGCCTGAACCCAGCCTTCCTGCGGGCGCTGGATTACGCGGTGCAAGCCGTCCATCGCCAGGGGAAATGGATTGGCCTGTGCGGCGAACTGGGTGCAAAAGGTTCGGTGCTGCCATTGCTGGTGGGTCTGGGTTTGGACGAACTGAGCATGGGGTCGCCCGCCATTCCGGCAACCAAAGCGCGTCTGGCACAGCTTGATAGCCGCGCCTGCCGCCAGCTGCTGAACCAGGCCATGGCGTGCCGCACCTCGCTTGAAGTGGAACACCTGCTGGCACAGTTCCGCATGAATCAGCAGGACACGCCGTTGGTCACACCTCGCTGTATTTCGCTGGACAATGACTGGAACAGTAAAGAAGAGGTCATGAAAGGGATGACCGATAACCTGCTGCTCGCCGGACGTTGCCGCTACCCCCGCAAGCTGGAGGCCGATCTGTGGGCGCGCGAAGCCGTATTCTCTACCGGTCTTGGCTTCAGCTTCGCCATTCCGCACAGCAAGTCTGAGCACATTGAGCAATCCACCATCAGCGTCGCACGCCTGAAATCGCCGGTCATGTGGGGCGATGAAGAAGCGCAATTCATCATCATGCTGACGCTGAATAAACACGCCGCGGGAGATCAGCATATGCGTATTTTCTCCCGTCTGGCACGCCGCATCATGCATGACGATTTCCGCAGCGCGCTGGTCAACGCCAGCTCAGAAGAGGCCATCGCCTCCCTGCTGCAACACGAATTAGAACTCTGAAACGAGGAAGAGTAATGGAACTGTATCTGGATACCGCCAACGTGGCGGAAGTTGAACGTCTGGCGCGCATCTTTCCTATTGCGGGCGTCACCACCAACCCGAGCATCATCGCCGCCAGCCGCGAATCCATCTGGGACGTGCTGCCGCGTCTGCAAAAAGCCATCGGACCGGAAGGCACGCTGTTTGCTCAAACCATGAGCCGCGATGCCGAAGGCATGGTGGCGGAAGCCAAACGTTTGAGTAACGCCATACCGGACATCGTGGTGAAAATCCCTGTCACGGCTGAGGGCCTTACCGCGATCAAGGCGTTGAAAAAAGAGGGGATAACCACGCTGGGGACCGCCGTTTATAGCGCTGCACAGGGCTTGCTCGCCGCACTCGCAGGGGCGAAATATGTCGCGCCGTACGTAAACCGCGTTGATGCGCAGGGCGGTGACGGCATTCGCATGGTGCAGGAGCTGCAGTCTCTGCTGGAACTGCACGCGCCGGAAAGCAAGGTGCTGGCCGCCAGCTTCAAAACGCCGCGTCAGGCGCTGGACTGTCTGTTGGCGGGATGCGAGGCAATCACGCTTCCCTTAGACGTAGCGCAACACATGCTCGGCACGCCAGCGGTAGAGTCAGCCATAGAGAAGTTTGAGCAGGACTGGAAAAACGCGTTTGGTAACCTCAACCTCTAAGGGAGAACTGTTATGGACCGTATCATTCAATCGCCGGGGAAATATATCCAGGGCGCTGATGTGCTTACCCGTCTCGGCGACTACCTGAAACCCCTGGCCAATCGCTGGCTGGTGGTCGGCGATAAATTTGTGCTGGGTTTTGCCGAAGAGACCCTGCGTCAGAGTTTTAAAAAAGCCGAACTGCATGCCGAAATCGCGCCGTTTGGTGGTGAATGTTCACAAAATGAAATCGATCGCCTGAAAAAGCTGGCCGACAGCGCCGACTGCCTGGCAGTGCTGGGCATTGGCGGCGGTAAAACGCTGGATACCGCCAAAGCGCTGGCCCATTTCATGGACGTACCCGTCGCTATTGCGCCAACTATCGCCTCCACCGATGCGCCATGCAGCGCCCTTTCCGTCATTTACACCGACAGCGGTGAGTTCGATCGCTACCTGATGCTGCCTCACAACCCGAACATGGTTATCGTCGATACCAAAGTGGTAGCGGGTGCGCCGGCACGTCTGCTGGCCGCCGGGATTGGCGATGCGCTGGCGACGTGGTTTGAAGCACGCGCCTGCTCGCGCAGCGGTGCGACCACCATGGCGGGCGGCAAATGTACGCAGGCAGCACTCGCGCTGGCCGAGCTGTGCTACAACACGCTGGTTGAAGAGGGTGAAAAAGCCATGCTGGCGGCGGAACAGCATGTGGTTACACCGGCGCTGGAACGCATTATCGAAGCCAACACCTATCTCAGCGGCGTAGGCTTTGAAAGCGGCGGGCTGGCGGCAGCACACGCTATTCATAACGGCATGACGGCGGTGCCGGACGCGCATCACTTCTATCACGGCGAAAAAGTGGCGTTTGGTACGCTGACGCAGCTGGTACTGGAAAACGCGCCGGTAGAAGAAATAGAGACCGTCGCCGCGCTTTGTCACAGCGTTGGGCTGCCGATCACCCTGGCACAGCTGAACATCAAAGAGGATATTCCGGCCAAAATGCGTCTGATCGCGGAAGCGTCCTGTGCGGAAGGAGAAACCATCCACAACATGCCCGGCGGCGTAACGCCGGATCAGGTGTATGCGGCACTGCTGGTAGCCGACCAGTATGGGCAGCGGTTCCTGCAGGAGTGGGAGTAAATAGCGTGAATAAAAATCCCCGCATCAGCGGGGATTTTTTTGCCCGTAGGCCGGGTAAGCGTTAGCGCCACCCGGCACAAGGGTTACTGCAGGTCAAACCGGTCCAGATCCATCACCTTCGCCCATGCGGCAACGAAGTCGCGGACAAACTTCTCATGCGCATCATCGCTGGCGTAAACCTCTGCCAGCGCACGCAGGACGGCGTTCGAACCGAAGACCAGATCGGCGCGGGTGGCGGTATATTTCACTTCACCGCTGGCGCGATCGCTTCCGGCAAACAGCTCATTGGATTCGTCGGTCGCCTTCCACTGCGTGTTCATGTCCAGCAGGTTCACGAAGAAATCGTTGCTCAGCACGCCCTCGCGGTCGGTGAACACGCCATTCTTGCTGCCATCAAAGTTGGCACCCAGCACGCGCAGGCCGCCGATCAGCACCGTCAGCTCCGGTGCGGTCAGCGTCAGCTGCTGGGCCTTGTCGATCAGCAGTGACTCCGTGGTGGACACATCCACCTGCGCACGATAGTTGCGGAAACCATCGGCAACCGGTTCGAGCAGGTTAAACATCTCGATATCCGTCTGATCCTGACGTGCATCCACGCGGCCTGGGGTGAACGGTACGGTGACGTACACGCCTGCGGCTTTTGCGGCCTGCTCAACGCCTACGACGCCCGCCAGCACGATGATATCGGCCAGTGAGGCTTTGTTGGTGGTGCGCTGAATAGCTTCCAGAGCCGGCAACGCGCGAACCGCCGCGGCGTTCACATCCCAGTCGCGCTGAGGCGCCAGCGCCAGACGCGCGCCGTTAGCGCCGCCACGCTTATCGCCACCGCGGAAGGTTGAAGCTGACGCCCAGGCAACGGAAACCAGTTCGCTCACGGACAGACCAGAGGCCGCAATTTCCGCCTTCAGGCTTTCAATGTCTTCTTTCGACGGATTGAACACCGCCTGCGGCAGCGGGTCCTGCCAAATCAGATCTTCTTTCGGCACTTCCGGGCCAAGGTAACGCGATTTTGGCCCCATATCACGGTGGGTCAGTTTGAACCACGCGCGCGCGAAGGCTTCGTTGAAGGCCTGCGGGTCGTTCAGGAAGCGGCGGGAAATTTTCTCGAATTCCGGGTCAAAACGCAGCGTCAGGTCGGTGACCAGCATGGTAGGTTTGCGTTTTTTCGACGGGTCGAACGGATCGGGCATGATTTCCGGTGCATCTACGGCTTCAAACTGAATCGCCCCTGCCGGGCTGCGGGTCTGCACCCATTCGTATTTGAACAGGTTTTCGAAGAAGTAGTTGCTCCACTGCGTCGGGGTTTGTGACCAGATGACTTCCAGACCGGAGGTAATGGCATCAGCACCCACGCCCGTGCCGAGCGTGCTCGCCCAGCCCAGGCCCTGCGCTTCAATTGGTGAGGCTTCCGGGTCGGTACCCACGTGGGTGGCTTCACCCGCGCCGTGAGTCTTACCGAGGGTGTGGCCGCCTGCAATCAGCGCGACGGTCTCTTCATCGTTCATGCCCATGTTGCCGAAGGTCGCGCGAATCGCTGCCGCCGCTGACAGCGGTTCACCGCTGGCGTTTGGCCCTTCCGGGTTCACGTAGATCAGGCCCATTTCGGTGGCGGCCAGAGGACGCTTCGCCAGCGCTTCCGGATCGCGGTGGGTCAGCCAGGCTTTTTCATCACCCCAGTTTACGTCCAGATCCGGTTCCCAGACGTCTTCACGCCCGGCACCGAAACCAAAGGTGCGGAAGCCGGAGTTCTCCAGCGCCACGTTACCCGCGAGGATAAACAGGTCAGCCCAGGAAATTTTTTGTCCGTATTTTTGCTTGATGGGCCACAGCAGACGGCGCGCCTTATCCAGGCTCACGTTATCCGGCCAGGAGTTCAGCGGCGCAAAGCGCTGTTGACCGCGTCCTGCGCCACCGCGTCCGTCAACGGAGCGATAGGTACCCGCGCCATGCCAGGCCATACGGATAAACAGGCCCGCATAGCTGCCCCAGTCGGCAGGCCACCACGGTTGGGAGTCGGTTAAAAGTGCTTTGAGATCGCCTTTCAGCGCGGAGTAATCAAGCTTGCTAAATTCTTTGCGGTAGTCAAAGTCTTCACCCAGCGGGTTCGAACGATTGGAATGTTGGTTAAGAAGATCGATGCGGAGTTGTTTTGGCCACCAGTCGCGGCTGCCTGTACCTGCGCCCGCGCTGTGATCGACGCCGCCCTGATGGAACGGGCATTTGCCGACTGATGCCGCTTTATTGGTTTCGTCTGACGTGCTCATCGCTATGCTCCCTTTTACAGTGTTACCGTTACGATATACGCCCTTGTTGATAAGGTATAGTTGAGATAACCCACAGATTCGATAGTTAAATCCGTTTAATTTCTCATGGAAAATACATGAGTTTTGTACGTCAAAGGCAGCATTGCTGATATGGCAGGAAAATAAAACCCTTATAAATCAAAAAACCCTCCGAAGAGGGCTCTTTTTTGTTACACGCCTGGTCTAACGCCGAGCGTGTGGCATATGGCGTAACTCATCTCAGCACGGTTCAGCGTGTAGAAGTGGAAATCCTTCACCCCTTCACGACTTAAGATCTTCACCATGTCCATCGCGATATTTGCGCCCACCAGCTTGCGTGTTTCCGGGTCATCGTCCAGCCCCTCGTACATTTTAGACATCCAGAGAGGAATACGCACATTGGTCATATCAGCAAATTTCTTCGCCTGTTTGAAGTTAGAGACCGGCAGAATACCCGGGATAATTTCAACGTCGATGCCCGCGGAGACGCAGCGGTCACGGAAGCGCAGATAGCTTTCCACATCAAAGAAGAACTGAGTAATGGCGCGGTTTGCGCCGGCATCCACCTTACGCTTGAGGTTAAGCAGATCGGCCTGAGCGCTTTTCGCTTCCGGATGTACTTCAGGATAAGCGGCCACGGAGATATCAAAGTCCGCCACCCCCTTCAACAGCCCCACCAGATCGGCGGCATACATGTCCGGCTTACCGCTCCCAGGAGGCAGGTCACCGCGCAATGCAACAATATGACGGATACCGTTATTCCAGTAATCCTGGGCGATGGCGCGCAGCTCGTCGCGGGTGGCGTCGATACAGGTGAGGTGCGGGGCCGCTTCGAGACCGGTGCGATCTTTGATGCCTTTAATGATGCTGTGCGTACGGTCACGCTCGCCGGAGTTCGCACCGTAGGTCACGGAGACAAACTTCGGTTTCAGGCTGCTGAGACGATCGATAGAGCTCCACAGGGTTTGCTCCATTTCACTGGTGCGCGGCGGGAAAAATTCAAAAGAGACGTTAATCTGGCCGTTTACTTCGGCCAGGCTCTGATTCAGTGCTTCCCGCTGGTTGGCGTGAAAAAAGCTCATACCTTACCTCTATCAATCGCGTGTCATTGTCTGTTGTGTTGTGAACTTCTATACGTTTAGACGTCCAGATGTAAAAATGACGGAAAAGCGGAGGGACGTCAATAGAAATAATCAACAATAACGGTGAGGTTTGCTCAGGGAATATGAGAAAAATTCAAGATGAGGGTGAGTGCGGTCTGATGCCCTCACCCTAACCCTCTCCCACAGGGAGAGGGAAATGCAGATGTTACAGCAGCTTAGCCAGACGGTTGATGTCGGACTGGATGGCCCCGGCGGTGACATCGCGCCCCGCGCCCGGACCGCGGATCACCAGCGGGTTATCGCGGTACCAGCGGCTTTCGATGGCGAAGACGTTATCGCACGGCAGCAGCGCCGCCAGCGGATGTTCAGGACGCACCGCCTCGACACCGACTCGCGCTTTTCCGTTGGCCTCGAAACGCGCCACGTGGCGCAGCACCAGCCCCATCTCGTTCGCCGCTTCCAGACGCTGCACCATTTGCTCGTTAAGCTCTTCTCCATTTTCAAAGAAATGGTCCACAGAGCCTTCTTCACAGCCGGCAGGCACCAGCGATTCGACGCGTACGGAATCCGGTTCGATGTCATAACCGGCTTCACGCGCCAGGATCACCAGCTTGCGCATCACGTCTTTACCGGAGAGATCAACGCGCGGATCGGGTTCCGTTAAGCCCTGCTGCCACGCCTGATCCACCAGGTCGGTGAACGGTACGGTACCGTCAAACTGCAGGAACAGCCAGGAGAGCGTGCCGGAGAAGATACCGCTCAGCGCCAGAATGCTGTCGCCGCTTTCAATCAGGTCACGCACGGTGTGGTTAACCGGCAGGCCTGCACCCACGGTGGCGTTATACAGCCAGTGGCGCCCCGTTTTTTCAAACGCGTCGTGGATCTGGCGGTATTTATCGGTGCTGCTCGCCCCCGCCAGCTTGTTCGCACTGATGACGTGGAAACCGTGGCTGGCGAAATCAAGGTACTGATCGGCAAGCTGCTCGCTGGCGGTCACGTCCAGCACCACCAGATCGTCATACGGGTGCGCGCGCATCCACAGGAACAGCGACTCTTCATCCTGCTCTACGGCTTCATCATTAAAGAAGGCAAGCGCGCGGCTGGCGTCCAGCCCTTCGTAGTTCAGCAGGCTGCGACGGCTGTCCACCACGCCTGCGAGAATGAATTCGAACCCGGTACGCGCCGAGAGCGTGACCTGTTCGCGGGCGAACAGCTCCAGCCAGCGGGAACCGATGTTGCCTTTACCAAACAGCACCAGGCCGATGCGCTTTTCCGCGCGGAACAGGGAGGTGTGCAGACCCTGAATCAGGCTTTCGGTTGGCCCTTTGCGCAGAACGGCCACCAGGCTGATGCCCTCTTCCGACTGCCAGGTGAACTCCACCGGCTGGCCTTTCAGCTGCTGCCAGAAGCGGTGGCAGTGCAGCGGGTTACGGGTGACGCCCGCGCCCACCATCGCCACCAGCGCCAGCCCCTGACGCAGGCGAAGCTCGCCCGGCAGGCCCGCTTCATCCAGAATTTTCAGGGCGCTGTCCGCCACTTCAGCGGTATAGCAGAACTGCAGCAGCTGGCGGTCATTGTGGACGCCAACGGCCAGCGGGCGCACCTGAGCACGCTTTAACACCAGGTCGATCTCTTTATGCGCCAGTTTGAAGTCCTGGCCCGCAGGCACCTGGAACTCAATCAGGCAGATGTCGTCGTGGCTGGTGACAATACGCGCCCCGGTGCCGGACGCCAGTACGCGTTCAATACGGGTAGAGCCTTGATCCGGGGTGTAGCTGCAGCGCAGCTGGAGGTCGATATCGCTGCCGGAAACCGGCTGCAGCGTGCGCGCGTGCAGTACCGGCGCCGCCAGACGCGCCAGCTCGCTGGCTTCATCCAGGCGCAGCAGCGGCAGCAGACAGGCATCTTTCACTTTACGCGGGTCGGCGCTGTAAACACCGGCCACGTCGCTCCAGATGGTGACGCGGGACACGCCCGCCAGGGCACCGATTTGCGTTGCCGAGTAGTCGGAGCCGTTACGGCCCAGCAGCACGGTTTCACCCGCGTTGCTGCGGCTGATAAAGCCGGTAACCACAATACGTTTGCCCGGATGCTGCACCAGCAGCTGTTGCAGCAGCGGATAGGACAACCCTTCATCCACCTGCGGCTGCGCGGCGCGTTCGGCGCGCAGGAAATCACGCGCGTCGAGCCAGGCCGCCTCCACGCCCAGGTGTTGCAGCACCGCGGCCATCAGGCGCGCGGACCACACTTCACCGTGGCCCACCACTTCGGCATACACCGCATCGGTGATCCCGCTGTCCAGCAGGGCGGCCAGACGCTCAAGGTCATGGGTAAAGGCACTGATCAGCCCGTCCGCCACGTCCGCAGGCAGCAGGCCGGCAATCAGCTCGCTCTGGTAACGGCGTAAGGACTGTTGCACCTGATGCGCAGAGAGGCGATCGGTCTGGCTCAGTTTCAGCCAGCTAATCAACTGGTTGGTGGTGCTGCCCGCCGCCGAGACAACCATCATGTCACCCGGCTGTGAATATTCCGTCATGATCCCTGCGACACGCAGGTAACATTTCACATCAGCAAGACTACTACCACCAAACTTGTGCAGCTGACGACCCTTCGCCCCTGCCTGCGCTATCACACTCATGATTACCCCTTGGCTGCGATCCGGAAGCCATTTTCCAGATCGGCAATTAAATCTTCAGAATCTTCAATACCGGTTGAGATCCGCAGCAGCGTCTCAGAAATCCCGGCGGCGGCACGTGCTTCCGGTGCCATACCTGCGTGCGTCATGGTCGCGGCGTGGGAGATCAAGCTTTCAACCCCACCTAAGGATTCCGCCAGCGTAAACAATGACAGCCCGCTCAGGAAGCGACGCAGCGTTTGCTCGTCACCGTCCAGTTCAAAACTTAACATCGCGCCAAACCCTTTCTGCTGGCGCGCGGCAATTTCGTGCCCCTGATTTTCCGGTAGCGACGGGTGATAGAGCTTCTTCACCAGCGGCTGGTCTTTCAGGAAATCGACAATCGCCTGGGCATTGCGTTGCGCCACTTCCATGCGCGGCGACAGCGTGCGAATGCCGCGCAACAGCAGATAGCTGTCGAAGGCACCCGCGGTGACGCCAATATTATTGGCCCACCATGCCAGTTCGGTGACAACGTCGGGATCTTTGGCAATCACCACGCCCGCGACCACATCAGAATGGCCGTTCAGATATTTAGTGCATGAATGCAATACCAGATCGGCACCCAGTGCGAGTGGGTTCTGAAGGGCCGGACTGAGGAACGTATTATCCACTACACTTATCGCTCCCGCATCCCTTGCGAGCTGACAAATTTTCGCAATATCGACAACGCGCAACAATGGATTGCTTGGACTTTCCACCAGAACCAGCTTTGGCTTCTCTGCCAGCGCCTGTTTCAGCGCCTGTTCATCGTTTTGATCGACAAACAGTACGCGATAGCAGCCGCGTTTTGCCAGGCTATCAAACAGGCGATAGCTGCCGCCGTAGCAATCGTGCGGCGCAACCAGCAGGTCACCTGGTTTCAGGAACACGGTGGTCACCAGGTGAATGGCGGACATCCCCGTATTGGTTAATACGGCGCCTGCGCCACCTTCCAGCTCGGCCAGCGCGCGCTGGGTCACGTCACGCGTAGGGTTGCCACGACGCGAGTAATCATGCGCGCGGGGTTCATTAAATCCGGTGAAGTTGTAGGTACTGGAAAGATGAATGGGCGGGACAACGCAGCCGTACTGCTCGTCATCATTTAATCCGCTACGCACTGCGATAGTGGCCTGTTTACGCGTCATGGTGAGGGCTTCCTGGCGAATGAGGTGAAAAGTCAGGCACCAGAGTAAACATTGAAAGTATGGACGTCAATACATCTGGACATCTAAACTTCTTTGCGTATAGATTGAGCAATGCGCAAATAGCCGTTAAAATTATATGCTTTAGTGCACGCTGCAGCGGCAATATCCGTGCCACGGTATCGTCTCTACGGTAAACTAGGCAAGATTGCGGTTCAAAACGAGTGGTTACAGGTTTTGCACCTTTAGATAAATGACTGAGAGGATTAAAGGTATCTCATGGCTGAATGGAGCGGCGAATATATCAGCCCATACGCTGAGCACGGTAAGAAGAGTGAACAAGTAAAAAAAATTACGGTTTCTATTCCTCTGAAGGTGTTGAAGATCCTCACCGATGAACGTACGCGTCGTCAGGTGAACAACCTGCGCCACGCAACCAACAGCGAGCTGCTGTGCGAAGCGTTTCTGCATGCGTTTACCGGTCAACCGTTGCCGAACGATGAAGATCTGCGTAAAGAACGCAGTGATGAAATCCCGGAAGAGGCGAAGGTGATCATGCGTGAACTGGGTATTGACCCGGAGACGTGGGAATACTGAGAAGCGGATACAAAAAAGGCACCTTGCGGTGCCTTTTTTTTCGGGAAACTTATTTAGCGCCCGGGATGCTGAAACGCTTGTTGAAGCGGTCAACACGGCCACCGGTTGCAACATCACGCTGCTTACCAGTGTAGAACGGGTGGCATTTGCCGCACACGTCCAGGTTCAGATCGTGACCCACGGTAGAGCGGATCTGGATAGAGTTACCGCAAGAACAGTTTGCAGTAATCATTTCGTATTTCGGGTGAATATCTTTTTTCATGGGAGAACCTCAGTTAAGGCCGCGTCGCTCTTCCAGCCCTAACGCCAGACACCACGCGATGTTGATTGTAAGTTCTTTGGCGTAAAGTACACCAAAGGCGGCGAATCATACAGAATTTGACCAACGTATGCAAACTGATCCGCACGCCGCTTTCACTAATGTGTATACTAACGCGCCACTTTTCAAGTCAGGAAGATTCGATGCCCGTCGCTCACGTTGCCCTGCCCGTTCCGCTTCCTCTCACCTTTGACTACCTGCTGCCCGACAGCATGAGCGCCAAAGCGGGCTGTCGCGTGACCGTGCCGTTTGGCAAACAGCAGCGCGTGGGAATTGTTGTCTCCGTCAGCGATCGAAGCGAACTGCCGCTCAATGAACTGAAGTCGGTGGTTGAGGTGCTCGACAGCGAGCCCGTTTATTCCACCAGCACCTGGCGACTGCTGCTGTGGGCGGCGGATTATTATCATCACCCCATTGGCGACGTCCTGTTCCACGCCCTGCCCATCATGCTGCGCCAGGGCAAAAGCGCCAGCCATGCGCCGATGTGGTACTGGTTTGCTACGGAAGATGGCCAGGCCGTCGACATTAACAGCCTCAAGCGCTCACAGAAACAGCAGCACGCCCTGGCGGCGCTGCGTCAGGGGAAAATCTGGCGGCATCAGGTCGACGAGCTTGAGGTCAGCGAAACGGCGCTACAGGCATTAAGAAAGAAAGGGTTGAGCGACCTGGCAAGCGAAGCGCCTGCCCTTTACGACTGGCGCGAGAGTTTCTCCGTTTCAGGGGATCGCCTGCGTCTGAATACCGAACAGGCCACCGCCGTGGGCGCGATTCATAGCGCCTCCGATCATTTCTCCGCCTGGCTGCTGGCGGGCGTGACGGGCTCCGGCAAGACGGAAGTCTACCTGAGCGTGCTGGAAAACGTGCTTGCGCAGGGCAAACAGGCGCTGGTGATGGTGCCGGAAATTGGCCTGACGCCGCAAACCATCGCCCGCTTTCGCGAACGCTTTAACGCGCCGGTTGAGGTGCTGCACTCCGGCCTGAACGACAGCGAACGCCTCAGCGCCTGGCTGAAAGCGAAAAACGGCGAAGCGGCGATTGTGATCGGCACCCGCTCGTCGCTGTTTACGCCGTTTAAAAATCTTGGCGTTATCGTGATCGACGAAGAACACGACAGCTCCTATAAACAGCAGGAAGGCTGGCGCTATCACGCCCGCGATCTGGCTGTTTATCGCGCCCACAGCGAGCAAATTCCTATTATTCTCGGCTCCGCCACGCCTGCGCTCGAAACGCTGCACAACGTGCGCCAGCGTAAATACCATATGCTGCGCCTGACGCGTCGCGCGGGGAATGCCCGTCCGGCCATTCAGCACGTACTGGATCTGAAAGGTCAGCAGGTCCAGGCCGGGCTTGCGCCTGCACTGATTACCCGCATGCGCCAGCACCTGCAGGCGGGCAATCAGGTGATCCTGTTTCTTAACCGTCGCGGATTTGCACCTGCCCTGCTGTGCCACGACTGCGGATGGATTGCCGAGTGCCCGCGCTGTGACCACTACTATACCTTCCACCAGGCCCAGCGGCATTTACGCTGCCACCACTGCGACAGCCAGCGTCCGGTGCCGCGCCAGTGTCCGTCATGTGGCTCAACGCATATCGTGCCGGTGGGGCTGGGAACGGAACAGCTGGAACAGGCCCTTGCGCCCTTCTTCCCCGACGTGCCCCTGTCCCGCATCGACCGGGACACCACCAGCCGCAAAGGCGCGCTGGAACAGCAGCTGGCGGAAGTGCATCGCGGCGGCGCACGCATCCTGATTGGCACTCAGATGCTGGCAAAAGGCCACCACTTCCCGGACGTGACGCTGGTCGCCCTGCTGGACGTGGACGGCGCGCTGTTCTCGGCAGATTTCCGTTCAGCCGAGCGCTTCGCTCAGCTTTATACCCAGGTGGCAGGGCGCGCCGGGCGTGCCGGTAAACAGGGCGAAGTGGTATTGCAAACGCACCACCCGGAGCACCCGCTGCTGCAAACCCTTCTGCACAAAGGCTATGACGCCTTTGCCGAGCAGGCGCTGGCCGAACGCCAGACCATGCAGTTGCCGCCGTGGACCAGCCACGTCATCATCCGCGCGGAAGACCACAACAACCAGCAGGCGCCGCTTTTCCTGCAGCAACTGAGAAACCTCCTGCAGGCCAGCCCGCTGGTGGATAATCAGCTGTGGATTTTGGGCCCGGTGCCGGCACTCGCACCAAAACGCGGCGGACGTTTTCGCTGGCAAATTTTGCTCCAGCACCCCTCTCGCGTTCGTCTTCAGCACATCGTCAGCGGCGCGCTGGTGCTGATTAACACCCTGCCCGAGGCGAGAAAAGTGAAGTGGGTACTGGACGTCGATCCCATTGAAGGCTGAAGCTGGATCGAAAAATTTAACGCTCCTCACACTTTTTATGAAAATTCTGTAACCGATTCCATTAACTATCTGTAAAAATGGTGATGTCAGAAGTTCGGTGTTCAGGCGAGGAGAAGACGTTGAAGTCCAGGAAAGAGGTTGCACCGGCGACCATGAAAGACGTTGCCCAGAAAGCGCAGGTCTCTACGGCAACGGTATCCCGCGCATTAATGAACCCGGATAAAGTCTCCCAGGCGACCCGTAACCGGGTGGAGCAGGCTGCGCTTGAAGTGGGCTATTTCCCACAGGCGATGGGGCGTAACGTCAAACGCAATGAGTCGCGCACCATCCTGGTGATTGTACCGGACATCTGTGACCCTTTCTTCAGCGAGATTATCCGCGGTATTGAAGTCACCGCGGCGGAACAGGGTTACCTGGTGCTGATTGGCGACTGTGCTCACCAGAACCAGCAGGAAAAAACCTTCATCGATCTCATTATCACCAAGCAGATCGACGGCATGCTGCTGCTTGGCTCTCGCCTGCCGTTTGATGCCAGCATTGAAGAGCAGCGTAATTTACCGCCGATGGTCATGGCCAACGAGTTTGCGCCAGAGCTGGAGCTGCCGACGGTCCACATTGATAACCTCACCGCCGCATTCAACGCCGTAAACTATCTCCAGGAACTGGGGCATAAGCGTATTGGCTGTATTGCCGGACCGGAAGAGATGCCGCTGTGTCACTACCGCTTACAGGGCTACGTTCAGGCGCTGCGCCGTACCGGCGTCACCGTCGATCCGCACTACATTGCGCGCGGTGATTTTACCTTCGCTGCGGGTGGACAGGCGCTGGAGAAACTTCTGGACCTGCCTGAGCCGCCAACCGCCGTATTTTGTCACAGCGACGTGATGGCGCTGGGTGCATTATCGTATGCCAAACGCCGCGGCCTTCGCATACCGAAAGATTTATCGATCATCGGATTCGATAATATTTCGCTTTCGGAATTTTGCGATCCGCCGCTCTCAACGGTCGCTCAGCCGCGCTATCAAATCGGCCGCGAAGCAATGCTTCTGCTGCTGGATCAGCTTCACGGTCAAACAGTTAGCAGCGGCTCGCGGTTGCTGGACTGCGAACTGATTGTTCGCGGCACGACCCAGGCATTGACTTAAAGTAAACGTCTTTCGGATACCCTTATCTGGTCAAAGCCCCGCCGCTTAAGTAACATGGCGGGCTGACGAACGAATAAATACAGCGAAACGATAGTGGCACAACGAGATTATGTACGTCGCGGCCAGCCGGCACCTTCGCGACGCAAAAAGAGTAGCTCAAGGAAAAAGCAACGTAACCTGCCTGCTGTCTCGCCAGCAATGGTCGCTATTGCTGCGGCTGTAGTCGTCGCCTTTATTGGTGGCCTGTACTTTATCACGCACCATAAAAAAGAAGAGTCTGAGGCGCTTCAGGCCAGTAAAGTCGCCGGAAACGGCCTTCCTCCGAAGCCTGAAGAGCGCTGGCGCTATATCAAAGAGCTGGAAAGCCGTCAGCCTGGGGTACGTGCGCCAACCGAACCTTCTGCGGGTGGTGAAGTACAGAATGCGAATCAGCTGACGGATGAACAGCGTCAGCTGCTGGCACAAATGCAGGCCGATATGCGCCAGCAGCCTACGCAGCTGAACGAAGTGCCGTGGAATGAACAGACGCCGGCGCAGCGCCAGCAAACGCTGCAGCGACGTCAGGCACAACAGCAGATTCAGCAGCAACAGCAGCAGCAGTGGGCGCAAACCCAGCCGGTGCAGCAGCCTAAAACGCAGCCGCGGGTAACGGAACAACCATACCAGCAGCAGACGCGTACGGTGCAGTCTCAGCCTGTCCAACAGCAGCCGAAAACGCAGCCGCAGAAACAGGCGGCTCAGCCGTATCAGGATTTGCTCCAGACGCCAGCGCATACCACCGCGCAGCAGCCGAAAACGCAGCAGGCCGCACCGGTCACCAAAGAGACCGAAGCGCCGAAGCAGACGGCCGAGAAAAAAGATGAGCGCCGCTGGATGGTACAGTGCGGTTCGTTCAAAGGTGCCGAGCAGGCGGAAACGGTACGTGCTCAGCTGGCCTTTGAAGGGTTTGATTCGCGTATTACCACCAATAACGGCTGGAATCGCGTGGTGATTGGTCCGGTCAAAGGCAAAGAAAATGCCGATGGCACCATTTCGCGTTTGAAAGTCGCCGGCCACACAAACTGCATTCGACTCGCCTCCGGGGGTTGAAACCCCCGAAATCCCCCCCATCTATCATTTAATTCAGCCCTGAGCACAGGCTCAGGGCTTCTGTTTCCCGATTCTGTAACCAGGGGGTCTGCTCGTGACAACAATAGTAAGTGTACGCCGTAACGGCCATGTGGTAATCGCCGGTGATGGCCAGGCCACGCTGGGTAATACCGTCATGAAAGGCAACGTGAAGAAAGTGCGCCGTCTCTACAACGACAAAGTGATCGCCGGTTTTGCAGGCGGCACGGCGGATGCCTTCACACTGTTTGAACTGTTTGAACGCAAACTGGAAATGCACCAGGGTCATCTGGTGAAAGCTGCCGTTGAGCTGGCGAAAGACTGGCGTACCGACCGCATGCTGCGCAAGCTCGAAGCGCTGCTGGCGGTCGCCGATGAGACCGCATCGCTTATCATCACCGGTAACGGTGACGTGATTCAGCCGGAAAATGACCTGATTGCCATCGGCTCTGGCGGCCCTTATGCCCAGGCTGCAGCCCGCGCGCTGTTGGAAAATACCGACATGAACGCGCGTGATATCGCGGTGAAGGCGTTGGATATTGCAGGTGATATCTGCATCTATACCAACCACAACCACACCATCGAAGAATTGACCTCCAAAGCGTAAGGATCTCCCATGTCTGAAATGACCCCACGCGAAATTGTCAGCGAACTGAACAAACACATTATCGGCCAGGATAACGCCAAGCGCTCCGTGGCTATCGCCCTGCGTAACCGCTGGCGTCGTATGCAGCTTGACGAAGAGCTGCGCCACGAAGTCACGCCGAAGAACATTCTGATGATCGGCCCGACCGGCGTCGGTAAAACCGAAATCGCCCGTCGTCTGGCGAAGCTGGCCAACGCGCCGTTCATCAAAGTTGAAGCCACCAAGTTCACCGAAGTGGGCTACGTGGGTAAAGAAGTGGACTCCATCATCCGCGATCTGACCGACTCGGCGATCAAAATGGTGCGCGTCCAGGCGATCGAGAAAAACCGCTATCGCGCGGAAGAGATGGCCGAAGAGCGTATTCTCGACGTGCTGATCCCACCGGCAAAAAACAACTGGGGCCAGGCAGAACAGCAGGCGGAACCGTCCGCTGCGCGTCAGGCGTTCCGCAAGAAGCTGCGTGAAGGCCAGCTGGACGACAAAGAGATTGAGATCGATCTCGCTGCCGCACCAATGGGTGTGGAAATCATGGCGCCTCCGGGCATGGAAGAAATGACCAGCCAGCTGCAGTCCATGTTCCAGAACCTGGGCGGCCAGAAGCAGAAAGCGCGTAAGCTGAAAATTAAAGACGCAATGAAGCTGCTGATTGAAGAAGAAGCCGCGAAGCTGGTGAACCCGGAAGAGCTGAAGCAGGACGCTATCGACGCGGTTGAGCAGCACGGTATCGTGTTTATCGACGAAATCGACAAAATTTGTAAGCGCGGTGGCAACAGCTCCGGCCCGGATGTGTCCCGCGAAGGCGTTCAGCGCGACCTGCTGCCGCTGGTTGAAGGCTGCACCGTCTCCACCAAGCACGGCATGGTGAAAACGGACCACATCCTGTTTATCGCATCAGGTGCCTTCCAGGTTGCCAGCCCGTCGGATCTGATCCCGGAACTGCAGGGCCGTCTGCCTATCCGCGTTGAGCTGCAGGCGCTGACCACCGAAGATTTCGAACGTATCCTGACTGAGCCAAACGCCTCTGCTACCGTACAGTACAAAGCGCTGATGGCGACCGAAGGCGTGAACCTCGAGTTCACCGAAGACGGTATCAAACGTATTGCCCAGGCTGCATGGCAGGTGAACGAAACCACCGAAAACATCGGTGCGCGTCGTCTGCATACCGTGCTGGAACGCCTGGTCGAAGATATCTCTTACGACGCGAGCGACCTGAACGGTCAAACCGTTACCATTGACGCAGAATATGTGAGTAAACATCTGGATGCGTTAGTGGCAGATGAAGATCTGAGCCGTTTTATCCTATAATCGCGGTTACTGGATTCTCATCACGTTTAATGGGGGCTAATGCCCCCATTTTTATTGGCTAAATACTTATGACTGACATCAGCCGTACTCAGGCGTGGCTCGAAAGTCTGCGCCCTAAAACACTTCCTCTGGCCTTTGCCGCGATTATCGTCGGCACCGCCCTTGCCTGGTGGCAGGGTTATTTTGATCCGCTGGTCGCCGCGCTGGCATTGATTACCGCCGGCCTGCTGCAAATCCTCTCCAATCTCGCCAATGACTACGGTGACGCGGTAAAAGGCAGCGACAAGCCGGACCGCATAGGGCCACTGCGCGGAATGCAGAAAGGGGTGATTACCCAGGCGCAGATGAAGCGCGCGCTGATTATCACCGTGGTGTTGATCTGCGCATCCGGCCTGGCGCTGGTGACGGTGGCGTCTAAGACTCCCAGCGATTTCATTGGCTTCCTGGTGCTGGGTTTACTGGCCATTATCGCGGCCATCACCTACACCGTCGGCACGCGACCTTACGGTTATATTGGGCTCGGTGATATCTCCGTACTGGTTTTCTTCGGCTGGCTGAGCGTGATGGGAAGCTGGTACCTGCAGGCGCATACGGTGATCCCTGCCCTGTTCCTGCCCGCGACCGCCTGCGGCCTGCTGGCAACGGCGGTGCTCAACATCAACAACCTGCGCGACATCGACAGCGATCGCGAGAATGGCAAAAATACCCTGGCCGTGCGTCTGGGGCCGGTGAATGCGCGCCGCTATCATGCCTGCCTGCTCACTGGCGCGCTGGTTTGCCTGGCGCTGTTTAACCTGATTTCGTTGCAGAGCGTGTGGGGCTGGCTGTTTGTGCTTGCCGCGCCGCTGCTGATTAAGCAGGCCCGCTTTGTGATGCGTGAACGTAGCCCGTCCGCCATGCCGCCGATGCTGGAGCGCACGGTAAAAGGCGCGCTGCTGACTAACCTGTTGTTCGTCATCGGGATTGTATTAAGCCAGACGCTCAGTTAGCTGACAAATATCAATTAACAATTGATGATTTTGCCAACAACGCATTTCGCACGATATACTGAACACATTCGCAGCAACTGAGCGTTAAACCTATGAAATACGATACCTCCGAGCTTTGTGACATCTACCAGGAAGATGTCAACGTCGTTGAACCGCTGTTCTCCAACTTTGGTGGGCGGTCGTCGTTTGGCGGACAGATCGTCACGGTGAAATGTTTCGAGGACAACGGGTTGCTGTACGATCTGCTCGAACAGAACGGCCGCGGCCGCGTACTGGTGGTCGATGGCGGCGGTTCCGTGCGCCGTGCATTGATTGATGCTGAGTTGGCCGGCATTGCCGTGCAGAACGAGTGGGAAGGCCTTGTGGTATACGGCTCCGTGCGCCAGGTGGACGATCTGGAAGACCTGGATATCGGGATTCAGGCCATCGCGGCCATACCGGTAGGGGCGGCGGGTGACGGCATCGGCGAAAGCGACGTGCGCGTTAACTTCGGCGGCGTGACCTTCTTCTCCGGCGACCATCTCTACGCCGATAATACCGGCATTATCCTTTCCGAAGATCCGCTGGATATCGAGTAGTAAAACCGTAAGCGTGAACCATAAAAAAACCGCCAGCAGCAATGTGGCGGTTTTTTTTGTCCCTCGGGATTCGCGGTCCGTTGGGAAGTTTTGCAACCTTTAACCAGGATTTTTATCTTACCCTGGTTCAAATCTCAGGTAACCCCATCGACCCTTTATAAATTCCTAATTAACTATTAAAACCTTAACTACGCTGCTGCTGCTCATTATGATGCATCGTCCCTTTCCGCCATCTCGCACATGGGCATCGGTCCAGGGAAAGGTGTATTCACAACCGTAAAGCAACCTTTAACCGGGCTTGTGTCCACCGACTTATCACCGGTGGTGAACGGTGGAGCGGTTAGCTGCAGGGACCGCATAATGAAACGCTATTTATGTATCGCGTTCATTGTCGCCAGCGTACTCGTTGTAAAGAGTGATGAACCGAATGTGTTCGTTGCTTTTGCTATGACAGCGCAGGACAAGTAGCGTTAAGGCCGCCTCTGGCGGCCTTTTTTATAACTGGCATAAAAAAAGCCGGGTAGCGGCATCGCCTTACCCGGCCTGTTCAGTTCATCCCAATGGGAATCAGACTTCTTCCATACGTCCCAGCAGCGCCTGCAGGCGATCCTGCCAGCCGTTCTGCTGTTCGCGCAGCTGGTTGTTTTCGCGCTCCAGTTCTTCACGGCCGTGCTGCGCGTTCTGAACTTCCTGCGCCAGGCTGTTGTTCTTCTCTTTCAGCTCTTCAATTTCCATCTGCAGCAGGGTGATGGTGTCAATCGCCTGCTGTACTTTCGATTCCAGTTTCTCAAACACTTCTAAAGACATGATGCTACCTCTCCTGAATTGCAAGGCGACGCTTTAACATAAACGCGCACGACATATACCGTCGATTGTATGGAGCGCGGCGCTCTGTGTCCAGCGACACACCGCGCAGATCGCGGTTTGCAACACTTTTAGGTCTGGTCCTGGTGCGTTCGCGTCATATACCCCTAAATTGTTAACTGATTCGTTAATGAAATGATTCAGCTCACATTCCTGTACCGATCCTGCACTGCTGCAAAAATGTGCTTTATGGCGCGAAAACGCTCATTTTATTGACGCAGACCACACATTTTGATTTCGATATTTCTCGTTTTTGCTCGTTAACGATAAATTAACACTATGTCTACAGGGCATCGTGGCTGTCACGGGCGGCCATGCTAACAATAAACATCAATTTCTTCAGGATTCCGATTATGAGTCAGACATCAACCTTAAAAGGCCAGTGCATTGCCGAGTTCCTTGGTACCGGGTTGTTGATATTCTTCGGAGTGGGCTGTGTCGCTGCACTGAAAGTGGCGGGTGCCAGTTTTGGTCAGTGGGAAATCAGTATCATCTGGGGTCTGGGCGTGGCGATGGCCATCTACCTGACCGCAGGGGTGTCTGGTGCACATCTTAACCCGGCGGTGACAATCGCACTGTGGCTGTTCGCGTGCTTCGACGGACGCAAAGTTGTTCCTTTCATTCTTTCTCAGTTTGCCGGCGCGTTTTGCGCAGCGGCGTTAGTTTACGGGCTTTATTACAATCTTTTCATCGACTTCGAACAGACGCATCATATGGTACGCGGCAGCGTCGAAAGTCTGGATCTGGCAGGCATCTTCTCAACCTACCCAAACCCGCATATCAATTTTGTGCAGGCGTTCGCAGTTGAAATGGTGATTACCGCTATTCTGATGGGCGTTATCCTGGCGCTGACCGACGACGGAAACGGCATTCCGCGCGGCCCGCTGGCCCCCCTGCTGATTGGCCTGCTGATTGCTGTGATTGGCGCCTCCATGGGCCCGCTGACCGGCTTCGCGATGAACCCGGCACGTGATATCGGACCAAAAGCGTTCGCCTTTATCGCAGGCTGGGGCGACGTCGCCTTCACCGGCGGCAAAGACATTCCTTACTTCCTGGTACCGCTGTTTGCGCCGGTTGTCGGGGCTGCGCTGGGTGCGTTTAGCTACCGCAAATTAATTGGTCGCCATTTACCGTGCGACACCTGTGTGGAAGAGGAGAAGGAAACGACTTCTACCGCACAACAAAAAGCTTCGCTGTAATCTGACTACGGGACACATACCATGACCGAAAAAAAATATATCGTTGCGCTCGACCAGGGCACTACCAGCTCCCGCGCTGTCGTAATGGATCATGACGCGAACATCGTCAGCGTGTCACAGCGCGAATTTGAGCAAATTTATCCTCGTCCAGGCTGGGTAGAACACGACCCGATGGAGATCTGGGCGTCACAAAGCTCCACGCTGGTCGAAGTGCTGGCGAAAGCCGATATCAGTTCCGACGAGATTGCCGCGATTGGTATCACTAACCAGCGTGAAACGACGATTGTCTGGGAACGTGAAACCGGTAAGCCTATTTACAACGCCATCGTCTGGCAGTGCCGCCGTACCTCTGAGATCTGCGAACAGCTTAAGCGCGACGGCATGGAAGAGTACGTGCGCAGCGCCACCGGCCTGGTGGTTGACCCGTATTTCTCCGGCACCAAAGTGAAATGGATCCTCGACCATGTGGAAGGTTCACGCGAGCGTGCTAAACGCGGCGAGCTGCTGTTCGGTACCGTTGACACCTGGCTTATCTGGAAGATGACCCAGGGACGCGTTCACGTCACCGACTACACCAACGCCTCGCGCACCATGCTGTTCAACATCAACACCCTGGAGTGGGATGACAAGATGCTGGACGCGCTGGATATCCCACGCGCGATGCTGCCTGAAGTGCGCAAGTCTTCAGAAGTGTACGGTCAGACCAACATCGGCGGTAAAGGCGGCACCCGTATTCCTATCGCCGGTATCGCCGGTGACCAGCAGGCGGCGCTGTTCGGCCAGCTATGCGTCAAAGAAGGGATGGCGAAGAACACCTACGGCACCGGCTGCTTTATGCTGATGAACACCGGCGAGAAAGCGGTGAAATCAGAAAACGGCCTGCTGACTACCATCGCCTGCGGCCCGCGCGGCGAAGTGAACTATGCCCTGGAAGGTGCGGTGTTCATGGCCGGCGCGTCTATCCAGTGGCTGCGCGACGAGATGAAGCTGATCAGCGATGCGTTCGATTCCGAGTACTTCGCGACCAAAGTGAAAGACACCAACGGCGTGTACGTGGTACCTGCGTTCACCGGTCTGGGCGCACCGTACTGGGATCCGTATGCACGCGGCGCGATTTTCGGCCTGACGCGCGGTGTGAACTCTAACCACATTATTCGCGCCACCCTGGAATCCATCGCCTACCAGACGCGCGACGTGCTGGAAGCGATGCAGGCTGACTCCGGCATTCGTCTGCACGCCCTGCGCGTGGACGGCGGTGCGGTCGCGAATAACTTCCTGATGCAGTTCCAGTCCGACATTCTGGGCACTCGCGTTGAGCGTCCTGAAGTGCGTGAAGTGACGGCGCTGGGCGCGGCGTATCTTGCCGGTCTGGCGGTAGGCTTCTGGCAGAACCTGGACGAGCTGCAGGAAAAAGCGGTGATCGAACGCGAATTCCGCCCGGGCATTGAAACCACCGAGCGTAACTTCCGCTACAGCGGCTGGAAGAAAGCGGTGAAACGCGCCCTGGCGTGGGAAGAGCACGACGAGTAAGCCCCCCAAAGGGGAGAGGGGACTTAAAACCCCCCTCCCCACTCTGTGATAAACTTCGTGCAATTCCTTTTGATTGCACGAGTACCTCATGAAACGTGAACTTGCTATCGAGTTTTCCCGCGTCACCGAAGCGGCCGCCCTTGCAGGCTATAAATGGCTGGGTCGTGGCGACAAAAATACCGCAGACGGCGCAGCCGTCCATGCCATGCGCATTGTCCTTAACCAGGTCAACATCGACGGCACCATCGTGATCGGCGAAGGCGAGATCGACGAAGCGCCAATGCTCTATATTGGTGAAAAAGTCGGTACCGGCAAAGGCGATGCCGTGGATATCGCCGTCGACCCGATCGAAGGTACGCGCATGACGGCAATGGGTCAGGCCAATGCCCTGGCAGTGCTGGCCGTGGGCGATAAGGGCTGCTTCCTTAACGCGCCGGATATGTACATGGAAAAGCTGATTGTCGGGCCTGGCGCAAAGGGCGCAATCGACCTCAGCCTGCCGCTGGAAGAGAATCTGCACAACATCGCCAAAGCCCTGGGCAAACCCCTTAGCGAACTGACCGTGACGATTCTGGCCAAACCGCGCCACGACGCCACCATCGCGCAGATGCAAAAGCTCGGCGTGCGCGTGTTTGCTATTCCTGACGGTGACGTTGCCGCCTCAATCCTGACCTGCATGCCGGACAGCGAAGTAGACGTGCTTTACGGCATCGGCGGCGCGCCGGAAGGTGTCGTCTCTGCGGCAGTGATCCGCGCGCTGGACGGCGACATGCAGGCCCGTCTGCTCCCCCGCCATGAGGTGAAAGGCGACAGCGAAGAGAACCGCCGTATCGGAGAAAACGAGCTGGCGCGCTGCGAAGCGATGGGCATCGAGGCCAATAAAGTGCTGGCTCTGGACGAGATGGCCCGTAGCGACAACGTTGTCTTCTCCGCGACCGGCATCACCAAAGGCGATCTGCTGGACGGTATCACCCGCAAGGGCAATATGGCGACCACCGAAACGCTGCTGATCCGCGGTAAATCGCGGACCATTCGCCGCATCCAGTCTATCCACTATCTCGACCGCAAAGACCCGGACGTACAGACGCACATTCTGTAAAACCGTTTGATCGATAGAGCTTTCCGGCCCTGATGGGCTGGAAATTGTCACCACAAGTACGGAAGATAGAACAGAGAAACAGCACAGGAGAAGATCATGGCGGACTGGGTAACAGGTAAAGTCACGAAAATAGAGTTCTGGACCGATGCGCTATTTAGTCTCACCGTCCATGCTCCCGTCCACCCGTTTAAAGCCGGGCAATTCGCCAAGCTGGGGCTGGATGTCGACGGCGAGCGCGTGCAGCGCGCCTACTCTTACGTTAACGCGCCTGATAACCCGGATCTCGAGTTCTATCTGGTCACCGTTCCGGACGGTAAGCTCAGCCCGCGTCTTGCCGCCCTCAAGCCCGGCGACGACGTGCAAATTGTAAGTGAAGCGGCAGGCTTCTTTGTGCTCGAAGAGATCCCTGATTGTGACACGCTCTGGATGCTGGCAACCGGCACGGCCATCGGCCCTTATCTCTCTATTTTGCAGTACGGCAAAGATCTGGAGCGCTTTAAAAACATCGTGCTGGTGCACGCTGCGCGCTACGCTGCAGACCTGAGCTACCTGCCGCAGATGCAGGCGCTGGAACAGCAGTACGGCGGAAAGTTAAAGATTCAGACGGTGGTCAGCCGCGAAACCGTAGCAGGAGCGCTTACCGGTCGCGTGCCGGCGTTAATTGAGAGTGGAGCCCTGGAAGACGCGGTGGGTTTGCCGCTGAACGCTGAAACCAGCCACGTCATGCTGTGTGGCAATCCGCAGATGGTTCGCGACACGCAGCAGCTTCTGAAGGATACCCGGCAGATGACGAAACATCTTCGCCGCCGGCCGGGCCATATGACCGCCGAACACTACTGGTGATCAGCGGTACTTCACCTCAACGGTATCTTTACCGTATTTGTTTTCGCTCTGGGTGCCAATAAACGCGCCCAGATCGACAATCATCATCACGAAGATGACCGACGGCAGCAGCCTGCCCACGACCCACGGCAGGATGGACGGCAGCATCGCCCAGTTTCCCGCCACCAGCATCCACGCCAGAATAATCAGAAATGCCCACGCGCCGGAACGTCCGCGATCGTGCAGCCGTTTCACGACGACAGCCGCCGTTGGCCATAGCAGACAGACCAGCGCGAAGGCCGCCGTTTGCGTGCTTAGCCATGCGTTATAGGCAACGAAAAACAGAAGCAGCATGGCGACAATCCACGTCACCATCCAGATCCAGAAATCACGGCGTCCAATACGCCCTTTGAACGAAAACAGCCACTGCTGTATGGTCATGTAAGGTTCCTTATTATCGTATAGCGCGCATTTTACCCTGGAGTTGTGACCTTTTGACAAGCCGACCAGATATCGTTTTAATCATGAGCACTTACGGCCAGGGGCAATGTTGATGAAAAGTTCGGCACGTTCTCTCTTCCTGTGTTTAGCGCTGCTCAGCGTGGGTTATCCCCTGCACGCCGCCGAAAGCACTGCCCCGACCACAGCTCCGTATCTGCTGGCGGGCGCGCCGTCGTTCGATCAGTCCATTAGCCAGTTTCGTGAAACCTTCAATCAGGCCAACCCTACGCTGCCGCTGGATGAGTTTCGTGCCATCGATGGCCCCCGCGACACGCCTACCCTGACCCGTGCGGCAAGCAAGATTAACGAGAATTTGTATGCCTCCACGGCGCTGGAGCGCGGGACGTTAAAAATCAAAAGCATGCAAATCACCTGGCTGCCAATACAGGGGCCAGAGCAGAAAGCCGCTAAGGCGAAAGCGCTGGAGTACATGAGCGCGGTATTGCAGGCCTTTACTCCGGCACTGACGAAAAAACAAAGTCAGCAAAAGCTGCAAAAACTCCTTACCGCCGGGAAAAACAAGCGTTACTACGCCGATACCGAAGGCGCGATCCGCTATGTTGTAGCGGACAACGGCGAAAAAGGACTGACCTTCGCTGTTGAACCGATTAAGCTGGCACTATCTGACACTCTCGACGGGGCGAATTAATGACAAAAAGCAAAGCCTTTCGAGGGAAAATCTCTATACTGATTCACAGACCATGCTGCCCGACAGGGTGGCCATATTCCTTAATTCGCTTATTGAGCGTGGAGAATTGAAATGCGACATCCTTTAGTGATGGGTAACTGGAAACTGAACGGCAGCCGCCACATGGTAAACGAACTGGTTGCGAACCTGCGTAAAGAGCTGGCTGGCGTGACGGGCTGCGCGGTTGCTATCGCTCCGCCGGATATGTACCTGGATCTGGCTAAACACGCCGCTGACGGCAGCCACATCATTCTGGGCGCGCAGAACGTTGACGTTAACCTGTCTGGCGCGTTCACCGGTGAAACCTCCGCTGAAATGCTGAAAGATATCGGCGCGAAATACATCATCATCGGCCACTCCGAGCGTCGCACCTATCACAAAGAATCTGACGAGTTCATCGCGAAGAAATTCGCCGTGCTGAAAGAGCAGGGTCTGATCCCGGTTCTGTGCATCGGTGAAACCGAAGCAGAAAACGAAGCGGGCAAAACCGAAGAAGTGTGCGCACGTCAGATCGACGCCGTGCTGAAAACCCAGGGCGCGGCAGCGTTCGAAGGCGCGGTTATCGCTTACGAGCCAGTCTGGGCGATCGGTACCGGCAAATCAGCAACCCCTGCGCAGGCTCAGGCGGTTCACAAATTCATCCGTGACCACATTGCGAAAGCTGACGCCAAAGTCGCTGAGCAAGTGATCATCCAGTACGGCGGTTCCGTAAACGCCTCCAACGCTGCTGAGCTGTTCACCCAGCCAGACATCGATGGCGCACTGGTTGGCGGTGCATCCCTGAAAGCGGACGCTTTCGCGGTGATCGTTAAAGCGGCAGAAGCGGCTAAACAGGCGTAATTGCCTTTGTGGCGGGTGGCGCTTGCGCTTACCCGCCCTACAAAAACGCTACAACTTACCTAACACGCTAAACCACAGATAATCCAGCGGCAGCAGCACCAGATAAGTTGCCACCGCCAGCGCCAGACAAAGCACCATCCCCGCCCTTGCAGGCACCTTCCCGAGCCCCATCGCCACCACAATCGGCGACGCCTGATACGGCAGCAGCGGCGTAGAATAGCCCAGCACCTGAATCATGATCACCGACAGCAGCGGGAAGCCGGTCGCGTCCGAGAAGCTCTGCGCCAGGGTGGTGTAAAGCGCCGGCACGCCGTTGGCGGTCATAATGAAGTTGAGTGCGGTGGTAATACCGGTCAGCGCCAGGAAACTGGTGAACGGTCGGTCTGCATCCAGAGGCATAATGCGGAGCAACGCCTCGCCCACCGCCGTTCCGATGCCGGTTTGGGTCACGACGATCGCCAGCCCCAAAATACCGGCAACGTAGATACAGGTGCGCATATTCACCCCCGCAGAAAACTCCTCCCCGGTGATAAAACCTATACGCGGTAGCATAACGATGATCGACGCCGCCAGCCCCGTCCACGCGGGTCCCACGCCGTGCCAGCTCTCCGTCACCCACATCCCCAGCACCACCGCCAGCAGCCAGGCGAGACGCTTTTCGTCCCGCCCCATAGGCTCAGACGGCGCCTGTTCCTTCGGCGGTTTCGGGCTACCGGGAAATAGCCAGCAGATCAGGCCAATCAGGATCAGGCCTTTGAGAATGCCCAGCACCGGCGTGTGCAGCAGCAGATACGGGACATAGTTCAGATGGATGCCGTACGAGCCTTCCGCCGCACCGCTCATCACCAGATTAGGGACGTTAGCGGGCAGAATCGTCGCCGAAAGCTGGAAAGTCCCGAACCCTACCGCCAGCGCCAGACCAAACCAGGCGCGGGAGCCGTCGGCGATACCGGCGCGTTTTGCCATCGCCGCGACAATCGGCATCAGCAGCGCAATACGTCCCATGTTCGACGGCATCACAAACGCCAGCGCATAGCTCAGCAGCACCACGCTCGCTACCATTAATACCCAGGAGTCGGTGAGCTTTGACGACAGCGCCCGGGCGGCCCTGTCCGCCAGTCCGGTTTTACGGATCGCCACGCCGAGCACAAAGCCGCTGAATACCAGCCAGAAAGCCGACGAGGCAAAACCGCCGAAGATGACCTCCGGCGGGGCGATTCTGGCGGTCATCGCCGCCGTGAAGAACAGCAGCGCGGTGATGAATTCCGGCAATAACGACGTCGCCCACAGAACGATGGTGACGCCAACAATCAGTGAGGGTAGCAGCAGAGGATACGTTAACCAGAGCGACATACCTGTCTCCTGTAGAATTTTTCAGCAAGTCTACGGTGACAGGCAGCCCGAGTAAACGCGATTTATGGTGGGGTTACTTCAGGATAGCGCATTGATGATCCTGCAATTCCTCTGCCGACGCGCGGTTGAGCATCAACAGATTGCGCTCGGTCGCCAGCAACACAAACGAGCCATCCGACTGCTGCGCCATCGCCAGGGCAAAGCGCCCCATATGGTCGCGCGCTTCCGGCAGCTCTTCAGCCAGCATTATGAACGGGCTGCGCTGCACCAGTTCATTTTCCGTCACCCGGCGAGCAAGATACTCATGTCCTTCCAGCCCTCCGGGAAGAGGCAGCCACTGGGTGCTGATTTCTCCCTGTGCCGCGTTGAGCTTCTCGCGCACGTCCGGGCGCAGGCAGGAGATATGAATATGGAAATGGTTCTGCGTGCGCCCTGTCGGCGAGTTAATCGTCAGCGAAATGGCGCTGTCAGGCACCTCGGAGCCGCGCTTCAGAGTCATAAAGCTGCGCGACTGCCAGGCCAGCCAGAAAAAGTTCGGCGTGTGCGCTTCGGTCAAAAGCGGGCTTTCGGTGCCGTTGATGCGGTAGGTTGGCATCAGCAGGTACTGCAGCGGCCCGTTGCGATCTTTAAACACCACGTAGCCTGCGTCCGTTTTCACCTGCGCACACGGTGCCGGGTTACGGTTCTGGATCTGATTCGGCACACACTGGTCGAGAACGATATGTCGCAACGCATTCGGATTACCCACCTTCATCCAGTACCAGCCGCCTGCGGCAAGGGCGATGACAATGAGGAGCAATAAGATAATTTTTTTCACAACGCGTTCCCTGTTTTCAATAGAGGCAAAAGAGTAACGCAAAATGATGACCAAATAAAAAACCCGGCGGATTTCTCACGCCGGGTCACCGTGTCATGGGCTAAGGGGTTAGCGCTGGCTGATCTGGTCGAAGGTGCCGCCGTTAGAGAAGTGCTCTTTCTGCGCTTTGGTCCAGCCACCGAACTCGTCATCAATGGTGAAGAGTTTCAGTTTAGGGAATACGCTTTCGTATTTCTTCGCAACGGCCGGATCGCGTGGACGATAGAAGTTTTTCGCCGCAATTTCCTGGCCTTCTGGCGAGTACAGATACTTCAGGTAGGCTTCTGCTACCGCTTTGGTGCCTTTCTTCTCAACCACTTTATCGACCACGGAGACGGTTGGCTCAGCCAGAATCGATTCGCTTGGGGTCACGATCTCGAACTTGTCTTTACCCAGTTCATTGGTAGCCAGCAGGGCTTCGTTTTCCCATGCGATCAGCACGTCGCCAATCCCGCGCTCGACGAAGGTGTTGGTGGCGCCACGCGCGCCGGAGTCCAGCACCTCAACGTTTTTATACAGCGCTTTCACGAACTCCTGCGCTTTGGCCTGATCGCCATTGTTATGGTGCAGCGCGTAGCCCCATGCGCCCAGGTAGTTCCAGCGAGCACCGCCAGAGCTTTTCGGGTTAGGCGTGATGACTGACACGCCCGGCTTAATCAGGTCATTCCAGTCATGGATCTGTTTCGGGTTGCCTTTACGTACAAGGAAAACGATGGTCGACGTGTATGGCGCGGAGTTATCCGGAAGGCGTTTGATCCAATTTTTGTCGATACGGCCACGCTCGGCGATCGCGTCAACATCGTAGGCCAGCGCCAGGGTCACCACGTCGGCTTCAATCCCGTTGATAACGGAGGTCGCCTGCTTGCCAGAACCACCGTGAGACTGGCGAACCACGACGTTGTCGCCGGTTTCATGTTTCCAGTGTGCTGCAAACGCTTTGTTGTATTGCTCGTACAGCTCACGCGTCGGGTCGTATGACACGTTCAGTAACTGGATGTCCTTAGCCAGAACGCTGGTCGATGCCAGCAATAATGTTAAACCCACGCCCCATTTATTCATCGCCCAGCTCTCTTGTGTAGTGTTTTGATGAATGCAGCGTGCCAGAAAGCGAATCGAGGATTAAAGAATAAAAAAAGATTGGGTATAACGTAGTGGAATAAAAAAGCGTGTACACATAAAAAAGCCGGGTGGCGGCTTCGCCTTACCCGGCCTACGAACCGTGCTTTTGTAGGCCCGGTAAGCGCAGCGCCACCGGGCAAAAAACGCCGATCAGTACAGTTTTTTCGCGCAGTCCAGCCAGTCACCTTTGAACGGACGCTTCATGTTTTCAATCGCGTCGATGATGTCATGGTGAACCAGTTTTTCGTTCTGAATACCGACGCAGCGGCCGCCGTGACCCTGCAGAAGCAGATCGATAGCGTACGCGCCCATACGAGACGCCAGAATACGGTCGTAAGGGCCTGGGGAACCGCCACGCTGGATGTGACCCAGTACGGTCGCGCGGGTTTCGCGTTTGGTTTCGGCTTCAATGTACTTCGCCAGCTCGTCAACGTCACAGATGTGCTCGGTGATAGCCACGATCGCGTGTTTTTTACCTTTCGCGATGCCCGCTTTGATTTCAGCCACCAGATCTTCACGGCTAAATTCGACTTCTGGCACGACGATAAATTCGCAACCGCCCGCAATGGCTGCCGCCAGGGTCAGGTCGCCGCAGTAACGGCCCATCACTTCAACGATAGAGATACGCTGGTGAGAAGACGAGGTGTCACGCAGACGGTCAATCGCTTCAACAACGGTACCCAGCGCGGTAAAGAAGCCGATAGTGTAGTCAGTACCTTTGATGTCGTTGTCGATGGTGCCCGGCAGACCGATGCACGGGAAACCCATTTCGGTCAGACGTTTTGCACCCATGTAGGAGCCGTCACCACCGATAACCACCAGGGCGTCCAGGCCGCGTTTCTTCATGTTTTCGATAGCCACTTCACGAACGTGTTCATCACGGAATTCCGGGAAGCGCGCAGAACCGAGGAAAGTACCGCCACGGTTGATCATGTCAGACACGCTGTAACGGTCGAGCTGAACCATACGATCTTCATACAGGCCCAGATAACCGTCATAAACGCCAAAAACTTCCAGGCCTTCCGTCAGCGCTGCACGGACAACACCACGAATTGCCGCGTTCATGCCCGGCGCATCACCGCCGCTTGTCAACACACCGATTTTCTTAATCATGACTACCTCTGAACTTAGGAATGCAAAATTGAAATCTGTTGCCGGAAGAAACTTATCGACCAACGAATACTGCAAATAGTATATCAATCCCTTCCAGCTGAATTGATTCAGGTCAGACCAAATGGCGGTAATTTATACACAAAATGCTGGCCTGGCTCACTTTTTTACAACGAATTACGAAAGCCCAACATGACCGGGTACAACCGAGCAGGGATCCTGGTGAATGATGACGTCTGAACCAGGAAAACGCTGCAAAATCGCCTGCTCGACCTGCTCAGCTATCACGTGAGCCTGAACCAGTGGCAGGTTGTCTTCCATTTCAATGTGAATCTGAATAAAGCGGGTCGGCCCTGACTGCCGCGTTCGAAGATCGTGTGCACCGCTGACGCCGGGCCAGGAGGTCACGATAGAAAAAATTTCATTTCGTTCTGAGTCCGGGAGGGCGCGGTCAAGCAGTGATTGCACCGCTTCATACCCCATCCGCAGGGCGCTATATAAAATATAGATACCAATCCCTAACGCAAACAACGCATCGGCCCGATGCCAGCCATACCAGGCCAGACCGAGCGCAATAAGAATAGCCCCATTCATCATAACATCAGATTGATAATGAAGCATATCCGCCCGTACGGCCTGACTTTGCGTTTTGCGAACGACCCAGCGCTGGAACGTTACCAGAACAAGTGTGCATATAAGCGCGACAATCGTCACAACGACGCCGACACCGGGATCGTTCATTGGTGTCGGCGAGACGAGATGCTGAATGCCGGTGAGAAACAGGAACAGCGCGGAACCGGATATAAACATGCTCTGCGCCAGCGCGGCCAGCGACTCCGCTTTGCCGTGCCCAAACGTGTGCTCTTCATCCGCTGGCTGCAGCGAGTAACGCACCACCAGCAGGTTGGTCAGCGAGGCGGCAATATCGACCAGCGAGTCCACCAGCGCCGCCAGAATACTGACCGATCCGGTATACCACCACGCAAAAACCTTAATGACCAGCAAACACGACGCCATGATCGTCGCGGCCATGGCGGCCCGGTTTACCAGTCTTCCATAGGATTGATTCATAAACGCTCCTGTCATGTCATGCCGCTAGTATAACGGAAGCATGTGGAGTCGAAGGATGAATAAACGGTTAACAAATCAGAATGCGGGGCAAAAAAAACCCCCACATCATGTGGGGGAAGACAGGGATGGTGTCTATGGCAAGGAAAACAGGGTTTACTGGTTACTACGGGTACTGCTATTGCTACTGAAAAACGTCGTTTCTGAGCTTCGCTGCATCCGTGCAACCTCACGCAGCTGATCCATACGCTGCTGATGTCTGGTGTTCAAAACCGCTTGCTGCTCGGGCGTTAGCAGGTGGAACATCTGGTTGCGGACCTTCGCCATTTCAACCTGGCGAGCAACCTGTTCCTGTGCCATTTTTTCGGCCTGAGCGCGCACAGCGCTTTCGTCAAAATTTTCTGCGGTGACAAGGCGATGCATTGTCTCCATTTCGCTAACATTAACAGGGGGCTGGTCGTGTCTCGCCCTCTGCATCAGATCTCGCATCTGTTGACGCTGATGTTCGGTTAAACTTATGCCGTCAAACATATGGCTTTGGCTACTGTGCTGCGTTGTGTCCTCTTGTGAGGAACCGTTATCGCTGATGATAGCTACAGCAGCCTGGCTAAACGCACTGAACGCCAGCGTTGAGGCCATGACGGCAGCGGTAACTTTGCGCATCACTTGCTCCCAAAATCTTTCGTGTCGCGATTCAACGAGAGACAGTCTACGATTCAGGCTGCAAACATGCGTCAGGGGGTGTAAAACAACGTAAAGTCATGGATTAGACAGCCTTGATGTCGTAATTTCTGCCTCGGAGGTATTTAAACAATGAATAAAATCCTGTTAGTTGATGATGACCGAGAGCTCACATCCCTTTTAAAGGAGTTGCTCGACATGGAAGGTTTCAACGTCCTGGTTGCCCATGATGGCGAGCAGGCGCTGAGTCTCCTTGACGACAGCATCGATTTACTTTTGCTCGACGTGATGATGCCGAAGAAAAACGGTATTGATACGTTGAAAGAACTTCGCCAGACACACCAGACTCCCGTAATCATGCTGACCGCTCGCGGCAGCGAACTCGATCGCGTACTCGGCCTTGAGCTGGGCGCGGATGACTATTTACCGAAGCCGTTTAACGACCGCGAACTGGTCGCCCGTATTCGCGCGATCCTGCGTCGTTCCCACTGGAGCGAGCAGCAGCAAAATACCGACAACAGCTCACCTACCCTTGAAGTCGACTCCCTGAGCCTGAACCCGGGCCGTCAGGAAGCAAGCTTTGATGGCCAGACGCTGGAACTCACCGGCACGGAGTTCACCCTGCTGTATCTGCTGGCACAGCACCTCGGCCAGGTGGTCTCGCGTGAGCATTTAAGTCAGGAAGTGTTGGGCAAGCGTCTGACCCCGTTTGACCGCGCCATCGACATGCACATCTCTAACCTGCGCCGTAAGCTGCCGGAGCGTAAAGACGGTCACCCATGGTTTAAAACCCTGCGTGGTCGCGGTTATCTGATGGTTTCCGCTTCATGATAGGAAGCTTAACCGCCCGCATCTTCGCCATCTTCTGGCTGACGCTGGCACTAGTTTTAATGCTCGTACTGATGTTGCCAAAACTCGACTCACGCCAGATGACGGAGCTTCTCGACAGCGAGCAACGTCAGGGCGTGATGATCGAGCAGCACGTGGAAGCCGAGCTGGCAAACGACCCGCCGAACGATTTAATGTGGTGGCGCAGATTATTTCGCGCTATCGACAAGTGGGCGCCGCCCGGACAACGCCTGCTGCTGGTGACCAGCGAAGGCCGCGTCATTGGGGCCGATCGCAATGAAATGCAGATTATCCGCAACTTCATTGGCCAGGCGGATAACGCCGATCATCCCCAGAAGAAGAAATATGGCCGCGTAGAAATGGTAGGGCCGTTCTCCGTCAGAGATGGCGAGGATAACTATCAGCTCTACCTGATTCGCCCCGCGAGCAGCTCCCAGTCCGACTTTATCAACCTGCTGTTTGACCGCCCTCTCCTGCTGCTGATTGTTACTATGCTGGTCAGCTCGCCGCTGCTGTTATGGCTGGCGTGGAGCCTGGCAAAACCGGCGCGTAAGCTGAAAAATGCCGCCGATGAAGTGGCGCAGGGTAACCTGCGACAACACCCTGAACTGGAAGCCGGACCGCAGGAATTCCTTGCCGCCGGGACCAGTTTTAACCAGATGGTGAGCGCTCTCGATCGCATGATGACCGCACAACAACGTCTGCTGTCGGATATCTCGCACGAACTGCGTACCCCGCTTACCCGCCTGCAGCTTGGCACCGCGCTGCTGCGCCGCCGCAGCGGTGAGAGCAAAGAGCTGGAGCGTATTGAAACAGAAGCTCACCGCCTGGACAGCATGATCAACGACCTGCTGGTCATGTCGCGCAATCAGCAGAAAAACGCGCTGGTCAGCGAAACGGTGAAAGCCAATCACCTGTGGCACGAGGTGCTGGACAACGCGGCGTTCGAAGCGGAACAGATGGGTAAATCCTTCACCGTCAACTTCCCACCGGGTCCATGGCCGCTGTACGGTAACCCCAACACGCTGGAAAGCGCGCTGGAGAATATCGTGCGTAACGCCCTGCGCTACTCGCACACGAAGATTGAGGTGGCGTTCTCGGTGGATAAAGACGGGATCACCGTCATTGTCGACGACGACGGTCCTGGCGTCAGCCCGGAAGACCGCGAGCAGATTTTCCGTCCGTTCTATCGTACCGATGAGGCGCGCGACCGGGAATCGGGGGGTACGGGGCTGGGCCTGGCGATTGTGGAAACCGCCATGCAGCAGCACCGTGGCTGGGTGAAAGCCGATGACAGTCCGCTGGGTGGATTGCGATTGACCCTCTGGCTGCCGCTGTACAAACGTTCATGACGCCCTGTCCCCGGCGTTTGCCGGGGACAGCTGACCTTATACCTCCGCGGTGACTGCCGCGCGGTTCTGCTTTTTGATCCGTTTCACCAGCAGCGTTGAGCAGACGAATCCCATCAGGCTGAACGCGATCATCACGCTAAAAACATAGTTGTAGCCTGCGATACCGGTGTGGGTATCCAGCAGCCAGCCATAAAGCGTGTAAGCAAACATGGCGGGCATGTAACCGATGATGCAGCCAAACGCCATTGCCGAGCCGGCATACTCACGCGGGGTGCCTATCTCATCCATCGGCGCGAAGAAAATGGCGCGCTGCGAGAAAATAATCGCCCCAAAACCTAAGGTTGCCGCCATCCCGATATAGACGTTCATCGATTGGTGGGGTAGCTGCATAAAGACAATCATCGCCGCGGCGGCAATCAGGAAGGTCCACTTCAGGTAGACAGTAGGCGATTTTGCCACTTTATCCGCCAGGAAACCGCCCACCGGTCCCCCCACCATTTTCAGGGCATACTGGTTGATAATGCCGTAGGCTCCCACCAGCGCAACCGGAAGCATATAGATATCTTTGAGGAAAGGGATAAAGTATGTCAGCCCGCAGTAGGCAGCGTACACGAAGAAAATGCCAAACGCGGCCAGCCAGACGTTGGCGCAGGAGAGGATATGTTTGATCCCCTTGAGCACCTCCATGTTGGCACTCCCCTTTTCGCTGCCTTTGACCTTGTCGTCATCGACAATGAAGTAGGTGATCACCCCTGCGACCAGGGTAATCAGCGTGTAGTATAACAGCCCCGCCTGCATGCCCGCTTTGCCTTCCCCGAAGTGCACAAAGACGAACAGTGCCCCGGAGGCAACAACCACGTCCACCACGCCGCGGCCAGCCTCAAGAAAGCCAAACATACGCCCCTGTTCCTCCTGCGTTCCCAGCAGACGCACCGCTTTCAGCAATACTGGCCAGTAAACTACGTCAGCGAAAAAGGCCATCGCCGCAAAACAGAGCAGATACCCGGTAAATGACGGCAGCGTGGATAAGTAGAGGCCGCACAATCCCACGCCGATTAAACCAAACGGCAGCAGTATTTTTTTAGAGTAACGGTCGGCAATATACAGAGAGAGGAACAGGCCCGTTGTCTGGACAATAGTATATACCGTAAAGCTTAAACCAATTTGGGTATTGGTTAATCCCCAGTCATTTTGCATAGGTACATAAAAGACATCTTTCATACTGGAAAGTTTGAATATCGTCCCGCCGCCTAAAATCAAAAAGCAGAGTCGTGCCCATTTATTCATGAACATAATTAACACCCTTAGCGTAGGTTGAGAAAACGTTCTCAATCAGAAAATGAATGCAATAATCCTCAGCCAGCTCAAAATGAAATGGCCTTCATGTTGACGTTCTTTTTTAACGATCTAAATACTAGTCAGGTTGTTATAAATTTTTGACACACGTTACGTATATACTGAATTTGAGAAAGGGCGTGATGTTTTTCCTCCGCAAGACGGGCATCTACCATCGTGCTGTCGGGCAATGGGGTATAGCTCGCATTTCGCCACGGTATCCAGGGGTTATTCCCTTCATCGTCGAAACGGAACGCAGGAGCATAATATTCCACCTCTTCTTCTAAGCCAAAAGAGGTGACCTGGGGTTGCTCATCACCTAAAAGTAGTAATCTTTTTAGCATCTCCTCCACAGGTAGATCACCGTATCCGGTACGACAGGCTTCATGTCCCCAACCTTTCCCCTCGTTAATAATCCGCGCATCTTTAATATGCACCTGGGTAATCAAGGGGGCCATAACCTCTAATGCCGCCAGCGGCTCTTCGTTGGCATTAATCATATTGCCAAAGTCGAACAGAATGGAGAGGTTTTTCATCCCGCTGTTTTTCACCAGCGTCACCAGTTCATGGCCCTGTAAATCTTCATGTTGTTCAATAGTAAAACTCAGGCCGCAATCGTCATAACGAGATAAATACGCAATATCGCTGGCAATTCTATCGAGCACGTCTTTCAGATACCCTTCATAACGCGGGTAGAAGCGCACCGAGGTCGCTCCCGTCGCCAGGGCGATACGGATCGCATCATCCAGCGTCGCTTTATCCGAAGCGCTGGTTTCAATATGAATATCCAGATGATAGCCTTGCGCTTTTTCTTTAAACGTGCGTAACTGTTGGTCATTTAATTTTTGCAGGGATTGCGTTTCACCGTCTTCGACATGAATTTTTACCCCCTTTAATTTCTGCTGATACGCTATATCTAACAAATCACCCGGCAATACGCGTTCGTAGCGCATATTTAAATGAAACGCGTAGGCGTGCAGATAGAGAGGTATATTTCTCGCACGTTCCGCCAGCCGCACTTTATCAATATTTTTCATTTTTCTTCTCATTCATCATGAATAACGAGTTCCACTGATTCAAGGCGCCAGTATTCAAAATCGACCTGCACCACTTTTTTATCCCGTGTCGCTCGGTGTTTTTCCACCAAAATTCCGTAAGTATTCGGTGCCACACCCAGTTCTTTGCAGGCCAGCTCCGGCATATTGACCGGTTTGAAGATCATCTCTTTAATGGTTAAGGTATGACCGAATTCATCTTCCCAAACGCTGGCAAACGACTGATTCTCCAGTTTATGGATATATCCCGGCGCGGTTTCTGCATCAATATATGACTCGTGGTAAAAAACCTTATGTTCATCGAGCCCACACCATCCTGTTACCCGATAGCAATTCTCAGACGCGGGAAACACCCTCTCAACCTGATGCGGCACGCTCTCCATGCTCTCACGGGATAAATAGCCCCAGGAGGGATTTCGCCCCTGGGCACGGGCTTCCGCATTAAAACTGGAGAGGGATTTTGGGTTATAGATAAAGCGCTTAGCAGAAATAAACCAGCCGCTGCGGTTCTTTCTAAATATCCGTGCACCCACCTCCAGCTCAATCAGCACCTGCCGTAAGGTCATGCGTTTGGCATCCAGCAGTTCGCACAACTCGCGCTCAGACGGTAGCTTCGAGCCAGCCGGTAAGTTTTGTTCACTCAGCCAGCGTTCAAAACGTTCCCTGAGCACATCCACGTAGTTTTTTTCTTTCATCCCACACCATCTGGTTTAAACCAATTTGATCATAAGATATTTGAGCCGGAAGAATTCTCAAGTGTTTTTACATGGCCAACACTTTTTTTGTGGGCCATGTATCAGGAATGAAGCAAGGAAAGGTTGAGTACGGTGTAAAAGAAGGGAGCATCCCCCGTTAGCACGGGGGAGACGAACGAAAGAGAAACCTATTTACCCCATAACCGACGGGCATTGTCTTCAATTTTGTTACTGAGCCGCCGTTTTTGCATGGTGCGCGTCCAGCTGGTCGACAACCCCGCCGCCGACAGCAGGCGGTGATACTGTTCGTCATCAAACGGCATATGCCAGGCAATGGCGCAGGCGTCATAAACAGACACATCGCTCAGGCGTGATGCCAGCTCAAGCGGTGCGTCCGCTGAAACCTGCCCAGCCAGCACCACACGGTACAGCCAGCCGGTTTTACCCGCGTTTTGCATCTGAGCCGACATGTCATGAATGCTGAAATGGTAGTTGAGCTTGAAGCACGGCGAGCGCGGCTGCGTCACCTGAATCAGGGCATCGCCCCAGCGGTAAATATCACCGATAAAGACGTTTTGCTCGGTCAGCCCTTCGGTCGAGAGGTTCTCACCGAACGCGGGCGCGACAAACAGATCCGCCTGTTCGGGGAATTCGGCTTTCCAGTGCTGATAGTGCTCGCGCGGGTAGTGGCACAGCGCGCGCTCGGGCCCGCCGTGGATTTTCTTTTCGGCCTGCTCGTCACCCGCCAGCCCGAGGTCGGTAAGCGTCAGCTCACCGTCGACCTGAATTTTAGCGATGGCGCTCGGGCGACTGCCGTCGTACTCCCTTACCTTGCCTGTAAACACGTTCACCGGGTAATGCATTGCTGCCTCCATTACGCAGATACAAAAAAAGCGAGTCATAAGACTCGCTTCTCACAGGCGTCAACGCAACCTTATTTTTTAGCGGCGAAACGTGCTGCAGCTTCGTCCCAGTTCACCACGTCCCAGAAGGCTTTGATGTAGTCCGGGCGACGGTTCTGGAATTTCAGGTAGTAAGCGTGTTCCCACACGTCCAGACCCAGGATTGGGAAGCCCGATGCGCCAGAGATCGCTTCACCCATCAGCGGGGAGTCCTGGTTAGCAGTAGAAACCACCGCCAGTTTGTCACCTTTCAGAACCAGCCACGCCCAGCCAGAGCCGAAACGAGTAGCCGCGGCTTTTTCGAACTCCGCTTTGAAGTTGTCCACGGAACCGAAGTCGCGCTCGATAGCCGCTTTCAGGTCGCCCTGCAGGGTGGTACCGGTTTTCAGGCCTTTCCAGAACAGGCTGTGGTTAGCGTGGCCGCCAGCGTTGTTACGCAGAACGGTTTTCTTGTCCGCTGGCAGCTGGTCCAGCTTGGTGATCAGCTCTTCAACAGGCAGGTTAGCGAACTCTGGCAGGCTTTCCAGCGCGGCGTTCGCGTTGTTCACATAGGTCTGATGGTGTTTAGTGTGATGGATTTCCATCGTCTGCTTGTCGAAATGCGGTTCCAGTGCGTCGTAGGCATACGGCAGGGATGGCAGTGTATAACTCATAATCCTCTCCATTATTGTCGGGCGGCACAGCTGTTAATGCCGCGTAAGCAGTTGGTTCATTATAGTTAATTAAATGATATTGAAAATGATTATCAATGCCGTAGTTTTTATAAGGTTATTCACATTCTGACAAAAGCCAAAATGGGTAATTCACTCAGGAGGTTAACGGAAGATGCTGCCGCGAAGACGACAGCATTGTCGGGTTAGTTTTGTTCCGCCACCAGCAGCGCGTAAGTGTCTGGCTCCAGGGCTTTAAAGATGTGCGGCTGGTCGGCGGGATAACAAATGTAATCCCCTGCGCCGAGCTCTTCCGCCGCGTCAAGCAGGCCAACCAGCGCCCGACCTTGCGTCACAATAATATGTTCAACCGAGCCCGGCGGATGCGGCTGTGAAATACGGTCTGCACCCGGCTGGGTCATCAGAAGATAAACATCGCGGCGCGCGCCGGGGGGGCATGCGGCCAGTAAAATAGCCTCGTAATTAGCCTGTCCGGCGACCACTTTCGTCCCTTCACCGCGGCGGATCACCTGTGTGGTCGGCAACTGCGGCTCAAGCAGGCGGGCGAAAGGAATATCCAGCGCCACGCAAAGCGACCACAGCGTTTCCAGGCTAGGGTTACCGTTGCCGGACTCCAGCTGGGAAAGGGTGGATTTTGCGATCCCGGCACGGCGGGCAATTTCCGCCAGTGAAAGCCCGGTTCGCAGGCGTTCTCGCACCAGACTTTTGGCGATCAGGCTGATCGGCTGCGTCATATAACGGCCTCTTGTTCTATAAAACGAACGAATCGTTCGTCTTGAAAATCAGTTTCGTTGCGTTCATTATAATGGATACACGTTCGATATGGCTAAAATTGTATGAAGCATCATCTCTCTTGCCTGAAAGGCGACACCATAAAAGCAATTATCCTGGTCTGCCTCGCGGTGGGCGTGGTCGGGATGTCCTACGGCTCCCTGGCGATGGCCTACGGTTTCCCGGTCTGGGTACCGTTTGTACTCTCCATCACCGTACTCGCGGGCGCGTCAGAGTTTATGTTTATCGGCATTGTGGCAAGCGGCGGTAACCCACTGGCAGCCGCAGCCGCGGGGTTGCTGGTCAACGCGCGGCACGTGCCGTTTGGCGTGACGGTGCGTGAACTGGTAGGCAAACGCGGCCTGAGCCTGTTGGGTTGCCACATTATGAACGACGAAAGCGTGGTGTTTGGCCTGTCGCAAAAAACCGCCGAGCAGCGTAAGGCCGCCTACTGGCTGTGCGGCTTAGGCGTCGCCATCGTCTGGCCGCTCGGCGCGCTGCTGGGCGCAATGGTTGGCAAACTGTTACCTGACCCGGAAACCATCGGCCTGGACGCGGTATTCCCGGCCATATTACTGGCGCTGGTGGTTCCCGCATTTAAAAACCGTACCACGCTAATCCGCGCCTGCAGCGGTGCCGCGCTATCACTGGCTGCCGTGCCGTTTGCCCCGGTAGGATTACCGGTGCTGCTCTCTTTACTGGGTCTTGCTGCGAGGAAAAAATAATGGGAAATATGACGTTTTTTATTCTCGGCATCGCCATTTTGTCTGCGGGAACGTACCTGATGCGTCTTGGCGGGGCGAAACTGGGCAGCAGGCTGGCACTGTCAGAACGCTCTCAGGCGCTGCTTTCGGACGCGGCAACAGTGCTGCTGTTTTCCGTGGCGCTGGCGACCACGTTTTATGAGGGCGAACATTTCGCAGGAATGGCGCGCGTGCTGGGCGTGGCGTTTGCGGTGTTTTTGGCCTGGCGGAAAATGCCGTTAATTGTGGTGATCGTGGCGGCGGCAGTGGTAACCGCGCTGCTGCGCGTGGCTGGCATAAACTAAAAAAGCGCCCCGGGGGCGCTCTTTCGACGGTGTGACAGCTTATTTCGTCAGTTCAGCGGTCATGTGTACGCGGTTACCTGAGAACGCCTGGGTAATTTTGTAAGATGACGCGCCGGCTTCCTGAGCCTGAGCCGCGATTTTCGCTTCTGCGCCGTCAATGGTTGACGCGGTTGCGGTCACGGTCTGAGCAGCGAAAGAACCGAAAGAAGTAGCCAGAGCGATTACAGCGACAAAAGTTTTGATGCTTTTCATAATATAAACCCTTTCATTAAGTTGTTTAGGTAAGGCACCGTGCCTTGATGAGATAAATACTAGACCTCATCATGAACAACTAAAAGCGGAAGGATTTGCTATTATCATTCAAAATTATTGATTAAGAATTAATCGCTGTGGATGGGTATAAATGGTTGCCCTTCCCGGCTTGCAGAAGCCCACCAGCGTCAGGTTACAGCGCTCCGCCACCTCCACCGCCAGCGTCGTTGCGGCTGAGACCGCAAACAGAATTTCCACACCGCACATCGCGGATTTTTGCACCATCTCGTAGCTGGCCCGGCTGGAAACGAGAGCCGCCCCCTGCTTCCAGACGTCACTTTCACGCGCCCGGCGCCCCAGCAGCTTATCCAGCGCCACATGGCGGCCAACGTCCTCATGCCCACCGGCAATCTCTCCCGACGGCAACACCCATGCCGCCGCGTGCGTACAGCCGCTCAGCTGGCCGATGGGCTGTACATCGTTCAGGTGCTCAAGCGCATGGTCGAGGTGAGCCAGATTAAAGGTCTGAGTAAACGACAATGGCGCAACGGGTTTACCAATATCATTGAGTTGCTCAACGCCACAGACGCCACAGCCGGTACGCCCGGCCAGCGCGCGGCGGCGCTCTTTCAGCCCCATAAAGCGGCGGCTGGAGAGTTCGATTTGCACTTCGAGACCGTTGCAGGCCTGCACCACGTCCATGCCGTAGATGTCTTGCGGATGCTCGATGATGCCTTCCGAGAGGGAAAAACCGATGGCGAACAGCTCAAGATCTTTTGGCGAAGCCATCATCACGACATGCGAGATACCGTTGTAAACGAGCGCAACGGGCACCTCTTCCGCCAGAAAATCCGGCGTGGCATGGGTGATGTGGGGCGGTCTGTGTACCGACAGTTCCACAATGCCCGCAGGCAGTGGTGACGAGTGGGGAGCACGGTTTTGTTTAGACACAGCGGTATTCCTGAACAACCACGGAGGTGAGCCTGCTATTGCAGCATAATCCACAGGCGTTACGCATAGTATGGATCAACTTTTCGACAACCATTCTCCTACTCATTTAGCAGGGGTGCAACCTGCCACCGGCTACACCGCTTTAACATGCAGAGCTGTTAATGTGATCAATATCACACTTTATAATCAACATGGTGATAATACGTTCACTTTGTATTAACGCCATTAGAACAGCGGTACCGACAATGTGGTATTCTGATGATATCCCTCGTGGAATTGAGGGATTAACGCAAATTTTTCTCCTTTGCGGTCATTCTTCAACCGCGAAGTCAAAACTACATATGTAAGCAATGTCGAAACAAGGAGTGACCCATGCAGGTCAGCAGAAGGCAGTTCTTTAAGATCTGCGCTGGCGGTATGGCAGGCACCACGGCAGCGGCACTGGGCTTTGCGCCCGGCGTAGCGCTGGCGGAAACGCGGCAGTATAAACTGCTGCGCACCCGTGAAACCCGTAATACCTGTACGTACTGCTCTGTCGGTTGCGGGCTGTTAATGTATAGCCTCGGCGACGGTGCTAAAAACGCCAAAGCGTCTATTTTCCATATCGAAGGCGACCCGGATCATCCGGTCAACCGCGGCGCATTGTGCCCGAAAGGGGCCGGTCTGGTGGACTTTATCCACTCCGAAAGCCGCCTCAAATTCCCTGAATATCGCGCGCCTGGCTCCGACAAATGGCAGCAAATCAGCTGGGAAGAGGCGTTTGATCGCATCGCAAAACACATTAAAGAAGACCGCGATGCCAACTTTGTTGAGAAGAACGCCGACGGCGTTACGGTCAACCGCTGGCTCTCCACCGGGATGCTGTGTGCCTCTGCTTCCAGCAACGAAACCGGTTATTTAACCCAGAAATTTACGCGCGCACTCGGTATGCTCGCGGTCGACAACCAGGCGCGTGTCTGACACGGACCAACGGTAGCAAGTCTTGCTCCAACATTTGGTCGCGGTGCGATGACCAACCACTGGGTCGACATCAAGAACGCCAACCTCATTGTGGTGATGGGCGGTAACGCCGCTGAAGCGCACCCTGTCGGGTTCCGCTGGGCGATGGAAGCCAAAATCCACAACGGTGCGAAACTGATTGTGATCGATCCCCGCTTTACGCGTACTGCGTCAGTGGCGGATTTCTACACCCCTATTCGTTCAGGTACTGACATCACTTTCCTGTCAGGCGTATTGCTGTACCTGATGACCAACGAAAAATACAACCGCGAATACACCGAAGCCTATACCAACGCTAGCCTGATCGTGCGTGAGGATTACCACTTCGAAGATGGCCTGTTCAGCGGTTACGACGCCGAAAAACGCAAGTACGATAAAACCAGCTGGAACTACGAGCTGGATGAGAAAGGCTTTGCGAAGCGCGACACCACCCTGCAACACCCGCGCTGCGTGTGGAACCTGCTGAAAGAGCACGTCTCCCGCTACACGCCGGAGGTTGTCGAAAACATCTGTGGTACGCCGAAGGCGGACTTCCTGAAGGTGTGCGAGCTGATCGCCGAAACCAGCGCGAAGGACAAAACCGCGTCGTTCCTGTACGCCCTCGGCTGGACGCAGCACTCCATCGGCGCGCAGAACATCCGTACCATGGCGATGGTTCAGCTCCTGCTCGGCAACATAGGGATGGCAGGCGGCGGCGTGAACGCCCTGCGCGGTCACTCCAACATTCAGGGTCTGACCGACCTCGGCCTGCTGTCTCAAAGCCTGCCGGGTTACATGAACCTGCCAAGCGAGAAACAGACCGACCTGCAAACCTACCTGAAGGCCAGCACGCCTAAACCGCTGCTTGAAGGCCAGGTGAACTACTGGGGCAACTATCCGAAGTTCTTCGTCTCCATGATGAAAGCGTTCTTCGGCGATAAAGCGACGGCGGAAAACAGCTGGGGCTTTGACTGGCTGCCGAAGTGGGACAAAGGCTACGACGTGCTGCAGTATTTCGAGATGATGCACCAGGGCAAAGTGAACGGCTATCTGTGCCAGGGCTTTAACCCGGTGGCATCGTTCCCGAACAAGAACAAGGTTGTTGAGTCTCTGTCGAAGCTGAAGTTCCTGGTGACGATTGACCCGCTCAATACCGAGACCTCGACCTTCTGGCAGAACCACGGTGAATCGAACGACGTCGATCCGTCGAAGATTCAGACCGAAGTGTTCCGTCTGCCGTCAACCTGCTTCGCGGAAGAGAACGGGTCTATCGTTAACTCCGGACGCTGGCTGCAGTGGCACTGGAAAGGCGCGGACGCCCCGGGCATCGCCATGAACGACGGCGAGATCCTGGCCGGTATCTTCTTGCGCCTGCGTAAGATGTATGCGGAAGAAGGCGGCGCGAACCCGGAACCGGTCCTGAACATGACCTGGAACTACTCGACGCCGGAAAACCCTGCGCCAGAAGAAGTGGCGATGGAGAGCAACGGTAAGGCGCTGGCGGACGTTATCGACCCGGCCACCGGCACCGTGCTGGCGAAGAAAGGCGATCAGCTTAGTACCTTCGCCCACCTGCGCGATGACGGTACCACGTCAAGCGGCTGCTGGATCTTTGCCGGTAGCTGGACGCCGAAGGGCAACCAGATGGCCAACCGCGATAACGCCGATCCGTCGGGCCTCGGCAATACGCTGGGCTGGGCATGGGCGTGGCCGCTTAACCGCCGCATCCTCTATAACCGCGCATCCGCTGACCCGCAGGGCAACCCGTGGGATCCGAAGCGTCAGCTTCTGAAGTGGGACGGCGCGAAATGGGGCGGCGTGGATATTCCGGACTACAGCACTGCCGCACCGGGCAGCGACGTTGGGCCGTTTATCATGCAGCCTGAAGGGATGGGACGCCTGTTTGCTATCGATAAGATGGCGGAAGGTCCGTTCCCGGAACACTACGAGCCGTTTGAGACGCCGCTGGGCACCAACCCGCTGCACCCGAACGTGGTCTCTAACCCGGCTGCCCGTATCTTCAAGGGCGACTTTGAAGCGCTGGGTAAAAAAGACAAGTTCCCGTACGTGGGTACCACCTACCGTCTGACCGAGCATTTCCACTACTGGACCAAGCACGCGCTGCTTAACGCCATCGCGCAGCCGGAACAGTTTGTGGAGATCGGCGAGAAGCTGGCGAACAAGCTCGGGATTGCCCATGGCGATACCGTGAAGGTCTCCTCTAACCGCGGCTACATTAAAGCCAAGGCGGTGGTGACCAAGCGTATTCGCACGCTGAACGTTCACGGTCAGCAGGTGGATACCATCGGTATTCCGATTCACTGGGGTTATGAGGGCGTGGCGAAGAAAGGGTTCATTGCGAACACCCTGACGCCGTTCGTCGGTGATGCGAACACGCAGACGCCGGAGTTTAAGGCCTTCCTCGTGAACGTGGAAAAGGTGTAACGGAGACGACTTATGGCTTATCAATCTCAAGACATTATCCGTCGTTCCGCGACTAACGGTTTCACGCCCGCGCCTCAGGCGCGGGACCACCAGCAGGAAGTGGCGAAGCTTATCGACGTGACCACCTGTATCGGCTGTAAAGCCTGTCAGGTGGCGTGTTCAGAGTGGAACGATCTGCGTGACGAAGTGGGTCACAACGTCGGGGTGTACGACAACCCGGCGGACCTGACCGCCAAGTCCTGGACGGTGATGCGTTTCTCGGAAGTGGAGCAGAACGACAAACTGGAATGGCTTATCCGCAAAGACGGCTGTATGCACTGTGCGGATCCGGGCTGCCTGAAGGCATGTCCGTCAGAAGGGGCTATCATTCAGTATGCCAACGGCATCGTCGACTTCCAGTCCGAACAGTGCATCGGCTGCGGCTACTGCATCGCGGGCTGTCCGTTCGACGTACCGCGCCTGAACCCGGAAGACAACCGCGTCTACAAATGCACCCTGTGCGTGGACCGCGTTACCGTCGGCCAGGAGCCTGCGTGCGTGAAGACCTGCCCAACCGGCGCGATCCACTTTGGCTCCAAAGAGGATATGAAAACGCTGGCGGCAGAACGCGTGGGCGAGCTGAAAACCCGTGGTTACGACAACGCGGGCCTGTACGATCCGGCCGGGGTTGGCGGTACGCACGTGATGTACGTGCTGCACCACGCCGACAAGCCGAATCTGTATCACGGCCTGCCGGAGAACCCGGAAATCAGCGCCACCGTGAAGTTCTGGAAAGGCATCTGGAAACCGCTGGCAGCGGTGGGCTTTGCTGCCACCTTCGCAGCGAGCATCTTCCACTACGTCGGCGTCGGTCCGAACCGCGCGGAAGAGGAAGACGACAACCTGCATGAAGAGAAAGACGAGGTGCGCAAATGAGAAAACGTGACACCATCGTGCGCTACACCGCGCCGGAACGCATCAACCACTGGGTCACCGCCTTCTGCTTCATGCTGGCGGCGATAAGCGGGCTGGGGTTCTTCTTCCCGTCCTTCAACTGGCTGATGCAGATCATGGGGACACCACAGCTGGCGCGCATCCTGCACCCGTTTGTAGGCGTCATCATGTTCGCGTCGTTCATCATTATGTTTTTCCGCTACTGGCACCATAACCTAATCAATCGGGATGATATCTTTTGGGCGAAGAATATTCGTAAGATCGTCGTCAACGAGGAAGTGGGTGATACCGGGCGTTATAACTTCGGCCAGAAATGCGTATTCTGGGCGGCGATTATCTTCCTGGTCCTGTTGCTGGTGAGCGGCGTGATCATCTGGCGTCCGTACTTTGCGCCTGCTTTCTCAATCCCGGTGATCCGATTCGCGCTGATGCTGCATTCATTTGCCGCAGTGGCGTTAATTGTGGTTATCATGGTGCATATCTACGCCGCCCTTTGGGTGAAAGGCACCATTACCGCGATGGTGGAAGGATGGGTAACCAGTACGTGGGCGAAGAAGCATCACCCGCGCTGGTACCGTGAAGTCCGCCAGAAACAGGAAAAGTCATCTGAATGAGTATTCGCATAATCCCGCAAGATGAGCTGGGGTCGAGCGAGAAACGCACGGCGGATTATATTCCGCCGTTGTTATTCCCCAGACTCAAGAACCTCTACAACCGCCGCGCAGAGCGTCTGCGCGAGCTGGCAGAGAACAACCCGCTGGGCGATTTTCTGCGTTTTGCCGCACTGGTCGCCCACGCGCAGGAAGTGGTGCTGTACGATCACCCGCTGCAAATGGATCTGACCGCGCGCATCAAAGAAGCCAACGCGCAGGGCAAGCCGCCGCTGGACATTCACGTCCTGCCGCGCGACAAGCACTGGCAAAAGCTGCTGCATTCGCTCATTGCCGAGCTGAAGCCGGAGATGAGCGGTACCGCGCTGGCGGTCATTGAGAATCTGGAAAAAGCGTCCGAACAAGAGCTGGAAGAGATGGCGAGCGCGCTGTTTGCCTCTGACTTCTCGCTGGTGAGCAGCGATAAAGCGCCGTTTATCTGGGCTGCCCTGTCGCTCTACTGGGCGCAAATGGCGAGCCTGATCCCGGGTAAAGCGCGCGCCGAATACGGCGAGGCGCGCCAGTTCTGCCCGGTCTGCGGCTCTATGCCGGTCTCCAGCATGGTGCAAATCGGCACCACTCAGGGGCTGCGCTACCTGCACTGCAACCTGTGTGAAACCGAGTGGCACGTGGTGCGCATCAAGTGCAGCAACTGCGAACAGACCCGCGATCTGAACTACTGGTCGCTGGAAAATGAAGACGCGGCGGTGAAAGCCGAAAGCTGCGGCGACTGCGGCACTTACCTGAAGATTCTGTATCAGGAAAAAGACCCGAAAGTCGAAGCGGTGGCCGACGATCTCGCCTCGCTGATTCTGGACGCGAAAATGGAGCAGGAGGGCTTTGCCCGCAGCTCGATCAACCCGTTCCTGTTCCCGGGTGAAGGGGAGTAATTCCCTGTGACAGTGCCGGGCAGCGCGTGCTTGCCCGGCCTGTAATTCGACAGCAAGACCCGCCGCCTTTCATGCCAGATACCCTCCATTCTCGTTGAGAGACGCGTTATCGTCTTTGCGAGGCGCTTTCCAGCTTGTTGCCCTCAACAATATTCTTGTTTTCTTTTGAATCAAACCAGGCTATAAAACTGTTCATCCATACAGTAAAAGGGAATTTTCATGGCGCTGGAACAGGGTATTGCACAACTGGTTCAGGGATTTATCGCTGCAGGTCGACCCTCGTCACGTCGCCAGAGCATTGAGGTGCGACGAGCAGGCTATATTGCCAGCACGGGGCTTTCCGGGGAGACCGAAACGCGCGTACAGGTGGAGACGCTTGTTCTTGAGGGTCTTACCATTCGGGTATTTTCACCTCTCAATGCACCTGAAATATTGCCTGCAGCCATCTACTATCACGGTGGATGCTTTATCAGCGGCGGCTTTGATACCCATGACAACCAACTTCGGCAGTTAGCCTGCTACAGTAACTGCCGGGTGATTGCGATTCAGTACAGGCTGGCGCCGGAGCATACCTTCCCCGCCGCACATGACGATGCGGAAAGAGGTGCGGAACTGGTATGGCAATATGCGGACAAATTAGGCGTCGACAGGAACCGGCTCACCCTTTGCGGAGACAGCGCGGGGGGACATCTTGCGCTGGTAACGTCATTGCGGCTCAACGCGAAAGGGCGATGGAAACCCGCACAGCTTATTCTTATCTACCCCATGCTCGACGCCACCGCCAGTTTTGAAAGCTATGCCCTCAATGGCACGGATTACGTTATCACCCGGGATACTCTGCTCAGCGGGTATGAAATGTATCTCGCAGAGACTGACCGTCAGCATCCCGAAGCGAGCCCGATGTGGCGCGATGATTTTTACGGGCTTCCGCCAGTGCACATCATTACCGCAGAGTACGATCCGCTGTGCGATGAGGGAGAAATGTTGTATCAGCATCTGACTGAGCAGGGTGTGAAGTGTACCGCTCAGCGCTGGCTGGGCGTCATCCATGGCTTCTTTCAGCTTGGCGGCGTTAGCCAGTCAGCGCGAGACGTTATGCGGGATATCGCCGGGCGAATTCAGCACGCCCGGTAAGAGTGAACAGGAGATTACTCCTCCTCGTTCCCACCCTCTTCATACGCGCCGAAGGGCTTCGCCGGAAGAACGATATAGGTGCCTTCAAACACCGCGCCCGGTGTTTTATCGCCAAACAGTTCAACCTGCATTTGTACGCGAGCCTTGCGGCCACGTGCCAGACGGTCCAGATCGCCGCCCAGTGACCCCAGATCGGCCACCGCGCTCGGCTTGCCGCTGATCGGTGCACTATAGCGGATGTGAGCATCGGCCAGAATGATGGTGCCGCCCAGATGGCGCTCGCGCAGCATCAGCCAGATCAGTCCCCAGCCGGTGAGCGTGGCCAGTGAGAACAGGCTGCCGGCAAACAGCGTGTGGTGCGGGTTCTGATTGCCGGTTTCCGGCATGGTGGTAATAAATTTTTGTCCGGTGTACTGCTGAATGCGCACGCCCATTTTTTCACTGAGCGGAATGTGCTGATACCAGGCCTGCTGGAGCTGTCCGCACCAGTCGGCGCGATGCAGAATATCGTCCAGCGTGGCGATGGGTTTGATCATCAAAAAATGACGAATCGGCGTGGTTTGCGGGGTCGTGATCTCCCCCTGATTCACAAAACCAAGTTTGGCAAAGAATTCTACGGCATCTTCGCGGGCGCTACAGGTGACGCGCTTAACGCCTTCCTGACGGGCGACGGACTCCAGGGTCATCGCCATTAGCGTCCCCAGACCTTTGTCCTGCACGGAGGGATGAACCGCCATAAAGCGAATAGACGCTTCGTTATCGGCGTTGATATACAAACGCCCGACGGCGACGAGGTTACCCTCTTCGTCCATCACCATCTGATGGTGGGCCATCGCGTCCCAGGCGTCGCGTTCAGAGCCTTTTGGCTGATGCAGTGGCTTGCGCAGCATTTCCCAGCGGAACTGGTAATAAGCGTCTAACTCTTCTTCCGTTTGCGGTACTCGAAGGTGATACATAGCTGTACTCTCTCTTGTTACCCGCGGCCACGCCGCCAGTATGCTCATACCTGGAGCCAGAATGTGACGGGGCCATCGTTCACCAGCGACACCTGCATATCTGCAGCGAATCGTCCGGTTTGCGTATTCATTTCCTGCTGGCGACAACGCTCAACAAAGTACTCGTAAAGTGCTTCTGCACGATCCGGCGCGGCGCCTTTAGAGAAGCTCGGGCGCATGCCGCGCTCGGTATCCGCTGCCAGCGTAAACTGGGAAACCACCAGCACGCTGCCGCCCGCCTGCTGGACGTTCAGGTTCATCTTGCCTTCCGCATCGCTGAAAATACGGTAGCCCAGCACGCGTTCACATAAGCGGTTGGCTTTTTGTTCGTCGTCATCCTTTTCGACACCTAACAACACCAAAAGTCCTGGGCCAATTTCACCCGTCACCTCTCCCTCCACGGTGACGCTGGCACGGGTTACGCGCTGTATCAATGCAATCATGGTTGGTCTGCTTCTTGTTGTTTTTCAGCTGCTGCTGCTTTTTTCAGTTCGCGGTAAACACCGAGAGTGACAGTTATTTCGGCACCAAGCAAGACGATACACCAGGTCCAGTAGACCCAGACAAACAAAATGGGGATCACCGCCAGCACGCCGTAAATAAGCTGATAGGACGGAAACATGGTGATGTAGAGGGCAAACCCTTTTTTACCGAGCTCAAAAAGCAACGCCGCCACCAGCGCCCCCACAACCGCATCGCGGTTAGGCACGCGCGTGGTCGGCACGACGCTATAGAGCAGCCAGAACGAGAGCCACGACAGGATCAACGGGAAGATGCGAAGCGCATTATCAATTACGCCGTTTAACTCACTCGCCCAGCGCAAGGAGAGAAGATACGAACTGATCGCCAGGCTCGCCCCGGCCAGCAGCGGCCCCAGCGTGAGAATCATCCAGTACACGGCAAAGGAATACACCTTTGGCCGCGCTTTTTTGCTCCGCCAGATCGTGTTCAGCGCGTTATCGATGGCGTACATCAACAGCAGCGCGGTGACGATAAGCCCGCATGCCCCCACAGCCGTCATCTTGCTGGAATTGGCGACAAACTGCTCAATGTAGTTCTGGATGACATCCCCGGTTGCAGGAATGAAATTCGCGAAGACAAAATGACGAAGCTGCAGGCTGACGTCCGCAAACATCGGAAAGGCGGAAAACAGGGCAAAGATAACCGCCACCAGCGGTACTAATGAGAGCAACGACACGTAGGCGAGGTTACCCGCCAGCGTGGTCATATTGTCCTCATCAATACGGTGCCAGAGCAGTTTCAGCCAGGCCCGCAGCGGGCGAGTATGGTGCGTGGCTTTTTGATGAACGGTTTTTAGCATAGCTGCTTCGCGAAGTAGTTTGGTATCGTCTCTTTTCCGGTCACCAGAATTGACGTGATACCCAACTGATTAGCTCCCTCTATATTATCAGCGTTGTCATCGAAAAAGACCGCATCGGCCGCGGTGAATCCCTCTGACTGCAGAACAGCCTGGTAAATTCGCGCTTCAGGCTTACGCATACCCATCTCCTGCGAAAGATAGATCTTATCTGCCGCCGCCTTAACTTCAGGGTATTCCTCAGGCCAGAACGTCGTGTGCAGACGGTTGGTATTTGATAGCACAACGACCCGATGCCCCTGCTCGCGCAGTTTGTGCATGATGTCGATCACCTCAGGCCGAATGGCGACAAATACCGCCTGCCAGCCGTGTGAAAACTGCTCGTAGCTTAACGGTAGATCCATCTCCTGACAGAAACGTTCCGCGAATTCCTCATCACTGATCTCGCCCCGCTCATGCTGATGGAAGGTCTCGCCCATCGCGAAATTCTGCTTCAGTGTCGCCAGCGGAACGCGGCTAAAGTCGCTCCACGCACCCAGCACGCGATTAAAATCGATATCGACGATTACGTTTCCTAAATCAAAGATATAAAGCATGGTTATCTCCTGCTCGCCGTGGAGAGGTAACTGTAGCGGGAAAGATAAAGTTTGGCTATGCACGAGATTCAGCTGAGAGGGAGCAGTATGAAGAACAAAAATTTAGCCCGGGAAGATGATATTGGCTTTCGGGCGATAGGCTGGGATGAGTTTTATTTAAGTGCGTTTTTGCGAAGATATACGTTTTAGTTCATTTTGCAAAAAATTATAGAAAAACGCTTCCATAAGCTTTTTCTCATCACCATATTCCCCCAGTTTTTTCCATGGCAATCCCATTTCTCGCGGCTTTGCGAGAAATTGCAACAAGTTTACTTTACTTAAATTTACATTTAGATACAAATACTCTATTTATCTTCTTTTTTATAATGCTAAGTTTACATTACTTTACACATGGAGCTGCACTTTCGTGAAGATTAAAAAGGGATACGTCCTCAGTGCCGTATTAATAGCAATACTCTGCGCATTCGCTATTTATTCATACAATGCCTACCAATTTAAAAAAGCCAGCAGAGATATTTTATATCAACTCTCTAGCCAATTAATTGTGAAGCAAGGGCTTGAACCAAAATCTTCAACCCACCTCGTTTTTGATACGTTATATATCGACGGAAACATATCCAAAGATGATGACAAAATCATTGTGGGACTTATCAAAAAAAACCTTATCCCTGTCAGAACAATATCGATAAACAGTGGTGGCGGCGATGTCGAAACTGCAATCAATATAGCACGAATTATTCATGATAAAGAAATTAACATTGAGGTCAGGCGATTATGCCTTTCTTCCTGTGCTAACTATCTTTTCCCAGCGGCAAAAAACAAAATCATCAACTATGGTTCGATTATTGGTTTCCATGGGTCACCTAATTCTGATGACAATAAGTTAACAACTACAGTTAATGGAGAAATCAATACAGACACAACGATAACAGATCGCATTTTCTCAGAAATAAGAAAAACGGATAAAGCATTCTACAAAGAAATAAATGTGTCATGGATGATGCCACTTTGCGGGCAAAAAGAAAATATTGGTGATCCAGACACAGGTCTGTCGACGTACAGCGAAAAGGATTTTACGCGTTTTGGCGTAAAAAACATTTCATTCACGGATGGTGAAATGGTATGGAAAAAGTCTATGGATATTATGGGTATACCTTTTGCTCACTATTGCAAGGAACATTAATAATGCGTGAACTCAATGAAAGTGAATTAAGTAACGTCAGCGGTGCAGGAATGTGGGGTTCTATCGGTAGTGCGATTGGTGGGATGTTCGGTGGTGGTAGTGCTGGTTGTAATGGCAGCTATTCTCACACCAGCACCACTAATAAAGATGGTTCTCACTCTGAAAGCACATCCTTTAGCGGTGGTTGCTCGGTTAACGTTGGTGGTAAAAGCGGTGGTTCATCAAAAGGTAATGGTGGTTCGAAAAGTGGTGGCGGCCGCCAGGGTAATGATCACGGTAGACATTAATTCCTGAATCATTATAACTCATAGCCGCTGATATTTAGCGGCTATTTCCACCCTGCAAGAGGCCAGATATGTTTCGCAAGGAAGCTATTGAATATCAGAGTACCCGGTGGGAAGGGAAAGCCGTTCTTCTGCCGGGCATCCCTTTTGCTTTTATTATATTGCTCAGCATTGTTTTTATTGCTTCCATTTCTATTTTTATTACCAAAGGTTCCTATACCCGTCGCGTCATCGTTCACGGTGAGGTAACCACTTTCCCTGGCTCAGTGAATATCTCTGCATCAATGCAGGGTACAGTCGTGAAGAGTTTTGTTAATGAAGGCGATCGCGTAAAAAAAGGTGACGCCCTCTTTCTCATTCATTCAGGTGTATCGACGCAATCAGGCCTGGTTGATGAAAATAAAAAAAAGGAGATCGCGCTACAGATAAACAGTATCAGCGTAATGATGGCAAATTTGAACGCTTCAAAAAAACGTACTCTCGCTGCGCTAACAACTCAAAAAGATCATTATCAGTCCAGTTTTAATACCTCATCTGGGTTACTCGTGCAGGCTGAACGGGAACTGAATCAGATTGAGAAGAACGTTAACGATTACCGTATTTATCAGGAAAAAGGTCTGGTCACCAAAGACCAGATGAGCAGTCAAAACGCACTACTCTATCAACAGCAGAGCAATGTTTCTGACCTGGTCGCCAGAAAATCACAAGATCAGGTTCAGGTCGATACGCTCAATCAGCAGATCCAGTCCCAGGGCGCCGATTATGACCATCAGATTTACCAGCTTGAGCAACAAAAATACGAGCTGGAAAAAGAAAAGTTAAATACAGAAGCGGAAGGTAATTATGTCATCGAGGCAACAGCCGATGGCTTAATCGACTCCATCAATACGGCGCAAGGTAAGATGATCGGCGCAGGCGATGTACTGGCGCGAGTTCAGCAGAATATCCATTCACCATGCTATCTCGAAACCTGGGTTCCCGATGAAGTTCTTCCTTATCTGGCGATTGGCCAGCGCGTTAATGTCAGTTACGACGCCTTTCCTTATGACAAATTTGGTCAGTTCAGGGCATCAATATCAGCAATATCCAGGCTTCCGGCATCGAAGCCAGAACTCCTGTCAAAACAGACCATCGCACACGAATTCTATGACGATAAAAAGTCCTGGTACAAAATCATGATCAAACCCGACCTACAGTCTGTGCAAGTTCATGGAAAACAACTCTCACTGAGCCAGGGAGCCAAAGCGCAGATTTCTCTTTTCCTTGAAAAGAGACATATCTATGAGTGGTTATTATCGCCATTTTACGAAATGAAAATGAGCGTAACGGACGCAGGTAATGAATAATCTTTATACACTTGAGACGCTGCTGCGCAAGTTGGATCTGAAAATATTTAAACGCATCCCAGTTGTCTTTCAAACCGAAGCGTCCGAATGTGGCCTGGCCTGTCTTTCAATGATATGCAGTTTTTATGGCAAGCAGGTGGATCTACTGCAACTCCGGCAACAATTCAATTTGTCATCACGTGGGGTCAACCTCAATGCGATAAAAGCAATTGCCAGTGAACTGGAGATGTCGTCACGCGCATTGTCCGTGGACCTTCAGGAATTACATGACGTGCGTAAGCCCTGCATATTGCATTGGGATTTTAACCATTTTGTCGTACTGATTAAGGTCGATAAGAACAGCGCGGTGATCCACGACCCTGCGTTTGGACGACGGGTGATTAGCATGCCCGAATTGTCCCAACATTTTACTGGTGTTGTGCTTGAGGTATGGCCGGGAACCACTTTCTCAGTTCAAAAGAAGCAAAACAGGTTAAAAGCGACCACGTTATTAAAGAATATCAATGGACTGATAACTTCACTGACGAAGGTATTTTTCTTATCGCTGGTGATTGAGTTGATCAGCCTGCTAATGCCAGTGGGGACACAATTAGTCACGGATAATGTGATTGCATCCGGAGATTACGGTTTACTTAATATCATCTGTCTTGGGTTGTTTATTCTGATTCTGTTACGTTTGACGGTCAGTGTCATACGCTCCTGGACCACGCTGATACTGGGAACACTCATCGACGTCCAGTGGAGTTTTAGCCTCTTTTCTCACCTTATTAAGCTACCGACCACCTATTTTGAAAGACGCAAACTGGGGGACATTCAGTCTCGCTTCCACTCGCTTGATGTTATACGGGCCACTTTTACCACAGGTTTGACTGGTAGCATTATTGATACGCTAATGCTCATGGGTTTGCTGGTAATGATGTTTTTATACAACCTGCAGCTCAGCATGATAGTGGTCTCTTTTACCGCAATATACACCTTCATTCGGTTTGCTACCTATCGATACTATCGCCAGCTATCCGAAGAAGAGTTAATCAAGGAAGCACGCCTTAATTCTTATTTTATGGAAACCCTGTACGGTATCGCGACGATTAAGATTCAGGGGATGACTGACCTGAGAATCAATAACTGGTTTAATCTTTTTTCAGATAAGGTCAATACAGGCATTCGTTTGACGCGAATGGATCTTTTCTTTGGTGGCGTCGTCTCTTTTATCGCCGCCTGCGACCAAATTGTTATCCTGTGGGTTAGCGGCAGGCTGATGATGGATAGTCATTTAACCATCGGTATGTTTATCGCATTTAACACCTTCAGGAGTCAGTTCTATGACCGAATAAATGCCCTGATCAACTTTATCATTCAGCTGAAGATCATCAACTTACACAATGAACGCGTTGCCGATATTGCGCTGCAGGAAGCATCTTCTTCAACGGCCACCAGCCCGCTGCGTTTACCACACGGAGCCTTAACGCTCGAAACTCAGGATCTGACTTACCGTTATGATAACCATGCGGACCCTATCTTCAGCAAACTGAATCTGACCATTCATGCCGGAGAGAGTATTGCTATTACGGGCGTATCGGGTTCAGGTAAAAGCACCTTGATGAAAGTGTTGTGCGGTTTATTCGAACCGTCGAACGGCTGCGTCCGAATTAATGGCATTGATATTAAGCAACTTGGTTTCGAGCATTATGCTGAACGCATTGCCTGTATCATGCAGGAAGATAAGCTGTTTTCAGGCTCAATCAAAGAGAATATCGCCGGTTTTCGGCCTGACATTGACGAGCAGTGGATGGTGCAATGCGCTATCGCAAGCCATATTCATAATGACATTTTAAAGCTACCAATGGGTTACGAGACACTGATTGGTGAACTTGGGGAAGGGTTGTCCGGCGGTCAAAAACAGCGGATTTATATTGCCCGGGCATTATACCGTAAACCGGGTATTTTATTCATGGACGAGGCGACCAGCCACCTTGATAAAACCAGTGAAAGTCAGGTCAATCAGTCTATACAGGCGATGAACATTACGAGGATTATTATCGCGCATCGCGAAACCACGATTTCATCGGCAGATCGGGTGTTCGTGATAAATGGAGCAGAGTTACCCTAATCCGTGAATTTCGCAGGAAAAAGATAGCGTTGGGACATAACGTCCCCGGGTAATGAAGAATTCTGGCGATCATCGAATAAAAAAGCCGCTGAGGGATCAGCGGCTTTTTACCTGCCGGGTGGCGCGTGCGCTTACCCGGCCTATAGATTGACCGTATTAGTCTTCTTTCGCACCGCGCATAGCACGTTTACGATCGTTCTCGGTCAGGTGACGTTTACGGATACGAATTGACTGTGGAGTCACTTCTACCAGTTCGTCATCATCGATGAATTCCAGAGCCTGCTCCAGAGTCATCTTGATCGGTGGAACCAGAACCGTTGCTTCGTCAGTACCGGACGCACGCATGTTGGTCAGTTTCTTACCGGTCAGGCAGTTTACGGTCAGGTCGTTAGAACGACTGTGAATACCGATGATCTGGCCTTCATAAACTTCAGCACCGTGACCCAGGAACAGCTTACCGCGATCCTGCAGACCGAACAGCGCAAACGCAACCGCTTTACCCTGACCGTTGGAGATCAGCACGCCGTTGTTACGCTGGCCCACTTCGCCCGGACGAACGTCGTCGTAGTGGCTGAAGGTGGAGTACAGCAGACCGGTACCGGAGGTCATGGTCATGAACTCTGAACGGAAGCCGATCAGGCCACGGCTTGGGATCACGTAGTCGAGACGTACGCGGCCTTTGCCATCTGGATTCATGTTTTTCAGGTCGCCTTTACGCTCACCCAGAGCCTGCATCACAGAACCCTGGTGCTGCTCTTCAACGTCCAGCGTCACGTTTTCGAACGGCTCTTGTTTACGGCCGTCGATTTCGCGGAAGATTACTTTCGGACGGGAAACCGCCATTTCGAAACCTTCACGACGCATGTTTTCGATCAGAACAGACAGGTGCAGCTCACCACGACCCGAAACGCGGAATGCATCAGCGTCTTCGGTTTCTTCAACGCGCAGCGCAACGTTGTGCACCAGCTCTTTGTTCAGGCGGTCAAGGATCTGACGAGAGGTAACGAACTTACCTTCTTTACCACAGAACGGAGAGGTGTTGACGTTGAAGAACATGGATACGGTTGGTTCATCAACGGACAGGGCTGGCAGCGCTTCGACGTTCTGCGGATCGCAGATGGTGTCGGAGATGTTCAGTTCACCCAGACCGGTGATAGCGATAATGTCGCCCGCTTCAGCGATGTCGCTCTCGATACGCTCAAGACCCAGGTGAGTCAGCACTTTACCAACTTTACCGTTACGGGTTTTGCCTTCACTATCGATGATAGTAACCTGCTGGTTAGGCTTCACTTTACCGCGCTTGATACGACCAATGCCGATTACGCCAACGTAGTTGTTGTAGTCGAGCTGAGAGATCTGCATCTGCAGGGTACCGTCAAGATCGACGTTTGGCGCAGGAACACGGTCAACAATCGCCTGATACAGCGGGGTCATGTCTTCAGCCATGTCTTCGTGGTCCAGACCTGCGATACCGTTCAGCGCAGAGGCGTAAACGATAGGGAAGTCCAGCTGCTCGTCGGTCGCGTCGAGGTTAACGAACAGGTCGAAGACCTGGTCAACAACCCAGTCAGGACGCGCGCCAGGGCGGTCAACTTTGTTGATAACAACGATTGGCTTCAGACCATGGGCAAAAGCTTTTTTGGTCACGAAGCGCGTCTGTGGCATTGGGCCATCCATTGCGTCAACGACCAGCAGAACGGAGTCTACCATGGACATTACACGTTCAACTTCACCACCGAAGTCGGCGTGCCCTGGGGTATCAACGATGTTGATACGGTAGTCATTCCATTTAATCGCGGTGTTTTTCGCGAGGATAGTAATCCCACGCTCTTTCTCCAAATCGTTGGAGTCCATCACGCGTTCTTGGGTTTCGGCACGCGCATCAAACGTACCGGATTGCTGCAGCAGCTTGTCAACCAGGGTAGTTTTACCATGGTCTACGTGCGCGATGATGGCGATGTTACGCAAATTTTCGATCACAACTTTGCCTCAGGCATTTAGAAATAGCGCGTTATTGTACACGGATTAATCGCACTACAAAACAGGATCACAAACATCCCCCGCAAACAAGTCATGCAGGGATGCTTTGTGATCGCTTTCACGGAGCGGTAAAAGGGCTCCTTAACGTAAATTGCACCAATATGGTGCTCAATGTTCACATTGAAGCACTATACTGGTGCAACAAATCCATCGTGGTGCAGCCCTTTTGCACTATGGTGCGCATGATAACGCCTTTTTGGGGTGTTTTAAAAGTTGGCACAGATTTCGCTTTATAAAAAATACATGGCACCAGCCAGTACAAACAGAAATTGAAGACCTCGTTACCACGACGACAATGACCAATCTGGAGAGTTAAGTATGTCCGCTGAACACGTTTTGACGATGCTGAACGAACATGAAGTGAAGTTTGTTGATCTGCGCTTCACCGATACCAAAGGTAAAGAACAGCACGTCACAATCCCTGCTCATCAGGTGAACGCCGAATTCTTCGAAGAAGGCAAAATGTTTGACGGCTCCTCCATTGGTGGCTGGAAAGGCATTAACGAATCCGACATGGTTCTGATGCCGGACGCGACCACTGCGCTCATTGACCCGTTCTTCGAAGAACCAACCCTGATCATCCGTTGCGACATCCTCGAGCCAGGCACGCTGCAGGGCTACGACCGTGACCCACGTTCTATCGCAAAACGTGCTGAAGAGTACCTGCGTTCTACCGGCATCGCAGACACCGTTCTGTTCGGACCAGAGCCAGAGTTCTTCCTGTTTGACGACATCCGTTTCGGCGCTTCAATTTCTGGTTCCCACGTGGCTATCGATGACATCGAAGGTGCATGGAACTCTTCCACCAAATACGAAGGTGGTAACAAAGGTCACCGTCCTGGCGTGAAAGGCGGTTACTTCCCGGTTCCTCCGGTCGATTCTTCACAGGACATCCGTTCTACCATGTGTATGATCATGGAAGAGATGGGCCTGGTTGTTGAAGCGCACCACCACGAAGTGGCGACTGCTGGCCAGAACGAAATCGCTACCCGCTTTAACACCATGACCAAGAAAGCGGATGAGATTCAGATTTACAAATACGTTGTGCACAACGTTGCGCACCGTTTCGGTAAAACCGCGACCTTCATGCCAAAACCAATGTTTGGCGATAACGGTTCCGGTATGCACTGCCACATGTCTCTGTCCAAGAACGGTACCAACCTGTTCTCTGGCGACAAATATGCCGGTCTGTCCGAGCAGGCGCTGCACTACATCGGTGGTGTTATCAAACACGCTAAAGCGATCAACGCCCTGGCGAACCCAACCACTAACTCCTACAAGCGTCTGGTCCCGGGCTACGAAGCGCCAGTGATGCTGGCCTACTCAGCACGTAACCGTTCTGCTTCTATCCGTATCCCGGTGGTGGCGTCTCCTAAAGCACGTCGTATCGAAGTGCGCTTCCCGGATCCAGCGGCTAACCCATACCTGTGCTTCGCAGCACTGCTGATGGCCGGTCTGGACGGTATTAAGAACAAGATCCACCCGGGCGAAGCGATGGACAAAAACCTGTACGACCTGCCGCCAGAAGAAGCGAAAGAGATCCCACAGGTTGCTGGCTCTCTGGAAGAAGCCCTGCAGGCGCTGGACGCAGACCGCGAGTTCCTGACTGCGGGTGGTGTGTTCACTGATGAAGCGATTGACGCTTACATCGCCCTGCGTATTGAAGAGAACGACCGTGTGCGTATGACGCCACACCCGGTTGAGTTCGAACTGTACTACAGCGTTTAATAAAGTTGTTTTACCCGGCGTGACAAGCGCCGGGGGTAGTTGCCGTGGAAACTTTTAGCCCATCTCCGGATGGGCTTTTTTCTCCACCAACAACCTGATCTCACGCGCTATTTACGCCGAAAACGCTATACTGCACTAAAACAGTGCAACAACTCCAGGAGACTGCTGAATGGCAACTGGCACGCTGCCCGATGCTGGGCAGATCCTCAATTCTTTGATTAACAGCATTTTGCTGGTCGATGACGAGCTGGCCGTTCATTACGCCAACCCGGCGGCGCAGCAGCTGCTCGCCCAAAGCGCACGTAAACTGTTCGGCACCCCGCTTCCTGAACTCCTGAGCTATTTTTCGCTGAATATTGGCCTGATGCAGGAAAGTTTGCAGGCTGGCCAGGGGTTTACCGATAACGAAGTGACGCTGGTGATCGACGGACGCTCGCACATTCTGTCTCTGACCGCGCAGCGTCTTCCCGATGGGATGATCCTGCTGGAAATGGCGCCGATGGATAATCAGCGTCGACTGAGCCAGGAGCAGCTTCAGCATGCACAGCAAATTGCCGCCCGTGACCTGGTGCGCGGTCTGGCGCATGAAATCAAAAACCCGTTGGGTGGATTACGCGGCGCGGCGCAGCTTCTGACCAAGGCACTCCCCGATCCCGCGCTGGCGGAGTACACCAACGTCATCATTGAGCAGGCGGACCGTCTGCGAAATCTGGTAGACCGTCTTCTTGGTCCGCAGCAGCCGGGAATGCACGTCACTGAAAGCATCCATAAAGTGGCTGAACGGGTGGTGAAGCTCGTCTCAATGGAGCTGCCGGAGAACGTCACGCTGGTACGTGATTACGACCCAAGCCTGCCGGAACTGGCCCATGATCCGGACCAGATTGAGCAGGTCCTGTTGAATATTGTGCGTAATGCCCTGCAGGCGCTGGGGCCTGAAGGGGGCGAGATTATTTTACGCACCCGCACCGCCTTCCAGCTCACGTTACACGGCGTGCGCTACCGGCTGGCGGCCCGAATCGACGTTGAGGATAACGGGCCCGGCATTCCATCGCATCTGCAGGATACCCTGTTCTACCCGATGGTAAGCGGTCGCGAAGGCGGGACCGGCCTGGGCTTATCCATTGCCCGCAGTTTGATCGATCAACACTCCGGGAAAATTGAATTTACCAGTTGGCCGGGACATACCGAGTTTTCGGTTTTCCTGCCGATTAAAAAATAAAGGTGACGTTTATGCAACGAGGGATAGTCTGGGTAGTCGATGACGATAGCTCCATCCGTTGGGTGCTTGAACGCGCGCTCACAGGGGCAGGGTTAAGCTGCACGACGTTTGAGAGCGGCAGCGAAGTGCTCGATGCACTCACCACCAAAACGCCGGATGTTCTGCTTTCGGATATTCGTATGCCGGGCATGGACGGGCTGGCGCTGTTAAAGCAGATCAAACAACGCCACCCTATGCTTCCGGTCATCATAATGACCGCGCATTCCGATCTGGATGCCGCAGTGAGCGCCTATCAGCAAGGGGCGTTCGATTACCTGCCCAAACCGTTTGATATTGACGAAGCGGTGGCGCTGGTTGAGCGCGCGATTAGCCATTATCAGGAGCAGCAACAGCCGCGCCACGCGCCCGATTTTGGGCCAACGACAGACATCATCGGCGAAGCGCCGGCGATGCAGGACGTGTTTCGCATTATCGGTCGTCTGTCCCGCTCGTCCATCAGCGTCTTGATTAACGGCGAATCGGGAACCGGTAAAGAGCTTGTGGCGCATGCATTGCATCGCCATAGCCCGCGGGCAAAAGCGCCGTTTATCGCTCTGAATATGGCGGCGATCCCGAAGGATTTGATTGAGTCCGAACTGTTCGGCCATGAAAAAGGGGCATTTACCGGCGCTAATACCATTCGTCAGGGGCGTTTCGAACAGGCTGACGGTGGCACGTTGTTCCTGGACGAAATTGGCGATATGCCGCTGGATGTTCAGACCCGCCTGCTGCGCGTGCTGGCCGACGGACAGTTTTACCGCGTGGGCGGCTATGCGCCGGTGAAGGTAGACGTGCGCATTATTGCCGCGACCCACCAGAACCTGGAGCAACGCGTGCAGGAAGGGAAATTCCGTGAGGATTTATTCCATCGCCTGAACGTCATCCGCGTTCATCTGCCGCCGCTGCGTGAGCGTCGGGAAGATATTCCCCGCCTGGCGCGTCATTTTCTGCAGGTGGCCGCCCGCGAGCTGGGTGTGGAAGCCAAGCAGCTTCACCCGGAAACCGATGCCGCTCTGACGCGCCTGGCGTGGCCGGGCAACGTGCGTCAGCTGGAAAACACCTGCCGCTGGTTAACCGTGATGGCCGCCGGGCAGGAAGTGCTGATTCAGGATTTACCCGCTGAGCTGTTTGAAGCGACCGCGCCTGAAAGCACTACCGGGCACGCGCTGCCGGACAGCTGGGCGACGCTGCTGGCACAGTGGGCCGACCGCGCGTTGCGTTCCGGTCATCAAAACCTGCTGTCTGAAGCTCAGCCAGAGATGGAGCGTACGCTGTTAACTACCGCGCTTCGTCATACGCAGGGTCACAAGCAGGAAGCCGCTCGCCTGTTGGGATGGGGACGTAATACCCTGACGCGCAAGCTTAAAGAGTTGGGAATGGAGTGATCTTCCCCGAAGTGTAAAGGTTATTAATTGAGCGCAAATCGCCGTTATTTTGCGCTTTACTGTTCCGATGAGTTTTGTATGATCGTGCCCGGAAATTGGGGGTGAACATCATGCTGGAAACAATCGTGAATATGCTCTCTAGCGGAGCCGCTGAAAGCCACACGCCACAAACCGCCGTTGCGGCTATGTTGTGTGCGGCGCTGGTTGGGCTGTTTAGCTAGCGGGGTTGAACGTAAAAGCCGGGTGGCGGCTTCGCCTTACCCGGCCTACGTTTGCGCTTTTGCGGCTTAAATCACCCGCGAGAACTGCTGCAGTCGCGCTTTCTGACGCAGATACGCGTCGAAGCACATGCAGATATTACGGATCAACAGACGCCCTTTCGGCGTGACCTCAATCGCGCTCTCCGACACATCCACCAGCCCGTCTTTCGCCAGCGGCGCCAGAAGCTTCAGGTCTTCTGCGAAATAATCGCTGAAGTTCAGCTTCCACTGCGCTTCCACGTCGCTGAAATCGAGACGGAAGTTGCAGATAAGCGCCTTAATCACATCGCGACGGACACAGTCATCGCGCGTTAATGCAATGCCGCGCCACAGCGCGTTGCCCGTCTCATCAACCTGCTGGTAATACAGCTTCAGTTCTTTCTGGTTTTGCGCGTAGCAGTCGCCAATCATGCTGATGGCGGAGACGCCCATTCCCAGCAAATCGGTATCGCCCTGGGTCGTGTAGCCCTGGAAGTTGCGGTGCAGGACCCCTTCGCGCTGAGCTACCGCCAGTTCGTCATCCGGACGGGCAAAGTGATCCATCCCGATAAACTGATAACCGGTTTCGGTCAGCGAGGTGATCGTTTCCTGCAGGATATCCAGCTTCTGCTGGGCAGAAGGCAGATCGGCATCTTTGATTTTGCGCTGGGCAGCAAACAGCGTCGGCAGATGCGCGTAGTTAAAGACGCTCAGGCGGTCCGGGTTGAGTTCGGCCACGCGCTTCAGGGTGAAGGCGAAGCTTTCCGGCGTCTGCTTTGGCAGGCCGTAAATCAGGTCAATATTGGTCGAGGTGAAGCCAATCTCACGCGCGTGATTGAGTAAGGCAAAGATAAATTCTTCGTCCTGCTCGCGATTCACCAGACGCTGAACCTCTTTATTGAAATCCTGCACGCCCATGCTCAGACGATTGAAGCCTTCGGCGCGTAAGTGATCCAGTACATCCAGCTCAATTTCACGCGGATCGACTTCGATCGAGATTTCAGCGTCAGCGTTAAAACTGAAATTGCCGCGCAGCAGGGTCATCAAGCGGCTTATTTGCGCTTTATTCAGATAGGTTGGCGTGCCGCCGCCCCAGTGAAGCTGACTGACGTGACGGCCAGCAAACAGCGGCGCGCGATGCACAATTTCTTGTTCGAGCGCATCAAGGTACTGGTCGGCTTTATGCTGCTGACGGGTCACGATTTTATTGCAGCCGCAGAAGTAACACAGCTTATGGCAGAACGGAATATGGACGTAGAGAGACAGCGGACGCTCAGGATAGCGCGCGACAGCCTGCTGAAAATCACGCTCTCCGAAGGCATCGGAGAACTCCAGCGCGGTGGGGTATGACGTATAACGCGGCCCGGAATAGTTATATTTCTGGATTAGGGCCAAATCCCAGTCGATAGTTGGTGCTGACATGCTCACTCCTTCCGTTGGTGTCGCGTTCGTATACGGCGGCCCGTTCTGGCCCCATCGCGGGTCATCACTCGGGTGCGCAGCCACTTCTGTCGCCGCGACAACCGCCGTAGTTTAACGAATAACCACACCAGATAACATATAACCGGAAGGGTTATAAGCAGGACTATCGTGCCTGCCGGGTGCAAATGTTAGTTTCCACCCTTCAGAAGACGCATCATATCTTCCTGCTTTTCGTCTTCTTCTTCGTCGTCTTCGTCATCGTAAGACAGGCCCAGCTTCTGCATCAGCTCGTCGATGCGATCCAGTTTGGCATCCACCCATGACTGCTCTTCGGCGGTCAGGGTTTCACCCTCTTCAAGACGTTCCAGCAGCGCGTCCAGGCGCTCATCGTTCTCCAGCAAATCCAGCTCAGCCTGCGGTGAAAGCATAGGTTTCTCGCTCTTTGGTTTGTGCTGCTTAGTGACCGGGGTGTCTGTCACGCCCAGTGGAATGGGAGTTTTACTGCCGATACGAGGATCTTTCTGCTGTTTGCCTTTTGCAGAAGCGCCCGCTGCACCACCACCGTTGGCACGGCTACCCGCAGCATGACCGCGATGTTTTTTGTCGCGTTTGCGATCGCGCGCTTCCTGGTTCAGTTCTTCGCGCGTTTTGCGGCGTGCTTTTGCAGGGCGTTTCGCGCCCGCAGCGGAGGTTGGTTTTTTCATGATGTTTTATCTTTAAGTCGTTTTCTTCAGTATAGAATTGCGGCGAAATCTAGCAGAAAGCAAGCAAAGAAAAAAGGCGACAGAGCAATCTGTCGCCTTTTTTCCTGACTCACAACCCTTAGCGGGTCAGACATTCCGTGTTTGCCAACAACAAACCCTGTTTATCCCTTGGCTAATACCGTCCGTGATACGGTTCCCTTTCCTGCTTAAACGCCTCCAGGCGCTGGTCATCCTGACAATCCTGCGTCTTCGCCTCCTGGCGCTCCTGACCCTAATCCTTAAGTCGATATCCTGTTGGCTTCCTCGCCCTGACGCACACTTTACCTTGTTCCGTTAAACTAACAAGCAACGAAACGGTACAAAAAGGGATTTTCAGACAATTACCCGGGAATAAGCTTATGATTTAAAACAGTTTGGCTTTTTTGACGCCTGCGAATTCTCTGAAATCTCCCATAGCCTCTCTGGCCGATCTCTCACACTGGTTGGGGCATTCGCCTACAAGTCCTGGCAATCAGAAAAGCCTTTTGCCTGCATTCAGGTATAATCCCCCTCAGATTACGATTTTGGAGACGACCACGTGACTACCTGGAACTACCAACAGACGCATTTTGTCACCAGTGCGCCCGATATTCGCCACCTCCCTTCTGATACCGGTATTGAAGTGGCCTTTGCTGGCCGCTCCAATGCGGGGAAGTCCAGCGCCCTGAATACGCTGACCAATCAGAAGAGCCTGGCGCGTACCTCAAAAACACCTGGCCGTACCCAGCTCATCAACCTGTTTGAAGTCGCAGAGGGCAAACGCCTGGTCGACTTACCGGGCTACGGTTACGCGCAGGTACCGGAAGAGATGAAAATCAAGTGGCAGCGTGCGCTGGGGGAATACCTGGAAAAACGCCTGTGCCTGAAAGGTCTGGTGGTGCTGATGGATATTCGCCATCCCCTGAAAGATCTGGATCAGCAGATGATCGACTGGGCTGTGGCAAGCGATATCGCCGTGCTGGTGCTGCTGACGAAAGCCGATAAGCTGGCAAGCGGCGCGCGCAAAGCGCAGGTGAATATGGTTCGCGAAGCGGTGCTGGCGTTCAACGGTGACGTGCAGGTTGAGCCGTTCTCCTCGCTGAAAAAGCAGGGCGTGGACAAGCTGCGTCAGAAGCTCGACACCTGGTTTAGCGAGCTGGAACCCGCGACGGAAGCGGAAGAAGAGTAATACCGAGCGCGGCGATGGCCGCGTTTTTTTTGCCTGAATTTTTCTTTGCCGCAATAAAAAACGCCCCAGTCATTACTGACTGGGGCGGCTAAAATATTCAGCCAAATCCGATTACGTGAAGTAAAAGGTCTGAAAGATAGAACATCTTACCTCTGTACCCTACGCCGATAACTCTACCCCTTTTTGTGCTGCAGAAAAAGCACTTTTTGTAGTTTTTTTTCATTCTTTACATAGGGAATTCTAATGATCGTCACAAAACGCGCGTTGTTATGTTGCAAACTTACATAAAAGGCGCGTTATGCGAAGAACCATTAGTGAGCCTGATCCCAGTTTTCACCACTTCCCACTTCCACCAGCAACGGCACGTCAAGCGTCATGCTGCTTTCCATCAGTTCGTGGATCTTCTTCGACACGGCGTCGAGGTCCTCTTTGTGCACTTCAAATACCAGTTCATCGTGTACCTGCATGATCATTTTCACGCGAGGCTTCTCTTTCTCCAGCCAGGCATCAACGGCGATCATTGCACGCTTAATAATGTCCGCCGCGGTACCCTGCATCGGGGCGTTGATCGCCGCACGCTCTGCGCCAGCGCGACGCGCCGCGTTGCTGGATTTGATGTCAGGTAAGTAGAGACGGCGACCATCAAGGGTTTCGACATAACCTTTCTCCTTCGCCTGCGCGCGAGTGCGTTCCATATATTCCAGCACCCCCGGATAACGCTCGAAGTAGAGATCCATATACTTCTGCGACTCTTTACGCGGAATGTTGAGCTGGCGCGAAAGCCCGAATGCACTCATGCCGTAAATCAGACCGAAGTTGATCGCCTTAGCGCTGCGGCGCTGTTCGTTGGTCACGCTGTCCAGCGGCAAACCGAAGACTTCTGCCGCGGTTGCCCGGTGGATATCCTTCCCTTCGGCAAATGCGCTCAACAGGCCTTTGTCACGGGACAGGTGCGCCATAATGCGCAGCTCAATTTGCGAGTAGTCCGCCGAGACAATCAGATAATCCTCTGGAGCGATGAAAGCCTGGCGAATACGACGGCCTTCTTCGTTACGTACCGGGATATTCTGCAGGTTGGGATCGGTTGATGAGAGTCGACCGGTCGCCGCGACAGCCTGATGGTATGAGGTATGCACGCGGCCCGTTTTCGGGTTGATCATCAGCGGGAGCTTATCAGTGTAGGTAGACTTCAGCTTCGCGAGACCACGGTACTCCAGAATCACTTTCGGCAGCGGATAATCCAGCGCCAGCTCTTCCAGCACCTCTTCAGAGGTTGACGGCGCACCGCCAGGGGTTTTCTTCAGCGGCTTGATGCCCTGCTTTTCAAACAGGATGGTTTGCAGCTGCTTCGGTGAAGAAAGGTTAAACGGCTCGCCTGCAAGCTCATGCGCTTTTTGCTCCAGCTCGGTCAGGCGCTGCGCCAGTTCCCCGGAGTGGTTATGCAGCACCGTTGGATCGATTTTCACGCCGTTACGTTCAATGCGTGACAGCACGGGCACCAGCGGCATCTCGATATGCTGGAACACATTCAGCGGACCTTCGTGCTTCTGCAGTTTTGGCCACATCTTCAGGTGCAGCTGCAGCGTGACGTCAGCGTCTTCCGCCGCGTAGCGTCCTGCCTCTTCGAGAGCAATCTGGTTAAAGGTGAGCTGATTTTTCCCTTTGCCGGCAATCTCTTCGAAGGTGATCGTTTTGTGCTTGAGCCAGCGGTCAGATAAGGAATCCATATCATGGCGACCCGCGACGCTGTCCAGAATGTAGGATTCGAGCATGGTGTCGAAGGCGATCCCGCGCAGTTCAATGCCGTAGTTTTGCAGAATGCCGCGGTCGTACTTGAGGTTTTGCCCAACCTTAAGCGCCTTTTCGTCTTCCAGGATCGGCTTCAGCAGCTCAAGCACGCGTTCACGGGAGAGCTGCTCCGGCGCATCCAGGTAATCGTGCGCAACGGGAACATAGGCCGCATGACCAGGCTCTGTCGCAAATGACAGGCCTACCATATTGGCAGAAATGTTATCGAGACTGTCCGTTTCGGTGTCAAAGGCGAAGACCGGCGCTTTTTTCAGTTTCTCGATCCAGGCGATCAGCTGCGATTCTTCAAGAAGGGTTTCGTAGTTGTCGAAGGTAAGCACCACGGCTTCTTCTTCCGCCTGCTCTTCTGCGTCAACGACAATCGTCTCCTTCGGCTTTGCAGCAGGTTTCGCCCCTTTTGCCTGCAGCCATTTACCGGCTTCCACGTCAGTGATCCAGCGCTTAAATTCGTATTTCTTAAACAGGCTCAGCAGATCGTCAGCGGAAGGCTGTTGCACTTCCAGCTGCTCACAGCCCAGCTCCAGTTCGACATCGGTTTTGATTGTAGCCAGCTTATAGGAGAGATAAGCCACCTCTTTGTTCTCTTCCAGCTTCCCGGCCATGGTTTTTGCACCACGGAAGGAGAGCCCGGCGATTTTGTCTGATTCGGCGTAGAGCGTATCCAGCCCGCCAAGCCCCTGAAGCAGCGCCTGCGCGGTTTTCTCACCGACGCCGGGAACACCAGGGATGTTATCCGAGGAGTCGCCCATCAACGCGAGGAAGTCGATAATCAGCTCAGGCGGCACGCCATACTTAGTGACCACTTCTTCTGGCCCCAAAATGGTGTTGGTCATGGTGTTAATCAGGGTGATTCCTGGCGTTACCAGCTGCGCCATATCTTTATCACCGGTGCTGATCAGCACAGGACGACCCATTTTTTCTGCTTCACGCGCCAGCGTGCCGATGACGTCATCGGCTTCAACGCCGGAGACGGCCAGCAGCGGCAGCCCCATCGCTTTTACCATGGCGTGCAGCGGCTCAATCTGCGCACGCAGATCGTCAGGCATTGGCGGACGGTGGGATTTGTAATGCTCAAACAGCTCATCGCGGAAGGTTTTACCTTTCGCATCAAAGACGACGGCCGCATGGGTTGGCTGATACTGAAGGATCAGGCTGCGCAGCATGTTCAGCACGCCATACATAGCGCCGGTGGGTTCCCCTGCGCTATTGGTCAGAGGAGGAAACGCATGGTATGCCCGATACAGGTAAGAAGAGCCATCGACGAGAATAAGAGGGTTTTCTGGGATCTGAACCATAATGTCCGTGCCTTTAATCAATTTATGGGTAAAGGATGCCACAGAAGGATGAAAACATCAGTTATTAGCGCCTGATACAGGAAAAGATTTTGCGATCGTGAGGATCGCTCGCAAAAATCAAACTGTGGATAAGTTTGTGTATATTTTCACTTCATATGAATAACAGACGCAAAAAACACATATGAGGTAATATTTAGATCTTAATTATCATGCTGTTATGTTGTTAGATCTTATCTATATGGCCAACTGATGGCAATTTAGTCTATGTGGATATAAGCCTTGATTCGCGCAGAACCCCAGAGAAATCTGCTGCGCCAGGGTAAAAGCCGCCAAATCATCATGTGAAAGCGCCATTCATTTGTCTGTTTTCTGGTAAAATCAGCGCCCAGCGTCGACTAGTCGGTCGCTCACTTACAGCTAACTATTTGAAAAAGCTCATCATGTCGAGATTGCTCGCTGCAATAACATTACTGCTAAGCATCATTTTAACTATTCTGGTGACGATCGCCTGTTCCGTGCCGATCATTCTCGCCGGGATCATTAAACTGCTGCTGCCTGTACCCGTGGTGTGGCGAGCCGTGTCCGCATTTTGTAACTTCATGATGTATTGCTGGTGCGAAGGGCTGGCGATCCTGTTGTGCCTTAACCCGCATCTGAAGTGGGATGTCAAAGGGCTGGAGAGTCTCAACAAAAAGAACTGGTACCTGCTGATCTGCAATCACCACAGCTGGGCGGACATCGTGGTGTTATGCGTGCTTTTTCGCAAACACATCCCGATGAATAAATACTTCCTGAAACAGCAGCTCGCCTGGGTGCCTTTTATCGGGCTGGCCTGCTGGGCGCTCGATATGCCGTTTATGAAACGCTATTCGCGCAGCTATTTGATTCGTCATCCGGAACGTCGCGGTAAGGATGTGGAGACCACGCGCCGTTCCTGTGAAAAGTTTCGCGCACATCCAACGACCATCGTGAACTTTGTTGAAGGTTCCCGGTTTACGGAAGAGAAGCGCCAGCAAACTCGCTCTCCTTATCAGCATCTGTTGCCGCCAAAGGCGGCGGGGATTGCGATGGCGCTTAACGTGCTGGGAGCACAGTTCGATAAACTTCTTAACGTCACGCTCTGCTATCCGGAAAACGACAGGACGCCGTTCTTCGATATGCTCAGCGGCAAACTGACGCGCATTGTCGTGCACGTCGACCTGGTTCCGATTGACGCTGAACTGCACGGTGATTACGTAAACGATAAGAACTTCAAACGTCGTTTCCAGCAGTGGCTTAATACGCTCTGGAAAGAGAAAGACGAACAGATAGACAAGATAAAATCTTCATACAAAAACGCCGGTCAGTGACCGGCGTTTTTACATCAGCGAAATTACTTCTTCTCAACCAGGTATTTCACGGTATCAGCATACTGCTGTACGAAGATATCCATGCTGCTGGTGTCCATACCCTGCATGTTCAGCTGGTATTTGCCGTTAACAAACATCGCCGGAACGCCCTGAAGCTGGAGGTCAGCAGCCGCTTTTTCCTGCTGGGCAACCAGTGATTTCACCACGAAGCTGTTCCATGCGGCATCGTACTCTTCACCTTTCACGCCGGCATCAACAAACACTTTACGGATATCCGCAGTGGTCTGAACGGTCTGGGTTTTCTGTACGGCTTCAAACATTGGCGAAGTGATCTTATCTTCCACGCCCAGTGCCATCGCCACCGCCCATGCCTGAGTCAGGTCTTTACCCAATGGGCCCAGGAACTCAACGTGGTACTTGGTCATTTTGGTGCCTTCCGGCAGCTTTTTCTTCACGTTGTCAGAGACATGCAGCACCTGCTCGAACTGATAGCAGTGTGGGCAATAGAACGAGAAGAACTCCAGAACCTGTGGCTCGCCAGCGACCGGCTTGTCCAGCGTGATATACTGTTTTCCGTCGGTAAACTGCGCAGCAGAAGCGCTAAATGCCAGAATCATACCTGCCAGCGCCAGCCAAATTTTTTTCATGATTAACTCTCTCCTGGGTGTGTCCAATTAATACATCGGCGTTAATTGCAGAGGGGGCTCCTGAAGAACCTTAACCTGCTCAGTAAATGTAGATATCTGGCTACGCCAGTAATCCTCTCCGGTAAGCCACGGGAAATTTCGGGGAAATGCCGGATCGTCCCAACGCCTGATTAACCATGCGAGATAATAAACAAAACGCATCGCACGTAAAGGCTCAATCAGGGCAATTTCGTCTGAATTAAACGGGCTAAATTCTTCATAAGCTTCAATAATGGTTTCAAGCTGCATGCGTTGCTCGGCTTTGTCGCCATTGAGCAGCATCCACAGGTCCTGAACCGCTGGCCCCATACGCGCATCATCGAGATCGACAAACAGCGGGCCATCACGCCAGAGAATATTCCCGGCGTGACAATCGCCATGCAGGCGCAGAACGGAAATATCATCGCGCCAGCAGGTTTTCACTGCAGCAATAAGCTTATCGGTGGCGTTGAGGAAATCATCCTTTAGCGCAGCGGGGATCATTGCAGACGTTTCGAATAGTTCGCGCGGTTCAAGGAGGTATTCCTGAATCCCCATCGTTGGACGGGCAATAAAGGCTTTTTTGCGTCCCGTCTGGTGGATACGCCCAAGATAGCGGGCAACCCATTCCATCTGATCGATATTATCCGCTTCAAACTGACGACCACCCAGGCTCGGGAATACAGCGTAGTAAAACCCTTCGTGCGTGAGGAGCGTTTGGTTATTGAATTTTAGCGGTGCGGCAACGGGAACATCGTCATCCAGCAGATCGTGAGCAAACTGATGCTCTTCCTGAATTTGTTCTGCGGACCAACGTTCAGGACGATAGAACTTTACGACGAAGCGCTGACGATCCTCGTCCTGAAATTGATAGACGCGGTTTTCGTAGCTGTTTAATGGGGTTAGCCCGGAATCCACCCGAATACCCTGTTCAAACAGGGCATCCATAATGGTGTCCGGGTGTAATGTCTGGAAAGTAAAAGCCTGGTCGTTCATCCGATCATCCGGAAATTATACGAATGATTCAGGATATCATCTTGTGGCGATTTCGGTGCCGCCGCTTACAAGCTTTTACTCTTTAATTACGCCTCGGGCGCGCAATAATGCGGTCTTAAAATCTTCCTCATAATCTTTCTGAATACCAGGAATAACAGCATCTTTGGCGGAGTCGCGCATTTTAAGGTGGTAGATCAGGATGTCGTCAGAAAGGTCTGCCAGATCGCCGTCAAAACCTGACTCTTTCGCCAGTTTCTGTAAAAATTGCATCAGATTTAGCTCTGGCTCTTTTTGCCAGGCGGGCTGGAGGAGTTCAATAACTTCATTCAGACGTTTACATTTCATGGTGGTGCTCCTTTCATTTAGAGTGACACGTTAGCAGGGTCAATCCCACAATAAAAGAGGCGATATTCGTGAATGTTAGCCAGGAAATCATCGGGGTCGTTCTGGCAGGCGGCAGAGCAACGCGAATGGGCGGTAAAGATAAGGGGCTTCAGCTTCTTAATGGAAAGCCCTTGTGGCAGCATGTCGCCGATACGCTTGCCGGCCAGGTGACGGCAATGGCCATCAGCGCGAACAGGCATATCGACACTTACCGACGCAGCGGGTACGCCGTTTATCAGGATAGCCTTGAGAATTACCCGGGACCGCTTGCCGGTATGCTTTCGGTCATGCAACAGTCGCACGGAGAGTGGTTTATCTTCTGCCCTTGCGATACGCCGTTTATTCCCTCCTGTCTTGTCGAGCGTCTGCTCCTGCTTCGTGGTACAGCTCCTGTGGTTTGGGTACATGACGGCGAGCGTGACCATCCTGCTGTCGCGTTGATGCATCGTTCGCTAGCGCCTGCTCTGCAGAGCTATCTGGCTGCGGGAGAGCGCAGGGTGATGGTCTTCATGCGTGAGTCTGGTGGCCATTCCGTTGATTTTAGCGATGTGAAATCAGCGTTTGTGAACGTGAACACGCATGAAGATTTGCAGATGATGCAGGAGAAAAAATGATACCTCTTTTAGCCATTTCCGCATGGAGTGGGAACGGGAAAACCACGCTGCTGAAAAAGCTGATACCCGCGCTGTGTGCCAGAGGCCTTCGTCCTGGATTGATTAAGCATAGTCATCACAACATGGATATCGATACGCCAGGAAAAGACAGCTATGAGCTGCGTAAGGCCGGAGCAGCACAAACGATGGTAGCAAGTCCTCAGCGCTGGGCGTTAATGACAGAAACGCCGGACGAGGCGCCGCTGGATCTCGCTTATCTGGTCAGTCGGATGGATCATTCCACCCTGGATCTGGTGCTGATTGAGGGATTTAAGCATGAGGCAGTGCCTAAGATCCTGCTGTTCAGAAGCGATGCCGGGCATGATATGAGTGAGCTAACGCTTGATGAGCATGTTATTGCGGTGGCCAGTGATATGGTATTGCCGCTTGAGGTTCCGGTGCTGGACTTAAATGATGTGGATGGGATTGCGGGCTTTATTGTGACGTGGAGTGCGGTCTGACGTGCCGGGTGGCGGCTTTGCCTTACCCGGCCTGCCGTTTTTTTGGCGCATAAACGCAAAAAGGCCATCCTTTCGGATGGCCTCTTCACTTGTTTGATGCCTGGCAGTTCCCTACTCTCACATGGGGAGACCCCACACTACCATCGGCGCTACGGCGTTTCACTTCTGAGTTCGGCATGGGGTCAGGTGGGACCACCGCGCTAAAGCCGCCAGGCAAATTCTGTTTAATCTGTATCAGGCTGAATTTTGATTGTTCGTCTCTTCGCCAAAACATCTTCGGCGTTGTAAGGTTAAGCCTCACGGTTCATTAGTATCGGTTAGCTCAACGCATCGCTGCGCTTACACACCCGACCTATCAACGTCGTCGTCTTCAACGTTCCTTCAGGACTCTCAGGGAGTCAGGGAGAACTCATCT
>NZ_JBVPGP010000020.1:0-351905 GCF_055816065.1 Enterobacter sp. PL_is511 | reverse complement strand
CGCCGCCTGGAGTACGATTATCGCAATAACCTGGTGCGGGAAGAACGGGACGATAACCCGTTTAACTGGAACCGCTGGCAGTACGACAGCGCCGGGGCCTGCTCGCTCAGGACGGCTCGCTGCCCGGTCAGGAGCAGTGGCGCTGGGATGCGGCTGGTAATCCGTTAGAGGGCGCTGGAAAGAAGATTGCCCATAACCGGGTCACGCAACTGAACGGTATTCAGTGGCGTTATGACATCCACGGCCGTACCGTAGAGAAGGATAACGGCCAGATCCGCTGGCACTACCGGTACGACGGCGAACACCGCCTGACGGAGGTTATCAGCCAGCCGCGGGATCGCAACAGGCCGCAGATGCAGGTCAGCTTCCGCTACGACCCGCTCGGACCACGCATCAGCAAAATGCGACGCCAAATGCAAGGCGGACAGCTAACCGGCAAGCCGGTTTGTCTGGGAAGGGTTCCGTCTGCTGCAGGAGCTGCACGGAGACGTGCCTCTGACCTATGTCTACAGCGACCAGGACAGCTACGACCCGCTGGCGCGAATTGACGGCGTGGAAGCGCCGGGGATCTTCTGGTTCCACTGCCAGTCCAACGGCACGCCAGAGCGGATGACGGATATCGAAGGGCAGGTGCGCTGGGAAGGGGTGAACAGCGCCTGGGGCAAGCTGTTGCGGGAAAGCGAGACGCAGGGATCAGGATATTCCCAGAACCTGCGGATGCAGGGTCAACACCTGCATTGTGAGATGGTTGCACGACAATCTGTTCCGGTATTACGACCCGGACTGCGGACGGTTTACGCAGAAGGACCCGATAGGGCTGGCGGGGGAGATAAATCTTTACCTGTATGGTGCAAATAGTCTTACGCGAATAGACCTTCTGGGATTAAAACAAGAGGAAGTTATACGCTATACGAGTAAAGATGAAGCGATTGCATCAGCTTCTGAGCGTGGTGGTAAAGGTGGATTGGTCCCAAATAATCGAGGTGATAAAGCCATATGGGTTAATCATGATAGCCGACCAGGATTTAACCCTGGATAAAAATATCCTTCCTCGTTTTAATGATAAAATCACTTCATTCCAGATTGAAAAGAAAGATGCTAAAGGTAATTGGAAGAAATGTGGTAAGAGGATTACGTAATGATTTTTGAAATGTTTATACATAAAATTGAACACTTCACTAATGCGAGAGCAGAGATTGAAAGTTTTGGAAAATATATCTATGTTCAGGATGAACCGGACCTATTCCCCGTTTGTTTTAAAAAAGAAAATGGGAAGCATGTAGAGTTGAGTCGTTGGCAAACTTGCTTTCCTAAAGTTATGTTTCAGCGTGCGTTAAACAAGTTAGGCCTAAGTGAAGATGGTAAGTATGCATTTGAAGTTTTCCTTTCTCGATTAGGTTATCTTTTTCAAATAGATAACCGACAGCGTATAGATAAAGATATCTTTATCTTGTTTTATATCTATCAACTGTTTTCTTTAAAAGATAACGAAGAAGATTACGCTATAAAAGCAAAATGCTTTTTTTTAAGATTTTTGTGTTTTGAAATGGGCATGGATGATGACTCTTATAATTTGCTATGCATTACTAAAGATGGGATTTGTATAAATACTTCTCAGCATGGTAATGTCTCAATATTGTCTTTGCTTGAGCAATTTTATGTACAATTTGAAAAAAAGAAAAACTTTGAAGATATTAAGTCTGTAAAACATTATCAATTATCAGTGCTGAATTTTTTGTTTGTTGCGAACAACGATAGAAGTTCCCTGTCTTTTAATGATAAAAACTGCTACCTTTGCGATCCTGATAGTTTTATTAATACTTATGAGAAATCTAAAAAAACAATTTATAGAGCCTTGGAACATTGTTTTGACAAGTATCAATCCACGAAGAATTTACTAATATCAAATTTCATTCTAATGAATTATTCGTATTATATTGTTAGAAATAATTTGGCTGATCTCAAAACTTTAAGAAGACATGTTTCTTCAGATATGTTTAGACAAATAATTTCCTCAATAGTGTACAGAGTTTTTTTTGTGAATGAAGACGAGATATTTAAGGTGGTTGGCAATGAATATGACATCAGCCTTGAAAAAAATGAAGGTCGAATGCTTTTTAATTTAATATATTCGATTTAAGGCATTAATGTTAGATCACTGTCGGGGGGCATTAGGTTTTGAATGTTCAAACCGCTGTAGAGCCCTCGATTCTTGAAGGCCAAACCATGGCAGGACAATAGATTTACGGTTTGCTCGTTGTAAGTTGAAAACTTGGTATCTCTCATACCGTGCCTTGGCGGATGCCTCTATTAATCGTGCGGATTATTTTCTTAACCAGAGGATTCTTTATTGGAAAAAATAATTTGTTATTTCCGCCAAATATTACGGATAATTCATTTGGGAAAAGGGTCATTTTGTAACTTTTAAAAATATCTACATGAGCGAGGCAAATGTATTCTCCTTTAAAGTCCCTAAGCGGATGGCGGATTTAAAAGAAGAAAGTGCAATACCTCAGGTTGGTTATCGTACTAATCCGTTACATCAAGAGGGATTAATTCCTAAGCGTGTGGATCCGACAACGCCAGTTAGATCGTATGAATTACCATCAATATGGGCAGAATGGCTTGACGAAGTAGCGATTCCAGTCTCGGGGAGTGTAAAATAGGTTATTATATGAATATTAATAAAGATGAAGAACTCCTTGTGATAATAAAGAACGAAGGAAGATTTTATTGGTTCGTGGCCTTTAAAGAAATGTGGGTTTTAGACAGAGCAAAATGGGTAGAAGATTTTGTGAGAAGTGGGATGGAAATAAACCTACAGGATATTCATAAGGAAAGATATAACATACCAGTTGTAAATGAAGAAAACGCAAAGATATTCATTGATGGTTTAATTAAAGATGCTTATTTATATAATAAGGATGATATAGCTGAGGGATTTTTATAATAGGCTTTCGCAAAAAACCACCTGGTGGGATATATATGATCTAATGCCAGATTTGTTTATAGACTTTGATAATAAAAGACTATATTCCCAATATGTCGAAAGTATGCATTATCACAAATATGTTCCTGATGATTGGCAAGGTGAACTTGTAGATTTCTGCAGTGATGGATCGTTACCTCAAGATGAAATGTTATGGATAAAAAATGAGACAGATCATAGGAGCATTGTAATCACTAAAGGGTAAAAATATATTTCCAACATACCATTTTTTTTGAGTGTGCAATGGTAGATGCATCATGTTAATCTTTAACCATTGCGCTGAATTGTGAAGGAGATGGAATTTACTATAATTTAATTCTTTTTCCGAATGGATGGGTGTAAATGATTGATTTTGATGCTGATATTTTATCAGGGAGAGCGCTAGGTAACGTGTTTTTGGGTGAAAATATAAGTAAATATATGAATGAGTTATATACCGGGTTTAAGGTAAATTACTTTGATTATTTTTTGCCTGATTATGAGAAAAGGCTTGCATATATTGTAGATGACACTATCACAATCGCTACCCTTGAAGATGGAACGATCATTTCGATTGGTTGTAATGTAAGCTATAAGGGGAGGTATAATAACATATTACAACCAGGTCAAACGATGAGGCAAATAATCGACTTGACTAATAAACAACGCATTTTTAATGGTTTCATTATTATAAATGACGACTTTGGTTTTTCATTTGAGTTGCCAGCGCCTTATGATGAAATCGCAGATAGCATTGCACATGTTCCACTGGATCTCGTTCTTAATGAAATCCGTGTAGCTGATTACTCTGACTGGAATCCTCAAAAAATATAACGCTGAAATGTGAGTTGGGATTGATACTACAGATTATAACTTGACATAATAGTGTTTTTAATTATTTCATAAAAGATTAAGTATTGAAAATTATGCATGCAATAATACATTTCCAAACAAATACAGCAACAATTGTGATTTATGATTTAATGTCACTAAAACATAGACTTAACGATGATGTAGATTGGTGGAGCCTTCCAGAAGATGAAGTTGAAGAAATAAATAAAGGTAATGTGTTATTTCTCAATCTTGGAGATGATGGAACCTATAAAGTCCATATTAAAAGAGATGTTGATGAATGTACCGGGTCGCTATTTTTAAACGTACCTTCTGGAAAGGTTTTCATTGGGGCGGGAGAAGATGTCACTGGCGGAGATCTTGAGCTTGACGACTCAGATGCCATTTCAGGTGAGTTTATTACTTTAGAACCTGGTAGTTACGAAGTTAAATATAAAAAGCAAGATTCAAATATTCTAATTTCCTTTGCAAAAGCAACGATTACTGAAAACTCATTAGAAGAGGGAGTTTATCTTTGAATGAAAAAATAGAATAATACAAGTAGTTCATCACATAGTCATTTTTAACAATTTTCTTTTTCCTTCTGCACGCACCTTGCTTGCTTTTTTGCACTTTGCTTACTCTTAACCTCCATAATCGGTCATTATACTCGTGACGAATAACCCCAACCTCAGGATAGCCCCCGTAGTTGCTGACCACCCGCAGCGAGTACGACCTCCTCGGGCTTCTGCATCGCCGGGATGTTTTACCCGCCAACGATCCGCCAGGTGCTGGGCGGACAGCCCGCCGGTAAGCTGGTGACCACCTGATTTGTCCGGGAAGGGTTCAGCCTGCTGAAGGAACTGCATGGAGACGTGACGCTGACCTACGTCTACACTGATTTGAGAGATATAGTTTTGCGAGGTAACACAGGACTTGATGCTCATCAAGCGGGGCAAAAAGCTACTATGAAAGATCTTGTAGAAGGTTATGACCCTAAAACTGGCCCGTCAATTTTAGTACCTTAAGAAAGCCATACTATATCAAAAGAAGGTGTCGGTATTGTTTCACGAAGAAAATTAATCCTTCAACTGGCTAACCATTTGCTAATGCGAGGGAACTGCTTGCTAGAGACATCTTAGAATTAAGGCGAGTTTATCAAGACATTGCAAACAGCGTTCTTCAGGAATTAATCGCAAAAAATAAAGCAATGTATCCTGAAATGAGAAAATCAAAACCTAAAGGTAAAAGTAATTGTAGGAGATAATGTGAATAAAGATGAGTTAGTTGTGAGATCATTACTTGCCGAGCTTTTAGGCGATACGCTAAATTATTATATTGATAATCTATCTGATTTATCCAAGTCAAATGGTGATGAAGATCCTTATTCGCGGGCAAGAAGTGTAATTCATAAACTATCCCCAGAAGAACAGGAGGAAATTTTCAATTTCCTTAGGTTGGTCATTGTAGATACAACTTCTACTGTTCTCGGAACAATCGATGGTTCACGTTTCCCTCCAAATATTGATGGGGATTTTAAACTTGAATATGACAGCGATGAAATACAAGGCTCCTTACAAGATGAATTAATTTCAAGATCTGAAGAGCTTGGTGTTTATAAATAAAGATTCTATCAATCTTTAACCATTGCGCTGAATATATAGAACATTGATAAGAAAAATTGGTTTTTTATTTCATTTTTTAATATGCAATTAATGGCTGGTTAGTTTCAGGAAAGAAACAATAATTGCCCTTATTAATAATTACAACTAATTTCTCAATAAATGCGAACCTAATGGAGATAATATTTATCTCAATATAGGATTTATTCATTTATAGGTAAGCCGATATGGAAAAGCAAGATTTAATTGATCAGTTAAATGAAGTTGAAAAGATTATACACATGTCCTTACCTTCTGAATATAAGCGCTTTATGATTGAGAACGTCAAAGATAGCTACTCTTATGAAATTCAACGAGCAAATGGTGGCCAGCTTTATGTTTTCAATTGTTTTGACTTGCTTGAAAGAAATAATACATACACAATTCAATCGGTGGAGCCTGACGTTTTATTGATTGGTCAAGATGGTGATTTGGGATACTTTTTGAATTTGCGTAAAGGTACTGATGAGATTTATTCTTTAGATCTTGGAGCGTTAGGAAGTCTGGACATGGATAAAGAAAGTAATAGCATATTTAGGCTATAATGTTTGATTTATTAATCATCTAGTTCAGAACATTGAAAAATCCTCGTCAAATCGTGAATTTTTTTCAAAACAAATCAAATAGTAAAAAGTAGTTTATCAAATCGCAATTTTTAATGATATAATCTTCCCCTTCCACACCCGCGATCCACCGCTGGTCTCTCTGCCTGGATTACGATTGCCGCAATAACCTGGTGTGGAAAGAGCGGGACGATAACCCTTCACGATGAAAAGAATATTATCTATGGAGGACGTGGGGAAGCTCCAGCTCGTTTGAATAGCCATGCGAATACACCGGGTAAATCACATTTGCAACAGTTGATTATGTTTGATAATAATTTGACCAAAGCGGAAATTAAATTCCTGGTACAAAGGATTATGGTTCTTAATGGTGGAGCTAAGTCAGTGATCTCCTTAAAAAATCTCATAAATAAAATCAGATCATTTAGTCCTTATAACCTAAATGCTAGCACATAGGATATTGCGGGTCATAACAGTGATTGGGGTGGAAAAGTATTGAAAGATGCGTTATCAATTCTGAAAGGTAATAGCTTATGAAAGTAAAATACAAAGAGGGTGACATCTTTGTCATTCCGATGAGTAATGGGAAATTTGCGATTTGCCAGATTGTATTTGCTCCAAAAGAAAAGTTTAAGCAAGCAATAGGTTTCTGCATTTTATCAATACAGAATACGGAGGAGCTTGAAGATAACAGTTCACTGAGACCTTTATCTTTTGAAAAGTTTGGCAAAGAGATGAAGGTTGTTTTCACTGGCAATCAGAATATTAGCAAAGGCATTTGGAAAATTATTGGCCACGCTAATCTTACTGAAGAAAAAAAAGAATTAAAAATATTTAATTATGCTGGCGGCTTATATGATGGGGAGGACGAAATCAGGCGTTTATCTGTTGCTGAATATCCAAATTACACAACAATGGGGGTTTCAGGCTTTGAGCTTGTCGACAATGTTCTGATAAATATTTGATCATCAGGGGAGGCGGGCTTCCTAAGCTAATTTTCATACAGCAACAGCTCATAAACACCTTAAATAAATTCGCGATTTTTTTGATCATCTGGCCAAATAATATATGAATCATTTCAGTAACTGTGAAAAAAAGATTGGACGTGCAGATATTGCTAAAAATGAAGAAGAATTATCTATTATTCTTCCTGATGATTTCATTTCACATTATCTGCAATTTAATGGTGGCACTCCTGAGAAAAGTTGGTGGGCCGATGATGAAGATTTTGAACCAGTAGAGGTGGCTGGGTTTAAACCGTTTATTTATAATAGTCAGACAAATGATGACCCTAGATCTTTAATTGATGGTTGCTATGTCAGCATGTTGGATAGGCAAGTGATCCCAAAAAACCTTTTTCCCTTCGCAAATGATTGGGGAGGGAATTTCTTCTGTCTGGATTTAGATAATTACTCAATTGTATACTTTGCTACAGATTCTTTTGATGAGTATTTGACTATGCAAGAGAATCATATAAAACTTCAAAGATATCTGACAAATTCATTTTCCATCTTTGTTAATGGATTGGTAACAGAAGAAGATCTTTCATAAGAAGCCATTGAATGTTAGCAATATATTCACTACAATTAATAAGGGTAAATGTAAATTGAATAAGATGCCAGATAATTCAATTGTTGTTATTGATGTGGCTGGGACTAGTATAAAAATACGTGTTTTGGGAAGTGGTTTAATTAAAAAAATGCAGGCGATAGGTTTTTCATTAAAAGATGAGTTTATGGTTATACCTGTAATTGACGAACAGAATAAACAAAGAATAATAAGACTGTTAGTTGACGAAGGTGCTCTTTTTTTATTTGGACATGGTTGGTATCCATCTGAAGTAATAGAGTATTATAAAGAACAAAACATCAAATTTGGTAAATATAAAATTATTTACTGGAGTAATAGAAATACATACCATATAGAGGAGAGATAATCCCTCATAAAATAAATTCTGAAGAGCACTAATCAACCATTCAGATAATCTTCAAAGTACAGGAAGAAAAAATACTTTTGTTTTACCGGCTGAAGGCGTTTTTTTACTTAAAATTGAAAAAGTCAAAGGAAGTAAATGTTGTCTGTAGCTTCACAGTTCATACCCTGAATACGACCAGGGTCGTGTTCAACAGCTGCATGCTGAAAATAGAGTTATTAATTACGACAAGATTGATATTTTCTCAGAGGAACTATGATAAATTTGCAATCTTATAATGAAGCATTGGATTTTCTGGAATTATTTTTTCAAAAATATATTCTTGATTATAATTGCCTCCAGGATATGCAATCTATTTTAGAGGGTTGTCGAAAAGAAAAAACGGTTTCTATTCGATCTATAGACTCATGCTTTATGGTATATAGACGAAAGACTCAAGATTATAGAGTCATTGCTCATGAGGAACAGGAGATATGGAGGCAGTTGTTCAATATATGGCAATAAATTTTTATAATCAAAACTGGCAAGAGATGACGGATATCAAAGAGCAGTAATTGTGGTGCATGTTGTAATATTGGTAACATTTTTATCAGAGCAGTCAGGTGTAACGAGAATAAAAATCGAGGTAAGGTAATGAACAATAAAAACATACAAATAGTTAATCTACTGATTTCGCATAGTCAAATATTGTTACGATCCCGAGACTATGATGAGAAACTGAGTCAGTGGGGGAAAGGAAATATTTCACAAGGTGCTGTACTTCATAAGGATTATGTCATATTTGATCCATTGCCAGATGATGCATTTGGCGCAAACGTGAATATTAAAGTAGAACAATCTTTCAATTTAGATGATAATTCTCAGCGCTGCATCGTTGTGCCATTTTTTGTTACGGAACAACATAAATTACAAGTCGCTTCAGCAACTGAAAAATTTGATTTAAGCTTAGGATTAAATGATAAAACTTATTCACTGTTTTATGAAGTTTGTGAAGGAGATGAAATTTATTATAATTTCACGCTCGTACCGACAAAAGAAACTGTTGCAGCTAAGTTTTTGCTAGACGATCCCTGGGGTGGAATAAAAAATCATCCTCTTAAAGAAGGTGTTTTTTAAATTTAAAGCTAACCAAAGAAGATTAATTTATAAAGAATCAGACGTAAAGAAGGCGATCATTATGTCGCCATCTTTAACGATGCAATTTTTCCCTTCCGCACGCAGGGCTGTTGAGCGCACGCGATGAATTCTACCGTCTCGATCGCTCATTGCCGCGTATTGACGGCGATGATGCACCGGCAGGGTTGCACGACAATCAGTTCCGGTATTTTTTGAACTGGCCGATTACTCTGAGGTACAGAAATGAAGAGAGATGACAGCGCGGTCGCGTGGATCAGATATAGACACTGCACTTTCAATAGACTCCTTCACAAGGTGACTCGTGGTCGTGGGAGTCTTCTTTTGACGCATGAAGGAACATGAAATCATTCTGAAAGAACTTCTAAGAGGCTACGTTGAGGCGAATTTACCATGATAAATGATGATGACCTTATTGAGTATGCGCGAGAAAAAATTCCGGATGAATATAGTTCTTCTCTAAATAAAAAGAATAATCTTCAATGTGCATCATTTATAAACAATACTCAAGATGAGTTGCGAATAATGAAAGCGCATAAAAATAATACAAAACTTACAGGGTTGAAGGTAGAAGGTCTTGATGAATTAATTATTGCTCTTGAAAACTATGATGAAGAAACTGTCTTAGTAATTAATATCCTAACTAAGTCATTTTCCTTTAAAATTTATTCAGATAAAAACAATGCTCTACTGGGTGTTATAATCCTAAAATTAAAAAAGAAAACCAACGAAGAAATTCGATTTGGGCGAGATGTTCTTGGCATTACGACTCCTCCTCCTGACATAGAAAATGATTAGTTTTTATTGCTTAAACAGGTGTACAAACCAACCAGAATCTCCATGCGTAGCGTTCCAGTATCAATTAACGCTTGCATACATGACTCCTTTGTTAAATGGAAACACTGTTTTAGGCGCAACCAAAAGTTGGATGTACTAAAATAAATCGAAATAAGAGCTCAGAGAAGCCTGTCATGAATTACGATTCATATAACGAAGTACTCGATTACCTCATTGTTTTTTTCAACGAAAGAGTGAATTCATCAATTTATTTAGAAAAAATAATGACTTTGATTGAAGGATCTCGCTCTGAAAAAACGGTGATGATAAGAGCTATTTATGAAACATACATGCAGTATGTAAAACAAAATAAAGATGGCATAAAAGTTATCGCTGGGGAAAAAGAAATGTGGATTGACTTATTGCACCATTGGCAATAAGACTTTATTGCTATGTGGATATTATTGTAAATGTTATAACAAATGTGATTTTACACGGAAAATTATCGTCATATAGTTGTTATCATGTTAAGTCGACTATATCATTAAGATCTTGTTAGACAGTCAAAAGTAAAGCAGGGGAACATGATTGAATTCAATTTAAATCCGATTACCGGTGATCTGACATTTGATGATCTTCCTTTGGGAATTGATACTGAAGAAGGATTTTGTAAGAGTGGATTATACCACGAATTAAACAAGCGAAAAGCTGTAAATAAAACCATGCCGAATCACTACCTTGTTGACTCAGTAGCGTTTTTCGACAAAGAATTTCAAGTTACTATACGCCCGTTGTGCTATGGTTTTCCTTTTATGCTTCATCTTGTTGATAAAAACAGTCAGTATTATAACGCATTAAATGACTGGAATGCGCGAGCTAATATTCACATGCTAAATGAATCAGTGAAAAGCTTATCTGATTGGCTAAAAGAATCACTCAATCTGGACACGCCTGATACCACGGAAACAGACATGATTAGGTGGCGCTTTGAATAGGGGCGGGTTTCTGTCTCATATGAGATAAAATCATTTAATCACGGGATATATTTAACCTGGAATATAATGTAGTCACTTCCAGACAAGGTGGTTTAGATATGTTAGAAATGAATTTTGATGTTAATAGTGGCTTTGTGGCTATTAACAATTACCCCCTCGAGTTAAAGGATGTTGAGACTTTTAAAAACTCCGAATTTTTCATGTTATTCTCTCCGTTGAATACAATAGGCTCTTATTATTTCTCTATTGATAATATCGATTGGAAAGATCAAACTTTCATATTAGAACTGAGGCCTTCTGTGTTTTCTTTTTCTCCTTGCATATTCCTTACCAGTAAGAATGGGAATTTTTATAAAACTTTATGGGATTGGGATAAAAGAGCCAATTTGCGTAATTTATCTGAAGAAGAACAGCGCTTGACAGCATGGGTTGATAGTGAAATAACCTCACGCCCTAAACTTAAAATTAGTACGCCTCCATACGGAACTCAGTGGCATCATGAGTGGGGAAGCATTATTGTACAGTCTAATGAGAAAAGCTTCGACTGTGGAATTTATATCGAATGGAATGTTTGACTGAATGACATTATTGATTAATAAAATTAAAAGGTTATAGAAAATGAGAATAACTAATCGACTGAAAAAGAAGGTACTAGTCCTGGATGGCATAGATAATGACTTTTTAGATTCTGGCGCAGAAATAGCATGCCCTGAATGCGAGGGAGTAATAATCTATTCTATCGTAAACTCATATGAGTTTGACTCGCTCTCTGAAGAGGTGAAAGACTTTTTTGTTAAGAAAATGAGAGGTGTGAAGTTTGTTAGTGAACATAAGAAGTATATCTACGATGAAAGCCAATTATATGTTTCGAAAAACACTTGTTCAAAGTGTGTAAAGGAATTTTCTACTGTATTAACGTATAAAGAAGTGCAGCCAGCACGATACCGGGTATATCTTGTGGGGCTTTTTGAAGGTGATTTGAAACAGATCAAACTTTAAAAGTTGAGGTTTACCGATGATTGAAAATCTCATTTGTATTAAAGAAAATGACCTGCTTCAGTGGGCGTGTGCTGAACGTAACATACGGGTTAGGATGCCATTTTTAGACTCTGCAATGGTCGACTCAACACGCCAGTTAGTCTTTGCGTTAAGCGAACCAAAGCCATTACCAACTATTTTGACCATCTTCAGTGCTCAGGGCGAAAAACTATTTTGGTCTGCACCTCCTGAAGGCGCTATTTTCTATTACTTAACTTTCAACCTGTCAAAGGAAGTAATTGTGGCCTGTAGCTATGTGGTAAAGCAAAACGGCTGGCATGACTGGTTCTATTCGTGGAATAGGAAGAATAACGCGTTGTCTCGATCGGGCCCTGCATATTAAGATCAAATGTGCCCCAAATGATAACGATACCCGATGGCAACAGAGGAACTGCATAAGCAATTCCAACAAACGGCTAAAAACACAGCTGAGAGGCAAAGGATGAGCACGGTTTATATTGTCATTTTAACCTATATCAAACCACTCGAAGAGATTGACGCAGCAATACCTGCGCATGTCGAGTGGCTAAAAAAAGGGTATGCAGAGGGAATTTTCCTCGCATCCGGAAAACGGGTGCCGAGAATCGGTGGGGTCATTCTCGCGAAATGTGAGAGTCTTGCCTCTCTTGAAGAGCGATTACGCGAGGATCCTTTTCAGAGGTTAAAGCTCGCGACGGCTGAAATCATTCCTTTTGAACCCAGCATGAAAACAGAACTCTTAGACAATGTCTTTTGACCCCGCAATAAAAAAACCACGCCAGGGCGTGGTTTTTTTTCATTCAAGACGACTCAGACGTTGAACAGGAAGTTCATCACATCGCCATCTTTAACGATGTATTCTTTCCCTTCCGCACGCATCTTGCCGGCTTCCTTCGCGCCTTGCTCACCCTTGTAGGTGATGAAATCTTCAAACGCGATGGTCTGCGCACGAATAAAGCCTTTCTCGAAGTCGGTGTGGATTTTACCCGCAGCCTGAGGCGCAGTTGCACCCACTGGAATGGTCCAGGCACGCACTTCTTTCACGCCAGCGGTGAAGTAGGTCTGCAGGTTGAGCAGGGCATAACCAGCACGGATAACGCGATTCAGCCCGGGCTCTTCCAGGCCCAGTTCTGCCATAAACTCATCACGCTCTTCGTCATCCAGTTCGGCGATATCGGCTTCTACTGCGGCACAAACCGGAACCACGACAGAACCTTCTTTCTCGGCGATAGCACGCACCTGATCGAGGTACGGGTTATTTTCAAAACCGTCTTCGTTCACGTTGGCAATGTACATGGTTGGCTTCAGCGTCAGGAAGCTCAGGTAGCGGATGAGCTCTTTCTCGTCTTTGCTCAGATCCAGAGAACGCAGCATGCCCGCGTTTTCCAGCTGTGGCAGACATTTTTCCAGCACCGCCAACTCGGCTTTGGCATCTTTATCGCCACCTTTGGCTTTCTTGGAGATACGGTGGATCGCACGCTCGCAGGTATCAAGATCCGACAGCGCCAGCTCGGTGTTGATGACATCAATATCTTCAGCCGGGTTTACTTTACCCGCTACGTGAATGATGTTGTCGTTCTCGAAGCAGCGTACAACGTGGCCGATCGCTTCGGTCTCACGGATGTTGGTCAGGAACTGGTTACCCAGGCCTTCACCTTTGGATGCGCCTTTTACCAGGCCCGCGATGTCCACGAACTCCATGGTGGTCGGCAGAATACGCTGCGGCTTCACGATTTCCGCAAGCTGGTCCAGACGCGGGTCCGGCATTGGCACAACGCCGGTGTTAGGTTCGATGGTACAGAACGGGAAGTTCGCCGCTTCGATACCCGCTTTGGTAAGCGCGTTAAACAGGGTGGATTTGCCCACGTTTGGCAGACCGACGATACCGCATTTGAATCCCATTTCTAAATCACCTTAATATCTTGATAATCAATCCGTTAACGATAACCGATTGATGAAAAGTAAATAACTACGCCTATTATACACGTAACCCGCATGACGCGCGGTAAAAAAGCCGGAACGGGCAGATTATTGCGCTTTGAAAGCGTGTAAGCGGTTTGTCGCTTTGGTTAGCCCGTCTTTCAGCCAGATTTCGGTGCAGCGCGCCGCTTCGTCTACCGCTTCGTCAATCAGTTTCTGCTCAGAAACCGGGGGCTTACCAAGTACGAAACCGACAACTTTGTTTTTATCGCCCGGATGGCCGATTCCCACGCGCAAACGGTGGAAATTCGGGTTATTGCCCAGCTTGCTGATGATGTCTTTAAGACCGTTGTGGCCGCCGTGCCCGCCGCCCAGTTTGAATTTTGCTACGCCAGGCGGGAGATCCAGCTCATCGTGAGCCACCAGAATTTCATCCGGGTTGATGCGATAAAACGTTGCCATTGCCGCCACGGCTTTACCGCTCAGGTTCATAAAGGTGGTAGGCACCAGTAAACGAACATCCGCGCCAGCAAGGTTGATACGTGAGGTATATCCGAAGAATTTAGGTTCTTCACGCAGGGGAGCACGTAACCGCTCGGCCAGCAGATCGATATACCATGCCCCGGCATTGTGGCGGGTAGCCGCATATTCTGCGCCCGGGTTGGCGAGGCCGACAATCAGTTTAATCGTCACGATTCAATTCCTAATGGGTTCCAGATCTGGCGCGTAGTTTACTGTCTGGCGCGCCGCTTGACAAAATTCTGCGATCGTCGAAGCGAAATACGAATAATTTCTGATTTGAACAATTAGAATTTCAAGCTGTTCAAAGTGTTATTTGTAAACTTTTGTTTGGGAGTTATCTGTAATTGTGATCATTCACGCAACTCATAAAAGGGGCGTTGTCTATACTTTACACACAAGGATTAGGGGCTTTTCCCCTGACAACCCAAAGTTCCGGAGGTGACACATGAAACGCAAAAACGCTTCGTTACTCGGTAACGTGCTGATGGGGTTGGGGCTGTTCGTGATGGTAGCCGGCGTGGGTTATTCAATTTTAAACCAGCTGCCGCAGCTTGATCTTCCGCAATACTTTGCGCATGGCGCGATATTGAGCATCTTCATTGGTGCAGTGTTGTGGCTGGCGGGAGCACGCGTGAGTGGCCATGAGGAAGTGTGTGACAAATACTGGTGGGTGCGCCACTACGATAAACGCTGTCGTCGCGACCAGCATAAGCACAGCTGACGCTACGTTAAAGAATACCGAAACGGCTCCTGAGGGAGTCGTTTTTTTTGCATCAAGGGTTGACCCTCACGTAACGTAAGGCTCCAGAGTGATGCCACTGGCAAAGAAAAAGGAGCAGTTATGTTGATTCAGGTGGGGGAGCTGGCGAAACGTGCCGGGATCACCGTGCGGACATTGCACCACTATGAGCAAACAGGGTTGTTGCTGCCTTCTGCCAGAAGCGCGGCAGGTTATCGGCTTTACAACCTGGCGGATGTCCAGCGTCTGCACATGATTCAGGCGCTGGCAAAAGCGGGGCTGGAACTTGCTGAAATCAGGGATTTCCTGGAACAGGAGTCGCTGTCGTTAACCGAGTTACTCGATGCGCAAATCACGCTGCTGGATAAACAGCTGCGCAGCATACATACGCTGCGCGACCGGCTGGTGGAGCTGCGGACCGGGCTTCTCGACGATGCGACTCCGGATCTGGAATCCTGGCTACAGACTCTGGAGTTAATGAATATGTACGATCGCTGGTTTAGCAAAGAAGAGTTACAGCAGCTCCCGTTTGCGGTGCAGAAGGATGCGCTGGCGGCTATCTGGTCAGGGCTGGTTGCAGAGGCAAACACGCTGTTGAAACAGCACCTACCCTTTACGGACCCGCGGGCCATGGACCTGGCGACGCGCTGGATGGAACGCCTGGAGCAGGATACGGCGGGCAAGCCGGAATTTCTCACCCGGCTGAACGAAATGCATAGCGTTGAACCGCAGATGCAGGTGCAGACCGGTATCACGCCGGAGATGACGGATTACATCACGCGCGCGTTTGCGGAATCAAAGCTCAACATATGGGAGAAGTATCTCACTGCCGAAGAGATGGCCTTTACCCGGGCACACTACTTTGACCGCATGATGGAGTGGCCGCCGCTGGTGGCAAAACTGCATCAGGCGCAGCGGGAAAATATCGACCCCGCCTCTGACGATGCGCAAAAGCTGGCTGAAAACTGGCTGACATTGTTCCAGTCTTACGCGGGCACCAGCCCGGAGACTCAGCAAAAGTTTCGCACGGCCATGCAGCAGGAGCCGCATCTGATGAAAGGAACATGGATGACGCCTGCCGTGCTTGCTTGGCTCCAGCAGGCGATCGGGGTAATGATGCAAAGACGTTTCTCTGCATCAGGTGGCTCACAGATCCGCTAATGCGGCTTCACGGTTAGGATAAAAGGCAAGGCGGCCAGGGATCGGCTGCACGCCCGCCCGCGCCATGGTGCGCAGTGGCTGAAACTCCAGGTTACTCACCCGCAGTTCACAGCCTTCCGGCAGACGTGCAACAAAGCGCTGGAAGGCATCCAGGCCGCCTGCATCCAGCACCGGTACGGCATCCCACTTCAGCACCACAATCCGTTTACCCGCGATGCGGGACTCCAGATCGCTGAACAGACCTTCCGCCGCGGCGAAGAACAGCGGGCCAATCACGCGCAGAACCAGCACATCGTCAGGCACCTCCACGTTAACCGGGGAAAGGCGCGTCATCTGCGCAATGCGGCGCATAAATAGCAGAGAAGCCAGCACGATCCCGACGCTGATGGCGATAACCATATCGAACAGCACGGTCAGCGACATGCAGATCAGCATCACGATGATGTCGTCTTTCGGCGCGCGACGCAGCAGGTTCACCACCTTATGCGCCTCACTCATGTTCCAGGCCACCATCAGCAGCAGGGCGGCCATGGCGGAAAGCGGTAGCCAGGAGAGCAGCGGGGCGAGGATCAGCAGGGCGAGGATCACCAGCACGGAGTGGATAACCGCCGAAACGGGTGAGGTTGCCCCCGCGCGCACGTTTGCAGCTGAACGGGCGATGGCTGCCGTTGCGGTAATTCCGCCGAAGAACGGCGCGACAAGGTTGCCTAATCCCTGACCGACCAGCTCGCTGTTGGCTTTGTGTTTGGTGCCGGTCATCCCGTCCAGAACGACGGCACAGAGCAGGGATTCAATCGCCCCCAGCATCGCCATAGAGAACGCGGCGGGAAGCAGGGCGCGCAGGGAATCCCAGCTTAGGGTAAAGCTGGAGCCGGGCATGTCCCACGGCAGCACCAGCTGCGGCAACAGCTGCGGAATGCCGCTACCCTGTGAACCGTCCGCCAGAACATAGTGGAACTGCGAGCCGATAGTCGCGACGTGACCACCGAACATATTGACGATGGCCATCACCGCGCAGCCCAGCAGCAGCGCGGGCAGGTGGCCCGGCAGACGGATCCCCAGACGGGGCCAGACGATCAGCGTGCCCAGCGTCACAATCCCAATGGCGGCATCGCCCAGGTTGGCCGTCGGCAGCGCCATAAACAGGGCCCCCACTTTTTGCAGGTAGTGTTCCGGTACGTGGGGCATCTGCAGGCCGAGGAAATCCTTAATCTGCATGGTTCCGATGGTGATCCCAATCCCCGAAGTGAACCCCAGCGTCACGGAAAGGGGGATGTACTCGATCAGCCGCCCAAAGCGGGCCAGGCCAAACAGAATTAAAAAGACCCCGGACATCAGGGTGGCGACCAGCAGGCCTGCCAGACCAAACTGTTGCGAAACGGGGTAGAGGATCACCACAAAGGCGGCGGTCGGGCCGGAGACGCTAAAGCGAGAGCCGCCCGTCAGGGCAATGACTATCCCGGCAACGGCCGAGGTGTACAGACCGTACTGCGGCGCAACGCCGCTGCCAATCGCCAGCGCCATCGCCAGCGGGATGGCAATAATGCCTACGGTGATCCCGGCAATCAAGTCACGCACAAAGCGTGAGGAGGTGTACTTCTCTTTCCAGCAGGCGTCGATGAGGGCGCGAAAGGGCAGAACATGTGAGGAGGTTACGTTTTTCACAATTATCTATCATCCGTATGCGCATCATCTGTCATGTGAATGGCAGGTGAAGGAGGCATTAATCATACAAATAAAACTCAGAGACAAAAAAACCCGCCGCAGCGGGTTTTTCGGCCGTGTTCGATTAGTGTTCGAACATTGCTGAGATAGATTCTTCGTTGCTGATACGACGAATCGCTTCGGCCAGCATCCCGGACAGGGTCAGGGTACGCACGTTTGGCAGTGCCTTGATCTCGTCGCTCAGTGGGATGGTATCGCATACCACAACTTCGTCAATAACGGAGTTGCGCAGGTTGTTTACGGCATTGCCGGAGAAGATCGGGTGGGTCGCGTAAGCGAATACGCGCTTAGCACCACGCTCTTTCAGCGCTTCAGCCGCTTTACACAGCGTACCGCCGGTATCGATCATGTCGTCGACCAGCACGCAGTCGCGGCCAGCCACGTCACCGATGATGTGCATCACCTGAGAAACGTTAGCGCGCGGACGACGTTTGTCGATGATCGCCATGTCGGTATCGTTCAGCAGCTTAGCGATAGCACGGGCACGTACCACGCCGCCGATGTCCGGAGAAACCACGATTGGGTTATCCAGGTTCAGCTGCAGCATGTCTTCCAGCAGAATTGGGCTGCCGAATACGTTATCAACCGGGACGTCGAAGAAGCCCTGGATCTGCTCTGCGTGCAGGTCAACGGTCAGTACGCGGTCAACGCCGACGCTGGACAGGAAGTCAGCGACAACTTTAGCGGTAATTGGCACACGCGCGGAACGGACGCGACGGTCCTGGCGGGCATAACCGAAGTAAGGGATTACAGCAGTGATACGGCCTGCGGAAGCGCGACGCAGGGCGTCGACCATAACAACCAGTTCCATCAGGTTGTCGTTCGTTGGAGCACAGGTGGACTGGATGATGAAAATATCACCACCGCGTACATTTTCGTTAATTTGTACGCTGACTTCGCCGTCGCTAAAGCGACCTACGGCGGCGTCGCCGAGGGAAGTGTACAGGCGGTTGGCAATACGTTGTGCTAGTTCCGGGGTGGCGTTACCAGCAAAAAGCTTCATATCAGGCACGAGAAGAACCTCAGGCATGCGTCCAGTGGTGGATAGCGTTCGCCGCAAACTGTGCGGGCCAGGCGAAGGCTATCCAGGCGGTGTATTAAAGAGCGCGATGCAACGTCTGGAACAGGGTGACGTTGTCACCGAAACTCAGTCTGCGCCAGAATGGCCTGCTGTAGGGGGGAAATGTTCATCCCACGCGCTACAAAACCATGCAGCCAAACCGGCGCTTGCTCAAGCACCTGACGAGCGGCGGATTCGGTGTCAAATTCAGCAAAGACACAGGCCCCTGTACCAGTCAGGCGCGACGGCGCGTATTCTAACAGCCAGGAAAGCACCGCATCAACCTCGCGAAAACGTTTTCTTGCGATATCCTCGCAATCGTTGCTGAATTCACAATTTAATAACGTTTCTATTGACCGAACCGGGGTATTCCTTTTCAGGTCAGGATCTTTAAAGATGACCGGAGTCGGAATGCTCACGCCAGGGTGAGCAACCAGATACCATTTCTCCGGCGGTTCAGCCGGGGAGAGGATCTCACCCACGCCCTCAGCAAAGGCCGCATGACCGCGCACAAACACCGGGACATCCGCCCCCAGCGTCAAGCCCAGAGTTGCTAGTTCGTCCTTCGACAGCCCGCAGCCCCAGAGGTGGTTCAGCGCAACCAGCACGGTGGCGGCGTTAGATGAGCCGCCGCCCAGACCGCCGCCCATCGGCAGGCGCTTCTCGATACGGATATCCGCACCGCTTCCTGCGGGCAGACGGCCTGATTCCGCCGCGGCTTTCATCAGCAGACGCGCGGCGCGCACGATGAGGTTGTCCTCATGCGCCACGCCATCGACCGGCGTCAGGAGGCAAATCTGCCCGTCCTGACGCAGTTCAATGGAGATCGTGTCGCCATAGTCAATAAACTGAAACAGCGTCTGCAGGGTGTGATAGCCGTCAGCGCGCTGGCCGGTGATGTACAAGAACAGGTTCAGCTTTGCCGGAGAGGGCCATTGGGTCATCATTTAACGATCCAGTTGTCCATTTTCAGCTTGATACGCTGGCTGCCCTGGGTCAGCTCCATATTCGATGGCAGCGACGGTTTACTCTTACTGTCATAGGCGCTGTACACCACTTTCCAGGTTTTACCGTTTTGGGTGTAGTTCACCTGGCTCAGACGATACTGATCGTCCAGGGTGTAGTCGGTGGCGTCACCCGGCAGGCCGAGGATCCACTGGCGCAGGCTGTTGAGCGGGATAGGCATCCCGGTCAGCTTGCCAATCATCTCTTCGGCATCGGTCGCGGTGTAGTGCTGGCCTTTGTTATCGGTGATCTGCGCTTCGCCCGGTTTAGCGATAAGCTCCAGCTCGGTGCTGCCCAGCGGGTTCAGCAGCAGCAGGCGATAGTGGTCCTGACCCGTCTGCTGCCAGAAGAAGCGGGCATAAACTTTTTGTTCGTCAGATAGATAAGCGAACGCGCCGCGGGTCTGGTACTGGTTCAAATTACGGACGTCCTGCTGGTGCTGACGCCACTGCGGTGAATCAGGGCTTTTGCCCGGGCCTTTTGGCTGGGTGACGGTACACGCGGTCAGAACCAGTGCTGCCAGCGGCAGCAGGCGAATCAGTCGGGTCATAATAAGGACAAATCCTTGAGATACGTTGCAGTTATAACTGTTAATGCTAGCGTCGAAGGGGGCTACCGTCTACGTTCAAATTATCTCAAAGCGTTGTATCTACCCTAAATAATTCAAGCTGCATGAAGGCGGCAAGAGAGTGAATCCCCATGAGCATAGATAACTATGTGATTGGGGTGAAAGAGCGCAGCCAACGCGCATGCAGCTTGAAGTATGACGGGTATAAGCTATTACTCCGAAAGGGGGCTGTCTCTTTTATTGATCTCGCGCATCCTGTATGATGCGTTCTGCTAACCTTATTAACGCTGGTACTACTCCCGCTCAACATGACCCTATTAGCACTCGGCATCAACCACAAAACAGCCCCGGTTTCGCTGCGAGAACGCGTAACGTTTTCGCCAGATACGCTCGACCTTGCGCTGGACAGCCTGCTTGCACAGCCGATGGTGCAGGGTGGCGTGGTGCTCTCGACGTGCAACCGTACCGAGCTCTATTTAAGCGTGGAAGAGCAGGACAACCTGCATGAAGCGCTTATCCGCTGGCTATGCGATTACCACAACCTCAACGAAGACGAGCTGCGCAATAGCCTGTACTGGCATCAGGACAACGATGCGGTCAGCCATCTGATGCGCGTCGCCAGCGGGCTGGATTCGCTGGTGCTCGGCGAACCGCAGATCCTGGGGCAGGTGAAAAAAGCGTTTGCGGATTCGCAAAAAGGGCATCTGAAGGCCAGCGAGCTGGAGCGCATGTTCCAGAAGTCGTTCTCCGTGGCGAAGCGTGTGCGAACCGAAACCGACATTGGTGCCAGTGCGGTTTCCGTTGCTTTCGCGGCCTGCACCCTTGCGCGCCAAATCTTTGAATCCCTCTCCACCGTCACCGTGATGCTGGTGGGCGCGGGCGAAACCATCGAACTTGTGGCGCGCCATCTGCGCGAGCATAAAGTGAAAAAGATGATTATCGCTAACCGCACCCGCGAACGCGCGCAGGTGCTGGCGGATGAAGTGGGCGCAGAGGTGGTTGCCCTGAGCGACATCGATGAACGTCTGAAAGAGGCGGACATTATTATCAGCTCGACCGCCAGCCCGCTGCCGATTATCGGAAAAGGGATGGTGGAGCGTGCGCTGAAGTCCCGTCGTAATCAGCCGATGCTGCTGGTGGATATTGCCGTCCCGCGCGATGTTGAGCCGGAAGTGGGCAAGCTGCCTAACGCCTACCTCTACAGCGTGGATGACCTGCAAAGCATCATTTCGCACAACCTCGCCCAGCGTAAAGCGGCGGCGGTGCAGGCGGAAACCATTGTTGAGCAGGAAACCAGTGAGTTTATGGCCTGGCTGCGCGCGCAAAGCGTCAGCGAGACCATCCGCGAGTATCGCGGACAGGCGGAGCAGGTGCGTGACGACCTGACAGCCAAAGCGTTAGCGGCCCTTGAACAGGGCGGCGACGCACATGCAATTATGCAGGATCTGGCATGGAAACTGACCAACCGCCTGATCCATGCACCAACCAAATCTCTTCAGCAGGCCGCCCGTGACGGGGATGATGAACGCCTGACTATTCTGCGCAACAGCCTCGGGCTGGAATAGCGCCCTATACCCATTTTCTAAGACAAGGTGCACTTACGCCTATGAAGCCTTCTATCGTCGCTAAACTGGAAGCTCTGCACGAGCGCCATGAAGAAGTCCAGGCGCTGCTCGGCGATGCCGGGACCATTGCGGACCAGGAGCGTTTTCGCGCGCTCTCACGTGAATACGCGCAGTTAAGTGATGTTTCTAAATGCTTTACCGACTGGCGACAGGTTCAGGAAGATATCGAAACCGCGCAGATGATGCTCGACGATCCTGAAATGCGCGAGATGGCGCAGGAAGAGTTGCAGGATGCGAAAGCGCGTTCTGAGGAGATGGAGCAGCAGCTTCAGGTGCTTCTGCTGCCAAAAGATCCAGACGACGAGCGTAACGCGTTCGTGGAAGTCCGCGCCGGGACCGGCGGTGACGAAGCGGCACTGTTTGCCGGAGATCTGTTCCGCATGTACAGCCGCTACGCCGAGTCGCGTCGCTGGCGCGTGGAGATCATGAGCGCCAACGAAGGCGAACATGGTGGCTACAAAGAGGTTATCGCCAAGATCAGCGGCGACGGCGTGTACGGTCGTCTCAAGTTTGAATCCGGCGGTCACCGCGTGCAGCGCGTACCGGCCACCGAATCCCAGGGCCGTATCCACACCTCCGCCTGTACGGTGGCGGTGATGCCGGAGCTGCCGGAAGCGGAACTGCCGGACATCAATCCTGCGGACCTGCGTATAGATACTTTCCGCTCCTCTGGCGCGGGTGGTCAGCACGTTAACACCACCGACTCCGCCATTCGTATTACCCACCTGCCAACCGGCATCGTCGTCGAATGTCAGGACGAGCGTTCACAGCACAAAAACAAAGCCAAAGCGCTGTCCGTGCTGGGCGCGCGTATCCACGCGGCCGAAATGGCGAAACGCCAGCAGGCGGAAGCGTCTACGCGTCGTAACCTGCTGGGGAGCGGCGATCGCAGCGACCGTAACCGCACCTACAACTTCCCGCAGGGCCGTGTAACCGACCACCGCATCAACCTGACGCTGTACCGTCTGGACGAGGTGATGGAAGGGAAGCTGGACATGCTGATTGAGCCTATCGTGCAGGAATACCAGGCCGACCAGCTGGCGGCGCTGTCCGAGCAGGAATAATGGATTTTCAGCGCTGGTTACGTGAGGCGGCCGGTGAGCTTTCCGAAAGCGAAAGCCCGAAACGCGATGCCGAAATTTTGCTTGAGCATGTGACGGGTAAAGCCCGCACGTATCTGCTGGCTTTTGGTGAAACCGAACTGACCGCGGAGCAGGAAGCGCAGCTCGCCGCGCTGCTTGCCCGTCGTAAAACCGGCGAGCCGGTGGCGCACCTTGTCGGTGAACGTGAGTTCTGGTCGTTACCCCTGTACGTCTCGGCGGCGACGCTAATCCCGCGTCCGGACACCGAATGTCTGGTGGAGCAGGCGCTGGCGCGTTTACCGGCGGCGGCCTGCAGTATTCTCGATCTCGGGACGGGAACAGGTGCTATCGCGCTGGCGCTCGCCACCGAGCGGCCCGACTGCGCGGTGACGGCGGTGGATGTCATGCCCGACGCGGTGGCGCTGGCGCAGCGTAACGTGGAACGTCTCGGGGTCCGCAACGTGACGGTGCTGCAAAGCAGCTGGTTTTCCGCGCTGGAGAATCGCACATTTGCGATGATTGTCAGCAATCCTCCTTACATCGACGAACATGACCCGCACCTTGCGCAGGGAGATGTTCGCTTCGAACCGCTGACGGCGCTCGTGGCCGCCAACGCGGGATTAGCCGATCTTGATCACATTGTGACAACGTCACGGGAACATTTACTTCCCGGCGGCTGGCTGCTCGTGGAGCATGGCTGGACGCAGGGAGAAGCCGTGCGGGCACTGTTTACGCAAGCAGGTTATGACGCTGTCGAAACCTGCCGCGACTACGGCGGCAACGAACGCCTGACGCTGGGGCGGTGGTCTTGAGTTCCGGGTATCTGCCATTTACTGATAAAGGCGTAAGGCTGACTGAAAGGCAGTTTGGCGTTATCATCTACATCGTTTTGAGTTTTATCGCGCCTGAGCGTCATTGTTCGCTCAGGCGTTACTGGGGTAAGTCATGAGGTCCTTAGCCGATTTCGAATTTAATAAAGTGCCGCTTTGCGATGGCATGATCCTGATTTCAGAGATGATTCGCGACGATTTTACGTCGCAGTTTGTCTATGATGAGCTGGAGAATCTGGTCAGCCTGGCGCGTGAAGAGATTAATCAGGCTCGCCCGCAAGACTGGCAACTAGAGAAGCTGCTGGAGCTTTTCTACGGCGAATGGGGTTTCTGCGACACGCGGGGTGTGTATCGCCTGTCTGACGCATTATGGCTGGACCAGGTCTTAAAAAATCGTCAGGGCAGCGCCGTGGCGCTGGGGTCTATTTTACTATGGGTCGCACAGCGTCTGGATATTCCGCTAGTCCCGGTCATTTTCCCGACGCAGATGATCCTGCGTGCAGAGTGGCTGGACGGCGAAATGTGGCTCATTAATCCCTTCAACGGCGACACGCTGGATGAACATACGCTGGACGTGTGGCTGAAAGGCAATATCAGCCCGGTGGCCGAACTCTTCAACGAAGATCTCGACGAGGCGGACAACGCAGAGGTCATTCGCAAGCTGCTGGATACGCTGAAGTCTGCATTAATGGAAGAGCGTCAGATGGAGCTGGCCTTGCGCGCCAGTGAAGTACTGCTGCAGTTCAACCCGGAAGACCCGTACGAAATTCGCGATCGCGGGCTGATCTATGCCCAGCTCGACTGTGAGCACGTGGCGCTGAATGATTTGAATTATTTCGTCGAGCAGTGTCCGGAAGATCCTATTAGCGAAATGATTCGTGCGCAGATCAACGCGATCTCGCACAAGCAAATTACACTGCATTAATCTTAATTCCGATTCACACCTGAATAAGGCGATCCTATGAAACAAAAAGTGGTTAGCATTGGTGATATCAAGGTAGCAAACGACCTGCCGTTCGTCCTGTTTGGCGGCATGAACGTGCTGGAATCCCGCGATCTCGCCATGCGTATCTGCGAACACTACGTGACCGTGACCCAGAAGCTGGGCATCCCGTACGTGTTTAAAGCCTCTTTTGACAAAGCCAACCGCTCCTCCATCAACTCTTACCGCGGCCCGGGCCTGGAAGAGGGGATGAAGATTTTCCAGGAGCTGAAGCAGACCTTTGGCGTGAAAGTGATCACCGACGTGCATGAAGCCTCTCAGGCGCAGCCGGTGGCAGACGTGGTTGACGTGATCCAGCTCCCGGCATTCCTGGCTCGCCAGACTGATCTGGTGGCGGCGATGGCGAAAACCGGTGCCGTGATTAACGTGAAAAAACCGCAGTTCGTGAGCCCAGGTCAGATGGGTAACATCGTTGATAAGTTTATCGAAGGCGGTAACGATCAGGTGATCCTGTGTGACCGTGGCGCTAACTTCGGTTACGACAACCTGGTTGTCGACATGCTGGGCTTCAGCGTGATGAAAAATGTCTCCGGCCAGTCTCCGGTGATTTTCGACGTGACGCACGCTCTGCAGTGCCGCGACCCGTTCGGTGCTGCGTCCGGTGGCCGTCGTGCCCAGGTGACCGAACTGGCGCGTGCCGGTATGGCAACCGGTCTGGCAGGTCTGTTCATTGAAGCGCACCCGGATCCGGATAACGCAAAATGCGACGGCCCATCCGCGCTGCCGCTGGATAAGCTGGAGCCGTTCCTGAAACAGATCAAAGCGATTGACGATCTGGTGAAGAGTTTCGACGAGCTGGATACCAGCAACTAATAAAAAAACCCGCTTCGGCGGGTTTTTTTATGTTTTCTCCCTCTCCCTGTGGGAGAGGGTTGGGGTGAGGGCATCAGGCCGCACCGGATCAATCTTACGCAAAAATCGTCATTAAGTACGCAATAAACAACGCCATATGCGCCGCGCCGTTCAGCACGTTGGTACGCCCGGTGGAGAACGAAATCTGGCACAGCAGCAACGAGGCCACCATCACAATCATTTCCGGCGCACCCAGCGCAAACTGCAGCTCGTTGCCCGTCATAAAGGCAATCAGCGTCACCACCGGAACGGTAAGTGAAATGGTCGCCAGCACGGAACCGAAGAACAGGTTCATTGCGCGCTGCACCTGATTGTTTAAGACGGCTTTCAGCGCGCCCAGCCCTTCAGGAGACAGGATCAGCAGCGCCACCAGGAAGCCGGTAAACGCTACCGGCGCGTTCAGCTCGGTTAACAGCGTTTCCAGCGGGTTGGCGTTCATCTTGGTGACGGCAATCACCGCAATCAGATGTACGATCAGCCAAACCGTATGCCACGCGCTGCTGTGGGCCGACGGCTTACCGTGGTGCGGGTCATCGTCGTCGCTGTCGTCTTCATGCTCATACACAAACAGGCTCTGGTGCGTTTTGGTCTGAATCAGCAGGAACACGCCGTACATGGCGGCGGAAATCAGTGCGACCAGCAGTGCCTGACCGGTAGAGAAATTCGCGCCCGGCAGCGCCATCGGGAAGACCAGCACGATAATGGCCAGCGGGAAGAGGGCAATCAGATACTGTTTAATGCCGAACAGGTTCATATACTGGGTCGCGAACTTGCGCCCGCCCAGCAGCAGAGAGAAGCCCACCAGGCCGCCCGTCACAATCATAATGATAGAGTAGAGCGTGTCGCGCATCAGCGTCGGCGCGGCATCGCCGGTCGCCATGAGCGCGGAAATCAGGCTGACTTCGAGAATAACGACGGAAAGGCTGAGAATTAACGATCCGTACGGCTCGCCCAGACGGTGGGCCAGGACGTCCGCATGGCGAACGACGCTAAATGCGCTGGTTAAGATGCCGACCAGGGCAAGAATATTGATACCAACCACCACTGGCAGTGACTGACTGCTTCCCCAGAAGAGCAGCACAGCCAGTGCCAGAACCGGGAAAATGAGTGACGTCTCCTTGTGGCGGGTCTTTACCGCCTCGTGTGTTGCTGTCATGTGCTTCTCCATCAATGCAGGTGCTTGTAATTATAGATAGATTTTTGAGGTCATTAAACTAACAGATCTCTGTTAAATACCCTTTATTTTTTACTTAATTTTACCCTTTGTCATAAATTTAATACCTGACTCCTGTAATTGATGGTTTTCATATAATACTTATTAAATAACAATAAATTACATTTGGTTTGAATCCATAAATTAAGGCTGGGTGGCACGCTGCCATATCGTCGTCCACACTTATCTCTTTAAGCAAAAGAGAGGTGAGTGATGCCATATAAAACGAAACGCGAATTACCCGACAACGTGCAAAACGTGCTGCCCGCTCACGCGCAGGATATCTACAAAGAGGCGTTTAACAGCGCCTGGGAACAATACAAAGATAAGGACGATCGCCGGGATGATGCCAGCCGTGAAGAGACGGCACACAAAGTCGCCTGGTCCGCCGTAAAACATGAATATGAAAAAGGAGACGACGATAAATGGCATAAAAAGAAATAGCCGTGAAATAATTCGCTGCCTTCATTTTGACTTTTCAGGCGGTTGAACTGCCGTTGTATTGCAACTGGTCCGCTAATTGCTTATCGTTATTTAACTGCTGGCAAAATGACCAGCACATAATGCCGGGAAGGCGAATTACAGATGTCGCAAGGAAGCATGCAGTGGCGGAGGTGTAAAGTGTTAACGCGTGATTTCTTAATGAAGGCAGATTGTAAGACGGCATTTGGTGCTATTGAGGAATCGCTTCTCTGGTCAGCTGAACAACGTGCGGCGTCACTTGCTGCCACGCTTGCCTGCCGCCCGGATGATGGCCCGGTATGGATTTTTGGCTACGGTTCCCTGATGTGGAACCCGGCTCTGGAATTTGTCGAATCGGCAACGGGAACGCTGCCTGGCTGGCATCGCGCATTTTGCCTGCGTCTGACGGCCGGACGCGGCAGCGCGTGCCAGCCGGGACGTATGCTTGCACTGAAAGAGGGCGGACGCACCACGGGCGTGGCGTATCGCCTCCCGGATGCCTCGCTGGAAGAGGAGCTTACGCTGCTCTGGAAGCGCGAGATGATTACCGGCTGCTATATGCCGAGCTGGTGCAAGCTGGAGCTGGACGACGGACGCACCGTCAATGCGCTGGTGTTTATTATGGACCCGCGTCATCCGCTGTATGAAGCGGACACTCGCACGCAGGTCATCGCCCCGTTGATTGCTGCCGCCAGCGGACCGCTGGGGACCAATGCACAATATCTCTTCTCCCTGGATCAGGAGCTGACCCGCCTCGGCATGAAAGACGATTGTCTGAATGAGCTGGTGGTAAAGGTGAAGGCTCTGCTGGAAGGAAACCCGCTCAACGGCACGCTGCGACCGGGCTTTGCCTGATGATACGCCCGGCTCGCCGGGCGTTTATTATTATGCAGCCACGTAGCTGACGGAATGCTCCAGCGACTGGCTGTGGCTGTCGATCAGCACATCCCACGTGCCGGTATACGGTACGGTAAGCCACGCTTTATCATCCTGCACGGTGAGAATATCCGCCTGGGATTGTTTATGTGCTTTCGCACTCATCAGGTGAATACGACAGCGCTCTGAGCAACGCACCACTACCGTATCCCCGCCAAACAGTTTCAAACTTGTTTTTACCAGTGCCATTTTTTTACCCCGTCGATTTTGCCCATCCCGAGCGTGATATTGTTCACAAATTACTCATTGCATAACACCAAAGCGGGGGGCGAGGGATGATGATTTTGATCAAAAAATGGCATAACGTTTAAACAAAAATGACAAAATTCCTGAAAGCATTCAGCTGGCGCGGGTTTTACCCGGTAAACCCGCGCCGGAATAAAATTAAATGCGGAAATGGCCGGCGGTTTCAGCAAGGTCCCCAGCCTGGCTCTGCAGGGCACCCGCAGCGGCGGCGGATTCCACCACCAGCTCGGCGTTCTGCTGGACCATCCTGTCGAGATGGGTCACCGCATGATTGATCTCATGAATGCCTTTCATCTGCTCGCTGGTGGCGATGGAGATTTCGCGCATGATGCCGGAGACGCTGCCGATGCTGGAGCGGATCTCGTCCATGCTTTCCCCGGCCAGATGCACGTAGCGGGAGCCGGTGGCCACGCTGTCGGTGGTGGAATCGATGAGCGATTTGATCTCTTTCGCCGCCTGGGCGCTACGGCTCGCCAGGTTACGCACTTCGCCTGCCACCACGGCAAACCCGCGACCCTGCTCCCCGGCACGGGCCGCCTCGACGGAGGCGTTCAGCGCCAGAATGTTGGTCTGGAAAGCAATGCCGTCAATCACGCTGGTGATATCGCCAATTTTAGCCGACGCGACTTCGATGGACTGCATGGTGCTGATCGCCTGGGATACCACCTCGCCGCCGCGCGCAGCGGCCGCTGAGGCCTTGCTCGCCTGATCGTTCGCTTCTGCCGCCGACTCGTTCGACTGCGTCACGGAGGCGGTGATCTGCTCCACGGCGCTGGCCGTCTCGCGCAGGCTGGACGCCGCCTGCTCGGTACGTCCGGAGAGATCCTGGTTACCTGCAGCAATCTCCTGGGCGGCGTTTTTCACCGATTCACTGGCATCCCGGAGCTGCACCATCACCACCGACAGCTTATCGCTGAAGGCGTTAAAGGCCTGCGCAATCTGCGCGACTTCGTCCTCGCCGCTGTCCGGCAAACGCTGGGACAGATCGTTAGTCCCGTTGGCAATGTTGTGCATCGCGTCGCGAATGTCGGACAGACGCTTCAGCAGGCGGGCAATCAGGAGGTGAACAATGGCCGCGCTCAGCAGTGCCAGGATCACCAGCGAAATCGCCGATGCTTTAAGCAGGGAACGCATGCCGGAGGTGGCGTCGCCGTTGTCGAGGGCGACGACTAGCAGCCAGTTTGTGCCCGGCACGGCTGTCGCCACGAAGGTTTTTTCAGCATCGTTCAGCGTTCCGTCGACCGGATTACCGCTTTTCAGCGCAGCAAAATCGATGCCTTTGATGGTCTCAGCAAACGGTTTAAGCGTCAGAGCCGGATCGTTAGCGGCAATCACGCTGCCGTCACTGTTCAGAAGCAACCCGCTGCTGGCCGGGGTTGGATGGATCCCGCGTACGTTCGCCACCACGCTGTCCATGGCTACATCGCCTGCCACCACCGCTTTCAGTGTGCCATTCTCTTTCACCGGTACGGCGAAGGTCACCACCAGTTTACCGGTCCCCGCGTCAACGTAGGGCGCGGTGACAACCGGACCGTCCGTACTGACTACCTGCTGATACCACGGGCGAATGGTCGGGTCATAATCTGCCGGAACGCCCGCCGGTTCAGAGAATTTCGCCGTTTTGCTGGCGTAGCCGACATAAACGTTGGTGAATCCACCCGCCTGTGCAAGCTGTTTAAACACCGGAACCGGATCGTCACTCAGTGCGACGGTCTGCGCGGAGGCAATCACCGTCATCTTGCTTTTGACCCAGTCGGCAATCGCCATGTTATGGCTGGCGCTGGTGCTGGTCAGGATATCGCGCTGTGACTGCTGGTTATCCTGGCGTGTGACCTGGAAGTTAATAACGGTATTGAGGAGAAGGGCGACGACCAGACAGCCTGCCGTCGCCGCGATGATGCGTGCACGAATCGATCTGAACATAAGTGAAATACCTGCTGTGTTGTTTCCATGCCTATCGGCAACCCCGCAGGTAAACTTGATGCTGAAACCGCGTCCATAAGAAAATAATATTTTTACGGGTTTATTATTAAAAAGTTAATACTTTATCCGCGGACAGCGTCCACTCGGCCAGCTCAACCAGCGTACCAATTTCTACGCCATCAATCAGCGGCAGCCCGGTGATACCGCGCCCGTCGGTGCAGGTTTTGCACAGCTTCACCGGCACGTTTTGCGCGGTCAGGATCTCCAGCATCTGCTGAATGTTATAGCCCTCGGCCGGTTTTTGTCCCTTCAGCCCGGCGGTGACCGCGTCCGACATTAAAAAGAGGCGTAACGCGAGGTCACTCTCTTTTTCGCGCAGCGCAATGGCCAGGCGCAGGCTGTTAAAAAGCGATTCACTCCCGTAGGCCGCACCGTTGGCGACGATCACAATCTTCTGCATGTTGACTCCTGTTCTTATAAAGGCACGAATATTGCTTAATTTCCCGGAGTTTCGCTGTCCGGGAGAGTAAGCATGATATTAATGGCAGGCATTTCGCCAGGCGCTGCCGAATGGCTCACGCGCGCAAAGATGATGCGCCAGGAGCAGTTCAGCAAGCTGGCACAGCTGGGTGTGCTTGTGCACGGCATTAGCCAACTGGTGCACATGTTACAGTGCGAGCGCGGGGCGTCCAACGTCTGGCTCTGCTCACAGGGCAAGCTGTACGCCCCCGAATGCAAAGCCAGCCGGGCGCTGGTGGATGAAAACCTCGCTGCCCTTTACGGCATTCTTGAAACACAGTCGCCGATCCCAGGAAGTGCCGTCTGTGAACGCATCGGCGGCGCGCTCCTGAGCCTGGATACACTTCCCGCGCTGCGTGACGGTGTGATTCAGCAGACTGTAACGGCACCCCAGGCGATGGAACACTACTCCCGTATGCTTCGCCATCTGCTCAGTATCGTGCCGCAGCTTAATGACAGCATTGACGATCCGCAAATCGCAGGACGTTTTGTCGCGCTTTATAGCCTGATGCAGGGAAAAGAGCTGGCAGGACAGGAGCGGGCGCTGGGGGCGATTGGCTTCACGCAGGGTTTTTTCGATGATGTGACTCGTCAGAGGCTGGTTGACCGCATTGACGGGCAGCAGGCCTGCTTTGAGATCTTTCTCTCGCACAGCTCCGCTGACGTTCAGACCACCTTTTCAATGCACTGTCAGCCCGATCGTGAAACGGAGCAACTCCGGCGCGTGGCCTGTACCCGCCAGCCTGCCGCCGATAACGGCCTTACCGCACTGGCCTGGTTTGCTCTGCAAACCGCGCGCCTTGAGCATCTGCGCACGCTGGAGGAGACGATCATCGCCGATCTGATGGTCGCGGTGGACGAATGCATTCACCGTGACGATGAGTACGCGCTCCCCGGCGATGAACAGGATGATCCGCCGATCCGCTATCCGGAAAAACCGTTGCTTACCTTGGTTCGCCAGCAGGCGCGCGAGATAGAGCAGCTCTCACGTCAGCTTGCGTCGCTGCGCGATACGCTTGAAGAGCGCAAAATCATTGATAAAGCGAAGAGCGTGCTGATGACCCACCAGAATATGAGTGAGGAACAGGCCTGGACGGCGCTGCGCAAAATGGCGATGGACAAGAACCAAAGGATGGTGGATATCGCCCGCGCGCTGCTCATGGTGAAGAATGTATGGCAGGTAACACCAAAGGAGTAGCTGCACGGTCAGTGGGCATTTTATGCCTGTTTGCGGTGCGTAAAGGCGAGGGAGGAACGGTAAGCACCGCAAGAAACAGTGTGTTAAAACCTGGCATTCACTTTGCATTATCAGATTAACCATTTTTGACGATGCGCCAACGGCGGTGCATCCGTCTTCGGGATAAAGGCGTCCACTGGTGCTTCGGCACCGTGGGCGCTTTTTTTTGGTTTTTTTTCAGGAGTGGTCATGGCGGATTTGTCGAGACGGCGTTTTTTGCAGGCCAGCATGCTGGCGAGTGGTGCAATTCTGTTGCCGGGTGTCATGCAGGCCGCATGGGCGGCAGGCTCGGATAAACCGGAGCAGGAAACAGTGCGCATCGGGTTTATCCCACTGACCGACTGTGCCCCGGTGGTTATCGCTGCGCTGAAAGGGTTTGATAAAAAATACGGTATTACCATCCTGCCCACCAAAGAGGCGAGTTGGGCGGCGGTGCGCGACAAGCTGGTGGCGGGCGAACTCGATGCCGCGCACATTCTTTACGGCCTGCTGTACGGACTGGAGCTGGGCATCGCTGGCAAGCCACAGCAGATGGCTAACCTGATGACCCTCAACCAGAACGGCCAGGCGATTACGCTCTCCAGCGATTTGGCAGAGAAGGGCGTTCGTGACCTTGACGGGCTGAAAAAGCTGATTGGGCAGCAGGCGCCTGGCACCTATACCTTCGCGCACACCTTCCCGACCGGGACGCACGCCATGTGGCTCTACTACTGGCTGGCCAGCGCGGGCATTCACCCCTTTGACGACGTGCGTACGGTGGTGGTGCCGCCGCCGCAGATGGTGATGAACATGCGCATTGGCAACATGGTCGGCTTTTGCGTCGGCGAGCCGTGGAACGCGCGTGCCATCAACGACCGCATCGGTTTTACGGCCGCCACGTCGCAGTCTATCTGGGCCGACCATCCGGAAAAAATCCTCGGGACGCGTCGCGACTGGGTGGAGAAAAATCCGCACACCGCCCGGGCGCTGGTGAGCGCAGTGCTGGAGGCGGCACGCTGGATTGAGTCCTCCCCGGAAAACAAACGCGAAACCGCGCAGATCCTCTCCCGCCGGGCGTGGCTCAACTGCAAAGAGCAGTATCTCACCGGACGCATGCTCGGCGAGTACGACAACGGCCTGGGCCAGCGCTGGCAGGACGCGCACCCGATCCGCTTCTTCAACGAGGGGGCCGTCAGCTACCCGTATCACTCCGACGGCATGTGGTTCTTAACCCAGTTCCGCCGCTGGGGCTTGCTCAAAGCCGCCCCGGACTATACGGGCATCGCACAGCGCATTAACCAGACGGCGGTCTGGCAGGATGCCGCCACGGCGGTGGGGGGCATTACCACACCGACTTCACCACTACGCAGCAGCACATTGATGGACGGCACCGTCTGGAACGGTACCGACCCGGAAGAATACGCCAGCCGTTTCGCCATTCACCGTAAAGGGGCCTGATTATGCAGCATCTGCAAAAGACAAAATCACACGAGACGCCGGAGAGTGGAGAGGTGATTCTCCTGCCTCCGGTGCAGGTTCGCCGCCGTACGCCGACGTTTGCGCGTCGTATTAACGCGATCCTTCAGCGCATCATTCCGGCTTTTCTGGGGCTGGGACTGCTGGTGGTGCTCTGGCAACTGGCGGCGATTAACAGCAAAGGTTTCCCGACGCCGCTCAGCACGCTCGATTCCGCTATTACCCTGTTTGCCGATCCGTTTTATCGCGACGGGCCTAACGACATGGGCATCGGCTGGAACGTGCTCGCCTCATTACAGCGCGTGGCGGTGGGGTTTGGCCTGGCCGCGTTCGCCGGGATCCCGCTTGGTTTCCTGATTGGCCGCTTCACCTTTTTTTCGCGCATGTTCGGCCCGCTGATCGCGCTATTACGCCCGGTTAGCCCGCTGGCCTGGCTGCCCATCGGCCTGCTGCTGTTCCAGAAAGCGGAGCCCGCGTCGAGCTGGACCATTTTTATCTGCTCCATCTGGCCGATGGTGATCAACACCGCCGAAGGCGTGCGGTGTATTCCGCAGGACTACCTTAACGTCGCCCGGGTGCTGCAGCTTTCAGAGTGGACCATCATGCGCCGCATTCTCTTCCCGGCGGTGCTGCCCGCGGTGCTGACCGGGGTGCGCCTCTCTATTGGCATCGCCTGGCTGGTGATTGTCGCCGCCGAGATGCTGACCGGCGGTTTAGGGATCGGTTTCTGGATCTGGAACGAGTGGAACAATCTCAACGTCGAAAACATTCTCATCGCCATCGTCATCATTGGCGTGGTCGGGCTGCTGCTGGAGCAGGGGCTGATGCTGATCGCCCGTCGCTTTAGCTGGCAGGAAAAATAAGGAGCGAACATGAAACCATTAATCCAGGTCCAGGCCGTGAGCCAGCGTTTTTCCACCGCCAGCGGCGAATTTCTGGCGCTGCAGAACGTCTCCTTTGATATCCATGAGGGCGAAACCGTCAGCCTGATTGGGCACTCCGGCTGCGGTAAATCGACGCTGCTTAACCTTATCGCTGGGATCACGCTGCCGACGGAAGGCGGGCTGATTTGCGACAACCGCGAAATTGCCGGGCCGGGTCCGGAGCGCGCGGTGGTATTCCAGAACCATTCGCTGCTACCGTGGCTCACCTGCTTCGACAACGTGGCCCTGGCGGTAGATCACGTGTTTCGCCACAGCATGAGCAAGGCGGAGCGCCGGGAGTGGATTGAGCACAACCTCGACCGCGTGCAGATGGGGCACGCCCTGCACAAGCGCCCGGGGGAGATCTCCGGCGGCATGAAGCAGCGCGTCGGGATTGCCCGCGCGCTGGCGATGAAGCCGAAAGTCCTGCTGATGGATGAACCCTTCGGCGCGCTGGATGCGCTGACGCGCGCCCATCTGCAGGACTCGGTGATGCAGATCCAGCAGGCGCTGAACACCACAATCGTGCTGATTACCCACGACGTGGACGAGGCGGTGCTGCTCTCCGATCGCGTGCTGATGATGACCAACGGCCCGGCGGCGACCATCGGGGAGATCCTGCACGTTAACCTGCCGCGCCCGCGTAACCGGGTGCAGCTGGCTGACGACAGCCGCTATCACCACATGCGCCAGCAGATCCTGCATTTCCTCTATGAAAAGCAGCCGAAAGCGGCGTAGCGAGGGGGCTTTGATGCGACTGGTCATTATCGGAAATGGCATGGCGGCCACGCGGCTGATTGCCTCGCTCACCGGGCGTGCTGCCGATCGTTTCGCAATTACCGTCATCGGCGACGAGCCGGAGCATGCCTATAACCGCATCCAGCTTTCGCCGGTGCTGGGCGGTGAAAAAACGGCGGCGGGCATCAGTCTTCAGAATGACGACTGGTACCAGGAACGGGGCGTGACGGTGCTGCGGGGCGAAAAGGCGCTCGCCGTGAATGTGGACACGCGGGAAGTGCAAACCACCGTCCGCACGCTGGGCTGGGATGCGCTGGTGTTTGCCACCGGATCAACGCCCTTTGTTCCGCCAATTCCCGGCTGCGATGCGCCGCATGTCTTCACGTTCCGTACCCTTGAGGATATCCGGGCCATAGGGGCGATCGCCGGTCCGGTGGTAGTGCTGGGCGGCGGCGTGCTCGGGGTTGAGACGGCGGCAGCGCTGGCGCGCTCAGGGGACAACGTCATCCTTGTTCATCGCGGTCTGTGGCTGATGGAGCAGCAACTGGATGAGCAGGCGGGCGTGCTGCTGGAAGAGGCGCTGGCGGCGCGGGGCGTGCGCTGTGAGCTCGCCTCTGGCATCGCGGCGATTGACGGGAATAGCGTGACGCTGCTGAACGGACGCAGCATCACCGCCGCGCGCGTGGTGCTGGCGACGGGCGTGCAGCCTAACGTCGTACTGGCGCAGGCCAGCGGCATTCGCTGCGCGCGCGGCATCGTGGTGGATCACCAAATGCAAACCTCCGTGCCGGACGTCTACGCCATTGGCGAATGCTGTGAAATTGACGACCAGACGTTTGGCCTGGTCGCCCCCTGTCTGGCGCAGGCGGATATCCTCGCCGCACGGCTGGCCGGAGACGTCACCGCGCCATTTGCCCTGACCGACAACGGCATGCGCCTCAAGGTGACCGGCGTGGAGTTGTTCAGCCTTGGTCGCGTGGCAGAGCAGAAGGGCGATGTGGTCTGGAGCGCATGGGATCCGCTGACCCGTCACTATCGTCGTTTACTGATCCATCAGGGGGCGCTGGCTGGCGTGCTGCTGATGGGGGACTGCCGCAGCGCGGCGACATTTACCGAATTACTGGCAACGGCTGCGCCCGCGCACGCGGACTGGCTGTTCGATCGTTTCACTACGCAACCGCAGGTTGCAGGACAGCACGCTATGACAAAACCTACTCTGGTGGTGGTTGGGCACGGTATGGTCGGCCATCATTTCCTCGAAGATTGCGTGAACCGCAATCTGCATCAGCAGTATCAGATCGTTGTCTTTGGCGAGGAGCGCTATGCCGCCTACGACCGCGTGCATCTGTCGGAATATTTTGGCGGCCGTAGCGCGGCGTCGCTTTCGCTGGTGGAAGGGGATTTCTTTGCCGACAACGGCATTGAGCTGCGCCTGTCGCAGCAGATTGTCGCTATCGATCGTGACGCGCGCGTGGTGCGTACCGCCAGCGGGCATGAGATCCACTGGGATAAACTGGTGCTGGCGACCGGGTCCTATCCGTTTGTCCCACCGGTGTCGGGCCACGATCTACCGGGCTGTTTTGTTTATCGCACGCTTGACGATCTGGACAAGATTGCGGCGCATGCGGCGGGCTCACGCCGGGGTGTAGTGATTGGCGGCGGGCTGCTGGGGCTGGAGGCGGCGAATGCCCTGAAGCAGCTCGGGCTGGAAACTCACGTGGTGGAGTTTGCGCCCAATCTGATGGCGGTCCAGCTCGACAACGACGGCGCGGCGATGCTGCGCAAGAAAATTGAGGCGCTAGGCGTCGGCGTTCACACCAGTAAAGCGACAACGGAGATCGCCACGGCGGACGGCGGGCTGGTGTTGCGCTTTGCCGATGGCGAACAGCTTGAAACAGACATGGTGGTCTTTTCTGCAGGCATTCGTCCGCAGGACGCGCTGGCGCGCAGCAGCGGGCTGGCTATCGGCGAGCGCGGCGGGATCGGCATTGACGACCGCTGTCAGACCTCCGATCCGGACGTGCTGGCCATTGGTGAATGCGCCCTGTGGGAAGGGAAAATCTTCGGGCTGGTTGCGCCCGGCTACCAGATGGCGCGGGTGGCCGCCGCCGCGCTGGCGGGAGAGGAGAACCTCTTCGCCGGCGCGGATATGAGCACCAAACTCAAGCTGCTGGGCGTGGACGTGGCCTCTTTCGGCGATGCTCACGGGCGCACGCCGGGGGCGCTGAGTTACCAGTGGACGCACGGCCCGCAGCAAATCTACAAGAAAATCGTGGTCAGCCACGACGGCAAAACGCTGCTCGGCGGCGTGCTGGTGGGTGATGCCAGTGAATACGCCACGCTGGTACAGATGATGCTCAACGGGATAGCCCTGCCAAAAGAGCCGGAAACGCTGATATTACCCGCGTCTTCAGGCAGTGCGCCAAAAGCGCTCGGCGTGGCAGCGCTGCCGGAAAGCGCACAAATCTGTTCGTGTCATAACGTCAGCAAAGGCGATATCTGTCAGGCGGTAAGTGCGGGCGCAACGGATATCGGCGCGATTAAGCAGTGCACCAAAGCGGCGACCGGTTGTGGAGGATGTAGCGCACTGGTGAAGCAGGTGATGGAGTTCCAGCTGGCGGCGCAGGGCGTGGAGGTGAAAAAGGACATCTGCGAACACTTCCCGTACTCGCGTCAGGAGATTTACCACCTCGTGCGCGTCAACCATATCCGCACCTTTGACCAGCTCATTAGCCGCTACGGTCAGGGACACGGGTGCGAAATTTGTAAGCCACTGGTGGGGTCAGTGCTCGCCTCCTGCTGGAACGAGTATCTGCTGAAACCGGCACACCTGCCGCTGCAGGACACCAACGACCGCTACTTCGCCAATATCCAGAAGGACGGTACTTACTCCATCGTACCGCGCATGCCTGCGGGGGAAGTGACCGCCGACGGGCTGATCGCCATCGGCCAGATTGCGAAACGCTACAGACTGTACAGCAAAATCACCGGCGGCCAGCGTATCGATCTGTTTGGCGCCACGCTCGAACAACTGCCGGAGATCTGGCAGGCGCTGGTGGAAGCCGGATTTGAAACCGGGCACGCCTACGGCAAATCCCTGCGCACGGTGAAATCCTGCGTCGGGTCGACCTGGTGTCGCTACGGCGTGCAGGACTCCACCGGCCTCGCAGTCAGGCTCGAGCACCGTTACAAAGGCCTGCGCGCACCGCACAAAATCAAAATGGCGGTCTCAGGGTGTACCCGCGAATGCGCCGAGGCGCAGAGTAAAGACGTGGGGGTGATTGCCACCGATAAGGGGTGGAACCTCTACCTGTGCGGCAACGGCGGCATGAAGCCTCGCCATGCGGATCTCTTCGCCAGCGATCTCGATGATGACACGCTGATCCGCACCGTCGATCGATTCCTGATGTTCTACATCCGCACGGCGGATCGCCTACAGCGCACCAGCACCTGGATGGACAACCTGGAAGGCGGTCTCGACTACCTTCGGGAGGTGATCCTCAACGATAGCCTGGGCATCGCCCACGAGCTGGAGCAGGAGATGGCCCGGGTGGTGGAGACCTACCAGTGCGAATGGCAAACCACGCTTAACGATCCGAACCGTCTGGCGCTGTTCCGCACGACGGTGAACGACATCACAGCGGATCAAGGTAAACGCTGGCAGGAAATCTGTGGCATCGACGATATCCCCGAGCAGGCGGGCATTGGCGCGCGGCTTGGGCGTAAGCCGATTGCGTTGTTCCGATTTGGCAAAACCGTCTATGCCCTTGACGACCGGGAGCCTGGCAGCAGCGCGAACGTGCTTTCCCGAGGCATTCTTGGCGATGCGGCGGGGGAGCCGGTGGTGATCTCTCCGCTCTACAAGCAGCGTATTCGCCTGCGCGACGGCTGTCAGGTGGAGAACGGCGAACCCGCGGTGCGCGCCTGGCCGGTCAAAATTGAGAACGGCAAGGTGTGGGTCGGTAATGATGCCCTGGTAATGCGTGCGGAGGCCTCATGACGGAAACCCGGACAACGTGTCCCTACTGCGGGGTAGGCTGCGGCGTGGTCGCCCGCGTGGACGGTGAAACGGTCAGCGTTCGGGGGGATGAAACCCATCCTGCGAACTTTGGCCGCTTGTGCGTGAAAGGATCGGCCCTGGGGGAAACAATGGGGTTACAGGGGCGATTGCTGCGCCCCGTTGTTGACGGTGCTGAGGTGGCCTGGGCGCAGGCGCTGGGAGCGGCAGGCGAGCGCCTCCAGGACATTATCGACAAATGGGGGCCGCAGGCGGTGGCGTTTTACGCGTCCGGGCAATTGCTTACCGAGGATTATTACGCCGCCAATAAGCTGATGAAAGGGTTTATCGGCGCGGCGAACATTGATACCAACTCCCGGCTCTGCATGTCATCGGCGGTCGTTGGCTACAAGCGCGCCTTTGGTGAAGATGTCGTGCCGTGCAGCTACGAGGATGTGGAAAACAGCGATCTGGTGGTGCTGGTGGGCTCAAACGCGGCCTGGACGCATCCGGTGCTGTATCAGCGCCTGGTACAGGCAAAGCACAACAATCCGGAGATGAAAGTGGTGGTCATCGATCCGCGCAGAACCGCCTCCTGTGATATTGCTGACCTGCATCTGGCGCTCACTCCCGGCAGCGACGCCGGGCTGTTCGTCGGTCTGCTCAATGTGATTCAGGGAACGGACGCGTGGCCGATATCCCGCGTGGCGGCGTTTTGCGGCCTCTCGCCGCAGGATATTGGTACGTTTTACGACTGGTTTATGACGGCGCCCAGGGCCATCACGCTCTACACCATGGGAATCAACCAGTCCTCCAGCGGCAGCGACAAATGCAGCGCCATCATTAACGTGCACCTTGCCAGCGGGAAATTTAACCGTCCGGGCTGCGGCCCGTTTTCGCTGACCGGACAGCCAAACGCAATGGGCGGAAGAGAGGTGGGCGGGCTGGCAAATCAGCTGGCGGCGCACATGAACTTTGAGCCGGACGATCTCTCGCGGGTGGCGCGTTTCTGGGGAACGGAACGGCTTGCGCAGACGCCGGGCTTGATGGCGGTGGAGCTGTTTGACGCCATTGCCCGCGGCGAGGTGAAGGCGGTGTGGATCATGGGCACCAATCCTGCCGTCTCGCTGCCGGACAGCCACGCGGTGTGTCAGGCGCTGGGGCGCTGCCCGCTGGTCATTGTCTCTGAGGTGATGAACGATACCGACACCAGCCGGTTTGCCCATATTCGCTTTCCGGCGCTGGCCTGGGGAGAGAAGGACGGTACGGTAACCAATTCCGAGCGACGCATTTCGCGCCAGCGCGCGTTTCTGCCCGCGCCCGGTGAGGCAAAGCCGGACTGGTGGATCGTCGCGCAGGTGGCGAAACGGCTGGGGCACGGCGACGCCTTTGCCTGGCAGCATCCCCACGAGATTTTTTGCGAGCATGCGGCGCTGACGGCCTTTGAAAATGACGGCGCGCGGGCCTTAAACCTTCACGACCTGGCTACGTTAACCCGTGAGGAGTGGGAGCGGCTTGAGCCCTGGCAGTGGCCTGGGGGGGATTTTCCGTGCCGAAACATTGTTCCCGTTGACCCACAGTCGCACGGTGCGACGGTCAGCGCGTTGTACCCGCTGATTCTCAACTCCGGGCGCATCCGCGATCAGTGGCATACCATGACGCGAACAGGATATGTGGCCAGACTCATGCAGCATATCACCGAACCCTTTGTTGAGGTTTGCCCCGCAGACGCCGTTCGGTTTTCCCTGTGCGGCGGCCAGCTGGCGCGCATCAGTTCGCCGCGCGGCGTCATGGTAGCAAGAGTGCGCATCAGCGACGCTCAGCGTGAAGGGAACGCTTTTGCCCCGATGCACTGGAACGCTGAGTTTGCCCGCCAGGGAAAGGTGAATGCACTGGTGGAAGGGCGCTGCGATCCGGTTTCGGGGCAGCCGGAGAGTAAACAAACCGCCGTCAGAATCCAGCCCTGGCAGCCCGCCTGGCAGGGAGAACTCTATGCCCGCGAAGGACTGGAAATGCCCTCTCCGGTTTACTGGTGGCGTAAAGCTTCACGCCTGACGGTGGCGTGCGATAAACCGCTGCTGTCGTGGGTAATGGAATACGCCAGCGGCCGGGGCTGGCAACTGCAGGTTGCTCAGGCCGGTGAACGCAGCAGCGTGCTGGCCTGGTATGAAGGCCAGCTTATGCTGGGTTTCTGGGAAGGTACCGCGTTACCGGCGCTGGCGCATACGGTGATTGAAGCCGCTTTTCATTCACCACCCGTGCTGCCCGCAGAACGCCACGCCCTGTTGAACGGGCAGAGCGTCGGGAGGGCGACGGATCCGGGACGCATTATCTGTAGCTGTTTCAGCGTCGGGGAAGAGGCGATACGGGAGGCGATTGCCGGAGGGTGTGATTCCGTCACCGCGCTGGGGGCTAAGCTGCGCTGTGGTACGAACTGTGGTTCCTGCGTGCCGGAGCTGAAAGGGCTGTTTCAGGATAATCCTGAAATGTCCGCCAGGACTGCATTTCAGGGCTTATCGCGTTAACATAATAAGAGTTTATTCATAAACACAGGTTCTTATTGACGACGTTGATGGCTGTATCGTCCCGCATTCGTTTGCTGTTTTTACTCCCCCTTCTTACGGCCGGAGCCGTTCACGGTGCGCCGAATTCCTTTATGCATCAGGCGCAGCACCCCTTTGATAATAACGGGGACAGTCTGCCCGACCTCGGCATGGCGGCGCCCACCGGCGAAGGGGAAAAACATCTGGCCGAAATGGCGAAAGCCTTCGGTGAAGCCAGCATGACCGACAACGGTCTGACGACCGGCGAGCAGGCGCGTCAGTTTGCCTTTGGTCAGGTGCGCGACGCGGTAAGCGGGGAAGTGAACCAGCAGATTGAGTCCTGGCTGTCGCCCTGGGGAAACGCCAGCGTGAACCTGCTGGTGGATAACGACGGCAAATTTAACGGCAGCAGCGGGAGCTGGTTTATCCCGTGGAATGATACTAACCGCTACCTGAGCTGGAGCCAGCTTGGCCTGACGCAGCAGGCGGATGGCCTGGTCAGCAATGCCGGAATCGGTCAGCGCTGGGTCGCCGGGAAGTGGCTGCTGGGCTACAACACCTTTTACGATAATCTTCTGGATGAAAATTTGCAGCGTGCCGGGCTGGGGGCGGAAGCGTGGGGGGAAAATCTGCGTCTGTCAGCCAACTATTATCAGCCCCTGGCAGGATGGCGCGAGCGCTCCGATGTCCAGGAGCAGCGCATGGCGCGTGGATATGACGTCACCGCTAAAGCCTGGCTGCCCTGGTTCCATCATCTGAATACCAGCGTCAGCTTTGAGCAATATTTTGGCGATAACGTCGACCTCTTCAACAGCGGAACCGGCTATCACAATCCTGTGGCGGTGAATCTGGGGCTTAACTATACCCCCGTTCCGTTGGTGACGCTGACCGCCGGGCACAAGCAGGGCGAAAGCGGCGAGAGCCAGAATAACCTCGGGCTGAAGCTCAACTATCGCTTTGGCGTGCCGCTGGCTAAGCAGCTTTCCGCCGGTGAAGTCGCCGCCACGCGTTCCCTGCGCGGAAGCCGCTATGACTCGCCGGAGCGCACCAGCCTGCCGGTTATGGAGTTCCGCCAGCGGAAAACGCTGTCCGTGTGGCTGGCCACGCCGCCGTGGGATCTGAAAGGAGGCGAGACCGTTATGCTGAAGCTACAGGTTCGCAGCACGAACGGTATTCGTCAGATCCACTGGCAGGGGGATACGCAGGCATTGAGCCTGACGTCACCGGCGAAAAGCAACAGCAGCGACGGCTGGAGCGTGATTATCCCTGCCTGGGATGACCGGGAAGGGGCGACAAACCGCTGGCACCTGTCGGCGGTAGTGGAAGATGAGAAAGGCCAGCGCGTCTCGTCCAATGAGATCACGCTTGCCGTGGTGCAGCCGCTGGTCGCATTGCCTGACGACGATCCGCGCTGGAAGCTGCTGCCGGATGAGTAGTCCTTAAAAAATGCGTTCCTGATGCACCCATACGGCGGCTTCAACGCGGGATTTTAGCTTCATTTTCTTCAGCATATGCTTCACGTGTACTTTGACCGTGCTTTCGGTGATGTCCAGACGGCGGGCGATCATTTTGTTCGGCAGCCCCTGGGCGATAAGCTTGAGAATATCGCGCTCGCGCGGGGTTAACTGGCTGACGTCACGGTCAGAGGTGGCGCGGTTGGCGCGCAGGCTGGCGGCCAGGACCGGCGTTAAGGCTTCGCTGAGCACCATTTCGCCCGCCGCCGCCTGCTGTAGCGCCTTAAGCAAGTCTTCCGGCTCCATATCCTTCAGCAGATAGCCATCCGCCCCGCGCTTCAGCGCTGTGACTACGTCCTCCTCATGGTTTGACACGCTAAAGACGACGATGCGCCCGGAAAGCGATTTTTCCCGCAGCTTGTCGAGGGTCTCCAGACCGTTCATGCCCGGCATATTCAGATCGAGCAGGATCAGATCGGGATCGAGGGATTCGGCAAGCTCAATGCCCTGTTCACCGTTGCTGGCTTCGCCCACCACGGTGATATCGGGTGCCATGCTGACCAGCTGTTTCACGCCAGTACGCAGCATCGGATGGTCGTCGATCAACAGGATGGATGCCGGTTCCTGATTAGTCATGGGTTTCTCCTTGAGCAGTTGTGAGCGGTTTCTCGGGAATAAAGGTGACGACAACTTCCGTGCCGCCCGTCTCTCTCCGGCGAACCTGGCAATCACCGCGCAGGCTTTGGGCGCGGTCTCGCATAATAATTAAACCATAGTGGTTAGTGCGTTCGGCATTTTCCGGCACGCCGCGGCCGTTATCGTGAACCGTCAGTTTGACCTGATTATCGTGCTGGCTGACGGTGACCGTGACCGCCGTCGCGTCAGCGTGTTTAAGCACGTTGCTCAGCGCTTCGCGGGCGATCTGCAGTAGATGGATGGCCTGATGGGAGGGGACAAACCGCGGCGGCAGCTGGTAATCCAGCTTCACCGGGAACCCCAGCCGGGCGCTAAATTCGTGACAGCTGGCTTCCAGCGCCGGGCGCAGGCCCGGCTCGGTCAGCTGCAGGCGGAAGGTGGTCAGCAGCTCGCGCAGCTGCACCCAGGAGGTGTTCAACTCGTTGCGGATCTGGCTGAGCAGCTGCTTGTTGCTTTCGGGCATCTCCGCATCCTGCATCTGCAGGCAGCTCACCTGCATTTTCATACAGGAGAGCGACTGAGCGATAGAGTCGTGAAGCTCGCGGGCGATGGTCGCGCGCTCTTCCATGACGATCAGCTGCTGCTGCTTTTCCTGATGCCTGTCGAGCGCCAGCGTGGCCGTCAGCTGTTCAACCAGTGTATCCACCAGCTGCTGCTGGTCGTGGCTGAGGTGACGCCCGGCTGGCAGTGTTGCCAGCAGAATGCCGTACTGAGTGTGGCTGTCCGTCAGGCGCCACTTCAGGGTGGTGCCGCCGGTCGTCAGCGGCGGCAGGCCGCGAGGACAAAGATGGCAGCCTTTGTCATCGCAGGACATATCGGACTGGCAGGTGAATTCCTGGTGGTTATCTTCGTCTTCCATATCGTAGACCCGCAGCTCAAGGTCGTGAAGCAGGGTCAGATTTTGCAGGCCGTTCAGTACCGGCGAGAGACGTTCACATAGCGGTACCTGCATGTGCAGCCGACGGTTGGCCTGCCACAGGAAGGAGAGGATCTCGTTTTTCTGCTCCAGCCCGGCCGTTTTTTCCTGAACGCGCTGTTCCAGCACCGCGTAGCTCTCGGAGAGCTCTGCCGACATAGTATTAAGCGCCTGGCCGAGCATGGCCATCTCATTGCGCCCGCTGATGTGCGTGCGCTGGGTAAAGTCGCGTGCGGTGACCGCGCGGGCCATGGCCAGCAGCTGTTTCCATGGGTTCAGCAGCCGCGCGCGGAGCCAGACGATGGTGAAGATCAGCAGCAGCCCCATAAACAGCGCCATGGCCCGGTGCACCATTACCACCCGGTCGATGCGTAATTCGGTGGTCTGGTCGAAAGCGGAGACCAGCGCATCAATGCGGGAGACGAACCCCGCCACGTCCTGCGCAACGGTTTCCGTGCTGCGCGCCTGTTTTAGCCCGGGCTGCAGCTGGGTGTGCCAGTAGCCCTGAAGGGCGTTAAGCTGGGATTGCTGACCGGCGCGGATAGCGGCTTTTTCCAGCTCGGGGCTGAAGACCGTGCGCTCCATTTCATCAATCAGGGGACGATCGTCCTGCGTCAGGGGAACCGATGCCAGCAGGCGATAGCTCTGCATGCGTAGCGAGCCTGCCTCGTTGATGGCATGCGCATTACCCTGTACTCCCTGTACCAGCCAGCCGGAGATCGCCATGCCGGTCACACCGATGGCGGTGGACAGCAAAACGATCAGGGCGAGCTGATTCACGAGCGTCAGCGGAGATAAACATCTTTTTAACATAGAGGTGGCGTGCTCCTGACGTGGCCTGCTTGCAGGAATGGCGCTATTCTGGTGCATACCCTGGAGTATACCCATACCAATAAAGGATTACCCCTAAATTGCCAACGGAGTAGGGGGGAGGAGGTGGGGGTAGCCAGGAACCGTCAGCACCGTGAAAAACCACGTCTTTTTTACCGAATTAGCCTACTCACTAAGGGTGAGGCCTTATTTTTTGCCGCAAATCCTCCCACTTTTCCTTTGATTTATATCAACTTACTGCCGCTCTAAAACCCTAATGTTTGCAGCATCATTCGAGAATCAGAGGTGTCTATGAGTCACTCATCCGCTCCCGAAAGGGAAAATGGTGCCGTTATTACAGACTGGCGTCCAGAGGATCCGGCGTTCTGGCAACAGCGCGGCCATCGTGTAGCAAGCCGGAATCTGTGGATTTCCGTGCCGTGTCTGTTATTAGCGTTTTGCGTATGGATGTTGTTTAGCGCGGTGGCGGTCAACCTGCCGAAAGTGGGGTTTACGTTTACCACCGATCAGCTATTCATGCTGACCGCGCTGCCGTCGCTGTCAGGCGCGCTGCTGCGTGTGCCTTACGCGTTTATGGTGCCGGTGTTTGGCGGTCGTCGCTGGACGGCGTTCAGTACAGGCATCATGATCGTTCCTTGTGTCTGGCTCGGATTCGCGGTGCAGGATACCTCTACGCCATTTAGCGTATTCGTGATTATCTCCCTGCTGTGCGGTTTTGCGGGTGCAAACTTCGCCTCCAGCATGGCGAACATCAGCTTCTTCTTCCCGAAAGCGAAGCAGGGCGGCGCGCTGGGGATTAACGGCGGTCTGGGGAATATGGGCGTGAGCGTGATGCAGCTCATTGCCCCGCTGGCGATCTCGGTCTCCATTTTTGCAGCCTTTGGCGGCGGTGGCGTTGCGCAGGCGGATGGTTCTTCCCTCTATCTGCAAAACGCAGCCTGGATCTGGGTACCGTTCCTCGTGGTCTTCACCCTCGCAGCCTGGTTCTTTATGAATGACCTGTCCGCGTCGAAGGCGTCGCTGAGCGAACAGCTGCCGGTGCTGAAGCGTGGACACCTCTGGGTGATGGCGCTGCTGTATCTGGCCACCTTCGGTTCGTTTATCGGCTTCTCAGCGGGCTTCGCGATGCTGTCGAAAACGCAGTTCCCGGAGATTCAGATCCTGCACTTTGCCTTCTTCGGGCCGTTTATTGGTGCCCTGGCACGTTCGCTGGGCGGCATGGTGTCTGACCGCCTGGGCGGTACCCGCGTGACGCTGGTTAACTTTGTCGTGATGGCTGTCTTCTGTGCGCTGCTGTTCCTCACGCTGCCAGCCGACGGGCAGGGCGGTAACTTCATCGCCTTCTTCGGCGTGTTTATGGTGCTGTTCCTGACGGCCGGGCTGGGGAGTGCGTCCACCTTCCAGATGATCTCCGTGATCTTCCGTAAGCTGACCATGGACCGCGTAAAAGCACAGGGCGGGAGCGAAGAGCAGGCCATGCGCGAAGCGGCGACGGATACGGCTGCGGCGCTGGGCTTCATCTCTGCCATCGGCGCGATTGGCGGCTTCTTTATCCCGAAAGCGTTCGGTATCTCTCTTGACCTGACCGGCTCTCCGGCCGGTGCCATGAAAGTCTTCCTCGTCTTCTATATCGCCTGCGTCGTGATTACGTGGCTGGTATATGGCCGTAATACCAAGAAAAATAAGTAAGTATGATTATCCGTTTACGCGGCCTTCGGGCCGCGTTTTTTTTGGCGTCAAAATAGTTACAACATACTGGTTGCCATGCAGAGGAAATCCGCAGGCAGCACTGTGATCGCCATCGCTTTACAGGGCGCTCTACCCCTTAATACCTGAGAGGTTAAATTTTGCCTGGCGGTTTGTACGATAAAATAAAAATAACGATATATTTCATGTGGATATGAAGTTTCAAAAGATACCGCTTTGGTGGTATTCGGTGTAATTCCTCGCCTGAAAGTCCCTCCTCGTCTTGATCGTTATCAATTCTCCCCCTCTTTCAGGGCGTTACCTTCGCTGCAAATCAGCAATGTCGATTTAGAGAGCCACAGGCTCCACACAGGAGATACCCGATGAGCAAATTTTTGGACCGGTTTCGCTACTTCAAGCAGAAGGGTGAAACGTTTGCCGATGGGCACGGCCAGGTTCTGGATACCAACCGGGACTGGGAAGACGGTTACCGCCAGCGCTGGCAGCATGACAAAGTCGTCCGTTCGACCCACGGCGTGAACTGCACTGGCTCATGTAGCTGGAAGATTTTCGTTAAAAACGGTCTGGTGACCTGGGAAATGCAGCAGACCGACTATCCGCGCACCCGCCCGGATATGCCGAATCACGAACCGCGCGGCTGCCCGCGTGGCGCCAGCTACTCCTGGTATCTCTACAGCGCGAACCGTCTGAAATACCCCCTGATGCGCAAGCGCCTGATGAAAATGTGGCGTGAAGCGAAAGTGCAACACAGCGATCCGGTGGATGCCTGGGCCTCTATCATTGAAGACGCGGATAAAGCGAAAAGCTTCAAGCAGGCTCGCGGCCGCGGCGGCTTTGTGCGTTCCTCCTGGAAAGAGGTGAACGAGCTGATTGCCGCCTCCAACGTCTACACCGTGAAAACCTACGGTCCTGACCGCGTGGCGGGCTTCTCGCCGATCCCGGCGATGTCGATGGTCTCTTATGCCTCCGGCGCGCGCTATCTCTCCTTAATCGGTGGTACCTGCCTGAGCTTCTACGACTGGTACTGCGACCTGCCGCCGGCGTCTCCGCAGACCTGGGGCGAGCAGACCGACGTGCCGGAATCCGCGGACTGGTACAACTCCAGCTACATCATCGCCTGGGGCTCTAACGTGCCGCAGACCCGTACGCCGGACGCGCACTTCTTTACCGAAGTCCGTTATAAAGGCACCAAAACCGTGGCGGTCACCCCGGACTACGCCGAAATCGCCAAGCTGTGCGATCTGTGGCTGGCACCGAAGCAGGGTACCGATGCGGCGATGGCGATGGCGATGGGCCACGTCATGCTGCGCGAGTTCCATCTGGATAAACCAAGCCAGTACTTCACCGACTACGTCCGTCGCTACACCGACATGCCGATGCTGGTGATGCTCGAAGAGCGTGACGGCTACTACGCAGCAGGCCGTACGCTGCGCGCCGCCGATCTGGTGGACGCGCTGGGCCAGGAAAATAACCCAGAGTGGAAAACCGTTGCCTATAACAGCAACGGCGAGCTGGTGGCGCCAAACGGCTCTATCGGCTTCCGCTGGGGCGAGAAGGGCAAGTGGAACCTTGAGCAGCGTAACGGCACGACCGGTGAAGAGACGGAACTGCGCCTGAGCATGCTGGGTAGCCAGGACGAGATCGCCGAGGTGGGCTTCCCGTACTTCGGCGGTGAAGGTTCCGAGCACTTCAACAAGGTTGAACTGAAAAACGTACTGATGCACAAGCTGCCGGTGAAACGCCTGCAGCTGGCCGACGGGACTACCGCGCTGGTCACCACCGTCTATGACCTGACCATGGCGAACTACGGCCTGGAACGTGGTCTGGGCGATGAAAACTGCGCCACCGGCTATGACGATGTGAAAGCCTACACCCCGGCATGGGCAGAGCAAATCACCGGCGTTCCACGCGCGCAGATCGTGCGTATCGCCCGCGAGTTTGCGGATAACGCCGACAAGACCCACGGTCGCTCCATGATCATCGTCGGTGCGGGTCTGAACCACTGGTATCACCTCGATATGAACTACCGTGGCCTGATCAACATGCTGATCTTCTGCGGCTGCGTAGGTCAGAGCGGCGGCGGCTGGGCGCACTACGTGGGCCAGGAAAAACTGCGTCCGCAGACCGGCTGGCAGCCGCTGGCGTTTGCCCTCGACTGGCAGCGCCCGGCACGCCACATGAACAGCACTTCCTACTTCTATAACCACTCCAGCCAGTGGCGCTACGAGACGGTCACCGCGCAGGAGCTGCTGTCGCCGATGGCGGATAAATCCCGCTACAGCGGCCATCTGATTGACTTCAACGTGCGCGCCGAGCGCATGGGCTGGCTGCCGTCTGCGCCGCAGCTGGGTACTAACCCGCTGCGCATTGCGGAAGCGGCAAAGCAGGCAGGCATGTCACCGGTGGATTACACCGTGAAATCCCTGAAGGATGGCTCAATTCGCTTCGCGGCGGAACAGCCGGAGAACGGTAAAAACCATCCGCGTAACCTGTTTATCTGGCGCTCCAACCTGCTGGGCTCGTCCGGTAAAGGCCACGAGTACATGCTGAAATACCTGCTCGGTACCGAAAACGGTATCCAGGGGAAAGATCTCGGCAAGCAGGGCGGCGTGAAGCCGGAAGAGGTGGAGTGGAAAGACAACGGTCTCGACGGCAAGCTGGATCTGGTGGTCACCCTCGACTTCCGCCTGTCCAGCACCTGCCTCTACTCCGACATCGTGCTGCCTACCGCCACCTGGTACGAAAAAGACGACATGAATACCTCGGACATGCATCCGTTTATTCATCCGCTGTCTGCGGCCGTTGACCCGGCGTGGGAATCAAAAAGCGACTGGGAAATCTACAAAGACATCGCGAAGACATTCTCCGAAGTCTGCGTGGGGCACCTCGGCAAAGAGACCGACGTGGTGACGCTGCCAATCCAGCACGACTCCGCCGCCGAACTGGCGCAGCCGCTGGACGTGAAGGACTGGAAAAAAGGCGAGTGCGACCTGATCCCGGGCGTGACCGCGCCGCACATTATTCCGGTTGAACGCGACTACCCGGCAACCTACGAGCGCTTTACCTCTATCGGCCCACTGATGGAGAAGATCGGCAACGGCGGTAAAGGGATCGCCTGGAACACCCAGAGCGAAATGGATCTGCTGCGCAAGCTTAACTACACCAAAGCGGACGGTCCGGCCAAAGGCCAGCCAATGCTCAACACGGCGATTGATGCCGCAGAGATGATCCTGACCCTGGCCCCGGAAACCAACGGCCACGTCGCGGTGAAGGCCTGGGCGGCCCTGAGCGAGTTCACCGGTCGCGACCATACCCACCTGGCGACGAATAAAGAGGAAGAGAAAATTCGCTTCCGCGATATTCAGGCCCAGCCGCGCAAGATTATCTCCAGCCCGACCTGGTCAGGCCTGGAAGATGAGCATGTGTCCTATAACGCGGGCTACACCAACGTTCACGAGCTGATCCCATGGCGCACCCTGTCAGGCCGCCAGTCGCTGTATCAGGATCACCAGTGGATGCGCGACTTCGGTGAAAGCCTGCTGGTGTACCGTCCGCCAATCGACACCCGCTCCGTGAAAGCCGTGATGGGGGTGAAATCGAACGGTAACCCTGAGAAGGCGCTGAACTTCCTGACGCCGCACCAGAAGTGGGGTATTCACTCCACCTACAGCGACAACCTGCTGATGCTGACCCTGTCGCGCGGCGGTCCGATTGTCTGGATGAGCGAAACGGATGCCAAAGATCTGGGTATTGAAGATAACGACTGGATCGAAGTGTTCAACAGCAACGGTGCCCTGACGGCGCGTGCGGTGGTGAGCCAGCGCGTACCGGCCGGGATGACCATGATGTACCACGCGCAAGAACGTATCGTTAACCTGCCGGGGTCAGAGATCACCGAGCAGCGCGGCGGGATCCACAACTCCGTGACCCGCATTACGCCGAAGCCGACCCACATGATCGGTGGCTATGCGCAGCTGGCCTACGGCTTTAACTACTACGGCACCGTAGGATCGAACCGCGATGAGTTCGTGGTGGTACGTAAGATGAAGAATATTAACTGGTTAGACGGCGAAGGTAATGACCAGGTACAGGAGAGCGTAAAATGAAAATTCGTTCACAAGTCGGCATGGTGCTGAATCTGGATAAATGCATCGGCTGCCATACCTGCTCGGTCACCTGTAAAAACGTCTGGACCAGCCGTGAAGGTATGGAATACGCCTGGTTCAATAACGTGGAAAGCAAGCCGGGCACCGGCTTCCCGACCGACTGGGAAAACCAGGAGAAGTGGAAGGGCGGCTGGATCCGCAAAATCAACGGCAAGCTGCAGCCGCGTATGGGTAACCGCGCTTGGCTTCTGGGAAAAATCTTCGCTAACCCGCACCTGCCGGGCATCGACGATTACTACGAGCCGTTTGATTACGACTACCAGAACCTGCACAACGCGCCGGAAGGCAAACACCAGCCGATCGCCCGTCCTCGCTCGCTGATTACCGGCCAGCGCATGGACAAAATTACCAGCGGTCCAAACTGGGAAGAGATTCTGGGCGGCGAGTTCGAGAAACGCGCCAAAGACCAGAACTTCGAGAACATGCAGAAGGCGATGTACGGCCAGTTCGAAAATACCTTCATGATGTATCTGCCGCGCCTGTGCGAGCACTGCCTCAACCCGGCGTGCGTGGCGACCTGCCCGAGCGGCGCCATCTACAAGCGTGAAGAAGACGGCATCGTGCTGATCGACCAGGACAAGTGCCGCGGCTGGCGTATGTGCATCACCGGCTGTCCGTACAAAAAGATCTACTTCAACTGGAAGAGCGGCAAATCCGAGAAGTGCATCTTCTGCTATCCGCGTATTGAAGCCGGGATGCCAACCGTCTGCTCCGAAAGCTGCGTAGGCCGTATTCGCTACCTCGGCGTGCTGCTGTACGACGCAGACGCGATTGAAAACGCAGCCAGCACCGAGCACGAGAAAGATCTCTATCAGCGTCAGCTGGACGTGTTCCTCGATCCGAACGATCCGAAGGTCATTGAGCAGGCGCTGAAAGACGGCATCCCGCAGAGCGTGATTGACGCCGCGCAGCAGTCGCCGGTGTACAAAATGGCGATGGACTGGAAGCTGGCCCTGCCGCTGCATCCGGAATACCGCACTCTGCCGATGGTCTGGTACGTGCCGCCGCTGTCGCCGATTCAGTCTGCGGCTGACGCGGGTGAGCTGGGCAGCAACGGCATTCTGCCGGACGTGGAGAGCCTGCGTATCCCGGTTCAGTATCTGGCAAACCTGCTGACCGCAGGCGATACCCAGCCGGTCCTGCTGGCGCTGAAGCGTATGCTGGCGATGCGTCACTTCAAGCGTGCCGAAACCGTGGATGGCGTAACCGATACCCGCGCGCTGGAAGAGGTCGGTCTGACCGAAGCGCAGGCGCAGGAGATGTACCGCTATCTGGCGATCGCTAACTACGAAGACCGTTTCGTGGTGCCGAGCAGCCACCGTGAGCTGGCCCGCGAAGCCTTCCCGGAAAAAAATGGCTGTGGCTTTACCTTTGGCGACGGTTGCCACGGGTCAGACAGCAAATTCAATCTCTTCAACAGCCGCCGCATTGATGCCATGGATGTGACCAGCAAAACGGAGCCGCACCAATGATTGAACTCGTCATTGTTTCGCGTCTGCTCGAGTACCCGGATGCTGCGCTTGCGCAGCATCAGCAGGAACTCTTTGATGCACTCGCGTCATCTGAAAACCTGGATAAGGACGATGCCCAGAAGCTGGGTGTTTTCCTCCGCGACCTGCTTGCGCGCGACCTTCTGGATGCCCAGTCGGACTACAGCCAGCTGTTTGACCGTGGTCGTGCAACGTCCCTGCTGCTGTTTGAACACGTTCACGGTGAGTCCCGCGACCGCGGTCAGGCGATGGTGGATCTGATGGCCCAGTATGAACAGCACGGCCTGCAGCTCGACAGCCGCGAGCTGCCGGATCATCTGCCGCTGTATCTGGAGTACCTCGCGCAGCTGCCGAAAGAAGAGGCGCTGGGCGGTCTGCAGGACATCGCGCCGATCCTGGCGCTGCTCGGCGCGCGTCTTCAGCAGCGCGAGAGCCGCTATGCGGTTCTGTTCGATCTGCTGGTGAAGCTGGCCAACGCCGCGGTCGACCGTGAAAAAGTGGCGGAGAAAATTGCGGATGAAGCCCGCGATGATACGCCACAAGCGCTGGATGCGGTCTGGGAAGAAGAGCAGGTGAAATTCTTTGCTGACCAGAGCTGCGGCGAGTCTGAAATCTCCGCTCACCAGCGTCGTTTTGCCGGCGCGGTTGCCCCGCAATATTTGAATATCTCTAACGGAGGACGGCACTAATGCACTTCCTGAATATGTTCTTCTTTGACATTTACCCGTATATCGCGGGCACCGTGTTCCTGGTGGGAAGCTGGCTGCGTTATGACTACGGTCAGTACACCTGGCGTGCTGCCTCCAGCCAGATGCTGGATCGTAAGGGAATGCATGTGGGCTCTAACCTGTTCCACATCGGTATTCTGGGGATTTTTGCCGGTCACTTCCTGGGGATGCTGACGCCGCACTGGATGTATGAAGCGTGGCTACCGATTGAGGTGAAGCAGAAGATGGCGATGATCGCGGGCGGTGCCTGCGGGGTGATGACTCTGGTCGGTGGCCTGCTGCTGCTGAAACGTCGTCTGTTCAGCCCGCGCGTGCGTGCGACCACGACGGCAGCGGACATCCTGATCCTCTCCCTGCTGATGGTGCAGTGTGCGCTGGGTCTGTTGACCATTCCGTTCTCGGCGCAGCATATGGACGGGAGCGAAATGATGAAGCTGGTGGGCTGGGCGCAGTCCGTGGTGACCTTCCACGGCGGAGCCTCCGCGCACCTGGACGGCGTGGCGTTTATCTTCCGCGTTCACCTGGTGCTGGGGATGACGCTGTTTGTGCTGTTCCCGTTCTCCCGCCTGGTGCATATCTGGAGCGCGCCGGTGGAGTACCTGACGCGCAAATACCAGATAGTACGCGCCCGTCGCTAATTTACCGTTTTGATACCAACCCCGCACTCGCGGGGTTTTTTTTCGCCCCGGCCCAGGTTGTTCCCAGCGGCAGCAAACAGGATCAGCGCGCCGCCCGCCAGCTGCGTCAGGTTCAGCGCGTGTCCGAACACCAGATTATCAACAACAATTGCCACCACCGGATAGATAAACGACAGGGAGCCGGTAATGGGCGTAGGCAGCTTCTGAATCGCGCTGTAGAGCAGCTGGTACATAATGCCGGTATGGACAATGCCCAGCGTGAGCAGGATCGGCCAGGGGAAATCACCGGAAAATGACGGCAGGCTGGCAAACGGCAAAAGCATCACGACGCCCGTCAGCACCTGGATAAAGGCAATATGCTGCGGCGCAACGGATCTGAGTTTGCGGGCAATAATGGCCGTGACCGCATAGAAGAACGCTGCGGCCATCGCCAGACCGATTCCGGCGAGCCATTCACCGCCATGCGCGCCGGTCAGCTCGCTGGAGAGCAGTATCACCACGCCGCCAAAGGCGAGGAACAGCCAGCCCCATTTCACCAGGCTGACGCGTTCACCTAAAAACATTCCCATCAAGACCAGCATAAACGGCTGGGTGTTATAGACCACGGTCGAAAGGCCAATTGAGATCCGCTCATAGGCGGCGAAGAGCAGCAGCCAGTTCACCACTAATGCCACGCCGCCGAGAATAGCCAGCAGCAGCGTGGTGTGGGTGAGGGGACTGAAGGGTTTTTGACTTACCCGGATAAAAATAAAAAGCGCAATAGCACCGATAAGACAGCGCCAGAACACCACTTCCGTCACCGGCAGACCGGAGAGCAAAACAAACGCGCCGATAGAGCCGGAAATTAACATCGCCAGGCTCATTTGCCAGACGCCTTTATGTAAATCACGCATCATCCACCTCCTGATTAATGACGCTATTGTCGAAAATCGCTGTCGGGTTTTACAGGGGTGATATAAGGTTGAAAAGGTAAATGACTTTTTAAAATTAGGTGAAAAGAATGGAATGCCTTATCGATGATATCGACCGACAAATTTTAGCCTGTCTGGTTGAGGATGCGCGCATGTCGTTGAAGGTGCTCAGCGGCCGCATCGGTCTGACGTCCCCCAGCACGGCAGAACGCCTGAAGAGGCTGGAAGAACGCGGTGTGATTCAGGGTTATGGTGCGCGGGTGAATCTGGCGGCGCTGGGGTATACGCTGCAGGCGCTGGTGCGCGTGCGGCCTTTGCCGGGGCTGTTGCATAAGGTGGATAAGTACATTCAGGCGATGCCGGAGTGTATTGAGAGCGACAAAGTCACCGGGGAAGATTGCTTTGTGATTAGGCTGGTGGTGCGGTCAATCGAACAGCTTGATGCGCTGCTGGACGGCCTGGCAGAACATGCCCAGTGTAATACGTCGATTGTGAAGAGTTCGCCGGTGAAGCGCCGTTTGCCGCCGATGTAGGTTTCTGTCGCCGGGTGGCGGCTGCGCCTTACCCGGCCTACGAAGGCGGACTCGGTTTTTTATGTTGGGAAAGTGATGGTGGTGGGGGAAGGATTACTCGGCGCGTTGCGCCTCGCCCTTCGGGTCGTTGCCTGCGGCAACGCTTTCTCGCTACGCTCGAATCGAACCTTAGTCGAAGCTTCTCATCCTTCCCCGTTACGGAAATACATGATGCCTGGTGCGAACAGAAGGTTTAGCGTCGTTTGGAAGTGATGGTGGTGGGGGAAGGATGACTCGGCGCGTTGCGCCTCGCCCTTCGGGTCGTTGCCTTCGGCAACGCTTTCTCGCTGCGCTCGAATCGAACCTTAGTCGAAGCTTCTCATCCTTCCCCGTTACGGAAATACATGATGCCTGGTGCGAACAGAAGGTTTAGCGTCGTTTGGAAGTGATGGTGGTGGGGGAAGGATTCGAACCTTCGAAGTCGATGACGGCAGATTTACAGTCTGCTCCCTTTGGCCGCTCGGGAACCCCACCAGGGGCAATTCAAATTTTGAGGTCTTGCTGAGAGATGGTGGTGGGGGAAGGATTCGAACCTTCGAAGTCGATGACGGCAGATTTACAGTCTGCTCCCTTTGGCCGCTCGGGAACCCCACCACGGGGTAATGCTTTTTTACTGGCCTGCTTCCTGCTGGAAGCGGGGCGCATCATATCAAATGAGACGCCCCTGTAAAGCATTCCTTTAGGGAAATGAAGTCGTTTGCCTGCTTTTTATCCGTAAAGGCGCAAAGCTAATCAATTCATTTTCCGAAAGATTAAAGAATGATGGTCCTGTTGCCGTACACGAAGACCCGCTGCGCCAGCACCTGATACAGTGCACGACTCAACACATTCTTCTCAACGTCACGACCCGCACGCATCATGTCCTCAGCAGTGTAAGTGTGATCCACATGAATGACGTCCTGCATGATGATTGGACCTTCATCCAGGTTGTCATTCACGTAGTGCGCGGTCGCACCGATGATCTTCACGCCGCGCTCGTACGCCTGGTGGTAAGGACGCGCACCAATAAAGGCCGGCAGGAACGAGTGGTGAATGTTGATGATCTTGTTCGGGAAACGCGCTACGAAGGATGGCGTTAACACGCGCATGTATTTCGCCAGCACCACGTAGTCCGGGTTATGCGCTTCAATGGCCTGCGCCATCAGATCGTCGTGTTCTTCACGGGTATGGCCTTCGTGGCTCACCAGCTCGAACGGAATATCAAAACGCTCGACCAGCGTGCGCAGCGTCTCATGGTTGCCAATAACGGCAGCAATTTCAACGTCCAGACCGCCGTAGTTGGCTTTCATCAGCAGGTCGCCCAGACAATGTGCTTCTTTGGTCACCAGGATCACGATGCGGCGTCGACCCGCTGGGGTCAGTTCGCGCACGGAACCTTCCGGAAGCGCGCTGTCCAGATCGGCAAGCAGGGTGGTGTCGTTGAAAATACCTTCCAGCTCGGTACGCATAAAGAAGCGACCGGTACGGTGGTCAACGAACTCGTTGTTCTGCACGATATTCAGTTCATGCTTGTAGCAAATGTTGGTAATTCGTGCGATCAGTCCTTTTTGATCGGGACAGATGGTGCGCAGAACTTTACGTTGTAATGATTGCATCGCCGGGAAATCCTGTTTGTATTTGCGAAGTCTGGGTTGTCAGGCATTACTGCCCGCAACACTTTTTAAATTTTTTACCTGAACCACACGGGCAGGGATCGTTACGACCAAACTGTGGGCGCGTTCCGTCAATATAATACCATTGCCCGCTTTCCTTTAAGAACCGGGAACGCTCGATAATGGCACCCGGTTTATTATTCTCGCTAAAACGGGCAACAAAGCTGACGTAACCTTCGTCAACATGACTGCCTGTTGCGGATTCATAGACGGTAAGGCCGAGCCACTGCGTGTTCGCGAACCCGGCTTCGATGTCCTGTTTGAAATCGGCTGCGCGGCAGGATGGATGCCAGGTTTTAATCAGGTAGTCTGCGTCCTTGATCACAAAAGCAGTGTACCGTGAACGCATGAGGTGTGACGGGTCTGGTGCAACCTGATCGCCAGACAGATATCGCTGGCAACATAGGCTATACTCCAGAGCGCTACCACAGGGGCAGAGTTGAGACACGATTCTCTTCCTGGAACAAAAAATAAAGGCGTTAAACGCTTCGGGTAGCACTATGTTAACTGAGCTGTTGCGTTGACGCTATGTCAGGAATCCAGGGGAAGTAAAACAGGGCTAATGAGAAAGGTTAAAATTGGACTGGCGCTGGGCTCAGGTGCAGCCCGGGGGTGGTCACACATCGGCGTAATTAATGCCTTGAACAAGATGGGCATTGACATTGATATAGTCGCAGGGTGTTCAATAGGATCGCTTGTCGGCTCCGCTTACGCGTGCGGGAAGCTTCCGGAACTCGAGACGTGGGTGCGCTCCTTCAGCTACTGGGACGTGCTGCGTCTGATGGACCTCTCCTGGCAGCGTGGTGGGCTGCTGCGCGGCGAGCGCGTGTTTAACCAGTTCCGCCAGGTTATGCCTCTCGAAGACTTCACCGATTGTCAGATGCCTTTCGGCGCCGTCGCGACGAACCTCAGTACAGGACGCGAGCTCTGGCTCACCGAAGGGGATATCCATCTTGCCGTGCGTGCCTCCTGCAGTATGCCGGGGCTCATGGCGCCTGTCCCACACAACGGTTACTGGCTTGTGGACGGTGGCGTCGTTAACCCGGTTCCCATCTCTCTGACGCGCGCAATGGGGGCGGATATCGTGATTGCCGTCGACCTGCAGCACGACGCCCACCTGATGCAGCAGGATCTCATGCCGGTCAATCTCCAGAGCGAAGATGTTGAGGGCGAGAAACTGGCCTGGCATGAACGCCTGCGCGGAAGAATCGGGCGTATGGCCGCACGTCGCTCGGTTACCGCACCGACGGCGATAGAAATCATGACCACGTCAATTCAGGTACTCGAGAACCGCCTTAAACGTAACCGTATGGCAGGCGATCCTCCGGATATTCTTATTCAGCCGTACTGTCCGCAAATCTCTACCCTTGATTTCCATCGGGCTGAGGCCGCCATCGCAGCGGGCTCGTTAGCCGTCGAAAAGAAAATGGACGAATTGTTGCCTTTTGTGCAGACCGCACGTTAAGCACCTTTTTTTGACTACTTCAGCAAAATCCGACAGGCGATAGTGCCGATCGCATGCCACTATTTAGTTACTGTCAGCCAGGGGAGGAACCATGACGCAGCCATTGGCCGGAAAACACATTTTGATTGTTGAAGACGAGCCCGTTTTCCGATCGCTACTGGATTCGTGGTTATCCTCGCTGGGCGCAATGACGTCACTGGCTGAAGATGGCATCGACGCCCTGGAAAAAATGATTAGCATTACGCCCGATTTGATGATTTGCGACATTGCGATGCCGCGCATGAATGGACTGAAGCTGGTTGAACATCTGCGTAACGAAGGCAATCAGACGCCGATTCTGGTGATCTCTGCCACCGAGAACATGGCGGATATCGCCAAAGCATTACGTCTTGGGGTACAGGATATTCTGCTCAAACCAGTCAAGGATTTGCATAGATTGCGGGAAACGGTCTTAGCGTGCCTTTATCCGAATATGTTTAATTCCCGGGTAGAGGAAGAGGAGCGTCTTTTCAAGGACTGGGACGCTCTGGTGAGTAATCCGCCTGCTGCGGCGAAGCTGTTGCAAGAACTCCAGCCTCCCGTCCAGCAAACTATTTCACACTGCCGTGTAAATTATCGCCAGCTGGTGGCCGCTGATCAGCCAGGACTGGTGCTGGATATTGCACCACTGTCAGATTCCGACCTCGCGTTTTATTCTCTGGATGTCACCCGGGCGGGGGATAATGGTGTATTAGCGGCGTTACTTCTTCGTGCGCTATTTAATGGTTTGTTGCAGGAACAGTTATCCCATCAGGGACAACGGTTGCCGGAGTTAGGCAGTTTACTCAAACAGGTAAACCAGCTTTTTCGTCAGGCCAATTTGCCAGGACAGTTCCCGCTGCTGGTCGGCTATTACCACAGCGGCTTAAAGAACCTGATCCTCGTTTCAGCCGGTCTCAATGCATCAGTGAATACCGGTGAACACCATATTCAGGTGAGTAACGGTGTGCCGCTTGGGACATTGGGAACAGCGTATCTTAATCAAATTAGCCACCGCTGTTCCTCCTGGCAGTGCCAAATTTGGGGCGCCGGGGGACGGCTACGCTTAATGTTGTCCACGGAATAAGCAATTGGATCGTAATTTTAAGATTGCTTTACCTGTGTTTTGCGGGGAGTGCTACTATCGCTGCCCGGTTTCATGCGTATTTATCCTAATTGATCGGCAACGCGTTCTTTTCAGACCCGGACTGCGGGGCGAGGCTGATATACTCAACGCGTTATTTATTGCATAAAAGTTCAAAACTTGAACAGCTCAGGAGAATTTGAATGGCTGCCCTAAATTCGAAAGTCAGAAAGGCCGTTATCCCGGTAGCGGGATTGGGGACCAGGATGTTACCAGCAACTAAGGCGATTCCTAAAGAGATGTTGCCTCTGGTTGATAAGCCATTAATCCAGTATGTCGTTAATGAATGCATTGCAGCCGGCATCACTGAAATTGTGCTGGTTACGCATTCATCTAAAAACTCTATCGAAAACCATTTCGATACAAGCTTTGAACTTGAAGCCATGCTGGAAAAGCGTGTTAAGCGTCAGCTGTTAGAAGAAGTTCAGTCTATTTGCCCTCCACACGTTACCATTATGCAGGTTCGTCAGGGGCTGGCTAAAGGTCTGGGTCACGCTGTTATGTGCGCGCATCCTGTTGTCGGTGATGAGCCTGTAGCGGTAATTCTGCCTGACGTTATTCTGGACGAATACGAATCCGATCTTTCTCAGGATAACCTGGCTGAAATGATCAAACGTTTCGACGAAACCGGCAGCAGCCAGATTATGGTTGAGCCTGTTGAAGACGTAACGGCATACGGTGTGGTTGACTGCAAAGGCGTTAACCTTGAGCCGGGTGAAAGTGTGCCAATGGTTGGCGTCGTAGAGAAGCCTAAAGCCGATGTAGCCCCTTCAAACCTTGCTGTTGTAGGTCGCTATGTCCTGAGTGCTGAAATCTGGCCTCTGCTGGCTAAAACGCCTCCAGGAGCGGGTGACGAGATCCAGCTGACGGATGCCATCGATATGCTGATCGAGAAAGAGACCGTTGAGGCCTACCATATGAAAGGTAAGAGCCATGACTGCGGTAATAAGCTCGGTTATATGCAGGCGTTTGTTGAATATGGTATCCGCCACAATACCCTTGGCGAAGAATTTAAAACCTGGCTCAAAGAGAGCGTAGGTATTAAGAAATAAGCCACGGTTGTAAATGTTCGAAACCGGTGAGGCGCTGCCCACCGGTTTTTTTATGCCTATACCACTCCCGAAAACCTGTCTGAAAGTACAGTCGATAAAGTTGTTAAATAATGCTTTATGACAGAGTGTAAGAGGATGTTTGGGACAAATTTAGGTTAAAAAAAATCCCGCAATATGCGGGATTTCTCTGAATGTGCCGTGATTAATCCTTGATCAGGAAGTCATCCAGCTGTTTACCTTGCTCATCCATGGCTTTCTTGATAACAGCAGGAGTACGACCCTGGCCAGTCCAGGTTTTAGTTTCGCCGTTCTCGTCAACGTAGCTATATTTAGCAGGACGAGCAGCACGCTTGGCTTTGGTACCGGTTTTAGCCGCAGCCATGCTGTTCAGCAATTCATTTGGATCGATACCATCAGCAATCAGCATTTCACGATATTGCTGCAGTTTACGAGTACGCTCTTCGATTTCAGCAGCAGCAGCGCTTTCTTCTTCGCGACGTTCATTAACTACAACTTCTAATTTTTCCAGCATTTCTTCAAGCGTTTCGAGGGTGCATTCTCTTGCCTGCGCACGAAGAGTACGGATGTTGTTCAGAATTTTAAGTGCTTCGCTCATTGTAGTAATCTCAAACTTATAATGGGGGGGTGGTTTGTTGACCTAATAATAGAGCCATAAATTCATATGTGCAATAGCCAGGAATGTAAGGAATTCAAAAAATACTAAATCGTCTCACTATTATTAATTACGCTAACTTAAATTTCATCACCCGACAGTCTCGCTTGTTATCACATCAACCTGCTTTGTCCGGTTGATTGCCTCTTTTTTTTGTGACATTTACCGCAGGAATTATAGTTGCGGCGGATAAATATCAGCCTTTTGTATTAGTTCCCCCCCGTGATGTTAAGGCTGAAATAGTTAATAAATGGTGAATTTTAATGAACGGTGATTCCACTATAAAAACAAGTGTTATGTTGGGCTTAACATATAACATATTGGCCTGGATGCATGCGTTTACTTCATGTTTTAACGGATTATTTTCGAAAACAGAAGGTTCTGAACGCCGCGCTGAACTACATCCTCTGTGCGCTGTATCGCTGATGACCTGACAAAATATGGTACAATGACTCATCGGGAATATTACACATTGATTAGGGTTTTACGGCCAATGGCACAACTGTATTTCTACTATTCGGCGATGAATGCCGGTAAATCCACCGCGCTGCTGCAATCCTCGTACAATTACCAGGAGCGCGGGATGCGTACCGTTGTTTATACGGCTGAGATTGACGATCGCTTTGGGGCAGGGAAGGTGAGCTCCAGAATAGGACTCTCGTCACCTGCCAGGCTGTTTAACCCGAAAACCGATCTGTTTGAGGACATTCGCACGGAACATGCTGAGCGGCCTATTCACTGTGTCCTGGTCGATGAGAGCCAGTTTCTGACGCGTGAACAGGTTCACGCACTTTCCGAGGTGGTTGATGAGCTTGATATCCCCGTGCTGTGCTATGGGCTTCGTACGGATTTCCGCGGTGAGCTCTTTGCCGGGAGTCAGTATTTGCTCGCCTGGTCGGATAAACTCGTCGAATTAAAAACGATCTGCTTCTGCGGTCGCAAAGCCAGTATGGTGCTTCGTCTCGACCAGGCAGGAAAACCTTATGCAGATGGTGAGCAGGTGGTTATAGGCGGTAATGAACGCTATGTATCGGTCTGTCGTAAGCATTATAAAGAAGCGCTGTCTGTAGGCTCGCTGACGGCGATTCAGCACGACAACAGAAAATAACGTCAGCTTTGTTATTCAGACATAAAAAACCCGCCATAAAGGCGGGTTTTTCATTTGCTGTTAATTAAGCGCTTTTCTTCGCTTTCTTGTCAGCTTTGATGACCGGAACTTCTGTTTTCACAGCGGCAACGTCACCTTCTTTGAACTCACGACCGTAGAAGGTATCCAGCAGAATCTGTTTCAGCTCGGAGATCAGTGGGTAGCGCGGGTTAGCACCTGTACACTGGTCATCGAATGCATCTTCAGACAGCTTATCTACATGAGCGAGGAAGTCAGCTTCCTGTACGCCCGCTTCACGGATAGATTTAGGAATACCCAGCTCAGCTTTCAGACTTTCCAGCCATGCCAGCAGTTTCTCAATCTTCGCAGCAGTACGGTCGCCCGGTGCGCTCAGACCAAGGTGGTCTGCGATTTCAGCATAACGACGACGTGCTTGCGGACGGTCGTACTGGCTGAAAGCAGTCTGCTTGGTTGGGTTGTCGTTAGCGTTATAACGAATAACGTTGCTGATCAACAGGGCGTTCGCCAGACCGTGAGGAATGTGGAACTGTGAACCCAGCTTGTGCGCCATAGAGTGGCAAACACCCAGGAAGGCGTTCGCAAACGCGATACCGGCGATGGTTGCTGCACTGTGAACGCGTTCACGTGCTACCGGGTTTTTAGACCCTTCGTTATAGGACGCTGGCAGGTTTTCCTTCAGCAGTTTCAGAGCCTGCAGAGCCTGACCGTCAGAGAACTCAGACGCCAGTACAGAAACGTAAGCTTCCAGGGCGTGAGTTACCGCATCCAGACCACCGAACGCACACAGTGACTTCGGCATATCCATGACCAGGTTCGCATCGACGATAGCCATGTCTGGGGTCAGGGCATAGTCAGCCAGCGGGTATTTCTGACCTGTCGCATCGTCCGTTACTACCGCGAATGGCGTGACTTCTGAACCGGTACCGGAAGTGGTGGTGACCGCGATCATCTTCGCTTTTACGCCCATTTTCGGGAACTTGTAGATACGTTTACGGATGTCCATAAAGCGCAGCGCCAGTTCTTCGAAGTGGGTTTCAGGATGCTCGTACATAACCCACATGATCTTCGCGGCGTCCATTGGGGAACCACCACCCAGTGCGATAATCACATCTGGTTTGAAGGAGTTAGCCAGCTCAGCACCTTTACGCACAACGCTCAGGGTAGGGTCAGCTTCAACTTCAAAGAACACTTCAGTTTCAACGCCAGCCGCTTTCAGCACAGAGGTGATCTGGTCAGCGTAGCCGTTGTTAAACAGGAAACGGTCAGTCACGATGAGCGCACGTTTGTGGCCATCAGTAATCACTTCATCCAGCGCGATTGGCAGTGAGCCACGGCGGAAGTAGATAGATTTCGGAAGTTTGTGCCACAACATGTTTTCAGCTCGCTTAGCAACGGTTTTCTTGTTGATCAGGTGTTTTGGACCAACGTTTTCAGAGATGGAGTTACCACCCCAGGAACCACAACCCAGAGTCAGGGAAGGCGCGAGTTTGAAGTTGTACAGGTCACCGATACCACCCTGAGAAGCAGGGGTGTTAATCAGAATACGGGCAGTTTTCATCATCTGACCGAAGTGAGCAACACGCTCTGGCTGGTTATCCTGGTCAGTGTACAGACAAGAGGTGTGACCGATACCACCCATGGCAACCAGTTTCTCGGCTTTTTCTACCGCGTCTTCGAAATCTTTCGCACGGTACATTGCAAGCGTTGGAGACAGTTTTTCATGTGCAAACGGCTCGCTTTCGTCGACAACTTTTACTTCACCGATCAGGATTTTAGTTGTTGCCGGAACGGTAAAGCCTGCGAGTTCAGCAATCTTGTACGCTGGCTGACCCACGATAGCGGCGTTCAGCGCGCCATTTTTCAGGATGATGTCCTGAACTGCTTTCAACTCTTTGCCCTGCAGCAGGTAGCCGCCGTGGCTGGCGAAACGTTCGCGAACGGCGTCGTACACGGAGTCAACAACAACAACAGACTGTTCAGATGCACAGATCACACCGTTATCGAAGGTTTTAGACATCAGTACAGACGCAACGGCACGTTTGATGTCAGCGGTTTCGTCGATAACAACAGGGGTGTTACCGGCGCCCACACCGATGGCTGGTTTACCGGAGCTGTATGCCGCTTTAACCATGCCAGGACCACCGGTCGCCAGGATCAGGTTAATGTCCGGGTGATGCATCAGGGCGTTAGAGAGCTCAACGGAAGGTTGGTCGATCCAGCCGATCAGATCTTTTGGTGCGCCAGCAGCGATCGCCGCCTGCAGGACAATATCCGCAGCTTTGTTGGTCGCGTCTTTCGCACGTGGGTGTGGAGAGAAGATGATTGCGTTACGGGTCTTCAGGCTAATCAGCGATTTGAAGATAGCGGTAGACGTTGGGTTAGTGGTCGGAACAATACCGCAGATGATGCCGATAGGTTCAGCGATGGTGATAGTACCGAAGGTGTCGTCTTCGGACAGCACGCCACAGGTTTTCTCATCTTTATAGGCGTTATAGATATACTCGGAAGCGAAGTGGTTTTTAATCACTTTATCTTCCACGATACCCATGCCGGATTCGGCAACGGCCATTTTAGCGAGAGGGATTCGAGCATCTGCAGCAGCCAGTGCGGCCGCGCGGAAGATTTTATCAACCTGTTCTTGGGTGAAATTGGCATATTCACGCTGGGCTTTTTTAACGCGCTCGACGAGGGCGTTCAGTTCAGCGATATTAGTAACAGCCATAATGCTCTCCTGATAATGTTTAAACTCTTTTAGTAAACCAGCGCTCGATACGTCACACAGTATAGACAGAGCCGATACGACTTGCGTAACACAAAGTAAAACAAAGAGTTACTTTCTGCGTCAGCACACTAATTTACTAAAAGAGCCTTACCTTGGCATCATCCCTTTTGTCAGGTGACCTCCCTGGGGGTGTAACCAAGATTACTCACTTCTGAGTACGGAAATCATGATCTGTGTCAATTTCCCCCCAAGCTGATACCTTTCAGCAGGGTTATTTCGTGCTGATTTTTCCAGTGTTAAATAATTACGTAAGTATTGGAAGCGGCGCTATCATTGATTATACATATGTTTAACATCCTGAAATGATAACGTTTTGGCACAGATTTCGAGTGAAGTATGCTAATAAAAAGGGTATCTTCAGCGCGATTTCTCATGACGAATTGCCAGTCCAGGGCATGTGTATAAGCGGAGCAAAACGTGATCCAAACGCTCTTTGATTTTCCAACGTACTTTAAATTTTTTATTGGTTTGTTTGCCCTGGTCAACCCGGTGGGGATCATTCCTGTCTTCATTAGTATGACGAGTTACCAGACGGCGGCGGCCAGGAACAAGACCAACCTGACCGCTAACCTGTCAGTGGCGATCATATTGCTCACCTCTCTTTTTCTGGGTGACGCCATTCTCCAGCTCTTCGGGATTTCGATCGACTCTTTCCGCATTGCGGGTGGGATCCTGGTGGTGACCATCGCCATGTCCATGATCAGCGGTAAGCTGGGCGAGGATAAGCAGAATAAACAAGAGAAGTCAGAAACCGCTATCCGCGAAAGCATTGGCGTAGTGCCGCTGGCCTTACCGCTGATGGCCGGTCCTGGTGCCATCAGTTCAACCATTGTCTGGGGGACGCGCTATCATAGCCTGATGCACCTGATTGGTTTTTCAGTGGCTATTGCCATTTTTGCGCTCTGCTGTTGGGGCGTGTTCCGCATGGCACCGTGGCTGGTGCGCTTGCTGGGTCAGACGGGCATTAACGTCATAACGCGTATCATGGGCCTGCTGCTGATGGCGTTAGGGATTGAATTTATCGTTACGGGTATTAAAAGCATTTTCCCCGGTTTGCTGCACTGATATTGCATATGAAAGAACGGAGCCACGGCTCCGTTTTTTTACGTCATTATCAGTAAATCCTATAACTAAAGTTGAAATGCTCACATATCATAATAAATTCTACTAATAATGTTCATTGCTTGTATTTCAACAAGTTATTAATTCCACTCAAACCCGCCTGCGCAGAAAATCTTCGATCGCTCTGTTATTTTACTCACATGATACTCTGGGGCTTGCTGAGAGATAACCGAAATGATATTAGTAATTTCAACATTCCCCTAGATGAATGTGCTAAATAATAACCAGTTGTTAAATTTTTGTACAAAGTCACTCGATGATAGCGCAGCGACGCGCTTTGAGAGAAAGTTTTCTCTATCCTATTGAATGTCATGTTGTTTTGCTGATGTTCAATGTCCGGCAGGGCTGCCCTCAACGATGCGGTACTCACCGTAAAAGAGAATTGCTTAACAAATTTGCAAAATGTATTGGCGCACGTTTACGCCATTTGATACTTTCCGGCCTAATATTTTGCAGCATAAAACAAGCAGATGAGAATTATTTTCATATGGTTCTCTTCTCAGATATCCAACGCAGGTCTCAAACAGGGTGGCCTGTAAAGAATCGACGCAAGACGGCCATACGAGCGGTCAGTAATAAAAAAGTCGGTGATAGCAAGCAGTAAAAGAAGAACCTGACAGCAGCAAAAAAAACTCCTGCGCTGTACAGGCCCCAACAGGGGATTACACAGCTGGCGAAGGCCAGTCATTATAATGAGTGGAGTACCAACACAATGTCCATCATCACAAAAAAAAATCTGGTAGCGGCGGGGATTTTAACTGCGCTAATCGCGGGCAACGCTGCAATGGCTGCGGACGTTCCTGCAGGTGTTCAACTGGCTGAGAAGCAAACGCTGGTGCGTAACAACGGTGCGGAAGTTCAGTCTCTTGACCCGCACAAAATTGAAGGTGTTCCTGAGTCTAACGTTAACCGCGACCTGTTCGAAGGCCTGCTGGTGACAGACGTAGACGGCCACCCGGCGCCGGGTGTAGCCGAAAAATGGGAAAACAAAGATTTCAAAGTCTGGACCTTCCATCTGCGTAAAGATGCGAAATGGTCCGACGGTACACCGGTCACGGCCGAAGATTTCGTTTATAGCTGGCAGCGTCTGGCGAACCCAACAACCGCTTCTCCGTATGCGAGCTACCTGCAATATGGCCACATCGCCAATATTGATGACATCATCGCGGGTAAAAAACCTGTTACCGACCTGGGCGTAAAAGCGATTGATGCGAATACCTTTGAAGTGACGTTGAGCGAACCTGTTCCGTACTTCTATAAGCTGCTGGTTCACCCGTCCGTCTCCCCGGTACCAAAATCCGCCGTGGAAAAATTTGGTGAAAAATGGACGCAGCCTGCCAATATCGTGACCAACGGTGCCTATAAGCTGAAAGACTGGGTGGTCAACGAGCGTATGGTGCTTGAGCGTAACCCGCAATACTGGGACAATGCGAAAACCGTCATTAATCAGGTTACCTACCTGCCAATTTCGTCCGAAGTGACTGACGTTAACCGCTACCGCAGCGGTGAAATCGACATGACCTATAACAACATGCCGATTGAACTGTTCCAGAAACTGAAAAAAGAGATCCCTAAAGAAGTTCACGTCGACCCGTACCTGTGCACCTACTACTATGAAATCAATAACCAGAAAGCACCGTTCACCGACGTACGTGTACGTACCGCGCTGAAGCTGGCTCTGGATCGCGATATCATCGTAAACAAAGTGAAAAACCAGGGCGATCTGCCGGCATACAGCTATACCCCTCCATACACCGATGGCGCAAAACTGACCGAGCCAGACTGGTTCAAACAGACGCAGGAACAGCGTAACGCAGAAGCGAAGAAACTGCTGGCCGAAGCGGGCTATACCGCAGATAAGCCGCTGACCTTCAGCCTGTTGTACAACACCTCCGATCTGCACAAAAAACTGGCTATCGCCGTCGCTTCGATCTGGAAGAAAAACCTGGGCGCGAACGTGAAGCTGGAGAACCAGGAGTGGAAAACCTTCCTCGACAGCCGTCATCAGGGCACCTTTGATGTGGCACGTGCTGGCTGGTGTGCGGACTATAACGAACCGACCTCCTTCCTGAATACCATGCTGAGCGACAGCTCGAACAACACCGCGCACTATAAGAGCCCGGCGTTCGACAAGCTGATTGGCGACACGCTGAAAACCACTGACGAAGCACAGCGTACAGAACTGTACTCTAAGGCCGAGCAGCAGCTGGATAAAGATTCCGCGATCGTTCCGGTTTACTACTACGTTAACGCCCGTCTGGTGAAACCATGGGTAGGTGGGTATACCGGTAAAGACCCGATGGATAATATCTACGTTAAAAACTTGTATATTATCAAGCATTAATGGCAATGAGTGGGGCGGGCGTGCTCGCCCCACGGTGTCTAACCAACGTCACATAATATAGGCACACGCCAGAAGGTACGGGCAATGTTGAAATTTATCCTACGTCGCTGTCTTGAAGCGATTCCAACGCTATTTATTCTCATCACGATTTCCTTCTTCATGATGCGCCTTGCGCCGGGAAGTCCATTTACCGGTGAGCGTACGCTGCCGCCAGAAGTCATGGCGAATATCGAAGCGAAATACCACTTAAACGATCCTATCTCCACCCAGTATTTCAATTATCTGAAGCAGCTGGCTCACGGTGATTTTGGACCGTCATTTAAATATAAAGACTATTCCGTTAACGATCTGGTGGCGTCCAGCTTCCCGGTTTCGGCTAAGTTGGGGGCTGCGGCATTCATTCTGGCCATCGTTTTCGGGGTCACCGCAGGCGTTATCGCCGCGCTCAGACAAAATACCAAATGGGATTATGCCGTAATGGGGGTGGCAATGACCGGGGTAGTAATACCCAGCTTCGTTGTCGCGCCATTACTGGTGATGATATTTGCCATCACGCTGAAGTGGCTGCCGGGCGGCGGCTGGAACGGCGGGGCATTGAAGTTCATGATTTTGCCGATGGTGGCATTATCTCTGGCGTACATTGCCAGTATCGCGCGTATTACCCGTGGTTCAATGATCGAAGTGCTGCACTCAAACTTCATTCGTACCGCGCGCGCTAAAGGGCTGCCGATGCGTCGGATTATCTTCCGCCACGCGCTCAAACCGGCGCTGTTGCCCGTGCTCTCCTACATGGGACCGGCATTTGTCGGGATCATTACCGGCTCTATGGTTATCGAAACAATCTACGGCCTGCCGGGCATTGGTCAGCTGTTCGTTAACGGCGCGCTTAACCGCGATTATTCGCTGGTACTGAGCCTGACCATTCTCGTCGGTGCGCTGACCATTCTCTTTAACGCTATCGTCGATGTGCTGTACGCCGTCATCGACCCGAAAATCCGTTACTAACTGGAGCACGCCATGATGTTGAGTAAGAAAAACAGCGAGGCGCTGGAAAACTTCAGTGAAAAACTGGAAGTAGAAGGTCGTAGCCTCTGGCAGGACGCGCGCCGTCGCTTTATGCACAACCGCGCGGCGGTTGCCAGTCTGGTTGTTCTGGTGATTATCGCGCTGTTTGTGACCCTGGCGCCGATGCTGTCGCAATTTACCTATTTCGACACCGACTGGGGCATGATGTCCAGCGCGCCGGATATGGAGTCTGGCCACTATTTCGGCACGGACTCCTCAGGACGCGATCTGCTGGTGCGTGTCGCTATCGGTGGCCGTATCTCGCTGATGGTCGGGATTGCTGCCGCGCTGGTGGCGGTGATCGTGGGTACGCTCTACGGCTCACTGTCCGGCTACCTTGGCGGCAAAATAGACTCGGTAATGATGCGTCTGCTGGAAATCCTGAACTCCTTCCCGTTTATGTTCTTCGTCATCCTGCTGGTGACCTTCTTCGGTCAGAATATTTTGCTGATCTTCGTGGCCATCGGGATGGTTTCCTGGCTGGATATGGCGCGTATTGTCCGCGGCCAGACCCTGAGCCTCAAACGCAAAGAGTTTATCGAAGCCGCGCAGGTCGGCGGTGTCTCTACCGGGAATATCGTGGTTCGCCATATCGTTCCTAACGTGCTGGGCGTGGTGGTGGTCTATGCCTCACTGCTGGTGCCAAGCATGATCCTGTTTGAATCTTTCCTGAGCTTCCTCGGTCTGGGTACGCAAGAGCCGCTCAGCAGCTGGGGCGCGCTGCTGAGTGACGGTGCAAACTCAATGGAAGTGTCTCCGTGGCTGCTGTTATACCCGGCGGGTTTCCTGGTCGTTACCCTGTTTTGTTTTAACTTTATCGGCGATGGCCTGCGTGATGCCCTCGACCCGAAAGACCGTTAAGGAGCGCCGTCATGACAATTATTGAAACGGCAACCGCGCCACAGGCGCAGCAGCGGAGCGACCTTCTGCTGGACGTAAAAGATCTTCGCGTCACCTTTAAGACCCCGGACGGGGATGTGACCGCCGTGAACGATCTCAACTTCAACCTGCGCGCGGGCGAAACGCTCGGCATCGTGGGGGAATCCGGATCCGGGAAGTCCCAGACCGCCTTTGCGCTAATGGGCCTGCTGGCCGCTAACGGTGTGATTGGCGGTTCCGCGAAATTCAACGGTCGTGAAATCCTCAACCTGCCGGAGCACGAGCTCAACAAGCTGCGCGCCGAGCAGATCTCGATGATTTTCCAGGATCCGATGACCTCGCTGAACCCGTACATGCGCGTTGGTGAGCAGCTGATGGAAGTCCTGATGCTACACAAAGGCCTGGGTAAAGCCGAAGCCTTTGAAGAGTCGGTCAAAATGCTCGATGCGGTGAAAATGCCGGAGGCGCGCAAGCGCATGCGCATGTTCCCGCACGAGTTTTCTGGCGGTATGCGCCAGCGCGTGATGATTGCGATGGCGCTGCTGTGTCGGCCAAAACTGCTGATTGCCGACGAACCGACCACCGCGCTGGATGTTACCGTTCAGGCACAAATCATGACCCTGCTGAACGAGCTGAAGCGTGAGTTCAACACGGCGATTATCATGATCACCCACGACCTGGGCGTGGTGGCGGGCATCTGTGACAAAGTGCTGGTGATGTATGCCGGTCGTACCATGGAATACGGCAAAGCGCGCGATGTCTTCTATCAGCCTGCGCACCCGTACTCGATTGGCCTGCTGAACGCGGTACCGCGCCTCGATGCGGAAGGGGAATCCCTGCTCACCATTCCGGGCAACCCGCCAAACCTGCTGCGCCTGCCGAAAGGCTGTCCGTTCCAGCCGCGCTGTCCGCACGCGATGGAAATCTGCAACAGCGCTCCGCCGCTGGAAGAGTTTGCACCAGGCCGTCTGCGCGCCTGCTTTAAGCCGCAGGAGGAGCTGGTATGAACGCTTTAGATGAAAAACGCAATGTGCTGCTCGAGATTGCTGACCTTAAGGTGCATTTCGACATCAAAGACGGCAAACAGTGGTTCTGGCAGCCGTCGAAGACCCTGAAAGCGGTGGACGGCGTCACGCTGCGCCTGTATGAAGGGGAAACCCTGGGCGTGGTGGGCGAGTCCGGCTGCGGTAAATCGACCTTTGCGCGCGCCATTATCGGTCTGGTGAAAGCCACCGACGGTAAAGTGGCCTGGCTGGGTAAAGACCTGCTGGGCATGAAGCCCGACGAGTGGCGCGAGGTGCGCAGCGATATCCAGATGATTTTCCAGGATCCGCTGGCGTCACTTAATCCGCGTATGACCATCGGTGAGATTATTGCCGAGCCGCTGCGGACCTATCATCCGAAGATGTCCCGTCAGGAAGTGCGCGATCGCGTTAAGGCGATGATGCTGAAAGTCGGGCTGTTGCCTAACCTCATCAACCGCTATCCGCACGAGTTCTCAGGCGGCCAGTGTCAGCGTATTGGTATTGCGCGCGCCCTGATCCTCGAACCGAAGCTGATTATCTGTGATGAGCCGGTTTCCGCACTGGACGTGTCCATTCAGGCGCAGGTGGTTAACCTGCTGCAGAAGCTACAGCGCGAAATGGGGCTGTCGCTGATCTTCATCGCGCATGACCTGGCCGTGGTGAAACACATCTCTGACCGCGTGCTGGTGATGTATCTGGGTCACGCCGTGGAGCTGGGCACCTATGACGAGGTGTACCACAACCCGCTGCACCCTTACACCAAAGCGCTGATGTCGGCAGTGCCGATCCCCGATCCCGATCTGGAAAAGAATAAGACCATCCAGCTTCTGGAAGGGGAATTGCCTTCACCGATTAACCCGCCGTCGGGCTGCGTCTTCCGCACGCGCTGCCCAATGGCCGGGCCGGAATGTGCGAAAACGCGACCGGTTCTGGAAGGCAGTTTCCGACATGCGGTTTCCTGCCTGAAAGTAGACCCGTTATAATCGTAAGGGCTGACATGATGTCAGCCCTTATATTTTGCGAGGTCACTGTGTCGCGTTTATTCACGTCAGCCCGTCGGCGGCTTTATCATGTTTTATTCGATCCTGAAACGGTATCCGGGCGACGCTTCGAAGGTCTTTGTGGGTTATTTGCGCTCCTCAGCGTGGTGGTCATTTTTATTGAATCGGGCGCCGGGACGCAATACCACCTGACGTTTGACGAATGGCATGTCTTTGTCTGGCTTGAGCTGGCGATTACCCTGGTTTTTACCGCTGAATATCTGCTCAGAGTAATTGCGTGGCCCAACCCGGCCCGATATGTTTTCAGCTTCTGGGGATTTATTGATTTAGCCACTATTCTGCCGCTCTACGTCATGTGGCTGTGGCCGGAAATCAGCCTGAGTTATGTCTTTGCCTGGCGGGCGATGCGCGTGATTCGGGTATTACGTATTCTGAAATTACTGCGTTTTATGCCCTCACTGCGCGTGTTCTGGAGCGCAATTGTCAGCGCGCGGCATCAGCTTATTCTCTTCTACTCGTTTATTGCCATCGTCATGATCGTTTTTGGCGCGCTGATGTATCTGATAGAGGGGCCGAAATATGGCTTTACGACGCTCAATGCGTCCGTTTATTGGGCGATAGTAACCGTGACGACCGTGGGGTACGGTGATATCACGCCCCATACGCCGCTGGGCCGCATTGTGGCCTCAGTGCTGATTTTGATTGGCTATTCGGTCATTGCTATTCCGACCGGGCTGATTACCACGCACATGAGCAGCGCATTTCAGAGCCGCAAGCAGCAGCGCAAATGTCCGGCATGTCACCAGGGTGAACATGACCTTAACGCGCGGTTTTGTAACCGCTGCGGAAATGCGTTGCCGGAGTAAATAAAAAAGGCTGCAATCGCAGCCTTTTTTATTATTCGCGCCAGAGAATATGACACAGCTTGTGGTCTTTCTCTCGACAGAGCAGGACGCGGGCGAAAATATCGTTAATCTCGCCACCGTCTTCATCGGCCAACCCGATGACCACTTCGGCAAAGAAGTCAGGATTCAGATCGAAATCCACATGTTCAGCCCAGTCTTCTGAAGGGTCGAACAGTTCGGCACCGCCGCGCTCTTCGAACTGCAGATTAAAGAGGATCACGTCTGCGGGATCGAGGTTATCAACCGCCAGTTCGAGAAAAATGTCATAGGCCTGCTCGAGCGTTTCGTCTTCGGTCAGGCGATTGTTCAGATCCATTTCCATGATGACTACCTGTTTAACATCGTTGGGCACGTTTTACAGCAACGGACTAAAGAAGTAAAACAGTCGTTCGGCAATTCTCTGCCACAGCGGACGTTTTACCCACAGTCTGGCATCCAGCAGCCGCGAGCGGGAGATATAATCATCCTGCACCGCGGCGAGATCGCCACCAAAGCCGGCATCATCAATAACCAGAGTGATTTCAAAGTTGAGCCACAGGCTGCGCATATCCAGATTGACCGTTCCCACCAGGCTCAACTCGCCGTCGACAAGCACGCTTTTGGTGTGGAGCAATCCACCTTCAAACTGGTAGATCTTCACCCCTGCGGCCAGCAGTTCGCTAAAGAAGGCCCGGCTGGCCCAGCCCACCAAAAGGGAGTCATTTTTGCGCGGCAATATAATGCTCACATCGACGCCGCGCTGCGCCGCGGTACAGATCGCGTGAAGGAGGTCATCGCTGGGAACAAAGTAGGGCGTCGTCATGATCAGGTATTCACGCGCCGAGTACGTTGCCGTCAGCAGCGCCTGATGAATCAAATCCTCCGGGAAGCCCGGCCCGGAAGCAATGGTATGAATAGTGTGACCGCTGGCCTCTTCAAACGGCATAATATTGCCGTCCGGCGGTGGCGGCAGAATGCGTTTGCCGGTTTCTATCTCCCAGTCGCAGGAGTAAACGATGCCCATCGAGGTGGCAATCGGCCCCTCCATTCGCGCCATCAAATCCACCCACTGGCCTACGCCCGAGTCCTGCTTGAAGAAGCGCGGATCAACCATGTTCATGCTGCCGGTGTAGGCAATATAGTTATCGATCATGATCATCTTACGATGCTGGCGGAGATCCATCCGGCGCAGAAACACGCGCAGGAGATTGACCTTCAGCGCCTCGACCACCTCGATCCCCGCATTACGCATCATGCCCGCCCAGGGGCTACGGAAAAATGCCACGCTGCCTGCGGAGTCAAGCATCAGACGGCAGTGAATGCCGCGTCGCGCCGCGGCCATCAGCGATTCAGCGACCTGGTCAGCCATCCCGCCGGGCTGCCAGATATAAAAAACCATCTCGATATTATGACGCGCCAGCTGGATATCGCGGATTAATGCCTGCATGACGTCGTCGGACGAGGTCAGCAGCTGGAGCTGATTGCCCTTAACGCCACCAATCCCCTGACGGCGCTCGCACAGCTTAAACAGCGATGATGCGACGCTACTGTTCTCCTCGGCAAAGATATGTTTGCAGGCTTTAAGGTCGTTCAGCCACTTTGCGGTTGAGGGCCACATGGCACGGGCCCGCTCTGCGCGGCGTTTACCCAAGTGAAGCTCACCGAAAGAGAGATAGGCTATAATTCCCACCAGCGGGAGGATGTAGATTATCAGAAGCCAGGCCATGGCAGAGGGAACGGCTCTGCGCTTCATCAGGATGCGTAATGTCACACCTGCGATTAACAGCCAGTATCCCAAAATGACCAGCCAACTCACCACGGTGTAGAAGGTTGTCATAGGTAAAAAAATCCTTTTGAAAGCGTATTGTTATGAGTGTACGCATCAGGATTCATCTGGCAAATAAAACGCCAGGTAAAAGCGCTGGTTTGCCGCAGGGTTGGGTTTATAATGGCCTTTCTTTTAGAGAAAAAGTGTTAGAGAAAGAGTTGTAGACATGAAGCGCAGTAGAACAGAAGTAGGGCGCTGGCGCATGTTGCGACAGGTGAGTCGTCGCAAGGCTCGTTGGCTGGAAGCACAATCCCGCCGCAATATGCGTATTCACGCCATCAGAAAATGTGGAATGACCCGGCATCGCAACGCGTTGCTGTTCGCAGTCCAGGATATCTGAGTACCATGAGGGCACCGTAATGGTGCCCGCTGATTTTGTAGCGTCTGATTTTTAGGAGTAGCGTATTTGCAGCGCTATTCCTGCTGTATTGAGCAAAAGGAGGGAGAAGAAGTGTTTGCGGAGTTTGGCGTACTGAATTTCTGGACGTATGTTGTAGGCGCATTTTTTATCGTGCTGGTACCGGGGCCGAATACCCTGTTTGTGCTCAAAACCGGGATTGGTCACGGCGTTAAAAAAGGGTATCTCGCCGCCACAGGCGTGTTTATCGGTGATGCGGTTCTGATGTTTCTGGCCTGGGCGGGTGTCGCAGCATTAATCCAGACCACGCCGGTGCTGTTTAACATCGTGCGCTATCTCGGAGCCTTCTATCTGCTGTGGCTGGGGGGCAAAATGCTCTGGTCGGTGGTGAACCGTCAGAAAAACGCGCATGAGAGCGGCCCCGAACCTGCCAGTATGATCATGAAACGTTCGCTGGTATTGAGCCTGACCAATCCAAAAGCGATTCTGTTCTACGTATCGTTCTTCGTTCAGTTTATTGACGTGAACGCACAGAGCACCGGCACCTCTTTCCTTATCCTCGCGACGACGCTTGAGTTGATAAGCTTCATGTACATGAGCTTCCTGATCTTCTCCGGTGCGTTTGTCACGCGTTATCTCAAAACGAAAAAGAAACTGGCAAAGCTGGGAAACGGGCTGATAGGGCTGCTGTTTGTCGGGTTTGCGGCGAGGTTAGCGTCGTTGCATTGATTGATGAAAGGCTCCTGCGGGAGCCTTTTTAATGTCTGGCGTAGCTGGAAAGCCGCGCCAGACAAGGCTTCACGTTTTACTACTAGCAGCCAAAAGCCATAAAAAGCGGCTAGGGTGTGGACACATTGTGGACACTCTTACCACCATTAGCACCCTTCAGCGGGTTAAGCGAAATCGCGTCCTGCAGATACTGAGGAGCGAAGTGCGCATAGACCATTGTCTGCGCAATTTTCGTATGACCTAAGATCCTCTGCAGTGTGATGATATTGCCCCCGTTAATCATAAAGTGCGTGGCGAAAGAGTGTCGTAGAGCATGTGTTGCTTGCCCCGCCGGTAAGTCGGGCTTAACTTCTTTGAGGATTCGCCTGAATTCAGCATAACTGGCGTCAGGAAACAGAAAACCTCGTGTTTTGCCTACAACATAAGCCGCAACGTCATCAGAGATCGGGACCGTGCGGGGTGTGTTGGTTTTCGTCTTAACGAAAGACACCCGGTTATGAATCACGTTCTCCGCCTTCAACCGCGCAGCTTCTCCCCATCTTGCCCCGGTACTCAAACACAAAACCGCAATTTTACGATTATCACCTGAGAGCGCAGCAAGTAAGGCGTCAATTTCCTCAAGAGTGAGATAGCCCGTTTCGGCAGTCTGCTCTTTCAGTTTTTTGAATCCCCTGAATGGATGCTCACCGTTATACAGTTCTGACTCAATCAGGGTTGTGAACATTCCACCTAGTGTGATCAGGTCACGGTTGATGGTAGTTGGCTTAATACCTTCACCCCGACGTTGAGCACAATATTGCGTTATCAGGCTCTTGGTGATCTGGAAAGCGCACGGGTTTCCGGTCATCGTTTCGAAACGCTCAATTTTCCTGAGATACGATTGACCGTGCTCCTCATGTTTACCTTTCAGCTTCCACCACAACTCTTTCAGTTCTGACAATTGGCGTTTGTCCGTTGGTTTTGAGAGCCATTCCTTTGAGTGATGGTTATATTGAGTGTGCTTTTCAAAAGCCATCGCCTCGCTTTTCTTGTCGAACTTCCGACGGATGCGTTTTCCGTTACGCCCGCTCGGTCTAATGTCCACTTCATATCGACCATCATCGAGCTTTTTAACAGACATAAAGCCTCCCGATGATGTAACTGCGTACTTCAATTTCCTGATTTAAATAGCAAAAACTCACTGTGCATTTGCTGCACAAAAAAGCGCCGTAAATGGTTAGCCAGTTTTCTGGTCTGAGTGGGGTGACGTTGTTGTCTGCTGCCCAAAGTGCGCGAGAGCCGGTGCAATTTGCCCAGCTTCAGGTGCTATTTGGTCAGTCATAAACCATAAGGTGTACTTGGTGAAACGAGGATGTTGAAGGATTCTCATTATGGGCTCGACACCCGGTTTTTTATCCCCAGCTTCGTATCCACAAAATGAACCATATGCTATTCCGGTTAACTCACTGATTTCCTTTCTATTTAATCGTTCTGACTCCCTGATGAGTTTGATTTTTTCATTTATCGGGGTTGACATGAATCCTCCATACGATGATTATTCCCTTATAAGGAAATAAATTCCTTATTAGTGGGTTTTGGCTATAGGCAATTAAAGCCCTTTATGAGCAATTAAATGCACTAAAGGAGAATCGTAACAGATGAACAACCAGCTTGTAAGTAGCACGGATGCGGTCCCGTATCAGGAGTTTGCCCGTCTTATTGGAAAAACTCCTGCAGCGGTTAAAGGTATGATTGAGAAGGGCAAGTTACCTGTTGTTGAGATGACCGATCCGCAGTCGACGAGTGGGCGTGCAGGGGAATATTGGGTTTATCTTCCAGCGTGGAATAAGGGCATGAAGATGGCCTATGACAGCCGCCCGAAGGAAATTAGAGACGGTTGGCTGATGTGGCTCGGATTAGGGGAGCCAGTATGAATAATGAACCTCGCTGTATTGCACAGTTGCTTCGAAGAGAAAGCCCTAAACCTACCAACTTCACTATCACTCACGGTCGCGGACGCAAGGGCATCATCATCCGAACCCGTAAGACGGGTGTTATCGAGAAGCTTCGCCGCCTGGTCAAAAAGAGAGGGCTGTGGTTATGACGGTCATGACACTTGATGTGATCCAGAAGCAACCAACAGCACTTCGCGGTCTGGTCTGCAAGTATCTGGCTCAGCCTCGCTGGCAAGACACTTGCGATTTTTACAATCAGATGATGGAGCGGGAGCGTCTTACGGTTTGTTTCCACGCTCAATTAAAACAGCGTCACTCTGTCATGCGCTTAGAGGAAATGACCGAAGCCGATCGTGAGCGTCTTGTTTGCGCGCTTGATGAATTGAGAAATGCATTCACCCGGTATCGCCAACTTGGCACCTCAAAAGCAACTTTCATCAGCCGCCTGACTGTAAGCCAAAGACGCTCATTGTTTCTTCATGCGGGACTGACAGAGCAGGAATTTATGATGCCGCACTGGCGTTTGAATGAGGAGGACTGTTATTGGCGTGACAAACTTTTCCGCGCTTTGCGAGAGTTGTTCAGCCTTTTTGAGTACGCACCAACCATTTTAACCTCAGTAAAACCTGAGCAGTATTTACATTAATTAATCTGGATTCGTTTTATTACGCGCCTTACAGCGTGGGGACTCCTCTTGTCCGGAGATAGGCAAATGCAAAAACAAAATACAGCGCAGCGGGGAATGTATTCGGCACATCTGGCGCAGGCAGTAAGCGAGGCACAGCGCGACACGGCGACCCGCTTCTCTTCGCAGTTTGACGGACTTATCGCGTACATCAGTAAGTCAGAACTTAATCGCACCGAGATTATCGAGTTATTAGGCCAGGAGTCGGAAAAGTTACACAACTCAATTTTCGGTAGAGCTGGCTAATCACTTTTAACAGGAAGCAAAAATGAGCATACGCATCGAGATTAATAACCAATACGTCATCACTAGTGACCGCTATCAATTCATTTTGCAGGAAAAAAAGACCGCTACATCCGGGAAGAATGAAGGTAAGGAATGGTTGGACGTTGTGGGTTACTACCCAACTGTCCCTAAACTCGTTTCAGGTCTGATTCTCCACGATATTTTGACAGGTGAAGCGAGCAGCTTTGCAGAATTGGGCTATCAAATCGAACGCATTGGTCAAGAGTGCAGCGCTTGCTTTTCTAAAGGGAACACTCGCAAATGACGATTGATGCTCGATGCTTAGCTGATAACACAATCAACATAGTCACAGTTTCTGGCGGGAAAGATAGTTTAGCTGATTGGCTCTTAGCAATAGAGAACGGCATTCCTTTTCGTGTTGTGTTTGCCGATACCGGCCATGAACACCCTCAGACGATGGATTATCTTGATTATCTGGAGAATCGCCTTGGGAATATTATTCGTGTAAAGGCTGATTTCTCTAAACGCATACAGGGGAAGCGGGATTTTATAGCTGAGCGATGGCCTGTTTCTCTTGTCGAAGAGTGCGGTTTCACTAGGGATGAAGCTGCGTTTCGTATTCAACGCGCATTGTCATTACTTCAACCAACTGGAATTCCTTTCTTAGATTTGGCTATGTGGAAAGGTCGATTTCCCTCCACAAAAGCAAAATTTTGCACGTTCGAACTGAAACACGAGCCTGTCAAAACCCAGGTTGTCGGGCCCGCGCTTAATGATTTCGATGAGGTGGTTATGTGGCAAGGAGTGCGGGCTCAGGAGTCGCCTGCGCGAGCTGCTTTGTCTGAATGGGAAGAGGATGCAGACAATACACCGGGTTTGCATGTTTATCGCCCGATCCTTCAATGGAAGCATGAGGAGGTTTTTGCCATCGCAAAACGCCACGGCATCAAACCTAATCCTCTTTATTTGCAAGGATGTGGGCGAGTCGGGTGTATGCCTTGCGTCAATGTCAGGAAATCTGAACTTGCAGAAATTTTCGCAAGATGGCCTGAAGAAATCGCCCGTGTGTCGGAGTGGGAACGGCTCGTTGCGGAATGCTCCCGTAGGGGCAATGCTGTTTTCTTCCCTTCAACTCAAGATCCGAAGCGAGCGGAGAAGCGAATTAATGTTGTAACTGTCGATGGTTACGGCATACAGACATACCGTGACTGGGCAATGACTACCCACGGAGGAACTCAATTTGATCTATTGGGTGCATCAAATGACTTAAGCGTATGCAGTAGCATTTATGCGGGCGTGTGTGAGTGAGCAGCCCATGTAAAGGGCGCATCGCTCCCTCGCCACCAACGCCTTTCTCGAAGCACACCGACGATACATTCGTCGGTGCTTATCCCTGGAATGCCCCACGCTCTGCAATCGGCCGCGACAGACCCCTTACACGTGGCGAATTCCGTCAGGTGCAAGGTGTTTTAGGTAAAGTTAATCGCCTGCCATATGTCTTAAAAACGTTGTTTAACTCGCGGTATGACTTCATCCGTCGTACTAAAAGCCCACTTCATGGTCTCTATTTCCTCAAGAACACCGTTGAGCAAAGGGTGGGGCCGCGTCTTGAGCGAGTCAATCAGTTAAACGGAATGAACGAGACTGCATCTCTTCTCTTTTTAAGCGAGCGCGAAAACTATTCACGTTTAGCGGGTATGAGTGACAAAGAGCTCAAAAAATTTGCTGCCCGTATCGCTTCGCAGCTCTATGTTGCTTATGAGGAACTTAGCGATGCATGGGCAGATGCTCACGGCGGTAAAGAAACCCTTTTCACCGATGAAGCGCAGGCGCACTTATATGGTCACGTTGCCGGTGCAGCTCGTGCATTCAACATCACCCCAATGTTCTGGAAGAAATACCGTAAAGGGCAAATCACGATCCGCCAGGCATTTTCCACTATCGCTCGTCTGATTAACGATGAATGGTGGATTAACCAGTTTAAGGGGCAGCGTATGCGCTGGCACGAGGCCTTGCTGATTGCCGCCGGTGAGGTGAACAAAGACCGCTCCCCATACGCTAGTAAAACGGCGATCCGCGATGTGCATTCTCGCCGTCAGGCTAATCTCGAATACTTGAAGTCGTGCGAGCTGGAAAACAAAGTCACAGGTGAGCGCATCGATCTCATCAGCAAAGTCATGGGAAGTATTTCAAACCCCGAAATCCGTCGTATGGAACTGATGAATACTATCGCAGGTATTGAGCGCTATGCGGCCGGTCAGGGTGACGTCGGGATGTTTATCACCATCACCACGCCGTCGAAGTATCACCCGACACGTCAGGTTGGAAAGGGCGACAAAAAGACGGTGCAGCTTAATCACGGATGGAATGAAACCGCCTTTACGCCTAAGGATGGACAGCGGTATTTATGCAGAATCTGGAGCCTGATGCGCACAGCTTTTAAAGATAACGATCTGCAGGTCTACGGGATGCGCGTGGTTGAGCCGCATCATGACGGAACACCACACTGGCACATGATGCTTTTTTGCAAACCAGAGCAACGCAAAAACATTACCGAAATCATGCGTCGTTATGCCTTAAAAGAGGATGGCGATGAAAAGGGCGCTACAGCACGGCGCTTTGAAGCGAAGCACCTCAATCGAGGTGGTGCAGCTGGTTACATCGCAAAGTACATTGCGAAGAATATTGATGGTTACGCGCTCGATGGTCAGATCGATCACGACACCGGCAAGCCTCTCACCGATACAGCAGCAGCTGTAACCGCATGGGCGTCAACATGGCGCATCCCGCAATTTAAATCTATTGGCCTGCCGACGATGGGAGCATATCGAGAGCTGCGCAAACTGCCCAGTGGTGTGAGTATCGCTGATGAATTTGATGAGCGTGTCGAGGCGGCCAGAGCTGCAGCTGATGAAGGTGAGTTTGACCTGTATATCGCAGCGCAGGGTGGGGCGAATGTTCCACGTGATAGCCAGACCGTCCGTGTGGCTCGTAACGTGACTGACGAGGTCAATGCCTTCGAAGAGGATATAGAGAGAGTCGTGGGCATCTACGCCCCACACTTAGGCTCTGAGCTGGTTCATGTAACCCGGACAGCCGAATGGCGCATCGTTCCTAAGCTTTTGGCCGTTGAGCCTTTGACTTTAAAAAGCGGCATTGCCGCGCCTCGGAGTCCTGTCAATAACTGTGGGCTGTCTACCAACGAAGCCGACACGGATATGACGCCTACACCGTCTGAGCAAGCCGCAGCGGTGTTAAATCTCATTGATGGCGGGGTTATCGCATGGGATGACCCCGAAGTCGTGACGGCGCTCAGAGGTACGTTAAAACACGACGCCCCGCGCCTAAATCGCCAGCAAAGAAGCGGCGAGCCATTAAAACCACATCAGGTAGCGCCATCAGGGCGAATGACGAAGGCCGAACGGGCGCAGATTCCGCGCATCCGCTTCGATCTGGCGCAACAGGGCATCACGCCGCAGCGCTGGGAACTTCAGGCGCTGGCACGTGGCGCAACCGTGACATTTGACGGGCAAAAATTCTCTTATCCGGTCGCTGATGAGTGGCCGGGATTCTCACCAAGCATGTAAAGGTGATTTAAAAGGCTGATTTTGCTTCCACAAAACGAACTGCAAGCTTTGATGATTGGCATAAGCAACTGATGGATTATGCGGAACTGCGCGACGGTAGCGCTTCAGATGCTGAAGCATGGCGCGAAGATTATGAGTCTGGTCGCAGTGTTGCGGATACATGGCATGATGCGTGGGGGGATGACTGATGCATTCATTACCAGTTATGCGCCCGGTGCCGCTGTTGCATTCGCGCAAGAGTCTCCGGCTGATGGCTGTTGTTCAGCGTCTGCAACAAATTATGGTTAATGAGAATCTGACACCCTCTGAGCTGGTCGGGGCGCCGAAATCGTAAGAGATAATTACAGCAGGATTGTCGAAATCAATAATCCCAAAACTGACACATTTCCAGCGGCACGCGGGTCGTTCAATTCGCCACCGCGTTGACCATAAGAAACGTCGCCAGTGCTGAAACTTGCTTTCGGTGCTGCCGGGGTTGAACAACGAGAAATTGAGGCGTTATATTGTAAGTTAGCTATTTTTGTGATTGCTAATTTATGCAATACTTTCCACATGTTAGCTATAGGGTGCTAATCGTAGGCAGGATTAATTAATTGAGGTGAGTATGTTTCTTTCGCGGAATGACGTTTTATCAGTAATTTCTATAGAAAAAGGTTTCGAGATAATTAAAAATCATGAAAGAACAGATGGTGCATTGTTGGTTAAATGGAAGGGGTCGACTTTTTACATTACATTTAACAATAAGTTGGTTAAGAAGTTAAATAGCGATAATGAAGATGATGTTATCTATAGTTCCGTTGCCTCTGATTTTACAGTGACTTTTGCTACGAAATTAAATGTCAGCAATGTTGAGGCTTTTTCTAAGTATAAAATTATTAATTACGCAAATATGCATTCTGACTTGGGTGCTGTGTATGTATATCGCGAGGATGCTGATCTGGTCGAAATACCTATTAGGCACTCGGTGTTTGTTAAGGAAGTCGGCTCATCACACATTACTGGTACTGTGATGAAAATGATTTTAACAGGGGTTGTGGCTATGAGTGAATTGGATAAGATGGTTTCTGAGTATAATGCTGACCCGGATAGATTTTTAACGGAGTGTGGAGGCATTCGCGCATGAAAAAACATACGCTGAATGTGTTTTTGCTGACTTTGTTTTTTAACATAGTGGTTTCTTTTTTTATTGGTGTTAAGTATAAGTCTGCATTAGATTCGTTTCTTTCTCCAGCAATATATTACCAGTCGGTTGTTTTTATTTCCTTGACGCTGCCATTAATCATTTCAGCTGGTTATGGGTTGCTTCTTAAATATATAGTAATGTGGCGTTTGTATAGATTTAAAAAGAAAAAGATAGACTTTTCAAAACTTGATGATGAGACCAAGGAAATGTATCAGGCGATCATTGATGAGGATTTGCCCACGAAAGCTCAGGTTAAGGATATGTACCAAGCTTTGAATGAACAATTTAAATCTTAAATACATGGATTTACTCTTAGTCTTTTTGAGTATTGCAGTAGTGCATGCATAAGGTGCATGGTTTTGCATGTGTCAAATTTGCCTACTCTTGTCGCGCCCAGCCAACGCTGACGCGGTCTGACGGTGGTCGTGCAACTGCATCAAAAGTGACCCCTGAAGCGGGCAGGCGAGGCGGGGATAGCACTGCGCGCCAGACGTGGTGACAGGTTTTATTTTACGCGTCTGTGCGCGTCGTGGTGGCGCGCTGAGATGTGAAGTCGGTCAAGGTCATGTCGGGGCGCTTGCGTCGCGTGTGCGGCGTCTGGCTTGCTCTGAGGATGTGCCGCCCGGAGGCGGCATTTTGGGCGGGTTTAGTCGGTCTCGATGCTGTAATCCTTAAAGCGGATCACCTCCATTCCTAACCAATCGTTTATCTCTTTGAAACGCTCCTGCAGCGGCGTCAGCTCGTTACGCACAAACACCCGTGCCACCTTCTCGATATCGCCCATCGAGCCGATATTTTCAGGCTTGCCGCCCATGAGCTGGAACGGCACGCGGTGCGCATCGAGCAGGTCAGCGGCGCTCACCTTCTTGATGTTAAAAAAATCATCCTTCGTGGCGACTTCACTCAACGGCACGATCTTGATGCCATCCGGCTTTCCGTTCGGGGCGTAGAAAAACAGGTTTTTAAAATTCCCGAGTCCTTTCGAGTCGCGCATCGCGGAGCGCAGTGCCTCAACGTCGGTACTGCTCTGCGCCGCGTCGGTCACGTACATGATGTAGCCCGCGTGTGCGCCGTTCTGGTAATACTTGCGACGAAACAGCGTGGCGGATTCATTCAGCCAGGCAGAATTGAGCGCGCTCAGGTATTCCGGCATCCCGTAGAGCTCCTGATTGATATCAGGCTCAAGCAGATGAAACACCGAACCTGGGGCGAACTGGTGCGGGTGGGTAAAGCTCGACACGTACCAGTAAACGCCATCCTCGACACCACGGCGGGTGTATTTGGCCGGGGAGGTTTCCAGTTTAAAGAGCTGGCCGGTCACGCTCATGCGCTTTTCGAGATAGCCGTTGGCAAACACCAGATAATCAAGCACAAGGCGGCTGAAGTCCTGACGAGACAGCAACGGGTGCGGGATAAAGGTACTGGTCAGAATGTTGCGCTTTACGTAAATCGGGGAGCTGTGGTGCACGGCGGCGCGCAGGCTTTTTGCCAGCCCGGAGAAGTTGACCGGCGGCTCGTACCACTTGCCGTTATTGATGCACTCGACATAGTCGAGGATGTCGCGACGATCCAGAACGGGTGACGGCTCACCAAAGGTGAACGCCTCCATTTTCTGCGGGGCGCTGGCGGTCATGCTGGTCTGTTTTGGCTGTTTCTTTTGGCGTTTTTTCATCTTAGTTAATATCCAGAATTGAACTTGATTGCATACCGCTACCGGCGGAAAGCGGCTCGTTTAGCAGGGCGTGCATGGTCGCCCATGCGATATCCGCGTGGCTGGCTTCCTCGCTGCGGCTGGCTTCGTAGGTGGCGCTGCGGCCACTGCTGGTCATGGTTTTGCGGATAGCCATAAATGACTGCGTGATGTCGGTCGCCCCAGCGTCATATTCCAGACACCCGCGCCTGATGGTGTCTTTTGCTTTCAGCACCATTGCGGTTTTCATTTCCGGCGTGTAGCGGATGGCGCGCGCCGCCGGGAAGAATGAGCGCACGAGCTGGTAAACACCCTGGCCGATGCCGGTCGCATCGATGCCGATGTAGTCGACGGTGTATTTCTCGGTCAGCGCCCGGATGGCCTCGGCCTGTGCGGCAAAGTCCATGCCTTTCCACTGATGACGCTCAAGGATGCGGAACTTGCCACCGGCAACCAGCGGCGGAGCCAGTACCGCGCACCCGGCGCTGTCGCCGGTGTGTGACGGATCATAGCCAATCCAGACAGGACGCCAGTTAAACGGACGGTCAGCGAACGGCTCGAAGTCCTCCCATTCTTCCATCGCATCGACCATGCAGCGCTGCAGCTCCTCGAACGGGAATACCGATGCCTTATCGTCAACGAACTCGCACATAAACAGGTTACGGAAGTCATCCGCGCTGTTTTCCTGCTTAAGCTGGTCGAGGTTAAACAAGGTGCAGCCACCGGCGAGCGCGTCCTCAATGGTGACGATCTGCCGCCACTGGCCGTCACCGCACAGCATGCCACCGGCGAGCGCCTGATGACTGATATCGATGTCGACACGTTCGTCGCGGTTGCTGCGGCCACGGTTAAACAGCTCGCCTGACCAGAACGGGTACGCGCCGTGCGCCAGCGTCGACGGCGTCGAAAAATAGGTGGTGCGCAGGTGCGACTGCGAGGCCATGCCCGAGGCGACTTTGCGCAGCTTCTGGAAATTGGGGATCCAGAAAATTTCATCGACATACAGGTCGCCGTTGTGGCTCTGCGCGGTGTTGGAATTGGTCCCGAGAAAAATCAGCTCAGCGCCATTGTTGCCGATGACGATCGGGTCGCCTGACAGGTCGACGTCAACCAGACGGGCAAAGGCGATGATGTACTTACGGAACACGTAAGCCTGCGTTTTACTGGCCGATAAAAATATCTGGTTTTGCCCGGTTTTGAGCGCACGCAGGAGGGACTCGCGCGCAAAGTAGAACGTCGCGCCAATCTGTCGCGATTTCAGGATGTGGCGGATGCGGTGCTCTAACCCCGCTTTATGCCAGCGGAGCTGATAGTCAAACGACTGGTCGAAGAAAATCTCCTCCAGCTTCCCGATAGCCTCCTCGCTGAAATAATTTCGTTTCGGCTTTTTGCGATCCCCTTTGTTGCGGCTGGCGATATTGGGGTTTAAATCCACCTCGTTTCCGGTCTGGCCGTAGCGGTTAACGCGCGCGAGCCGCTCCATCTGGCGCGACAAAAAATCCGCGACTTTGAAGTCATGCGCGGTCAGGTCTGGCTTAGCGTAGAGCTGGATAAGCCGCGCCTCTAATGTCGATTCCACGCGGTTAATCGGCGCGGTTTCTTCCCATCCATCTCGCTGTTTCCAGCTCTGCACGGTCGGGCGCTTGAGCTGCAGCATGTCGCAGATTTGCGGCACGGCGAACCCCTGCCAGTACAACAGCCGCGCCTGTCGTCGCGGGTCATTTAACAGAGAAAGGTCAGTTGAAATGGTCATGCTTGCCTCGTTTTTGGTGTGACGTGGCAAGGCTAAGGAAATAGGGGGTTATTCGCGCTAAGTGCCTGTTGTATCAGATCTAACAGAAGCGCAAGCGGTGGCTGATACGGGTCAGAGTCGGGAAACTAAACCCGACCCGAAAACCCAACATCAGGACACCTGAACAATGGCAAAGAAAGTTTCTAAATGGTTTCGCATCGGCGTCGAGGGTGACACCTGCGATGGCCGCGTCATCAGCGGCGATGACATTCAGGATATGGCCGACACGTTCGACCCCCGCGTCTACGGCTGCCGCATTAACCTCGAACATATCCGGGGGCTGATGCCTGACAGTCCGTTTAAACGCTATGGCGATGTAACCGAGCTTAAGGCGGAGATTATCAGTGATGACTCTGTCCTCAACGGCAAAAAGGCGCTGTTTGCCAAAATTGCCCCGCTTGACGAGCTGGTCAGCATGGTGCGTGCCGGGCAGAAGGTTTACACCTCCATGGAGATCCGCCCGAACTTCTCGAACAGCGGCAAGTGCTACCTCATCGGGCTGGCCGTCACCGATGACCCGGCAAGCCTCGGCACGGAATACCTCGAATTCTGCAGCCGCGCCGCGCAGAACCCGCTCGCCGGTAAAAAAGACCAGCCGGACGACGTTTTCTCTGTGGCCTCACTGGCTGCGCTGGAGTTTGAGGACGTTCCCGACACCATGTTCAACAACCTGACCGATAAGGTTAAAGCCATTTTTGGCCGTAAGCAGGCCAGCGATGACGCCAGTTTCGCCGATGTACATGAGGCGGTGACCACCGTTACCGAGCAGGTACAAACCAATCTCAACGCCACCGACCAGCGCGTCACCGAGCTGGAGACCGCTTTTGCGCTGCTTAAGCAGGACGTGACCAGCAAAGTTGATGAAAACGCGCAGGCGTTTACCTCCCTGAAAAGCTCCCTCGATAACACCGAAAGCCAGCGCCAGCCTCGCCGCGAGCTTTCAAAAGGCGGTACGGGCGACGAGCTGCTGACCAACTGCTGATAACGCGCCGGGCGCGTTGCCCGGCCTGAACCCTTTTACCCGAACAGGAAAAACCATGCGTAAATATACCCGCTTCAAATTTAATGCCTACCTGTCCCGCGTCGCGGAGCTGAACGGTATTTCCACCGATGACGTGGCGAAGAAATTCACCGTCGAGCCGTCGGTCACGCAAACCCTGATGACCACCCTGCAGATGTCATCCGCGTTTCTGACCAAAATCAACATCGTGCCGGTCGACGAGCTGAAAGGCGAAAAAGTCGGCGTCGGCGTTAACGGTACGATTGCGAGCACCGCCGACACCGCCGGTGATGATGAGCGTAAGACCGCTGACTTTACCGCGCTGGAGTCCAATAAATACGAGTGCGACCAGATTAACTTTGACTTCCATATCCGCTACAAACAGCTCGACCTGTGGGCGCGATTCCAGGACTTCCAGACCCGTATCCGTGACGCCATCATCAAACGTCAGTCCCTCGATTTCATCATGGCCGGTTTCAACGGCATTGAGCGCGCGGCGACCTCCGACCGTAAAAAAAATCCACTGCTGCAGGACGTGGCGATCGGCTGGCTGCAGAAGTACCGCAATGAAGCGCCAGCGCGCGTGATGTCAAAAATCACCGACGAAGACGGTGCGGTGATTTCTGAAGTGATCCGCGTGGGTAAAAACGGCGACTATGCGAACCTCGACGCGCTGGTTATGGATGCCACCGGCAACCTGATTGACGAGATTTACCAGGATGACCCGGAGCTGGTTGTCATCACCGGGCGTAAGCTGATGGCGGATAAATATTTCCCGATCGTCAACAAAGAGCAGGCAAACACCGAGTCGCTGGCCGCTGACATCATCATCAGCCAGAAACGCATCGGCAACCTGCCAGCCGTGCGCGTGCCTTACTTCCCGGCAGATGCGCTGATGGTGACGCGTCTCGACAACCTGTCTGTCTACTTCATGGATGACGCGCACCGTCGCAGCATCATCGAAAACCCTAAGAAAGACCGCGTCGAAAACTACGAGTCAATGAATATCGACTACGTGGTCGAGGCTTACGCCGCCGGTTGCCTGATTGAAAACATCAAGCTCGGTGACTTCACCGCACCTGCAGCACCGGAAAGCGGAGAGTAAGCCATGACGAGTCCCGCAGCGCGTCACATGATGCGGGTCTCGGCCTCTGAAACAGCGCAGCGGGCTGCCGTCCCGCTGCGCAATGCAACTGCCTATGAGCAGATGCTCGTTAAGCTGGCCGCAGACAACCGCACGTTAAAACAAATCAGCTCCAAAGAGCGCAAAGCCGCGAAAAAGCGCGAGCTGCTGCCGTTCTACCTGCCGTGGGTCGCTGGCGTCCTCGCAAACGGCAAAGGCACACAGGATGACATCATCATGACGGTGATGCTCTGGCGTCTCGATGCTGACGATATCGCCGGGGCGCTGGAAATCGCCCGTTACGCCATGACCTACGGCCTCACCATGCCGGTCGGTCGCCGTCCGACGCCGTGCCTGCTGGCCGAAGAAGTGGCACTGGCCGCGCAGCGCCTGCTCACGGCAAAACAGCCGGTCAGTCTGGCGAACCTGCTCGACACTATCGCGCTGACTGAACGCTCGGATATGCCCGATATCGTGCGTGCGAAGCTGCACAAAATCACCGGCTACGTGCTGCGTGATGCGGAGCAACTACCGGAGGCGCTGGCGCACCTGCAGCGTGCGATCCAGTTAGAGAGCACCATCGGTGTTCGAAAAGACATTGAGCAGCTAGAGCGCCAGCTCAGGCCAAAACCCGAACCGGCACCGAAAACGACTAAACCGCGCACGCGCAAGCCTGCCGCCAAACCAGCGGCACGGCGCGGGCGTCCACCAAAGGCGGCAAAAGCCGCAGGTTAAACGAGCGCTCCCCGAGCCGGGCGGCACGCCGGTCAATGCGGGTATTTATTGCCCTGACTGCGACCGGCGTCCACCGCCCACCCATTACCCGAGGTTGTCATGACGACGCTGATTATTGAGCCAAAAAAAGAGCCGCAGGATGTGCCGGGCGTGGTGATACCGCCACCGGGCGTGAGCGAGCCGGTAATCAAAAACACCCCGTTTTTTCCTGACGTTGATCCGAAGCGCGTGCGGGAAGAAATGCGTTTAGAGCAGACCGTTTCCCCCGTGCGCCTGCGCCGGGCGATTAAGACCGCCATTGCGGAGACTAACGCGGAGCTGAGCGACTGGCGCGAAAGTCAGCTCGATGCCGGTTACGCCACGCTGGCGGATGTCCCGACGGACAAACTCGACGGCGAGAGCGTGCGCGTTTTCCACTATTTCAACGCCGTGTGCTCGATGACGACGGCCACGCTTTATGAGCGTTTTCGCGGCGTGGATGCGACCGCCAAAGGGGACAAAAAAGCCGACAGCATCGACAGCACTATCGATGAAATGTGGCGGGACATGCGCTGGTCTGTCGCGCGCATCCAGGACAAAGCGCGCTGCATTGTGGGGCAAATCTGATGAAAGCGTATGCGCTGCAGGGCGACACCCTCGACGCGATTTGCGCCCGGTACTACGGGCGCACTGAGGGCGTGGTCGAAACCGTCTTAGAGGCTAATCCCGGCCTGTCTGAGCTCGGTGTGATCCTGCCGCACGGCACGGCAATAGAGCTGCCCGAGACCGAGAGCGCGGCCAGAACCGAAACGGTGAATCTATGGGACTGAGTATGGAAAAAATCACCACGTTTATTGCCTACTGGCTGGCCGTGGGGCTGGCGTATGTCGGGGCAATGTCCCCCGAAAAGATGGCGTTATACGTGGGCGGCGGATGCGCCATTTTTACTGCGCTGACGAACTACTGGTTTAAGCGCAAAACGTACCTCTATCTGACATCGCTCGGACTCGATAAAGGGGCTATTCGTGAAATCAATCGTTAAAAAATGCAGTGTGGCCGCCGTGCTGGCGCTGGCAGCGCTGATGCCTGACTTTCGTCTGCTTAACACCTCGCCCGGGGGGCTGGCGGTGATTGCCGACCTCGAAGGTTGTCGCCTTACGCCTTACCAGTGCAGCGCGGGAGTGTGGACGTCGGGCATCGGCCACACTGCAGGCGTCGTGCCGAAGGGAGAAATCACCGAACGGCAGGCGGCGGCGAACCTTGTCGCGGATGTGCTGAACGTCGAGAAACATCTGGCCGTATGCGCGCCGGTGAAAATGCCGCAGCACGTTTACGACGCGCTGGTCAGTTTCTCATTCAACGTGGGAACCGGCGCGGCCTGCCGGTCGACGCTTGTCTCGTTTATCAAACGCCAGCAATGGCCGCAGGCGTGCGACCAGCTCACCAGCTGGGTTTATGTGAATGGCGAAATTAACAAGGGGCTGGAAAACCGCCGCGCGCGCGAGCGTGCCTACTGCCTCAGGGGGATTCAATGAAAGTGATGTTGTTTTTACTGGCCGCGCTTATTGCGGTTGTGCTCTGGCAGCGTCATGAAAACGGCAACCTGACGCGCTCGTTTGAACGGGCGAACAGGGTCGCCACGGAACAAAAAACCGCGATCGGAATGCTGAAAAATCAGCTTTCCGTTTCGCAGGGAATTGCCAGGCGAAATGAAACCGCGCAGGTCAGTCTACGCGGCGAACTGCTGGCCGCCGGTGCAATGGCCGTGCGGCGTGAAGAAACCATTACGAGGCTGATAAATGAGAATGAAACCCTACGCCGCTGGTACAGCGCTGAGCTGCCTGATGTTGTGCGTCGGCTGCACACCCGCGCCGGTTGCGCCTCCGCCGGTCATTGTTTACAGCGCCTGCCCGACGGTGAGCTATTGCCCGATGCCGGGAAGCGACCCGGCCACTAATGGCGACCTGAGCGCCGATATTCGCAGGCTTGAGCACGCGCTCGCCGCCTGCGCGCTGCAGGTTGAAACCGTCAAAGACTGTCAGGATAAACTCGATGAAGAAAGCACGCAGCCTGCGCGAAGCGCTGATTAAAGCCGTCCCGCAGCTTGAAACAAACCCCGAAATGATGCGTATCTTTGCCGATGAGGGGAATATCGATGCGCGTCTCGCGGCCTCGCTGTCGCACGAGAAAATTTATACCCTGAATGTGATCGTGTGTGACTTTGTGGGCGACCCTGACCTGATTTTCGTGCCGGTGGCCGCATGGCTCAGGGAAAACCAGCCGGATATCTGCACGCTCGATGACGACCGCAAAAAGGGCTACCGTTTCCAGATGGATTTGAACGACGGGGACAGCGTCGATATCAGTATCAGCCTGCAGCTCACCGAGCGAACCCTCATCAAAGAGGAGAACGGCGCGCTGCACGTGAGCTATGCCCCTGAGCCTCCGCTGCCGGAACCCGTAACCCCACCAAAAGAGCTCTATCTTGACGGGGAGTTGGCGAGTAAATGGGATGAGTGAATTTAAGCCCTTTGATGACAGGCTCAATGGTCTGATCGCTGCCCTGTCACCTGCAGCGCGCCGGAAGCTGGCCGGAGAGATTGCAAAGGAGATGCGCAAGTCGCAACAGCAACGCATCAAACAGCAAAAAGCCCCGGACGGCTCACCGTATCAGGCGCGAAAGCGTCAGCCTTTAAGGGCTAAGAGCGGGAGGATTAAACGGGCAATGTTCCAGAAACTCCGTACAAGCCGCTACATGAAAGCCACTGGACGTGAAAACAGCGCGGTGGTGGAATTTACCGGCAAAGTACAGCGTATAGCGCAGATACACCAGTACGGACTAAAAGACAGACCAACCACACATGGTAAGGAGGTTCAGTACGCGGAACGTCCGTTACTTGGTTTCAGTTTTGAAGATGAAATACTCATTCGAGATTTGGTAATTAATAGCTTTAATTAACAATGTTATTACTTGAAGTGGGTGTTTGAATATATTGCAAACACCCATTTGCTATGATGTTCCTTGTGATGTTGTCTATTTTTTAAATGATATCCAAGGTGAGTTATAAGCAATTATCGTTTTATCTTTATACTTGCAATAGAGCTTGCCGATAATTTCAAGGCAAAATATGCCATCCAAATGGTAGTTTTCATATATATAATTGCAAAAACTCTCTGTAGAGAACGAACGGCCTCTTGAATTTCTAAAATATTCCATTCTGTCAATCAACTCCGGATCGAAAAAACTAAGGCTGTTTGTTTTTTTATTTTCTAAGACTGGAAAGTCAAAGGCAAATACATTACTCATTTTTGAAAAGGTATCGTAATCAACATCGATCACCTTGCCTTCTCCTATGTAAATATCCAATTTCATCTCATCGAGAAGAGCATTCATTTTTATATTGTTATGTGAGGCTGATATCATTTTTGCAAAATGCTTTTCCGTGATGCCTAACTTTTTAAATGCTAAACATGTAAGTAGTAATGCTAATTTGTTTAGCAAAATATTTATCTTGCTGGGGGAGTTGTCCTTTCCTTTATCTGATGTGAACTCTATAGGTATGCCATGTGCAGCAGCATCTCTAATTTTTTTTATTGTGACGAAGTCCTGCTCTGTGAAGTTTATAATCTCCAATAAATCATTATTGATGGTTTTTAAAGCGTATTGATATCGCTCTTGAAAATTTGGCGTGATGGTGTTTTTGAAGTTTATTATATGCTTGCTGAGTGAGTCTAGTATTATCTTGTTAGTGGGGTTATTTAGATCCAAAAGTTTTGCTTTTTCATCTAGCAAAGAAATTAGATCTTTTTTTATCTCTTTCATTTTGGATGGGGGGATTCTAACTTTTGCATTGCTATCAACTAGTTGTTGGCTGTAAATATCTAAAATGCTTGCGAGTCCCAGTATTTTATATTCCCAGTAACCATTGTAAGAATGCATGCTAACGAGTCTAGTCCATACATTTTGAAATTCAGGTGAATTTTCATCTGAAAAATAATTTTTAAAAATTAAAGCCCACTGTTCATTGGTTATGTTTAATGGGTGGGTTATTAATGCCTTGGCTTGATAGGTTATATTGTTAGCATCTGAATATCGATATGGGAAATAAAAAGGAGAGTAAATGTTATTCTCGCTACCTAGTGAAACGTATTTAATGGAGAGGCCCGCACCCAAGATTAGTGAGAAAAAATTAACCATCCGTATTGATAGTTTCTGTGCTTCTTCAAGGGAGAGTGTACCATTATTTTTTTCAATGCAAACTGTTGAATCCTCAGATATTGTGGTGTCATTTTCATTATGGGAGATAGCAAAGTTGTGGGAGATAGTTAGTTCGTACTCTGCATCATTATGTTTGAATTTTGCATTAAGAAATTCACTTTTTATTTTCTTGCTCAGCCTGTCGTTTTCTGCATGAAATCCATTTGGACCATTAAAGAAAGTAAATAGACCTGGTATGGATATGTATATTTTGGAATACGAGTGATGAGTATTGTTTTTAATGATGAATTTAGGGTATATGCAGTTGGAATGTATGCTGCATGAGTGCAGGAGGAAGACATCATTTTTGTGAGAGCAGCTTATCACTGATTCGGTGCCTTTAAAGCTCTTGGTTCTTTTTAATTCAAGCATTCCTGGGAAATCAAAGCTTAAAAAAGGTACGGCGTTGCTCTTTATAATAAATACACCTTTGGTGATGAAGTTATCATCAATGTAAACATCAACATCTAGTTCTATGTTTTCAGAAAAATGTAATTCATCATTTTGCATGCAAATGTCCTTGTAAGTTTAAATATTGGCAAGATTTGATAATACTTGTTACCAATTAAAGAAGGGTTGAATGTATCAATATTAACGAATGATCTTTTAAAAGATCAAGATGAGTTTTTACTGGGTGAGATATCGACATTGGAAAAATTGCAACGCTTTAGTAAAAATTTCGGATTTGACTTTTTTAGGGGGGGGAGTGATGGCGCTTCGTTGTAGGAGCGTTCAAAGAACTCTTGTACGTAGTCAGAATTCCTGCTCTTCGTCATCATTTCCCCATGAATAATCTAAATTCTCTGCAGGAAATCGCTCGCGCGATCCGCAACCTTATCCGCACTGGCGTCGTCACCGACGTCGACCACGACGAGGGGCTTTGTCGTGTCCAGACCGGTGGCATGGAAACCACCTGGCTGAACTGGCTTACCTGTCGCGCCGCTCGCTCGCGAGTATGGTGGGCTCCGTCTGTTGGCGAGCAGGTGCTTTTGCTGGCGATCGGGGGGGAACTCGATACGGCCTTTGTGCTGCCCGGCATTTTCTCTGATGACAATCCCGCGCCGTCTGCCTCCCCTGATGCGCTTCATGTGTCTTTTCCTGACGGAGCGGTAATTGAATACGAGCCCGAAAACGGTGCGCTCACCGTGTCAGGCATCAAAACCGCTGACGTCATTGCGTCGGATTCCATTACTGCCACCGTACCGGTAGTGCTGGTGAAAGCCTCTACCCGCATCACGCTCGATACGCCGGAGGTGGTATGCACCAACAAGCTGACGACCGGCACGCTCGAAGTGCTGAAAGGCGGGACGATGAGCGGGAACATTGAGCACACCGGCGGGACGCTGACCTCAAACGGCGTGCAGGTGGATAACCACGCACACGGCAACGTACAGAGCGGCGGAAGCTGGACTAAGGGGACGCAATGACGGTGCGTTATCTGGGAATGAACAGCCAGACCGGCCTCAGTGTCTCTGAGGTTGAGCATATCCGGCAAAGCGTGCGCGACATTCTGGTCACGCCGGTAGGCTCGCGTGTCATGCGTCGTGAATACGGCTCGCTCCTGTCGCAGATGATTGACCAGCCGCAGACCCCGGCGCTGCGCCTGCAGATTATGGCCGCGTGCTATTCCGCGATCCAGAAGTGGGAGCCACGCGTAGACCTCTCGACCATTACCTTTGAACGGTCGGAGACCGACGGCGGGCTGTATGTCGACATCACCGGCACCCGTTCGACCGGCGGCCAGTCATTTTCCATCACCATTCCACTGAGCTAATCACTATGGCAACCGTTGACCTGAATCAGTTACCCGTTCCCGATGTGGTGGAAGAACTGGACTTTGAAACCATTCTTGCCGAACGCATTGCGACGCTAATTTCGCTTTATCCCGAAAATCAGCAGGAGGCTATCGCCCGGACGCTGGCACTTGAGTCAGAGCCGATTGTGAAGCTGCTGCAGGAAAACGCCTACCGTGAAGTTATCTGGCGTCAGCGTGTGAATGAAGCCGCGCAGGCGGTAACGCTGGCCTATTCAACCGGTCGCGACCTCGACGTCGTGGCCGGAAACAATAATACCGAACGCCTGACCATCACCCCGGCGGATGACACCACCATCCCACCGACGCCTGCCGTTATGGAATCAGATGCTGACCTGCGATTGCGCGCACAACAGGCTTTTGAAGGATTAAGCGTGGCGGGTCCGGTTGGCGCATATGAGTATCACGGCCGCAGCGCTGACGGACGGGTCGCCGACGTGTCGGTCGAAAGCCCGTCGCCCGCCTGCGTGACGATTACCGTGTTATCCCGTGAGGGTGACGGCACCGCGAGCCCTGAGTTACTGACAATCGTTGAAAAAGCACTGAACGCCGAAGATGTGCGACCGGTGGCTGACCGTGTGACCGTTCAGTCAGCCGAGATTGTGCCGTACCAGATTGACGCGACGCTCTACGTTTACCCCGGTCCCGAATCTGAGCCCATCAGGCAGGCATCAGAGCAGAAGCTGCAGAGCTATATCAGCACGCAGCACCGCCTCGGGCGTGATATCCGCCTGTCAGCCATTTATGCGGTGCTGCATGTTGAGGGGGTGCAGCGTGTCGAGCTGGCATCACCGCAGGCCGACATTGTGCTGAGTAAGTCGCAGGCGTCGAACTGTACCGAGTACCAGATAACTATCGGGGGCTCGGATGAGTGACCGGCTGTTACCCGTTGGCTCGTCGCAGCTGGAGGTCGCCGCCGCTGCCGCGCTCGCTGACATTCAGCGCGTGCCGGTACCGTTGCGCACCCTGTGGAACTGGCGCACCTGCCCGGTAAACCTGCTGCCGTATCTGGCGTGGGCGCTGTCGGTCGACCGGTGGGATGAGAAGTGGCCGGAGGCGACAAAGCGCAGCGTCTGCGCGTCGTCGTTTTTCGTCCATCAGCACAAAGGCACCATCAGCGCATTGCGTCGGGTGGTCGAGCCGCTCGGCTTTCTGATTGAGGTGCGCGAGTGGTGGCAGCTCAACGAGGAGCCTGGCACTTTCCGCCTCGTTGTCGGCGTACTCGACAGCGGCATCACTGACGAAATGTATCAGGAGCTCGAGCGCCTGATTGAAGATGCCAAACCGGCAAGCCGCCACCTGACGGGGCTTGCTATCAGCCTGAGTGCGACCGGCGAGCTGTACATCGGCGCGGGATGCTACGACGGCGACGCGCTCACCGTTTACCCCTACACCCCCGAGGAAATTGTCGTCGGCGGTGAATATTACCCGGCCTCGGCCATCCATTTGATTGATAACCTGAGAGTGAACGCATGACCGCAAAATATTTTGCCATTCTGACCAATCAGGGCGCGGCGCGGCTGGCGAACGCGGCGGCACTCGGTACCAGACTAAACCTGACGCAGATGGCCGTCGGCGATGCGAATGGTACGCTGCCGACCCCGGACCCGTCGCAGACGAAGCTCATTAACCAGAAGCGCATCGCGCCGCTGAACCTGCTGAACGTTGACCCGGCCAATACCAGCCAGATTATCGCGGAACAGATTATTCCGGAGAATGAGGGCGGTTTCTGGATCCGCGAGATTGGCCTCTACGATGATGAGGGGATTCTGATTGCCGTGGCAAACTGCCCGGAGACCTACAAGCCGCAGCTGCAGGAGGGGAGCGGCCGCACGCAGACCATTCGCATGATTCTGATTGTGTCGAGCACGTCGGCGATTACCCTGAAAATCGACCCGTCGGTAGTGCTGGCAACGCGCCAGTATGTCGAGGACAAGGCTATCGAGGTGAAAGCCTATGCCGATAATCTGCTGGCCGCACACCTCGCCGCTGCAGACCCGCACACGCAATACCTCAAAACGGCGGATATTGATAAATACATTCCGGTTGGTTTTCCGCTGCCGTGGCCGCAGGCAACACCGCCGGAGGGCTGGCTGAAATGCAACGGTGCGGCTTTCGATAAGGCGAAATATCCAAAGCTGGGCGTCATTTACCCTTCAGGAAACCTGCCTGATTTGCGCGGTGAGTTTCTGCGAGGCTGGGATGACGGGCGCGGCGTTGATGCCGGAAGGTCGTTGTTAAGCAGTCAGGGAGACGCCATCAGAAATATTACCGGCTCAATAACTGACATTCGATTTAATGTTTCTGCCGCAACAACGGGTGTATTCGTAAATACGACCAATGGCCCGGCGTCAGAAGATGCTGCCGGTGGTGGTTCAGCAAGGAATGTTAACTTTGACGCGTCGAGAGTCGTACCTACCGCCTCGGAAAACCGACCGCGCAATATTGCATTTAACTACATCGTGAGGGCGGCATAATGGCGAAAGCAACACTGAACAAACAAGGCATTACCACTAAAGCCGGTGACATGACCGTTTATAACTATGACGGTGAAACTCGCGAATATCTGGCTTCGTCTGTCGAGTTTCTGGCCGTGGGCGTGGGTATTCCTGCTAATTCCTGCACCGATGCACCGGTCGAAAAAAAGGAGGGTTTCGCGGTGTGCCGCGCGGCCAGCCTTGACGGGTGGGAGTACGTCGCAGACCACCGCGGTGAGACGGTTTATGACACGAAAACCGGTCAGCCAGTCAAAATTACCGCGCCCGGTGACTATGCCGTCGGCGTAACTACGATTGCACCGTCGACCCCCTATGACCGCTGGAACGGTAGCGAATGGGTCACGGATAAGAACGCGCAGAAAAGCGGTCAGGTTAAGGAGGCAGAACAGAAAAAATCCGCGCTGCTGTCAGAGGCGCAAAGCGCTATCAGCCTGTGGCAAACCGAGCTGCAGCTCGGCATTATCAGCGATGATGACAAGGCCAGCCTGATTATATGGATGAAATACATTCAGTCGCTGAACGCGATCGACACCTCTGCGGCACCGGATATTGAGTGGCCGGAAAGACCAGAATAAACGAAGCCCTCCACCCGGAGGGCTTTTTTGTATGTTGTGTTATCCCTCCACCAACGGCATTGCATCGCGCCTGCGCGACACACAACAGAAAATAGTCGCACCCCTTAACCACGGAGTTAAACAGATGGGCGACTATCATCACGGCGTCGAGGTCATCGAGATTAACGATGGCACGCGCACCATTTCCACCGTCTCGACGGCCATCATCGGCATGGTCTGCACGGCCAGCGATGCTGACGACAAGACGTTTCCCCTTAACGAGCCGGTGCTGATTACCAGCGTGCAAACGGCTATCGGTAAAGCCGGTAAAAAAGGCACGCTGTCAAAATCCCTGCAGGCCATCGCCGACCAGTGCAAGCCAGTCATTGTGGTGGTGCGAGTTCCCGAAGGTACCGACGAACCGTCAGACCCGGAAGCAGCGCAGAAAGAAACCATTTCCAACATCATCGGCACGACCGACGAAAACGGCAAATACACCGGGCTGAAAGCGCTGTTAACGGCGAAAACCGTCACCGGCGTTAAGCCGCGCATTCTCGGCGTGCCGGGGCTGGACACGCAGGAAGTGGCGACTGCACTTGCGTCGACCTGCCAGAGCCTGCGCGCGTTTGGCTATGTTAGCGCGTGGGGCTGCAAGACCATTTCCGACGCCATCAAATACCGTGAGAACTTCAGCCAGCGCGAGCTCATGGTCATTCATCCTGATTTTCTGGCATGGGACACCACGGCGAACGAAACGGATATTGCATGGGCGACCGCCCGCGCGCTCGGCCTGCGCGCCAGAATCGACCAGGAGACCGGCTGGCACAAAACGCTGTCCAACGTCGGCGTGAATGGCGTCACCGGCGTCAGCGCCTCGGTCTCATGGGATTTGCAGGAGCAGGCTACCGACGCCAACCTGCTGAATCAGGCCGGGGTGACAACGCTCATTCGCAACGACGGCTTTAAATTTTGGGGCAACCGCACATGCTCTGACGATCCGTTATTCGTGTTTGAAAACTACACCCGCACGGCGCAGGTGCTGGCCGACACGATGGCGGAGGCGCACGCGTGGGCGATGGATAAGCCCGTTTCCGCAACGCTCATCCGCGACATCGTCGCCGGTATCAATGCCAAATTCCGCGAGCTGAAAAATAACGGCTATATCGTTGACGGCTCCTGCTGGTACGACCCGGAGTCAAACAGCGTGGAAACCCTCAAAGCCGGGAAACTGTATATCGATTACGACTACACCCCCGTCCCGCCGCTGGAAAACCTGACCCTGCGCCAGCGCATCACCGATACCTATCTGGCAGACCTGTCAGACTCGGTCAACAGCTAAGGAGCTCAGAGTATGGCGTTACCACGCAAACTTAAATACCTGAATATGTTTAACGACGGTCTCAGCTACATGGGCGTCGTTGAATCCGTCACCCTGCCAAAGCTGACCCGAAAGCTTGAAAAATATCGCGGCGGCGGGATGCCGGGCTCGGTGTCGGTTGACCTCGGCCTCGACGACGACGCGCTGTCGCTTGAGTGGACGCTGGGCGGCCTGCCTGACGTCGAACTGTGGGCGCAGTACGCGTCACCGGGCGCGGATAGCGTGCCGCTGCGCTTCACCGGCTCATTCCAGCGCGATGACACCGGCGCAATTTCCGCCGTTGAGGTGGTCATGCGTGGCCGTCACAAGGAGTACGACGGCGGCGAGAACAAACAGGGCGAAAGCGGCACGACCAAAATCGCGACCGAGTGCGCGTACTACCAGCTCACGATCGACGGCAAAGAGGTCATCGAGATTGACGTCGTCAACATGGTGATGAAAGTCGACGGCGTCGACCGTCTCGCTGAGCACCGCCGGGCGATTGGCCTGTAACCCGTCAACCGGTCAGCCAGGCTGGCCGGTCACTTACTCACATTCAAAGAGAGCGACATCATGGAAAACATCAACGAAACCGCCACCACCGAAACCGAAAACCCAAACATTGTGATCCTCGATAATCCTGTCATGCGCGGTGAGCAGAAAATCGAACAGGTGACCGTGACTAAACCTAACGCGGGAACCCTGCGCGGTGTGAGTCTGGCCTCGCTGGCAAACTCTGACGTCGATGCGCTGATTAAGGTGCTGCCGCGCATGACGTACCCGTCGCTGACCGAGCCCGAGGTCATGCGTCTGGAAGCGTCAGACCTGATTTTGTTCGCCGGTAAGGTGGTCGGTTTTTTGTCGCCATCTTCGGCTCGCTGACCTTCCCGGACAACCTTTCGGTCGATGACCTGATGGCGGATATCGCGGTGATATTTCACTGGCCGCCATCAGAGCTAAATTCCCTGAGCGTGACCGAGCTCATCACATGGCGCGAAAAGGCGCTGCAGCGAAGCGGACACCACCATGAGCAATAACGTCAGGATTGAGGTACTGCTGAACGCAGTAGACCGGGCAAGCCGACCGCTCAAAGCTATCCAGACTGCCAGCAAGACCCTTGCTGGCGATATCCGCACTTCTCAAAACAGCCTGCGCGATCTGAATGCGCAGGCTGGCCGAATTGACGGATTCAGGAAAGCGAGCGCACAGCTTGCCGTGACAGGCCAGTCGCTTAACAAGGCGAAACAGGAAGCCGCCGCGCTGGCCGTCCAGTTTAAAAACACGCAGAACCCGACAATCGCGCAGGCGCGCGCGATGGAGGCGGCCAGGAAATCCGCCGCTGACCTGCAGCTCAAATACAACAGCCTCAGGCAGTCGGTACAGCGCCAGCGCACCGAGCTCGCGCAGGCCGGTATTAATACCCGTACTCTCTCGGCGGATGAGCGCCGCCTGAAAACCAGCATCAGTGAGACGACCGCTCAGCTTAACCGGCAGCGCGAGGCACTGGCGCGGGTCAGTCAACAGCAGGCGCGACTCAGTCGCGTTAAAGAGCGTTATCAGACCGGAAAATCCCTTGCCGGAGGCGCTGCAGCGGCAGGCGCGGCGGGCGTCGGTATCGCCACGGCGGGAACGATCGCCGGAGTGAAATTACTCACACCCGGTTATGACTTTGCACAGAAAAACTCTGAGCTGCAGGCCGTGCTCGGGGTCGATAAACAGTCACCCGAAATGGAGGCGCTGCGCAAACAGGCGCGCCAGCTCGGGGACAATACCGCTGCGTCTGCAGATGATGCGGCCAGCGCGCAGATTATCATTGCGAAAAGCGGCGGGGATGCCGCAGCGATTCAGGCGGCGACGCCGGTCACGCTGAATATGGCGCTGTCTAACCGTCGCTCGATGGAAGAAAACGCCGCGCTGCTGACGGGTATGAAATCCGCGTTTCAGATGTCAAACGACCAGATCGCCCACATTGGCGACGTGTTGTCGATGACCATGAACAAAACGGCCGCTGACTTTGACGGGCTGAGCGACGCGCTGACGTATGCCGCGCCGGTGGCAAAAAATGCCGGGGTCAGCATCGAGCAGACCGCCGCAATGGTCGGCGCGCTCCATGACGCCAAAATCACCGGCTCGATGGCGGGGACGGGCAGCCGTGCCGTCCTGAGTCGCCTGCAGGCTCCGACCGGTAAGGCATACGAGGCTATCAAAGAGCTCGGCGTTAAAACGTCTGACAGCAAGGGCAACACGCGCCCGATATTCGCCATTCTGAAAGAAATGCAGCGCAGTTTTGAGAAAAACAATCTCGGAACCAGCCAGAAAGGCGAGTACATGAAAACCATCTTTGGTGAGGAAGCCAGCTCGGCGGCGGCGGTACTGATGACCGCGGCCTCAAGCGGCAAGCTCGACCAGCTCACGGCGGCGTTTAAAGCCTCGGACGGGAAAACCGCTGAACTGGTCAAAATCATGCAGGACAACCTCGGAGGCGACTTCAAAGAATTCCAGTCAGCTTATGAGGCCGTCGGTACTGACCTGTTTGACCAGCAGGAGGGCTCACTGCGTAAGCTCACGCAGACCGCCACGAAATATGTGTTAAAGCTCGACGGCTGGATCCAGAAAAATCAGGGGCTGGCGCAGACCATCGGCATTATCGCAGGCGGCGTACTGGCAATAATTGGCATCGTCGGGGCAATTGGTCTCGTTGCCTGGCCGGTTATTACCGGCATTAATATGTTAATAGCCGGTGCATCGCTGCTCGGAACGATTTTCTCGGTGGTGGGCGGTGCCATTATGGCCGTGCTCGGGGCGCTTACCTGGCCGATAGTGGCTATTGGCGTTGCCATCGTCGCCGGTGCGCTGCTTATCCGCAAATACTGGGAGCCAATCAGGGCGTTTTTCTCGGGTGTAATGGAGGGGCTAAAGCAGGCTTTTGCCCCTGTAACGGAATTATTCGAACCGTTAAAGCCGGTTTTTGACTGGCTGGGTGACAAACTGAAAGCGGCGTGGCAGTGGTTTAAAGACCTGATAGCACCGGTTAAGTCGACGCAGGAGACGCTCGACAGCTGCAAAAATGCGGGTGTGATGTTCGGTAAGATGCTGGCCGAAGCGCTGATGTTACCGCTCAAAAGCTTTAATACATTGCGCACCGGCGTTAACTGGCTGCTGGAAAAGCTCGGGGTTATCAATAAAGAATCGAGCGACCTTGACCAGAAGGCCGCTAAAGCCAGTGCCGCCACCGGCTCGCAAAATGGGTCTTATATTCCGGCAACCTCAGCATATGGCGGTTATCAGGCATATCAGCCGGTAACGGCACCCACGGGTAAGACTTACGTCGACCAAAGCAAGCCTGAATACAACATTAATCTAAATGGTGGCATCGCGCCGGGCAGCGACCTTGACCGGCAACTCCGCGAGGCTGTCGATAAATTCGACCGTGAAAACCGTGCGCGTCAGCGCTCAAGTATGCGCCATGACTGAGGGGGATAAAGTATGTTAATGGTTTTAGGTTTGTTTGTGTTTGAGCGCCGTACGCTGCCCTATCAGTCCATGCAGTATTCGAAGGATTACCGCTGGGCGTCAAACGACCGTATCGGCAAGCCACCGGCTTACCAGTATCTCGGGGAAGGGGAAACCACGCGCACGCTGTCGGGCGTGCTCTATCCCGAAATTACCGGCGGACGTCTGTCACTGACCGCCATCGAGCTGATGGCAGACGAGGGGCGAGCGTGGCCGCTGATTGACGGAACGGGCATGATCCACGGCATGTATGTCATCGACAAAGTGACGCACACGCACACCGAGCTATTCAGCGACGGAGCGGCGAGAAAAATCGAGTTTAGCCTGTCCCTTAAGCGGGTCGATAAATCGCTGGCGGCCATTTATGGCGACCTGAAAACGCAGGCCGACAATCTGGTCACGTCTGCCGGTAACTGGCTGGGAGGACTGGCGGGATGATTACGGGTATGAATATTCAGGCCGGGGCGAAGATAGCTCCGGCGTTTATGCTCAAGCTGGATAACGAGGATATCACGCAGGATTTTAGTGACCGCCTAATCAGCCTGACCATGACCGATAATCGCGGATTCGAGGCCGACCAGCTCGATATCGAGCTTGATGACACTGACGGCCAGATAGCTTTGCCACCGCGCGGCGCAACGTTGACGCTGTGGTTAGGCTGGCAGGGTTCCGCGCTGATTAAAAAAGGGACGTTCACGGTCGACGAAATCGAGCACAGGGGCGCGCCTGATACGCTCACCATCCGGGGGCGCAGCGCCGATTTTCGCGGGACGCTGAACTCGCGCCGGGAACAGTCATGGCATGACACCACGCTCGGGCAAATTGTGGAGACGATTGCGGCACGCAATAAGCTGACGGCCAGCGTGGCCGACACGCTTAAAGCCGTCGCCGTGCCTCACATTGACCAGTCGCAGGAATCCGACGCGGTGTTTCTGTCCCGCCTGGCTGACCGGAACGGTGCGGCGGTTTCGGTAAAAGCGGGGAAACTGTTATTCCTGAAAGCGGGGAACGGTAAGACGGCCAGCGGAAAGCCAATTCCGCAGATGACGCTTGAGCGCGGGGACGGCGATCGTCATCAGTTTGCCATTGCTGACCGGGAAGCCTACACCGGCGTGTCGGCAAAATGGCTGCACACCAAAGACCCGAAGCCGCAGAAACAAAAGGTAAAGCTCCAGCGCAAACCGAAAGAGCAGCACCTCCGCGCGCTGCAGCACCCGAAAGCGACCAAAGCCCCGACAAAGGTCAAAACCCAAAAAGAGCAGGAAGCGCGCGAGGGTGAGTATATGGCCGGTGAATCTGACAACGTACTGGAGCTCACGACCATCTACGCGACAAAGGCGCAGGCCATGCGCGCTGCTCAGGCAAAGTGGGACAAGCTGCAGCGCGGCGTTGCGGAGTTTTCAATCTCGCTGGCAATTGGCCGGGCGGATTTATTTCCTGAAACGCCAGTCGCGGTAAAAGGCTTTAAGCGCGTTATAGACGAGCAGGCGTGGATAATCAGCCGGGTGGTGCATAACCTCAACGGGAACGGCTACACGACGGGCTTAGAGCTTGAGGTTAAGGTTTCGGATGTGGAGTATGAAAGCGAAGATGTAATGCAATAAAATTTGTTTATGTATTTGATGTATAAGACTTTAATTGTTAAGATCGATGCGTCAATAACGCTCTGGGGTGCTCTCCATGTTTCACTGTCCAAAATGCCATTACGCCGCTCACACTCGCACTAGTCGCTATTTTTCCGATACAACAAAAGAGCGTTATCACCAGTGCCAGAACATCAACTGCAGTTGCACCTTTGTGACTACCGAAACCCTTTCGCGTTTTATCGTTTCACCAGGTGAAGTTTTGCCAGCGCCGCCGCATCCTACCACGTCAGGTCAACATCAGATCCAATGGATGTGATCAACTAGAGGGCTCCGCAAATGCGGGGCTCTCTATTATTTAATACTATTGTAGTCTAATACGCTTGGCTCTAATGAATTTTTAGGTCTGCTTGTATATTTTATTAGCTAATATCATCTTTTTCTCGTGTAATTGTAACAGTAATTTTACTGTCATCACGTTTCTCAAAGTCCTTAATGATGCCTGCATCACGGGAATATTCAAGGATGAGATATACGAGATCATCATTATTGGCTGTGATAATTGCTTGAGTACGTTTGATGAATACATTAGATAAATCAGCCTCATTAATCTTATGGCATATATCGGCAATGCTAGGTTTATTACGGTAGCCGCGGGAAATCATTCTGGCGAGAAGTATTGCATTAAGATTTAAATTATTACTTAATTTGATTGACAGTAATGATACAGAATTAGGTAAGTTAATTTTAGAAATATCCAAGTCAAGGTAATATTCAGAATATTGAAGGACTAACTGCGCCTTAATATCATCATTAAATAAGTCACTAAGCATTAAAGAATCAAGGGTTTTATCGAAAGAGGATTTGTTTTTCCCTAGGTAAAAATCGCTATTGGATAGAAAAATATCTTTATGTTGGCTGAACAATAGGACTAAATACTCAGTCAGTTTTTCGTCAGGCTCGATGTATATTGACTCTATAATTCGATATGATTCATTAGAAAGTATAATCTTGCCAAGTTTAACAAGCCTACCGAAGTTACGAACACTCAGTTGATCGTCAATCTGTTCAATATTGATTTCAATGGAGGATAGGAGAGTTTCATAAGTATTATCATCGAATAAATCATTGCAGATTATTTTTTTATATAATGGAACATAGTCTTCTACATCAATTGATGGTTTGCTAAGTTTTGCTAAATCCAAAGCATGATTTGTCAACCAATCATGCAAAATAGCCGCGTTACAGTCAATAGATATGTAATCCATTAGTGCTGACCAGCTTGGAATGACGCGGTCATACTGATAGAAAAGGTCCTCAAAAGAAATTAACTCATTACCATCATTAAATGTTGATTCGGATGTCAGTCCAGTGAGTTCGGAAAGAGTGAAATCCATGATTTTAACAATTTTCTCTTTTGATTCATCACTTAATTCATTTCTCGCGAGCATTTCTTTAATGTAATGACTGGGTTCATCGGCATAGACGAATACATTTTGGACAAAAGTATTGATGTTAGCTGTATAATATTTAAATGGGGCGCTTAATTTATACTGTGTTATAATACTCCATGGTTTTTTCTGAGCGTATTCAGGATTAATGGTTTCGTCAGAATGTACATAAGAGTATAGAACTACACCTACGTTTTCTTTAGTTATTTGATAGAGGTTATTTTCAGCAATGAAACTTATAGCTGAAAATTCATTAGGTGTTTTTGGAGTGAATAATTCATTGTAACATACGTTAACTTTTAGGATGTTGGTAAGAAATGCAGGTAAATTATCATCTTTGATGTGGTGAATGATTTTACTACCTATGAAATGAAGATAGTTTCTGAATTCTTCTTTTTCTTCATATTTCTCTGGTGACGTGCAGGAAAGCACGGTGATTGATATGTTAGTATTATAAGGTGATTCTCTATTCGTTTTTAATGCTATTAGCATACGTTCCAGATAACCACTGATCTTTAATGCTCTGATAACAAAAGCTTCGAAAGTTGAGTAGGTAACAAACTTAATGCTAAGTATTTCAAAAGCATTGTAAATGTACTGATCTGATTTTCTAAAAAGCGATGCTACCATTCCCGTAAGATATCTGCTGTTTATATCAATGATGTGGGTTAATAATTGGTAGTGCAGTGCGCCATCGGAGTAAATTCTTTTTTGTTCTGCCAGTTCTAAAATAACCTTTTCAGCATCATCTATGTAAAAATCTTGATTGGATTTTTCAAATTCTAAACCCTGACCTATGGCTTTGATGAAGTCATTGTCGTTCACCGTCATTGATCCTTCATGAAAAATAGAGCGATATGACATAAAATCTTGCATTAATAATCCACCAGAGAGCAGAACATACAAGGCATCTAATCCACCATATTGCATATCAGTCCGCAATATATGAAGTTGCTGCTTTGACACATAATCATGCATTTCCATCTCATCAAGATATTGCTTTGCAGTAACTTCAAATTTTTCACGACCACTGGACTTAATTAATTCATCAAGAGGTATGGCATTTCTGGATCTTATTGTGTTTTCTAAATCACGTATTTCGCGATTTACAAGCTGGAATGTTTTTGTTTTATCTTGACCAACTAATTTGACCCTATCATAGTAACTCGATAAAAGAATGTTTGTGGCCTCTGCTGTTAGAGAGGAAAACTGATCATTACCATATTGATTTGTATATCCAACATAAAGTGTTTTATTTCCAGAGAATGTTTCTAGGAAGTATTCTTCATTTTTAACCAGTTCAGCACTGTCGCAAAGCGTAAATCGATTATTGTTGTTTTTATATGCAATGAAAACTTTTCCCCAGAGTAATTCTGGGATAAGTTTTATAAGAATATCTTTTCGAATATCATAAGGCGTATTGGCAATATCCTCTTCAAGCTTGATGGATGTTTCAAAAAGTTCTTCAAGTCTCTCATCAAGAGATTCAAAATATTCAGCATGCAGCCTTTGAGTGCGATAATTATGGATGAACAGATAAAGCAATCCGGTTTTTTTATCAGCAAGATGATAATCTAAAGTGTAAATGTTTTTATAAAAGACAAGTGCAAAAAGTTTTATGGTGTTTTTAGAGTTGTCAACTATTTTACTGAATGTGTTGAATTCATTTATTATATTAAGTAAGCTTCGCATATCGTTGATGTAGGGGGCAATGCTTTTCAGATGCTTATCGCTTGATTTATCAAGAGACGGAGTTTTGTTTTTGAGTAGCGTAAAAGCATTTCTGCTATCCATAAATGGCACGATAGGTAGGATAAAATCAAAGAATTTTGTTCTACCATCGGCATTCATGAACATATCGTCTCTAACAGCATAGATGAACCTAACTGGTTTTTTATTTGAAAGATTATTGTTGATAATCTTATTTATTTCACGGAGTTTAACGAATATCTCTGGTGTTCCAAGTCGGTCAAGATCTTCAAATACAACGATTTTATATGGGCGGCGTGAAAAAAAATAAACAATTTCATCTAGGCAGTTGTTTAACAAAGATGAAGATTCTTTATCGTTAAATTCCATACCTCCGCTAAGAAAGGCAATTTTACCTAGTCTGATTTTCTTATCAAATATACCAACTCGTGATGCAGTTTGTGTGAGGAAAAAAAGTGAAATGAATGCGAGTATAGTCAACGCTAGAACTCTTGCGATTGCATTTTCATGCAATATATTGGTCCATTCTTGAGGGAGTTTAAACCATTCTGAAACCCTCTCAAAAAATAGAATTCCCAGAAAAGCGGTTGTGGGTATAGCAATTTTTATCAATGAAAAATATGTTTTCAGGGTATGAAATAAACTCCTATTTAATATTCTATCTATCTTTGAGTCTGGGAGTTTATCTCTATTTTCTTTATATAGAATTTGCTGCAAGATACTGAGTTCGACTTCCTGATTAGTAAGGGAAGTGTTTTTGTCATTTTCCATCATATCGAACCCTGCCAAAGATACATTCATGTACTTTTCACTGCAGTGATATTTCATAAATGAGGATACAACCGTACTTTTTCCTGCGCCATAGTTACCCGTGATGGCAATATTTCTAACTTCTTTTTTGGACAATGCAAACTTTAATGCTCTGAAATACTCCTGCATATTCTCATTATTGATGCATTTAGGTGCCAAGGTATCGTAGGTGCTAGATGCATCTAATGATGGATTTCGGGATTGTGCCTTTATCAGCAGTGTTTCAATACTTTTACAAAGTTCTATTGCTTTACCTAACACGTCCATTCAATTACTCCGTAACACTGTAAGAGCAGGTGAGCTGTACCAATGTGGCCAGCCAATAGGGGTTATCCGTTTGGTACATCGTACCGCTTCTTTTGGGATTGTGCATGATTTCTGTCAGAGTATGGCTGTGAGTACCTACCGATTTTATCTGTAGATGAAAGACAGAGATTTGAGTGCAGATCGCTTATTGGTTTGACTTCATCGCGATGGGTTAAGGAACAAAGCAGAACTGACACAATGTTCAAACAATTTACCAAAGTGTAAACCGGCGTTGGCCGTTGTTTAAAGCTCTCCAGCCCTTTAAAAGTACAATAAACTAAAGCCCCAGAGTATGGGGCTTTAGTGATGATGTGGTCAATCTGTGGACATGAACTGAAATAAATCCTTTTTTTTCAGTGTGTTGATGTGGTTATAAAAGCTCCTGCGGGAGCCTTTTTTATTCTGTTTGACAATCCCTCATCATTTAGTTGTATAGTACAACTAAATGATGAGGACAGAACATGCACAGCGAAACCCCGGTAGTCAGCGTTATTCGACGTTCCTCGCGCCTCATGGTGCGAGAGTTAGGTTTTATGGGTTCTACCCTGGCCTCAACGAGCTACTCACCTTCGGCCGTCCATACCCTGGTCGAAATCGCCTTACGCAAACAGATGACGGCGAGTCAGCTGGTGCAACTGCTGGGCCTGGAAAAGTCCAGCGTCAGCCGGATGCTGTCTCGCCTGATTGCCGCGGGCGAACTCGAGGAAGTTATTTCTACTGAGGACGCGAGAGCAAAGAGCCTCAGGCTGACCGAGAAAGGGCATGAGACGGTCAGTAAAATTAATACCTTCAGCAATGAGCGCGTGGTCTCAGCAATAAAATGTCTTGCTCCTGCCCAGCAGCAGACCATTTCGGAGGGGCTCACCCTTTATGCCAATGCGCTGCAGGCATGCCGTGAGTCGGGCAACGAGACGCACCCTGACGAGCTTACGATAGTGCAGGGGTATATCCCCGGCATGATTGGCCGTATAGCGGAAATGCACGGGAGTTATTACGCTCGTGAACATCATTTTGGACGCTTTTTTGAGGCCAAAGTGGCGACAGGACTCGCAGAATTTAGTGAACGGTTGGATAAGCCGTGCAACCAGATCTGGCTGGCGATGATGAACGGCAGGATAGCGGGGTCAGTGGCGATAGATGGCGAGGATCTGGCGCCGGGTGAAGCCCATCTTCGCTGGTTTATTCTTGACGATGGCTGTCGGGGACACGGCGTGGGGAAAAAACTGCTGAATGAAGCGATGCGGTTCTGCGATAGCGCCGGTTTTTCAGCCGTGCACCTCTGGACATTCAATAAGCTGACCGCCGCCCGGCGTCTGTACGAGTCGTTTGGGTTTACGCTGGTAAAAGAGTGGGAAGGGGACCAGTGGGGAAGCCTGATTACAGAGCAGCAGTTTACCCGGTATAAAGACGCACAACCGGGGCTATAAAAAAGGCTCCTTGCGGAGCCGCTTTGGTATCAGAACACTTTCTTATACGGTCGAACCGTCACCTTCGCATATACACCTGCCGCAACATACGGATCTGCGTCAGCCCAGGCCTGAGCGGCTTCCTGGGATTCAAACTCAGCAATAACCGTAGAGCCGGCAAAACCGGCGGCGCCCGGATCGTTACTGTCTACTGCAGGCATAGGGCCGGCGGTCAGTAATCGACCTTCATCCTGAAGCAACTGCAAACGTGCCAGATGCGCAGGGCGCACAGCCTGGCGTTTTTCGAGCGAATCAGCAACATCTTCAGAGTAAATCACGTAAAACACGGCGAAGCTCCTTAACCGGTAAAAGTGTCAGTTACGTTATGTGAAAGGGCAAACGACTGCAATGTAAAATAAAAACAATGTTAATACCCTGATCTGAATGCGCCTTTTTTGGCCTCTCATGCGCTAAAGTTGCGTCAGAACAAAGTGTCTTATTGAATATGATTGCTATTTGCATTTAAAATCAGTGTTCGGTTTTTTAACGTTGATGACTATGACTTCGATGACCCTTGATTTACCTCGCCGCTTTCCCTGGCCGACGCTGCTTTCTGTCGTGATTCACGGTGCCGTTGTGGCGGGTCTGCTGTATACCTCGGTTCATCAGGTTATTGAAATGCCAGCGCCCGCGCAGCCGATTTCGGTGACGATGGTCTCGCCAGCGGATCTTGAACCGCCGCAGGTTGCCCCTCCGCCGCCACAGCCGGTGGCTGAACCGGAGCCAGAACCCGAGCCTGTTCCGGCGCCACCGAAGGAAGCCCCGGTGGTGATCCACAAGCCTGAACCGAAGCCAAAACCTAAGCCGAAGCCAAAACCGGTGAAGAAGGTCGAGGAGCGTCCAAAACGCGAGGAACGTCCGGTTGAACCGCGCGCGACCCAGCCGGTAGAAAATGCAGCGCCTTCACGTCCGGTGATGAACAATACGGCAACGACTTCAAAGCCAACGGTTACCGCACCGGCGGGCCCGCGAGCCGTAAGCCGCAATCAGCCTCAGTATCCGGCGCGAGCTCAGGCCTTGCGTATTGAAGGCCGCGTACGGGTGAAATTTGATGTCACTGCGGATGGCCGCGTGGATAACGTGGAAATCTTGTCTGCTCAGCCTTCTAATATGTTTGAGCGCGAAGTGAAATCTGCCATGCGCAGATGGCGCTATGAGCCAGGCAAGCCGGGCAGCGGATTGATTGTTAATATCGTTTTCCGCCTGAACGGCGGGGCGCAGATGGAATAAAAAAAGCCTCCGAAAGGAGGCTTTTTTTTGCCTGTCGATCAGGCTTGTGGAAGTTGACGAGGTTTACCCTCGCTGTCCACTGCGACATAAATAAACAGCGCTTCAGTGGCCTTATAACGCTGCCCAATCGGCTCAGAAGAGACTTTCTTCACCCAGACTTCGATGTTGATGGAAATGGAGGTATTGCCGCGTTTCACGCAGCGCGCGTAGCAGCAAACCACATCCCCTACCGCAACCGGGCGCAGGAAGGTCATGCCGTCCACCCGCACCGTCACCACGCGCCCGTGGGCGATCTCTTTTGCCAGAATTGCGCCGCCCATATCCATCTGCGACATCAGCCAGCCGCCAAAAATATCGCCATTGGCATTGGTGTCAGCGGGCATTGCCAGTGTGCGTAAAACCAGTTCGCCCTGAGGGGCGTTAGTTGTTGTCATTGTTTTAACTCGTAACGGAAGACTTCAGGCGGGATGCTACTATGATTTCAAAGCGGAGAGAATAGACCAGAACGCCTGTCGTTGACGTTCTGGTCAGTCATTAATCAGTGCTTGTCGTCCTGCGGCATGTGGCGATAGATATATACGCCGCTTAACAGCGTGAAGATAAGCGTCAGCGCAGTCAGACCAAAGACCTTAAAGTTGACCCAGATATCCTGCGGCAGCCAGAAGGCGATATAGATATTAGCGAGACCACAGAGAATAAAGAAGATTGCCCAGGCGATATTCAGACGGGACCAGACGTGTTGAGGCAGCGTCAGCTCTTTGCCCAGCATGCGCTGGATCAGCGGCTTTTTCATCACCCACTGGCTGATTAACAATGCGCCCGCAAACAGCGCGTAAATGACGGTCACTTTCCACTTAATAAATTCATCATTGTGGAAGAACAGGGTAAGCCCGCCGAAAACGGCGACCAGGACGAAGGTAACCAGCGCCATTTTTTCGACTTTACGATAGCGAACCCAGCTGTAAATCAGTACGACGGCGGTCGCAACGATCAGCGCAGTGGTGGCGGCATAAATATCGTACAGCTTATAAAAAGCAAAAAAGACCACGAGCGGTAAAAAATCAAGAAACTGCTTCATTCTGTGATTCCATCTTCTGAGCGGGGCGGGAGACAGCGATGCCCCCCGCCTCGGGATTACTGACGAATTAACATATACAGGCGGAACAGATAGACGAGCAGTACCGCTGAAATGAGATTGCTCAGCGTATTCGCCACCACGGCGCCAACATTAGGCGTTAAAACCGCAAAATTCGGCGCAAACAGTAACAGCAGCGTTTTGGCCAGCAGCCAGCCAATCACGGCGGGCGCCACCAGACGCATATTAGCCCATGCCAGTCTGATGCTGTTGCGCATCGCGGTAAAAATACCCATCTTATCCTGCACGACCATCACCGGGGCAAATGAGAGCACGATAGCCAGTAATACCCCCGGCACCACGACCAGCATAATCCCCATCTGCACCAGCAGGGTGGTCAAAAAGATCAGGATAAACAGCTTAGGTAAGACCGGCGCGCTGGCACCAATCGCCCGTAAGGCGCTGACCCGGTGACCCGCCGATACCAGCTGAATCATCAGCAAAACGCCTCCTGCCAGAATTGCATTACCAATCAGGCCTGAGAACGTGGACGCGGCAGAAGCGCGCAGCAGAATTTGCTGCTGCTCCGGCGTCATGTTTTGCACCAGCTCAAACAACCCCACGCTACCCGCAAGATGGTCGCCCTGGCTCAGGCTGGCAATCTGTTCTTCACTCGGTGAGAAGGCATGGCCCAGCACCACCGTGATAAAGGCACATAGCAACGCGATCAGTAAAAAGGTTATGAACTGATTGCGGAAAAAGTTTCCCGTGTCACGGTAGACAGACTTCGCCGTGATAGACATGCACTCTCCTTGAGTATTGCAGGTGTTAATTAGCCGGCAATTGTACACCGGATGCACCTGCTGTGGCAGCATCAAGGCTTGTATGGAAAAGCATATCTTTGTAAAGCGGCGGTAATCCAACGCGGGCGCGGGCGCGGTTACAGGCTTCGTTGACCTGCCCATCTTCCCCCGACATGGCAAATTCCCGGCACGGGCTGGGGCGATCCTCATAGATAGAACACCGGGTAGAGACCCCAGGCTCGCCTTGTAGCGCGACGCAGCGGACCTGCTTTTGGTTTGTGCCGCTCATGCAGCGCAGAAAGGGGGTTAACGGCTCAGTAAGATGAACCGGAACGGCACCGCCGCCATCGCTGGCTTCGGCCCAGTAGAAAGAGACTCGAAAATACGCACAACAGGCTCCGCACGTCATGCACGGGTTAATATCACTCATGGCACACCTGCAAATGAAGAACGCATCAAATCAACTTGTGAAGCGATAAATTATCCAGCCGCCAGAGGAAGAGCAAGAGGGGGAAAAGGGAAAATTTTGTAACCGTGAAATGCCAAAAATTGACATGGAAACAACTTATTGGTTTTGGATGCGTAACAAAAAATTAATCCAGATCAATGAATGTTAAGTTACTGGTTTTAATGTGATCTGTGGCAGATCACTTATTACCCTTTTGTGAGTATATTCTCACCCGCGATTAAAACCACAACGATGGAGCGGATATGAAAAAATTAGCGGTGGCAGCCCTTGTATTAAGCAGTCTCTCTGGCGGCGCGTATGCGCATGAAGCAGGCGAATTCTTTATTCGTGCCGGTTCGGCTACGGTTCGCCCAACTGAAGGATCGGATAACGTGCTGGGTATGGGCGGTTTTAGCGTCAGTAATAACACCCAGTTAGGTTTAACGTTCACCTATATGGCGACGGATAATGTTGGTGTTGAGCTTCTGGCAGCAACGCCGTTCCGTCATCGCGTGGGTCTCGGGCCGACCGGTGATATCGCCACGGTTCACCATTTACCGCCAACGCTGATGGCGCAATGGTACTTTGGTGACTCAAGCAGCAAGGTGCGCCCTTATATTGGCGCCGGTGTGAACTACACCACCTTCTTTGATGAGAAATTCAACGATACCGGTAAAGAGGCGGGTCTGACGGATCTCAGCCTGAAAGATTCGTGGGGCATGGCGGGACAGGTCGGTCTGGATTACCTGATTAACCGCGACTGGCTGATCAACGCCTCGGTCTGGTACATGGATATTGATACGGACGTACGCTTCAAGGCGGGCGGTCAGCAGCAAAGTATCAATACTCGGCTGGATCCGTGGGTGTTCATGTTCTCTGCGGGTTATCGTTTCTGATCCGCCGTCAAACTGGCCACAGGGTGGCCAGTTTGATTTGCTCACTTCAAAACGACGGATAAACCGGCCGCTCATCAAGCTTTACGCAATGCCTCAGGATCGTTTCCCCATCATATAAATAGCTGAAAGCGTCGCTCGACAGGGAATGGAAGAGAATATCGCCGTTGGCAAACGGGATAATTTCGGTATCACCCGCACGTTTGTGCCCCGCGCCGGTTTCAAAATGACCGTGCCATCGTTCCTGGGTGTGGTCATAAACGTGAAGAATAACTTCGACAAGTCCTCTTTGCGGACAATTAAGGCGCAGGAAGGTAGAAGAGAAATTCAGGGACAGTGCATGGAAGGGAATCAATAAGGCGAAAACCAGTAAAGCTCGTAAATACATCAAACCGCGAAAACCTCCTTCAAAAGGGAAATGAGATTTTACTTAAGTCGAAAACTGCGTTTTTGCGGTGGATCAAGATGTCTTATAATTCAATACGATAAAGGCCCCTTACGAGGCCCTTAGCGATCATTTTTGAATCAGATAGCGAATGGTGGGGCCATCCTGCTGGATATCCAGCACCGTATAACCGTGGTTTTTCGCATCCAGCGGTATGTTGTTGATGGACTGCGGGCAGTCGCTGACCACCTCCAGAATTTCACCTTTCTTAAGCTGCGGTAGTGCTTCAAGCGTAGCAACCGCCGGATAAGGACAGGGCTCACCGACCATATCCAGACGGTAATCAGGCACGATCTCTTTCATGCGGCGTTCTCCTGCGTTTCAGGTTTGACAGTGGCACGGCGGAAGAAGCGTTTCTCCTGTGCGACGACCAGTAAAAAAGCGACCAGCAGCAGGGCGTAGGTGACCAACAGGCCGCCGAGAGGCCCGAAGGTATTCAGCAGGTTGACCTTGTCCCAGCTGGTGGCCAGGACGGGAGACAAGTCATCCCAGTAATACGCCAGGATCGTAGAACCAATCACATTTCCCAGACCCACCCACCAGTAATGCACCTGGCCTTCGACGGCGCGATACATCCAGCCGGTTTCACACCCGCCAGCCAGCACGATCCCGAAGCCGAACAGCAGGCCGCCAATGACCGCGTTAGGACCGGCCCACATGATTTTTGGTTCGACGCCCAGTTGAACATAGCTGAAGATGCCGATGGCGCTGACCGCCATCCCGGCGATAATCGCCTTCGCCATCATCGTGCGCCCGGTGATCCACATATCGCGAAACGCGGAGGTGAAGCAGATCTGCGCGCGTTCAATGAGCAGACCAAAACCCACACCGAACAGCATCGCCAGACCGAGTTTGGGCTGGTTCAGAGCGGTGCAGAGCGCCCATGCGATCATGGCGAAAAAGACCAGCATTCCGAGGCGGAAACGGTGGCGTGCCTGAGAGGGCTTCTGGATTAACGGAGACGCTGCGCTGACTTTTACCATTTTCACTGGAATGCGAAACAGCGGCAGTAGAGTGAATTTTGCGCCAAAGTAAGAGCCAATGGCCGTGGCGACAGCAAAGAACCAGGCGTGAAGAGAAAACTGAGGGATCCCGGTAAAGAAGGCGGCAAGGTTGCACCCCATCGCCAGGCGCGCGCCGAATCCGGCAATTATGCCGCCGATAATCGCCTGCAGAATGCGGATCCGGCTTTTGGGCATACGCAACTTAACGTTGTTTGCCCACAGCGCCGCCGCGAAACAGCCGCCGAACATGCCGATGATCATCATCCCGTCGATGCGGGTGAGCGGCGTACCGTCCAGATGAATGAGTTTAAAGTAGCCCCACTCTTCGGCATGTACGCCAGCGAGTTGCAGCAGTTGGCCACCCCAGCGGGTGAACTCGCCGGTTACGGCCCAGAAGGTACCGGTAATGCCAAAATAATAAGTAGAGAGAATGCCTGCCGCGATAACGGCCGGAACAGGTGACCAGAACTTAACCAGGTAAGTCTGTTTGAAGAATTGCCATGACATGAAGAAGCCTCTGAACTCAGAAGGAATATGTGGAATTAACGGACTGGAATATATAACTTTTTTCCTTACTCTAAAACCTCGCTGATGCCTTTCTCTAAAATACCTCCCTTTTTCATGACTTTTATCACTAAACCGAGCGGCTTATTCAGCCACGCCTGGCTTCAGGATGCGACAGCACAGGCGTTGAATAAATATTTAAATAGTTAATGTTATGTTAAGGCATGCTAAAGCTCGATGCAGGCGTTTTCAATGGCGAAAACTGATTCTATAACCACTGATGAATTCATGGCCATTCATCAGAAGTTGTACCGAATTTCAAAGACGTGGGGAGATTTATGGTTGACGTTATTTTTTTTACGTACTGAAAGCTGCCGGGTTGTAAACATAAAATACAGTGATATTAACGATGATCTGTTGTATCTCGCGGCAACACCAAAATTTGAGTCGCGGACAGTGAGACTGTGCAAGATACTGCGGCAATTATTTAATAAAAGAAAGCTAGCTAACCCCCTGGACATCTATGTTTTTCAGAGTAAATCAAATCGCGTAAAAGGCGTTGCAAAGCCAGTAACAACGGTGGCGATGAATATAGCACTTAAAGAGGCCGCAAGAGAAATTGCAAACAAAAATGTCACCATGAAAAGTGCTCAGCAGATAATGGACTAAGAAGTTTGCAAAGATCCGAGTGGCAGTAGTCTTATTTTTTATAAGACGTACAGCTAAGGTACGTCATAAAATTTCATCAAAATACACGTCTCAGAGGAATGATATTACACCACTGTTTTTTATACTCCATTCCGGCGAAGTTTTTTCCCAATGAGAATATGATTTGTTTCTCATCCCGCTCACACAGCTCTCGGGCGCGATTATAATTTTCCCAGAGCAAGACGCTCCCCGCACCAATGTCATTATATTGGGGATCATATCCACCATTGATGTCATCGAAATAGATCCATTCGGGGCATTCAGTTTTGAATATTAAATCAATTGCTATGATTTTTTTATTGAAAGCGAGCGCGGAGCCAAAAACCATATGCCTCAGATTTTCAATAGCATCCAGCAGGTTCTCTCTTGGATAGGGTGATATCTTACCGCGCCAGCGAGCATTAAATAAGTTTATGTAACTGTCGCAAATTTCCACTGCAGAAAGAGTATTCACATCCAGTATTTCCCCTCCAAGCTTGAGGAAACGATTCCTTTCGCCATTTCTTTTCTTAATCGTTTTTGGAGAAAATACAGATTTCATATGACATATCTTATCATTCAGCATTTTACTGCTGAATGAATTGATGAACGCGTTTTTCTGTAATGGCGAAAGTTTTTTTGTCCTGACGGGAAGGAAAAATTTTGAATGAGGTGCGCTGGGTAATATTATATCCTCAAAAACAAACGGGTGTGATTTTGAATAGAGATTCAGGGATCCACTGATGGAGTAAGTTGATGAGACAATAATACCATCTTTTTTTCTACAGAAAAAACGAATGTCTTTTTTTCGTTTGTTTGCCAGGTAAGTTAGCACATCCGGGTGTGTGCATACACTTCCGCCATAAACAGAATAAGCCTGACGATAAATACTCAGGTCACACTCTTCCCATCCACAAATTAAACTTCTTAACATTTTGACCAAATATTTTTTGCAATAACAGATATACGCATACTTTATACATTCTTTGCAGTATGTAAATCGACAAAGAGATATTGTTGACTACTTGTTTAGTGAAGGGGTGAATTAAGTATTAGTGTGCTATTTATTGCAACTGATATGAATGCTGGAAATGAAGAGAGTGTGTAAAAAAAGAGGACCGTCTGGCTGGGATGCCAGACGGTCGAAGGTTAGGCTTTACGCGTCGCCGCTTTCATTGCAGTCACAAACGCTTTCAGCTCGACCAGCATCTGCTCTGGCTTGTCCACGTTCTTTTCGATGATCTTCACAATCGCAGAGCCGGAGATGGCACCTGCTGCTTTCGCCTCAATCGCTGCGGTGACCTGATCCGGGGATGAAATCCCGAAACCCTGCAGCGGAGGCGCGGCATGGTACTCGGCCAGCTTCTCCACCAGGTGATGCAGCGGCAGCGCGGCTTTATTCTCGGCACCGGTCACGCCTGCGCGGGAGAGCAGGTAGGTATACCCGCGTCCGTAAGAGGCTATCTGGCGCAGCAGTTCGTCATCAGCGTTCGGTGGACAGATGAAAATCGGGGCGACGTTGTGGCGCATTGCCGCCTGACGGAATGGCGCAGACTCCTCAACCGGCACGTCGGCGACCAGAACGGAGTCGACGCCCACGCGTGCGCACTCGGCGTAAAACTCATCGATACCGCGGTTGAATACCAGGTTGGCGTACATCAGCAGGCCAATCGGGATAGTGGGGTGCTTCTGACGGATCGCCGCCAGCATCTCGAAGCACTGGGTCGGCGTGACGCCCGAGGCAAACGCGCGCAGCGTCGCATTCTGAATGGTCGGGCCATCCGCCAGCGGGTCAGAGAACGGGATGCCCAGCTCCAGCGCATCGGCACCGGCTTCAATCAGGGTGTCGATGATCTTCAGCGACTGTTCAGGGCCAGGGTCGCCCAGGGTGACGAAGGGAACGAACGCGCCTTCCTGGCGGGATTTCAGTTCTGCAAATACGTTATCGTAGCGTTCCATCAGATTTCCCCTCGTGCTTTCAGAATATCGTGAACGGTGAAGATATCTTTGTCACCGCGACCGGAAAGGTTCACCACCAGCAGCTGTTCTTTTTCCGGATTGTCTTTCATCATTTTCAGCGCATGGGCCAGAGCGTGTGAAGACTCCAGCGCCGGGATGATCCCTTCGCTGCGGCACAGCGTTTTAAACGCCTCCAGCGCTTCGTCATCGGTAATGGAGACATAGTCCGCACGACCGGTGCTGTTCAGGTAGGCGTGCTGTGGTCCTACGGACGGGAAATCGAGGCCGGCAGAAATAGAGTAAGACTCTTCAATCTGGCCTTCATCGGTCTGCATCATCGGGGATTTCATGCCGAAGTAGATCCCCACGCGGCCATGCTTCAGCGGCGCGCCGTGTTCACCCGATTCAATGCCGTGACCCGCAGGCTCGACGCCAATCAGACCCACGCTGGTGTCGTCGATAAAGTCTGCGAACATGCCGATAGCGTTAGATCCGCCGCCGACGCAGGCGATTACCGCATCCGGCAGGCGACCCTCTTTTTCGCGGATCTGCGCTTTGGTCTCTTCCCCGATCATGCGCTGGAATTCACGCACGATGGTCGGGAACGGGTGCGGGCCCGCCGCGGTACCGAGCATATAGTGCGCGGTTTCGTAGCTGCCAGACCAGTCGCGCAGCGCTTCGTTACAGGCATCCTTCAGGGTCGCGGAGCCGCTGTGCACCGGGATCACTTCCGCACCCATCAGCCGCATACGGAAAACGTTCGGAGACTGACGCTCAACGTCTTTTGCCCCCATATAGATGCGGCATTTCAGGCCGAGCAGGGCGCTGGCGAGCGCCGAGGCCACGCCGTGCTGGCCTGCGCCGGTTTCGGCGATGATTTCGGTTTTACCCATACGCTTCGCGAGCAGCGCCTGGCCCAGCACCTGGTTAGTCTTATGCGCGCCGCCGTGCAGCAGGTCTTCACGCTTCAGATACAGCGTGGTTTTCGTGCCTTCCGTCAGGTTGCGGCATTTGGTCAGGGCCGTTGGGCGGCCTGCATAGTTTTTCAGCAGGTCGGTAAATTCCGCCTGAAACGCCGGATCCTTCTGCGCGCTCACAAACGCTTCTTCCAGCTGGCGCAGCGCGGGCATCAGGATTTGCGGGACGTACATCCCGCCGAACTCACCAAAATACGGGTTAAGTAATGTCGTCATCTTCTCTTCCTTAATATGCACGCAGAGTTTTAAAAACCGAGGCCAGTTTGCTGGCATCTTTAATACCCGGCTGGGACTCTACGCCTGAATTGAAATCGAGGCCTGCGCAGCCGGTTTTCGCGGCTTCTACACAGTTGTCCGGGCTTAATCCGCCCGCCAGCAGAACGTTGTCCAGCTTTTCGCCGTTCAGCAGAGACCAGTCAAAACGCTGGCCGGTTCCGCCCAGGCCGTTATCGAGGACGTATTTATCCACGTGGTTCAGGTTACGCGGGGGCAACGTATCGTCAACGCGTTGCGCTTTCCAGATCTGTACCTGCGGTGCCAGCGTGGTGCGCAGGGCATCGATGTAGGCCTGATCTTCATCGCCGTGAAGCTGCACCGCGCTCAGGGATAACGCGTCGGCTTTTGCCGCAACGTCTGCAATATCTGCGTTGCGGAACACGCCCACGTAGCTGAGTGGTGCCGCGGCGATGACCTTACGCGCCTGCTCTTCGCTGACCGCGCGAGGAGAGGAATCCACAAAAATCAGCCCGCCATAAATCGCTCCGGCTTCATACGCGGCCTGGGCGTCCTGTTCGCGGGTTAAGCCGCAGACTTTGTTTTCACCCAGCAGCACGCGACGTACTGCCGCATTGAGATCGTCATGTTCCATCATGGCGGAGCCAATCAGGAAACCGTTGGCGAAGTGGCTCAGCTCGCGCACCTGGGCGTAGCTGTTAATGCCGGATTCGCTGATGACCGTGACGCCAGCGCCCAGACGCGGCGCCAGCTGGCGCGTGCGGTTCAGGTCAATGGACAGGTCACGCAGATCGCGGTTGTTAATGCCAACCACTTTGGCTTCCAGCGCAATCGCGCGTTCCAGCTCTTCTTCATTACTCACTTCGGTCAGCACGCCCATGTTCAGGCTGTGCGCCACGGCGGAAAGCTGGCGATACTGCTCGTCGTCAAGTACCGAGAGCATTAGCAGGCAGGCGTCGGCCTGGTAAAAGCGTGCCAGCCAGATCTGATACGGATCGATAATAAAGTCTTTGCACAGGATCGGCTGCGGCGCGATGCCGCTGACGATCGGCAGAAAATGGAAGCTGCCCTGGAAATATTTCTCATCCGTCAGCACGGAGATGGCTGACGCATGATGCTTATAAATACCGGCAATACGTGCCGGGTCGAAATCGTCACGAATAACGCCTTTTGACGGGGAGGCTTTTTTGCACTCAAGAATAAACGCGGTGCGCGCACCCTGCAGGGCATCATAGAAACGACGTTGGCTTGGTACGACGTCGTTCTGGAAACTGGCAAGCGGCTGCTGTTGCTTGCGGGCTTCCACCCAGATGGCCTTATCGGCAACGATTTTCGCTAAAACGGTCTGCATTCTTTACCCTCTTGCCGCAAGTGCGGTAACGCGATCGTAAGCTGCACCGGAGCGCAGTACATCCAGAACTTTTTGAACGTTGGCCTTCAGGTCTTCCTCACCGTGCAAACGCATCAGCATGGCGACGTTGGCAGCAACGGCGGCCTCATGAGCGACCTCTCCCTTACCTTGTAATAAGCGCGTCAGAATGTCACGGTTTTCTTCCGGCGTACCGCCGGCCAGCGCTTCCTGGTGATACGGGGTTAAACCAAAGTCAGCGGCTTCCAGTTGGTAGCTCAGGATTTCACCGTCGCGCAGTTCGGCTACCAGCGTTGGCGCATGCAGTGACACCTCGTCCATTCCACCGCTGTGCACCACGGCGGCACGCTGGTAACCCAGCACGCGCAGCGTCTCGGCAATCGGCAGTACCAGTTCCGGACTGTAGACACCGATCAGCGCCAGCGGCGGGTGCGCCGGGTTGATCAGCGGGCCGAGCACGTTAAACAGCGTGCGGGTTTTAAGCTGCTGACGAACCGGCATCGCGTGGCGGAAACCGGTGTGATACTTCGGCGCAAACAGGAAGCAGACGCCCAGGTCATCCAGCGCTTCACGGGAACGCTCGGCGTTCATATCGAGATTAATACCGAATGCGGCGAGCAAATCGGAAGAACCAGACCGGCTGGAAACGCTGCGGTTACCGTGTTTTGCGACCTTTAAACCACACGCCGCAGCCACGAAGGCGCTGGCGGTGGAGATATTGATGCTGTTACTGCCGTCTCCCCCGGTGCCAACAATATCGGCAAACTGATAGTCCGGGCGCGGGAACGGGGCGGCATTTTCCAGCAGGGCCGTAGCGGCACCGGCGATCTCCTGCGGGCTTTCGCCGCGGACTTTCATGCTCACCAGCGCGGCCGCCAGCTGTTCAGGCTTCAGCTCGCCGCGAACCACGGCGGAGAAGAGCTGGTGGCTCTCCTGCTGGCTCAGGGTCTGCGCCTGGTACAGTTTTTCCAGAATCGGCTGCAGGGTATTGGTCTGCTCCAGCTTCTGTAACGCCCAGTCGAGCGTCTGCTCCAGCAGGCGGGCGCCGTGGGAGGTCAGGATCGATTCCGGGTGGAACTGCAGGCCGCAGACGCGATCCGCATCGTGACGTACCGCCATCACCATCCCTTCAAACGAGGCGTTAATGGTCAGCCCGGCGGGAATATTGCTGCCAACCAGCGAGTGATAGCGCGCGACCGGAAGCGGGTTCGGCAGCCCGGCAAACATTGCCTGGCCGTCATGTTCAATGCTGGACGCTTTACCGTGCAGGATCTCACCCGCCTGGCCGACGTATCCGCCGTAGGCTTCAACGATCGCCTGATGGCCGAGGCAGATGCCGATAATCGGCAGCTTGCCGCGCATGCGGGTCAGCAGCTCCGGCATACAGCCTGCTTCGCTCGGTGCGCCTGGCCCGGGGGAGAGCATCAGCACCGGGTTTTGCATGGTTGCCAGACGGTCAATCAGGGTCTGCGCCGGGACGTGGTTGCGGTAGATAACAACGTTGTGGCCATTCGCACGCAGCTGATCTGCCAGGTTATAGGTAAAGGAGTCGATATTATCGAGCAGCAGAATGTCAGCCATCAGAAAATCTCCTGTGCATGATGTGCGGTAGCAATGGCGCGAAGGACCGCACGGGCTTTGCTGCGCGTTTCGTCAGCTTCAGACTGCGGAACAGAATCAAGAACAATTCCGGCACCCGCCTGGACGGTGGCAATGCCGTCTTCGACATAGGCGGAGCGGATCACGATGCAGGTATCGAGGTCACCGTGGGCCGTGAAGTAGCCCACAGCGCCGCCGTAGCTGCCGCGACGGCGTCCTTCGGCCGCGGCAATCAGCTGCATGGCGCGCACTTTCGGCGCACCGCTCAGGGTGCCCATGTTCATGCAGGCGCGGTAGGCGTGCAGCACGTCGAGGTCGTGGCGCAGCTCGCCAACCACGCGAGAGACCAGGTGCATCACGAACGAATAGCGGTCGACTTTAGTCAGGTCCGCCACGTAGCGGCTGCCCGGGGTGCAAATACGAGCCAGATCGTTACGCGCCAGGTCAACCAGCATCAGGTGCTCGGAGAGCTCTTTATGATCGGTACGCATTTCCAGTTCGATACGGCTGTCCAAATCGCGATCCAGGGAGCCATCGGCGCGACGTCCACGCGGACGGGTTCCGGCAATCGGGTAGATCTCAATCTGGCGGCTGGTGGCGTCATATTTCAGCGAGCTTTCCGGCGAGGCGCCGAACAGCGTGAAGTCGTTGTCCTGCATAAAGAACATGTATGGGCTTGGGTTGCTCTTTTTCAGCACGTCGTAGGCGGCGAGCGGCGACGGGCAGGGCAGAGAGAAGCGACGGGACGGTACCACCTGGAAAATTTCCCCGGCGCGAATCGCCTTTTGCATCTGGCGAACCACGGCGCCGTACTGATCGTCAGTCTGGTTCACATCGCAGGTCATTTTTTCAACCCGCTGCACCGGAAGTTCAGGGGGCGCTTCCGTCATCTGCTGCTGGAGCTGCGCGATGCGGTGCTCAAGACGGTTTTTCTCAGCTGTCGAAGGCGTGAACAGGCTGGCCTGGATACGGGTGTATTGTTTCTGATGGTCGATCACCAGCAGGGTTTCAGCCAGATAGAAACAATAGTCCGGGCAGCGATTACCCTGCTCGGTTTCCGGCAAATCTTCAAATCCGGCGACCAGGTCATAAGCAAACAGCCCACCAAAGAACATCGCCTCACGCTCGTCTTCCGGCACAGTAACCAGGTTCTGCAGCAGGCGGAAGGCATCGAAAACGGACAGGGAGCAGAGGCGCGCGTCTTCGTCCAGCAGTTGGCTCACCGGCGGGAAATGCAGAATACGCATTTCTGGATGACGTTCGTTTTCAATGCCTGAAGGCAGGGCGGCATCCAGCAGCGGCAGCAGCGATGCGCCGTTGTCTGACAGTGCCTTAATTGTGACAGTGTCACCTAAAGCGGTAATGCGCAGCGCGCTGTCGATCAGCAGCAGGCTCTTGAGATCGTCTTTGCTGTCGATGTCTGCAGATTCCAGCAGCAGCGTTGCCGGACGTGCCCCGCACACCTGATGAAACAGCGCGGTGGGGTTGTGGCGATAGGCCGCCTCGCAGGTCAGCAATTCGAGATGAGGTTTGGCTGTTTGCATGTTGGTGTTCTCATTTATTCTGTTCAAAAAAAAGCCCGCTGAGTAGCGGGCGGGTATCTGTTTGCATTTCGCAGACGCGTGACACTGCCCGATGATCAGGAAGTACGCCACCAACCGTGCAGAGTGAAATGTGCTGTCATTTTCAGATACCTTTCTCTTGTGAACTTGCGTACTAGTTAACTAGTTCGATGGCGTGTTGTCAACCCTTGATTTCAGAATTTCGCGTGAAGTCGGTATCATGGGGTTTTCGGATGTCTCCAACCTGTTATGGGAAGTGCTTTGAGCGATACCACCTACGCCATTATTTATGATTTACACAGCCATACTCAGGCCTCTGATGGCCTGCTGACACCCGAAGCCCTGGTTCATCGTGCCGTTGAAATGCGCGTCGGTACGCTGGCGATAACCGATCACGATACGACAGATGCTATTCCGGCGGCGCGCGCTGAGATCGCCCGCAGCGGGATGGCGCTAAATCTGGTGTCCGGCGTTGAGATTTCGACCGTCTGGGAAAACCATGAGATTCATATCGTTGGCCTGAACATCGATATAGACCATCCGGCACTTATTGCCTTTTTGCAAGAACAAAAAACGCGCCGCAACCAGCGCGCAGAGATGATCGGCGAGCGTCTGGAAAAGGCGCATATTCCGGGCGCGCTGGAAGGTGCGCAAAAGCTGGCGAACGGCGGGGCAGTCACCCGCGGTCATTTCGCCCGTTTTCTGGTAGAAGCAGGCAAAGCGACGACCATGGCGGATGTTTTTAAAAAGTATCTGGCGCGCGGGAAAACCGGATACGTTCCGCCACAGTGGTGTACAATAAAACAAGCTATTGATGTGATTCATCATTCTGGCGGTAAGGCCGTGCTGGCACATCCGGGGCGGTATAATCTTTCTGCTAAATGGCTGAAAAGACTGCTGGCACACTTTGCCGAATGCGGTGGCGAGGCGATGGAAGTCGCCCAATGTCAGCAGGCGCCCAACGAACGCGCGCAGCTCGCGACCTATGCCCGCCAGTTCGGCCTGCTTGGGTCACAGGGATCTGATTTCCATCAGCCCTGCGCCTGGATCGAGCTGGGGCGCAAGCTCTGGCTGCCCGCTGGCGTTGAGCCGGTCTGGCATCTCTGGGAACAGCCGCAGCAAATTGAAGAGAGGGAAGTATGAGTCAGTTTTTCTATATCCATCCGGATAACCCGCAGCCACGTCTGATCAACCAGGCCGTGGAGATCGTCCGCAAAGGCGGCGTGATTGTCTATCCGACCGATTCAGGCTACGCGCTGGGCTGCAAAATTGAAGATAAAGGGGCGATGGAACGCATTTGTCGTATTCGCCAGCTGCCGGACGGCCATAACTTTACCCTGATGTGCCGCGATCTCTCTGAGCTGTCGACCTATGCGTATGTCGATAACGTGGCGTTTCGCCTGATTAAGAACAACACGCCGGGCAACTACACCTTCATCCTGAAAGGGACGAAAGAGGTGCCGCGCCGCCTGCTGCAGGAAAAGCGTAAGACTATCGGCATGCGCGTGCCGTCGAACCCGATTGCGCAGGCGCTGCTGGAAACCCTCGGCGAGCCGATGCTCTCTACCTCGCTAATGCTGCCAGGAAGTGAATTTACCGAGTCCGATCCGGAAGAGATCAAAGATCGTCTGGAGAAGGTAGTCGAGCTGATTATTCACGGCGGCTATCTCGGCCAGCAGCCGACCACCGTGGTCGACTTAACCGAAGATGCACCGGAAGTGATTCGTGAGGGCGTGGGCGATGTAAAGCCTTTCTTGTAATGGTATAAGCAGATATACTACGCGGCCATCAAAGCAGGGCTCAGCCCTCTTTTGACCTGATTCGACGCCTGTGAAGGCGACACCTGAGGAAGCTCAATGAGCGAGAAGTTACAGAAAGTGCTGGCGCGTGCCGGCCACGGCTCACGCCGTGAAATCGAAGCCATTATTGAAGCGGGTCGCGTGAGTGTGGACGGTAAAATCGCCACGCTGGGTGACCGCGTTGAAATCGTACCGGGGCTGAAGATCCGCATCGACGGTCATCTTATCTCCGTGAAAGAGTCCGCTGAACAAATCTGTCGCGTGCTGGCTTACTACAAGCCGGAAGGCGAGCTGTGCACCCGCAACGACCCGGAAGGTCGTCCGACGGTGTTTGACCGTCTGCCTAAACTGCGCGGTGCTCGCTGGATTGCCGTTGGTCGTCTGGACGTGAACACCTGCGGTCTGCTGCTGTTTACCACCGATGGTGAACTGGCAAACCGTCTGATGCACCCAAGCCGTGAAGTGGAACGTGAATACGCGGTGCGCGTATTTGGCCAGGTTGATGAGAATAAACTGCGCGATCTGTCGCGTGGCGTTCAGCTGGAAGACGGTCCAGCGGCGTTCAAAACCATCAAATTTACCGGTGGGGAAGGCATCAACCAGTGGTACAACGTGACCCTGACCGAAGGCCGCAACCGCGAGGTGCGTCGTCTCTGGGAAGCGGTAGGCGTACAGGTTAGCCGTCTTATCCGTGTCCGTTACGGCGATATCCTGCTGCCGAAAGGTCTGCCACGCGGTGGTTATACCGAACTGGATCTGACCCAAACCAACTATCTGCGCGAGCTGGTCGGCCTGACGCCGGAAACCACCTCAAAAGTGGCGGTAGAAAAAGATCGTCGTCGCATGAAGGCGAATCAGATCCGTCGCGCGGTGAAGCGCCACAGCCAGGTGAGCAGCAGTCGCCGCTCCGGCAGCCGTAATAACAACGGTTAATGTAAAAGCCCGGTGAATGCACCGGGCTTTTTTCTTTAGTAATCAACGCCAATTTGCGCTTTGATGCCCGCATCAAACGCATGTTTGACCGGACGCAGCTCGCTGACGGTATCGGCCATCTCCAGAATATCCCGATGACATCCGCGCCCCGTGACGATAACCGTCTGGTGTACAGGACGGTTCTTCAGAGCATCCAGCACGGCCTCCAGCGGCAGGTAGTCGTAGGCGACCATATAGGTTATCTCATCCAGCAGAACCATATTCAGCGAAGGATCTGCCAGCATTCTCTTTGCATGCTCCCAGACGGCGAGACAGGCGGCGGTATCCGTTTCCCGGTTCTGGGTATTCCACGTAAACCCGGTTGCCATTACCTGAAACTCGACGCCGTGAGGCTCCAGCAAATTGCGCTCGCCGTTGGGCCATGTGCCTTTAATAAACTGGATCACGCCCACTTTTTGCCCGTGTCCGACGGCGCGTGTCGCCGTACCGAATGCGGCGGTGGTTTTCCCCTTGCCGTTGCCGGTAAAGACAATGACGATCCCACGTTCGTCCTGTGCCGCCGCGACGCGCGCATCGACCTGTTCTTTCAGACGCTGCTGGCGCTGCTGATGACGTTCTTCACTCATTGCGAAATTCCTGGTTTACGGCCCGGCTGGGCGTCAAAGGTCATCCCGGTTTTGCGGCGGCTGTCGTCGCCCATCAGCCAGAGATAGAGCGGCATAATGTCTGCCGGGGTTTTCAGCTTCTGCGGATCTTCGCTCGGGAACGCACTGGCGCGCATTTTGGTGCGCGTACCGCCCGGGTTGATGCAGTTTACGCGCAGATGGCGGCTCTGGTACTCCTCCGCCAGCACCTGCATCATGCCTTCGGTCGCGAATTTTGATACGGCATAGGCTCCCCAGTTCGCGCGTCCCTCACGGCCAACGCTGGAGGAGGTGAACACCAGTGAACCTGAATCCGATTTGAGTAATAAAGGAAGCAGTGCCTGGGTCAGGAAAAACGTCCCGTTGACGTTGACCTGCATCACCTGCAGCCAGATATCAGGATCCTGTTCATCCATCGGACGCACTTCGCCTAACAAACCGGCGTTATGCAGTACGCCGTCGAGTCTCGGATAGTGGGCGCTGATGCGCTGGGCTAATTCCTGGCATACTTCGGGCGTGCAGGTCAGTAAATCGAGTGTATACCACGGGGCCGGCGTGCCGCATACAGCCTCAATCTCCTGAGCGACGTTTTTCAGTTTTTCTTCGTTGCGCCCGATCAGAATGACGTTCGCGCCGTATTCGGCGTATGTCAGGGCCGCCTCGCGGCCAATCCCGTCGCTGGCACCGGTGACAAGAATAATCCGGTTTTGCAGCAGATTTTTTTGCGGTTGATAATGCACGGTGACTCCTCAGGCGACCGATGATGCAATGGCGCCTTTATGATGACTTTTCGGCTTTATGCCCGAATTAGCCTAATAATTCAATCAGTCTACAGGACGCATTACTGTAAAATTAACAATTTGCAAATATTTAAACGTCAGTGCGGGGATTCCTGAAGGCGGCTCGCAGAGGTAATGTCTCGAGCGAGACGCATGGGCAGGGCTGATGTACACTGCCGTGAAAGATTCGTGGTTAAATCAAGGTGGAACGCGTGGAATTACTTTCTCAATATGGGTTGTTTTTGGCCAAAATCGCGACGGTGGTGATTGCCATTGCGGTGGTTGCCGTTCTGATTGTCAACCTGACGCAGCGCAAGCGTCAGCGAGGGGAGTTACGCATCACCCGCCTGAGCGAGCAATACAAAGAGATGCAGGAAGATATGTCTCTGGCGCTGCTTGATAGTCATCAACAGAAACTCTGGCTGAAAGCGCAGAAGAAAAAGCATAAACAGGAAGCCAAAGCGGCAAAGGCAAAAGCGAAGCTCAATGCGCCGCAGGATAAGGCCACGCCACGTGTCTATGTGCTCGATTTTAAAGGCAGTATGGATGCGCATGAGGTTTCTTCTCTGCGGGAGGAAGTGACTGCCGTTCTGGCCGTGGCGACACCGCAGGATCAGGTTGTCGTGCGTCTTGAAAGCCCGGGCGGGGTGGTTCACGGTTACGGACTGGCCGCCTCACAGTTGCAGCGCCTGCGTGAAAAACAGATCCCGCTGACCGTGGCCGTGGATAAAGTGGCGGCCAGCGGAGGCTACATGATGGCCTGCGTGGCGGACAAAATTGTGGCCGCACCGTTCTCTATCATTGGCTCGATCGGCGTGGTCGCGCAAATTCCGAACTTTAACCGCTTCCTGAAAAATAAAGAGATTGATATCGAACTTCACACGGCGGGTCAGTATAAACGTACCCTGACGCTGCTGGGAGAAAACACGGAAGAAGGGCGTCAAAAGTTCCGTGAAGATCTCAACGAAACGCATCACCTCTTTAAAGACTTTGTGCATCGTATGCGCCCGACGCTCGATATTGAACAAGTTGCGACAGGCGAGCACTGGTACGGCGTCCAGGCGCAGGAGAAAGGGCTGGTGGATGAAGTCGGAACCAGCGACGATCTGCTGCTTAACCTGATGGAAGGCCGGGAACTGGTGGGCGTGCGCTTTACCCAGCGTAAGCGACTTCTTGACCGCTTTACCAACAGTGCGGCAGAAAGCGCGGACCGCCTGCTGCTGCGCTGGCTACAGCGCGGACAAAAACCGCTGCTGTAAACAAAAACGCGAGGCACATGCCTCGCGTTTTGCGTTAATCGACCAGGTGATATTTCTCGGAAAGCGTATGCGCCAGGTATTTAAACATGTTAAACACGGCGGTGCTTTTCGGGGTCGGCAACCCCTGTTCGTCAAGGAAGTATTCGCCGCTGAAAATCAGCACGCCATTACGCTGCTCTACGCCGGTGGCTTCAATGCCCGCCAGCGTATCTTCGTGGTCACGGATAAGCTTGTTTGCTTCGATAAGCAGAGAGGCTCGGTCAATAGGTTGGGTCGTATTCTGCATAATCCACTCCTTAAACAGTGACAATAGTCTACGCCGAGGGCGCTTTGGGGGCAAATTTTCCCTGTAATGTGAGGGGATAAGGTACAGGGACCTGGCTGGCGGGATTTGCTTTTGCATGCTAATAAAGTTGCGTAACGAATTTTATCAGGTAGAGTGTGCGCTTTCGTCATTCTGGCAACAGAATTGCTTGACATTCAACCGGGAATTCGTCACGAATTACACGAGATGTGAGAAAAATACCCGAGAACTCAATCACCTGGGCGTCTTTTCTTTAACGCCCGGTAAGACAAAGGGGTTGATATCTCCTGACGCAGTCGCAATATCATTGGCTCGTCGTCAGCGGAAGGGAAATCAACGTGCGGCGTATTCCTGGAAGAATTAAATTAGGTAAAGGTGAATATGGGTAAAGCTCTCGTCATCGTTGAGTCCCCGGCAAAAGCCAAAACGATCAATAAGTATCTGGGTAATGACTACGTGGTTAAGTCCAGCGTGGGTCATATCCGCGATTTGCCGACCAGTGGCTCAGCCAGCAAAAAGAGCGCAGACTCTACCTCCACCAAAGGGGCTAAAAAGCCTAAAAAGGATGAACGTAGCGCGCTTGTCAACCGCATGGGTGTTAACCCATGGCATAACTGGGACGCACAATATGAAGTGCTGCCCGGGAAAGAAAAAGTCGTTAACGAGCTGAAGCAGCTGGCTGAAAAAGCAGACCACATCTATCTCGCAACCGACCTTGACCGCGAAGGGGAAGCCATTGCGTGGCACCTGCGGGAAGTGATTGGTGGTGATGACAAACGCTACAGTCGTGTAGTGTTTAACGAAATTACGAAGAATGCGATTCGTCAGGCGTTTGAGAAGCCGGGCGAACTGAATATTGACCGTGTAAACGCACAGCAGGCACGTCGCTTTATGGACCGCGTTGTGGGCTACATGGTTTCTCCACTGCTGTGGAAGAAGATTGCCCGTGGCCTGTCAGCAGGGCGTGTGCAATCCGTCGCCGTGCGTCTGGTCGTTGAGCGTGAGCGCGAGATTAAAGCCTTCGTGCCGGAAGAGTTCTGGGAAGTTGACGCCAATGTGACCACGCCGGGCGGTGACGCTCTGCCGCTGCAGGTCAGCCATCAGAACGATAAGCCTTTCCGTCCAGAAAACCGCGACCAGACCATGGCCGCCGTAGCGCTGCTGGAAAAAGCACGCTACCAGGTGCTGGAACGTGAAGACAAACCGACCAGCAGCAAGCCGGGTGCGCCGTTTATTACCTCAACGCTGCAACAGGCTGCAAGCACGCGTCTGGGTTACGGCGTGAAGAAGACCATGATGATGGCTCAGCGCCTGTATGAAGCGGGCTACATCACCTACATGCGTACCGACTCAACCAACCTGAGCCAGGACGCGGTCAACATGGTGCGCGGCTACATCAGCGACAACTTCGGTAAGAAATACCTGCCGGAAAGCGCTAACCAGTTCGCCAGCAAAGAGAACTCTCAGGAAGCACACGAAGCGATTCGTCCTTCTGATGTCTCTGTGTTAGCGGAATCACTGAAAGACATGGAAGCCGACGCGCAGAAGCTGTATCAGCTGATCTGGCGCCAGTTCGTGGCGTGCCAGATGACCCCGGCACAGTATGACTCCACCACGCTGACCGTTGGTGCGGGTGATTTCCGTCTCAAAGCGCGTGGCCGTATCCTGCGTTTCGACGGCTGGACGAAAGTGATGCCTGCGCTGCGTAAAGGTGATGAAGACCGAACGCTGCCGGCAGTGAACAAAGGGGATGAGCTCTCGCTGGTTGATCTCGTGCCAGCCCAGCACTTCACCAAGCCGCCTGCGCGCTTCAGTGAAGCGTCCCTGGTGAAAGAGCTGGAAAAACGCGGTATTGGCCGTCCGTCGACCTATGCGTCCATCATCTCTACGATTCAGGACCGTGGTTACGTACGCGCTGAAAACCGTCGTTTCTATGCGGAAAAAATGGGTGAGATCGTCACCGATCGTCTGGAAGCTAACTTCCGCGAGTTGATGAACTACGATTTTACCGCGCAAATGGAAGACAGCCTCGACCAGGTTGCCAGCCATCAGGCGGAATGGAAAAAGGTCCTCGACAGCTTCTTCAGCGACTTTACCGACCAGCTTGAGAAAGCGGAGAAGGATCCTGAAGAGGGTGGCATGCTGCCTAACCAGATGGTTCTGACCAGCATCGACTGCCCAACCTGTGGTCGCAAGATGGGGATCCGTACTGCCACGACGGGCGTGTTCCTTGGCTGCTCCGGCTACGCGCTGTCGCCAAAAGAGCGCTGCAAAACCACCATCAACCTGGTGCCTGAGAACGAAGTTCTCAACGTGCTGGAAGGTGACGATGCGGAAACTAACGCTCTGCGTGCCAAACGCCGCTGCAAAAAATGCGGCACGGCAATGGACAGCTACCTGATCGATCCAAAACGTAAGCTGCACGTCTGCGGTAATAACCCAACGTGTGACGGGTATGAGATCGAAGAGGGCGAGTTCCGCATTAAAGGCTATGACGGCCCGATTGTAGAGTGCGAGAAGTGTGGCTCTGAAATGCACCTGAAAATGGGGCGTTTCGGTAAGTACATGGCCTGTACCAACGACGAGTGTAAAAACACGCGTAAAATTCTGCGTAATGGTGAAGTGGCTCCGCCGAAGGAAGATCCGGTTCCGCTGCCAGAACTGCCGTGCGAGAAATCTGACGCGTACTTTGTGCTGCGTGACGGCGCTGCGGGTGTCTTCCTGGCCGCCAACACCTTCCCGAAATCGCGTGAAACGCGCGCGCCGCTGGTGGAAGAGCTGCATCGCTTCCGCGATCGTCTGCCTGAGAAACTGCGTTATCTGGCCGATGCGCCACAGCAGGATCCGGAAGGCAACAAAACCGTGGTACGGTTTAGCCGTAAAACCAAGCAGCAGTATGTTGCGGCCGAGAAAGAGGGTAAAGCGACCGGATGGTCAGCTTTCTTTGTCGATGGCAAATGGGTTGAAGGCAAGAAATAATCTTCCCTTACCGTAACTTACCTGTAAAAGGGCCGGATTTCCGGCCCTTTTTTATTGCCTTGTTATTATTTTTTGTTCCGTACTATACAGTCAGGCTATAAATGATATAGTGGTTATAGTTAACCTGTTTCTTATTATTAAATCGTCTTAAGCGATTGACCGCATGCGCTAAATCGGATGGTCTGGCATGAAATTACAGCAGCTTCGTTATATCGTTGAGGTGGTGAATCATAACCTTAACGTCTCTTCTACCGCCGAGGGGTTGTATACCTCGCAACCGGGCATCAGCAAACAAGTTCGTATGCTGGAGGATGAGTTAGGTATCCAGATATTTGCCCGCAGCGGTAAGCATCTCACTCAGGTGACGCCTGCGGGGCAGGAAATCATCCGCATTGCGCGGGAAGTCCTCTCTAAAGTCGATGCGATTAAGTCAGTGGCAGGGGAACACACCTGGCCGGATAAAGGTTCGCTGTATATTGCCACGACGCATACCCAGGCGCGCTATGCGCTTCCCGGTGTCATCAAAGGCTTTATCGAGCGTTATCCCCGCGTCTCTTTGCATATGCACCAGGGCTCGCCAACGCAAATTGCTGAAGCCGTTTCCAAGGGTAATGCAGACTTTGCCATCGCCACCGAAGCGCTTCACCTCTATGACGATCTGGTCATGCTTCCATGCTACCACTGGAACCGTTCTATTGTGGTGACCCCGGATCATCCCCTGGCGGGTAAAGGGTCGGTCTCTATCGAAGAGCTGGCCCAGTATCCATTGGTGACGTATACGTTTGGTTTTACCGGCCGCTCCGAGCTTGATACGGCCTTTAACCGGGCAGGGCTAACGCCGCGCATTGTCTTTACCGCGACGGACGCCGACGTGATTAAGACCTATGTGCGGCTTGGTCTGGGGGTGGGCGTCATTGCCAGCATGGCGGTGGATCCGGTGTCAGACCCTGACCTGGTGCGTCTTGATGCGCACGATGTTTTCAGTCATAGCACCACAAAGATTGGATTCCGTCGCAGCACCTTCCTGCGCAGCTATATGTATGATTTTATTCAGCGCTTTGCCCCTCATTTAACGCGTGATGTGGTTGATACCGCCGTTGCATTACGCTCAAATGAAGATATTGAAGAGATGTTTAAAGACATCAAACTCCCCGAAAAATAATCACACCCGGTATCTTTCCCTTAGGGAAAGATACCGAAATAACGCCTCAAAGCTAAATTAGAATTATCATCATCTACGTATCCCCTGTCATATAATGTCATTATCCATTTAGTCCGTAAGGTTATAATGTCGTGAATTGGCGACAAAAGTAGAAACTAATTTACGCCTTCGCAAATTTTTCTTTTCAATTATTTATTTCTGGTCAAAAGATTGAATATTTCATACCTCCCGGTGCGTAAATTCACTGGCTTTTCGGCTAAAGTTTCTTTAGGATTTATCTCAACAGATGATTAATTGTACCAATTGTTTGGTCCTAAATGATAAGCGATGTCGATTGTATGAGGTTAGCAATGCCTTCAGGAAGTGAAGAACCGCAAAGGGATCCTGCGCTCAAGCGTAAAGCCTGGCTGGCGGTCTTTCTCGTCTCTACCCTGTTTTGGGTGGTGGTTGCTCTCCTGGCCTGGAAATATTGGGGTTAAATATGGCAGTGACGGTACGTACAGCTTCGGTAAAACAGATGTGTCAGCATCGTGACAATGGCCACAGAGGGCGTAAAGCACCTGCGACTGTTGTACCCGCGACCTGGAAACTGACGCCGCAGCAGCAAGCGTTTATTGATGTGTTCGCAGAAGACGAACCCAAAAAACAATAATTTAGTTAATTGCGTAATGATGCAAATAGTCTGAATATCGACTCTGCACTTTTGTACTCTTTAATAAATACACATCAGCAATATAGCACTGAGGTCAAACCTCGGAACGTTTTATAAATAATGCCTGGTGTCCCTATGATGAATAACATGACGTCTCACAAATACTGGTCATGGATCGGCGTTTTTACCGTGTCGATTCTGTTCTGGAGTCAGCTCATCTGGTTGGCCCTCCACTAAATTGTAAAACCTCGCTACGGCGGGGTTTTTTGTTTTCCTGTTCTGGACCAATCCTAAATTTATCAATTTGGGTTGTTATCAAAACGTTACGACATCTTTGTGTTATCTTTAATTACGGCCCTGATGATTGTCAGGGCATCTCTGTGATTAAGGAGGAGCTTATGTCGTTAACCCTACGCGAAGCCAGTAAGGACACATTACAGGCAGAAAACAAAACCTGGCATTACTACAGCCTGCCGCTGGCTGCCAGAACGCTTGGGGACATTTCGCGTTTACCCAAGTCATTGAAAGTTTTACTGGAAAATCTATTGCGCTGGCAGGACGGTGACTCTGTCACCCTCGATGATATCCAGGCGCTGGCAGGGTGGCTTGAAAAAGCCCATGCCGACAGAGAAATCGCCTACCGCCCGGCAAGGGTGCTGATGCAGGACTTTACCGGCGTTCCTGCCGTCGTTGATTTGGCCGCGATGCGCGAAGCCGTTAAGCGTCTGGGCGGAGATACGGCAAAAGTGAATCCGCTTTCCCCCGTTGACCTCGTCATTGACCACTCCGTAACCGTCGATCGCTTTGGTGATGACGACGCCTTTGGCGAGAATGTGCGTCTGGAGATGGAGCGTAACCACGAGCGCTACGTGTTCCTGAAGTGGGGGCAGCAGGCGTTCAGCCGGTTTAGCGTGGTCCCGCCAGGTACCGGTATTTGTCACCAGGTTAACCTTGAATATCTGGGTAAAGCCGTCTGGAGCGAATTGCAGGATAAAGAGTGGGTCGCCTATCCGGACACGCTGGTGGGCACGGACTCCCATACCACCATGATCAACGGTCTGGGCGTGCTGGGCTGGGGCGTCGGGGGTATCGAAGCGGAAGCGGCCATGCTCGGCCAGCCGGTGTCCATGCTTATCCCGGATGTGGTGGGCTTCAAGCTCACCGGCAGGCTGTCTGAAGGCATTACCGCCACCGATCTGGTGCTTACCGTCACCCAGATGCTGCGTAAGCATGGTGTGGTAGGCAAGTTTGTCGAATTCTACGGGGACGGACTGGATTCACTGCCGCTGGCCGACCGCGCCACCATTGCCAATATGGCGCCGGAATACGGTGCAACCTGCGGCTTTTTCCCTATTGATGATGTGACGCTGGAATACATGCGTCTTAGCGGACGTAGCGAAGAGCAGGTCGCGCTGGTGGAAGCGTACACCAAAGCGCAGGGCATGTGGCGCAATCCGGGCGATGAGCCTGTTTTCACCAGCACGCTTGCACTCGATATGGGAAGCGTCGAAGCGAGCCTCGCAGGGCCGAAACGCCCGCAGGACAGGGTTGCGCTGAGTGACGTGCCAAAAGCCTTTGCCGCCAGCAATGCGCTGGAAGTAAACGTGGCGCAGAAGGACCATCGTCCCGTCGACTATGTTCTGAACGGACATCAGTATCAGCTTCCGGATGGTGCGGTGGTGATTGCCGCCATTACCTCGTGCACCAACACGTCCAACCCCAGCGTATTGATGGCAGCCGGTCTGCTGGCTAAAAAGGCGGTAGAGCTTGGGCTAAAACCTCAGCCATGGGTCAAGGCCTCGCTGGCACCAGGTTCCAAAGTGGTTTCGGATTACCTGGCTCAGGCCAAACTGACGCCGTACCTTGACGAGCTGGGCTTTAACCTCGTGGGCTACGGCTGTACGACCTGTATTGGTAACTCTGGTCCACTGCCTGAACCCATTGAAACGGCGATTAAGCAGGGTGACCTGACGGTAGGCGCGGTCCTGTCCGGCAACCGAAACTTTGAAGGGCGTATTCACCCGCTGGTGAAAACCAACTGGCTCGCCTCGCCGCCGCTGGTGGTCGCTTATGCCCTGGCAGGGAACATGAATATCAACCTGGTGACCGATCCGATTGGCCACGATCGCAAGAATGATCCTGTCTACCTGAAAGATATCTGGCCATCTTCGCGAGAAATCGCGCTGGCCGTTGAGAAGGTCTCTACCGAGATGTTCCGCAAAGAGTACGCGGAAGTCTTTGAAGGCACGCCGGAATGGAAAGCCATCAACGTTATTGGCTCAGATACCTATGACTGGCAGGATGACTCGACCTATATTCGTCTGTCGCCGTTCTTTGATGAGATGCAGGCCGAGCCGGCGCCGCTTAAGGATATCCACGGCGCGCGCATTCTGGCGATGCTGGGGGATTCTGTCACGACGGACCACATCTCACCGGCGGGGAGTATCAAAGCCGATAGCCCGGCGGGTCGTTATCTGCAAAGCCGGGGCGTCGAACGCCGTGATTTTAACTCCTACGGATCGCGCCGCGGTAATCATGAAGTCATGATGCGCGGAACGTTTGCCAACATCCGCATTCGTAACGAAATGGTACCGGGCGTGGAAGGAGGCATGACGCGCCATCTGCCGGGGACGGAAGTGGTGTCGATTTATGATGCGGCGGTCAAATATCAACAGGCAGGTACGCCGCTGGCGGTGATTGCCGGGAAAGAGTACGGTTCCGGCTCCAGCCGCGACTGGGCGGCGAAAGGTCCGCGTCTGCTTGGCGTTCGCGTGGTTATCGCCGAATCGTTCGAACGTATTCACCGCTCGAATCTGATCGGTATGGGGATCCTGCCGCTTGAGTTCCCGCAGGGCGTCACGCGTAAAACGCTGGGCCTGACCGGGGAAGAGCAGATTGACATTAGCGGCCTGCAAAACCTGCAGCCGGGTAAAACGGTGCCGGTAACGTTAACGCGGGCAGATGGCAAAACCGAGGTGCTGGATTGCCGGTGTCGTATTGATACGGCAACCGAGCTGACCTACTACCAGAACGACGGCATTTTACATTATGTGATTCGTAAGATGCTGGATTGATGAATGAGCCCGGCACGCGTGCCGGGCTTTTAGCATCACTCTTTCAGCAGATGGCCCATTTTGGCAGCTTTAGTATCAAGGTAGTGGGCGTTTTTCGGGTTACGGCCGACAATCAGCGGTACACGCTCGACGATGTTGATCCCCGCTTCGGTCAGGATCTCCACTTTTTTCGGGTTATTGGTCAGCAGACGAACTTCGTCCACGCCCAGCAGCTTGAACATATCGGCGCACAAGGTGAAGTCGCGTTCGTCAGCGGCGAAGCCGAGCTGATGGTTTGCTTCCACCGTATCGTAGCCCTGGTCCTGAAGCGCGTAAGCGCGGATTTTATTCAGCAGACCAATATTACGACCTTCCTGACGGTGATAAAGCAGCACGCCGCGGCCTTCTTCTGCAATATGAGACAGGGCGGCTTCCAGCTGGAAACCACAATCACAGCGCAGGCTGAACAGCGCGTCGCCGGTAAGACACTCTGAATGGACGCGGGACAGCACCGGCGTCTGCCCTGAAATATCGCCATACACCAGCGCGACATGATCCTGTCCGGTTGCCAGTTCTTCAAAACCCACCATCAGGAAATCGCCCCATGGGGTTGGCAGTTTGGCTTCTGCCACACGTTTAAGCTGCATGTGATTCTCCAGAGTAGGCTGACACGTTTCGTGCCTTTGCCCTGTTTTGCTTTCTGTATCAGTTCATTTTGCCACAAGCTCAGCAGGTTCGCCTAATAGGCACCATGCTATATGAACGTTAAACGCACGATCCGACATATCCACCCATCGAATGAATTTCAGTTATGATTGTGAGGCTTAGCGAAAAAGGAGAAGACATGCTTTCAATCGCCAGACGTACGGCAGCAGGCGCGGCCATTTTACTGATTATGCCCCTGGCCGTATGGCTCTCAGGCTGGATGTGGCAGCCGGGGCAGAATGCCACGTGGCTGAAAACGTTATACTGGATAACGGAAACGGTCACCCAGCCGTGGGGAATTATTACCCATGTCCTACTCTGCGCCTGGTTTCTGTGGTGCCTGCGCTTTCGTTTGCGTGCGGCGCTGATGCTTTTTGCGATCCTCGGAGGCGCTATCCTTGTTGGTCAGGGCGTGAAGTCCTGGGTAAAAGATCGCGTTCAGGAACCGCGTCCTTTTGTCGTCTGGCTGGAAAAAACGCATCATGTTCCGGTGGATGAGTTCTACAATTTAAAGCGTAAAGATCGCGGAACCCTGGTGAAAGAACAGCTTGCGGAACAGCAGGATATCCCGAAATTCTTGCGTAAACACTGGCAGAAAGAGACGGGATTCGCGTTTCCTTCCGGTCACACCATGTTTGCGGCCAGCTGGGCGTTACTGGGGGTGGGGCTGCTGTGGCCAAGGCGTCGAACGGTCACGCTGGTGATTTTACTGGTCTGGGCGACAGGGGTTATGGGCAGCCGCTTACTGCTGGGGATGCACTGGCCGCAGGACCTGGTCGTTGCCACGCTTATCTCATGGCTGCTGGTGACGCTGGCGACCTGGCTCGCTGAACGATTCTGCGGCCCGCTTACACCACCGCCAGAAGAGAAAGAAGAAATAGCCGAAAGGGACCAAACGGACGCCTGACGGTTGATAAACCGTATTATGCCCATAGATACATGACTGGCGCGTCACTTTTTCCGTTTCGCGCCCGTCGCTAAAATGGTAGTTTATAAGGCTGATTGCGGTGAGTTGAACACACTTTATTCGCTTGAACCACATAACGGGAAGTAATGTGAAATATTTACTCATTTTCTTACTGGTATTGGCGATTTTTGTCATTTCAGTCACGTTGGGTGCACAAAACGATCAGCAGGTGACGTTTAACTATCTGCTGGCTCAGGGTGAGTATCGCGTCTCGAGCCTGCTGGCGGTCTTATTTGCTGCCGGCTTTGCTATTGGCTGGCTGGTTTGCGGTCTGTTCTGGTTGAAAGTCCGTGTTTCTCTTGCGCGCGCTGAACGTAAAATTAAGCGACTCGAAAATAACATTGCCCCTGCGTCTGACATCCCGGAAAGCTCTGGTGTGCCGGTCGTGAAGGAATAATCGACTATGCTGGAGTTGTTGTTTCTGCTTTTGCCTGTAGCCGCAGCCTATGGCTGGTATATGGGCCGCAGAAGTGCGCAACAAACAAAACAGGATGAGGCCAACCGGCTCTCCCGCGACTACGTTGCGGGGGTGAACTTCCTCCTGAGTAATCAGCAGGACAAAGCGGTAGACCTGTTCCTCGATATGCTGAAAGAGGATACAGGGACGGTTGAAGCGCATCTCACCCTGGGTAACCTGTTCCGCTCGCGCGGCGAGGTCGATCGCGCCATTCGTATTCACCAGACCCTGATGGAAAGCGCCTCGCTGACCTACGATCAACGTCTCCTTGCGGTGCAACAGCTGGGGCGTGATTACATGGCCGCGGGGTTGTACGATCGCGCAGAAGATATGTTCGCGCAGCTGGTGGATGAAACAGATTTCCGCATCGGCGCGCTGCAGCAGCTCCTGCAGATTTATCAGGCCACCAGCGACTGGCAAAAAGCCATTGATACGGCTGAACGCCTGGTGAAGCTGGGTAAAGATAAGCAGCGCGTTGAGATAGCCCATTTCTACTGTGAGCTTGCGCTTCAGCAGATGGGTAACGACGACATGGATAAAGCCATGGCGCTGCTGAAGAAAGGCGCCGCCGCGGACCGCAACAGCGCGCGAATCTCCATCATGATGGGACGCGTCTTTATGGCGAATGGCGACTATGCCAAAGCCGTTGAAAGCCTGCTGCGGGTTATCGACCAGGATAAAGAGCTGGTCAGTGAAACGCTGGAAATGCTGCAAACCTGCTATCAACAGCTGGACAAGCAGGAAGAGTGGGTGGCATTCCTGCGTCGCTGCGTGGAAGAAAATACCGGTGCCACCGCTGAACTGATGCTCTCAGACGTTGTTGAGCAGTATGAGGGAAGCGACACCGCGCAGGTGTATATTACGCGCCAGCTGCAGCGTCATCCGACCATGCGGGTGTTCCATAAGCTGATGGATTACCACCTGAACGATGCTGAAGAAGGGCGCGCCAAAGAGAGCCTGATGGTCCTGCGCGACATGGTTGGCGAGCAGGTGCGCAGCAAGCCGCGCTATCGTTGCCAGAAGTGTGGTTTTACCGCGTATACGCTCTACTGGCACTGTCCTTCCTGCCGTGCCTGGTCCACCATCAAGCCCATTCGTGGCCTGGACGGGCAGTGATTTTTTAAAACGCCCCATTTTAGTTACAACATACTGATGGTTTTTACCGTATCCTTTACTCCGTGCGGTTTGCCGGCCTGGCAGGCGCGTAAAAGGATCCTGTCAATTTGCGGCGTCGGCAGGTAGAATGCTGGCCGTTTATCTGTTCCGCGCCGCTGCGCGCCCATAGACGAAAAGGGCTGGTCATGACGTCTGTTACACCCTCCACTTCCCGCGTAATTACGGATTCTCCTGTTGTTGTTGCGCTTGATTACAATAAGCGTGACGCTGCACTGGCGTTTGTCGACGGTATCGACCCTCGCGACTGCCGTTTGAAAGTTGGCAAAGAGATGTTCACGCTGTTTGGACCGCAAATCGTTCGCGATCTGCAACAGCGCGGCTTTGACGTTTTCCTCGACCTCAAATTCCATGATATTCCGAATACTACGGCCCACGCCGTTGCCGCAGCCGCAGAGCTGGGCGTATGGATGGTCAACGTCCATGCGTCGGGTGGGGCAAGAATGATGACCGCCGCCCGTGAGGCGCTCCTGCCGTTCGGTAAAGATGCGCCGCTGTTGATCGCAGTCACCGTGCTGACCAGTATGGACGAAAGTGATTTACGCGACCTTGGCGTGACGTTGTCACCTGTGGAACATGCCGAACGTCTCGCGCGTCTGACGCAGCAGTGTGGCCTGGATGGCGTCGTCTGCTCCGCGCAGGAAGCGGTACGTTTCAAATCAACGCTGGGCCGGGATTTTAAACTGGTCACGCCGGGGATCCGCCCTGCAGGCAGCGACGTGGGCGATCAGCGCCGCATTATGACGCCTGAGCAGGCGCTGGCGGCGGGCGTAGACTATATGGTTATCGGGCGTCCGGTGACGCAGTCTGTAAACCCGGCTGAGACGCTTAAGGCTATCAATGCATCGCTGAACAAGGGGGCGTAATGACCGATTCCAACAGCCGTCTGGTCTACTCAACCGATTCCGGGCGGATAGACGAACCGAAAGCCAAAGTGGAACGTCCTAAGGGGGACGGCATCGTTCGGATCCAGCGCCAGACCAGCGGACGTAAGGGGAAAGGGGTCTGCCTTATCTCAGGCATTGATCTGGATGATGCAGAACTGACTAAGCTGGCTGCCGAGCTGAAAAAGAAATGTGGCTGCGGCGGTGCCGTAAAGGACGGGGTTATTGAAATCCAGGGTGATAAACGTGATTTAATAAAATCACTGCTGGAAGCCAAAGGCATGAAAGTTAAACTGGCAGGCGGTTAAAATAAATGAGCCACGGCAGATGCCGTGGCTCGTGTTATATACGTGCGTATGTCAGACCTGAAATGCGTTTAAATACCGCAATATCGAGGAAGGCTTAGATAATAATTATTTGCCAACCTGGTGACCGATAATACCACCGACAGCAGCGCCACCTAATGTACCCAGCGTACTACCATCCGTTAATACTGCACCACCGAGAGCACCGGCACCGGCACCAATAGCGGTGTTACGGTCACGTTTAGACCAGTTAGAGCATGCGCTCAGGGACATTGCTACAGTGATTGCCAGAACAGCGGCGGCTAATTTTTTGCTGGTTAAGGTCATAATACTTTCTCCTGAATTATCGATTCACGGAAAGATGTACACGTTAAGTATAGACGAATCGAATACTTAATTCTGTTCTCCGTGAAAGCTGGTCGCGCAGGCGTTACGTAATCACGCAGGTGATAGTCACTTCCTGTTATATCGCTAACATTAATTTTACGACTTTAAGGCGGGTTAAACAGGTAAAAACTCTTAAAGCAGGGTTAAGAATCATCTCAGAGAAAGAAGGGCGTATGCGCCCGAAATTCGGGCGCGGAGGGAACTCAGGCGGTTGTTTTAATAATATTGACGATCAGTCCGTCATCTTCCAGTTTATTACGGTGCGCGTCGCTCAATCTTTCGTCGGTAATCACGCGGCTAAAGCGTGAAGCGGGGCCCATCGTATACGGGTGAACGGCGCCAAATTTAGAGCTGTCGGTGAGCACAATGGCTTCACACTCTTTTTCCAGCACCGCATTCACAACGTCAGAGCGCATCATATCCCGACCGGTGAAACCTGTCTCCGGTTGCCAGCCGTCAATCCCAATAAAGGCCTTGCTGAAATGAACCTGCTGGACATACTGACGGGTCAGCGGGCCTACCATGCTTTCGCTTTTTTTCTGATAAATACCCCCGAGCAGAATCACCTCGCAGCGCGTCTCTTTGAGCAAATGCGCGATATAGCTGCTGACGGTGATGATAGTAACGTCTTTTTGATCGGCAAGCGTGCGTGCCAGAAGAGCATTACTGCTGCCGTTTTCAATAAAAACGGTCTCGCCGTTGTTCACCAGGGACGCGGCAAATTCCGCCAGTTCACGTTTGAGCGCGTAGTTATTCATCATGCGCGTCTCAACGTCATCACTGTCCAGCGGGACAGCATATCCGTGCGCGCGACGCAGGTAGCTCTGTTTTTCCAGCAGATTAAGATCCTGACGGATTGTGACTTCAGACACGCCGGTGGTTTTAGCGAGATCGACTACGCTTACGCGTCCCTGATCGATGACCATCTGCAAAATGAGTTGTTGTCGGGAATTCATAGCATCCATTTAATAAAGCGAAACGAGGTCGGAGACGGTGGGGTTAAACTTCCCACGGCGCTTTTGGCTGTCTGTTTTCAGGCGCGTTGTCAGCACCATTCTGAGCAAGAAGTTCAGACTTCAGGATCTCGAGATTACGGATAGCAGAGTGATAATCGCCCGCCACCAGGATATCCAGCACGGTATCAATTCGTTGTGCTACAGCTTGTGCGTCAATAGTAGACATAATCTCACCCCAGGCGCGAAAAGTTAATATTTTCAATGATGCAGAAATTAGGATCAAAAGAGAAGGGAAAAAATGCAATAACTAAATTACATAAACGTAAGTGATAAATTTATTCCCCCTCATGCAGTGGGCTTATTGAGTGGATTAGTCTAAAACGGCGCGCAAGGCGCTTTTTTATAAGAGGAATTAGACTATGACAGTTATCAATCAGCCTACCTGCACACTGTTTACCGATACTGAACGGTTCACGCAGCTGTCAGGGTATTACGAAGCGGAGCGTCACACCGTCTGGATGATGTTGCGGGCCCAGCCACGGCCTTGTTTTAACCATGCGTTAATTGAGGAGATCATGAACTTCTCATGGCTGGTTCGCCAGTCTGGCTTTGCGGTTGATTTTTGGGTAACCGGTTCGCTGGTTCCCGATATGTACAATGTGGGCGGTGATTTACAGTTCTTCGTCGAGTGCATTCAGAACGGACGTCGGGAGGCGTTACGGGCGTACGCTCGCGCCTGCGTTGATTGCGTCCATGCGGCCTCACGGGGGTTTGATTCAGGGGCCATCTCTCTGGCGATGGTCGAAGGCAGTGCGTTAGGGGGCGGGTTTGAGGCCGCTCTGGCGCACCATTTCGTCCTGGCTCAGCGCGATGCCCGTCTGGGTTTTCCGGAGATTGCCTTCAACCTGTTTCCGGGTATGGGGGGATATTCCCTGGTTGCACGCCGTTCTGGCATGAAGCTGGCGGAGGAACTCATCTATAAAGGGGAATCCCATACGGCTGAATGGTATGAACAGCACGGGCTGGTGGATGTCCTGTTTGAACCCGGACAAAGCTATGTCTCCACCCGAACCTTCATCGATACGCTGCGGCCAAAACTGAATGGCGTAAGGGCGATGCTGCGCGCCCGTACGCGCGTTCTGCAATTGCCCCGCAGTGAACTGATGGATATTACGGAAGACTGGGTTGACGCCGCTTTCTGCCTTGAGCCGAAAGATATCGCCTACATGGAGCGTCTGGTCACGCTGCAAAACCGCCATCACGCGGCGGGATTGCGTAAAGCCAGTTAACGTTGATTTCGCGCTTGATATCGTTTTAGCCATCGCTCGAATGCGGCAGCGGGCATCGGCTTAGCAAACAGAAAACCCTGCCGTTCGTTGACGCCGTTCTTGGTGAGAAAGGCGTCTTCTTTTGCGCTTTCCACACCTTCGGCAATCACCTGCAGATTTAATGCCTGCGCCACCGCGACGATAGCGCGCACCAGAGACTGGGAAATGGACTGCTTATGAATATCCCTGACAAACGATTGATCGAGTTTAATGGCATCGATAGGGAAGCGGGCCAGTTGAGAAAGGGAAGAGTAGCCGGTGCCAAAATCATCCAGATGAATTTGCGCCCCTAGTCGGCTGAATTGCTGGATCACGGACAGCGCCAGCTCTTCGTTCTCGATAAGACAGCTTTCGGTTAATTCGACATCGACAGGGCAGTATTCAAAATTCAGATCCTTCAGCGCCTGCTTTAAGTCACTGAAAATAGTCTGGTCGGCCAGCTGGCGTGCAGAGACGTTCACCGCCACGCGCAGGTTTATTCCCTTATCACGCCATTTCGCCACCTGGCGAACCACATCGAGCATCACCCAGCGGCCCAGCGGCACAATCAACCCCGACTCCTCGGCATAAGAGATAAACTCCAGCGGCGGGATCAAACCCCGTTCTGGTGATTGCCAGCGGACCAGCGCTTCAAGGCTTCTGACTTCCCCGCGCCAGGTGATTTTCGGCTGATAGTGAATCAGGAGCTGATCGTTATCCAGCGCCTTACGCAGGTTGGTATCCAGCCAGAGATACTCAAACACGCGCTGGTTCATCTCGGGCGAGAAGACGCAGAACTTGCCCCGGCCGTTCTCTTTGGCGGTGTACATGGCGGTATCGGCGTTACGAATGACGCTTTCCCGGTCGTTGCCATGCTGAGGGGCGAGGGCGATGCCCAGGGAGCAGCCGGTATAAATCTCAATCAAACCGATGCGGAACGGCTGGCGCAGACGGGTTAAAATGCGCGATGCCATCGCCTCCAGAGAGCCCTGAGAGGTATTGGTGGCCATGACGATAAACTCATCACCGCCAAGTCGCGCCAGCACCTGTTCCTCATCCAGACAGCTCAAAATGGCGAGGGCAACGGCCTGTAACAGCTGATCGCCAAACATATGCCCGTAAGCGTCGTTGACCTTTTTAAAATTATCCAGATCGAGATACACCACGCCCACCTGCGTGTCCCCGCGGTTGGCGATGGCGTCAGAAATCAGGTCGTGGATCGCATTACGGTTTGGCAAGCCGGTGATGGTATCGGTATTGGCCAGCACGCGCAGCCGCTCCTGAGCGCGGCGCTCCTCGGTAATATCGGTACCGGAACAGATAAGGAAAATTTCATTTTTACCGCTGCCGCTGTGTACGAATTTGTTTCTGAACAGAAACAGCCGTTGCCCTTTACGCGTTTTGATCCAGCGTTCGACTTCGTATGAGCTGCCGTTGCGAAAAAAACCGGTAATATTGCGCTTTGAAGCTGCCGCTTCGCTGCGGCTCATAAACAGCTTAAAGACGTTCTGGCCAATGACTTCATGTTCTTTCAGGCCGGTGTACTCTTCGCTAAGCCGATTAAAACGCTGGATATTGCCGTGCCGATCGAGAATAACAATGACGGAGTTAGCCTCTGAGACAACCTGTTCCGCGAAAGAGAGCCCCTGAGCCAGATCGCGTGCCACGGAGGGGGTATCGTTCCAGGCAGAAGCGGTTCCGGCCCACTCGTTACGGGTAATTTTACGGCCCACAAGATGGACCGGAACATCTTCCCCGTAGAGGGAGAGCGACATTGAAATGCTGGAGGTAATAACGGTTAAATGACGGATGAGATCGGCCTGTTCATCGTCCAGCGCTACGACCTGAGTGACATCGGCATTTTCGCTGGTGGAAAGGTGCAGAGCGTTGCTGTCAGCTGACAAGCGCCACCACGGGCTGTGAGTCCCCATGTAGCGAAACAGCAAATTCGGCTCCAGATCGTCCATCATGTTTTCTCCCGCAGCTTTCATTAGCGCACAAATTATTCATTTGCAGTCGACTTTTCCGTTGAGGAACAGCGGCAAAACCGAAGTGAACTTATTGTTTTTCCCTAATTTCTTATAATAAAACGAGTCAGGCTAAAAAGGATACTGAGCGTATAAAAATTCACGTAACCGAATATAACAACACTCTTTTACTGTAGATAATTATGGCGAATTTGGGCGAAGGGAGACTGAAAATAGTAAGGAAAAATAATGATTTTGTGGCGGGGATAAACAGAAAAATTGCCGGCCTTTCCCCGAAGGAAAGGACCGACAATTGAACCGGTTATCAGGCGACAGGACGCGCGATAATACTGCGGGTTTCCATGCGAACTTCGGCGATAGTAACGTCAATCACGTCGGTGACCTTGTAAACTGTTTCACCTTTAATTTGCACGGTACCGTTTTCCTGACTACAGACCATTTCGTCACGAACCGCATGCAGGAACGGCGCAGGAATAAACGCGACAGCACCGTTATCGACCAGGCGGACGCGCATCCCCCCGCGGCTGATATCGATGATCTCTGCGGCGAAACGGGTATCCGTCCCGGCTTTATCCTGCAGGAAGCGTGCGTACAGCCAGTCTCCAACGTCACGTTCCGCCATGCGATTCAGACGGCGGCGATCGGCCATCTGCAGCGTGGTGTCCTCCTGAGGACGAGCAACGGTTTCGCCTTTGATAATCGCTTTCAGCAGACGGTGGTTAACCATATCGCCATACTTACGGATTGGCGATGTCCAGGTGGCGTATGCTTCGAGGCCAAGACCAAAGTGCGGGCCAGGCTCGGTACTGATTTCCGCGAATGACTGGAAGCGACGAATGCGGCTGTCCAGGAAGCCCGACGGCTGCGCGTCCAGTTCGCGGCGAAGCTTGCAGAAGCCCGGCAGGGTCAGCACTTCTTCCGGATCAACATGCACATCGTGATTCTTCAGCAGGGCCGCCAGCGCTTCGGTGTTCGCAGGATCAAACCCGGTGTGGACGTTGTAAATGCCAAAGCCCAGCCTGTCGCGCAACACGCGTGCGGCGCAGATGTTGGCGGAAATCATCGCTTCTTCAACAATGCGGTTCGCAATGCGTCGCGGTTCGGCCACGATATCCAGCACTTCGCCTTTCTCACCCAGAACAAAGCGATAATCCGGGCGATCTTTGAACACCAGCGCATGGGTTTGACGCCACTCGCTGCGGTTGAGACAGATGCGATGCAGCAGACGGATCTGCGCGGCAATGGCGTCTGATTCAGGTTTCCAGCTACCGGTATTTTCAAGCCAGTCGGACACGTTATCGTAGGCCAGCTTGGCTTTCGATTCGATAGTGGCAGCAAAGAACTCGATATCGTCTTCAATCGCGCCATCCGCAGCAATGGTCATGCGGCAGGCAAGGACCGGGCGCACTTCATTTGGACGCAGCGAGCAGAGATCGTCTGACAATTCGCGCGGCAGCATCGGAATGTTGAAGCCCGGCAGGTAGTTGGTGAAGGCGCGGATTTTCGCCGCGTCATCCAGCTTGCTGCCTTCAACAATCCAGGCGGTGGGATCGGCAATGGCGACGGTCAGGTGCAGTTTGCCGTCGGCGCTCTCTTCAGCGTAGAGCGCATCGTCCATATCTTCGGTGCTGGCGCTGTCGATGGTGACAAAATCCAGCGCGGTGAGATCGCGGCGCGTCAGACCTTCGTCCTGCATCTCGGTCGCTACGCCGTTCGGCGCTTCTTTTTCAAGATTGTGGCGTGCCAGCGTGACCCACCATGGCACGAAATGGTCGGCGCCAAAGGTGATGAATTGGGTCAACTCAGCATAAAAACCGCGATCGCCTTTCAGAGGATGACGGCGCATTTCCGCTACGGCCCAGTCACCTTCTTTAAAATCATGCTCAACGCCACGGGCGGCGCGGCAGGGAATGGCATCTTTCAGCAGGGGATGATCCGGCACGATAGAAAGCCGATCGTCTTTTCGCTGCACCTTACCCACAAAACGGGTCAGGAACGGTTCGATCAGTTCTTCTGGTTCAGCGGACTCGCGATCCTTCTCGGTATGAATGACGGCCATGACGCGATCGCCATGCATCACTTTCTTCATCTGCGGTGGCGGAATGAAGTAGCTTTTCTGCGCGTCAACTTCAAGGAAGCCAAAGCCCTTTTCCGTGGCTTTTACGACCCCTTCTGCACGCGGCGTCTGGGAATGCAGTTGCTGTTTAAGCTGCGCTAGCAGCGGGTTGTCCTGAAACATAATGTTCTATTTTCGTAGCCATTGAGCGGCTGACAGTTTTACGCGATTCTCACTGTCTCAGCAAGCGGTCTTTGGGTAATGAGTGTGGTTATTCCTCTTTACCAAACGCTACTTTCAGACGATTGAGCCAGCCATCAAACGCACTTTGGGTAAGCAGCGTGATGGCATATTCGCCCTGGAGTCCTTGATCCGTGAGCGGGGTAAACTGCGCGGCGCTGAAGCGGTCCGGAGAGCGGGTCAGCAGTTCGACCGCCGCCGAAAGTGCGGGTGACGTCTGCGGGATCTCTGCGCGGCTGTTTAACAGGATCTCTCCGGTCAGGTCGAGCAGCGACGGCTCATGGCAAAGCACCGGCGTCAGCGCCTCCAGCGCGGGTTCGGCCTGCCAGCGAGACAGCGACTCAAGTTGATGCGCACTCGCATAGCGCAGCTCCACGACGGGCAAAAGCGGCACCCATGCATTGTGGCTCGCGGGAAGCGTGTGCGGCTGAATATGATGCCCCGGCAACCAGCGAACAGGATGCCCCAACAGGGCCTGAAAAATCGCGACCACGCGCGCCTGAAACCCGATAAACCCGATAATCTGGTTTATCACCACGATGTCGTACGTGGACAGGCCCACCTCATCAAGCTGGTTCTGCGCTTTATCATCAATGACATCAGGAGAGCTGGCGAGCTGGCGGGCATACTGCGTAATTTGCGCCAGGCGGCGGTTGCTTTCGCGCGAGGAGTCCGGACCGGGAAGCGGGGCGAGGAGGGCGGCATAATGGTTACAGAGCCGCTGAACGCCGCAGGCCTGTGCGACCGTTAGCGCGGTACTGAGCCGATCGTAAGCGCTGAGCGTATGCAGGCGGTTCACGGGAATCGAGAGCGGAAACAGCTGGTGGCATAAGGCTCTGGCAGGGGTAAGCCAGCCAGAACAGGCGGCGACAATCTTATCAGGCAAGGCTAAATCGAGCAAAAAACGATCGTCGACGTTAGCGGCTTCGGGCACCAGGGGCAGAACATCCGTCTGCGCGTGGTTTGACTGGGTTTCGTGATACCAGTGGCCTTTGCCGGAAAAACGGCGTTGTTCCATGTGCGTTCCTTGATCTCAAAATGGCGATCAATATCCTGGCGTAAGGCAGATAAAGGGAAAAATATTGTTAGGTGATAACAAATAGCAGAACGGAATAACGAAGGGATGGTGCGGGGGGAAACTCTCTTCCCGGGCGGGAAGAGAGTCACAGCTTATTTAATTTCCAGCTCGTTCATTGCAGCGATGTTGAAGCCGCCGTCAACGTGAACCACTTCGCCGGAGATACCAGCGGAAAGGTCAGAGCACAGGAATGCTGCAGAGTTACCCACATCTTCAATGGTAACGGTACGACGAATCGGGGTAACCGCTTCGCAGTGTGCCAGCATTTTACGGAAATCTTTAATACCGGAAGCGGCCAGGGTGCGGATAGGACCTGCAGAGATGGCGTTAACGCGCACGCCTTCAGGACCCATTGCGTTCGCCATGTAGCGTACGTTCGCTTCCAGAGACGCTTTAGCCAGACCCATAACGTTGTAGTTAGGGATAGCACGTTCAGCGCCCAGGTAGGACAGGGTCAGCAGGGCTGCGCCCGGGTTCAGCATCGCGCGGCAGGATTTCGCCATCGCAACGAAGCTGTAGGAGCTGATGTCGTGCGCGATTTTGAAGCCATCACGGGTAACCGCGTTCACGTAGTCGCCGTCCAGCTGGTCGCCAGGAGCGAAGCCGATGGAGTGAACGAAACCGTCGAATTTAGGCCATGCTTTTGCCAGTTCAGCAAACATGCCGTCGATGCTTTCGTCTTGTGCAACGTCACATTCCAGAACAATGCTGGAACCCAGCTGCGCGGCAAACTCTTCAACACGGCCTTTCAGCTTGTCGTTCTGGTAGGTGAACGCCAGCTCAGCGCCTTCGCGATGCATTGCCTGTGCGATGCCGTATGCGATGGACAGTTTGCTGGCAACGCCAGTCACCAGAATGCGCTTACCGGAAAGAAAACCCATAGCTTTAATCCTTATATTCATTGCTAATTTTGCCTTGTAATTCATAGCGTTACAGGCAGTATTTCAAAATCATTCGAAATTAGCTCGAAATTATAGCCCACTCACAGCCCCTTGTGTCACGATATTTCTCGCACTTCTCCGAAGACGCCTGCCCCGAAGAATGCACCGCGGACTCGCGGGGGCTCAAAATTTCAGCATTCGTCCAGTATATCACCCGGCAACAGCTTCGCCTCATCCAACCAGAGAGGCAGCGTGATTCCACCAGGGTATTTACGCTTTCCTGATGTTGTCGACGAAACGCGCAATGACGATAAAGAAAACCGGTACGAAGAAGATCGCGAGAAGCGTACCGCTAATCATGCCGCCAAATACGCCGGTACCGATGGCATGCTGCGTACTGTCGCTCGCCCCCCTGGCCAGCATCAACGGAACAACCCCTAAGCTGAAGGCTAACGATGTCATCAGAATCGGACGCAGGCGCTGGCTGGCGGCATGAATGGTTGCCGCCAGCAGGGGCTGCCCCTGGCGATGGAGCTGCCTGGCAAATTCAACAATCAGAATGGCGTTCTTGGCCGACAGGCCGATAAGCGTAATCAGGCCGACCTTAAAGAAAACGTCATTCGTCATGCCGGCAACAAACACTGCTATCACCGCGCCGATAAGACCCAACGGAACGACCAGCATGACCGCAAAAGGAATAGACCAGCTCTCATACAGGGCGGCGAGCACCATAAACACGACCAGTATCGACAGGACAATAAGGCCCGGAAGCTGAGATTCCGATTTTCTCTCCTGCAATGCACTCCCGGCCCACTCGCCCGCCATGCCCTGAGGTAACTCTCTGGACAAACTCTCCATAACCTTCATTGCGGTGCCGCTGGATACTCCTGACGCCGCATTTCCGGTAATGCGAAGAGCAGAATAACCCTGATAGCGCGTCAACTGCTGCGGCGCAACGTTCCAGGAGATCGTCACGAACGTTGATAACGGCACCATCTCACCCATCCGGTTTTTCACTGATAGTTTCAGTATCTGCTCAGGCTGCATTCGGTAGGGCGCATCGGCCTGAATAATCACCTGTTGAACGCGGCCGTTGTTCGTATAGTCGTTGACGTAATTTGAGCCCAGGGTGACGGAGAGCGTCTGGTTGATTTCATCAAATGAGACGCCCATCGCTTCCGCTTTTTCCCGGTCAACCTGGAGCGCAAGGCTGGTTCCTTCCGGCAGACCGTCTATATAGATGTCACTCAGTTCAGGACGCTGATTGGCTTGCAGGACCAGCGCGTCGGCAGCGCGCTTTAACGCCTCGTAGCCCAGTCCTGCTCTGTCTTGCACGTACCAGGTGAACCCCGAGGAGGTGCCCATATCCGAAATGGCCGGCGGGAGCAGGCTCATCGTGACGGCATCAGTAACGTTCGCCATGCTGTCCTGTATATGGTCGGCTTCATCCTGGGCCGTCGAGCCCTGCCGGTTTTTCCAGTCCTTCAGCGTGGTGAAGGCCATAGCCGAATTCGGTCCTGAACCTGAAAATCCAAACCCCAGGATCATAATGTTGCTTTCAATATCCGGCCGGGCCGCAATTTTCTCTTCAAACTTTTTAACCACGTTAAGGGTGCGCTGCATCGTGGCATCTGAAGGCAGCTGGATTGAAGACATAAAGTAGCCCTGATCTTCGTCCGGCAGAAAGGACGACGGTAACGAAGACAAACCCAAAAACAGCGCAGCACAAAGCGCAACGTACAGGAGCAGCATACGCCCGGTTCGCTTCAGAACGGCACCCAGCCCGGCTTCGTAACAGGTGGTAAGCCTATGAAAGCGCGCATTAAACCCTGCCGCGAACCGCCCACCTCCGCTCTTTTCTCCCTGATGCGGCTTGAGTAGCGTAGCGCACAGGGCAGGCGTCAGCGTCAGGGCAAGAAACGCGGACAGCAGTATGGAGACTGCCATGGAAATACAAAATTGCCGGTAGATAATCCCGACGGATCCTTCAGCAAACCCCATGGGGATAAAGACGGCGGTCAGCACCAGCGTGATCCCGATAATCGCCGGGGTGATCTCCTGCATGGCTTGCCGGGTAGCGTCCCGTGGGGACAGACTTTTTTCCTCCATCAGTCGTTCAACGTTCTCCACAACCACAATGGCATCATCAACGATAATCCCTATCGCCAGCACCATGCCGAACATCGTCAGAATATTGATGGAGTATCCGCTCAATAACATCACCGTGAAGGTACCAAGAAGTGCGACGGGAGCAACAATCGCCGGGATAAGCGTACAGCGTATCTTGTGCAGAAACAGCAGCATAACCAGAAAGACGAGGACCATCGCTTCCACAAATGTCTGAACAACCTTCACGATAGAAAGTTTCACAAACGGCGCGGTATCGAAAGGAACCGTAAACACCATTCCGTCGGGTAACACCCGGGAAAGCTCGTCGATGCGCGCACGCACGCCTGAAGCGGTACTCATTGCATTGGCGCCTGGCGACAGCTGGATTGCCGCCGCCGTCGAGGGCACGCCATTTTCACGGATACCAAAAGCGTAGCTTTGCAGGCCGGATTCAATCCGCGCAATGTCGGATAATTTCAGGCGGGCGCCGGATGCGTTAGATTTCAGGGTGATATTCCTGAACGCCTCGACCGAGGAGAGCTGTCCCTTTACGGTGATGGGATACGTTACCCCTTGTCCTTCAGATGCGGGCTCATCTCCCGTTTTGCCGGGCGAAACCAGGGCATTTTGCTGGCCAACAGCAGTAAGCACATCGCTCACCGAAAGGCCGTAGCTGTGGAGCTTCATTGGATCCAGCCAGATACGCAGCGCTTTTTCGCCGCCAAACAGCTGGACTTTCCCTACGCCGGGCACGCGACGAAGCTCGTCACTGACGTTTCGGGCAAAATAGTCGCTTAAGTCGGCTTCCTCGAATTGACCGTTGGTGGACTTCAGCCCCACCATCATTAAAAATCCAGAATTAGCGGCCTCGACGTTAATGCCATTTTGTCTTACCGCCTGAGGAAGACGAGGCTCGACGATCTTAATCTGATTCTGTAGATCCATCTGTGCCAGCTTGATGTCCGTGCCGGGTTTAAACGTGACGGTAATCGATGCCGAGCCGGTTGTGTCACTGGATGATTCGAAATAGAGCAAATTATCGACTCCAGAGATTTCTCGCTCGATTAACGACACCACCGACGTATTCATGATATCGGGGCTGGCCCCCGGGTAACTGACGGAAATGATGATACCTGGCGGTGCCACCGCCGGATACTGCGCAACCGGCAAACGAGGAATAGACAGGAGACCCGTCAGGACGATAAACAGCGCCACTACCCAGGCGAAAATGGGACGTTCGATAAAAAAATGAGGCATTGAGTTATTTTTGTGCAAAAGAGTGAGATAGAGACTCTACCGCGCACCTGTTTAGCGGAAGTGGGCGGTTTATGGAGGCCGTGTGGATCAAGGGCTCAAATCATTCTCATAATGAGGTACAGCGGTGATCCGCCAAAAAAAATGATCAAATAACATTCGTAATAAAAGACCAGATCCTCGATATCGGGCATCGCGTTTAACAGCACGGTGAACGTAATAATGAGATAAACAAAAATCACCATCAGCCAGAAGGCGACGACAAATAGCTCAGTTAGCGCACCAGCTTTATTTTGGATGATCAGTGAGACCACCGACAACGCGATGCAGCCATAGATAATAGGGGAAGAGAGCAGCGTCGAGGAGACTTTTTCATCCACTCTGTGTACCAGCACCAGCCAGGTATAAAGTAATCCCCACGACAGCAGGAGAAACAGGGAATATATGCCCAGTTTTTTAGGAGAGAAATATTTTGAAAGTTCCATGTTCATTATTGCAGCCAACTTCATAAAATCTTTAAGAAACAGTGGTAATTTGCAGCGCGCAATGCACAACGCGTTATGCCTCAATAGCGATTTTGAACGGACATTGTCGAGTCTTTATTGACTGAATGTGTAGGCTGTGTGGAGAAATAACCGGGCATTTAAATCAACCGGGAAATTTTCGTAACTACGGCACTTTTTCCCGGAGGCTGTGTCTTATTGTGCTAAAGATATCTGATAGCGTGCTTAAAGGGATTTCACCCGCGGAGATAATATGAACAAAAATACGCTGATCCTGGTTGTTGAAGATGAAGACGAAATCGCCGATATACTGATGAGCTACTTAGAGCGTTCGGGAATGAAAACGCTGAGGGCCAGGCAGGGCGAGCAGGCGATAACGCTTAATCGCCTCCATAAACCGGATCTCATCTTGCTGGACATTCACCTGCCCGTGTGTGACGGCTGGAGCGTGCTTACTACGCTTCGCCATGAAAGTGCTGTCCCCGTCATTATGGTTTCCGCTCTCGATCAGGACGTCGATAAGCTTATGGGTCTGAGGCTCGGGGCGGATGATTACGTAATCAAACCCTTTAACCCCTCTGAGGTTGTCGCACGGGTTGAGGCGGTGCTGCGCAGGACAAAACCTGCGCTTCAGCAGGCGGGTTCCCTGCCGCTCAGAACGCCCTTTATTACGGTCTATCCGGATGATTTCTACGTGGAAGTCACCGTGGGCGAAGAGGTTATCTCCCCGGTATTAACGACGACCGAATTTAAATTACTTACCTGGCTGGTGCGTTATCCGCGAAAGGTCTGTTCCCGTGAAGAGTTACTCAACGCGTGTCTGCCGGAAGGCGATACGCTCGACAGAACGGTCGATAGCCATATGAGCAAGTTGCGTAAAAAACTGGAGCTTGCCGGTCTTTACGGTGTTCCCGAGAGCATCAGAGGCATGGGCTACCGGCTTGGGGAAAAGAAATGAATAAAGAGTCTGTCCTGAGTCGTCAGATCTTAACGTATATGCTGTTGCTGACGTTTACGATAATTGCCATCGCCATCCTGGGCTCCTGGTTTTTTTACTCCTTTATTCTGGATCACCTCCCGGGCGGCCCTGCTGCAGGCGATGATGAACAGATGACGATGTGGGACTGGGCATGGATTGGGACCGCGACGACGATCAGCCTGATTATTGCCCTCTTTTTCACGGTCAAACTGTCATCGCGAATACTCACCCCGCTAAACGCGGTCGCGTCCAGCCTGAAAAAGATTTCTCAGGGCGATCTGGATGCCCGGGCATTCTGTGCCAGTTCCAGGCTGGGTGAGATCAATCACCTTGTGACGGATTTCAATGAAATGGCGGAAAAATTACAGACGCTGGATATTCAGAGGAAATCCTGGAATGCGGCTATTGCGCATGAGCTGAGAACCCCGGTCACGATCTTACGCGGAAGGCTTCAGGGGTTGGTTGACGGTGTTTTTACCCCGGACCCGGTGCTGTTTAATAATCTTCTCAAACAGACGGAAGGGTTAACCCGCCTGATTGAAGATCTCCGGGTTGTCAGTTCGGATGGCGGGGCGGGATACACGCTATACCAGTCCAGAACGGATTTAAAAGGAACAATACAGGACGCGCTCGATACCTTCATGCCCGAGTTCAGCCGTAAGGCATTTACCGTCAATACAGAACTGAGGGATCAGCAATGCGTATTCGATCCGTTACGCATCAATCAGTGTCTGACCGTTTTATTTGACAATGCCTTACACTATTCAACCTCGCGCAAACTCATCGTGAAAAATGGCGTTTCTGATAAAGGCAATTATATCCTTATTCAGGACGGGGGGCCGGGCATCCCCAGGGAGTTTCATGATTTCTTATTTCAGCCGTTTCAGCGCGATAATGGCGCCCGGCAGTTGAACCCGGAAGGCTGTGGTTTGGGCTTGTCGGTAGTAAAAGCCATCATGCTGGCGCATGGTGGCGATGTTACCTATACCTTATCGACGCAAAGCCACTCGATATTTAAACTTACCTGGCCCGACTCGTGAGTTTCAGCGGCAGGTCAAATGCACCTGCCGGCGATAAATGCCATATTTTTCCTAACTTAGCATCCCATTCCTGCGGGGTAATCGTCAGTTTACCGCGTCTCGGGCTTAAGGTTATTTCACTGAAATAGATGTCTTCTTTTTTTAGCATGAGGTCAACGCGGCAGTAGTCAATGCCATCCGCCAGCTCCTGGGATGCCAGCAACGCTTGTCGGAACAAGACCGGTTCGTCTGGATTTACTGAAGTATTCGGATACTCCATCTGGAAGGGTTGTAAGTTCCAGTGCCTGTCGTAAACGTTGATAAAACCGTTGCCGTTATCATCCGTAAAATCCGCTTCAACATAGTGGGCGACGCCATGAAAGCAATGGATCCTCAGCATTTCGGGCGTCGTATTCCTGTCAGCATCATCGAAGAGATCGACGAATGGCTCGCAAAGTATACTCGGCGTAATGTTTTTGTACTGCCACTCACGCGTGGTGTAGTACAAATTTTTCTTTAACGCGAGGCTCAGTTTTTTACGCGCTTTCTTGTCGTTATATTGCGCTTTGTTCGTACATATTATTGTGCTGCCACTATCATGGTTGCACTTAAGGACGAATTTGTCAGGGAGCACGGAAAAATCAATCTGCGACGCCCTGGTATAAACGCCAATTAATGGCACCGTTTTCACGCGCTTTGTTCTGGAGGAAACGTATGCCCGAACGGCGAGTTTATCGGCAAGCATCGTGTAGAGGTTATTATGGTCATAGACCAGACGATGACATATTTTTTCACTCAACGTCGTGGGTGATTGAATGTCAGGTTTTGTCCCGGATGTTTTCTCGAGCCTCACAGTATGAAAGTACAGGTCCGTCATTAAGAATGAACGGCATTTTCTGATGAGATACTCGGTATATTTGAGAACGTAAGTGGCGTTGTTCATTTCTTCTCCTCCGTAATGTCCGGATATTCTGGAGAAGAACTGTTGATTGATATTGCTTAAAAGATGGAGCAGGGATGGAGACGAAAATTAAAAGGATTAAATAGCGTGTAAAGGCTATTTAATCCTTATTGAGCGGTGCAACGTTTGTTTACCGGTCTTTGCGCCATGCATCGGCGGTTAATGCTTCACCGAAATGACCGGCTATCAGTCGTTTTGTCAGCTCATGAAGCGGGGAGGCCATCACATCCGCCGTGCTGCCGCGCTCGACCACTTCTCCCTGGTGCATGACCATCACCTGATCGCTGATATGCTTCATCATTCCCAGATGTTGGGTGACATAGATATACGAGATCCCCTGTTTTTCCTGCAATTCCAGCATCAGGTTAATCAGCTGAGAGCGCATCGACATGTCCAGCGAGGCAAGCGCTTCATCAGCAATGATCACTTTTGGCCGCAATATCAACGCACGCGCCAGACCCAGACGCTGTTTCTGGCCGGGGGCCAGCATATGCGGGTAGTAGCTTTCGTGATCCGGTAACAGCCCAACCATGCGCAGAGTTTCAAACACGCGCTTACGGCGCGCCTCTGGCTCCAGGTCGGTGTTCAGACGCAGCGGAAAATCGAGGATCTGCGAAATGCGCTGGCGTGGATTAAGCGAGGTAGACGGATCCTGGAAGATCATGCGGATGCGCTGGCTGCGGAAAGAGTAATCCCCGAACGTCAGAGGATGATCGTCAATCAACACTTCGCCTGCAGTCGGTTCAACCATGCCGGCGAGCATTTTTGCCAGGGTGGATTTCCCGGAACCGTTTTCGCCAATAATCGCCAGCGTCTGTTTTTCACGCAGCGTAAAGCTCAGCGGTTTCACCGCGTCGACAGTTTGGCGATGAAACAGCCCCGTGCGGTAGCGAAAGGTCTTACTCAGGTTGCGGACTTCCAGTAAGGTTTCGACCATTTCACTCTCTCTCCATGTTCAGCGGGAAATGACAGGCGTAAAGATGATTTTTCGCCCCGGTCAGGCGTGGCGTCTCGATACATTTACGCTGAGCATAGGGACACCGCGGCCCCAGACGACAGCCTATCGGCAGGGATTCCAGCAGCGGAATCGCCCCCGGCAGGGTATTCAGGCGGCTTTTATGCGGCATTGCGCTGCCAAAATCCGGAATCGCACGGATAAGCGCCTGCGTATACGGATGATGCGGCGCGGTGATCAGGTCTTCACTCGGCGCGGTTTCGACCGTTTGCCCGCAGTACATCACGTCAATTTTATCCGCCCATTTGCTGAGCATTTGCAGGTCATGGCTGATCAGCAAAATGGTGGTGTTGTTATTCTGGTTGAGACGCGACAGCAGGCGGAAGATTTGCGCCTGCGTGGTGGGTTCCATCGCGTTGGTGGGCTCATCCGCAATCAGCAAACGCGGCTGATTAGCCAGCGCGATGGCAATCATCACTTTCTGACATTCGCCGTCGGTCAGCTCATAAGGGAAGCTGCGCATCGCATCTTTGTGATCTTTGATCCCGACGCGGTGTAAAAGCTCGATGGCGCGACGCTTGCGCCAGCCAACGCGCTGCCACCAGCGGCCTTTATAGGTCCAGCCGGGGATGTTCTGCATCAGCTGTTTGCCCACGCGTTCGGACGGGTCGAGACAGGACTGCGGCTCCTGGAAAATCATCGAGACGTTATGCCCGACCAGCTTACGCCGCTCGCGGGGGGAGAGGCGCAGCAGATCGATATCATCAAAACGCATACGGTCTGCCGTCACGCGCCAGTTGTCTTTCGCCACGCCACAGATGGCTTTGGCGATCAGGCTTTTGCCTGAGCCGGATTCACCCACCAGCCCGCGAATTTCACCCTCCGCGAGGGTGATGCTGATGCGATCGACGGCTTTAACCCAGCCTTCACCGGTTTTGAATTCAATGGTGAGGTTGCGAATATCAAGAAGCGGCATTATTGCACCCCCGCATTAATCGCACGGCGAATACCGTCGCCCAGCAGGTTGATGAGCAGCACGCTCACCATAATGGCCGCACCCGGCAGCATAACCGTCCACGGTGCCACGTAAATTAACTCCAGCGCGTCACCGAGCATCGCACCCCATTCGGGCGACGGCAGCTGCGCGCCGAGGTCGAGGAAGCCGAGCGCCGCGATGTCCAGGATCGCCATCGACAGGGCGCGGGTGATCTCAGTGACCAGTCCGGCGGCGATGTTAGGCAGCACGGCAAACCACAGAATGTTGAAGGTCGTCGCACCGTCCAGACGGGCTGCGACGACATACTCTTTTTCCAGTTCATCATGCACCATGCTGTAAACCGAGCGCACGATGCGGGGCAGGATAGCCAGCCAGACGGCGAACATGGCATGCGACAGATGCGGACCGGCAAAGGCAACCACAATGATCGCCAGCAGCAGGGACGGAATCGACAGTAACGTATCCAGAATGTGGTTAAGCACCGCCGAGCGCAGGCCATGCGTGGATCCTGCAAAAATACCGAGCGCCAGCCCGCAGATCGTTGCCGCGAGCGTCACCACAAATGCGCCGCCAACCGTCGGGGCTGCACCGCTCAGCAGGCGGCTCAACACGTCACGTCCGAGGTCGTCCGTTCCCAGGAAGAAAGAGACTTCACCGTAGCGCGACCAGGACGGTGGCAGAAGCTGATAGCCAAGGAACTGCTGGTCAATGCCGTACGGTGCAAACCACGCGCCAAAGACGCACAGCAACACCAGACCGGCACAGCCATAAAGGCCGATCATCGCCGTGGTGTCACCATAGAATTTACGCCACACGGTACGCAGCACGCCGGGCGTGCGCTTTTCACTGTATACGCTATCGTAAGGCATACCATTCCTTATGCTTCAATGGGTTAGCCATAGCACCCAGAATATCGGACAACACGTTGACAATAATCACCAGCGAACCAATCACCATCACACCCGCAGAAATAGCGGCGTAGTCCTGCTGGCGGATGGCGTTAATCAGCCATCGCCCAAGGCCTGGCCAGCTAAAGACCATCTCGGTGATCATGGCCAGCGTCAGCATGGTGGAAAACTGTAATCCCAGACGCGGAATAACCGGCGGTAGCGCGTTGTGCAGGACGTTGCGGCGCAGTATGGTCAGGCGTGACAACCCGCGCGTGGCGGCGGCTTTGACATAGTTCTGGTCAAATACCTCAATGGTGCTGAGGCGCATCAGGCGGATCACTTCGGTTGTCGGCGCAACCGCCAGCGTCAGCACCGGCAGTACCATATGGCGCAGGGCGCTGACGATCATCTCGTGGCGCCATACCGAATCGGACAGCCACGCGTCAATAATGGCAAAACCCGTCACCGTTTTAACCGTATAGAGCAGGTCAAAACGCCCCGAAACCGGCAGCCAGCCCATCGTCAGCGAGAAGAAGAGCGTCAGCAGCAGCGCCAGCCAGAATACCGGGATGGAGAAGCCGAACAGGGCGAGGGCGCTGATAAACTTATCCTGCCATTTATTGCGGTAGATCCCGGCCAGCATGCCCACGGGAATGCCAACCATCAGGGCAAAGCCGAAGGCCAGAATGCACAGCTCCATCGTGGCCGGGAACACCTCTTTCAACTGCTGGGAAATCAGCTGCCCGTTAATGCTGGACACGCCGAAATCCCAGTGCAGCAGCCCGTTAAACCAGAAGAGCCAGGCATCCCACAGCGACGACCCCTGAAGCGGGGCATGGGGCGTGAAATAGCTCAGGCTGAAGCCGACAAAGTTCAGGAAAAAGAGCGTCACCAGCAGCAAAAGGAGCCGACGTAAGGTAAAAATAATCATGGTTTTTTCACCTCTTGTTCTTTTTCACGCGACACGCCGGCGAACGAGGCGTTGCCGAACGGGCTCAGTACCAGGCCTTTAATATCATAACGATAGGCCTGAAGACGCAGGGAAGAGGCCAGCGGCAGCACCGGCAGTTCCTGGGCGAGGATCTTCTGCGCTTCATCATAGGCGTCAATACGTGAGGCCAGCTGCTGGGAAGCCAGCGCTTTTTGCAGCACGGCGTCAAACTCCCGGTTACACCAGTGGGCGTAGTTGGTCTGCGAGTTTATCGCCGCACAGCTCAGTAGCGGCCGGAAGAAGCTGTCCGGATCGTTACTGTCGGTCGCCCAGCCGGTCAGGGTTAAATCATGATTCATGTCCATCAGGCGCGCCTCCTGGAAACGGCCCTCAACCGGTACAATGATCACTTTCACGCCCACCTGCGCCATATCTGCCTGCAGCAGTTCGGCGGTCTTGAGCGGGCTGGGGTTCCACGCCTGGGAACTGGTGGGCACCCAAAGCTGCAGCGTCAGGTTTTCTGCCCCCAGCGCTTTCAGCTGTTCACGCGCTTTTGCCGGATTGTATTCCGTAATTTTAGCTTCACCGTCATAGGCCCACGAGGCGCGCGGTAAAATTGAGGCGGCGGTTTCCGCCGTGCCGTAGTAGATCGACTGCATCAGGCGCTGGTTGTTAATGGCCAGCGCCAGAGCGTGCCGAACGGCAGGGTTATTCAACGGCGGTTTATCTGTGTTAAAGGCCAGATACGCGATGTTCATCCCCGGGCGTAGCGTCAGACGCAGGCGCGGATCGTCGCGCAAAATCGTGAGCTGGCTGGCCGCGGGCCAGGCAAGGACGTCACATTCCCCGGTGAGCAATTTCGACAGACGTCCCGTTCCGCCAGAGCCGAGATCCACCACCACCTGCGGCATCAGCGGCGTACCGCGCCAGAAGTGTTCATGGCGCTGCAGACGAATATATTGACCGGCGCGATATTCGGCCAGCTGGAACGGACCGGTGCCAACCGGCTGGCGATCGAGCAGTTCCTGACGATCTTTTTTCGTCAGGTTCGCCGCGTATTCTGCCGACATGACGGATGCATAGTGGGTTGCCAGGTGCCAGAGGAAGGAGGCATCCGGGCGCGTCAGCGTGAATTCAACCGTGCGGTTGTCCAGTTTGCGCACGCTTTTCACGGTGTCGGCAAACTGCAGGCTGTCGAAATAGGGGAAATTGCTGCCGTTAACGTTATGCCACGGGTGGTTGCGGTTAAAGATACGCTGGAAGGTGAAGACCACGTCATCTGCGTTCAGCTTGCGCGTGGGGGTAAACCACGGTGTGCGTTGAAACGCGACGTCATCGCGCAGGTGAAAACGGTAGGTAGCGCCGTTATCCAGCACTTCCCAGCTTTCCGCAAGCTCAGGCACCAGACGGTAGGTGTACGGGTCAACATCAAGCAGACGATCGTAAAGCTGCGCGGCAAGGGTATCCACAATCAGGCCGCTGCCCGCTTTTTGCGGGTTGAAGGTATCCACCTGGCCGCTTACGCAATAGACGAAGCCGCTGTCACGAATGTCAGGCTGCGGCGTTAGCCCGGGCGCGGCAAAGGCCAGGCTGCTAAACAGACCAAGTGCAAAAAAGGACGATAAAACCAGACGCATAATTTTTAAGGTATTATATATGAAGTGGCTATCCTACTAATTTTAAACGACATTATCCAGTGTCGTTTAAGCCTGAGGGCATAATGGGGGCAGTAACGTTTGCAGTCGGTCACTCAGCGTCACAACCAGATGCACGTTCATACCTGCAATCCACTTTGAATATACCTCATGGACTATCTTAGCATTTTCGTGGCGCATCTGACTCGCTATAAACGAAGGATTCGCTCCGGCGGATAGCATCAAGCTTGTGAATGTATGCCGCGAATGACAGGAAGACATGTTGTCGCTATCAGATCTGGGATCATACTTTCTGAAGAAAAATAGCTGGTAAAATGCGGCCGTTTATCACCAGATCTGAGAGCAGATCAAGTACGGGTAAGGCAATGGCATACGCACAGTCTAAATAGCATAGAGTAAAAATGCTCACTTTGTTGTTACGTGCGTACCTGCCACCCTGGTTCATTTTTTCAGCACTTTCATAAGCATCATCAGTACAAACGCTATCATTGCAGACAGGCCAAACTTGATCAGAATTGCTGTGAAATCATAGTTATTCATGGCTTCTTCACCATCGCCTGATATCTGGATATGTTGCATGAAAACATCATTAATCCAGCTGTCCGGTAAGAGGATAAAACAGGCAATAAGTAAAACAACGAATTTTATGATTTTCATCTCACACCACATTTACTGAAGTCAGGTACACCACGAACATCAATACGTCCGTAAGCCATCAATCCTTTACCGCCGGGTACAATCACTTTTTTCCGGTTGAGTAACGCATTCCGTAAAATCTGGAAGTCGGCCGCTCTGTAAAGGGTGATACAGCCCCACGACACACCAGAACCATCGGTGTTGAGAGGATGAAGTCTGAAACTCCCGCGTCTCGCCCCATTAACATAGACGTAATCGCTCATGGTTTGTGCGCTATACAAACCGAACCATTCAGAGTGATGGTTTTTGTACAGGTGTACCATATCGATAAATTCTGCTCTGACCTGGTTAACAAAACTGCCAGCGGGGCGGTCAACAATCCAGTAAGTACCCGGCGGTATAGCGGCTTTTTCGATATCTGAACAGTTTGGATTGTTTATATACCGTTCAATTCCTGACAGTACGTCAAACGATCCAATACCGTAACAATCCAGCTTGAGCGTTTTCCCATCTGGCGACAGCCGACCATAATCCATCATGCAAATCTGCAAGCTCATACTCCCGTTGCGATTGTCATTTTGCAGAAATGATAATCGATAATAAATGGCTGGTTAACCTACTAAATTTTCATTACAGGCAGGTTAGTGATTAAGCATGTTTGGTAGTAACGGGGTGAGGATGCCAGCAGAGTGCTGTAAACCTTATGAAGAATATCAATCAGACCATGCTCCGTAAAAATCTCTGCGGTTAAGTGCTGATATTGTCAGCGCATTTGATGCTTTTTAAGCAATGCCCTTAACTGATGGTAGGTCAGACCCAGTAGTTCAGCCGCCCGTTTCTGGTTGTATTTCGCCATCTTTAGGCTTTGCTCCAGCAGCTGTTTCTCCTGGTCGTGCTGGAACTGGCGTAAATCAAGGGGGAGAGTAGGGTGATCGCCTGAAGACGTTGGCACGGTCAGAGACGGTACGCTGCGTTGAAAAGGGTCGATAATGATGTTGTCCAGCTCGGTCTCGCTGCTGCCGTGGCGATAGACGGAACGCTCCACGACGTTTTTCAGTTCGCGGATATTTCCCGGCCAGTGGTAAGCAAGCAGCGTCTCCTGTGCATAATCGCTGAAGCCGGGGAACAGCGGCAGTCCGAGCTCGCGGCACATCTGAATCGCAAACTGGTCTGCCAGCAGCATGATGTCGCTTTTGCGCTCGCGCAGCGGAGGAAGCTGAACGACGTCAAAGGCCAGGCGGTCAAGCAGGTCGGCACGGAATTTCTCCTCCGCCACCATCTCCGGCAGGTTGGCGTTCGTGGCGCACACCAGGCGCACGTTGACCTGCAGCGGCTGGCTACCGCCGACGCGCTCCAGCTCGCCGTATTCAATCACGCGCAGCAGTTTTTCCTGCACCAGCATGGGCGCGGTGGCCAGCTCATCAAGAAACAGCGTACCGCCGTCGGCGCGCTCAAAGCGTCCGGGATGGCGCTTCTGGGCACCGGTAAACGCGCCCGCTTCATGGCCGAAGAGCTCGGTATCGAGCAGGTTTTCATTCAGCGCCGCGCAGTTAAGGGAAATGAAGGGGCCGTCCCAGCGCCCGGATAAATAGTGCAGACGGTTAGCTATCAATTCCTTTCCCGTTCCGCGTTCACCGATGATCAGTACCGGTTTGTTGAGCGGCGCCAGGCGAGAAACCTGTTCCAGCACTTCCAGAAAACTGTTTGCTTCGCCGAGTAAATTGTCTTTGTATCCAGGCATGATGAAATTAACCACTCCTTAGCGATATTCACCAGGCAAGAATAGTTCTTTACTGCATGAAAATCAATCAGTCTCAGTAAAATCAATAAGATAAAAAGTTGGCATGATGTTTGTATTATCTGTACAGCAGGGCATAGCCCGATAACAGAACTATGAGGATTTAATTATGGGTATTTTTTCTCGTTTTGCCGACATCGTGAACGCCAACATCAACTCACTGCTTGAGAAGGCGGAAGATCCGCAGAAGCTGGTTCGCCTGATGATTCAGGAGATGGAAGACACGCTGGTTGAAGTGCGTTCTACCTCCGCCCGTGCGCTGGCGGAGAAAAAACAGCTTACGCGTCGTATTGAACAAGCTACCGCTCAGCTGAACGAATGGCAGGAAAAAGCGGAACTCGCGCTGCGTAAAGATAAAGAGGATCTGGCTCGTGCGGCGCTGATCGAAAAACAGAAGCTGGCAGAGCTGGTCGCGACGCTCGAGCATGAAGTGACGCTGGTGGATGACACGCTCACCCGTATGAAGAAAGAGATTGGTGAGCTTGAAAACAAGCTGAGCGAAACCCGCGCGCGTCAGCAGGCGCTGACCCTGCGTCACCAGGCGGCAAGCTCTTCCCGCGACGTGCGTCGCCAGCTGGACAGCGGTAAGCTTGATGAAGCGATGGCGCGTTTTGAATCGTTTGAACGTCGTATCGACCAGATGGAAGCGGAAGCCGAAAGCCACGGCATCGGTAAGCAGAAGTCGCTGGATCAACAGTTCGCCGACCTGAAGGCCGATGATGAAATCAGCGAGCAGCTGGCGGCACTGAAAGCCAAAATGAAGCAAGACAACCAATAATAATTCCTGCGGCACCTGAGCGTGCCGCATCGTAAGACAAGGAGTACACATGAGCGCGCTTTTTCTGGCCATTCCCCTGACAATTTTCGTGCTGTTCGTTTTGCCGATTTGGCTATGGCTGCACTACAGCAACCGTTCTTCACGGGGCGAACTTTCCCAGAGTGAACAACAGCGTCTGGTTCAGCTCTCCGATGAGGCGAACAAAATGCGCGAACGCATTCAGGCGCTGGAAGCCATCCTGGATGCTGAACATCCAAACTGGAGGGACCGTTAATGTCTGGACTGAATCTGAACAAAAAGTTGTGGCGTATTCCGCAGCAGGGCATGGTGCGCGGCGTTTGTGCCGGGCTGGCTCATTATCTTGATGTCCCGGTAAAACTGGTGCGCGTGGTCACGGTGCTATCGATCTTCTTCGGACTGGCGTTTATTACCCTGGTGGCATATATCGTCCTGTCGTTTGTCCTTGACCCGATGCCGGAAGGAGAACTGGCTGCGGAAGGTGCCCCCACCAGCAGCGATCTTCTCAATGCGGTTGATGCGCAACTCGCCGCCGGTGAGAAGCGGCTACGGGAAATGGAACGCTATGTCACGTCGGATACCTTTACGCTGAGAAGTCGTTTTCGTCAGCTTTAAGAGAGAGATGAGATGAAACAACACTGGCAACAGGCCGGTCAGAAGGTAAAACCCGGCCTGAAAATCGCAGGTAAACTGGTCCTGCTGACCGCGTTACGGTTCGGACCGGCAGGTGTGGCGGGGTGGGCAATAAAATCCGTTGCCCGCAAGCCGGTCAGAATGGTGCTGGCCGTGGCGCTCGAACCGCTGTTGCAAAAGGTGGCAAAACGGCTTTCTCGCCGCTACTTATCCCAATAACCCCCGCTGGCGTTAGCCCTTTCCCTTCCGGGAGAGGGACTGACGACGGTTAACCGCATTTTCTCTTTTTCCCGTGCTTTCTTTGCGGCAGCTCACAATATTACGCTGAGCTGCTTTGCAATCACCTTTTTCCTCTTCCAGGTCCGTTGACAGATATTTTTCATGGGAGTAGATTGCCACTTCGTGGGACCGCTACCATGGAAAATGAAATGAAGGCAAAAATTAAAGAACTCATTAATCTTGTTTATGGTGTAACGTTTTCTGAAGCCCAGTTTAAGGTGCTGATGGAAAATATTGGAAAGGCCGCTTCTGTTATTACAGAGAAGCGTAAAACGGGATGGGATGAAAAAGATGTTGTTCTGATTACCTATGCCGATCAGTTTTCAGCGAAAGGGGAGAAGGCGCTGCCGGTTTTTACACGTTTTTATAACAAATGGCTTTCCCAATCTTTTTCTCATGTCCATCTTTTGCCTTTTTATCCATGGTCTTCGGACGACGGATTTTCTGTTATTGATTATCATGAGGTTGCGCCTGAAACGGGTACGTGGCGAGATGTAGCTGAATTAAAACAGTCCACCAGCTTAATGTTCGATTTCGTCTGCAACCACATGTCATCCAAAAGTAAATGGTTCTCTAATTATCTGAAGCAAACGCCTGGCTATGATGATTTCTTTATTTCTGTCGATCCTGAAACAGATTTATCCGCGGTGACGCGTCCGCGTGCCTTACCGCTTCTTACGCCTTTCACGCTGCATGATGGCAGCGTGCGACACCTGTGGACCACCTTCAGCGAGGAGCAGGTTGATCTTAACTTTGCCTCTCCGCAGGTGCTGATCGCGATGGTGGACGTGTTGCTGCATTACCTGATTGAAGGGGCGCGATACATTCGTCTGGATGCTGTGGGCTTCATGTGGAAAATACCCGGAACAAACTGCATCCACCTTGAGCAAACCCACCAGCTTATCCAGCTTTTCCGCGCTATCACTGAAGCTGTCGCCCCGGGGACGGTGATTATCACCGAGACGAACGTTCCGCATAAAGATAACGTCGCTTACTTCGGTGACGGTGAAAATGAAGCGCAGATGGTTTATCAGTTCTCTTTGCCGCCGCTGGTATTGCATGCGGTGCATTGTCAGGACGTCCGGACGCTGAGCCAGTGGGCAGCGTCGCTGAGGCTGCCTTCGACGAAAACCACCTGGTTTAACTTCCTGGCCTCGCATGATGGGATTGGTCTGAATCCGTTGCGCGGAATTTTACCTGAGTCGGAAATCCTCTCTCTTGTGGAGAAACTCCAAGCTGATGGGGCGTTGGTTAACTGGAAAAATAACCCGGATGGTACACGCAGTCCTTATGAAATTAATGTGACCTATCTGGATGCATTAAGTACACGTGACAGTCTTGATAGCCATCGGATTGCCCGGTTTATTCTGGCGCATGCCGTCCTCTTAAGTTTCCCCGGCGTGCCCGCGGTTTATATCCAGAGTATTCTCGGCTCGCGTAATGATTATGCAGGTGTTGAACGTCTGGGATACAACCGCGCGATAAATCGTGAAAAATACATTGCAGGACAAATTGATAGCGTGCTTGAAGATAAAAATAGCCTGCGCTCTCAGGTCTATTGCGCATTAAGCCAGTTAATCGCGCTGCGTCGGGCGGAAAAAGCATTCCATCCTGACAGTGAAGCTTATTTTAGTGCGTCAGGTGAGCATGTATTAAAAATCGTTCGCGTGGCGGGTTGTGGCGAAAAAATAACGGCGCTGTTTAATTTCAGCGATGGCATTCAAACGGTGGAGTCCGATATTCAATCCGGAACGGAGTTGATTGCCGGAAAAAATATTACAGATAAAACGCTGACCCTATATCCATGGCAGGTGTTGTGGATTAAAGAAAACTAAAAAGGACCTTAAAAATGAAAATGCCCAGAATTGTGCTGATATCAGCACTGGTTTCGTGCGCCCTGTTATCAGGCTGCAAGGATGACAAAAAGTCTGCTGTCACCATTGAGTTTATGCACTCATCTGTCGAGCAGGAGCGTCAGGCGGTTATCACGAAGCTGATCGAAAAATTTGAGAAAGAGAACCCCGGCATCACGGTGAAACAGGTGCCGGTAGAAGAGGATGCCTACAACACCAAGGTTATTACGCTCGCCAGAACGGGCGCACTGCCTGAGGTAATTGAAGTCAGTCATGACTACGCGAAAGTCATGGACAAGGAACAGCTGCTGGATCGCAAAGCTATTGGTGAAGCCATTAAAGCGGTAGGCGAGAACACCTTCTATGACGGCATCTTGCGTGTTGTGCGTACGGAAGATGGTTCTGCCTGGACGGGGGTGCCAGTCAGTGCCTGGCTATCCGGCGTCTGGTATCACAAAGATGTGCTTGCTGCAGCGGGTATCCAGGAGCCGCATAACTGGGAACAGCTGCTAAAAGCCAGCCAGAGCCTTAACGACCCGGCCAAAAAACATTACGGCATTGCGCTGCCCACCGCGGAAAGCGTGATGACAGAGCAGGCATTCTCCCAGTTTGCGCTTTCCGGCGGCGCGAACGTTTTTGATGCCAAAGGGAACGTCGACATCGATACCCCTGAAATGGCAAAGGCCCTGGCGTTTTATAAAGCCCTGGCCGCGACCACCATGCCGGGTTCAAACGACGTCATGGAGATCAAAGATGCCTTCATGAACGGTTCTGCGCCGATGGCGGTTTATTCCACCTACATCCTGCCGGCGGTATTCCAGGATGGAAACCCTGCCAACCTGGGCTTCGTCGTCCCAACAGAAACATCTTCTGCAGTTTACGGCATGGTCACGTCGCTGACGATTACCACCGGTCAAACCGAAGATGAAACTCAGGCGGCTGAAAAGTTTGTGACCTGGATGGAACAGGCTCAAAACGCAACCGACTGGGTCATGATGTCGCCTGGCGCGGCACTGCCGGTGAACAAGCTGGTGGTGGGTACTGATACCTGGAAAAACAACGATGTAATTAAAGCGTTTGGGCAACTGCCTTACGAACTGATTGCACAGTTCCCAAATGTGCAGGTGTTTGGTGCCGTGGGCGACAAAAACTTCACCCGCATGGGCGATGTAACCGGGTCCGGCATTATCAGTTCTATGGTGCATAACGTCACGGTAGGTAAACAAGATCTCAGCAACACGCTTAGTGACAGCCAGAAGCGACTGACTGATCTGATTTCACAACGATAGGAGCGCTCTGCGGAAGGAAATTATGAAGACGTTGTTTTCTGGTCGTTCAGATATGCCTTTCGCCATGCTGCTGTTGGCCCCCAGCCTGATTTTGCTGGGGGGCCTGGTGGCCTGGCCAATGATTTCCAATATTGAAATCAGTTTCTTACGTCTGCCGCTGAACCCGCGTATAGATGCGGTGTTCGTCGGGCTCGATAACTACATCCGCATTCTCGGGGATGCTGCTTTCTGGCACTCGCTGTGGATGACCTTCTGGTACACCGCGCTGGTGGTGATTGGCAGCACGGGGCTGGGGCTGGCTGTTGCGATCTTCTTTAATCGTGAATTCCGTATGCGGAAAACGGCGCGTTCACTGGTAATTCTGTCCTACGTTACGCCGTCCATTTCGCTGGTGTTTGCATGGAAATACATGTTCAACAACGGCTACGGCATTGTGAACTATCTGGGCGTTGACCTGCTGCATCTGTATGACCAGGCGCCGCTGTGGTTCGACAATCCTGGCAGCAGTTTTGTACTGGTGGTGCTGTTCGCCATCTGGCGTTACTTCCCGTACGCGTTCATTTCGTTCCTGGCGATTTTGCAGACCATTGATAAGTCGCTGTATGAAGCGGCGGAAATGGACGGCGCGAATGCCTGGCAGCGTTTTCGAATCGTTACGCTACCAGCGATTATGCCGGTGCTGGCAACGGTGGTGACGCTGCGCACTATCTGGATGTTCTACATGTTTGCGGATGTCTACCTGTTGACGACCAAGGTCGATATTTTGGGCGTCTACCTCTACAAAACGGCATTCGCTTTCAATGATTTGGGTAAAGCAGCGGCGATTTCCGTCGTGCTGTTCGTGATCATCTTCGCGGTGATTCTGCTGACCAGAAAAAGGGTAAACCTCAATGGCAACAAATAAACGCGTACTGAGCCGCATTGGTTTTTATCTGGGGCTGGCGGTGTTTCTGGTCATCACGCTGTTCCCGTTTTTCGTGATGCTAATGACGTCATTTAAGAGTGCGAAAGAGGCGATATCGCTTAACCCGACCATATTGCCGCAGGCGTGGACGCTGCAGCATTACGTCGACATCTTTAACCCGCTGATTTTCCCGTTTGTGGACTATTTCAAAAACAGCATGGTGGTGTCGTTGACCTCATCGGTGATTGCCGTGTTTCTCGGCACGCTGGGGGCCTACGCCTTGTCAAAACTGCGTTTTAAGGGCCGCACGACGATCAATGCGAGTTTTTACACCGTCTACATGTTCTCCGGGATATTGCTGGTGGTGCCGTTGTTCAAAATCATCACTGCCCTTGGGATCTACGACACCGAGCTGGCGCTGATTATCACCATGGTGACCCAAACGTTACCGACCGCGGTGTTCATGCTGCGCAGCTATTTCGACACCATCCCGGACGAAATCGAAGAAGCCGCGATGATGGACGGCCTGAACCGCCTGCAAATCATCTTCCGCATCACCGTGCCGCTGGCGATTTCCGGGCTCGTGTCGGTGTTTGTCTACTGCTTCATGGTGGCGTGGAACGACTACCTGTTTGCGTCCATTTTCCTGTCCAGCGCCAGCAATTTCACCTTGCCGGTCGGGCTGAACACGCTCTTTAGCACGCCAGATTATATCTGGGGTCGCATGATGGCGGCATCGCTGGTGACGGCGCTTCCGGTGGTCATCATGTACGCCCTGTCTGAACGTTTTATTAAAAGTGGTTTGACCGCCGGTGGCGTGAAGGGCTGAGGCGGCCAATTTTAACAAGGAGTCAGTCATGAAAAAATTAGTTGCGACAGCGCCTCGTGTGGCGGCGCTGGTGGAATATGAAGATCGTCCGGTTGCGGTTCATGAAGTGAAAATTCGCGCTCGCTTTGGCGCGCCGAAACACGGTACCGAAGTGGTGGATTTCCGCGCCGCCAGTCCGTTTATCGATGAAGAGTTCAACGCGGAGTGGCAGATGTTTACCCCGCGTGACGAGGGTTCTGCCCGCGGGATCGAATTCGGTAAGTTCCAGCTGGGCAACATGATTGTTGGCGACATTATCGAATGCGGTGATGACGTCACTGAATATCAGATCGGCGACAGCGTCTGCTGCTACGCACCGCTGCAGGAAACGGTGATCGTTAACGCGGTGAACAACTACAAGCTGCGCAAAATGCCGCAGGGTGCCTCCTGGAAAAACGCCGTTTGCTACGATCCGGCGCAGTTCGCCATGAGCGGCGTGCGTGATGCCAACGTGCGGGTCGGCGATTTTGTAGTCGTGGTGGGGCTGGGGGCGATTGGGCAGATTGCTGTCCAGCTGGCCAAAAAAGCCGGGGCGTCCGTCGTTATCGGTGTCGATCCTATTGAACACCGCTGCGAGATCGCCCGTCGTCATGGGGCCGACCACTGTCTGAACCCAATCGGCACTGATGTCGGTCTGGAAATTAAAAAGCTGACCGGGAAGCAGGGCGCGGACGTGATCATCGAAACCAGCGGCTATGCAGATGCACTGCAGTCCGCGCTGCGCGGACTTGCCTATGGCGGCACCATCTCCTATGTAGCCTTCGCAAAACCGTTCGCGGAAGGCTTTAACCTTGGCCGCGAAGCGCATTTCAACAACGCGAAGATTGTCTTCTCCCGCGCCTGCAGCGAACCCAACCCGGACTACCCGCGCTGGAGCCGTAAACGTATTGAAGAGACATGCTGGGAACTGCTGATGAACGGCTATCTGAATTGTGAGGAACTGATCGACCCGGTCGTGACCTTCACCACCAGCCCGGAAAGCTATATGACGTATGTCGATCAGCACCCGGAACTCAGTATCAAAATGGGCGTCACTTTTTAAGCTAAGGAGAGCAAATCATGAAAATCGCAACACAAAACCAGGCCTTTTTCCCGACCAATATCATGGAAAAATTCGAGTACATCAAAGCGATGGGTTTTGATGGCTATGAAATTGATGGCCGACTGCTGGTAGAAAACCTCGCCGAGGTAAAAGCGGCCATCAAAGCCACCGGTCTGCCGGTGACGACGGCCTGCGGTGGATACGATGGCTGGATTGGCGACTTCATCGAAGAACGTCGTCTGAACGGGTTAAAGCAGATTGAACGCATTCTGGAAGTGCTGGCTGAGGTGGGCGGCAAGGGCATTATCGTGCCTGCTGCCTGGGGAATGTTTACCTTCCGCCTCCCGCCAATGACCTCCCCACGCAGCCTGGAAGGAGACCGCAACGCGGTAAGCGCCTCCTTGCGCTGGCTGGATGAGGTCGCGGCGCGCACAGGGACGACCGTCTACCTGGAGCCGCTGAACCGCTATCAGGATCATATGATCAACACCCTTGCTGATGCGCGTCGCTATATCGAAGAGAACGGCCTGAAGCACGTGCAGATCATCGGCGATTTCTATCATATGAACATCGAAGAAGACTCGCTGACGGATGCGCTGCATCAGCACCGCGATCTGCTGGGCCATGTGCACATCGCAGATAATCACCGCTATCAGCCGGGCAGCGGCAGCCTCGATTTTGCCAGCCTGTTCGATCAGCTGCGTGCGGATAATTACCAGGGTTACGTGGTGTATGAGTGCCGTGTCCGCGCCGAGGATCCGGCGCAGGCTTATCAGGACTCCCTCACTTATTTGCGTGAATGCTAAGGATGACGAGCGTGATGAGTGCTTCTTCACCTTTGCCTCTGCGCGTCGCCATTATTGGCGCCGGGCAGGTCGCGGACAAAGTGCATGCCTCGAATTACGCCACGCGCAGTGATGTTCAGATGGTGGCTGTCATGGACAGCCATCCTGAACAGGCTCGGGCGTTTGCGGAACGTCATAGTATTCCCTCGGTATGGCAGGATACGCGAGAGATGCTCGAGGCGGTTAAGCCGGATGCGGTGAGCGTCTGTTCGCCTAACCGGTTCCATTTCGAGCACGTCATGGCCGCGCTGGAAGCGGGCTGCCACGTGATGTGTGAAAAACCACCTGCTATGACGCCGCAGGAGGCCGATAGGATGCGCATGGCCGCGCGCAAGGCGGGAAAAGTGCTGGCGTATGATTTTCACCATCGTTTTGCTCTCGATACGCAACTGCTGCGTGAGGCTGTGATGAAGGGGGCGCTGGGGGAAATTTATTACACCACGGCCCAGGCGCTACGCCGCTGCGGGGTTCCAGGCTGGGGCGTCTTTACCAACAAAGCGCTACAGGGCGGTGGGCCTCTGATTGATATCGGTATCCATATGCTCGATGCCGCAATGTACGTGTTGGGGTTCCCGGCGGTAAAAAAGGTGACCGCACACAGCTTCCAGAAGCTGGGAAACCGTAAAAGCAGCGGCCAGTTTGGCGAGTGGGATCCCACGCAGTTTACCGTTGAGGACGCCCTGTTTGGCACGATTGAGTTCTACAACGGTGGCATTCTGCGTCTGGACACATCGTTTGCGCTCAATATCCGGGATCAATCGATCATGAACGTCGCATTCTGCGGCGAAAAGGCGGGCGCTACGCTGTTCCCAGCGCACATCTACAACGATGAAGGCGGTGCTTTAGTCACCCTCGCGCAGCGTGAAGAGGCTGACGACCAGCGTCATATGCGCAGTATGGATGCCTTCGTACGCCATGTGCTGGGAGAGCCCGTCACGATAGCTGATGCGGAGCAGGGGCTGGTTATTCAGCAGCTTGTCGCCGCGTTGTATGAATCAGCAGAAACAGGGGAAAGCGTGACCTTATGCTAAACGTTTCTGTATTAACCGACCCGGGCTTTTGTCCACACAGCCTGAATAAATACGCCTCCATCATGGCCTGCGGTAATGGCTACATGGGGATCCGCGCTGCGCATGAAGAAGATTACACCCAGCAAACCCGGGGCATGTATCTTGCGGGTCTCTATCATCAGGCGGGTCGTAACGAGACCACTGAGCTGATCAATCTGCCGGATATCACCGGTATTGACGTTGAGCTGGATGGCGTCAATTTCACGCTCCTGTCAGGTGAAATCCTTGAGTGGCAGCGCGAGCTGGCGTTTGCCAGTGGCGAACTTCGTCGTAGCGTGGTCTGGCGCTCGCCCGACGGAAAGCGCTATCGCCTGGAGAGTCGTCGTTTTGTCTCTCTGGATCAGCTGCCGCTTGTGGCCATGCAGCTTTCGATCACACCGCTTGATGATGTCACGCAGGCCGTGCTGAAAACCGGCATTGATGCAACGCAAACGAACAGCGGCAGACAGCATCTGGATGAAATGTCGGTCAGAGTGTTTGACCAGCAATACATGCAGGGCGTGTATGAAACGCAGGACCGTGCGTCAGAAGTTGTTGTTTCGGCGTTTTGTCAGCTCTCTGCGAAGAGCGACAGCTGCTTCACCGCCAAAAATCGTCGTCTCAGCGTTCATCATTCGCTGACGATTGCGAAGGGTGACACTGTCACGTTAGAAAAGATCGTCTGGGTGACGCATCGCGGTGATAAAGCACTGTCGCAGGCCTCTTTCGCTCGCAACGCGCTGGCCGATCTTAAGGTCTGTGCGGCAAGAGGCTACGACGCGTTGCTTGAGAGTTCGTCGTATGCCTGGGAAGAGGTCTGGCGTGACGCTCGGGTGGAAGTGGACTCTACGGAGTATCAGGATCAGATGGCGCTGGATTACGCCGTCTGGCATTTGACGACCATGACACCTGCCCATGATGAGCGAAGCAGTATCGCCGCCAAAGGGCTGACGGGTGAGGGGTATAAAGGCCACGTCTTCTGGGATACCGAAATTTTCCTGCTGCCTTTCCATCTCTTCACGCGGCCCCGAACCGCCCGCAGCCTGTTGCGCTATCGTTGGCTGAACCTGGCCGGGGCGCGGGAAAAAGCCCGTCGCAACGGCTGGCCAGGCGCGCTGTTCCCATGGGAGAGCGCCGCGAGCGGCAAAGAGGAGACGCCGGAGTTCGCGGCTATCAACATCCGAACCGGCACGCGCCAGAAGGTGGCCTCTGCGCTGGCGGAACACCACATCGTGGCTGATATTGCCTGGGCCGTCGTCGCTTACTGGCAGGCGACACACGATGATGCCTTTATGCGAAATGAAGGCCTGACGCTGCTGATGGAAACCGCTGCGTTCTGGATGGGCCGCGCAACGGAAATCAATGGTCGTCTCGAAATCCATGACGTCATCGGACCGGACGAATACACCGAGCATGTGAACAACAACGCTTATACCAACTATCTGGCCTGGCACAACGTCGCCTGCGCTCGCCAGTTTATAGCGATGTTTGGGCGCGAGGATGAAGGTTTTACGCAGAATGCTTCACGGTTCCTGGCGCGCTTATGGCTACCAGAGGCTGACGCGGACGGTGTGATCCCCCAGGATGATACCTTCATGGCAAAACCTGCCATCGATCTGAGCCGCTACAAAGCCAAAGCGGGTAAGCAGACCATTCTGCTCGATTATTCCCGCGCGGAAGTGAACGAGATGCAGATTCTTAAGCAGGCCGATGTGGTGATGCTTAATTATCTACTGCCGGAGCGGTTTACCCCGCAGCAGTGTGCCGCCAATCTGGCGTTCTACGAACCCCGCACAATCCATGACTCTTCGCTGAGCAAGGCCATCCACGGCATTGTGACCGCCCGCTGTGGCGATACTGAAGGGGCCTACGCCTTCTGGCGCGCTGGCGTGGCTATCGATCTGGGCGACGATCCGCACAGCAGTGACGACGGCATTCATGCCGCGGCCACGGGTGCTATCTGGTCCGGCGTCATTCAGGGCTTTGCCGGCATGCAGATAGTGGAAGGGGAGCTGCACCTTGCGCCCAGGTTGCCAGCCCACTGGCGAAGACTTGCTTTCCCCCTGCGCTGGCGGAACACCACGCTGCGCTTTACGTACGAAAACGAGGTTTTAACCATTGAAGCTTCGGCACCTGTCACGCTGACGCTGTGGGGCAAAACGCTACAGGTATCGGGGCATAAAGTTTGTGCCTGTAAGGACTTTCTTACATCTGTGAATGGGACCGCTACCACGGAGGTGCACCATGACGCTTAAGGCTGTTGTATTCGATCTGGACGGTGTGATCACCGATACCGCACACCTCCATTTTTTGGCCTGGCGTGCAGTGGCGGAGGAAATCGGCATCACCATCGATGAAGTATTTAACGAACAACTGAAGGGTATTAGCCGCATGGATTCCCTTCAGCGCATCCTGAAGCATGGCGGGAAAGAGGGGACGTATAGCGATGAGCAGTGCCTCGCGCTGGCGACGAAGAAAAACGCGCTCTATGTCCAGTCTCTGGCGTCACTGACGGAAGATTCACTGCTTCCCGGTATTCGCGACGTGCTGGCGGATATCCGTGCGGCGAACGTCAAAATTGGGCTCGCCTCCGTTTCCCTGAATGCCCCTGGCATCTTGCGCGCCCTGGGCATTCAGCACGCTTTTGATTTTTGCGCCGATGCTTCCCTCATTATCTGTTCGAAGCCTGACCCGGAGATCTTCCTCGCCGCCTGTGCTGGCCTGAATGTGCGTCCTGAAGAGGCCATGGGTATCGAAGATGCACCTGCAGGCGTTGAGGCGATCAACGCGGCGGGAATGCTATCGGTTGGGATTGGATCTGGCCTGGACCATGCGGGATTACAACTTCATTCAACGCGGGAACTGACCTGGAAATGTCTGACCGAGTTTTGGGCATCCCGGACGTATTGATAAGGAATTAACAATGGCTCAACTGTCTCTGAAACACATTCAGAAAATCTACGATAACCAGGTCCACGTGGTTAAGGATTTCAATCTCGAAATCGAAGATAAGGAGTTCATCGTCTTCGTCGGGCCTTCGGGCTGCGGTAAATCCACGACGCTGCGTATGATTGCCGGTCTGGAGGAGATCAGCGCGGGTGAACTGGTCATTGACGGCGTTTGCATGAACGACGTGCCCGCCAAGTCTCGCGATATCGCGATGGTGTTCCAGAACTATGCGCTTTACCCGCATATGACGGTCTACGACAACATGGCGTTTGGCCTGAAGATGCAGAAAATCGCCCCGGCGGTTATCGAAGAGCGCGTTCACTGGGCGGCACAGATCCTCGGCTTACGGGAGTACCTCAAGCGTAAACCCGGTGCGCTGTCCGGCGGCCAGCGTCAGCGCGTGGCGTTGGGTAGGGCAATCGTGCGCGAAGCGGGCGTGTTCCTGATGGATGAACCGCTTTCCAACCTCGATGCCAAGCTTCGCGTGCAGATGCGGGCTGAAATCAGCAAGCTGCACCAGAAGCTTAATACCACCATGATTTATGTAACCCACGATCAGACGGAAGCCATGACGATGGCAACCCGCATCGTGATCTTAAAAGACGGCATTATTCAGCAGGTCGGTGCCCCGAAGCAGGTGTACAACGAACCGGCGAACATGTTTGTCGCAGGGTTTATTGGCTCGCCAGCCATGAACTTCATTCGCGGCGCTATCGATGACCGCTATTTCGTCACGGAAACGCTGCGTCTGGCGATCCCGGAAGACACGCTCGCTTCACTGAATGCCGCAGGGTATCAGCGCAAAGCCGTAGTCTTTGGCATCCGCCCGGAAGATATTCTCACTCTGCAGAGCCGCGGTGAAAACATCGCGGCGAAAGTTAGCGTCGCCGAACTGACCGGCGCGGAGTTCATGCTCTATGCCACCGTTGGCGGCCATGAACTGGTGGTTCGCGCAGGCGCCGCGAATGACTATGCCGCTGGGGATAATATCGACATCCAGTTCGATATGAGTAAGTGCCATTTCTTCGACGCTGAAACCGAAGCGGCTATTAGATAAGAAAGGTGTTTGCCGGAAATGCAAATTTCCGGTTTTTTTGTTTGTAAATTATAAAGGGAATATTTAATGGGTACTCTACTAAGAAGTGCTGCGCTCGTTCTGTGCGCAGGGGTTAGCTGCGCACAAGCATCAGAAACAGCTAAACAGTGGGAATTTAATATTGGCGCGATGTATGAAATAGAAAACGTTGAAGGTCAGGCCGACGATAAAGATGGATTATATGAACCCTCCGTGTGGTTTAATGCAACCTGGGATGCGTGGACTATTTCTCTGGCGATGTATCAGGAGGGGCCGGTTGATTACAGCAGTATGACCCGTGGAACCTATTTTGACCGTCCTGAATTTGAATTACGCTATCGCTTTATCGGAACCGATGATTTTACTTTCGGTCTGACCGGTGGTTTCCGAAATTATAGTTATCATTTTAAAGATGAACACGGTGCCAAAGACGGCAGCGCGAATATGCAGCGCTACAAAATTCAGCCTGACTGGGACATTAAATTAACCGATGACTGGCGCTTTAGCGGCTGGTTTGCCATGTATCAGTTTGCCAATGATCTGGAAAAAACCGGCTATGCTGACAGCCGCGTCGAAACCGAAACGGGCTTTACATGGACCATTAACGAAACCTTTGCGGCTAAAGTGAATTACTATTTAGAGCGCGGCTTCAATATGGACAGTACCCGTAATAACGGTGAATTCTCCACCCAGGAAATTCGCGCCTATCTGCCTATTTCATTGGGCCAGACGACCCTAACGCCTTACACGCGACTGGGACTTGATCGCTGGACGAACTGGGACTGGCAGGACGATCCTGAGCGTGAAGGGCATAATTTCAACCGACTGGGTATGCAGTACGCCTATGACTTCAACAACGGTTTATCCATGACGCTGGAATACGCCTATGAGTGGGAAAATCATGACGAGGGTGAAAACGACCGCTTCCACTATGCGGGGGTTGGCGTAAACTACGCGTTCTGACCGACGGCATGCCAGGGGCACTAAGCCCCTGGTTTTAGCGAAGGGAAGCAGCCAACAAAAAGTGGGTATCAACCAGCACTTTTTGCGGGGCGGGCTGACCGGCAATACGCCTGAAAAGAAGATCGCAGCTCTCTTCCCCCAGTTTTCGTGTGGGGATATCAAAGCCGCCAGGTGCGGGCGTTAAAATGAGAGACAGCATCGGGTCGCTGTATCCGGCTATCACCACCTGTTCCGGGATCATCAGATTCAACTCATCCGCCGCACGATAGAGGCTGAGCAACTTCATGCTGTCGGTCGCAAATACCGCATCAGGCGGCGTGGGTGACGACAACAGTTCCAGAGCCGCCGCGAGCGCACTCTCATGGGTATAACCGCCATCCCTGATCCAGTCCGGGTTAATGGCAATACGGTGCTTTTCCAGACTGGCTTTATAACCCGCCAGACGATCGATCGAAACATGATAATCAAGCGGCGCATGCAGACAGGCAATTTTTTGCCGACCGTTTTTTATAAAGGTTTCGGTCAGCGTGGCGCTGTCATGAAAATTATCCGTGTCGACGGAATAAATATTCTGATACTCACCTTCCACTTTGCCGATAACTACTACCGGTACGCCATATGCATCCAGCGTGGTGAAAAAGGATTCATTTGCGGGTGAACTCAGCATAATGATCCCTTTGATCATTTTCTGTTTTATTTTACTTACACATTTCAGCAGATCGTCTTCGCTGCTTTTTGAGGTTTGCAAAATAACATCAAACCCTTCTTCTTCCGCTTTAGCCGTAATGGCATGAAGGACATCGGAGAAAAAGGGATTACCGGCAGTGGTTTTGGTTGAACGGGTCGAAATAACCATAATGGCATCGAAGCCTGAAGAGGTCAGGGCGCGAGCCAGTTTGTTGGGTTGATAATTTAATTCGTCAATCGCCTTCAGCACTTTGTCACGTGCTTCGGGAGAAATATTCGTTTGTTTATTCAGAACGCGGGAAACGGTTGATTTCGATACGCCCGCAACCCGTGCGATATCATAGATGGTGGGTGACATACACCTTACTCACTCCGGACTGACAGCAATGCCGTTCATCTTACTGGAGAGAAAACGGCAATAGCAATAAATAAGAATTGATAATCAACGATCTGCCCCCATTTATTGTATTCTGAAGCCATGCATTCAAGGCTTCCAGGCAACGAAGGACGGCGATGAAGCGACTTAAGAACGAAATCAATTCACTGGTGAACCGTGGCGTTGACCGTCATCTGCGTCTGGCCGTGACGGGGCTGAGCCGCAGCGGTAAGACGGCGTTTATCACCGCGATGGTAAACCAGCTCCTGAACCTGCACGCCGGGGCGCGTCTGCCGTTGCTTAGCGCGGTGCGGGAAGAACGCCTGCTGGGCGTGAAGCGCGTCCCACAGCGGGATTTTGGTATTCCACGTTTTACCTATGACGAAGGGCTGGCGCAGCTCTATGGCGATCCGCCCACCTGGCCGACGCCGACGCGAGGGGTCAGTGAAATTCGCCTCGCGCTGCGTTTTCGCTCGAATGAATCCCTGATGCGCCACTTCAAGGATACCTCCACGCTGTACCTGGAAATCGTCGATTACCCCGGCGAATGGCTGCTCGACCTGCCGATGCTGGCGCAGGATTACCTTAGCTGGTCCCGCCAGATGACGGGCCTGTTGCAGGGGCAGCGCGCCGGGTGGTCGGCCAAATGGCGACAGCTGTGCGAAGGTCTGGACCCGCTTGCCCCGGCCGATGAAAACCGTCTGGCGGCCATTGCCGACGCCTGGACGGCGTATTTGCACCAGTGCAAGCAGGAAGGGTTACACTTCATTCAGCCGGGGCGATTTGTTCTGCCGGGTGATTTAGCGGGCGCGCCTGCGCTTCAGTTTTTCCCCTGGCCGGATGTGGACGGGGTGGGCGAATCGACGCTGGCGCAGGCGGATAAGCACACTAACGCCGGGATGCTGCGTGAGCGTTACCATTACTACTGTGAAAAAGTGGTCAAGGGATTCTATAAAAACCACTTTTTGCGATTTGACCGCCAGATTGTGCTGGTGGATTGTCTGCAGCCGCTTAACAGCGGGCCACAGGCCTTCAACGATATGCGCCTTGCGCTGACGCAGCTGATGCAAAGTTTTCACTACGGGCAGCGGACGCTGTTTCGCCGTCTGTTCTCACCGGTAATCGATAAACTGCTCTTTGCGGCCACGAAGGCCGATCACGTCACGGTCGACCAGCATGCCAATATGGTGTCGCTGCTGCAGCAGCTGGTGCAGGACGCCTGGCAAAACGCCGCCTTCGAAGGGATCGGCATGGATTGCCTTGGTCTCGCGTCCGTGCAGGCGACGCAAAGCGGGCTGATTGACCTTAACGGTGAGAAAATACCGGCATTACGCGGGAACCGGCTCAGCGACGGTGAACCGCTTACCGTGTATCCGGGCGAAGTGCCTGCGCGGCTGCCGGGTCAGGCCTTCTGGCAGAACCAGGGCTTCCAGTTTGAAGCCTTCCGCCCGCAGGCAATGAGCGTCGACAGGCCATTACCACACATCCGTCTGGATGCGGCGCTGGAGTTTTTGATTGGAGATAAATTGCGATGACGGAACCGTTAAAACCGCGCATAGACTTTACCGGAACGCTTGAGAAGGATCCTCAGGAGGCGTTCAAAACCTCGCAGACGTTCAGCGGCACGCAGGCGGATAACTTTGCCCCGGCCCTGACTGAGGAGCCTGGCGTCGAAGAAGGACCGGCGGAGGCGGTTGTGGAAGCTGCTCTGCGTCCAAAACGCAGTCTGTGGCGCAAGATGGTCACCGCCGGTCTGGCGCTGTTTGGCGTAAGCGTGGTTGGGCAGGGCGTGCAGTGGACGATGAATGCCTGGCATACTCAGGACTGGGTCGCGCTGGGCGGATGTGCCGCGGGCGCGCTGATTGTGGGGGCGGGCATCGGGTCGGTTGCCACCGAGTGGCGTCGGCTCTGGCGTTTGCGCCAGCGCGCGCACGAGCGTGATGAAGCGCGGGATCTGCTACACAGCCACGGCACCGGGAAAGGTCGCGCGTTCTGTGAAAAGCTGGCCAGCCAGGCCGGCATCGATCAGTCGCATCCGGCGCTTCAGCGCTGGTATGCCGCCATCCATGAAACCCAGAATGACCGGGAAGTGGTGACGCTCTACTCCCATATGGTTCAGCCGGTGCTGGATGCCCAGGCGCGACGCGAGATCAGCCGCTCTGCGGCGGAATCTACCCTGATGATTGCCGTCAGCCCGCTGGCGCTGGTCGATATGGCCTTTATCGCCTGGCGCAACCTGCGCCTGATCAACCGTATTGCGAACCTTTACGGCATAGAGCTGGGTTATTACAGTCGGCTGAGACTGTTCAAACTGGTCCTGCTCAATATCGCGTTTGCCGGAGCGAGTGAACTGGTGCGCGAAGTGGGCATGGACTGGATGTCGCAGGATCTGGCGGCGCGTCTTTCTGCCCGTGCCGCTCAGGGTATCGGCGCGGGTTTATTGACGGCGCGTTTGGGGATTAAAGCGATGGAGGTCTGCCGTCCGCTGCCGTGGATTGATGGCGATAAGCCCCGGCTGGGGGATTTCAGGCGTGAGCTGATCGGCCAGCTCAAAGAGACGCTCAATAAAAAACCGACTCCGTGAGGTTTTGTTCACTAATCGTGCTGGCTGTCAATATTTGTTGACAGCCATCTTCCGGATCACCGTGTTCTGACATATCATTTTACTGTTATTGGCTTAAAACGGTGAATTTCCCATGCGTCTTGAAGTCTTCTGTGAAGACCGTCTCGGTCTGACCCGCGAATTACTCGATCTTCTTGTTTTACGTAGCATTGATTTACGTGGCATTGAGATCGATCCTGTCGGGCGAATTTACCTCAATTTTGCCGAAATTGAATTTAATACCTTCAGCAGCCTGATGGCGGAAATCCGCCGTATCGCTGGCGTTACGGATGTACGCACCATTCCCTGGATGCCCTCTGAGCGTGAGCACCTGGCCCTGAGCGCGCTGCTGGAAGCCATGCCCGAGCCGTTCCTCTCCCTGGATTTGAAGAGCAAAGTTGAGCGCGTTAACCACGCGAGCTGCCAGCTGTTCGCGCAGAGCCAGGAGAAGCTCAGCAATCATAACGCCGCGCAGCTGATCCCCGGCTTTAACTTCCAGCGCTGGCTGGACAGCAATCCGCAGAACACGCTTAGTGAGCATGTGGTGATTAACGGACAGAATTTCCTGATGGAGATCACGCCGGTCTATCTGAAAGGGGAAGGGAATACTCGCGTGTTGACCGGGGCAGTGATCATGCTGCGCTCGACGTTACGCATGGGTCGCCAGCTGCAAAACCTCTCCAGTCAGGACGTTGGCGCATTCAGCCAGATTATCGCCGTCAGCCCGAAAATGCGCCATGTGGTTGATCAGGCGCGTAAGCTTGCAAGCCTGACCGCGCCGCTGCTGATTACCGGGGATACCGGCACCGGGAAAGACCTGCTGGCTCACGCCGTGCATCAGGCGAGTCCGCGTGCAGCCAAGCCCTATCTGGCACTTAACTGCGCCTCTATTCCGGAAGATGCCGTTGAAAGCGAGCTGTTTGGTCACGCGCCGGAAGGCAAGAAAGGGTTCTTCGAGCAGGCTAACGGCGGCTCGGTGCTGCTGGACGAAATCGGCGAAATGTCGCCGCGTATGCAGGCTAAGCTGCTGCGTTTCCTGAACGACGGAACGTTCCGCCGCGTCGGTGAGGATCACGAAGTGCATGTGGACGTGCGCGTCATTTGCGCCACCCAGAAAAACCTGGTTGAACTGGTGCAAAAGGGGATCTTCCGCGAAGATCTCTATTACCGCCTCAACGTCCTGACGCTGAATATTCCGCCGCTGCGCGATTGCCCCCAGGACATCATGCCGCTTACGGAGCTGTTCGTCGCCCGCTTTGCCGACGAGCAGGGGGTGCCGCGTCCGAAGCTGTCTGCCGATCTTGGCACGGTGCTCATGCGCTACGGCTGGCCGGGCAACATTCGTCAGCTCAAAAACGCCGTATATCGCGCGCTGACCCAGCTTGAAGGGTATGAGCTGCGTCCGCAGGATATCCTGCTGCCGGATTACGACGCCGGAACGGTATCGGTAGGCGAAGAGGCGATGGAAGGGTCGCTGGACGACATCACCAGCCGTTTCGAGCGTTCTGTGCTGACGCAGCTGTACCGCAGCTATCCCAGCACCCGCAAGCTGGCAAAACGTCTTGGCGTCTCGCACACCGCAATCGCGAATAAGCTGCGTGAGTACGGTTTGAATCATAAGAAAGGTGACGAATAACAAAAAAGCCTCTGCAAAGAGGCTTTTTACTTTACGTTTATTCCTTCGCCATCGGCGTGTTAACGATTTCTGTTTTTGTCTCTCCCTGTATCGACGCAATCCTGCTTTCGACGTCTTTCACCTGCTTCGGGCTGTGCAGCAGGGTATAGGTCAGATCGAACTGCGCGCTGGCGCCTGGCTCCAGCTGCTTAACCCGCTTCTGCTCGCGTTCAATCGTCACGGGGTAGGCGTAGCTGGTACCCGGTTCGATGCCCGTGACATAACCCTGCTTCAGCGTGTCGGTATTTTTCCATAAGGTCAGCACGGGCAGCTGGCGCGTATCAAACTGGATTGATGCGCCTTTATCTCCGGCTTTATTGACCACTGCCGCGAGCGTTTCGTGGTTGTTGTCTGCGAGCGGTTTAATGTTAAAGACCATCTCATCAAAGCCCTTTGTCGGCCCGGCGTAGGTTTGCCAGTCGTTAACGCCCGCTTTGGCGTAGTCATTGAACGGGCTCACGCTCACCGCAGGCGCAAGGAATCGGGCGCCTTCTTCGAGGATTGGCGTGCCGAAGTTGCTGTGATAGATGATTTGGTAATCATGAGGGTAATCTGCATGGTTGGTCAGAACATCATGCAGGCTGAACTGGTTGGTTCCGGGGACGTAGCGCAGTTCGGTCATGGTTTGCAGATCCGCTTTTTTAAACGTGCTCTCTTTGATCAAACCCCGAACGCGGATCTCATGCGGAGCGGCATCCGCAACCTCGACCTCTACCTGCGATACCGGTGTATTACCGGCTCTGCCATGCAGGGTGTAAATTTGCCCGTCCGCGGTGACCGGGTGCCCTGTCCACTCATAGCCACAGCGCACCATCATCTCGTTGAAACCATCCAGCCAGCCGAGACCGTTGCGGCTTTCAAGATTGATATAAGCCGGATTAACGACCTCTTTGACGGGGGAATTCCAACCCAGTCTGGTGCCAAAGCCTTCTACGTGCAGAAGGTTCATCCCGCGGGTCGGGCTCAGGGTGATAGTGAGGCCATCTTTGCTGCTAATAATGATGACTTTGCTGCCTTCCTGCTTACCGCCATGTAAGACTTTTTGCTCAATGCTGAACGTTTGATTCTTAACTTTCAGCTCGTCACTGGAAATCTTCCAGTTTCCTTTCTCTACGCTGCTTTCAGCGCTTGTCAGCACCCAGGTTTTAGCCGCAGCATGACCAGAAATCAGGACCGCAAGGAGCGTAAAAGCGAATTTAATCTTCATATATTATCCTTTTTGCTGAAACGATTATTTTCTTTCGTAAGCAAATCTAATGTTTAGACAAAAAGGGAAATGTGATGTGCTTCACTGGGGATGAAAATAGGGAATTTTAACGATTATTATGCGTTATTGATCACGCTCATGTTACATATTGCCTAAGTTATTGCATGATTAATGTGACTTACGAGCATTTAAGCTTTAACGATTCAGCTTTGAAGTACTAAAAAACCCCGCCGCAGCGAGGTTGAGAATAAGTTGTATAGAATGCTAAGGACTTATTATGCTTTCAGCACGTCCAGCGCGGCAGTGTAGTCCGGCTCGGTGGTGATTTCGTTAACCAGTTCGCTGAAGACGACGGTGTCGTTTTCATCCAGAACCAGTACAGCACGTGCTGCCAGACCCTTCAGTGGGCCTTCAGCAATGCTGACGCCATATTTCTCGAGGAAATCTGCGCTGCGCAGGGTGGAGAGGGTAATAACGTTGCTCAGGCCTTCGGCACCGCAGAAACGGGACTGGGCGAACGGCAGGTCAGCGGAAATGCACAGCACAACGGTGTTGTCCATTTCAGTCGCCAGCTGGTTGAATTTACGCACGGATGCGGCACAAACGCCGGTATCAATGCTTGGGAAAATGTTCAGTACTTTGCGTTTGCCCGCAAACTGAGCCAGTGTGACGTCAGACAGATCTTTAGCCACCAGAGTAAAAGCCTGCGCTTTGCTGCCAGCCTGCGGAATGGAACCTGCTACAGCAACCGGGTTGCCCTGGAAATGAACGAGTTGTGACATAGATATCTTCCTGTTTACATATAGTTAACGTCGGGGCTAGTGTATGCCATCAGCGGATAACACGGCAAACCAAATTTTTCGCCTTACCGGGCCGCAAGGAGTCAGTGATGAGAAGCGTTAAGGTCTATGAAGAAGCCTGGCCATTGCATACCCCGTTTGTGATCTCTCGCGGCAGCCGAAGTGAAGCCAGCGTGGTCGTAGTTGAAATCGAAGAAGAGGGTATGAAAGGCGTCGGGGAATGTACGCCTTACCCGCGCTACGGAGAAAGTCCTGCGTCGGTGATGGCGCAGATCATGACCCTGGTGCCTGACCTGCAAAAAGGGCTCACGCGCGAGGCGTTACAGCAGCGTTTACCCGCCGGGGCGGCGCGCAACGCCATCGACTGTGCGCTCTGGAGCCTTGAAGCCGCTAAGCAGCAAAAATCGCTGACGTCCTTGCTGGGTGTGGTGCTACCGGAGACCGTCGTGACGGCGCAAACGGTCGTGATTGGTGAGCCGGAGCAAATGGCCGCCAGCGCGAAAGCGCTCTATGACGCCGGGGCCACGCTGTTAAAAGTGAAGCTCGACGATCGTCTGATCAGCGAGCGGATGGTCGCTATTCGCTCGGCGGTGCCCTCAGCCACGCTGATTGTGGACGCCAACGAGTCGTGGCATCCCGAGGGGCTGGCCGCGCGATGCCAGCTGCTGGCCGATCTGGGCGTAGCGATGCTGGAGCAGCCTCTGCCGGTAAAAGAGGATGCAGCGCTGAAGAATTTTATCCATCCGTTGCCCGTGTGCGCGGATGAAAGCTGCCACACCCGCGAGAATTTGAGCGAGCTTAAGGGCCGCTATGAGATGGTCAATATCAAGCTCGACAAAGCAGGCGGACTGACAGAAGCCCTGGCCCTTGCAGCGGAAGCCCGGGCGCAGGGGTTCGACCTGATGCTGGGGTGTATGCTTTGCACCTCCCGGGCGATCGGCGCGGCGCTTCCACTGGTCAATCAGGTTCGTTTCGCCGATCTGGATGGCCCGACGTGGCTGGCGGTTGACGTTTCACCGGCCCTTAAATTTACCAGCGGCGTGCTTCATCTCTGAGGCTGCCAGCGCAGAAGGTCCATCATCGCTTTTAGGTAAATCTCGCTGGCTTCGTCGGAGGATATCGGCGGGAATTCAGCGGTGATGCAGGGCAGGCTCAAATCGGCACACCAGCTTCCGAATGATCCGGGTGTTTCATACCCCACGCTGGTGACGAGCGGCAGGGCGAAAGCCTGTGCCAGCCACTCGCCCAGGTCGGAGTGACGCGGATCTTCAATGCAGGCCAGCGGATCGTGGAAGGAGACCACCCACGCGGGGTGGATCTTATGGATAAGCTGGCACAGCGCCTGCGTTTCTGGCTCCGAGCCGGGCTTGTCTCCCGTCAGCAGCACCACGTCCCGCTCCTCGGCTGAGCTGTTCCAGCGATACACCGTTTCTCCGGCGCGCCAGTTTGCCGCCGGGAAATTACGGTTCAGGTCGACTCCCCTCGCATTTGCCCGTAATCCAAGCTGGCAGCCATCCGGATTCACGGCAAGAATCACATGATGGCGTCGTAATGAGGGCGTCAGCGTCCGCAGCGCGCACGAGAGCGTGACGACAGACGAGTTCTCATCACCGTGCGTGCCGGCAATGATCAAACCGCTGTCGCGTTCGGCATCGGGTGCCGGGAACCAGATCAGCGATGCGCCTAAAAATGAGCGGCCATATTGTTCCGCGCCCGGAGGAAAGGCGCCGCGTTCCGCGCGTGGTCGGGTGGTTGCCATACGAAATCCTGATAAAAAAGTCTCTACTGGCAGTGTTGTGCAAAAGCCGCTGTTAATCAAATAGTTTCCGTAACGGCTGAGAATTGCCTTAAATCACTATTCAGGCGTAAGTTATTTGCATTTCTTATTGTCGAAACAAATAATTACGCATCTGCTTGTTACCTGAATTTATTAAAGGGGATCTTATGAAGCATCCTGTTTCGCGTCTTTTTACCGCACTGTGTCTGTGCGGGCTCTCTACACTCTCATACGCTGCTGATGTGCCGCAGGGCACGGTACTGGCGCAAAAACAGGAGCTGGTCAGGCATATTAAAGACGAACCTGCCTCGCTCGATCCGGCAAAAGCGGTGGGGTTGCCCGAGATTCAGGTGATTCGCGATCTTTTCGAAGGGCTGGTGAATCAGAACGAGAAAGGGGAACTCACTCCGGGCGTGGCGACGCGCTGGCAGAGCAACGATAACCGTATCTGGACGTTCACACTGCGTGACAACGCGAAATGGTCTGACGGTACGCCCGTCACTGCGCAGGATTTTGTCTACAGCTGGCAGCGTCTGGTTGACCCGAAAACCACGTCTCCGTTTGCCTGGTTTGCGGCGCTGGCGGGTATCAACAACGCGCAGGCCATTATCGATGGTAAAGCGGCGCCTGACACCCTGGGCGTGACGGCGGTGGATGCCAGAACCTTACGCGTCCAGCTGGACAAACCGCTACCGTGGTTCAGCAACCTGACGGCAAACTTCGCCTTCTATCCGGTACAAAAAGCGAACGTTGAAAGCGGTAAAGAGTGGACGCGTCCGGGTGCCCTGGTGGGCAATGGCGCATACGTCCTGAACGACCGCGTGGTGAATGAAAAACTGGTTGTCGTTCCGAATACCCACTACTGGGACAATGCGAAAACTGTCCTGCAAAAAGTGACCTTCATTCCGATCAATCAGGAATCATCCGCCACCAAACGCTATCTGGCGGGGGATATTGATATCACCGAATCGTTCCCGAAAAACATGTATCAGAAGCTCCTGAAGGACATTCCGGGACAGGTGTATACGCCGCCTCAGCTCGGAACCTATTACTACGCGTTTAACACGCAAAAGGGCCCGACGGCCGATGCACGGGTTCGTCTTGCCCTGAGCATGACCATCGATCGCCGCATTATGGCGGAGAAGGTATTAGGTACCGGTGAGAAGCCGGCCTGGCATTTCACGCCTGACGTGACGGCGGGCTTCACGCCTGAACCTTCACCGTTCGAGCAGATGTCGCAGCAGGAGCTGAATGCTCAGGCGAAAACCTTGCTCCAGGCCGCAGGCTACGGTCCTCAGCGTCCGCTGAAGTTGACCCTGCTGTACAACACCTCGGAAAACCACCAGAAAATCGCCATTGCGGTGGCGTCAATGTGGAAGAAAAATCTCGGTGTGGACGTCAAGCTGCAAAACCAGGAGTGGAAAACCTATATCGACAGCCGTAATACCGGTAATTTTGATGTGATCCGCGCGTCATGGGTAGGCGATTACAACGAGCCATCGACCTTCCTGTCCCTGCTGACCTCAACCCACAGCGGCAATATCTCGCGTTTCAATGAGCCAGCCTACGATAAAATTATCCATCAGGCGACGCTGGAAACCACGGCGAAAGCGCGTAATACGGACTACAACATGGCGGAGAAAATCCTCATGGAGAAAGCGCCCATCGCGCCAATTTATCAGTACACCAATGGTCGTCTGATTAAGCCCTGGGTGAAGGGCTACCCCATCAAAAACCCGGAAGACGTGGCGTATAGCCGGACAATGTATATTGAGAAACACTGACGCCCAGGACTTAACTACTACAAAATCCAGAACTGGCGCGGAGTTTAGCGCCAGTTGCTCCTTCTGATCCTCTCCCGCCACAGCAGAAAATAGCACTTTCCTGACGATACTCGCGCTGATATTTATCATGCGATTCAAAAAACACAATACGTAATTGTGGGTAAAAATTGCATGTGTTGAAAATCGCCATCTACACTTGAACAAAATAATATCTTGTGTTCTGCATATTAAAAACATGCAGTAACTCCAGTGAGGTCAATATGTCTTTCACTAACAGAGAGTTGCGTGAACTTGTCGAAACACAATTAAAATATACGTTATGCGTTAGCCTGGACAAGGCTACCAACGGCGATATATTCAATGCTGTGGCGCTGGCAGTGCGGTATTTTCAGCAAAATCGCTTTCTCGATAGTCAGGCCCGGCAGCGCGCTGAAAAGAAAAAACGCGTTTATTATCTCTCAATGGAATTTTTACTCGGGCAGTCATTGCGTAACAACCTGATGAATATGAATTTGCTAGATGATATGCGTAAGGTTGTCAATGAACTCGGATTTGATTTTGATAATATTTTTGATGAAGAACCCGATGCGGCACTTGGGAACGGGGGGTTAGGGCGCCTGGCCGCCTGCTTCATCGATTCTATGGCTACGTTAGATATTGCTGCTTCAGGGCATGGTATCAAATACGAATATGGTTTATTCAGGCAGACGTTTGAGAATGGTCAGCAAGTCGAGCATCCAGATGACTGGCATTCCATGCATTCCCCCTGGCTAGTTGAACACCATAGTCAGGCTATGCTGATCCCCATTGGTGGTTTCATTGAACATTCAGATGATGTTAATGGTAATTACAATCCAATGTGGATGGGATGGAATACAATAGTAGGCATTCCTAATGATTATTTCGTTTCTGGTTACAGAGGTAACACCACTAATAAACTTCGTTTATACAGTGCCGTAGCTTCTAACTCTTTCAATATTCATATTTTCAATCATGGCGATTATATAAAAGCAGTTAGTGAAAAAATAGCTTCTGAAAATATCTCAAAAATACTCTATCCTTCTGATGAAATTCTCTCAGGTAAGGAGCTCAGACTTACTCAGGAGTATTTTCTTGTGGCATGTACTTTGCGTGATATTTTTCGTGAATATACTGAAATTGAAACGGATATTTCTTTATTGCCGAAGCATGTTGCTATCCAGCTTAATGATACGCATCCCGCGCTGGCTGTTGTCGAGTTGATGCGAATACTTGTAGATGAACATAACCTTCCCTGGCACCAGGCCTGGGATATCACCCAAAGAACTTGTGCATACACGAACCACACGCTGATGCCTGAGGCCCTGGAAACCTGGCCAGTGGCGTTGTTTGAAAAACTGTTGCCGCGGCACTTGCAGATTATTTTTGAGATTAACCACCGTTTTCTTGAGGATGTCGCCTCCCGTTGGCCCGACAAACCGCATTTGTTGACCTCCTTGTCTCTGTTTTCGGGGGACAACGAGAAAAGTATCAGGATGGCAAATTTGGCCATCGTCGGGAGTCATTGTGTAAATGGGGTGGCGATGCTCCATTCCGAGCTTATCAAAACGCACCTGGTTCCCGATTTTTATTTTATTACGCCAGATAAATTCATTAATCAGACCAACGGCATTACGCCGCGCAGATGGTTGCAGCAGGCTAACCCAAATCTTGCCGCGTTTCTGAATCAGCAATTGGGTACCCGATGGCCGACGGATTTACATATGCTTCGACAGCTGGAGAAGCATGCGGATGATACGGGGGTGATCGATCATATCCGCGGCATTAAATTCAAAAATAAATCCGCGCTGAGCCAGATTGTTTCACAACGTTATGGGATTATGTTGGACCCTATGGCAATGTTTGATTGTCAGGTAAAACGCATTCACGAATACAAGCGCCAGCTTCTGAATATTCTTCACGTCATTTCTCTCTATATTGATATTAAAGAGAATGGGAGAACCATAGCGCCTAAGGTGCATCTTTTTGCAGGTAAAGCGGCACCCGGTTATCGAATGGCAAAGCTTATTATTCAGTTAATTAATGCTGTTGCGAATAAAATCAACAGCGATGCGCGTATTGCCGGACAGCTGAAAGTCATTTTTCTTGAGGATTACAAAGTCTCCTTAGCCGAAAGCATAATACCGGCAACAGACCTGTCTGAACAGATATCCACAGCAGGTACGGAGGCATCTGGAACCAGTAATATGAAGTTCGCGCTGAATGGTGCGTTAACAATGGGTACGTATGATGGTGCCAACATAGAAATTCTTAATGCTGTTGGGGTAGAAAACTTCTATCTTTTCGGCGCGACGGCTGAAGAAATCAATGAAATGCGTTCAAATGGCGATAATAATCGTTTCTATCGTCAGAGCGATCCTCGAATGATGCGTATAGTGGATACGCTTATTTCTGGCGAATTTACCGCCGATCGTGAAATTTTTGCACAGCTACACCATATGTTGACAACAGCCGATCATTATTGTCATCTGCTGGATTTTGACAGCTACAGTCAAACCCAACGTCAGGCAATGGCGGATTTTGAACATCCGCGCCAGTGGCATCGAAAAGCGTTGCTAAATATTAGCCGAATGGGGGAGTTTTCGAGTGACAGAACCATTCAGGGATATGCAAGGGATATTTGGGGAATAAATTGCTGAGGGTCATGCTTCCGGTTGCCTTCCGGGAGCGATGCCGGTGCACTAAGATCTGCATTCGGGAACACGTTACGCCTGATGTGAGGGTGATTATGAACTTTGAAATACAGAGTGAAAATGACGTACAGATTGTCGTTCCGCTGGTTCGCAGGCTGGATGCTTCTGTCGAGCAGACCTTTAAGCAGCAGGTGCTGGAGGTGATTGAAAAAAGCAATAAAAAGATATTGCTGGATTTCAGCCACGTAGATTTTATTGACAGCAGCTGTCTCGGCGCGCTGGTATCCATACTCAAGAGTTTAAACGGCAAGGGTGAGCTGGTGCTGTGTTCGCTTAACAGCAATACACACGATCTCTTTAAGCTGACCAGGATGGATCGTATTTTTTCTATTAAGGCCAATCGGCAGGATGCCCTGCAGGTGTTGATGGGCTAATATCACAGCGCTTTTCGGGGAGAAAGCGGGATTTGCCAACGGTTAAAACGAGAACTGACGCATTCTCGCGCCAGTCCTGAAAACATGGCTCCGCTCCACCCGCACGGTATTCGCTCGGGCTGATACCGGCGCGCTATTGTGCTAATAACGCACTAAACTTCGCCAGCCACTGCGGATGCGCGGGCCAGGCGGGAGCCGTCACCAGGTTGCCGTCTACGTGGGCCTGATCGATGCCGATAGTGGCGTAGTGTCCTCCGGCGAGGCGCACCTCAGGCGCGCAGGCCGGGTAGGCGCTACAGGTTCGTCCTTTCAGGATGCCCGCGGCAGCGAGCAGCTGCGGGCCGTGGCACACTGCCGCAATCGGCTTACGCGCGGCGTCAAATGCCTGCACCAGCTTTAACACGTCCTCATTTAGCCGCAGATACTCGGGCGCTCTCCCGCCGGGGATGAGCAGCGCGTCGTAATCCTGTTCCTTGACGGTGGAAAAGTCGGCGTTGAGGGTAAAGCGGTGACCGGGTTTTTCGCTATAGGTCTGGGCGCCGTCGAAATCATGGATTGCCGTCATGATGTAGTCGCCCTTTGGTTTGTTGGGACAGACTGCATCTACTTGATGGCCAATCATCTGCAAAGCCTGAAAAGGCACCATGGTCTCGTAATCTTCGGCGTAGTCGCCAACCAGCATCAGGATCTTCTTGCTCATCATTCCTCACCTTTTTCAATAAAGATGATTAAGATATAGCCTGGCGTGGCTGAATTGCCGGAAATAAAAAAGCCCGTCAGAGCACGGGCAACATAAGCAAATGAATAAGTGATTCGTTATCAACGTTGTTGGAGGATAACGCCGCGTATTTTACGCGGCTGTAAGGGAAGCAGATACCTGACATATTCGGTAGGTGAAACAAGCGATTAAACGTGCGTTACGGTGCGTCGAAGGTCGGGTAAAGGCTATTTTCAAGGAATTCGACGAGATACCAGACCTCACCGCTAAAAATAAACCAGAAGCCAAATATAATAAGGAGTAAAATAATTAAGGTGAGTATTATTTCTGTTTTTCCCATTGCAGCTTTAACCCACCTGAAGCTAATTGATTCGAGGTGGGCATTGTAGCGGGGCTTTACTGGATACTCCAGTTTCATGCAGCAAGGACTTTATTGCGTCCGTCATTTTTAGCGCGATACAGGGCATCGTCCACACGCTTAAACAGCTCATCAATACTCTCCCCCTGATCGTGCCGCGCCACGCCAATGCTGACGGTAAACCGCGGTAAGCCCGGAATCGTAATGCGGGCTACGGCTGCACGGATCGACTCGGCAATCTGCAACGCGGTGTCGAGAGAAGTGCGCGGCAGCAGAATAACGAACTCTTCGCCACCCCAGCGGAACACCATGTCGCCCTCCCGACTACAGGCTTCGAGCGTTCGCGAGAGGGCGATAAGCACCTCATCACCTTTCAGATGACCGAACAGATCGTTAATATTTTTGAAATGGTCGGTATCCACCAGCAGCAGGCTAAATTGCTGTTGCGCAGGAAGATAATTGAGGTTGTTTTGATCGGTAATGGCATAGAACTGGCGCCGGTTGAGTAGCCCGGTCATGGAGTCACGTAACGCCGCATGCTCCAGCTCCTGCTCCAGCCTTTTCTGCTCGGTGATATCGTGAATGATGCACAGCATCAGCTTGTCGCCGTAGATCTCAATGGGCCCGGCATACGTCTGAACGTGGCGGGTGGATCCATCGGCCAGGCGGTGAACAAAATTGAGCGGCTTATGACCACCGGGCAGCGCGGCAATCGCCGTCATAATGGGCATCACATCCCGCCCCAGGGTATTAATTTCCCAGGTATGCTTACTGCACATGTCGTCGTGTGAATAGCCATAAAAATTGAGTGCGGCCAGATTCGCATCGACGATTTGACCATCGCGGGCAGGATCGATCAGCAGCATCGGGGCGCTGTTGGTCAGAAAAAAGCGCGCGTAAAATCCCTGTTTTTTCCGCCGGTAGGTGGCGGAACGGCTGGCCTTCAATCCTGAGAGTAATTGTGGTGAGGTCCCCTCGAAAACAATCACGTCCCCCCAGGGGGCGTAGTGGGCAAGCGAGAGACGACAGCTTAACGGCGTATCCTGGCCATCCCAGCTGATTGTCCAGATTTCGACGATCTCCTGATCTGTTTTCAGTTCAGGTACATACATCGACAGGAGGAGTTGCGCATTCGCAGAATAGGTGCCTTTGCGCAGGTCATCGAGCGTTTTATCCCCCATGACCTGCGTTGCGGCCACATTCGCAAAAATGATCTGTTCCGACACGGGTGAAATGAGCCACACGGGTGTTTTAATTACATTCAACGCATCAAAACAAGGTTGCGACATAGGCATTTCCTGTTCATTGGCACACTGTGGCTGACATGTATGACAGAATTGACTCGCGTGTACTGCTTTGAAACATACTCCACTTCATCCCGTCAGGCATGATTTTTTTGTGAAGCAAATGCGTTTTCCGAATGAATTTTACCAATTGGTATAATTTGTTTGTCGGAGTTTATCTGCAGCAGCAGCCACGGTACCTGTTCGGCAGGTAAGGGGCGGGAGAAAAGGTACCCCTGCAGATAATCGCAGCCGAGACGGGTGAGGACCGCCTGCTGTTCTTCCGTTTCGATCCCTTCTGCCACCACATTCATTTCCATGGTCCGGGCGATACTGATGATGGTTTCAACCAGCTTGTAGCTTTTTTCATTTTCCAGCATCGAGGTTACGAAGCTTCTGTCGATCTTAAGTTCTTTAGCCGGAAGCACGCTCAGCATCAGCAGGTTGGAATAGCCCGTACCGAAATCATCAATCGAGACGGTGATCCCTGCGTGATTAAACGTATTGAGCAACTCAATGCTGCGGTCGAGATTTTTAAGCGCGGTGCTCTCCGTTACCTCAAGGATCAGCCGGGACGGAGACAGGTTATATTTTTCCAGCATCGACGAGATGATAGGGAAAATGTCCGGCTGTTCGAACTGGACGGGGGATAGGTTGAGCGACAACGTCCACTGGCTGAACCCTTGTTCAGTCCAGAAATGCAGCTGCCGGCATGCCGCTTCAATGGCCCAGTTGCCCACCGGGATAATTAAGCCGGTTTGTTCGAGCGAGGGGATAAACAGACCAGGCAGCACAACGCCTTGCTCAGGATGCCGCCATCGCAGAAGGGCTTCAAAACCATGAATGGTTTTCTCTCCCGCATGCCAGGTGGGCTGGTACCACAGTTCAAACTGATCGCGTTCAAGCGCCTGAGAAAGTTCCTGCAGGAAACCGGGTTTCGCTGGGATCGCTGTTGACATCTCGGACTGATAAATCGCCCAGCCGTTGCGCCCATCGTCTTTGACATGATGTAAGGCTGCATCCGCCTTAAGTTTGAGCTCGTGCAGCGTTTCGCCATCCTGAGGATAGAGGCTGACGCCCGCGCTGATCGTCGTGCTCAACGTATGTCCGCAAACAGACAGAGGGCGTCGTACATCCCCGAGCAGTGAAGTGAGCAGGGCGTTGAGCTTGTCGTCATCACATTCCGGCACCAGCAGGATAAAGGCGTCTCCTCCCAGTCTTGCCAGGGTCATCTCACGCGTGAGTCGGGCCGTGATGCGCTGTGCGACGGTGATCAATAACTCATCGCCGACGCTGTGACCCCAGGTATCGTTGACGCGTTTGAAATGATCGACGTTCAGGAAAATGACGGCAAATTGCCTGTTACTCAGCAACGCGCTGCGCAGGCAGTCCTGCATGCGGAGATCCATCTGGTGGCGATTCGCGAGTCCGGTGAGCGCGTCAAAGCGCGCCTGTAGCTCAAGCTGCCGATTGAGCTGCCGCAGATTGTCCGTCAGCCGGCCGGTGCGTCGGTGAGAATCGACAAGGGAAATAATTAACATCACGCCAAGCAGGCAGAGCGTGGTGACCGAAACCCAGATGGATAACCCCAGTTCGCCGATCCCGCCGGGGAGGGTATGCGACATTTCCGGGTAATGCGCGGCACTCATGCCGGTATAGTGCATCGCACAAATGGCGGCGGCCATGACCAGGGCCGCGAGAAGACGATCGATAAAGACGCCTTTGTGTTTATCTCGCAGACGGAAAGCCAGCCGCAGCGCCGTGCCGGAAGCCACCACGGCAATGACCACGGACAACCCCACAATACGGCGATCCCAGATGATGCTGCCATCCAGCATCAGGGCCGCCATACCGATATAGTGCATGGATACTACGCCTGCGCTCAGGATCGCGGTGGCAACGATGGGGCGAAAAAGAGACCGTTTTTTTCCCGCGACGGCAATATCAAGGGCCGTGGTCGACGCAATAACCGCGACGCCTAGCGATGCAAGGGTTAACCAGAGGTCGTAGCTCATCATCATGGGCATTTGCATCGACAGCATGCCGATAAAGTGCATCGACCAAATGCCAATGCCCAGCGTAACCCCACCGGCAATGCGCCAGAACAGGGCAGCCTTTCGGCTGGAAAGGGGGATCTTTCCGGCGCTGTCCAGCGCCACAAAGGAGGCGATAAACGCCACCAGATAAGAGATAGCGATTAACACAGGGTCCCACGATATATTGAGCATTATGCAATCCCACGCCTGAGAGGGTTACCGATTTCGCCTGCCGGGTACATCTTTATCGGGCAACGAACATGCGCATTCAAACCATATTAGTTATTTATCGTGAAAAATGACCAGTCATATTAATACTCTAAAACTTATTAAGAATATAAAATATATTCCATTGTTAATGTATTAAGCATTGCTAAACAAAAACGAATAAAAGTAGCAAAGCTCCTTAAATATGAGGGCGATCGTATCGTCTCACCGCGGGCGATACTATCGCTTAAGATGGCGAGAGACCAGTATCACAGCATCCTGCGCAGAACATTTTCACTAATACACTCTTTTTGTCTGACTTAAGACAAATCTCAGGATGCTAACGGCGAAAAAACAAACCCGTGAAGTTTGCGAGGAAAAACGTCTGAGCCAATGCTATAAGTCTTAATGCCGACCAAAATATAAAACGTGGGTATTATCATGCTAAAAAATATTAGTGTCAGGACCTTTATTATTGGGTTCCTTTTATCTCTTTTTTTGGTGAATGCAGGTGTCGTTGTTCTATTTTCCAGCAATCCTTCTCTCTTTATTTCGCTTAATGTCATCAACTTCATTGCGCTATTTTTGCTCTGGGTCTATATGACGAAGTATCTTGTGACGCCGATCAATACGGTGAAGAAGAGTATTGAAGAGGTGACAGCAGGTAATCTTGGTGTCTCTATCCCTGAATTTGGCAATAACTGTGCCGGCCGACTCATCCCGGGGATAAACAGCCTCTCCGGCAACATTGCGACGCTGGTGCGCGAGATCAGGGCGTCGTCGCAGACCGCGATGACCTTATCGGATCAACTCTCGGCACGTAGCGCTCAGCTTTCGGTGAAAACCGAGCAGCAGTCTGCGTCTTTAGTGCAAACCGCAGCCAGCATGGAGCAAATGGCGGCGAGTACCAAAAACAATGCCGATAACACCCGCCTTGCGAGCGAACAGGCTAATGTGGCGACGCTGCAGGCGCGCAAGGGCGGGGAGCTGATGGGGCAGGTCGCCAACAATATGCAGTCCATTACCGAATGCGCCCAGCAGATGACGGAGATTATTTCGTTGATTGACGGCATTGCGTTCCAGACCAGTATTCTGGCGCTCAACGCGGCCGTTGAGGCGGCAAGGGCAGGCGATCATGGAAAAGGTTTTTCTGTCGTTGCGGAAGAGGTAAGAAACCTGGCACACCGCAGCGCAGAGGCCGCGAAGAATATCAAAGCGCTGATTGAAGTCACCAGCAGTAACGTCACGCAGGGCGCTACCGTTGTGTCGCAGGCAGAGAAGAATATGCATGAAATCGTGACGGGCTCGGGGAATGTCAGTCGCTTAATGGACGATATTTCCGCGTCGACATCAGAGCAGGAAAAAGGCATTTCTCAGATCACGCTGGCGCTTTCGGAGCTGGAGCGGGTCACGCAAAGCAACGTGGCGATGGCTGAGGAACTCAACGGTTCCTCTGATGTACTGCGCAATCAGGTCATTGAGCTGCAGGCCCGCACGCGTAATTTCAGACTTGACCAAGGCTCTTCTTCCTCATTACCAGGCGGCTCGCCATCCTTCCTCCAGCGGCCAGAGCACTCACTCTGACTGAATCTCAAAGCCTGGCATGCCAGGCTTTTTTTATGCCTCTGGCCAGTATGTACATTTCCTGAGCGATATCAGCGCGATGGGAGACATAGTTGTTGCTTAACCCCTGATGGAAGCTAGACTGACACCAAAAGAGCTAAAAAGGTGGAGGCGCTGTGGAAAGCATTAAAGGATCTGAACTTAACGTTCCTGACGCAGTTTTTGCGTGGGTGCTGGACGGCCGCGGCGGTGCGCGACCGCTGGAAGATAATGATGTGATCGACAGTGCGCATCCCTGCTGGCTACATCTGAACTATACCCACCCGGACAGCGCTGACTGGCTCGCTTCGACCCCGCTCTTGCCTAATAACGTGCGCGATGCGCTGGCGGGTGAAAGCCTGCGGCCGCGCGTGAGCCGAATGGGGGACGGTACGCTGATCACCTTGCGCTGCATTAACGGCAGCACGGATGAACGTCCGGATCAGCTGGTTGCGATGCGGGTATATATGGACGATGGACTGATTGTCTCCACCCGACAGCGTAAAGTCCTGGCGCTGGATGACATCGTAAACGATCTGAAAGAGGGCACCGGGCCGATCGACTGCGGCAGCTGGCTGGTGGACGTCTGTGACGCGCTTACCGATCACGCGAGCGAATTTATCGAAGAACTGCACGACAAAATCATCGACCTGGAAGATAACCTGCTCGATCAGCAGATCCCGCCGCGCGGTTTTCTGGCCCTGTTGCGTAAGCAGCTAATTGTGATGCGCCGCTATATGACGCCGCAGCGCGACGTGTACGCGCGTCTGGCCAGCGAAAGACTCGCCTGGATGAATGACGATCAGCGACGCAGAATGCAGGATATTGCCGACAGGCTGGGGCGCGGGCTGGACGAGATTGATTCCTGTATTGCCAGAACGGCGGTGATGGCGGACGAGATCGCGCAGGTGATGCAGGAGTCGCTGGCGAGAAGAACCTACACGATGTCCCTGATGGCGATGGTCTTTTTGCCCAGCACGTTTCTTACCGGGCTGTTTGGCGTAAACCTGGGCGGTATCCCGGGCAATGCCTATCGCTATGGTTTTACCGCGTTTTGCGTCATGTTAGTTGTTTTGATAGGCGGTGTTGCATGGTGGTTGCATCGTAGTAAATGGCTGTAAATTTACGCTTTTTCCAGCTTTTACCGGGATCAAAACGCTCTTTTAATTGAGCGAAGTCAATAAACATCTACCCCGTAAGGTGCAATATTACTCCCGCAGGTGAATGCAACGTCAAGCGATGGGCGTTGCGCTCCATATTGTCTTACTTCCTTTTTTGAATTACTGCATAGCACAATTGATTCGTACGACGCCGACTTCATAGTCGGCTTTTTTTTGCCTCCTGATTCTCAACGTCTACCCTAAAAGGGACGACAGTAAATTCTGGAGGGAATGATGAGCATCCTGAACGCTCTGCTACTGCAACAATCGCGTCAATCCGATCCTATCCCCAGCGATCCGGTGCCCATGCCCGATCCCATCCCGCGCCCGCAGCCGATGCCCGACCCGCCGCCCGATGAAGAACCGATTAAATTGTCGCATCGAACCGCGAGATCTGCGAGGATACGCGCCATCTGACCGCAAAGATGACCACGAGAGACTATTGTGACCGCTTTTTCTACCCTGAATGTTTTGCCCACTGCCCAGCTCGATAACCTCAACGAGCTGGGATACCTCACGATGACGCCTGTTCAGGCGGCCGCGTTGCCTGCCATCCTCGAGGGCCGTGACGTGCGCGTACAGGCGAAAACGGGCAGCGGGAAAACGGCGGCATTTGGCCTCGGCCTGTTGCAGCATATCGATGCGGCGCTTTTTCAGACCCAGTCTCTGGTGCTGTGCCCGACCCGCGAACTGGCAGATCAGGTTGCGGATGAACTGCGTCGCCTGGCGCGTTTCCTGCCCAATACCAAGATTTTAACCCTCTGCGGCGGACAGCCGTTCGGCGCGCAGCGTGATTCACTCCAGCATGCGCCGCACATTATTGTCGCCACGCCTGGCCGCCTGCTCGATCATCTGCAAAAAGGCACCGTCTCGCTGGATGCGCTACAAACGCTGGTGATGGATGAGGCAGACCGGATGCTGGATATGGGCTTCAGCGATGCGATTGACGAGGTGATCCGTTTCGCACCTGCCGATCGCCAGACGCTGCTGTTCTCCGCAACCTGGCCGGACGCTATCGCCGCCATCAGTGGCCGCGTGCAGAAAAATCCACTCACCATTGAAATCGACAGCGTAGATGCGCTGCCCGCTATCGAACAGCAGTTCTTTGAAACCTCGCAGCAGGGGAAAATTCCGCTCCTGCAGAAGTTGCTAAGCCAGCATCAGCCGGCCTCCTGCGTGGTGTTCTGTAATACCAAAAAAGACTGTCAGTCGGTCTGTGATACCCTCAATGCCGCCGGGCAGAGCGCACTGTCGCTGCATGGCGATCTGGAACAGCGCGATCGCGATCAGACGCTGGTTCGATTCGCTAACGGCAGCGCCCGTGTTCTTGTCGCAACCGACGTCGCTGCGCGCGGTCTGGATATTAAATCCCTTGAGCTGGTGGTGAACTTTGAGCTGGCGTGGGATCCCGAAGTGCACGTGCACCGTATTGGCCGTACCGCACGTGCAGGAAACAGCGGTCTGGCGATCAGCCTCTGCGCACCGGAAGAGGCGCAGCGCGCCAATATTCTCTCTGAGATGCTGCAGATGAAGCTGAACTGGATGAATGCCCCTGCTGGCGTCAGCCTGGTGCCGCTGGAAGCCGAAATGGCGACGCTTTGCATTGATGGCGGTAAAAAAGCCAAGATGCGTCCAGGTGACGTATTAGGCGCGCTGACCGGAGATGTGGGACTGGACGGAGCGGATATCGGTAAGATTGCGGTTCATCCGGCGCATGTTTACGTAGCGGTTCGCCAGGCGGTGGCCCATAAGGCATGGAAGCAGCTGCAGAACGGGAAAATTAAGGGTAAAACCTGTCGCGTACGTCTGCTGAAATAAAGCATCAAGCGTCTCAGAAGATGTTTCTGAGACGCTAATCGCTTACTTCACTTCAAGCACGTTCAGACGCAACTCTTCAAACTGATTGTCATCTTCTTCCGGCTGCCAGCCGGCTGGCTGCATGGGAATATCTTCCCGGTCAAACGCCAGATCGCCGCCATTCACCACGTCTGAGTCATGGTTAATACCTTTGAAGTCGAACAGTTCTACATCCGCGAGATGGGAAGGGACAACGTTCTGCATCGCGCTAAACATGGTTTCGATACGACCCGGATAACGCTTATCCCAGTCGCGCAGCATGTCGCCAATCACCTGACGCTGCAGGTTCGGCTGAGAGCCGCAAAGGTTACATGGAATGATCGGGAACCCTTTAGCCTGAGAAAAACGCTCAATGTCTTTTTCACGACAGTAGGCAAGCGGGCGGATCACAATGTGTTTACCGTCATCGCTCATCAGTTTAGGCGGCATGCCTTTCATTTTGCCGCCGTAGAACATATTGAGGAACAGCGTTTGCAGGATATCGTCGCGGTGATGGCCCAGCGCAATTTTGGTCGCGCCCAGCTCCGTCGCGGTACGATACAGAATGCCGCGGCGCAGGCGAGAGCACAGAGAGCAGGTGGTTTTCCCTTCCGGGATTTTCTCTTTCACAATACCGTAGGTATTTTCTTCGACGATTTTGTACTCAACGCCCAGCTTGTCGAGGTATTCCGGCAGAATGTGCTCCGGGAAACCCGGTTGCTTCTGATCAAGGTTGACCGCCACCAGGGAAAATTTCACCGGCGCACTTTGCTGAAGATTACGCAGGATCTCCAGCATGGTGTAGCTGTCTTTACCCCCTGACAGGCAAACCATGATGCGGTCGCCTTCTTCAATCATGTTGAAGTCTGCAATGGCTTCGCCCACGTTACGGCGCAGTCGCTTTTGCAGTTTGTTCAGGTTGTATTGCTCTTTCTTTGTATTTGATTGATTTTCTTGCATTAATTACTACCTTCGGAGCCGATAGGGGCATAATAGGGGCAAAAATTTTTCAGCGTGCCAGCTTATCGTTAAGCATCAGCACCTGTTCGCCATTCATTTCTTCAATCCACGCACCGTAGACTTCATAAACCATTTGCGCGTTTTCATGCCCCATCTGGCTGGCTATGAAAGACGGGTTAGCGCCGGCAGATAAAAGCCAGCAGGCAAAAGTATGCCGCGTATGGTACGGATTCCGGCGGCGAATACCAGCACGTTTTACAGCTGCGTTGAATCTCGCACCGATGCTCGATAAAGAGTAGTAGGCTTTCTGTTCTCCTTTGCGCATCCGGGGTATGAAAACGAATCGCAGGCTTTGATGTTCCACTGCGCCATACTCGCGATGATTAAAGACAATTTCGGTTTTAGGCTGTAGCGCTGTCAGCTTGCGCTGTGCTTTCAAGGCTTCAAGTGCCGGCTCTAATAGGGTAATAACCCGGTTACCTGCTTCGGTTTTTGGTGGGCCGAACATGCCCAACGCATTGAGATTGCGCTGTATATGAGCCGTACCTTTTTCCCAGTCGATATCTTCCCAGGCAAGAGCTGCGAGCTCTCCATGACGGACTCCGGTATAAACTGCGAATGTCCACATATTGAGGCTTTGGCCACGCTCGGATTCCGCAAGCAAACTAAACTCCTGCTTCGTTAAAGGATCCGGTTTTACTTTCCCTTTGTGTAGTTTCTTGATGCCTTCAAAGGGTTTGCCACTGATAAAGCCTGATTTGTGTGCAAACCGAAGCAGGGAGCACAGTAGCGATATATAGTTGTTCACGGTACGCACAGTGCGTCCCTGTTTATTGCTTCTGGGATTTGCCAGGTAAAGTGTCTCACCGTTCAACAGCTCCTTCCTGTATTTCAGAATGTCGCTGTGGCGTATAGTTGAAACAGGCGTATCTCCGTTGATGATGTGCATTAACGTACCGAGTTGTGAACGCGTCTTACGCATCGTGTTCGCGCTAATTTCGGTTTCTTTAATGCTCGTCCACAGTTCACACAGCTCTGAAAAGGTTTGAACTGAAACTGTGGTTACGGTTTTTTTTGCTCTGGACGATGAAGGAAAGCGCTGGTGGTAATCAAACTCTCCAAGGTTGATTTCGCTAACGATCACAGCCCGAAGATTCCCGGCTTTTTTGATGTTCGCCGGGGTGTTAATCCAACCTTTGAGAATTTCGCGGCAACGCTTTCCCCGGTACATAAACCAGATACAAATCTTATTGTTTCTGATTTCGACACCTGTAGGCAAAGCTGCCATCTTACGCATCCCTTATTAACTGATTAATTCTCGGATAGTTATACCAGGTTGTGCCACGCAAGGTTTTTTCTCCAGAAGGAGAAACCCGTTTAAAATGGATACCTTCCACCCAACAGCCTTGGCGATACTTCTCAATCTGTCGTTCGGTCAGGCCTGTTTTTTCTGTGAGCCTTGCGCCAACAACCCATTCTTCGTTAAAAATTACCTGCGACATCGTTCACCTCAGGTAACCGGCATGAGTATAGATATGCCGGTCTGTAGTCGTTGATATTTCAGTTTCAGTTTGCCTGGCCGGGCAGGGAACGCAGTCGGCGCATGCCGGTCATTGCTGTGGCCACGTAGCTTGCCTTGCGGTTGACCACTTCAACCCAGACCTTCACACCTTCCACTCTCACCGTATAAGTCTCTTTCATCTTGCTGCGCCCATAGTCACCGTATCTTTGCTGGTGGGTTGCGAGTGCGATTTCACATGCCTGGCGAGCCAAAGGGGATTGCTTACTGCCTCGATTAATCAGTCGCATTTCTTCTCCTTGAGGGAGGGTTTCCCCTCCCGATCTCGTTAGTCCACGTATTCCGGTTTCATATCCGCCAGGGTGATGCTGAACTGACCATGCAGTTCGTCGCCCAGATGGCGTTTCGACGATGCAAGAACGCGCTCTACTTCTGCGAACCGCGCAGCTGCATCGGGATCATCTGATGGTGGCAAGGAATTGATGGCTGCTTCGACTTTGTTCCGTGCATCAACCAGGTAATAACGCTTCACGGCCTTGTTTTTCAGCTCAGTGAACAGGGCAGAACCCAGCGTTGCTTTCACGGTTTCAATATCTGCGCGCAGAGCTTTAGCGCTATCCACATCCTGAGCCGCCTCGATGCGGTCACGAAAATCATCAGCAAGTGCATCGATGTTTTGAGCTGATTCCTGAGCCGTTTGAGTGGTAGTGACGTTGTCACCTGAAATGTCTGCAAGGCTTACGTGCTGCGCCGGTGCGGGATTTACCTCTCGTTCTTCACGGCGATCATCCAGTTCATCCGGGGTATAAACGCCCAGAATCACATCCGGGCAGAACAGTCTCGCCCAGCGCTTGACGGCCAGGTATGCCAGCTGCTGGCGTGGGTCGTCAGCCCACAGGGTAGAGTTTCGGGTTCGGGCCTGAGCAAGCAGCAAATCGAGTTCCCTTGGCTGATCTTCACCTTACAGGGTTGCGCGGATAATAATGCCGATCCCGGCTTCGTCAGCCAGGGTCCAGCCCGGGACGCGGTACTCGCCTTTGTCGCCTTTACGGATATGGAATTTTCCAACTACCTTTTCCCATGGCCCGTACCATTCATATTCAAAGCGGCTGGCCAGCACGCCGCTGCGCGAAATGACTGCATTAACCAGCTGCGCTTCATACCCGAGCACACCGTTAATCAGGTGCGTCTTTTGGGCCACGGCGAAGGGATTCATCTGCCACTGTGCCGCTTGCATCGCTACAGCCATGCAGTCGGCCTGGTTGCCCTGCAGATGTTTAGGAACAGTGGCAGTGCCCTGGGCCATAATCTGCGCGAACGTGCTGATGGCGTTCAGATACTGGGAATCGAACAAAGCCACGTTGGAGTTAATAACGGTGTTCTGGTCAGCAACGGTAACGTTAGTGTTATGCATAAATCCCCCTTAAGCCTGAGCGCGCAGCGCTTCGAGGCGGCGCAGGTCGAAGTCGTTCAGTTCATCGGTGTAATCGGTAGTGATCGGCGCTGGCCATTCGCCCGTGTCGAATCCGGTTGCGATGGCGCGCATCGTTTTGCGGTACTCGAGCATGCCCAGTTCAAGCAGTTCGGTGGACGCCTCGATGATGGCGATCCAGTGGTAGTTCTCGTCTTTGTTGACGAAAATCCAGAAGAACTGATCCAGCGCCGCGGTCTCGCAATACATAGCCGCACTGAGGTGGTAGTCCCGATCAATGATTTCCCGGTGCAGCCTGGCGCGTAGGCTTTCTTGCTTCACGTTCCACATGCTGATGGTTTTCAGGTCCGCACCGATGCGCACGCCGTCCAGTTCAATTTCAAGGTCCGGACGTACACGCACTTCCAATCCGGTTTCGTCGTCAAAGCCGAAGTAACTCACTTCAACGGAGCGGCTTGGATGTGTCAGCAGCATGCCCGCGGTCGGGTGCGCCAGTAGTGCGGACTGAATTGCTCGCGCGGTGGCCAACTGCTGGCGGGTAACCAAAATCTTTTCGCCAGGGTTGTCGCGCCAGGTATCCAGCAGCTCGTCTGCGAACACGGCATCGGGCTTAACCGACTTAACTGCCTGGATCATGTCTGCCTTGGTGCTGGACACTTTCAGCGGCGTCGGTTTCTGCGCTTCCTGTGCGACCAGATCAGGATTGATGATCGCTAATTGCTCGAGTAGCGCATCACGGCTGCCGCTGGTTTTAACCGGCGTCTGCAGAGTGGCGTTGTACTCTTTAATGCATGCCTTCATTGCCGTTGCTGTCTGCTTCTGGCCTTCTTCAATACGCTGGTACTCAGCAGGGAGAGCCATATAGCTTTGAGCCGTTTCTTCCAGACTGGCGCCAAGCGGCACTGGAGCGGGAAGGGACGCGTTATGTTCTTCAAGTAACGCTTTAATCTCGTCAGCGCTTAGCAGCGCCGGCAGGCTGGCGTTGTACGCTTCGATGAACTCGCGCAGAGTTGCGGTGGTGGTGAAAGCACCCTCTGGGATCTCAGGTTCTACGCTGAATTCTGCTTCGAGGTTTTCCGGCTGCAGTGCAAGGGCGTGCACCAGATTTCCCATGTCCAGCACTTTAGATGCTGTACGCGGGATAGTTTTAGCCACATGGCGCGCGTTGAAGTACATCAGGCTGACGCGGGCATCTTTCACCTGGGTTGAGCTAATGCCGTTCGCTGCGTGATAAACGTCATTCGGTAGGCCTTCGTATCGGCCAGGTTCGAAGTCTGCAGGGAACTCCACTTCTGGGTTCGATTCCTGAACGTCAATTGTTGTTTCCTGCAACTGGTCTGCTTCTACGGAATCTGTCTGCGAATTAGCTGCATCAGTGCTTTCGCCCGGTGGTACCGAACCAACATCTTCGTCTTTCTCTGGCTTAGCCGTTTCCATCTGCACATCGATGGTGGTCTCCGCTGTGTTTTCCGTTTTTTCGACTTCATTTGAGGTGGTATTGATGACTGGATCGGTATTTCCACCCATCAGGCCTTCGATGGAGAACATGCCGCTGCCGAGATTTGCAACCTCCGGTTGTTCAACTTGGGCTTCGGTCTCAACAGCAGGAGCTGGTAACGGCAGTAACTCCACAGCAGAGTTAAACTCAGCCGTCATGGTTTTATCCACAAACTCAAGATGAGCCGCTGGCGTGTGGTGGATGTTCTCTGGTGCGATACGGATCAGATTGAAGATTGCCGCACGGTTCACCGCCAGTACGCCGGGCTGATTACGCAGGATGGCGCTCCATGATTTCCATGGTTCTTCTTTCTTAGCCACGATTTCTTTGGCGCGACGTAAAATGCTTGAGGGGATTTCAAAGTGATGGAAATCCATAGGCAGCAGGGCACAGGCGATCTCAAGATCGAGAGTGTCCAGAGTATGGTGCGCGCCTTCGCCGCGATCCGTCATATAGCCACCGTCTGCATTGGTCCCAGAATCAGTGCGCTGAACATTACTGATACGATTACCGACTGCCCACTCGCGAACGAGAATGCCGCGATCGATATAATCAGTCGCAGCCCAGATTCTGGTGAATCGGAGAACCAAAGCGAGTTCGTGGCGCTTCTCCTGGCAGAATACCTTGCGAATGGCGTCGGTATAGCGCCAAAGGTCTTTGGTATCGTAACCCTTCACCTCTTCGCAGTTTTCTGCCGCCAGCAGCAGGTTCTGGACGTAACCGTTGTCAGTGTCCATTTCCAGCGCGCTGATACCTTCGTATTCTTCGCGGGTTAAGTGGTGGCGCAGTTCGTCGGCGGTGAACTGGGCGAGCAGCTGCTTGCGAAACGGCATACGAACGACTGGATAACGTGTGGTTTCGTCATCATTCTCGTCAATCTGGATACCATTATCAGGTTCTAAATCCTGACCGGTTCTAACACCGGTCTCGCTGGTGATTTCTGATTTGAGAAGTGTAAGCTTTCCGCTTCTCCACTCTCTAACTAACTCGTTGCGGTCACCTGCATCTACTCTCAACCAGTCGGCCATGAAAGCAGCGATAATTTCAGTTTCGTGCGCTTCATCTGTCGTGAAGACCTGCTTTATCGCCTGAACGAGTTTCCACTCAGCGTTCAGGCTGAGCTCGGCAATTTCAGGGATGTCGTTCTTCGCCAGCAGCAGGTTCTGGAGATAAGTGTTGCCTTCATCCAGTGACATTTCGCTGGCAGCCAACTGCTGCTCTTTAGTTATATGTGACTGGTATTTGTCGCTGGTCAAATGGATGGCATAGCGGACCGCTGGAGTGCGGTTTTCAAGCGGGACACTCTCGACGATAGTTCCGACTTTAACGGTCGTTTCCGGTGCGGCAGAGTTGTCCATGGCCCCAGCAGACTCAGCACCAGCCTTTGGTAGCCAAGTGCGTCCATCGTCCTGGAGTTCGTAGCGTTTGCACCAGGTGTAATCCACGGTGCTTTCTTCCGGGAGGTCGTCGAAGACGGGGAAATCGGTGCGAACCGGTTTGACGTAATCCTTACCGCGGCCGGTTTCAATACCGGCATCTTCCAGCTCAACATCGAGCTGCAGGTTGGCACGGGCTTCTGATTTCGCAGTGAACCAAATCACTGCGTCTTCTTTGCCAGATTTCTGCGTAGCCTTAACTACATAGAAAAATTCCATGTGAGATCCTCTTTTTTGGATGTAAGATCCCCGGGCCAGAGATAGCGCCCATTGGGTGAACTTTGGTTTTTTAAGTAGTTTTCCGGTGTAACTTTGGTCGGGAGCACCGGACGTACGGGCCGCCTTGCGCGGCTTTTACGTTATGCCTCGTGGGCCATCTGGTCGTACGAAGCACAACGTTCAGAGCAGTCTTCTTTTTCTTTGCGCGCCAGTTGCGCGCCGTTGCTATAGAGAAGGGTACTTTTGACTACTTCCTCCGGTTTAACCGGATTGCCGCAGTACCCGCATTTCGTTGAGTTACACATCTGGATTCCCCTTTTGCGCCAGCAGGTAGCATAAGCGGCGAAGTATCACTTCGAAGAAGTTCAGCTTTACAGCCTGCTGCCGTCCTGGTTTGCGTGCGAAATCAATCATTCTCACCCTCGTTTGCCTTATCGCCGGCCAGCGGAACGTTTACACCTGATGCGCGTTAATCTCCATCTTAGAGGACAGTTTTTAACTACCTTCTTAACTTCGAATGAAGTGTTTTGCGTAGAATCATATTAAGTCTAAGGCTTAATTGTTGTCAAGCCTAAGGCGAAACTTGATGTAAGCTTAAGCCTTAAATGTGATTGCACTTGAAGATTTTGATAGAAAATTGATCTGGAAATTAGGGGGGAGTCAAAGGGAAATGGCAACTATGAAGGTTAATTCGAACTGACAATCAATGAGGTATTATGATGAAAAGAGCTAACGATTGTTGTACTATCTTAAGGGGGGGTTATTAACCACTATGCATGTTTTCTGCATGGTAAGACAAATTGTTGTACAGTAGATAAGTAATAGATTGAATCAATAAGTCACATAAAAACCCGGCATAAGCCGGGGGTTTTTAAAGTTCGCGTTTAGAGGTAATTTTCAGTGGCACATTTTTCTGGGCTGGCGGAAGTTGAAGGGGGCTCAAGCCCGCTTTAGAACATAGCGATGCTACGTGTTCTTTCCAATATGGCCAAACTGCATTATTTATCAGGTCATCGCCACTAAATGCTTCTAATTCATGAACTTCCACTGGCGAGTCGGCATCAAACACCGCGTCATGCTCTGCCTCAATTTCAAAAAGTACCTTGCCTGAATCTTGCATGTTGGCTTGTAGCGCTCGAATACCACATTGCAATCTGAATAGACATGCATATCGTTTGACCTTTGCGAAGGTATCATCTTCATACTCTTGCGCGACTTGCACGCTAATAACTTGATTAAACGACTGAATTGTAAGTTCCATTCCATCCAATTTGAATATGTTTATATCCTTATCGAATGAAAGTGAAGACTTACGCAAAAACACATCCTTAACTTCTCTTTGAATCATAATTTGCTACCAGCTAAATGACCTTCAATGACTTCCCAATGAACATTTTTAGACGAAGATTCAGTGATAAAGTTTGATACTTTAACTTTATCTACCCTTTGGCTTCTAATGTGAGAATTGATTGATAATCTAGAGACAACATATGTTGAAATCTCGTCTAAGACCCTGAGTTTCGGTGGGTTGTGTTCAATTGTTACAATGCTGGGACAACCATTTGAAAGAAAATCAAATGCAGCAGGAACTGCATAAGCGGTACGAATCAGTTTATCCATAGCAACTGACTGGGTTACGTCGCCATTCTCATATTTTGTGAACGCGTTTTTCCCTCCCCCGAAAACTTTCGAAGCTGCCGCTTGTGTTAACCGTAGGTCGTCCCTTATCGCCTTTATCTGACAGCCAGTCAATAAACCATCTGCCTCACGATAAAAATCAGTCATCTGGCGCTTATTGAATGTAGCTTGTTGATCTGTAAGAGTTTCAGAACCACAAGAGTCACAAACAGATGCATGAAATGGAACTTCTTTTCTAAATCCTTCAAATTCTCGGAGGATGGATCTGCTAGTTTCATGCAACCTTTCATCCCCGCAGATTGGGCAGAGAGAATAACGTTTCATGATAAATCCTTCGTATTAATAGAATCATGTAGGGAAATGACGGCAACCGTATTTCCAGTCTCTAATATGCATACTTTCACATACATCAAGACAGTAGATACTTCTCGTAAACTTGGTATGTATAGCTGTGCAGGAACAATGTAAGCATCACAAGCAAAAATTCCCCTAGGAGCATTGCCCATACACCACTGAGAATTAACGTATTTCCCTGCGGTTAGGGCCAGCTTGACATATGTTCTAACTTCACCAAGTTCAACGCGATGTATCGCCAAAAAATCATTCGTTCTAGCTGTGACTGTCCTGACCTGACAATTGTCTAGAACGTCAATCAGTTCCGGATAGAGAGGGCCACCATTCTCGATGAACCTTTCTTCTCCTTCCCTAAGAGCCTCTTTTGGAGCTCCAGTTTTGTATAGACTAAATACCTTGATTACCATTATGGTAAGTCCAACGTCATTATGTCAACTTCTAAAAGTATTGTTTTTGTATAGTGTTGTAACTGTGACATATCGAAAATCCGTTAAAATTCAATGGATTGATTTACAGGTTTACATGTCTATAAACAAGGACGTCCCTTTGATTGGCACGCGCATGCCATGAATGCCCATAAAGGGCACATCAATAGTGTGTCTGGCAAGGATGATACCGTGTAGAAAACTTCGGCAACTCAAACTTCTGAACAGCCCTTCAGTAAACCTTGCAGAATTATAGGAACATTCCCGCGCACTGCTCACTTTACAAGCGAAGTTGTATTTCCGCTAGTCTAGGTCTCCTTTGATGCGCCTATTCATGTATTTTTCGTAGAGTTGATCCAATTCTTTCAGACGGAGAGCAAAGATTCGAAGCATGTTCTGCTGCTCTTCTTCCGGTAGTTGCCGGTATAGTTCAAGGATCCGTTGTTCATCAGGTTTTAGTCCATCTTTTTCATCAACATCTTCCCCTAACAGCCATGGTAAGGATACGCCAGCTGCGTCTGCTACTGCTAATGCAGATTTCTTGCTTATCACCCCTTTCTTGAACCATCCGTTTACGGATTGTGGGGTAACCCCTGCAACTCTGGCCATATCAGATTTGGTCATACCCCGACCATTCAATTCTGTAAGGCGCTCTACAAGTATTGGATTAAGTACAGTTTTCTCTTTCATAGTTTGAAGAATAAGCCTTTTGCTTAAACTTGAAAATTCGCTCAGGGCTTGACTTAAAATTAAGCCTGAGGCTTAATTTAATCTCATTCAACTTGGAGATATCCATGAACGGATTAGATAAAGCTATAAATTTCGCAGGTACAGCTTCAAAGCTTGCAGCCATGCTAGGCATAAAACCAATGTCGGTTAGTCGCTGGAAAAATAGGTATCAAGGGACAGTTCCTGCTGAACGGGTACTACCCATATACATACTCACTGGTGTAACCCCTCACGAATTACGCCCTGACCTCTATCCAAATCCCACAGACGGTATACCTAAACAGGAGCCTTAACAATGCAAACTGTTTCATTTCAACAGAGTAGCAGAGCTTCCTCTAATCGACTGATATTCCCGTGTCATCAAAGTGAATCAGCAACGCAGGATATTGAGCATCGCGATATCTGCTCTGCGGTCCGGGCTTGGGCTGCATCAGAAGGGCGAGTATGTGTTGCACTTCAAATCCAAGAAGCGGCAGAAAAACTTCAGCTTAATGGCGTGGACTTCTCAGGCCAGGCCGATGTCTGGAACGTGAAGTTGTTCCGCTGGCTCGACAACAAAGAAGACTCCGCATCGTACCGAAAGAACATCGAACAGCTGGTGCCAGCGATCCTGTCTGTATTACCACTTAAATACCGCGACCGCGTCGTAAAGAACGACTCGTTTGCGTTTCGCATGGCCAGGTTGGAAAAAGAGGTGAGTGAGGCGAAGCAAGCTCTGATGCTCGATGCACCGAAGAAGGAAAAACTGAAGGAGTTAGGCGAGGGGATTTTTGAGATGTTCCGTGTCGATCCGGACCTTACGGCACCGCTGCTGGCGATGGTCACAACCATGTTGGGGGCAATGTGAAGACTTCAAAAAAGGCGAAAGCCGCGGTGCTCGAACACCAACGGCTTTCTGGTGCAAAAACGGAGTGTAATTGCGGAGCTAAGTATGTCAAACACAGCTGAAATTATCAATTTCCCCCACAGAACCGAACAACCGGGAGGTCGTATGGCCGACCTGTCGAACGGGTATACCAAGGTCGCTAACGAGATCCAGCAGCTTAAGCCTCGCCTGAGAATGTCAGGCCGGGAGTGGCAATGTTTTGAGGCGGTGATCTGGCTTACCTACGGCTGGAACAAGAAACAGGACCGCGTTACGAACACGGTTATCGCTGAGCTTACAGGGTTGAGTGATTCCCACGTTTCTGATGCGCTCAAGTCACTCGCAGAACGCAAAATTATCTTCAGTCAAAAGCAGGGCGTGATGAAAACGGTCGGTATAAATACTGACCTTTCAGCCTGGATTTTAGACAAACCGAAAACGGGAAAAGTCTTCCCGAAATCGGGAAAAGTGTTACCGAAAACGGGAAAAACCTTCCCGGAAACGGTAGACACCCAAGACTATAACAAGAACAATAATAAAATATCCTCGTCTCGGAATTCTGAGGAATCCCGAAACCAGAAAACTCAAAAGTTTCTCTCTCGCCATCCAGAAGCTGCCGACGGGATATACACCCCGGCAGGTAAATCATGGGGATCCGCTGACGACCTCAAGGCCGCTCGGTGGATTTACGACAGGCTTCTCACCGTCAACGCATCGCTGTCTGAACCAAACTGGGCTGAATGGGCAAACACCGTCAGGCTGATGCGTGTCCAGGACAGGCGTACTCACTACGAAATCTGCGATTTGTTCCAGTGGGCTAACCGGGACGAGTTCTGGAAAGACAACATCTTGAGCCCCTCGGGTCTGCGCAAGCAGTGGGATCAGCTCACCACCAAACGGCTGCGCGCAACCGGAACGGCAAAGCTATCCCGGGGCGGCATCGACCTGCATAACACCGATTGGATTGACGGGGTGCTGGAATGAAAAACCTAGCCGAGAGCATTCGCGATTTTGACCGGGAACAGGCTTGCCGGGTAGCGCACAACATGCCTGAGCAGTACACCGAACGCGAACAAACGCAGCAGGTAGCTCAGATTATCAACGGGCTGTTCGTACAGCTGGCGGCCGCGTTCCCGGCAAGCCTGGTGAATCGCAGCCAGGAAGACGTGAACGAGATCCGCCGGCAATGGGTGCTGGCCTTTAAAGAAAACGGGATCACAACCATGGAGCAGGTCGAAGCCGGCATGCGCATGGTACGCCGACAGGAGCGTCCATTTCTGCCTTCGCCAGGCCAGTTCATCAAGTGGTGCAGGGAAGGGCGCTGCGTGCTGGGGATCACCACTGCTGACGTCATGGCTGAATACTGGAAGTGGAGGAATCTGGTTTATCGGTACCCGAGCAGCGAGCTATATCCGTGGCCAAAGGCGGTTTATTACCACATTTGCCTTGAACTGCGGCGCCGTGGAACAAATGGTCAGTTGAGTCTTAAAGAACTCGAGCGTGAAGCCAGTGACATTCTGGATGTGTGGGAAAAGCGGGTGCTGGCCGGAAAGCCGATTCCGCCTGTTCGTCGAGCGTTGGCAGCACCAGTAGTGCCTATGGGGCCGACGCCAGCGGAAATTTTGAAAGCCAAATACAAGAGAATTAAAGCTGGTGAAAGGGCATGACTAGATTTCCCCTGAAGGACTCATTCTTTCTCTTTCTTCCTTACCGTCGTAGGAGCATACTTAATAACTTGAGCTTCCCATAGCTACAGGAATAATAATGAGTATTGTGCGACGTGAAGTATATTTGGTCTTGAAACAGCTATCTGATGGTCGGTTGTTCTATGTCGAAGGAATGAGAAGTGCCCGACGTTATTTTTTTGATGACCATGTCCAGGTACTCACAACCTTGGGTGGTTCAACGAGCTTTATTGAGTTCGAACCTGGTGGACGGCCTATGCAACTTTTCCATATGCCAGATGAGGAAGGTGTTCAATGGCAGGGTGTATTGAATGATTTCGGTTGCTTACCTGAGTTCGGTAAACCTGAACTTGAGTACGTGATATTTTTGGGAGCTTTTTCAAATGATCGCGAACGTACTATTGAACTTATGAGTATGGGAATGACTCATGCTTGGGAAATCATCAATGGCAAATGTGAATTGCGCGAAGGCGAGTTTGAAGAAGAATGGTAAATGACACTTAGGTATTCCTTGAACTCAGGACGGTCTACGATAAACTTAGAGACTTCCATAGCCAGTTCATGTCAAGCCAATTCTACATGATTAGCATGCAGGAGCCATAGTTTGCTAGCGAAGTACAGTGAGACTATCGAGCAAATCCGGGAGCATTTCGACCGCTAGGGTTACAACTGGCTGGTGCGAAACGTCAGTTAAAATCTGGGAGCGTTGGCACACTCCTACACTGTATTGATTTTTTTTATTTCTGGCAGTTTTTTCGTCAACCTAGTTCCATAGAGGGGACCGTGAGAAAGCCATACCAGCCATACGACCTCGAAATTCCTAATGATTTCAAAACAGCAGCAGTCATGGAACGTGACAGAATAAACTTTGAGTCTCCTAATAAATGGTTATACGTGGGAGCTGACTGTAGAAACCTCAACTTTGCAAAAATAGGGATTACTATGAACGATCTGAGATCCCGCTCATACAGTTCCGCTAATCCCAACTATTACTTATTTTGTGCCTTTCAGTGCCAGCAAAGCACAACGAAAGAACAACTCGAAAGTATTGAACAGTGTGCTCTAATCTATCTTGACGATGTGTTCCGATACGATAACGGCTTGACAAAACGGGCGTGTCACTTTGAGTCAGGATATCTGTCTGAATGCTATTACGATGTCGATTTTGAGGATTTTTTTGTACGCCTGCACGATTACCTACTGGATAATCATGTAAGGTATTTTCAGACGGCTTCTTTAGATGAGGAAGGTTTTGATGACTCGTATGCGCTAGCATGGCAATTCAACCCTCGCTTGGCACACAATGTCAAAATGAGTTGGATCAAAAGGATCCTACGGTGGTAATTAGCTACCCTGAAAGATGTAAGAGGTGACGTAATGTTTAATAAAGCCTGTGTTCGCTAAAATTTAAAACATATTTAGGGCTATATTTACCACTAATGAAGTAGTTCTGCTCAGTCCTCTATTTATTGATGAATCCACCTTTTGGTATCACAATGAAAATACCGGAGTAATTTAACTCCGGTGAATAAGAATATATTTAGTAAGCCCTTGCTGAACTTTATCAACAATAACATTTAACGCTTAGAAAGAACCACAATTTGCCATGTAACATTATTACGATTGAGACCGTCTTCTTTGATAGGATTTACAAACTCAATATAAAAACCTGCTTCTTTAGCCTTTAATATTGCTTCTTCAGTGCTAATTTCGTAGATGACACGCTCAGGTTCTGCGGGACCGAGACGTAAAGTGATGATCATTTTTCCATGTGCATTTAATAAATTATAAGCAGTGTGCAATGCTTGAGTTCTGTCTTCAGGTGGTAAATGCATCCATACGGCACTCATCAATATGAAGTCAAATTTCTTATTGCTGGTGCTCACTTTTTTTAGATAGGGTAAGCTGTCATCAATCCAAGTGATATCAAGATCTTTATGGTAATTCTTAGCTAGTGCTCTGAACTCGACGCTAGGCTCTACGGCAGTAACCTTTAGTCCTCGTTTAGCAAGTGCGGCGGAATCACGGCCCGATCCGGCTCCAATGTCCAGGCATGACTCACCTGAAGAAGGGATAAACTCAGCAACATCGCTAAAAATTTCATCAAAGCTCATCCCTATGTAGGATTCGAAGAAGCTAGATGCTTTGTCGTTGTATTGTTGCCAGCTAGTCATAACTTATCCTCTTTTTTCTCTACTACTATAATATCATTAGTTTTAACATTTTTTATCTCATAGTGCTGCTTTTTTTCCTGCTTATCAAGGAATGAGCTAGGATTGACTGCACCATAAATACTAATGATTGCACAAAGAAATAATACTGTTGACCAACATCCAATTACAGTATAATTCCCTTGAGATTGTATACTGATTTTCTTAAAGCAAAACTCAAAAAAACGAGACATTAAACTTGGTGTTGGTTTAGCATTGAAACGTTCTAGATTTATTTTTGTTTGATGTCGTCTAAACTCTTGTGGATAAAATTCATCTGCAAGTTTATCCATTACAAATGGTAAAAATTGGTTCTCCACATTATTTTGAAATCTTATTTTAAGATCTAATAATCCTCGTAGACGATATAAGGTGATTACAGATAATATATCAAAAAAGGTGATCATGAAAAATATCAACCTTGCAGCCAAATCACTTACTAATGTAGTGCCATACCACAGACCACCATTGATAACAATGACTAAACTTGGCACTTGCCACATTAGCTGGTTTAGAGCACGCATGTGCTGCCCAGCCTCTAAATATGATATTTCTTGTATTCTCTGCTGCCATTTTATTAGCTCAATTTTACTTAGATTCTGGTTTTCATCACTTGGAGTCTGCGGTGCGTCTGACATGTTTATTCTCAATTTGTAGTTTGCATTACAGGGATGTATTATAGCATGTATGTCTATAAAATTTCATAATTGCACAACCGGAATGATTTATGACCCATGAACAGAAGATCTATGCATCCATTACAAAAGCGCGCCAGTTAGCGCCAAGTGGCCACAAAACGTCAGAACTTCATTTGCAGCTCCTCAAGCATGCCCTAGACCTATATCATGTCGATCGAAAAGTGATTTGTGAAGAGCTTCACATTGGTCAGTCATATACTGCAGAAATCGGGAAAATGCGTAACATTGTGGATAGGCTTGTCGCTGCTGGATTGGACTTAAGTAAAATTTAATTTTTGAGGTTCAATAATATGGAGGCGTGGATTGGAGGAATGATCGGAGCTGTTGTTGGTGTTTCAGTGGGGCATGTTGTTAATCATCTTCTATCAGTCCATAAGCAAAATAAGCAAGAAACTCCAGAGAAAGCGTTCATTTGCATTGAACTAATTTTCCATCTGGAATCATATGTTCATGCTTGTTTGGGCGTAGTTAATGATTATTCTGGGCAATTTCCCGTATCGCAAGGTTTGACAGAAACAATGAAAGAACCCACGATATTTGATTATTCGCTAATAAAGGGAAACTGGAAAGCTATCGAACCCAAAATGATGTTTGACATATGTAGTCTTAGCCCGATGCATAAACTAAGTTTGCAACGGCTTGAAGGTGCTTATGAAAATTGTCGTCACAGTGGTGAATGCAATTATTTTATTGTTAGGCAAAAGGAATATTCTTTATTAGGAGCGGCCGCTATGGATTTAGCTTGTAATCTAAGAATAATTTCTTCTTTGCCAGTTAATGAATATCTTACTGAAGCTTGCTACAACATGTATAAGATTGCTGGTCTTTATAAAGAAGAACTTAATTCATATAAAATCCCAATCGGTTTTTAAGTTCATAGGTGATATTGTTTATTTTTTTCGGAGGAAAGTTATGGAACAATCATTTTTAGCTTTAGTGATTGCTGCATTGGCAGTAATTGGTACTGTAGTAAGCTTGGTTATCTCAAAAGAACAGAAAACATCTGAATTTAGGCAGGCATGGATAACAGAGTTGAGAACATCTCTTGTTAAACTTCTTGCGACATATGAAGTTCTTAAGAAAGATTCTGTGGCTGATGTTAATGACATAAAAGAAGCTTTGAAGAAAATTAATGCTACTTCCTCAGAAATTTATCTAAGATTGAATCATGGTATGCCATCGGAGGAAGAGAAGAAATTACGAGAGATTATAACAAGTCTTAATGTACAAGTATCCGCAGGGACTAACAGTGCAGATTTAAAGTTATATTTTGATGCTTATACTAATGCTTCGCATGCTGTATTAAAAAAAGAATGGGAACGAGTTAAGAAGGGTGAGTTTGGTTATCGTTTCTTTAAGTTTTTTAGTATCATATTTATGTTTTTTTTCTTGATATTATGTGGGATTTTTCTATGGCATCACTATCCGCAGATTTGGGGTTATCTGATTGGGAGCGATACAGTTGTGTTAACACTATCTAAATAATTGGTGATATTATTTTATGGTGCTTTCATGTGTTGTTTATTGATATTTTAACAATCTATTTTTAGGTTTGTTTGTTATTAAAGCACCATGATTTTCTTCAAGTCTTAACAATTTCAAGGACATATATGATTTAAAAATAAGCACTACAATCATGTTCAAATAACACGCAAGGATTCCATCTCCGGCAACGTTCATGATAAGAGTAATCCCAAGCTGATAAATCAAGATTGGGTTAATTCCTTAGCTCAGATCAAGCGAAAATATGACTCAACATTTTGTGGGCGCTTCTTCGTGAAGTTCCTCTCATTTAAAATTCCGGACTGACGTCGGTGATGCAATCTTATCGAATTTACGTATAAAACTAGGCTGAGAATTTCTTATGCAGGTCGTAAGCTAACAAATAATCAGCGGTAATCAGCCTGCAAAAGTAGTTCTTTTTTCATGCATTTTGTTTCATTAGAGCGTTGCAAAATCCGTGAGATACGTTTATAAATGCACTGTACATGCATACAGTAATTCATTGCGGAGGGAAAATGAAAATCGAGCTAACCATTGAACGCATGAAGAAACTTCCTGATGGAGCTATACCTGCGCTCGAGTCAGAACTGCTCAAAAGACTCAGCAAACAGTTTGATGATTGCCAGCTTACGATTAGGCGTGCCAGTAATGATGGGTTGATTGTTTTCGGAGGCGACAAGAAAGAGGTCGAACTTATCCTGCAGGAGACCTGGGAAAGCGCGAATGAGTGTTTTTATTAATCGCGTAAATTTCATTGGAGCAGTTTCAAAGAGTATCGCTGTTTGCGTTCCCCTGGCTGTTCCCGATTACTGTTTACCGCGTCATTAAGTCGCTCAGGGGGAAATAGTGTGTAGTGCAGATGCCTTTAATGCAGATGATCAATGGTACGACGTGGTCAGAAGGGCCGATAAAGCAGTTATCTATAGCTTCCCGGCGGAAGGGAGATATCTGGTTTATCGTGTAAATGGAATAGTTTCATTACGACCTTTACTCGAAGAGGAAGAAATCTTTACTCTCAACGGGTTTATGCATTTTGCAAAACGGCTTGGGTACCGAATTACACCACCGTCTGATATTATTCTTTCATAGGCCTGAACAACCTATACCTGATGCGCCACGGAGAGAACCATGGCGCTAGAATTACAACTTATCAAACACCACTCAGGAATACTGATCCCGGCCACACCCGAGACCAGCGATATCCTGCAATCAAAAACCCGGCTCGGCGATGTTCTTGTTGCCGAGTTCAGGCGGGTACGAAACCCGGCATTTCACCGGCGCTTTTTCGCGCTTCTTAATCTCGGTTTTGAATACTGGGAACCAACCGGCGGGGCTATCTCTAGCAACGAGCGGAAGCTGATCACCGGCTACGCAAAATTCCTGGCTTCTTATGGCGGGAATGAGGGCGCGCTGATCGATGCTGCTGAGCAGTATCTTGAGCAGGTTGCTTACCGGCGCGTCACGAATGGCATCAGCCTGTGCAAATCCTTCGATGCTTACCGCTCCTTGGTGATCGTCGAAGCAGGGCACTTTGATGCCATTCAGCTGCCAGACGGAACACTCAAAAAGCATCCTCGCAGCATCTCGTTTGCCAACATGGACGAGCTCGAGTTTCAACAACTCTATAAAGCTGCGCTCGATGTTCTTTGGCGCTGGGTCCTGTCCCGTTCATTCCGCAGTCGTGATGAGGCAGAAAATGTCGCCGCTCAGCTACTTGGCTTTGCGGGGTAATGGGGATGAAGCATACCTGGTTCCACCACACCGATTGCAGCACCGAACAGGCCGACGAACTGGTTAAGCGTTACAAAGCGCGTGGTGTTCGAGTTGAGCGCAGCCTTAACCCGGATTACGTGACCTGGACTGTCAGTGCATTCTTGCCGACCTCAAATACACCAGCGCGCCCGGACAGCCGCTGGCGAAACCGGATGTGGGGGTGAACGTGAAGACATATCAAATCACTTTGCCCTGGCCGCCGAGCAACAACCGGTATTACCGGCACAACCGCGGGCGTACGCACATTAGCGCGGAAGGGCAGGCGTACCGCGACAGTGTCGCCAGAATCATCAAAGACTCAATGCTGGATATCGGCCTGACCACGCCCGTGAAAATCCGTATCGAGTGCCATATGCCGGATCGCCGCCGCCGGGACCTGGACAACCTGCAGAAGGCCGCCTTCGACGCGCTAACGAAATCCGGGTTCTGGCTCGATGACCAGCAGGTCGATTACTACAGCGTGAAGAGAATGCCGATCGTTAAAGGCGGAAAACTCGAACTGACCATCACCGAAATGGAGGCAGCATGAAGCCCGAAACGATCGAGATACTCCGCGCGCACTGGCAGCGCCTCCGGATTTACCGCTACTGGGGATCGGTGCTGGTGGATTATCGCATCTTCCGTAATTACATCAGAATTGAATCGAAGCAGAGGGGCACATGAAACTAGAATCATCATTAAAACACTTTAGCCCTCAGGGAATGCACATCAGCGATAGTGTAAAAAGTACTTCTCCGGATCGTCTCAACGGCACCGATATAATGGTGGCTATTGGTACCACCATCAGTCGTGCGCGATTCGGTTTGGCTGCCTTCTTCGGAAAGGCTGGCATCAGCAAAACGGATGAACAGCTCGCAATTCAGGCTCTGGCGCGATATGCGATGGATGCTGCACCAAAGAATGTTCGCAAAGCAGCTGGTGGACAGTTTGGATGGTGCATGCAGATGTTGGCGCAATTTGCCTTTGCTGATTATTCCCATTCGGCGGCTACCAGCGTGACGTGTCACAGCTGCAGTGGTACCGGGTTTATATCCGGGAATGAGGATGTGGTTAAACATCCTGGTATTTTCGACGCCGACGGTGCCGAAGTGGTGGCCCCGAAGATTAAAAATGAGCTGGTGAAAAGGGTTTGCGGAACATGCGGAGGAAAGAAAGTGATCCTTGCCCGGTGCAGGTGTGGTGGTAAAGGCGAAGTGTTGGACCGCAAAGCGACTAAAGACCGCGGCGCGCCGGTGTTCAAAACCTGCGAGCGCTGCAGCGGAAATGGATTTTCTGGGGTGCCGTCTACTGCAGCCTATAAAGTGATACTGAAGCGAGTCCCGGATCTGCACGTCAGAACGTGGACCCGTAACTGGAAACCGTTTCTGGAGGTGCTTATCGATGTCTGCTACAGAGAAGAACAAAAAGCAGACTCGGCGTTTCAGGATGCAACGAGCTTTCGAGGTGATGTGGACAAAATTTAGCATATTAGCCACTTTAAGCTTGATTTTGTCCGAAGTTGTCATGTATGCTTTCGATTATGGTATGTTGCGCCTGTATGAAATAAAATAATAAAGCCCTGCCATTGAGGCGGGGCTTTTTGCTTTAAGAGTTGTAATCGATAGTTATTGATTTGATTGCAGTATCATTTGCAATGGCATAAGCCAAAAGAACAATTAAGTTATTGTATATCTCATCAATAACATTCTTTTGCTGGAGGTTGAATTTCACGCCTGAAGCAGGTTCCAACATTCTGCTGGCTAGCTCTTTTGCGTGTCTGAAACCTTCGATATTCTCATCGAAGTTTCTCTTATCATGTCTTGAGCCGTCTATGTTCCATGACACCTCTTTATGTGGTTTATTTTTTTTCCAGATGTGAATATGCCTTTTAGTTGATGCTCCATCATTCTGCGGGTCAATTCGATAACAAAAACCTGTCTTAGAATCATACTTTGTTATGGCATGCAACACTGGGTGAAACCAAGCAGGCATAACAATAGTGATAACTAAATGTCCATCTTCATTAACTTCTTTCATCAATCATCTCCATGACTGTAGATATCAGAGCATGTTATCGGACCATATCATCGGACTATATCATTTTTTTATTAGGTATTTATTAGTGAATGAATCGTAATTTGAATACCGCCACTAAATAACTTTTTATAGAGCCGGGATTTTGTTGTTTCTGGAGAATGAGAAAATGCCATGCCACTAAACGGTTAGACCGCAGCCGATAGGCAACGCAGCAGTTATGATGCTGCCCCGAGTCTCCACGTAGAGAGTCAGCTTTGCATCTGGTGATGGTTAATAAGCAAAGAAGCACCGGTGTCGCCGCGTGACAGCCAATCATGCACTGGTAAGAGCTAACGGGGAGCAGAGACGAACCGGGGTGACGAACTCAAAGGCATGGGCGAGGTCACTGCGAAAGTGTAGCAAGAATTCGCTGGTTTAGCTCAGATGGTAGAGCACCTACCTTGTAAGCAGGATGTCGGCGGTTCGATTCCGTCAATCGCACCACATACCCGAGTGAAGATCCTGCTGGTCACGCGGCGGCGTCCGCTCCACGAATCAGAGCATAAAACCGAATCCCCTATTTTTGGAGTGTTCGCCCGTGCATTGTGGTCAATTATAGCCGTGCGATTATCTTCATATTCCCGCCTTGAGCGGGTTTTTATTGCTTAAAATTCATACTTTCTATATCGTTATAGATGTCACATGGTGTGACTTACAAACATACGGAAGGTGTAATATGAACTGTAAAGAATCTGCATGTATCAACGTCAAGGCGTACTACAGAAATTCATACGCAGGCACTGTTAGGGTTCCTGAAGATACCAAGTATATTAATTTGGTTACCGGCTGGGAGTTGCCGATCGTTGAGGTATGCAGATCACCTCAAGCGTTTGCGGTCTTCATAGAACCGCGACACAACAATCGCCATACCTCAATGTGGTGACTAAACCTAAAAATTCTTAAGGCTGCCAGCGGGCGGCCTTTTTTTTACCCCACACAGCGCCATCCGTAATCAACGGAGGTGAGGTTATGACCAGAATGAGCACCATTTATAGCAGACTCTCTTACGGCACCGGGACCGCTTTGACGGGCTGTGGTGTCTCCGCGAAGGCTTACGCCGGCACAGCAAAAACAGAGGTTTGGATCTTGGCCGACAAAATTGCAGGGATGACCCTGAGCGACTGGGCAATCATTGTCGGTATTGCATGCACCGTTATCACCTGTGGCGTGAACTGGTATTACCGACGGAAAGAACGGGAGGACAGGCTAAATGGCTATGCCACTAAGGCTGAAGAATAGCGTTATCGCAGCTATACCATTAGGGGCCATAGGCATTGCTTCCGCTCTTATTACTGGCCCAACTGGTAATGATGGACTTGAAGGTGTCCGATATAACCCTTATCAGGATGTCGTAGGTGTCTGGACTGTATGTTACGGTCATACAGGAAAAGACGTCATGCTCGGCAAGACTTACACCGAGACAGAGTGTCGTGCGCTTCTCAATAAAGACCTGAACACCGTCGCCCACAAGATTGACCCGTACATCCTGAAGCCAATTCCCGAAACTATGCGCGGTGCGCTTTACTCGTTCGTCTATAACGTTGGCGCCGGAAATTTCAAGACATCGAGCTTGTTGCGAAAAATTAACCTGGGCGACCAGAAAGGCGCATGCGATCAGCTGCAGCGCTGGACGTATGCCGGTGGCAAACAGTGGAAGGGGCTGATCACCCGGCGCGAGATTGAGCGTGAAGTCTGCGAGTGGGGCCAAAAATGAGCCGATTAACCGCAATCATCTGCGCTGTCGTTATCTGCCTGCTGGTTTCCATGGCCTTGGCGCTTAACCACTACCGTAGCAACGCCATCATCTATAAAGGGCAGCGCGATAAGGCTACTGAACAGCTCAGCCTTGCGAACGCCGCCATCAAAGACATGCAGACCCGGCAGCGAGATGTCGCTACGCTGGATGCTAAATACACGAAGGAATTAGCTGATGAGAAAAAGAAGCTTTATGATCTTCAGCGTTGCATTAGCAATGGTAAGTGCGGGCTGCACGTCAATGCCAGATGTCCCGCGCCAGGAGAGGCCAGCACCACCGGCCTGGATGATGCAGTCAGCCCCCGACTTACTGACACCTCTGAACGGGATTATTTCACCCTCAGAGATCGAATAGAGACCAGCGTGAAAATGATTGCTGGGCTGCAGGACTACATCAGGCAGCAGTGCTTGCAGTAAGTTTTAACCGTGGATTTTTTTCATGAAGGTGACCCAATCAGAAAATGCCAGCGAGCTGAGCTGATAGTTCTCGACATTTTGATCTTCGGAAATAGGCAACTGACACTTGTAAATTACAGTGATTTCATTCTCATTGTCATTACACGTAGGGAGATAGCCTATAATGACATTTACCCCACAGCTTCCAGGAGTGGACTCTCCATTCGTGTTGTGAACCTTTGTCCATTTATCCTTCGAACTAATCCATGAACCAATTAACTCTACTTGCTCAGAAAATTTTTGCATTTGATCCTCTTAAAAAAACAATCAAAACTAATTCATTTATCTACAGGCATTTAAATAGCACACAACGACGAACAAGAAATGTTCTGTCGCGAGTACCTCATCGATTTAAACGCCACGCAAGCGGCTATTCGGGCGGGGTACAGCGCTAAGACAGCTAACCGCACTGCGTCCGAAAACCTGTCAAAACCTGACAGCCAGTCCAGAATTGCCGAACTTAAAGCGCAACGCAATGATCTGGTTGGTATAAATGCGATATACGTCCTGTATTGTCTTGTTGAGATTGATCGGATGGATGTACTGGACATCCTGACCTCGGCCGGGGAGCTAAAATCGGTGTATCCGTGACCGAAGGTCTGGAGAACAACGCTATCCGGACTGGATGTCGTCGAGATGTCAGCCGAGGGAACCACCGCCGCGCAGCTCAAGAATTTTAAGCGGCTAGGTATGGGGAAGGAATTTGATTCGCTCGGGAAGTGGCGGTACAGAAGTAGCAGAGGGCCACGCAAAGAAACGAAAGAGAAACCGGGCTGTTAACCATATGCCTGGCGGCGATGTTGTTCGTGAGCTGCGGGACAACTGGACCCGTAAGGGTTGAGGTAGTGGACACGGCTTGCGACTAGGTTAAACCCATCTTTTGAACGGATCGCGACTGGGATATGCTGGACAGGCAGACGAAGAAAGACATCCTGGCGCATAACAAAGCTTGGAAAGGAACTGTCAACAGTTTAAGTAACCCTTTATTTAATCTCAATTATTTTATACCTTTATTCTCCTCAGATATTCAGGAGAAAAAACATGCCACAAGGTAGTAGATATTCAAAGATCATTCCGGCCGTTGGTAACTGGTATCTTTTCGTTCAAGGTAAGGAAGAGCTGAAAACATCAGACGCAATCTATCCGATAGCTGCGTGGGCTGAAAGTGATGATGGTAAAATCGTCGGCCTGTCTAATGTTGGCAAGTACCAACCAGCAGAACTATATAGCCCCCCTCCTGGTTTTACCTGCTACTACTTGCGAGAAGAAGAGTTGACGAAAGAGCAAAGAGATCTCATCGGGCGTTAGGCGAGTACAGTTAGGCATTACAGCAGGCATTCACTGAGTGCCTCTGAAAATGCACAATAACTCCTCGTCATATGGAGGGGTTATGGAAGAGAAAGAGCAGTGGTTTTTTTCATGGAATGCTTACGATGCAACCACATGGGAGCACTTACCGGCGTATTCATATGGTGAAGTCTACAGTTGCGATGGTGGACAATCCTCAGGTGAAATATTCGAGTCCTTAATGGCTGAAAAACAGAGGCTGCGAGAAAACCTCTGGATACAGTGCGTAGCATTCAACAAAGTTTAACCGCCTCAGGGCGGTTTTTTTATTCCCATATGAATCGTGTCGTTTGTGGGGTGAAAGTTATGGTGGCTTGGTTCCAGTTTTTTCCAGCAAGAATTTTCTCTATGCAGTGTGTGGCGTAAAGGCCATCTGGTGGAGTGAAAGATATATAGTCGCTTTCGCTGGTTAACTTGAAGTCATGTATAGCTGCGATTGCTGTACGTTCGTTATAGTCAATGCTCCGAAAACAGGTAATCCTCGCTTCGTAAAACGTGTCGGGTAAACCCTCTAGCATGCATCCAGTGGCCCATTGCAAAAGCTGTTCATCTGAATACTCCGGCTGAATGGTGGGAGCTTCCTGCTGCTTACTTATGAGCCGCTTAAATGTATTGAGAAAGGAAAACATGTCACCTCCATGGTTTTTTTCAAGGTTAGCATAGTATTGCAATACACCCGGAGGGATCCATCGTTAGGGTAACATCCATGATAAGGGATAGAGACAATGATAACCCCACCTTAGGATAAGCCCATTAAACACCAAAGCGGATAGTCCGTAGCCGAAAGGCAATGCAGCAGTCATTAAGCTGCCCCGAGTCGCTTAATGGCGAGTAGGTATAGCAGACCGATGTGAGGGTAAATAAGGGAACATGCTCCGGTAAAGCAGCGCGAACGCCATACGTACACCGGTTGTAAGCGGCGATAAAGCGACAGCAACTCAAAGGCATGAGCGTGGCCACTGCGAGAGTGTGGCTGGCATTACAGCAGGCATTCACTGAGTGCCTGTGATAATGCTCAACATAGGAGGGATTATGGCAAAGCTAACTGTTACGTTGACGCGTCTTGAAGAGTGGAAAGACGGGATGGTTTACGGGACGGATGTAACTTTTAAGGCTATTCAATCAGGGGGTGTGCTGATTGAAGACAACGTATCGGGTAAGTGTACTGCTCCTTACTGCCGCAGCTATGATGTTGAGGCTGGGGCTGGTGATATTGTTATTGAGCACAACCGATCAGACCTTCACCATCTGAGTATTACTGCAAGTCTTGACGGCTAACATTTATTTCATCGCCTGCTTTTAATAGTATGCCTCTGGGTACCCAAAGGAGACATATATGTTTGTTGCAGAAGGATTGAAAGCTGATATTGATAATGACGGCTGGGTTAAAGGCTGGGGGGTAATTCGTAATGCTCCATGGCACCTTGCAGGTGTTTATGCGACGAAAGATGTTGCAGAGACAAAAGCAGGGATGTTGGGTGATGGTTATGAGGCTCGCTACGGCTCCCACAGGCTTGGGAGCGACGACTTTATCTCCTAGCCCGCATCGGTAAGCATAATACTTTGAGCCACTGGCATCCGCTGGTGGCTTTTTTATTGGAGTAAGCAATGGCAAAACCGGACTGGGGCGAGCTTCAGCAACGGTTCCTGTCCGAACATGCCGCAACCGGCGTATCACCAAAGGAATGGTGTGAAGCGCAGGGACTGAATTACGCTACCGCCCGTCGATATATCAAAAAACCTACTGCGCAAACTTCACAAAAACCTGCGCAGAAAAAAATGCGCACTGCGCAGAAAGATAAAAGCGCAAATGAGCTGATGGATGATGATGGACTCACCGCTCAGCAGCGCATATTTGTCGCGGAGTACCTTAAAGACAACAATGCCACCGCTGCCGCTGCACGTGCTGGTTATAGTGACCCAAACTACGGTCGTCAGCTCATAGCGAATCCTAACGTTGCGCAGGCCATTGCGCAGCAGCAAAAGGCCTCCATTGCGCGCACGCTCGGCAGTGCCGATGAGGTTCTCGCGCAGATGTGGCAGCTCGCCACCTTCGATGCAAACCAGCTATCACAATACCGCCGCGGCGCATGCCGTTATTGCTGGGGCTTCGGTTACCACTACCAGTGGCGCGATGCAGTTGAGTTTGATGAGGAAACGGCAAAAGTCGAGGGGCGGGAAGGTGCCAGGCTGCCGCAGGATACTGGCGGCTATGGTTACGACCACAATCGAGAACCAAACCCCGAATGCCCGCGCTGTAATGGTGACGGCATTGGCCAGCCTTACTTCCCTGATACACGCAAACTCCCGGCCGTTTCCAGGCTCGCATACTCCGGCGTAAAGGTCGGCAAAAATGGCGTCGAAATCACAGCAATAAGCCGCGAGCGGATGTTCGAAGCGGTCATGAAGCGCCTCGGCCTGGCGGATAGCGAATTCGCGCAGCGACTGCAGCAGATTGAAATCGAGCGCCGGCAGCTGGAGATTGAGAAACTCCGTAAAGAGCTGGCCGGTGATGGTGAGGACGATGAACCAACCCCAGTTCAAATCAATATCAACGTAGTGGATGCGAGGGCAGACGATGGGGATCAGCCCGACACTTAACATCCCTCAGGCGCGCTTCCTCGCAATGCAACACAAGTTCAAAGCCTACGTTGCTGGGTTCGGTTCCGGTAAGACATGGGTGGGTTGTGGCGGTATCTGTAAGGGCATGTGGGAGCACCCTAAAATCAACCAGGGCTATTTCGCGCCAACATATCCGCAGATCCGTGACATCTTCTACCCGACGATTGAAGAGGTTGCCTTCGACTGGGGGCTGAGCGTCAAAATCAACGAGGGGAACAAAGAGGTTCACTTCTACGAGGGGCGGCGCTACCGCGGAACAACCATCTGCCGCTCGATGGAGAAGCCCGGCTCGATAGTCGGTTTCAAAATCGGTAACGCGATGGTGGATGAGCTGGATGTCATGGCGGCAGCCAAAGCGCAACAAGCCTGGCGAAAAATCATCGCTCGTATGCGTTACAAGGTTGATGGGCTACGTAATGGCATTGATGTAACGACGACGCCAGAAGGGTTCAAGTTCGTCTACCAGCAGTTCGTGAAGGCGGTGCGTGAAAAACCAGAGCTTGCGGCGCTCTATGGACTGATTCAGGCCAGCACGTTCGACAATGCGAAGAATCTGCCGCCTGATTACATCCCATCGCTGCTGAGCTCTTACCCTGACGAACTGATTCAGGCATATCTTCGCGGCAAGTTCACCAACCTCAACAGCGGGACCATTTACCACACGTTCAACCGTAAGCTGAATAACTGTTCTGACGAGATTCAGGACGGGGATTCGCTGTTTATCGGTATGGACTTCAACGTTGGGAAAATGGCCGCGATTGTTCACGTTAAGCGTAACGGCCTGCCGCGCGCGGTTCGTGAGCTGGTGAAGGTCTACGATACTCCGGCGATGATTAAGCGTATCCAGGAAGAGTTCTGGCGCTACGAGGATGGTCGCTACGTTAAAAACCGGGAGATTTACATCTATCCGGATGCATCAGGGGATTCACGCAAATCCCAGAACGCAAGCAAGACCGATATCGCTCAGCTCAACGATGCAGGATTCAGCGTCATTGTTGATGATGCCAACCCGCCGGTTAAAGACCGCATCAACTCGATGAATGCCATGTTCTGTAACGCCAACGGCGAGCGCCGCTATCTGGTGAACGTCCAGAACTGCCCGGTTTATACCGAGAGCCTTGAGCAGCAAATCTGGGCGGCAAATGGCGAACCGGACAAATCAGCAGATAACGATCACCCCAATGATGCTGGTGGGTACTTCATCGTGAAGGATTACCCGATCGTGAAACCGGCATACTCAATCACCATGGACACCACTTTCTGATATGGCAAACGACGACATCACCTGGGTTCGACCAGAACACCGGGCGGCTTCTGCTGCCTGGCGGAAATACAGGGACTTTTGCAAAGGAGCTGAGGCCGTAAAGGCAGCGGGTAATAAGTACCTGCCTTATCTCGACCCAACTGATAAATCCACACGCAATCGCAAGCGCAATGAGGACTATCTGAGCCGCGCGGTGTTCTATGCCATTGCCGGTAATACGAAAATCGGCATGCTTGGGATGGCTTATCGCAAGGACCCCACGTTTAACGGTCCTGAAAAGCTGAAATACCTGTTAAACAATGCTGACGGGGCCGGTACCAGCATCTACCAGCAGTCGCAGCTGGTGGCCGAGAACGTGCTGGAAGTTGCGCGTGAGGGGCTTTATGTCGATTACGCTGAAGCCTCCGATGAAGCGATCATCCTCCGCTATCCGGCAGAGAACATCATTAACTGGCGAACAAAGCGTATTAACGGGCGCGATCAGTTGGTGCTGGTGGTCCTGCGCGAATGCGTAGAAGAGCCGGATGGTTACGCTTACAAGGATGAAATCCAGTACCGTGAGCTGGCGCTGCAGGAAGGGAAGTTTATCTGTCGGGTATGGCGCCGGGCTGGTGGCACTGCAAGCGGAACCTACACCGTTGACAGTGAGTACCACCCTAAGCCGAAAGGAAAGGACTACTGGGACGAAATCCCATTCACATTCGTCGGGGCCCAGAACAACGATCCCACCATTGATGATTCACCGCTGGCTGCGCTAGTGGAGATAAACCACGGTCATTATCGTAACAGTGCCGACTATGAGGACAGTGTGTGGTTCTGTGGCCAGGTGCAGCCGTACATGACTGGGCTCGATACCAACTGGCGAGACCACCTCGAGAAGAAGGGCGTGAAAATTGGTTCCCGATCACCGCTTTTGCTTCCTAAAGAAGGCTCGTTTGGCTATGCCCAGGCGCAGCCGAACATGCTGGCTAAAGAGGCCATGGACAGTAAGCGCGATTACATGGTGCAGTTGGGCGCCCGACTGATTGAGCAGAACGCCACAGCGAAGACTGCGACGCAGGCGAGCGGTGAGCAAACATCCTCAACATCAGTGCTCGGTATCTGTGTTTCAAACGTTTCTGAGGCCTATACGCTGGCGCTTGGCTGGTGTGCGAAATACCTCGGCATCAAGGGCGAAACGACGAGTTACACCATCAATCAGGAGTTCATAGCGAAGGTCGCGGAGACTGGCATGGTAACGGCAATCGTCTACGCTTGGCAGTCCGGTGCGTTGCGCGATAGCGATATGATTCGCGCACTGCAGAAGCTTGATCTCATTGACCCGGCTGACAGCCCGGACGAGGTTATTGATGCGCTTCGCAATCAGGCACCAACGTTGACGGGAGGCTGATATGCCCACCATTAACGAAAGCCTACGAGATGAATCAATCGCACATTCCGTCTGGTTAAGCCGCTACGCCACTGGCGTGGCAAACCGAATGGTGAAGTTGCTTAACGAGACGGACGCGGATCTTTCAGCGCGGCTACTGGATGCGCTGGACAGATTGCCGCCGGAGAGCTTCACCGTTAGCCGTCTGGAGAGTTTACTGGGCAGCGTGCGCGAGCTTAACCATCAGGCCGTAGCCACCATGCATGCAGGGCTCGAGAGTGAGCTGGTGGCGCTGGCAAAGAACGAAGCCAGTTATCAGCTGAGCCTGTTCGATTCCCTTTTGCCATCACAGGTCCTGTCTCACTATCCGTTGCAGGGCATCACCGCCGATATGGTGTATGCCGCGGCGATGGCGCAACCCTTTCAGGGGCGGCTGCTGAGTGAGTGGGCGGATAATCTGGAATCGGACAGGCTGGCTCGTATCGTGAACGCTGTTCGCAGGGGTTATCTTGCTGGCGACACGGTAGAAACTATCGCGCGCAATGTTCGTGGCCACGCCAACAAAGACTATCGCGACGGGGCGCTGCAGATGAGCAGGGCAAATGCCGCCAGCATCGCTAAAACAGCCGTGAATCATCTGGCTGCCACAGCACGCAACAGCTTCACCAGTGCCAACAGCGACATCGTGAAAGGTAAACAGTGGCTGTCTACGCTGGACAATAAAACCAGCCACGACTGCATTATTCGTGACCTGCTGCGCTACACCCTGGATAACAAACCGGTCGGGCATAAGGTGCCTTACCTGCAGGGGCCCGGGAAAATTCATTTTTGCTGTCGTTCTACCGAAACCCTGATCCTCAAGTCGTGGCGCGAACTTGGCATCGATATCGACGAGATGGACGAGGGGACTCGTGCCAGCATGGATGGACAGGTGCCGGGGAAAACCTCGTATCTGGAATGGCTAGCGCGCCAGTCGGCACAACGCCAGGATCAGGTTCTGGGTGCCGAGCGTGGCCGTTTGTTCCGTGCGGGTGAAATCGACCTGGCTGATATGTTCACTGACAAAGGCGAGTGGATTTCCCTGGAACGTCTGAAGCAGTTATCTGGCACTGACAACTAACAACCATTTCTAACTTCACGCCCTGGCATCCGCTGGGGCTTTTTTATGGGCGAGGCCCGGCAAAATCCCGAGGGGAAATTATGTTAATTCGAAACATGCTTCTGAAATATTACGCACCAGAAAGCGGCGGTGAGGGCGGCGGTGGCGGTGGTATCGAAATCACGCCTGAAATCCAGAAGCTGATTGATGAGCGCGTGACCAGCGAAGTCACCGGCCTCAAAACGAAAAATAGCGAACTGCTGGGCACCATTAAACAGCAGAAAGAAAACCTGTCCCGCTTTGAAGGTATCGATCCAGACGCTGTGCGCGGCATTCTCCAGCGTTTTTCCGACGACGAAGAGGCAAAGCTGATTGCCGCCGGAAAAATCGATGAGGTGCTCGATAAGCGCACCGAGCGTCTGCGTGCTGACGTTGATAAGCAGATTAAAGCCGCAAATGAACGCGCGGACAAAGCCGAAGCGTTCTCCAACAAATTCCGGGATCGAGTTCTGGGGGATGCAATCCGTGCAGCAGCCTCAAAAGCTGGCGCGCTGCCGGAAGCATCCGACGATCTGATTCTGCGTGCCAAAGGCACATTCCAGCTCAACGACGAAGGCGAGGCCGTAGCAGTTGATGCAAATGGCGATGTTCTGTTCGGTAAAGACGGCAAAACTCCACTAAGCCCGCTTGAGTGGGCGGAGTCTCTTAAGGAGACGGCTCCGCATCTTTTCCCACGCGCAGAAGGCACCGGCGCGGGCGGACACAAACCAAACGGCGGTGGCAGCCTGAAACGTTCCGAAATGAGCGCCAGCGACAAAGCGGACTACATCCGCAAGCATGGCCAGCAGGCCTTCCTCAAACTTCCGAAATAAGGGATTAACCCATGCCTACCACTGTTAATAGTGACCTGATCATTTATGACGATCTGGCGCAGACCGCTTTCCTCGAGCGCCGCCAGGACAACCTGGCAATTTTCAACGCGTCCTCCAACGGAGCGATCCTCCTGGATAACGAGCTGATTGAAGGCGACTTCCGCAAGCGTGCCTTCTACAAGGTTGGCGGCTCAATCGAATCGCGTGACGTTAACTCCACCGAAAAAGTGACGGGTAAGAAGATTGGCGCCGGTGAAGCGGTATCCGTCAAAGCACCGTGGAAATATGGTCCATACGAAACTACTGAAGAAGCGTTCAAACGCCGCGGCCGCTCTGTTGATGAGTTTTCCGAAGTAATCGGCACTGATGTGGCTGACGCGACACTTGAGGGCTACGTGAAGTATGGCCTGAAGGCGCTGACTGCGGCGATTGGTGCTAACGCCGACATGGTCGTAACCGCCGATATTGAGACCGACGGTAAAAAGACCCTGACACGCGGCCTGCGTAAGTACGGCGACAAGTTCAACCGTGTGGTGCTCTTCGTGATGCACTCTGCCACCTACTTCGACATTGTTGATGAGGCGATTGCCAACAAAATCTACGAAGAAGCGGGCGTGGTGGTTTACGGCGGGCAGCCAGGCACGCTGGGTAAACCTGTGCTGGTGACCGACACCATGGACGCTGATGCGATCCTTGGGCTGGTAGCTGGTGCGGTTACTGTCACCGAGTCTCAGGCGCCGGGCTTTCGTTCCTACGACATCAACGACCAGGAAAACTTGGCTATCGGATACCGCGCTGAAGGCGTGGTGAATGTCGACCTGCTGGGTTACAGCTGGGATACCTCCAAAGGCGATAACCCAGACCTGACCAAAATCGGCACTGCAGGTAACTGGAAGAAGCACTTCACCAGCAACAAATCTACGGCTGGCGTGCTCATTAAGCTGGGATCCGCAGCGGGGGAGTAACGCTGTCAGCGGATAAAACCTCCGCAACTGCTGACAGCACAGACGCGGTAACTGTTTCTCTGAAATACACGCTAAATGGCTCCGGTGTATCCGGTAAAACCGTTGCCTGGAATTCAACCGGCGGCACGCTCAGCACTGCCAGTTCTCAAACCGGCTCTGCTGGTGGGGCGACGGTCAAACTTACCTCTGATACGGCAGGTACTTTCACAGTCACTGGTACTGTTGATGGTATTGCTAAATCGAGTGAGGAAATCACCTTCACCGCACCTGCTGCAGGCTAACCGATGGGGCGTAAGCCCCATTCAACGGATGCTCAGATGATTATTACTGATATCACCGCCGCTGACGTTAACAGTTACGCCAGCGAAGATGAACTGGCGTCATTTGCCACGCTGAGAGGAGTTGAGCTGCCTGAAAAGCTCGCGCCTTTACTGATTAAGGCGATGGACTATCTGGAAGGGCTTGATTGGGTAGGTTCCAAAGCAGACCCTCGACAGCCGCTGGCATGGCCACGCGTGAATGTCGTTCTGGATGAACATGATTTCCCGCCGGATGAAGTACCACGGCAGGTTATCACCGCGCAGTGCATGCTGGCGGTAGAGGCAATCGACGGCGATTTACTCTCCAGCGTGCGCGAAGCCGCTGTGAAAACCGAACGTGTCGAAGGCGCCGTAACCATAACTTATGCGGTTGCCGACGGTGAGGTGTTTACGCCAACTTACCCGGCGGTAATGGCTATTCTCGGCGACCTGGCTGGTGGGCGTGGATATGCAATCAATGCTTTCGCGGAGCGCGCGTAATGGCCATCAACTATCAGCGAATGCAGGCGAAAACGACTCGTATGCTCAAGCAGAACGGCATTGCATATAACGTCACACGTAAGGGCACGTTAATCGTCATCGGTGGTGTGGAGCATCGTTCCGAGGATATCCAGTTTACCGCCACGGGAGTGAAGACGGATTACGCGCCAGGCGAAATTGACGGAACCGTCATTGAAAACGGAGATGTACAGATTGTCTTCACCGCTGAGAAGGAAATTAAAACCGGCGATCTTATCGACATGGACGGCGTAAGGCATCGCGTAGTTAAGCCTAATCCAGTGAAACCGGGCGGTGTGGTGCTCTGCTACAAATCTCAGTTGAGGGCATAGCATGAGCGATAACAAGGCGTTCACGGCTGCCATCACCGCGTTTGTGGACAAAGCCAAAGCGAATCAGGAAGCGGTCATACGTGCTGTCGGCATTCGGATCCTTAATCAACTGGTGATGATGTCACCTGTCGGCAACCCCGAACTCTGGGGCATCAACCAGACGGCAGCTTCTTACAATCAGGCGGTATACGACCATAACGAAGCGCAAAAATCGGACCCTGCAAACCTGACTAAAACCGGACGACTTAAGAAGAAGGCTCGACTGGTGGATGGGATGGATATCAAAGCGCCGCCCGGGTATACCGGTGGACGGTTTCGGGGCAACTGGCAGGTGTCTTTTGATGCACCGACCACAGATGAAACGGGCCGTGTCGATAAAACCGGAAATCTGACAAAAGCCGCCGGCAATTACACACTGTCGCTGTTCAAAGTCGGGATGAAGGCTATTTATTTCTGCAACAACGTCCCTTACGCGTATCGACTGGAGATGGGGCACTCTTCCCAGGCTCCGGGAGGGATGGTACGCATTACTGCTGCTGAGTTTCAGCGATTTTTTGAGGAAGCAGTAAGGGAGGTGAATAAATGATTCCCGATATCGCGTCGGCACTGGCCGCCAGGCTCGGCGAGTGGGCTGATGCTGAAGGGATCCCAGTTGCCTGGGAAAACGTGCCTTTCACACCGCCATCTGATGGGCCCTATCTTGCTGTCCATGACATGCCCGCCACGCCGCGTACGGTAGACCTTGGATTGCGCTGCCGCATTTATTCAGGTGTATACCAGATTAACGTTGTGGCCCCAGCCGGCACAGGCCGTACCGATGTTGTGGCCCTGGCTGATCGCGTGGCTGAATTGTTCCCCGAGGGGCAGGAGATTGAAGGCAGGGGTTTTACATGCTGGATAGATCAAACGCCTGGTGTTTTCCGCGGGATCACTACATCTGTCTCTTATACCGTTCCCGTTAGTCTCAATTATCGAGCTGATATCTCTAGCTAATCCTTGCAATCTTCTAAACCTGACCGGCACTTTGCCGGTTTTCCCGTTTCTAAAGGAGTAACCAATATGGGCTTTGCATTGCCTAACGGCGCTCACGTCTATCTGGCATCGGGTTATGGCCCAGCCATTACTTTCACCGGGGCGACGAACGCCGAAAATATGGTGATCACCGTGAGTGAAGCGGACGCACTCAAGGTGGGTGATATTGTTCATGTGAACTGCAACTGGTCCGGTGTTGATAACGTCATTGCAAAAATTGATGCGATTGCCGAAAGCGCCGTAACTCTTCGCAATATCAATACCACCAACAAAAACAAATATGCCGTTGGTGGCGGTACCGGTTCGATCCGCAAGGTGCTTGAATGGACCGAGCTGCCGCAAATTACTGAGGTGTCGAAATCTGGTGGCGATCAGAACACCACACAGATTCAGTTCCTCAGCGATGATCGCCAGCGCAACCTGAATACCTATAAATCCGCTGTCTCTCAGACTTACTCGATCGCTCACGACTCAACTCTCCCGGTATATCCGTTGCTGCGCCAACTGGACGAAGACGAAGAGACGGTTGCGGCTTACATGTACGTGCCGAAGGCGAAGGAAAACCGTTACTGGGCTGCCACGGCGTCCTTTGACGATACGCCAACTACTGCGGTTAACGAGGTAGAGACAGTAAGTGTGGTGCTGAACCTGCAGTCACCGGCGATGACATTCTACAAGGTGACTGACGCTGCCGCCTGACCCGTCAGAGCTTTCACCATTCCATGCCTCCCATCACGGAGGCTTTTTTTCGTTAAGAGGTATCGATGGCGACCAAATTCACCCTTCACCCCAAACCTACATTCAAGGCCAATGTCTCGATCCCCCGAGCTGGCGATGAGGATGGCGTTCTGACGTTCACGTTCAATCACAAGCCACTTAAGGAGCTGGCTGATCTGGAAAAACTCGAAGGCAAAACCGCCACTGATTTTCTGATGGAAATCATTGCTGGCTGGGCACTTCCCGATGCATTCAACGCAGAAAACCTGTCGGTGCTGCTGGAAAACTATCCGGCGGCGATGAAGGCCATCCCGGAAACCTACTACCGCGAGCTGATGGGACAGCGTGAAAAAAACTGATAGCGGTTGCCTCTGCGTTCTATACGCCTGAACCCACCGCGGCAGATCTGGCGCCTTACGGGCTTACGCTGGATGACTATGACGATAATTTCGTAGATGTCTGGCCCGATATCTGGCCTTCATTCCTTGTATTTCAGGCTGTCAGCACGCAATGGCGAACGGGGATGAGCGGCGCGTCCGGGCTCGACTATAACGTTTTGCCCTGGGTAATGCGTCTGCACAACGTCGACGACGAGGCAACCGCGCTTTCGGACATCCGGGTTATGGAAAGTGCTGCGCTAAAAATTATGCATAAAGAGAGGGCGTAATGAGTAACGATATCGCCACGATTTCCCTGCGTGTAAATACCAGTGAGCTGGAGCGCGGTAATCAGGCACTGGATCGCTTTCAGGAGACCGCGTCCGCCGCGGCAGGTAAAGCGGATGACCTTAACAGTACGTTCCGCACCGGCATCGATAACCAGAAGAAGAACAGCGAAAGCCTGAAGCAGCAGCGTCAGGAACTGCAGAACCTGCTGAATAAAATTAGTCCGGTAAACAAGGCGCTGGATGAGCTGGACACTATCCAGGAGAGCCTGGCGAAATTTCGCGGTAAAGGGCTGGTGGGAGACGAGGACTTTACTCGTTACAACAGTGTGCTTGAGACAACGCGGGCTAAACTGGCACAGGTAATGGAGTCTGAGACCGCAGAGGGGCGGGCTCGCATTGAACAGGCACAGGCAGCACAGCGTGCAGCTGCGGCGGGCAAAACCTTTATCGATTCGCTGGAAGAGCAGGTCACAGCAATCGGAAAAACGCGCTCAGAACTGTTAGAGCTAAAAGCAGCCCAACTTGGCGTGTCCGATCGTGCTGCACCGATGATAGCCCGACTGAAAGAGCAGGAGGAAGCGTGGAAGTCAGGAGCGATCAGCGCGGGGCAATACCGCAACGCGATGCGTTATCTACCAATGCAAATGACCGACATCGTAACTTCATTGGCGTCCGGCATGCCGGTTTATATGGTAGCCATTCAGCAGGGCGGCCAGCTGCGCGATTCGTTTGGCGGTGTAGGCAATGCTCTGAAAGCGATGTTGTCGATGGTGACTCCTGCCCGAGTGGCCATTGGTGGCCTGGCTGGCGCTGTACTGATTGCGGCCAAAGCGGGAGCGGACTATTTCACCGCCTACGACGAAATCAACAAGGCTATTATCAGAACTGGCAACATTGCCGGCACGTCAGCGCTCCAGATCATGGCTTCCTCCCAGTCTATTGCTGCCTCTACTGGCGCTACTGTAGGAACCGTTCAGAGTTTGATGACTGAGCTGGTTGGCATGGGATCGCTGACACAGCAGCAACTTGAAAAAGCAGCGGGCTCCACGGCGCTGGCGGTTCAGACCGGTATAGTCTCAGCGCAGGACATCACCAAAGCCTATAAGGACATCGAAAAAGATCCTGTCAAAGCGCTGCAGAGTCTCAACGAACAATATAATTTCCTGACCGTTTCGCAGCTTAAGCACATTGATGAGCTGGTGAAGCAGAAGGACCAGACTGCTGCAGTTACACAGGCCATGGATTTGTTTGGCGACACAATGGCTGAGCGCGGAGAGCAGGCTTATGACTCGCTGACACCGTTTGGTCGCCTGTGGCTGGATATCAAAGGCTGGGCGTCTGAGGCCATGCAGAGTATCGGTCAGTGGGTAGCTGAGCTGGCATCAAACACTCTGAAGGAATTCAACGCAATTTATTACAGCGTTGCGATCGTTTTCCAGAAGCTGAACCAGATCATTTCATCCTCTATCGCTGCCGCGATTAACCTCGTTCCCGACTGGGCGAAAACAGATACTTTGCAGGGATGGCAGGACTACAACGAACAAATGGCCGGCGCTTATGGCGACAGCGTCTCTCAGCTGAAAAAAGACTGGGATGCCGCTGATATCAGTGCAGGTAAATACCTCGATACGACCAGAAAGTTAAGTACCGCAACCACCCAGAAGGATCGTGAAGGAGTCGCTTCTTTTGGTAAAAAGACGCAAACCGGAAAGCAGGGCACTTTATCGGCTGGCGTTCGCAGCACGGATGCTGCCCAGGCCGAGCTGCTGGCGCTTCAGGCACAGTTACGCGCGCTGCAGCAGCATAAAGGGCTGAACGACACTATCAGCCAACAGCGCAAAGACCTTTGGACTACGGAAGCGAAATTTCAGGTGCTGGAAGAGGCCTCCCGATCTCGCTCTCTGACAAAGCAGGAGCAATCTCTGCTCGCGAGTAAAGACCAGGTGCTACAGTTAGCGCGGCAGAAAGCCCTGTTGGGTGATCAGATTTCCGCTCAGGAACTGCTGAACAAGCGCATGGATGCCTCGCAGAAATACGTCACGCAGATGGCTGAGAAACAGGCCGCATTACTGGGTGGCGCGGGGATGAGTGACCGCCAGGCGCAGCGAGAGCTGGCAAAAAGTCAGCTCGCCGCCGGCTGGAAAAATACTGGTGGTTCGCTGGATGAAGAGGGATACCAGAAACAGCTTAAGGCAGCTAACGATTACTATGATGCTGAGGATCAGCTACGCGGTGACTGGCTGACCGGCGCGAAAAAGGGCTGGGCTGAATTTGAGGACAGCGCGACCAATGTTTACTCGCAGCTGCAGACGATTACCAGCAATGCCTTCACCGGGATGGCCAGCACCCTGACTGATTTCTTCACCACAGGTAAATCTAACTTCTCAGATTTCCTTTCCACTTTCCTCAAGGGCATCGCCCAGATGCTGACGCAACTGGCTTTGGTTAATGGAATGAAGTCAGCGTTTGGTGGAACCGGTATCGGCGCGTTCTTTGGTTTTTCAGGTGGTGGATTGGTGCCGCGATTCGATAGCGGTGGCTACACCGGTGATGGTGGTAAGTACCAACCGAAAGGCGTAGTTCATGGTGGTGAGTTTGTATTTACGAAGGAAGCGACCAGTGCACTTGGTGTTGGCAATCTCTATGCGCTTATGCGTGGAGCTCAGGGGTATGCAAACGGCGGCTACGTCGGAAACGCACCGATGTTCGGGTTACAGGGAGGTAGTTTCGCTATAAATGTTAATGTCGGTGGTGTTGTGATTCAGGGACGTGAGCAACCAACGACAAGGTCGGCTCCAGCAAATAATGTGGATATCATCAAACAGCTCAAGCCGGCAATAGTTAACGTAATATCTGAGCAGGCGCAGCGGCCGGGGACACCTTTATGGAATGCAATAAAAGGAACGCGATGAAGCTTAGTCAGTCCTTCGAAATACCGTTCCAGGGCTCTAACGATTAGCACGACAAACAGCCCACTCAGGTGGACTGTTTGTCGGTGATCAGTTGTAATAACTTACAGTGCTCGTCAATTGCATCCCATATCATGTCCTGCTGATCTCCATCCCACTCTTCAACCATCGCTAGTTCAGAGCGGAACTGTTTGAGCCTGATGTTAATGGCGGCTATTTCATTGCGGCCACATTTCTTAGCCATTTTAATCAATGATGCTTCAGGTGTCTTTTCATAGGGAGACAGCCCGGCCCGCGCTTTAATATATAGTGTCGTCAGTCTGTTCATAGGACTTCAATCGCGAATATTGGGTTGCTCTAACCTAAATTTATAGTGGGGTGTTTTTAACTGCCTGAGACAGGTATCTTTTCATAACCCGCATTTTGCTAGATATGTGAAGGGGTGACCGCTTCGACTTTTTTTGAGTTTCTTTATCAAATCACAAAAACGCACGGTTCGTCGACAACATTTCAAAAGATTAATATTAAACGAATCCCACTACTGTTCTTTGTGATAACTAACCCTTCAATCGTAGGTATTTAGCATTCTTTCTATGCGATAATAGTGTTAATGCAATGAATGGATGAAGGGCGATGGGATTTTCATATTGGTTTACCGTATGTGCTTGTTTTTTGATTGGTCCTATAACATTGGTTCAGTCTTTCGGCTACCTGCGCAAGGGAATCTATACCAAAACATTCAAGGGAACGAGTCGAAAGGAGTACATTCACAAGGATGCCAGGCCCTTTGAATACTGGTTCAGCATTATCTTTGAGTTTGGAGCGAGCTTCTTGCTAATTGGCGTAGGATTCTGGCTCTTAAGGGATATCCCCGCTGTCAACGAATGGTATGCTGAAATCCGCGCGATGTTACCTTATTGATTTTATGGCCAGACAGCACTTCAACGTTACTCCATTTAAGAACACATCATTTTTGTTAAGCAATTGACCCGCTTCGGCGGGTTTTTTTATACCCGGAGGAAAGTTGGCGATCGAAACATTTACCTGGCGAACCCAGATTCAGGCGGGAATGGAAGGGGAGCTCACTTACGCAACACGCTCTGCATCCTTTGGAGACGGCTTTGAACAGATCGCCGGTGAAGGCATCAACCCTGAAAAACAGTCATGGCCGATGACCTTAACGGGAAAAATGGCAGAGATGCTCGATGTGCTGAGTTTTTGCCGCAAACACATCACAAAATCCTTTATCTGGACATCTCCTGTCGGCGAAACCGGTTTATACCGGATTGAAGCTGATTCCATTAAAGTCCAGCCGCTATCCAGCAAAGTGATGACCATAAAAGCAACCTTCAAACAGGCATACGCACCATGATTACTGAAGATTATCAACGCCTCGAACCGGGTGAAAAAATACGTCTTCTTGAGGTAGACGGTTCTGCGTTTGGTCTGGACGACGTTCTGCGCTTTCACGCTTATAACCTCCCGCATACTGAAGAAGAGATTGCGGCTGCTGGTGGCGACGAATCAAAGTTAAAGGCGAAGAGTATCTGGTGGCAGGGCGAAGAGTATGGTGCCTGGCCATACAAGCTCGAGGGACTGGAAGCTTCAACCGACGGCAGTAGCGCCCAGCCGACGCTCACCGTTGCCAACATAGACAGTTCTATCACTGCGCTCTGTCTGGCCTATGACGATATGCTGCAGGCCAAAGTTACGATTCATGACACTTTTGCGCATTACCTGGATGCGCGTAATTTCCCGGATGGAAATCCAACAGCAGATCCCTTGCAGGTGAGAAAGCGGGTTTTCTATATCGACGGTAAAAATAGCGAGCTTCCCGGTGAAAGTATCGAGTTTGTTCTTACCAGCCCGATGGATCTGCAGGGATTGATGATTCCGACCAGACAGCTGCATTCCCTTTGCACATGGTGCATCCGGAATAGGTACCGCACCGGCGATGGGTGCGATTATGCCGGCACGCTTTACTTCGACAGAAACAACAATCTGGTAAGCGATCCCTCATTGGATGAATGCAACGGCACGCTCACCGCCTGCAAGCTTCGGTTTGGTGAACACAATGAACTTCCTTTCGGTGGTTTTCCGGGAACATCTTTGATCAGGAGCTAATATGCGTCAGAAAACAATTCAGGACATCCTGGCGCATGCAGCGAAAGAATATCCGCGCGAATGCTGTGGCGTGATAGCGCAGAAAAGCCGGGTGGAACGCTATTTCCCATGTCGTAACCTGGCGGCTGAACCAACGGAACAGTTTCACCTTTCACCAGAGGATTACGCTGCTGCTGAAGACTGGGGGACGATAACGGGAATCGTACATAGTCACCCTGACGCGACGACCCAACCAAGCGAACTGGACAAGGCTCAATGCGATGCAACGATGCTGCCCTGGCATATTGTGAGTTGGCCGGAAGGAGACTTTCGTACCATTACTCCCCGCGGAGAATTGCCGCTGCTCGGGCGCCCGTTTGTGCTCGGACACTACGACTGTTGGGGGCTGGTGATGAGCTATTTCCGGCAGGAGCAAGATGTCGAACTTCAGGATTACCGTGTTGATTATCCGTGGTGGGAGGACTCCTATCCGGATAATTTCTACCAGGATTGCTGGTACGAATGTGGGTTCCGAGAATTCAGTGGATCACCGATGCCGGGCGATTTGATCATCATGCAGGTGGAATCGAATAAGTGGAACCATTCAGGAATATTGCTGAAGGGGAACATGCTTCTCCATCATCTTTATGGTCACCTCAGTCAACGTGTGCCATATGGAGGGTACTGGATGGAGAGAACCATGAAAATTGTCAGGCATAAAAGCCTAATCATGCAGGAGGGATAATGTGCGAATCCGTCCGTACTGTTCGCCTGTACGGTGTTTTGGGTACTACGTTTGGCCGCGAATTCCAACTTTCGGTAGCCTCACCAAAAGAAGCCATCCGAGCATTGTGCGTAATCGTGCCAGGCTTCGAGCGTTTTTTGAATACTAGCAAGCAGCGTGGGCTTACTTATGCTGTATTCAGTGGAAAGCGTAACCTGAACGATGATGAACTCTCTATGGATCAGAGTTGCGCTGATATCCGTATCGCACCGGTCATCCTCGGGAGTAAACGTGGTGGAGTATTCCAGACCATCTTAGGCGTGGCTTTGGTCGCAGTTGGTGCTGTGGCGTCATACTTTGGCGGTGGTGCTGTCGGCGTTCCTCTAATGCAATTTGGCGCTGCGATGGCCCTTGGCGGTGTCGTTCAAATGCTTTCTCCACAGACAACCGGACTTGCCAGCAAGCAATCGGCAGACAACAAGGCCAGCTATGCCTTTGGGGGAGTAACCAATACGACAGCCCAGGGTAATCCTGTGCCGCTCTTGTACGGACGGCGCCGTATAGGTGGCGCGATCATCTCCGCCGGTATCTATGTTGAAGATCAGCAGTAAGCATGCTGTAATGGGCTTACTTAATATGGGGTAACTTGAGCTTAGATTCAAAAATGAAAAAAATATCTACTCTTTTCCTTTGTACTTCCTTATTTTCAGGCATGGCTTTAGCTGATAACCATTACATACCTCTCCTCTATAATTTATCTACTATTTTTGATTTCAATCCAGTTAAAGGAGCTGTCAAATCATTAGATACTAATGTTGAAGAAAATGGTAAGGTCACTTATAAAATCTCCATCAGACTAGCTAAGAATGGTTGTGTCGAAAGCTTAGATCTTGATAACGTTTCGTCTGGTCATGAAACAAATCTAAAAAATAGCAATGGAAGTCTTGTTGGCCAAAGAGATGGTAAGCCTTTCTCTATACAGCTCGATGAAAAATGTAATATTTTGACTCAAAATGAAAATGGTGACGAGTTGCGATATAGTCTTTACTCGAATGGCTTAATTAAAGACACCTATTATTTGGGTAAGAAAATATCTGAGCATTTTTATGATGATAATTCTAATTTGATACGTTCTGAGTTTTATGGTTCTGGTAAGGTCCTCTCTAAAAACGAAATATCTTATGTTGATAAAGATAGGAAGCCTCTTGATTATAAAATTATAAACACATCAGTTTACTCGGAAGGTTATACAGCAACGAATACTTGTCATTATAGCGAAAAGCTTGTCCCTGAAATATGTAAAGTAACAATGCAGAGCGCAGGGAATCCTGTGCCGAAGCCAGTATTAATGACAGCGAATACGAAAGTTGAATTCTACTAGGTTAAATACATTTCAATAAGCCACCTCCGGGTGGCTTTTTTTATGGGCGCAATATGGCTATAGCAACCGCTATTAAAGGCCGCAAGGGCGGCAGTTCAAGCTCAAGAACTCCTACGGAACAGCCAGACGATCTGCAGTCAGTAGCCAAGGCAAAAATCCTTCTCGCGCTGGGAGAGGGGGAGTTTGCTGGTGGCCTGACTGCGCGCGATATTTATCTCGATGGCACTGCACTTGAGAACGCAGATGGTTCGCAGAACTTCAGCGGTGTGGCGTGGGAGTTTCGTTCTGGAACTCAGGCGCAAAAATACATTCAAGGGATCCCGGGTACCGAAAATGAAATCAATGTAGGTTCCGAAGTTTCCAGCACCACTGCATGGACGCGCACGTTCACCAATACGCAGCTTTCAGCTGTTCGCCTGCGTCTAAAATGGCCTTCTCTCTTCAAACAGGAGGACGATGGCGATCTGGTTGGCTATTCGGTCAACTACGCAATTGACATGCAGACAGATGGTGGCACCTGGCAGACGGTGCTAAATACCAGCGTGACCGGGAAAACCACCTCTGGTTATGAACGCAGCCACCGTATTGATTTACCTCAGGCGGGCAGCACCTGGACCATCAGGCTGCGCAAAATTACAGCCGATGCCAATAGCGCGAAGATTGGCGACACGATGACGCTGCAAAGCTTCACAGAAATAATCGACGCCAAACTTCGCTATCCGAACACCGCGCTACTGTACATCGAATTTGATTCGAGCCAGTTCAATGGCTCAATTCCGCAAATTTCCTGCGAGCCTCGCGGACGTGTTATTCGTGTGCCCGATACCTATGACCCGGAAACACGAACGTACAGCGGCACCTGGACGGGCGCATTTAAGTGGGCATGGACGGATAACCCTGCGTGGATATTTTACGATCTGGTGGTCACTGACCGCTTCGGCCTTGGTAATCGGCTAACGGCAGCCAATATCGACAAATGGACTCTTTATCAGGTCGCTCAATATTGTGATCAACCGGTACCGGATGGTAAGGGGGGTAGCGGAACTGAACCTCGTTACACCTGCAACGTATACATTCAGGATCGGAATGACGCTTACACCGTCCTGCGTGACTTCGCCGCCATTTTTCGAGGCATGACCTACTGGGGAGACGACCAGATTGTTGCCCTTGCAGACATGCCCAGAGATGTCGATTTTACTTACACGCATGCTAACGTTGTCGACGGCAAATTCGTATATTCCAGCAGCACAACCAAAAGTCGCTATACAAACGCTCTTGTATCCTGGTCTGATCCGGCAAATGGCTATGCTGATGCAATGGAGCCCATCTTCGAGCAGGCTTTGGTGGCGCGCTATGGTTTCAACCAGCTTGAGATCACCGGCATCGGTTGCACCCGGCAATCTGAGGCTAACAGAAAAGGGCGATGGGGGATCCTGACCAACAATAAAGACAGGGTTGTAACGTTCGACGTTGGTCTGGACGGCAATATCCCTCAGCCTGGCTACATAATTGCCGTTTCTGACCGTAATCTTTCAGGGAGAGATTTAGGCGGTCGATTATCCGCAGTTAATGGTCGTGCACTCAAACTTGACCGGGTACCAAGTGCTAAGGCCGGTGACAGGATAATGGTAAACCTGCCGTCGGGTATTACCCAATCCCGGACGATTCAGTCCCTGTCCGGCGAAATGGCCACCGTGACAACCGCCTTTAGCGAACTTCCGCAGGCTGAGGCTGTATGGGTTATTGAATCTGATGAACTCTATGCGCAGCAGTACAGGGTAATTAGTGTCACCGATAACAATGACGGGACTTATACCATCACGGGGGCAAATCACGATCCGGATAAATTCGATCGCATTGATACCGGAGCCATGATTGACCAGCGGCCGGTGAGCGTGATCCCGCCGGGCAACCAGTCGCCGCCTGCAAACATCGTGATCAGCTCTTATTCCGTGGTGCAGCAAAATATCAGCGTCGAAACGATGCGCGTGAGCTGGGACCAGGCGCAGAACGCTATCGCCTATGAAGCGCAATGGCGCCGCAACGACGGGAACTGGGTTAACGTGCCGCACAGCTCCACCACGTCATTCGACGTCCCCGGGATTTATGCCGGGCGCTACCTGGTGCGCGTGCGCGCAATCAATGCCGCAGAAATTTCATCCGGATGGGGCTATTCAGAAGAGAAAACGCTGACGGGTAAAGTGGGCAACCCACCGAAGCCGGTTGGCTTCATCGCTTCTGAAAACGTGGTATTCGGTATCGAGCTGAACTGGGGATTCCCGGCGAATACCGACGATACGCTGAAGACTGAAATTCAGTACAGCCTTACCGGTTCCGAAGACGATGCGATGCTGCTGGCCGATGTGCCTTACCCGCAGCGCAAATATCAGCAGATGGGCCTTAAGGCTGGGCAGATTTTCTGGTACCGCGCGCAGCTGGTGGACCGCAGCGGCAACGAATCAGGGTACACAGAATGGGTGCGAGGACAGGTCAGTATTGATGTTTCCGACATCACCGATGTGATCCTGGAGGAAATTAAAGACTCGGATACCTTCAAAGACCTGATCGAGAACGCGGTGGACAGCAATGAAACAATTGCTGGCATGGCTGACGAAATCAAAAACCACGCCGACGAACTCGAACAGCAGGCGAAAGACATCCAGGAGAACGCTGACGGGCTGGCGCAGGCCGAACTGAAGATAGACGAGATCTCTGTGTCGATGGACGGTATGACGGGAGGCGTGAAGAACTCGGCAATTGCGATAATCCAGGCCAATCTTGCCCAGGTGGCCACGCGTAAAACCCTGTCGGCTTCGGTTGCCGGTAACAGCGCACAGCTGGACCGTATTGATGAGGTGATCGTCACTGACAAGGAGGCAACGGCACGCGCATTGCTGAGCCTGCAGACGAACGTCAACGGTAATACGGCATCCATCAACAGTCTGAGCCAGACGGTTTCGAATTATCAGCAGGCCACGGCGACGCAGATAAACGCCATCACTGCGACCATAAACGGTAATACGGCGGCGATAACAACCAACGCCCAGGCTATTGCGAACGTAAACGGTCAACTCAGCGCGATGTACAACATCAAGGTTGGGGTAACGAGCAATGGGCAGTATTACGCCGCTGGAATGGGGATCGGGGTGGAAAATACGCCATCCGGGATGCAGTCGCAGGTTATCTTCCTGGCCGACCGTTTTGCCGTGACTACTGCAGCCGGTAACAGCGTTGCTTTGCCGTTTGTAATTCAGAATGGGCAGACGTTCATCAGGGCCAGCTTCATTCAGGACGGTACCATTGAAAACGCCAAAATCGGCAACTTTATTCAATCCAATAACTATGTGGCTGGATCAGCCGGCTGGAAACTTGATAAAGGGGGAACGTTTGAAATTAACGGTGTGGGCGGTGGCGGAAGGATGCTGATATCGAGCACGCTCATTCAAATCTACGACAGCAACAACGTGCTGCGCGTCAGAATGGGGTTATGGTAATGCCACAGGGTTTGCAATGCTGGGACGGCGTCGGGCGTATTGCTGTTGATTTAAGTGATTATGCTATCCGCTATATTGGAAGCACAACAGTAACATTTGCTGCCGGGGAAACGGCGAAAGACTTTTCATTTTCCGGTATAACCCAGGATGGTTCATTTATATCCATTGTAACAACTGACGTAACTGCAAATGAATATTACTGCCGCGCTTTTAATGGCGGCTTCACTGCATTCTATTTACCGACCACTGGTAGTCCTGCATTCACTTTCACAGTTGAGGTTTATAACTTTCAATGAGCGGATTCGAAGTTTACAACAGTGCCGGGAAGTTGCTCGTCGATTCGCAAAACAGGTCCACCATTTTTTATGATCAGCGTGTGCTCGGCGCAGTGACTGACAAAGGACATTACCGTGTGGATAGTCCTTTTGGAAACGGAAGTACACTGGGCTTTACCCAGCCGCAGTTCTGGAATGATGGAACCTTACGCTGGTTGCAACTGGATACTAATAAGTATGGCCTGCCCGGTGCCGACCTTCATGAAGACAATGCAGGCAGCATGATACGTACGTCAAGAAACGTTGGAATGCAAAGCGGTTATCTGGATGTTTTCGATAATGCCGGGAATCTTATCTGGAGCGCCGCTTCTGCATCAAAAATGCCTCGCGTGGTGGGCTTTTTCGACGTGCCGGCCAATTACGATCTACAGAACAATACCTTTGCGGTAAACCTGAGTTTTAATCCGTGGATTCTGGTTAACAACTGCCCTGGTAACCTCAGTGACGACGGTACGGTTGTTGGTTATTCAGGGATCGTACTCAAATGGACAGGCTCACAGCTGCAGGGGAGGTACATCACAAAAAATCAGCGCAACTGGAGCCAGACACTTCAGGGGCGAGGGTTACGAATTCCCATCGCTCAGTTTGTCGGTATTTGATACCGGCGGGACGCGTGGGTACTGAGTAGCGATCATGTCTTGCTTCACACCTTTTGCAGGTTCGAAGTGGTATACGACATCAAGCTTATCTGTTTTCTTATAACAGATATTGCTGATCCGCTTATTTATATGTCGGCTGAAAATGCCATTACTGCTATCTGAAATTACCTTAACTTCCCTCGTGGCGCAGTCAATATTCACATGAATATCTCCCCCAAGAGATATGCGCGCCGCATCCACCGGGTAATCCATTTTGAAGGCATAGTCTCTGTCTTTATTGGCACAGCCAGCCGCCAGCAAAAGTGCCACGGCAAATAATTGTTTCATTTCTACATTCCTGTATCTGCGGAAATATCCATTTTATTTGAGTTTAAAAAATAGTCAGATTGATAAGGGCGATCAATTCTACATTATTGATCGCTTTAAACGATCGTTATTATCGTGAGGTAGTTCATGCTTTATAACACTGGAACCATTGCTATCAACGGAAATACCGCTACCGGGACGGGTACAAACTGGACGGCACCAGCCAGCCAGGTTCGCGCTGGCCAGACGATTATCGTCATGTCTAACCCGGTTCAGATGTTCCAGATTTCATCCGTGAACAGCGCCACGTCAATGACGGTTACGCCAGCTGCTTCCCCGGTGTTGAGCGGCCAGAAGTATGGAATCATGGTGTCCGACAATATCTCTGTCGACGGACTGGCACAGGCGATGTCGCAGCTTATCAAAGAGTATGACGAGAACATCGGCGCGTGGGAGACGTTCGCAACAACCTCAGCCAACCAGAACATTGCCGTTACGATCAACGGAACCTCCGTAACTATCCCTGGTATCGGCAAACTGGCCCAGAAAGGTACTAATGGTGCCCTGCCTTTAGAGCAGGGAGGTACAGGGTCAACGACTGCAGAAGGGAGTCGCACAAACCTTGGTTTAGGAGACAGCGCCACCAGGAACGTTGGAACAGAGGCCGGAACGGTGGCAGCAGGGGACGATGCGCGTCTTGAGACAATAGAAGGTAAAGCAGGTGGGACTGTTACTGGTGGCGTTGTTGCATCTGCAGGAAACATAGTGGGAGTTGCTTCAGGGTCTGGCGGAAATAAGGCTATTACTTTGGGTAACGTTGCTTCAGACGGTCCGGTTGAGAATTATGTTAACTGGCTTTCTGGTAATTACTATGCTGGCACTTGGAGGCTAGGCGCTGTACGTGGTTCAGGAACTGATTTATCCCGCGTGCAAATGAATCTCTATGACGGTATAAGCTCAAATGCTGATTTCCGCTGGACTCCTCGTGGCATATATCAGGCTAATTGTCACCTTGCTCCGGGTCTCGGTGGTGGTGGCGGTTATCTCGATATAAATGACCAGAACAACGTTAATAATGCATTTTCCCGTACTAACCTGGTAACACCTAACGATGCAGGGTATGTTCCAGCGCTGCGCTGGAGTACATATAGCTCAGGAGGTTATCATGCCACTACCGCTATGGGTTCAATCAGCGGCGGCACGGCAAACTGGCCTGAGATACAGATCGTTACTCACGGGGACGGTGGCTCGGCAGGTACTCGTATCTTTGCCTTCAGCCTGACCACAGGCGATATTGCTGTCTCAGGTAATGGCGGCTTTATTGGTAACTATATATTTTCTAAACAGCCAACATCAGATGCCTCGCTGAAAAAAGAGATCACTTACAATGATGGCCGTCAGTCCTACAGCAATATCAAAGCCCTGAAACCTTCTACGTTCATTTATAAAAATGATGATGAAGGCAGAGTACGTCGCGGTGTTATAGCGCAGGATGTCATGCAGATCGATCCGGATTATGTGAAAGAGGTTCCGGGTAGCCCGTGCGAAAATGAAGAGGGTGAGATTGTTCGCGGGGCGGGTACTTTAGCGCTGGACAGTAACGTGCTGCTGCTTGATACCGTGCTGGCATTGAACTACGTCATTAAACAGTTAGAGACAACACAGAAAGAGCTCCAAGAGCTTAAGCTAAAAATAGCGGAATCATGAAGTCTTAGCTTTCAGCCGCAGCCCGTGCAGGTACTCAACTGGCTTTGTCTCACTCGGGTCTGCTTACACGCTGCCATTATCGAAAAATTTACAAAAGAGATAATTCGAAACGAGAGAGAAACTTACAAACGAAACGGCGAAGCTTTAAGCAGTGACGATAGGGCCTGTATCTTGCGGACACTTACAAATAAAACTACTGTATATAAAAACAGTATTTGAGGTGTGTGCAATGGAATTCATCAGGCCAACAGAACTGCGAGAAATTATCGCTCTCCCGCTTTTCAGTGACTTAGTTCAGTGTGGTTTCCCAAGCCCCGCAGCTGATTACGTTGAACAGCGTATCGATCTCAATGAGTTACTTGTCGCTCATCCGAGCTCCACCTATTTCGTCAAAGCCGCAGGTGATTCAATGATCGAAGCCGGGATCAGCGATGGTGATCTGCTGGTGGTGGACAGCTCGCGCACAGCTGAGCACGGTGACATTGTCATCGCCGCTGTGGAAGGGGAATTTACTGTTAAACGCCTGCAGCTACGCCCGACAGTCCAACTCATCCCAATGAATAGCGCCTACAGTCCGATTGTTGTAGGCAGCGAAGATACGCTGGACGTTTTCGGCGTTGTTACTTTCATCGTCAAATCGGCGAGATGAGTATGTTTGCGCTCTGTGATGTGAATTCGTTCTATGCATCTTGCGAGACCGTATTCAGGCCTGACCTGAGAGGGCGCCCGGTTGTCGTTCTCTCGAATAATGACGGCTGCGTAATCGCGCGCAGTGCCGAGGCCAAAGCCGCCGGAATTACCATGGGAGAGCCTTTCTTTAAGCAAAAGGATCTATTCCGGCGCGCTGGGGTTGTTTGCTTCAGCAGTAACTACGAGCTGTACGCAGACATGTCGAACCGGGTAATGACAACGCTGGAGGAAATGAGTCCTCGCGTCGAAATTTACAGTATCGATGAAGCTTTTTGTGACCTGACGGGTGTTAGGAACTGCCGGGATCTGACTGACTTTGGCAAAGAGATCCGCGCTACGGTTCTGAAGCGTACGCACCTTACCGTTGGCGTTGGCATTGCCCAGACAAAAACACTCGCTAAACTCGCCAACCACGCCGCAAAGAAATGGCAGCGGCAGACGGGCGGGGTAGTGGACCTGTCCAATATCGACCGTCAGCGCAGATTGTTGGCTCTGGTACCAGTAGAAGACGTATGGGGCGTCGGAAGGCGTATCAGCAAGAAGCTCAATTCTATGGGCATCAAAACGGCTCTGGACCTCTCCGAGCAAAGCACCTGGATTATCCGTAAACACTTCAATGTTGTACTCGAGCGAACCGTCCGAGAACTGTGCGGCGAGCCATGTCTTGATCTGGAAGAGTTCGCGCCGGCAAAGCAGGAAATCGTCTGCAGTCGGTCGTTTGGCGAACGCGTCACCGAGTACGAACAGATGCGCCAGGCTATTTGCAGTTATGCGGCGCGTGGTGCAGAAAAGCTACGCGGTGAGCATCAGTATTGCCGTTTTATCTCGGCGTTCGTGAAGACATCCCCCTTTGCCCTAAATGAACCATATTACGGCAACAGTGCGTCAATGAAGCTTCTCACCCCCACTCAGGATTCCCGCGACATCATCAACACCGCTGTAAAGTGTCTGGACAAAATCTGGAAGGATGGCCACCGATACCAGAAGGCAGGGATCATGCTTGGGGATTTTTTCAGTCAGGGTGTGGCCCAACTAAACCTTTTCGATGAGAATGCGCCGCGGGCCGGCAGCGAAAGGTTGATGGAAGTGCTCGATCACCTGAATGCTAAAGATGGAAAGGGAACCCTTTATTTTGCTGGCCAAGGCATTCAGCAACAGTGGCAAATGAAGCGAGAAATGCTGTCGCCTCGATATACGACGAGATATACAGATCTGCTAAGAGTCCGATAAGTATTCCTGATGTCTTGGTCCGCTTTGTACCAATTGCAGACGTTGTTGCACTGCAAAAATATCTTGTCCGGATCAAGGTATCGCCACCACTTGTTAGGTGGATTAATCCGTATTTATAACAAATACAATTCCCGGCTGTACCTATAAGCTGTTGTCATTTATACAAAAGCGATGTAGTGTTCCACACATTAAATTTACAAACGTGGAAAAGTCCGTGTTTAGATACAGATTTTTCCGCTGAATAACCGCACATTCTCAAAGGTTTATCATGAGTAAGTGGCTATTAGACAGGCTATTTGAAGCCGGTGATCAGGCAGAGCCCCGGTTTGCGTTTCAGGGGACTGTAAATTGGATGAGGGCCCTTGCCGAAGTCGTTAACGGTGGCGCTTGTGCCGATGATAAACTAAATGATTTATATGCTCGGGTACAACGTAGACCTGTCAATCGTGAAGCTGATACGCTTGTGTTTGAGAACACAATGATGGCCTTACATAATCTGTCATCTTTGAAAAGTATGAATAAAGATGTCGAAGATAAATATGACATATGTCGTTCAGCTATTATTTCTTGGTATTACAGTATCTATTTTTCCGCTAGCGCGATGGTTGCAGCATCTTCTGGTTCTATTCAAGAGACACATACAGCCACAGCAAAAGTTTGGCAGTCAGATATCGCGGAAAAAGAACTTATCCCATATCCATTTAATCTTCTTCTAACTAGTTTAGTTTCAAACACTGCTGATGCCGAGATTGCTGCATATAGAGGTGCTAACCGTTTCGACCTGAATGATAGAGCTTATGATAATGAAACTGCTCATGGTGCACTGGTTTCCTATCTAAAGGGGACTCATGGCTACAAAAAGTGGGAAACAGAAGAGAGGGTGAGAACTTCTCGTGATTTCAAAGCTCTTGGTGTTGACAACTTTCGCACGAAAGCTGCTCGCGAAGTTCGCGATCACGCACTAGAAAAAGGACAAGTTAATTTCCTTATTCAGGCATTTAGATACCGTGGTAAAGCGAACTATCGTGACTCTATATTTTTATCCTACGGTGACAACAACGAAGCTATTATAGAAGAATTTATCCAAGATTTGTATGACGTCGCTATTGGCTTCATTAGGGCTACTTCGCATTATTGCAGTCGAAGAGTCGAGAGAGGTACGTGGGCTGAGTTTGTCGAGGATATTTCTGATAACTCAAGGTTGTCTATTGACTCTGTCGTGCTTGAAATATAACAAACAATTTAAGAATGGCTCAGCACGCTTGGCATTTTCAGTTTGGTTCAAATTTAGTGATTAAGGTATTCAAATTGAGTATGGTGAATACGTGCTTCACACTTTAATTGGGCGTTAATGCCCGCTTTTCGCTCATAGCAGAACCTCAGCACCACAGTTCGCATTAGAACTGTGCCGGTAACGGAAGTTGCATTCCAACGATTATTGCCTTAAGAGTTAATGTTCGATTGTGATGAGGGCAAACATTATGCTATTGGATACTTTAAAAAGACTCGAATGTTCTCTTCATGGCAGCAGGCGAAAAGATCGGGAATGGCTTGAACAGATACTCCATGAGAGATTTAGCGAAATAACGCGTTCAGGCGTATTAGTTGATCGTGCAGAGACTATTGAAGCCCTGTCGGATGAAGATAGCGTGCCCGCTATTCTTGGTAGTGATTTCCGGCTTATCAGCGCTGGAGAGAAATTCGCAATATTGCACTACAGAACTGTCAATCCAGATGGTAGTCGTGCATCCCTTCGTTCGTCATGCTGGGAAGTATCTGAAAACGGGCAATGGAAATTGGTATTCCATCAGGGAACACCTGAGGCACAAAGCGTGTAAGTATCAAATACAACGTCCGCTCCCTGCTCATTTAGGACGTGCCTGGTCTTTTTTACCTTTTATCGTGCTGCCTCGATTAGCTCCGGCCCCTGGTTCTTCACATTACCCACGGCGCGCGTCACAGCGTGCCAGATAAACTTGTCTGATGGCACAGCACCGTCGGCCGCTATCTCTTCAGCCTCTTTTCCGCCTATATCCTGGCTCATCCACTCCCGGGCCGCTTCAGGCGACAGAACCAGTGGCCTACGGTCGTGAATGTCGACCAGTCCTTTGTCAGCTGCAGACGTCACTATCAGGAAACCTTCTGCTTCATCGCCGCGTTCGAATGGCGTACTGCCGATCGCGGCCATAAAGATCGGCTGACCGTCTGCCCGGTGAATAAAATATGGCTGCTTCTTGTCGCCTTCCTTCTTCCACTCGAACCATCCATCAGCAAAGCAGATTGCCCGGCCATGCTGCCAGAGAGGTTTGAACATCCTGCTGGTGGCCGCTGTCTCGACACGCGCGTTTATCAATGGTGCTTTATCCCACCACCCGGGCGCGTAAGACCACAGGACCGGATCGAGATGCAGCTGCTCGTCACGTTCGCTCAGCAACAGAACTTTGGTACCTGGCGCCACGTTGTAACGTCCAATAGGTTCAGGGTCGTATGCGATGTCGCGATCGGCTTCATCGGCCAGGTAAGCCAGATATTCTTCACGCGTTTGAGCTTGTGCAAAGCGTCCACACATAGAAACCTCGAACCAGATGTCAGACTTAAAGTATAGGGCAGGGAGAATAAGGGTGGCGCACTGGCTAAAGTTAGGGGCAAATTTAGGGGCAAAAATGCGAAATAGGGGCAAAAAAAGGGCACTAAAATTGTAGTTCTGGGTAGCTTTAGGGAGAAACTATTATGCTATAACTAATTGATTTAAATGAAAAAGAAAATGATATCAATGAGTTGGCAAAATCAGCGTAGCTTATTCAGGTTGTATTGCTCTTTTTTGTTAATCTCTTGATTCTCTTGCATTGAGTACTACCTTCGGAGCCAGCAGGGGCAAAAATTGTATGCCGCGTATGGTACGGATTCCGGCGGCGAATACCAGCACGTTTTGCAGCGAGGTTATATCTGGCGTTGCAACACTGTCAGCGTGCGCTGTGGTTTCAAGGCCTCCTATAGCACATTACTCGTCCTGGTTTTCCATATTTGTTCTATGACGGGAGGAAACTTGTATGGCATAAGAGCGTTAAACGAACATCAAAAGGAATGACGTTATGTCGCTTTATGACCTCAAAACCGAAGCACTTGCATTACCGGAGGCCTGGCACTCTCATGTATTAGGCCGCATTGGAACTGCGAATCTCAAAGTTTTACGAATGGATGAACGCTCAGTGATTGAAGAGGTTCATGAGTATGACGAGGGGTTACTGGTCATTGATGGGCGTCTGGAGCTGAGCGTGAAGGGTAAAAAAATCTCTGTGACGTCTGGACAACTTTATGTAGCCAAAGCTGGCACTCCCCATACTGTCGAAACAGGCAGTTTTGGCACACTGGTTATCATTGATTTACCAGAAACGGAAGTGGCCTCGCTTTAAGCGGCTTGCGATGAAGTGTCAGGGTGTCGTTTTGATCTGGCTCTCAGTCTACCTGAAATTAATGAAAACGTATCAGCAGGGCTGCCATTCGGTGGCCTTATATCTTTCCCCTCGATGATGTTGTTTATTGCGCCATGGGAGCAGACCAAATATTCGGGTCTGAATGAAAATTTTCGACGCCTGACATGGTAATTATTATGTTATCTACCATGATTAAGACGATGACAATTCAATCGCTTCAGCATCGCTGAAGCGGTTACTTCACTCTAATCGAGAACCCTAAATGCGCCATGCATCTATCCCCGTAGCTGCAGCCACGGCAATATTTTTGCTGGGCGTTTTTATTATCAATTTACAGGTTTGGTATTCTGCACGGGCTGACAGTTTTGCAGGGGCGCACTATGTCGTGCGGAACATGAACGTCATTCTTAAAGAAGCCCGTCATGCGACCCAGATTGCAATGCAGCTTGCTGAGAATGAGTGTGATGCTGAAGGACAGTATCGGCTCGGCACTGAAGCGGCATTACAACCACATCTGAGAACGATCGTTATTCTGAAAAAAGATGCGGTCTGGTGCTCCTCCTTACCGGGAAACCGCGTGTTGTTGGTTAACGGCTCTGCGCTGCCTGCAGCATCGTTACTACTCGTTCCAGCGAAAAGTACGGTCAACGGCCTGCCGGTTCTCTTATACCAGACAAATCATGCCGGAAGCCGGATCATGGTGAGCATCAGTGACAGCCATATCCGCGATGCATTGAATATGCCATTACGCGGCGTGGGATATTCACTGAACGTCGGCGATCGTATCTTAGGCCAATCAGGCGATGTGTTGACGGCAGCCCATTCGAACAAAGATGTACTAACGGTAAAAGATGCTGATTTTCCTTTCGCGATTCAATTTAACGCTCCGCCTCTGTTTAGCCTGACGAGATTATTCGACCAGGCCGGTGGGGTGTTGTTATTTCTGTTGCTCATTTCCTCTCTTCCTGCTTATCTTTTGCAGCGTTATCTCTCTAAGGATATTTCGCCTGAGGAATCTCTGCGTACTGCCATCTACAGAAATGAAATTATTCCCTATTACCAACCCGTCGTGAGCGGAAAAGAGGGCACCTTGCGTGGCGTAGAAGTGCTGGCCAGATGGAAGCATCCGCAATCGGGGTTTATTTCTCCCGCATCCTTTATTCCTCTCGCTGAAAAATCAGGGTTAATTATTCCGTTAACTCAAAGTTTAATGAGACAGGTTGCAAAGCAGATGAATTCTATTTCAACGTTGCTGCCAGAAGGGTTTCACGTAGGAATGAACTTCAGCGCTTCTCATATCGTTGCGTCCACCTTTGTTGAAGAGTGCCTCCACTACAAACACAGTTTTATTCAACAGGATCTTAATCTTGTCGTTGAGGTGACCGAGCGCGAACCGCTCCACATCGATGAACATCTCGTTAAGACGCTGAATGAGCTGCATAACAACGGATTTGCTATTGCCCTGGATGACTTTGGTACGGGATACTCAGGTCTATCCTATCTGCAAGCGCTGCATATTGATTACATTAAAATCGACCAAAGCTTTGTTGCCAGGGTTAACGCGAATGAGGATTCAACGTTGATCCTGGATTCGGTGCTGGAGTTGGCAAAAAAACTTTCAATTAGTATCGTGGCGGAAGGTGTTGAAACAGAAGAGCAGCTTGATTACCTCACGCGCAATCATATCCGTTTTTTACAGGGTTTTTTCTTCTATAAACCTCTTCCTTTCAAGGAGCTGCTCAAAGTTCTCTTGTCGAAGCCAAAAGTTAAAGTGAGGGTGGAATGAGGTTTAACCCGCAATCAGCGTTTCAGCCTGAAACATTTCTAAGATAGCGTATACTCCCTCTTCCAAAACCGCTCAACAACCCGGTGGCTTGTGCTATGACCCTCAATCGCTTTTGTTACTTACTCCTAATCTTTGCTGCGATCGGTAGCTTTCTGGCCTCGAATCCTGTGGTGATGTGGTTTCTGCTGATCAATGTGCTGACGTTGGCTCTGTATGGCGCTGATAAAATGGCGGCGCGTAAAGGGATGCGCAGGGTACCGGAAGCTACATTGCTGGTATTTGGCGTGACAGGAGGTTGGCCTGGCGCCATTGTGGGCCAGCAGCTTTTTCGCCATAAAACCCAAAAGCAGCCCTTCAAAACCTACTTTTTCTTAAGCGTCGTGGTCAGCATCGGCATGATGGCGGTGCTTTATCATTTCTCTCCTGTTTCTTCTTTATGAACGTATTGACATCAAGTTAACTTGAGCTTTTAAGATGCCAGCACCACGTTGATAAGGGAGTAACATCTTAAAATGAAAGAGATTGATGTAGGTTTCACTCATGTCGCGTTTATGGTCAGAGACCTGGAAAAGAGTATAGCCTTCTATCGTCGCTATGCCGGTATGGAGGTCATTCATTTACGTGAACCCGATATGCCTGATGCAAGAAAAGTGGCATGGCTTAGCGACCATACTCGTCCTTTTGCACTTGTTCTTGTACAGGCCGATACCGTGACCGATACGCCGCTGGGTAGCTTCGGGCATCTGGGTATTGCCTGCGCGACCCGCGAAGAAATTGACAGAAAAACCGCGATGGCCACCGCTGAAGGCGTGCTAAGGAAAGCGCCTGAGAACGTAGGCGATCCCGTCGGCTACTATGTCTTTTTTGCCGATCCCGATGGCAATACGTTAGAGCTGTCATTTGGACAGCGTGTCGGTCTGGAAGCGATTCGAACGATGAATCGGGATAAATAACGCGGGTAAACGTCCGGAACGAAGAAATGGGGCGCATCGCACGTCGTTAATTAATCCTCCATCACTGCCAATAGTAGTAGGACTATTCTTAAGTGGTTGCTGTTTTTTGCACAATCTGAATAATACGTGCAACAACAAGGAAGACAACATCCCATGAAAATAAATTCTATTATACTGGCAGTGCTGTCTGTCTTTTCTGCGCCTTCCTGGTCTGCTTTTCAGGAACGGGAATATAATACCTGGTATATCAAAAATGCGGTCCTTTATGATATGACACAAACCTCGGAAGGCTTTCCCGTCATGGTGAGTGTTTCTCAGCCAGGGCGAAAATCCGCTAACTTGCTGGTGTCATATATTACTGAAGGCCTTTGTGGTGATAATAACCTTCCGCTAAATGTGAATGGTAAAATCCTGCCCGCCAAATATGATTGTGTTCAGATAGGGCAGAACAGAATTGAACATTTTTCAGTGGTGGATGCGGACAGCGTCAATGGCATGGTGACGCATTTGAAATCTGATTTCACTATTCTCCTGCAAAACGATATCAAAATTTGGGCGGCAAATATCAAAACGCCAAAATACGGGCTGGCACCGAGATTCTAACGATGAAATGTCTGTCTCGCGACAGGTATTACTTCTATCATGGTAATCATTTATGAAATAATAGTGTCGTGGTGTTATTAATCAAAATAAGGAGTAAGTGGCCCTGTTTTTTTACGTATTGAAATGGACTGTATGCTAAACGGTACGAAACCGCACAAATAATCCTTTCTGACATTATGGATAAAGCTCACTACCAGACTTACGCTTGCTAGCGGCGTTTTAGTTGTTCAGCACATCTTTACTGGTAAGGAGCAGAATATGTCGCAACGTAATAGTCTGGATTTACTAAGCCGTAAAGAGGGAATGTGTCTGTTAGAGCAAAGCATGGGTTTTGTCTGGCAGGCAGCACTTAGGGCGGTCGCGGTATTAGGGGTCGCAGATCGTCTGGTTGAAGGAAAAAAATCCGTTACGCAACTGGCGGAGGAGCTTAATGTCGATGGCGACTATCTTCATCGGATCATGCGCTTATTGTCCTCTCGCGGGGTGTTCAACGAATTATCTGAAGCTGAATACAGTCTTAGCCATTCAGCACAATTCCTCTGTTCTGAGCATGAATTTTCCTTGCGTGCGGCGGTGCTCATGCTGACAGACCCAACATTCTGGCAGCCAGCGGCTAAAATGGATGAAATATTGCAAGGCAAACCTGTTTTTAATGATTTGTTTGGCAAGCCTTTTTACGACTACTGGCAGCATGATGACACGATGACTGACAGCAACATTTTTCATGCGGGTATGGCCTCTATGTCATCCGTAGAGAATGAAGTCATCGCAGATAGCTATTCGTTCCCTCAAAACGCAGTCGTTGCCGATATCGCCGGTGGGCTGGGTAACTTATTGTTGGCCGTTTTACGTCGAAATCCGACCTTAACGGGGATCCTCTTCGATCAAAAAGACGTGCTTGAGCGGAATCGACTGCACCTGTTAAAGGATAATCGTCGATGGAAGACCGTTGAGGGGAGCTTTTTTGAAGCCTGTCCTGTAGCGGACATTTACCTGCTTAAATATATTTTGATGGACTGGCCTGATGAGAAGGCCATTCAGATCCTTCAATGCTGCAGAAAGGCTATGAAAGAAAACTCCCGGCTATTAATTTTTGAGCCGCTTATTAAAAAAGAAAATAATGAACAGGGACGATTTGAAATTGACCTTCTTCTGTTAACAAGCTTTGATGGAGGGCGGGCACGAACAGAGTCTGAGTATCAGGCCTTGTTTGAACAGAGCAATCTGAAGTTGAACAAAATAATAGACACCCGTTCGTATCTGTCGATTTTAGAAGTCGTACCTGCCTGAACTGTTTAAACAATATTCACAGAGCATGTGCCCGGCATTCCGTTTTACCGTATTCCTGCTACGCTTGTCTCTTGTACCAGGAGCATGAATATGAAAAACAAAGATGAACAAACCGGATTAGTGGGGCTGGCGATTGGGGCCGCCGTCATTGGGCTGGTTTCAGCGCAGAAACCGATCCATCGCAACAGTATTGTCGATGAGCTGGTCAGGCTTGGCAGGCAAAAAGGCGATGGTGTAGAAGACGAGGTTTTCGTGAAAGCCGCCGAGCTGGTGAGAAAAGGGGTATAGCCTATGGCTGAATGTCGTAATGCGCAGTGCCATTGCGGTGCGGTGGCCTTTACCGTTGCGCTCACGGATGGCCTGAATACCGCGCGGCGCTGCAGCTGTTCTTTTTGTCGCATGCGGGGTGCGGTCGTCGTCTCTGCGCCGCTGTCAGGGATTACCGTGACAAAAGGTGAGGATAAGCTCACGGAGTACCGTTTTAACACGGGAACGGCACGGCACTTCTTCTGCTCGGTGTGCGGGATCTACACGTTCCATCAGCGGCGTTCCAATCCAAACGAATACGGCGTGAATGTTGCCTGCTTTGAAAACGTCTCACCGTTCGATTTCTCTGAGGTGAAGGTAATGGACGGGGTAAACCATCCCTCGGATGGAGACAGCGGGGTGTTTGGCTATCTCTCTTTTCGCAAGAAAGGGACAGTTGAGGCGTAATTGCCGCCTGGCCATTCTTTAATCAGCCTGGCTATAGTGGAGGGTGGTTATCTGAAACAGGAGAGACTATGCTCTGTGTTGAAAAAGACGATCCGCGAGAGGCGCCTGAATCAGGTGATAAAAAGCCTCAACCGGTGAAAAAATAACGCGACCTGTGCGTTTATCCGCCACCGGCACTGCTGGTGGCTTTTTATTTTCCAGGAAAACCTGTTAACCGCCATCCAGGTGGGTTAACACAGCGCCGAGATGCCCGACAATATCAGCAAAATCAAAAATTAACGCCATCCACAGCACGGCTAAAAGGGCAAGTACGGCAAGGGATACACGACCAAACAACGCTGTTATCCTTAGTGACGAAAGGGCTATCACCTGAGTTTAACCCGTTTTCTTTCAACTTACCTTCAACCAACCCTTTTCTGAAACTGTCTTTTGTGACGTACTTCAAAAAAAATTGAGCCCGCATCATAATGCGGGCTCTGGCAATCAGAACTGGTAAACCAGACCTAACGCGACGACATCATCCGTGCCGATGCCGTTGTTTTTGTAGAAGCTGTCATCTTCATCCAGCAGGTTAATTTTGTAATCAACGTAGGTGGACATGTTTTTATTGAAGTAGTAGGTCGCGCCTACGTCAGCGTATTTAACCAGATCCTGATCGCCCTGACCGTTGCCCAGATCCTTACCTTTAGACTGGAGGTATGAAAGGGTCGGACGCAGGCCGAAGTCGAACTGGTACTGCGCGGTCACTTCGAAGTTCTGGGTTTTGTTCGCCACGGCGTCGGTGTTATCACCGTACGGCGTCATATTGCGGGTTTCAGAATACATTGCCGCCAGATAGATGTTATTGGCGTCATATTTCAGGCCCGCAGTCCATGCATCCGCTTTGTCGCCGCCCGCGGTGGTATTCATCACCTGCTCGTTGGTACGGTCAGAAGAGGTGTAGGCTGCACCTGCGGTAATGCCCATGCCGAAGTCATAGGTAGTCGAGATACCGAAGCCGTCGCCGTTCTCGTGACGCGTGTCGCGACCGTTGTTGGTGCCTTCCTGGTTGTTGCTGGCGTCTTCATTTTTGCCCTGATACTGCAGCGCAAAGTTCAGCCCCTGCACCAGACCATAGAAGTCGGTGTTACGGTAGGTGGCCACGCCGTTGGCACGGCCGGTCATGAAGTTGTCGGCTTTGGTGTAGGAGTCACCGCCGAACTCAGGCAGCATATCGGTCCAGCCTTCCACGTCGTACAGCACGCCATAGTTACGACCGTAATCGAAGGAACCGTAGTCGCCCACCTTCACACCGGCGAAGGCCAGACGCGTCCAGGACTGGTTATCAGACCCTTCGGTGTTATTGGCCTGAATGTTGTATTCCCACTGTGCGTAGCCGGTCATCATGTCGTTGATCTGGGTTTCGCCTTTGAAGCCCAGACGCATATAGGTTTGATCCCCGTCAGCGCCTTTATCATCGGAGAAATAGTGCAGACCATCTACTTTTCCGTACAGATCTAATTTGTTGCCGTCTTTATTATAAATCTCTGCTGCATGAGTTGCGCCAGCCATTAACAGAGCCGGAATCATCAGGGCCAGTACTTTTCTTTGCATTGTGATATTCCTTTGCAGTTGTTTTTATTTAATTACCTGTTGAACTTTCCGAGTGAGAAAGTTGTCTCATGCTAAATCACTCCTGTGTAAGAGTAATAAATTATAATTGTTACGAACTAAGTAAAATCTAAACCGAATAAATCAATGGTAATGGTCATCTGTTTGATGAATGTATTAATGCAAAACATAATAAATTAAAATTATTAATCAGGCATTAATTAAGCTATTCTTGGCGGCGTTATATGCCTTTAAGATTATTTATCCATAATTCGCGTGAATAATGTTTAGGAAACTAAATAGATATTTATTGATTATCTGGATTCGCCCGGTGTGAATACACCGGGTTTTTTTGTGGCAAAAAAAAGCCCGGACACGCCGGGCTGAGAAACTAGTCGCTGGTCGATTTTTCGGCTTTACCCGCCAGCTGCGCCAGGAAATCATAACGTTTTTGCAGATCGGCCGCGGCGTCTTTCCAGAGCTGTTCGGCCACTTCCGGCTGCTGCGCGTTAAGGCGACGGAAGCGTTGTTCCTGCATCAACGTCTCGGCCAGGGCATCTGACGGCGGACGTGAATCCAGCGCCAGCGGTAACTTACCTTCGTCCGCACGGCGCGGGTCGAACCGGTACAGCGGCCAGAAGCCGGTCGCGGTCAGCTGTCGCATTTGATCGTGGCTGAGTGCCAGATCGTAGCCGTGCTCTTCACAAGGGCTGTAGGCAATGATCAGCGACGGGCCTGGATACGCTTCCGCTTCCTGGATGGCTTTTACCGTCTGGTTAAGCTGGGCACCCAGCGAGATTTGCGCGACGTAAACGTGACCGTACATCATCATGCTCACACCGAGATCTTTGCGCGCCTTGCGTTTACCGTGTTCACCGAATTTCGTCACAGCGCCTAACGGTGTGGCTTTCGACGCCTGGCCACCGGTATTGGAATAACACTGTGTATCCAGAACCAGGATATTGACGTTTTCAGTCAGGCTCAACACGTGATCCAGTCCGCCAAAGCCGATATCGTAAGCCCAGCCGTCACCACCAATCAGCCAGATCGATTTTTCGACCAGGGCGTCAGCGTCGGTCAGCAGCTGTTCAGCGCCCGCCACGCCCTGAAGCGCGCGACGCAGCTCAGCAACCTGCTCACGACGTTCTTCAGGCGATGCGTCCGCGTGAAGCGCGTCATTAAGCTCAGCAGGGATCTGCCCGGCAAACTGTTCCAGCAGGCGCATCACGCGTGCGCGGTGCTGGTCAACGGTCAGGCGGAAACCCAGGCCGAATTCGGCGTTATCCTCGAACAGCGAGTTTGCCCACGCGGGACCGCGACCGTTGGCGTCAGTGGTGTACGGTGTGGAGGGCAGGTTACCACCATAGATAGACGAACAGCCAGTAGCGTTGGCAATCAGCATGCGGTCACCGTACAGCTGGGTAAGCAGTTTGATATACGGAGTCTCACCACAGCCGGAACAGGCTCCGGAATACTCAAACAGCGGCGTAATCAGCTGTGACGTACGAATATCAATGCGTTCCAGTTTGCTACGATCGATTTCCGGCAGATTCAGGAAGAAGTCATAATTTACCTTCTCCTCTTCAACGTGCTCCAGACGCGACATCATATTGATGGCTTTAATATCCGGATCCTGCCTGTCTTTCGCGGGACAGACCTCGACGCAGAGGTTACAGCCGGTGCAATCTTCCGGCGCGACCTGCAGAACGTATTTCTGTCCGCGCATATCGCGGGATTTCACATCCAGCGAATGCAGGCTGGCTGGTGCAGTTTCCATCTCTTCCGGTGCAACCACCTTGGCACGTATGGCAGAGTGCGGGCAGGCTGCCACGCAGTGGTTGCACTGGGTACACAGCTCTTCCTTCCAGATGGGGATCGCTTCGGCGATGTTTCGTTTTTCCCAGCGGGTGGTGCCCATCGGCCAGGTGCCATCTGGCGGCAGCGCAGAGACGGGCAGGGCATCACCCAGCCCGGCCAGCATCGCCGCCGTCACGGTCTTCACGAAATCAGGCGCCGCATCGGACACGACCGGAGGGCGGTTCGGACTTGCGGCATTGACCGGCTGCAGCGGGACTTCGAACAGCGACTCGCGCGCCAGCGCCAGCGCCTGCCAGTTACGTTCGACCAGCTCCTGGCCCTTGCTACTATAGCTTTTAGCAATCGCACCCTGCAGTTCTACCAGCGCGCTGTCGCCCGGGAGGATATTGGTCAGATGGAAGAAGGCCATCTGCATTACGGTATTAATACGTGCAGCAAGGCCACATTCGCGGGCAATTTTTGCGGCGTTAACCACATAGAAACGGGCTTTTTTCTGGTTTAGCACCGCCTGAACTTCCTGCGGCAGGCGCGCCCAGACTTCGTCCGCGCTGTATGGCGTATTCAGGAGGAAAATACCGCCGGGCTTCAGGCGCTCGGCCATCTGGTATTTATCGATAAACTGCAGCTGGTGACAGCCAACAAAATCAGCCTGAGAAATAAGATACGCAGAGCGGATGGGCTGTTCGCTCACCCGCAGATGGGAAACGGTCAGACCGCCGGCTTTCTTGGAGTCATAGACAAAATACCCCTGGGCGTACCACGGCGTGGAGTTACCGATGATTTTAATGTTGTTTTTGGTCGCAGAGACGCTGCCGTCACTGCCCAGACCATAGAACAGCGCCTCAAGTTTGGCGGTTGAGGGCAGGGTGTTTTCCGGCAGCGACAGGGACAGATTCGTCACATCATCATAAATGCCGACGGTAAAGCGCGGCTTGGGCTTCGCTTCGCTGAGCTCGTTGAATACCGCCAGCACGCAGTCCGGACCAAACTCCTTGGACGATAACCCATAGCGACCCCCGATCACGCGCGGCAGCGTTTCACGTTCGCCGTGATTAAAGGCCTCGGCCAGAGCAGTCATCACATCCAGATACAGCGGTTCCGCCTGGGCGCCCGGCTCCTTGGTGCGATCGAGCACCGCAACGGTACGCGCGGTCTCCGGCAGCGCAGAGAGAAGATGTTTCGCCGAGAACGGACGATAGAGACGTACTTTAAGCACGCCAACTTTTTCGCCGCGCGTCAGCAGCTCATCAACAACTTCCTCGCAGGTGCCGATGGCCGAGCCCATCAACACAATGACCCGTTCCGCCTGTGGATGGCCGTAGTACTCAAAGGGTTTGTATTCCCGGCCGGTCGCGGCGGCAAAGTCATTCATCGCCTGTTCAACATGGTCGTAAACCGCGTTGTACCACGGGTTCGTGGCCTCGCGGGACTGGAAATAGGTATCGGGGTTCGCCGATGTGCCGCGAATAACCGGGTGTTCAGGGTTAAGGGCCCGGGCGCGATGCGCGTCGATGTCCGTCTGCGGAAGCAGATTCAGGATAGTATCGTCGGCCAGCGGGACGATTTTGTTGATTTCGTGAGAGGTGCGGAAACCATCAAAGAAGTGAATAAACGGCACGCGGCTTTTGAGCGTGGCAATATGCGAAATTAAGGCAAAGTCCTGAGCTTCCTGAACGCTGCTGGCGCACAGCATCGCGCAGCCGGTCTGGCGTACGGCCATCACGTCAGAGTGATCGCCAAAGATAGAGAGCGCGTGGGTGGCAACGGTACGCGCCGCGACGTGCAGAACGAAGGGGGTCAGTTGCCCGGCGAGTTTGTACAGCGTCGGGATCATTAACAACAATCCCTGAGAAGAGGTAAACGACGTGGAAAGCGCGCCGGTCTGAAGCGCGCCGTGCACCGTGGCAATCGCACCGGCTTCCGACTGCATTTCAACCACTCGCGGGACATCGCCCCAGACGTTTTTTAACCCGTTACCCGCCCAGGCGTCCGCCTGCTCAGCCATGGTAGAACTTGGCGTAATTGGGTAGATGGCGATAACTTCACTGGTGCGAAACGCGACTGAGGCAACTGCACCATTACCGTCAATAGTTTGCATAGGACAACACCCTTACATTGCGCAAAAAATAGGGGTCTGTATTACGGCAACAAACCCTGAATATTATCTGTGTATTCTAGCAAATGGGTGATTTTACGATTTTCGCTTTTGTGTCCTCGGTATTCTCGCCATCAATGAGTAGATCAAACTTTTGGCGAAAAAATTGCGAGAAATTGTTTCTGAAGCGCATAAATACGCACTTTCGCTCTCGACGACACGGGATGTGATGCCTATTATGCATAGGTTTCGCTTTATTCATGGGGGAGAGAGCATGCGCTCAGCATTTTGGTTAGGGTGTGCCGCATTATTGTTGTCGGCATGTAGCAGTGAACCCGTTCAGCAGGCAACGGCAGCCCACGTGGCGCCGGGAATGAAGGCGGCGATGTCCAGCTCGGGTCAGGCTAACTGCGCAATGATTGGCGGTTCTCTGTCCGTCGCCCGTCAGCTGGATGGTTCTGCTATTGGGATGTGCGCCTTGCCAAATGGCAAACGCTGTAGCGAACAGTCGCTTGCCGTTGGAAGCTGCGGTAACTACTGATTATTCTGCACGCTTAAACATCAGCGTTTTATCGGCCGTCGCCAGCGTTAACTGGTCTTCAGTCAGGTCGACCTGCGCCCCTTTGCGCAGCATGTCGCCGATGGCCTGATCCAGCTCATTCAGCTGCGGTTCAGTACATAGCTTGCGCGTCATGGCCAGCGTTTTAACCTTAAGCTCGCCTTCGGACAATTTCCCCTGTCCGTTGAAGCGGTTACACATCTGGCCAGAAACGCTGATGTTATTAACCAGGCTGATATCTGGCAGCGCGCTAAAACCGATCTCAGGTTGCGTTGTCGCACTCTTCACTGCCTTACCGTTTACATTTTCCAGCACAAAGCGGTGGTTCTGAAGTTGCTCCGGCTGAACGGAGGCTTTACCCGGATTAACGCACCCGGTAAGGACAAGACTAATAACACCTAACGCAATGAGCTTTTTCATTTTTCTTCTCAAACTATAAATACTGTGAATCTTTTTCCAGTGTAACGATACTCTGCCGTGCGTTAATGGGGTTTATCTGAAAGTGCGGGGGGAGGTACCGGGCAACGCAGCGGTTGCCCGGAATGACGTTAATGCGATTTAAACCCTGCCGCCGTCATCAGCATACGGAAGAGCATACTGACAGCAGCCAGCGCCAGTACGCTGCCGCCCCAGATAATGGCCAGCCACAGCAATCTTTTCCAGACCGGTTGTTGCATCAGTGATAACCCTCCCCATGCTGAACTTTGCCGCGAAATACGTAGTAGCTCCAGAAGGTGTAGACCAGAATAACTGGAATGATCAACAGCGCGCCCACCAGCATAAAGCCCTGGCTTTGCGTCGGTGCGGCCGCCTGCCACAGGGTGATCGACGGTGGAATGATATGCGGCCAGATGCTGATCCCAAGCCCGCTAAAGCCGAGGAAGATCAGCCCCAGCGTCAGAATAAACGGACGGCTATGGCTGTCGGGATTATTCAGGCAGCGCCACTGGTACAGGCTAAACATCACGACCAGCGCCGGGACGGGCAGCAGATAAAACAGATTCGGCAGCGTAAACCAGCGCGCAGCGATGGCCGGTTGCGCCAGCGGCGTCCAGAGGCTGATCGCCGCAATAAACGCCAGCAGCACGATTAACAGCGTTTTCGACACCTCACGCATCCGCTGCTGCAATGCGTTTTCGCTTTTCATCACCAGCCAGGTCGAGCCTAACAGCGCATAAGCCACCACCAGCCCCGCGCCGCAAAACAGGTTAAACGCGGTAAACCAGTCAAAGGGGCCGCCGGTATAGGCCCGACCGGTGACGGCAAAGCCGTTAATGACGGCGCCTACCGTTACGCCCTGGGTAAACGTCGCCAGAATTGAACCGCCTATAAACGCCTTATCCCAGAAGGGACGGTGAGCCGGGGTGGCTTTAAAGCGAAACTCAAATGCCACCCCGCGGAAAATAAGTCCGATCAGCATTAACGTCAGCGGAATGGTCAGGGCATCAACGATGACCGCATAGGCCAGCGGAAACGCGCCGAACAGGGCGGCTCCGCCGAGCACCAGCCAGGTCTCATTTCCGTCCCAGACCGGCGCGACGCTGTTGACCATCACGTCGCGATCGTCGGCGTTTTGCGTTGCCGGGAACAGAATGCCGATCCCCAGATCAAAACCGTCCATGACGATATACATCAGCGTGGCAAAGACGATAATGACAAACCAGATAATGGAGAGATCGATACCCATTATGGCTGCTCCTTGTGTTCAGTTGTGACGGCAGAAAGCGGGCGCGCCGGACGTCCGTCGGACTCGGTGGCGAAAGACTCATGCGGCTGCGGCCCTTTTCGGATGAGGCGCACCATATAGCTGTAACCCACGCCGAATACCGAGGTATAGACGACGAAGAAGGCCAGCAGGCTCACGCTCATGTGCAGATCGCCATGGGCAGACACCGCATCCTTCGTTCGCTGGAGTCCGTAGACCACCCACGGCTGGCGGCCCACTTCGGTGGTGATCCACCCGGCCAGAATAGCAATCAACCCGGATGGTCCCATCAACAGCGCAAACCACAGGAAAGATCGGGAAGAATAAACGCGCTTTTTATAGCGCAGCCAGAGAGCCGTCACCCCAAGCAGCAGCATCAGCATGCCCAGACCCGCCATAATGCGGAACGACCAGAAGACGATGGTGGAATTCGGGCGGTCTTCCTTTGGAAACTCTTTCAGCGCCGGTACCTGTTTATCCAGACTGTGCGTAAGAATAAGGCTGCCGAGCGCGGGGATCTCCAGCCCAAAGCGGGTGCGCTCCTGCTCCATATCCGGCCAGCCAAACAGCAGCAGCGGTGTTGGCTCACCCGGCGGGTTTTCCCAGTGGCCTTCAATGGCGGCGATCTTAGCGGGCTGGTGCTTTAAGGTGTTCAACCCGTGCATATCGCCAACCATGGCCTGTATGGGGGCGACAATCAGCGTCATCCACAGCGCCATCGAAAACATCGCGCGGATGGCAGGGGTATTATTGCCGCGCAGCAGATGCCATGCCGCCGATGCGCCCACAAACAGGGCGCTGCTCAGGAACGCGGCTATAGACATGTGCAGCAGGCGGTATGGGAAGGAGGGGTTAAACACCACGGCGAACCAGTCTACCGGTACCACCTGACCGTTGACGATCTCATAGCCCTGCGGGGTCTGCATCCAGCTGTTCGAGGAGAGGATCCAGAAGGTGGAAATGATGGTTCCCAGCGCCACCATGCAGGTGGCGAAAAAGTGCAGTCCCGGCCCGACTTTGTTCCAGCCGAACAGCATTACGCCGAGGAAACCGGCTTCGAGGAAGAAGGCGGTAAGCACTTCATAAGTCAGCAGCGGGCCGGTAATACTGCCCGCAAACTGCGAAAAGCCGCTCCAGTTGGTGCCAAACTGGTAGGCCATCACCAGCCCGGAGACCACGCCCATGCCAAAGTTGACGGCAAAAATCTTCGACCAGAAATGGTACAGGGAGCGCCAGACCGGATTTTTTGTTTTTAGCCACAGCCCTTCGAGCACGGCAAGGTAGCTTGCGAGACCAATGGTGATGGCCGGGAAAATAATGTGAAAGGACACGGTAAAGGCAAACTGTATCCGTGCAAGGTGAAAAGCATCTAAACCAAACATGCAAAACTCCGCGATGTAATTATGTCGATGCCATTCTAAGCCGCGCTAGCTCTGGGTTGCAGAAACAGACCCGGCATATTTACCTATAACAGTTTGCCAGTGTATTATTTATAGATGTGCTTAAAGTCCGCTTTCCGCTAATGACTTTGCTCGAGTAATTGCTCCAGCATTAAATATGGGGTGCTCGTAGCGATCGGTTACGTCACTCACGCGGTAAATTTTCCACTTTCCGTCTTCACGACGCATATAGACTTCAAGATTAAGAAACCCGCCGTTCTCAATACCAATCCTGACAGGAAGAACTTCGCCATTGATGAACTGATGCGCCACACCAACCTCAAGCCGCTTCACCCAGGAGGGATCATAATCCTGAATATAAGCGAAATAATCTGACCCCAGGATTTCCTGTTCAGGAATCGACTCTATCTCGTTAAGTCGGGATAGTGTATCTGCCGCAACGTACTCTCTAAGCTGAGGGTATTCACCATCACTTTCCGCAAAAAACGTCAGATATGTGGAATAAAATTCTTCCGCTCGTTCGGCAGCATTCTGCTGAGGTACGCACGTACAAGCTGATAATAATAACGGCAAAGTAATTATAATCCCCCTCATCATCTACTCATCCTGTAAATCTTATAGGTTGGTTGTGCGCGGCGGTAACCCGGCCCGGGGTACATACTGAGCTGGGTAAAATCTGAGATCCACCGGGTGCCGTCGAACATTGTCATATGGCCGCTTGAATTTCCCCCAGGATAGGGCTGAATTACAGCGACATCTCCGCTAAGCAACGTCGAACCGGGAGGAATCTCCCTAAAACCTGCACGCAAAAGTTTTGGTCCATAATCCTTCGCATCATGTGTGCGTTCAAGCGTAATGCCGCCAGCGATTATGGCACGACGTGTAAACTTCGCGCATTCGTTATGAGAGTGTCCAAGCGCATGCGAGCGGAGGTAAGAAACAGCCGCGTCTTTATTCCAACTCATTGATAATTCCTTTCTGTAAGGTAAGGGCGCAATTCCTGCTTGAGCAAGACAAGTAGCAGAGTGTTCATTAGCCTGTTGTTAATACTCTGTGGTTGGTGAGATGAGTAGGCAAAAAATGTTATATATTATGTTTATATTTCATGTGGTTATGTATGTATGGTCGAGGATTGTAAACATCAATATTTAAAAAGCTGGACGAGCATCAGGGAATAAAAACATTCTTTTTATGAATTTTCCGCATTAAACCGCTTGCTTTGTCGTCAGCGCCGTGCGTTAATGGTCTTCTGGTTTTGAGTCCAAATAAATATCTGACGTAGTTTTATAAAGCAGTTCTCATCACGTTGTGCTTCTCCGCAGCCTCTCTTGGGTCTTTATCTACATTCCGATTCGTTTTGTTTAAAACCATTATGCCCAATCGGCCCATTAGTAATTTACGTTTTAACGTTTCAGGAGAATCCTATGACTTCTTATATCCATTTTCGCTGCCCATGCTGCCATGGTTCGCAGTACCGTACCTCAGCCTTTGATGTGTCTGAGAAAAACCCGTTTGGCGCGAAATGCATTTTTTGCAAATCGCCGATGATCACGCTCGACCACCTGGCCGCCGTGCATTCCGCTCAGAGCCACGTGACCGAATACCGTAAGTAATTCATCTTCCAGACTATAACAGTTAGCTAAATCTTCTCTTTTTCTCCTGCTGATATACACTGTCGGTCATAAGGAGAATCTGATGAAAAAATACCAGCGTCTGGCGCAACAAATTATCTCGCAGATTGAGCTTGGCGTATGGCTGCCGGGCGATAAGCTGCCTTCCCTGCGAGAGCAGGTGGCAAGCAGCGGCATGAGTTTTATGACCGTTGGCCACGCGTATCAGATGCTGGAAAGTCAGGGGCGCATTGTCGCCAGACCGCAGTCGGGCTATTACGTTGCCTCGCGCCCGACCGTACACCAGCCTGCGCCACCCGCTCAGGTGATGCGTGACGAAGCGGTGGATATCAATACCTATATCTTCGATGTCTTACAGGCCAGCCGCGACCCGTCCGTTGTTCCTTTTGCCTCCGCGTTTCCCGATCCCCGTCTTTTCCCGCTTCAGCAGCTCAACCGCTCGCTGGCGAACGTCAGTAAAACCGCGACGGCGATGAGCGTGATTGAGAACCTGCCGCCGGGTAACGTCGATCTCCGCCACGCCATTGCCCGTCGCTACGCGCAGCAGGGGATGAACATCTCCCCGGAAGAGATCGTGATCACCGCAGGCGCCCTCGAGGCGCTGAATCTCAGCCTGCAGGCGGTGACCGAGCCGGGTGACTGGGTGATTGTCGAAAACCCCTGTTTCTACGGCGCGCTGCAGGCGCTGGAACGCCTGAAGCTTAAGGCGTTGTCGATTGCGACAGACGTCCGCGAGGGGATTGACCTGAATGCCCTTGAACAGGCGCTGAATGAGTACCCGGTTAAAGCCTGCTGGATCATGACCAACAGCCAAAACCCGCTCGGCTTCACGCTGAGCGCGGAGAAAAAAGCGCAGCTTGTCGCGCTGTTAACGCAGCACAATGTCCCCCTGATTGAAGATGACGTCTACAGCGAACTCTATTTTGGCCGCGATAAGCCGCTCCCGGCGAAAGCGTGGGATCGTCAGGACATGACGCTTCACTGCTCGTCCTTTTCAAAATGTCTGGTGGCCGGTTTTCGCATCGGCTGGGTGGCGGCAGGAAAACACGCGCGGCGCATTCAGCAGCTACAGCTGATGAGCACGCTCTCAACCAGTTCTCCCATGCAGCTGGCGTTGGTGGATTACCTGGCGACCAAACGCTACGACGCTCACCTGCGCCGCCTGCGGCGTACGCTGGCCGAGCGAAAGCAGCAGGCCTGGCAGTCACTTCTGCGCCATATGCCTGCCGGCGTCAAAATTCACCATAACGACAGCGGCTATTTTTTGTGGCTGGAGCTTCCGGCACAGCTGGATGCGGGGCTGCTGAGCGAAAAGGCCTTAACGCACCACATCAGCATTGCTCCCGGAAAGATGTTTTCTACCTCTGACGCATGGACGCCATTCTTTCGTTTTAATACCTCCTGGGCCTGGGGAGAGCGGGAAGAGCAGGCGGTCATTCAGTTAGGGAAATTAATTAGCACGATGCTGGAATAATCCTTTCTCCGTTATTTAAATAATCAATTCTTATCCTGATGACGGCACTGCGAATATTTCGCGGTGACCTGTCATAGGAAATCTGCATACCGTCTCTCGCGCCTAACTCCTTGTCTATAATCCAGTTAACGGGGAATGCGCCCTCGGTCACACCTTGATGAAATTTCCTGAAGCCGTACGGTGCGGCGCATTTGCGCGGTCTACGTTTAATAAGGGAGATATTTTTACGGCACGGCTGCCGCTAAATTTCATTGCGACAGGAGTAACTCTTATGAGCAAAAATTTTGCCCGCAGCAGCCTGTGTGCGCTCGGCATGACTATCATGACAGCGCAAGCCGCAGAACCCCCCAAGGCCATTGGCGACGGGGAAGGTCGACTGGATATTATCGCCTGGCCGGGATACATCGAGCGGGGACAGACGGATAAAAACTACGACTGGGTCACCCAGTTTGAAAAAGAGACCGGGTGTGCGGTCAACGTCAAAACGGCAGCCACATCGGATGAAATGGTCAGCCTGATGGCGAAGGGGGGATACGATCTGGTCACCGCCTCGGGTGACGCCTCCCTGCGACTGATCATGGGCAAACGCGTCCAGCCGATTAACCCCGACCTCATCCCCAACTGGAAAACCCTCGACGAACGGATTGTGAAAGGAGAATGGTTTAACGTCGGGGGCAAGGTCTACGGTACGCCGTACCAGTGGGGGCCAAACCTGCTGATGTACAACACCAAAACCTTCCCGACGCCGCCGGACAGCTGGAGCGTGGTCTTTACTAAACAGGATCTGCCGGACGGTAAAACCAATCAGGGACGCGTACAGGCGTATGACGGCCCGATTTATATCGCCGATGCGGCGCTGTTCGTCAAAGCCACGCAGCCGCAGCTGGGTATTAAAGACCCGTACCAGCTCACCGAAGCACAGTATGCCGCCGTGCTTAAGGTGCTTCGCGACCAGCATGCCCTGATCCACCGCTACTGGCACGACACCACCGTTCAGATGAGCGACTTCAAAAACGAAGGCGTCGTGGCCTCCAGCGCCTGGCCGTATCAGGCGAATGCTCTGAAGGCCGAGAACCAGCCCATTGCTACCGTCTTCCCGAAAGAGGGGGTAACCGGCTGGGCGGACACCACCATGCTCCACGCGCAGGCTAAACACCCGATGTGCGCCTACAAATGGATGAACTGGTCGCTGACGCCGAAAGTGCAGGGCGATCTGGCAGCATGGTTTGGTTCCCTGCCCGTGGTTCCGGAAGGGTGTAAAGCCAGCACGCTGCTGGGCGATAAAGGCTGTGAAACAAACGGTTATAATGAGTTCGACAAAATCATGTTCTGGAAAACCCCCATCGCAGAAGGCGGCAAATTTGTCCCTTACAGCCGCTGGACGCAGGATTACATCGCCATCATGGGCGGTCGTTAATTGCCCGGGAGCAGAACATGACGTACGCGGTCGAGTTTAACAATGTTTCCCGCCTGTACGGCGACGTACGGGCGGTGGATGGGGTCACCATTGCGATTCGTGACGGAGAGTTTTTCTCCATGCTGGGGCCTTCGGGCTCCGGCAAAACCACCTGCCTGCGCCTGATAGCCGGTTTTGAACAGCTGTCAGGCGGGACGATCTCTATCTTCGGCAAAGAGGCGAGCGAGCTGCCTCCCTGGGAGCGGGATGTGAACACCGTGTTTCAGGACTACGCGCTGTTCCCGCATATGTCGATCCTCGACAATGTCGCCTACGGGCTAATGGTCAAAGGCGTCGACAAGAAAAAACGCCATGCCCAGGCCCGTGATGCCCTGGAAAAAGTGGGCCTCAGCTTTGCCGTTGCCCGCAAACCTTCTCAACTTTCCGGCGGCCAGCGTCAGCGTGTCGCCATTGCCCGCGCGCTGGTGAATGAACCGCGCGTCCTGCTGCTGGACGAGCCTTTAGGGGCGCTCGATCTCAAGCTGCGGGAACAGATGCAGTTTGAGCTGAAGAAGCTTCAGCAGGAACTTGGTATCACCTTTATTTTTGTCACCCACGATCAGGGCGAGGCCCTTTCCATGTCAGATCGGGTGGCGGTGTTCAATAACGGGCGCATCGAGCAGGTGGATACCCCGCGCGATCTCTACATGCGTCCACGCACGCCGTTTGTTGCCGGTTTTGTCGGCACCTCTAACGTCTTCGATGCGGGCCTTGCGCAGAAAATATGCGGCATGGAAGGCAGCTATTCCCTGCGCCCGGAACATATTCGCCTTAATGAGGGCGGAGACGTTCAGGTTCAGGGCGTCGTGCAGGCCGTTCAGTATCAGGGGGCGGCCACGCGTCTGGAGCTAAAGCTCACCGATGGTGCCAAACTGCTGGTGAGCCAGGCTAATCTCAGTGAAACCTCGTCGCTGAGCGGCATTGCGCCGGGGCAGGCGGTCATGGCGTCATGGTCACGCGAGGCGATGATTCGCCTGCACGAGGAGAGGTGAAATGGATATGAGTGTCGCGCATCCTCCCGCCTCGCGCGGCCGCTTAAGCCGCATGACCGCACTGTTCTGGCGCAAGCCGTCGCTCGGCCTGTTCCTGCTTCTGCTCGCGCCGCTGATGTGGTTTGGCATCGTCTATTTAGGATCGCTGCTGACGCTGCTGTGGCAGGGGTTTTACACCTTTGACGATTTCACCATGGCCGTCACGCCGGACCTGACCCTGGCGAACATTCTGGCGCTCTTCAACCCGGCAAACTACGACATCATCCTGCGCACGTTAACGATGGCGATTGCGGTGACCATTGCCAGCGCTATCCTGGCATTCCCGATGGCGTGGTACATGGCACGATACACCCGCGGCAAGTGGAAAGCGTTTTTCTATATCGCCGTGATGCTGCCAATGTGGGCGAGCTACATCGTCAAAGCCTATGCCTGGACGCTGCTGCTGGCGAAGGACGGGGTAGCGCAGTGGTTTCTTAGTCATATGGGGCTGGAGCCGATCCTGACCTCACTCCTTACGCTCCCGTCAATTGGCGGCAACACCTTGTCCACCTCCGGGCTGGGACGGTTTCTGGTCTTCGTCTATATCTGGCTGCCGTTTATGATCCTGCCGGTCCAGGCGGCGCTGGAACGCCTGCCTGCCTCGCTGCTGCAGGCCTCAGCCGACCTTGGCGCGCGTCCTCGCCAGACTTTTCGCTATGTCGTTCTGCCGCTGGCCATTCCGGGCATTGCGGCGGGCTCAATCTTCACCTTTTCTCTGACGCTGGGAGATTTCATCGTTCCGCAGCTGGTGGGGCCGCCGGGCTACTTCATCGGTAACATGGTCTACTCGCAGCAGGGTGCCATTGGCAACATGCCCATGGCCGCCGCGTTCACGCTGGTGCCCATCGTGCTGATTTCTCTTTATCTGGCGTTCGTGAAACGTCTGGGAGCATTCGATGCACTCTGAACGCGCACCGCTGTTCCTGAAAGTGGCAGCGTGGGGAGGCGTCATCTTCCTGCACTTCCCGCTGCTGATTATCGCGACCTACGCCTTCAACACCGAAGACGCCGCCTTCAGCTTTCCGCCGCAGGGGCTGACGCTGAAATGGTTTAGCGTGGCGGCGGGGCGCGGCGATATTATTGAATCCGTGACGTTGTCACTTCAAATTGCCGCGCTATCTACCGCAATTGCCCTTGTGCTTGGCACGCTTGCTGCAGCGGCGCTGTGGCGAAGCGAGTTTTTTGGCAAGAATGCGATCTCTCTGCTGCTGCTGTTACCGATTGCGTTACCGGGGATCATCACCGGCCTGGCGCTGCTGACGGCTTTCAAAACCATCAACCTTGAGCCGGGGTTTTTCACCATCGTGGTCGGACACGCCACCTTCTGCGTGGTGGTGGTGTTTAACAACGTGATTGCCCGATTCAGACGCACCTCCTGGAGCCTGGTGGAAGCGTCGATGGATCTCGGGGCCGACGGATGGCAAACCTTCCGCTATGTGGTGCTGCCCAATCTGGGTTCCGCGCTGCTGGCCGGGGGAATGCTGGCATTTGCCCTGTCGTTTGACGAGATCATCGTCACGACGTTTACCGCGGGACACGAGCGCACGTTACCGCTGTGGTTGCTCAATCAGCTCGGGCGTCCACGCGACGTGCCGGTCACCAACGTCGTTGCTCTGCTGGTGATGCTGGTGACAACTCTCCCCATTCTGGGAGCCTGGTGGCTCACCCGCGACGGCGAGAACATCGCTGGTGGCGGGAAATAACTTCGATTTAAACAGGACAACGCTATGCAAAACCAACTGCTGATTAATGGTGAACTGATTACTGGCGAAGGCGAAAAGCAGCCGGTTTACAATCCCGCCACCGGAGAAGTGCTGCTGGACATCGCTGAAGCCTCTGCCGCGCAGGTCGATGCTGCCGTTCGGGCTGCCGATCGTGCCTTTATCGAGTGGGGGCAAACCACCCCGAAAGCCCGTGCAGAGTGCTTACTGAAACTGGCTGACGCCATCGAAGAACATGCCGACACTTTCGCGAAGCTGGAATCCCTCAACTGCGGCAAGCCACTGCACTGCGCTCTGGGTGATGAAATTCCGGCGGTGGTGGACGTTTTCCGCTTCTTTGCCGGGGCCGCCCGCTGCCTGAACGGCCTGGCAGCGGGGGAATACCTTGAAGGACACACCTCGATGATTCGCCGTGACCCGGTGGGCGTGGTTGCCTCTATTGCACCATGGAACTATCCGCTGATGATGGCGGCGTGGAAGCTCGCGCCCGCGCTGGCGGCAGGAAACTGCGTGGTGATTAAGCCCTCAGAGATCACCCCGCTGACCGCGCTGAAGCTGGGAGAACTAGCAAAAGATATCTTCCCCGCAGGCGTTCTGAACGTGCTGTTTGGGCGGGGGAAAACGGTCGGCGATCCGCTGACCGGGCATGAAAAAGTCCGCATGGTTTCGCTGACCGGTTCGATTGCGACCGGGGAACATATCATCGGCCATACGGCGTCCTCCATTAAACGCACCCACATGGAGCTGGGCGGTAAAGCGCCGGTTATTGTCTTTGATGATGCCGACCTGGATGCGGTTGTCGAAGGGGTGCGGACGTTTGGTTTCTACAATGCCGGACAGGACTGTACGGCGGCCTGTCGTATTTATGCCCAGAAAGGCATTTATGCCGCGCTGGTGGAAAAGCTGGGCGCAGCGGTCGCCAGCCTTAAAATGGGTGCACCGGAGGATGCCTCTACCGAACTGGGACCTCTCAGCTCGGCCGCCCATCTTTCTCGCGTCTGTCAGGCCGTCGATGACGCGAAAGCGCTCGGCCATATCCGGGTTGTCACCGGCGGGAGCAAAAAAGAGGGGGCAGGCTACTACTTCCAGCCAACCCTGCTGGCGGGGGCAAAACAGGACGACGCCATCGTTCAGCGCGAGGTGTTTGGCCCGGTGGTGAGCGTCACCGAGTTTGACGACGAGGCGCAGGTGCTGGCCTGGGCGAACGATTCGCAATACGGCCTGGCGTCATCGGTCTGGACGAAAGACGTGGGCCGCGCTCATCGCCTGAGCGCGCGCCTGCAGTACGGCTGCACCTGGGTGAATACCCATTTTATGCTGGTGAGCGAAATGCCGCACGGCGGCATGAAATTATCCGGCTACGGCAAAGATATGTCGGTCTACGGGCTTGAGGATTATACGGTCGTGCGGCATGTGATGATCAAACACTAATCCGCTCAGCCTGGTCGCATTTGCGGCCAGGCGCTCTCCTTGCCCGCCACATGTGTTACGTAAGATACTCAATTGTTATTAGCCATAATTTTTAAGTGGTTATTCTGTAACGAAAAAACTTGATCTGTGTCAACATATGACGCATATTGCGTGCGGTTATTTTTTCGGCTCTGGTATACAGAATGACGTTGTATCAAAAGATGTTGGTTTTTTACGCAATCATGGCTTCCATCTGCGCATTAATTACCTGGTTCCTCTCCAAAGACCGCAAACGTATCCGCCTGCTCAGCGCTTTCCTGGTGGGGTCAACCTGGCCAATGAGCTTTCCCGTTGCGCTGCTGGTCTCGCTTTTCTGAAGCACGCTTCCAGTTTTAAAAGATGAACATAGCATTCCTGATGTGATAACTGTATAAATACACAGTGCATCATAAAAGGAGTGCTTATGAACAGTTTTTACTCGCAGCAGGCCGGTTGCACCGTGCGCTGGCACGACTTGCCCGGTACCGGCGATCCCGTGGTGTTCATTCACGGGCTGGGCTGCGCCTCTTCCTATGAATATCCCCGCGTCGTTTGTGACCCGCTGTTTGGCTCGCGCAGAGCGATTCTCATCGACTTGCCCGGCAGCGGCTACAGCGATAAGCCTGAGCACTACAGCTATAAAACCACTGACCAGGCCCACGTTGTCGCGGAACTGATTGACCATCTTGAGCTGGATGCCTTCTGGTTATACGGCCACAGCATGGGCGGCAGTATTGCTATCGAAACGGCGGGGCTGCTGGCAACGCGCGTGAAGGGACTGATGGTGTCAGAGCCCAATTTTCACGCGGGTGGGGGCATGTTCAGCCGGTCTATAGCAGCGCAAACCGAGCAACAGTTTCTGGAGCAAGGTTATGACGCCATGCTCAGCGCAGAAAAAACAGCGTGGGCAGGGTGCCTGCAGAGCAATGCCGCTTATGCCGTCTGGCGCGGTGCATCCAGCCTGGTGGCGGGCGTTGAACCGGAATGGGAAGCGCAGTTTCTGTCACTTACTTGCCCGGTGACGCTGATTTTCGGCGAGCTATCTCTGCCGGATGACGATGTGGAAAATCTAGAGCAGAAGGGCGTTGAGGTAAAAATTATCCCTGCGGCGGGGCATTCAATGTCGTGGGAAAACCCGTCTGCGCTGGCACAGACGTTAGCTGAGTGTATGACGGTGTGATCGTTGTGCAATTTATTATCGTTGCAAAATGTAGGCCGGGTAAGCGCAGCGCCACCCGGCATGAAGGGCGGCTACTTTATTAAAGCCCGCAGTGCCTGACGTGCGTCAGGCTGAACATCATGCGGATGCTGGTAATCAATGTTCTCTATCGCGCGGCTATAGAGGGCGACCAGCCAGTCGTAAACGTACACGGTGGCCGCATGCACAGGCTGTTCTCCCAGGCGCGTCAGACGAGGCTCGGCGCTACTGACCACTGGCGTGACGAAGATGGCCTGGCCCTTGCGGATGCGGCTTGCCGGACGCGTCGCCACGGGCGTCTGGTCGTAACCCAGCCAGCCAATGAAATTGCCCATCACGGCATGCAGTTGCGCAGCGCTACTTTTATCCGCTTCGACGATACGCTGAAGCTGTTGAGGCAGATCAAGCCGGTAGCTGGTGGTCACCAGCACATCCGCGATTTGCTGTAACACCGCAGGTTCCAGCCCCAGGCGGACGGCCGCGGCCTCATTGCGGCTCCACTGGCGCAGATGATTTATCCACACTCTGTGCGCCAGTCGCGCTTTGTCTTTTGTCTGGAACAGGCCGTTGCTTTCCTGTGCATTCTCGGCAAACAGGTCAATGGTGTCCGTAAACAACCCGTTCACCTGCTCCTCGCGAGGCTGCTGAACGGCGAGCAGCGTTTCAAAGGCCTTCAGCGGCGGCAGCAGGCCTTCAAGCAGTTCGCCGTGGCGGGCGGCGCTGCTTTGCAGCGTGCGCACCATCTTTTCGGCCTGAGCACGTCTTGTCCCCGTCTCCTCAACCAGCGGCGTCAGATAGCTTTGCATCAGCGATGAGAGCTCCTGTCGCATCAGGCCTTTCAGCGTGCTGAGACGCTTCTGTCGCTGCGCGGGCAGCGTGGCCTGGGACAGCCACTCGATGACGCGCTGCATGCTGTGGCTGTCCAGGGCCTGCAGCGTGCCCCAGCGTAAGCCCGGCTTACCGAGCAGATGCTGTACGGCTTCGTCGAGGTTCTGCCGGGTGGTAAAGCGGGCGTCATGCGGGGTGATCGCCCACACCAGACCTGGAAGGGCAGACTCTTCAGCAGGCTGTGTCTCCTTCACCCAGTTCATCAACACTTTTGCTTTTTTGGCCGTCTGTTCGTGCTGCGCCGTCGCGTTACAAATCACCAGCACATCAGGTTGAAGCTGTTGACGGTAATGCTCGAGCAGCCACTGGGATTTCGCCTGGCGTAGCGGGTCGGCACGGTTATCTTCAAAAACCGGAATATCAATAATATCGACGTTGTCCAGCGCGCCGTTCTCAACCGGCAACACCAGCTCGCGGGTCAGGAAGGCCAGCACATCGACGGGGATACTGATGGCGTTAAGCATTTCACCGCCATTCAGCGGATGAAGCAGCGTCTCCTGCGCGTCCTGAAGGTCTAACGTGCCGTCGTGCGTCAGGAACCCTTCACCCGGCAGCCCAAAGCTGTCCACCAGCAGGCTAAGCGGGGCAGCAAGATCGCTGACATGGCTGGTCTGGTGCAGCACGTGGGCCAGGTTTAACCACTGCTGGGTCAACTCCTGCTGCTCGCCCCACAGCAGGGACCAGACGCTGGCCCGCGTGCTGAGATCGAGCGATGGCACCAGCTGGGCAAACTCATACCAGAGGGCATCATCAATTTGCTGTTTCGCTGCGGGTACGGTGCTTTGCCAGAAGCGGGCAATCGCTCCCACCTCCTGAGCAGTGATACCGGGCACGCCCTGCGGCTGGCGCAGCCCGCGCCATTTCTCCAGACGTGTCTCAATGACCGCCTTATCCACCGCGCGCATCTGCGGGTGCAGGGTCGTGCGGGCAATAAACAGCTGTACCAGCTCGGCCTCGGTGACCAGACGCAGACGCAGCGGAAACGCCTCATCAGCCACCTCCGGGGTTTCCCGGGTGAAGCGGACGGCCATGTTGGTCAGGGCATGTCCCGGATTGATATGCGAAAAATAGTCAAAGGTGCGCTGGCCTGGGGTCACGTTAAGGCGTCCATTGCCGCTGCCGCACAGAGACAGCAGCAGGTGTGCTTTCGCGTTCTGCGAATGACCGTAAAGCCCAATGCTGCTCTGGCGAGTCATGGCGCGTTCAATGGCCTGCTCCCGCGCCTGCGCCGCGTTGATGCGAGCAAGCAGGGCGTCAGCATCGTTATCCAGCACTGGGGCGTTCAGGCGCGTCTCATTAATCCACCCGATTAAGGCCTGAGTGGTGGTCGTGGTCGCTGTCATTTCAGGTATACGCTCCCGCTGTCTATCCAGTAGTGGCTGCCGCTGTGTCGGCGGTCGGCCAAAGTATTCAATTTGAAGGTTAGTGCGTCAGGCGCAACCGGCGTGCCGTCCTGCAGCCAGGCATCGCTCAGCTCGAAGGCTTCCGGGCCTTCCTGCTTGCTGCCGCCGCAGAGTTTCAGCCGCACGTTCAGCACGCCGTCACCGGCAATGGCTTTGGCCAGTTCAGCCGAGTTAATGCTGAGCGTGTAGAGCGGCGTGGCAGGCCAGCGCGCGTTCGCCAGCTGGCGGAAGCCGAGGGTGACGTTACCGCGCAGCGGGAAGTGCAGACGCGCGTCAAGCTTCGCGCCGGGTTTATCAAGATCGATATCCTGATACCAGACGTTTTCCTCGCGCAGGGTATTGACGGTGTTATCCAGCACGCCGAGATAGCGCACGGTGGAATACGCGCCAATGTCCGCGGCTTTAAAGTTGAAGCGCGGCAGACGCAGATCGAGCGCCAGGCTGCAGAGCATGGCGCCCACTGCGGCGGTGGATTTCGGGTTGCCAATGCGCCCCTGCTGGCTGAACGGATACCACTCGTGCACCTGGTATTTATCCAGCCAGACGATGCGGTTGACCGGCACCGGCTGCAGGTGGCGAATGAGCGCCTGAACCCCAGGCAGGCAGCCGGGGCGTCCGGTGATCAGCAGAATATCGCAGCTGTAATGGGATATCGCCTCACACACCGCGTGGAGCGGGGAGGCCAGCGTAAACTGCCCGGCCAGCATCGCATCCTGCATTTCGCGGAAGTTCACATGCAGCGGCACCGCAAACAGATCGAAAGCGTCTGAACCCGTAGGCAGGGCATGATCGATCGCCTGCTGCAGGTAATTCATCACGTTGCGGGTCGGCTTTTGCGGCAGGAGATCGCCAAAGGTGGCATGCAGACCGGCCAGCGGATCGTCAACGTCGCTGGATTCCCATCCGGCAAGAATAGCATGGCCAATTGGCATAAAGAGCTGCAGCGCCGTTTGCTGGCGCAGCACGGCCTGGGTATCAATGCGCCCGGAGTCACCGAACAGCGAGGCCATCAGCAGCGAGGCATCCGCGATACCGGATTTCTGCAGCTGCGTTTGCAGAGCGGGCAACACGTAGCGCTGAATCACGTCCAGAAGCGTATCGTCACCCGCGACCTTAAAGCCTTCACGGAACAGCAGCTGCGGGGTGATTTTGACGTTATTGCCGGAACCGTCGTCCAGTTGGTAATGGGTGATCGCCATATCCGTTGTCCCGCCGCCAATGTCGATGGACGCGACGCGCAGCGCGCGTCCCGGCTGGCTACCCGGCTCAGGCTCACGGTCCGGGCGGGCCAGGGAGGCGAAGAAGGCTTCGGTCTGACCGCCAAAGCGGGAGATGGCTTCGTTATACAGCCAGACCAGCTGACCGCAGCTGGCTTCATCCCACTCCATCTGGATTTCAGGTACCGGCACCACGCTTTTTTCCTGCTGTTTGCGGGTGACAAAATCCTCATCCTGCGGGTGCCAGCCCATCGCTTTCCAGACGATGGCGATGGCTTCAAACATGCGGCGACGGAAAATCTCGCGCTCCTGCTTTGGCATGGCCGAGGGCAGAGTCAGGATCAGGGTGCGCAGCTGGCGCGGCGACGCCGGGAAGCCCAGACGCAAGCGCGTGGCGACGCTGTTGATCTGTCCCAGCGCCTGCGCCAGCAGCTCGCACAGCATGTGCGTCATCAGGGTGCTGCGGCTGTACTGCGGCGAGAAGACCGGCAGGCGCTCGTCCTGCGGAAGCGTGAAGAGCGGCTCGCCGTCATCGTTCATCAGGTTCATCAACGGGAATGCGGTGGCAAGCGGTTCACGCTGGGTTTTGCTGTTCATCTGGCTAAAGCGCCAGTCCTGCACGACCGGCGTTTCATCCCACAGGTAGCGACGCGGGCTGGAGATACCGCTGTTGCCTTCGGTTCCCAGACGCTGCATCGCCAGTTTGCGGGCTTCATCACCGACGCGCACAATCGACGGCCAGACAAAGGCGTCTTCGCGACCGCTTTCAACCGAGAAGTGCTGCTTGCCAAAACGCGCTTCCGAAAACTCGAGACGGCTGGTGAACAGCGGCTCGTTCAGGAATTGCGGCTCGCTGAGCGAGCGAACCTGCAGCTCGGCGGTCTGGCGCAGCCCATCGTTCGCATCGCCGTGGTCTTCAATAATGACGCCGCAGGTGTGGGTATTACCCACGTCGAGGATCAGGTCAACCGGAATGGCTGGCGTGCTGAGCGTATGGGTAACAAATTTCACTTCCGGCACGGTGAGCTGTTCACCGAGCATGGTCAGCACGTTGAGCCAGTGGGCCTGATACTCAAATCCGCGCATCGCCTGCTGGAGATCGCGTTCTGAGCGGTTTTCAACGCCGTCGGCATACTGGGTAAAGGCCTCGCGCAGCCAGCCGTCAATCCAGGTCTGATCGAGGAAACTTTCTACCTCGTTATCGCGCCAGGCCAGCGCGAAACGGGTCCCGTTGAGAATATCGTTTTCAACCGGGGACAGGGCGGACGTGGCGTGTTCAGCAATCTGGCTGTCAAGGGCGAGCGTGACGCGGTGCGTATTGCCTGCCGTATCGGGCGTATCAAGCCTGCGCACCTGAACGCGTGCCCAGTTATCCGGCCCCTCAACAAAGGTTCGCGGTGGGTTAAAGCGCAGGAACGGAACCGGAAGCCAGACGCCGTCCAGCACCGTCAGAGACTGATGCAGCGGGATGGTGGTTTCCGGTTTGACCACTTCAGGCTGCCCGCCGTTCGTTCCCGGCAGGGTATAGCGACCGTTGACCAGGTCGAAATCGAGGCGCAACAGCGGGCCGTTCGCTGTTTTACGTACGAAGCGCCCGTTGCTGGCGGTGTCCTGCGGTGTCAGACCGAAATCAAGGAACTGCACGCCGCTGTTGGCAATAAGCGTGACGCTTTGTTTATAGTCGCAAAGATTAACCAGCATAGGATCAGGCACCTGCTTTCTTGAACGTCAGTGGGACGACGGTGTTGGCATCATAACGGGCGCGACATTCCGCGATATCGCTGGTTCCGGCTTTACAGGCAACCTCCGGCATCGGGTAGCGGGAACCGTCGGTGCAGCGGGCGGTTCCGCGACTTTTAATCATCAGCTCGCCATTGCTGTGCAGCCCGGAGAAGACCTCCGCACGGCAGACCACGTTATCGCCATGGACAACCCGGGCGAAACCTTTGTTGTTCTGGATCTGATAGCGCATTGATGGCGGCTTGCCGGTAACCGGATCTTTCACGTCGAGAACCGCACGCCAGGTGCCATTCAGGAAACGCGTCGATCCCGCTTTTACCTGATTCGCTTCCATCACCATGGCATCTTTCGGGATGGCGACAATAACCACCGGAGCGGTTGTTTGTGCAGGCGCCGGAACTGCTTCTTTTTCTTTGCTGGCCACGACCTCTGCCTGATGCAGCGGTAATTTCATCGCCAGTGGCTCAACCGCTTTGATCGGTTTTGGCGCAATCTCGACGGGCTCTGGAGCGGGCGCCGGAGCGGGGTCAGCGGAAGGCGACTGTTTTGGCCACAGCAGTGGGGCGGCAATGGCGGCGACGATCACGGCGGCAACCGGCAGCGTCCACAGTGGGACGCGGCGCTTTTTCGCGACAATCGCCGGGGGCGTTTCCTGAACGACTTGCGCCACGACCGGGGCCGGTTCTGGCTCATACAGATCTTCCGGCGTAATGCGCACCACCGTGGAAGGGGCGATCAGCGGCTCGTCAGCCTGTTCAAAGGTCACCAGCGGTTCTGGCTCAGGTTCCGGTTCAGGATCTTCAATGACAACGGGAGCAGGCTCAGGGACCAGCGATTCACGCAGGCAGTCGAGGACATCGTCGCGCGCACTCTCGTTCAGGTTTACAAACCCCCAGAAGCTGATGACCGGCTTTCCGTCTACCAGGAAGAGGAAGTTTTCACCCGGGAACTGAAACGCCTTCGACAGCAGAGAACCAAAAAGCTGCTGCGCGGTTTTGGGCGACTGCAGGCATTTCTTGCTTAACGACTCGACGCTGGCGAGCGTGTTTTCCAGATAGCGCAGGGCGCGATAGCGGTCATCTTCATCTGCCGCTTTCCAGCTGGTTACGCTCCCTTCAACCGGGGAATACCAGTCCACACGGTCACCGCTGTCGTTGACCTGAGGAATTGCCAGACAGTCGACGATGGCCTGTTGTTTGCGCAACCGGAGCGCTTCCCGGATTTGTAACGCTGATTCGAAAACGGCTTGTCCGCCGCCGCCAACGGCCTGAAAGTCATCCAGATTACCGCTGCGTAAAAGAGTTTTTGCCACGATTTGATCCCATATACTTCTTCACACCATTACTTTAACGAAACGAGGAAGCAACCAAACGGGGGAAGAGACGCTAAAAGGGCCGATTTCTTGCGGCATAGAAAGTGACGGTTGTGCTTGACGAATAATGGCCCTTAAGGCAAATCACCTTTTTGGACGCTGGCGGTTAAAACAGCGAAAAAGGCGGCTTTAGAATAACCTGATAGTGTTTCGTTATTTGCCAGGTCATACCGCCTGTGCTGTTATTACTGTCTTATATAATAAAACTGTCAGGGTTATAACCATGTCTACAGGGAAAACACTGCTCGCCCTTGCGCTGAGCGCGCTGTTACCAGCCGGTGCCGCATGGGCGGCAAACAACGACACGCTTATTTACTGTTCAGAAGCGTCCCCCGAGTCCTTCAACCCACAAATTGCCAGCTCAGGCCCGTCTTTTGTGGCCAGCTCCCAGGTGCTGTATAACCGTCTGATCAATTTCGACCCGGTGAAAAACACCCCGGTGCCGTCGCTGGCGGAATCCTGGACGATTTCACCGGACGGCAAGACCTATACCTTTACCCTGCGTAAAGGAGTGAAGTTCAACAGCAACAAATACTTCAAACCGACGCGCGACTTTAATGCTGATGACGTCATTTTCTCGGTCATGCGTCAGAAAGACCCTAAACACCCGTACCACAACGTGTCGCAGGGCAACTACGAATACTTTAACGATGTGGGTCTCGATAAGCTGATCCAGGACGTTAAAAAGGTCGATGATTACCACGTTCAGTTCACCCTGAGCGAGCCCAACGCCGCGTTCCTGGCCGACTGGGGGATGGATTTCGCCTCGATTCTCTCCGCTGAATACGCCGACGCGATGCTGAAAAAAGGCACGCCTGAGAACGTGGACACCTGGCCGATTGGTACCGGGCCTTACGTGCTGCAGCAGTACAAAGTGGATTCGCTGATCCGCTACGTCGCGAACCCGAACTACTGGGAAGGTGAAGTGCCGACGAAGCATCTCATCTTCTCCATTACGCCAAACGTGGAAACCCGCCTGGCGAAGCTGCAGACCAACGAGTGCCAGATCATTCCTGCGCCGTCCCCGGTTCAGTTTGACGCCATCAAGAACAACAAAGACCTGACGCTGCACTCGGTCGATGCGCTGAACGTCGGTTATCTGGCGTTTAACACCGAGAAAAAGCCGTTTGATAACGTGCTGGTGCGTCAGGCGCTTAACTACGCGACCGACAAGAAGGCCATCGTTAATGCGGTCTTTATGGGATCGGGCACGGTGGCAAAATCGCCGATCCCGCCAAATATGCTGGGCTTCAATAAAGACCTGAAGGACTACAGCTACGATCCTGAAAAAGCGAAAGCCCTGCTGAAGCAGGCGGGTCTGGAGAAGGGAGCGGAAGTCACGCTGTGGTCAATGCCGGTTCAGCGTCCGTATAACCCGAACTCGCGTCGTATTGCGGAGATGATCCAGAGCGACTGGGCCAAAGTTGGCGTGAAGGCCAAAATTGTCTCCTACGAGTGGGGCGAATATCTCTCCGGAATGCGTAAAGGCGAACATGACTCCGCGCTGTTTGGCTGGATGTCCGACAACGGCGACCCGGACAACTTTGCCGACGTGCTGCTCGGCTGCAACAGCATTAAAACCGGCTCAAACGCCGCGCGCTGGTGCGATAAGGGGTATGATGCCCTGGTACAAAAAGCGAAGCTGACCAGCAGCCCGGCTGAGCGCGCGAAGCTCTATAGCCAGGCGCAGGAGATCTTCTACCAGCAGGCACCGTGGATCGCGCTGGCCAACGGGAAAACGTTCTACGCGACCCGCAGCAACGTGACCGGGTACAGCGTAAGCCTGATGGGCAGCGATTTCTCGAAAGCGAAGCTGAACTGATCGTGTGCCCGGTGGCGCTGCGCTTACCGGGCCTACGGTTCCCCCTGTAGGCCGGGTAAGGCGTAGCCGCCACCCGGCAATTCACAAGGAGTGACAATGTCACATTTAAACGAAGTTATCGCCCGCGTCGATGCCGCCATCGAAGAGAGCGTCATCACCCACATGAACGAACTGCTGATTGAATTAAGCGATGATGCAGAGCTGAGCCGTGAAGATCGCTACACCCAGCAGCAGCGTCTGCGCACCGCGATTTCGCATCACGGTAAGCAGCATAAAGAAGAGATGGACGCGCGTGAGGAACAGCTGACGAAAGGCGGCACCATACTTTAACGATCAAAACTGGCGTCGCGCCACCAGCCAGGCCCCCACGACCAGCATCACCGCGCCGCACACCGGGCCAATCAGGGCGCGAAGCGGAATACCATGGCTCCTCAGCACGTCCAGCACCAGCCCGCCTATCAGCTGGCTTGCGACCAGCACGGCGATGGTCGTCGCCGCGCCAACGTTCTGATAACCGCTGATGCTGGCAAACACGAAAAACGACCCCAGCAGCCCCGGGATAAGCGTCCACCAGCGCACCGTTGCGGCCAGCTCGCTGAATCCCGCGACGCCCTGTTTCAGCAGCAGAATGCTGACAAACAGCACAATGCCGACCAGCGAATTCAGCAGCATCGCGATGAGAATGGTGGAAGAGGACTGGGTGATACGCACCATCAGGGTGTTTTGCACCATCAGACCGATGCCCGCCGCCACCAGAAACGCCAGCGTCAGTGACTGATTCATGGGATAGCGTCCGGATCGCTGCGCTCGTCCAGCTGCAGCTGCATAAAGGTTAAGTCCAGCCAGCGGCCAAACTTGGTTCCCACCTGCGGCATTTGTCCGGTCGTCACAAAGCCGAGCGTCTCATGGAGATGAATCGAGGCATGGTTTTGCGCTTCAATGCCGGCCACCATCACGTGTTTACCGATGGCGCGGGCCTCGTTAATCAGCGCCTTCATCAGCGTGCGGCCAATCCCTTTGCCCTGATGGGCCGGATGGACATAGACCGAGTGCTCAACCGTATGGCGAAAACCGTCGAAGGCGCGCCAGTCGCCGAAAGAGGCGTAACCGGTGATGACACCGTCTTCTTCGCTCACCAGAACCGGATAACCCGCCAGCGTGCGCGCCTCAAACCACGCGATTCGGTTATCGGTATCGACGGTTTTATCGTTCCAGATCGCGGCAGTATGCAGCACCGCGTGGTTGTAAATCTCGCCTATCGCAGCGCAGTCTTCTTTGCAGGCATGACGAACGATCATGATGAAGCCTCTGTGTGTTGTTCACTATAGTATTACGTTATCGCTACGATATTACACAACTGTATCCCCCGATCGCTACGGCATAAGCCATATTTTTTTGTTATCAAAAGCCCATTGAATTGCCGTTCATACACTATAGTATGACGTCATGAACACCATAACAGACACGATGAATCAACGGATTAGCGCAAGAATTCGCCTTGAACGCGAGTCTCGCGGATGGTCCCTCACCGAGCTTGCTGACCGGGCAGGGGTCTCGCGCGCGATGATCCACAAGATAGAACGCGGAGACAGTAGCCCGACGGCCACCTTGCTTGCCCGCCTGTCTGGCGCGTTTGGCATCAGCATGTCAACGCTGATTGCCCGGGCCGAAATGCAGGAGGGCAAGCTGCTGCGCCTGGCAAACCAGCCCGTCTGGCGCGATCCGCAGACGCACTACCTCCGCCGCCATGTTTCTCCCCGTACCGATCTGCCCATCGACCTGGTTCAGGTGGAACTGCCTGCGGGCAGCGATGTTCCTATGCCTGCCTCTTCTTACGCGCTGGCGCGTCAGCTTATCTGGCTGCAGTCCGGTGAGCTGGTGTTCCAGGAGGGCGATACGCGCCACGAGATGCACGCCGGAGACTGTCTCGAGCTGGGGCCGCCGAATGACTGCCGGTTCATCAACGAGACGAATGAAACCTGCATCTATCTGGTTGTACGCCTCAACCAGTCTGGCTCGTAATGCTAATGCGATAACGCTGAACGTGAGCCAGGCTGTAATGACATTTGTACCAGAAGGAGATCCTGATGAATCACTCTGTTTCGCATAACCGCCGCTGGGTGCTGGCCTCTCGTCCACAGGGCGCACCGGTCGCGGAAAATTTTCGTCTGGAAACGCAGCCTGTTCCGGAACCGGGTGCGGGGCAGCTTCTGCTTCGTACCGTCTGGCTGTCGCTGGATCCTTATATGCGGGGTCGCATGAGCGACGCGCCATCCTATTCACCGCCGGTTGAGATCGGTGCGGTGATGGTGGGGGGAACGGTCAGCCGCGTTGAGCAGTCAAACCATCCCGACTTCAAAGCCGGTGAATGGGTACTGGGCTACAGCGGCTGGCAGGAGTATGAACTCTCGGACGGCAGCGGCCTGGTGAAGCTGGGTGAAAATCCGTCTCATCCTTCCTGGGCGCTGGGCGTACTGGGTATGCCGGGCTTTACCGCCTATATGGGGCTGCTGGATATCGGGCAACCGAAAGCGGGTGAAACGCTGGTGGTGGCTGCGGCGACCGGCCCGGTTGGCGCGACAGTAGGGCAGATCGGCAAAATCAAAGGTTGCCGGGTGGTCGGCGTGGCTGGTGGCCCAGAGAAATGCCGCCATGCCGTTGAGGTTCTCGGCTTTGACCTGTGTCTGGATCACCATGCGGCGGATTTTGCCGACCAGCTGAAACACGCCTGTCCGAACGGTATTGATGTCTATTATGAAAACGTCGGCGGGAAAGTGTTTGATGCCGTGCTGCCCCTGCTGAACACCTCCGCGCGCGTGCCGGTGTGTGGCCTGGTGAGCGGCTATAACGCGACGGGCCTGCCTGACGGGCCGGACCGCCTGCCGCTCCTGATGGCGACCCTTCTCAAGAAACGCATTCGTATGCAGGGCTTTATTATCGGCCAGGATTATGGACACCGCATTCATGAGTTCCAGGAAGAGATGGGGCGCTGGGTGCAAGAGGGGAAAATCCACTATCGCGAACAGGTGACGGACGGGCTGGAAAACGCCCCCGAGGCGCTGATTGGCCTGCTGGAAGGACGAAACTTCGGCAAAGTCGTGATTCGCGTCGCGAGTGACAATAAATAAAGCGCACAATGGCGGGGTTTCCCGCCATATTTATTTGTGAAGATACGATATATTGTCTTTAATTACTGGACAGGGTTTTTCGCGCCATCATCCCGGATGAGGCCGAAAACGATAAAAAAATGATGTTTGCTTTTTTTGGCTGTTTTACGTACTTCCCACCACCAGGCATGACGATACAGGATATATCGTACCGGCGCCGTTTTATTAAAACTGGCGTTTAAAAATAGCATTAAGTTTTAGCTACAGGAATTCCACATGCTTGATTTGGATCACTTAGAAAAAGCCCAAAGGGTTAGCCTTACCATGCAGGTTGAACACAGTTTGAAAGGGGCGTTAATTACAGGCTCCCTCAAACCAGGAGCACGACTGATTACGAAAGAGATTGCTGATAAATTAGGCACCAGTATTACGCCGGTCCGCGAAGCGCTGCTACGTCTGGTCTCCTCAGGCGCGCTTCACGCCACGCCAGCGCAGGCATTTCTGGTCCCTGAGGTGACGCTGGAGCGTTATAACGAGATTAACGCCATCAGAAAACAGCTTGAGCCGATGGCGGTTGCTGCTGCATGCCAGAATATGTCAGACGGCAAGCTGGAGGCGTTGCGCAAAATGTCAGAGGCCTTCCATGAGGCTATGCGCAATGGAAACGTTCAGCAGGCATTGCATGCAAATCGCATCTTCCGGTTTACGCTTTATCAATATGCGGAAATGCCTACGCTTAATGCCTTAATTGAACAGTTATGGGTGCGCATCGGACCCTGTATGAACTACCTGCATCAGGAACTTAACGACATCAAAACGTCAACGTATCACTATGATGAGCTTCTTTCAGCCCTTGAGCGGAGAGATGTGGATGCCAGCCAGAAGGCAATTGATAAGTTGATTGATGAAGCGGATTTTCTTTTACAGCGACAATATTTTAACTGAGAGATTATTTAACAGAGCGACTATATACTGCGCCTAATTATTTATCTGGTGAATAACTCCTGATGGCAATAAGCCATCAGGAGGGTTATTTCATTAATAAAATAAACTTTTCTTTTTCTTACTCGAAGCGATAAGAGACCGACAGCCCGACGCCATAGTTACGGCCTGGTGCAGGTTCGTAATAACGGCCGTTGGACTCGTTGACAATAACCGAGCCCGCGTACTCTTTATCGAACAGGTTATCGACGCGGCCAAAGACATCCATTCCCCAGTTGCCGTAGTTAAACTTATACCCGGTATTCAACCCGACTACCGTGTACGACGGCGCTTTCGCGGTGTTTTCGTCGTCGGCCATGATGTCGCTCATGTAACGCACGTCCGTGCCCGCGTACCAGCCTTCCTCCGGCTGCCAGCCAAACGAGGCAAAGCCCATGTTGCGCGCAATCCCCGGCATGCGGTTACCGTTACAGTCTGCGTCACTGCAGACGTTAGTCCGGTAGGTGGCATCCAGGTACGTCCACGCCATCTTCAGCTTCCAGTTCTCAGCGAACTGCTGATCCAGAGAAACTTCAACACCCTGACGGCGTGTTTTCCCGGCATTTTTATAGGTTGTGCGGCCGCCGGAACTGGAGTCCACCACGATCTCATCATCCGTATCGGTGCGGAACAACGCCGCCGTCAGCAGGCCGTTGCCGATGCGGGTTTTGCTGCCCACTTCATAGGTGTTGTTCGTGGATGGCTTCAGGCCAATATTCAGACCGCCCTGATTATCGGCACGGTAGGAGAGTTCGTTGATGGTTGGCGTTTCAAATCCACGCCCTGCGGCAGCGTAGAGGTTCCACCCGTCAGTCACCGCATACTTAACGGCGCCCGCCGGGAGCCACTTGTGATAGCTCGCGTCACCGCTGTCGTCGCCGTTGCCCGGCGTAACGTAATGGTCGTTGGAATCAAACCAGACCGAACTGTAGCGGACACCCGCATCGACAGAGAGTTTCTGCGTCAGCTGCCAGCTGCTCTGCAAATAAGGATCGACGTTCCACATCAGGTTACGTTCGTCACGACGTTTATCGCCTTTGACGCCGTAGTCCGGCACGCCGTTGCTCATCACAAAGTTCTCGTAGCCGCGACGATCTTCACTCAGGTTTTCGTAGTTCAGACCGGTGGTAAAGGTCACCGGAACCAGCAGCTCGCCGCGGTGCGTCCAGCGGGTATCCACGCCCTGATAGTGGCGCTGCATATCAATCACCCCGCCGGAGTGAGTGGCTTTTAGCTGCGGCTGATACGGAATCGACTGGTACTGCGTCATTTCACGCTCGCCGGCGTACATCATTACGCTGAGGTCGTCCTGAGCGCTGAGCTGGCGATCGTAGCGCAGGCCGGCCTGGGTCTGTTTGATGGTCTTACGGGTGTTGTACTGATCGCCACGCGGAGACTGACGCGGATTATTCTGCCACTCCTGATAGCTCAGACCGCCCGGATCGTTGGCCTTCATGTCTACGCTGTTGAAGATTAGCGTCAGCTTGCTGACGTCATCAATACGCACGCCCAGCCTGGCGTTGACCAGATTCTTCCGCGCGCCGCTGTGGTCGCGATAGCCCTGGGTGGTGAAACGGGTGGTGGAAACGGTGTAGTCCACATCGCCTGCGTGGGTGCCGTCGCCCATCGCACCGGTGGCCTTCATGCCGTAGCGCCAGGTACCGTAACTGCCGTAATAGCTGCTGGCTTCAATGGTTGGCGGCTGCTGCCCGGTCTGGGTGTTGATGTTAATCACGCCGCCAGAGGCGTTGCCGTACAGGGCAGAGAAGGGGCCGCGCAGCACTTCAACGCTTTCCACGCTGGAGAGATCGATGTTGGAGGTCTGGCCCTGTCCGTCCGGCATGGTGGCAGGGATACCGTCGACGTACATACGGATACCGCGCACGCCAAACGTTGAGCGGGCGCCAAACCCACGCATCGAAAGCTGGAGATCCTGTGCATAGTTCTGGCGGTTCTGAATTTGCAGTCCCGGGACGCTGCCAAGTGATTCAGACAGGTTGATGCGAGGCGCGGCGTGGCGCATGTCATCGCCATTGACGACGCTGACCGCGGCCGGGGTATCCAGCTCCGATACGGTTTGCGGCGTGGCGCTGACGATCATGGTCTGTTCCTCCGCGCTCATAGCGGTAAGCGGCGCGAAAGTAACGGGAACCAGCAGCAGCGGGAGAGAGGCCTTACGGGCAGAAATGATTTTCATGAATAAAACCGGTTGTGGTGTATAAACGAACCAAATGGAACATGTCCATACATGTTAAAGGTTTTGTAAATGTTTTGAAAACTATAACCGCACATTGCGTTAATGAAAGGTGGTGTGGGAAAGAAAAACTCCACATTCAGTTGATTAATGATTACTATTCTCATTATCAAAAGGCGATGCCATGACGTTGCCTGCAGGAAGTGATGTCAGCCCAAACCCCTCTTTTCAGAAAAGGAATTGTTATGTCTTTACGTCATCTGTGCTCGCCGCGTCTGAGCCTGTCACTGCTGTCTGCCACTTTACTGCTCGCCGGGACGTTCCAGGCGCATGCCGCCGAAGAGATGCTGCGTAAAGCGGTGGGCAAAGGGGCGTATGAAATGGCCGTGAGCCAGCAGGAGAATGCGCTGTGGGTGGCGACCTCGCAAAGCCGCAAAACCGATAAGGGCGGGGTTGTTTACCGTCTTGATCCGGTCACGCTGGACGTGACGCAGGCGATCCATAGCGATCTGAAACCCTTTGGTGCCACTCTTGACAGCGCGACGCAAACCCTGTGGTTTGGCAACACCATCAACGGCGCGGTAACCGCGATTGATGCAAAAACGGGCGACGTAAAAGGGCGTCTGGTGCTGGACGGGCGTCAACGCAGCGAAACCGTCAAACCGCTGCAGCCGCGCCAGCTGGTGGCGGATGACGCGAGCAACACGATTTACATCACCGGTGTCGGCAAAGAGAGCGTGATTTGGGTCGTGGATGGCGCAACGCTGAAGCTGAAAGAGACCATTGCCAATACTGGCACCTACAGCACCGGTCTGGCGCTGGATGCGCAGGCGAAACGTCTCTATACCACGAATGCGGACGGTGAACTGGTGACGATTGATACGGCCAGCAACAAAATTATCGGCCGTAAAAAAGTGCAGGACGACGGGAAAGAGCACTTCTATCTGAACCTGAGCCTCGACGCTGCCGGTCAGCGTGCGTTCCTGACTGATTCAAAACAGCCGGAAGTGCTGGTAGTGAGCCTGAAAGACGGCAGCGTGATCGAGAAAATCGCCGCGCCGGAATCCCTGGCGGTCCTGTTTAACCCGGCCCGCAACGAAGCCTACGTGACCCACCGTGAAGCCGGCAAGGTGAGCGTGATTGATGCGAAAACGTATAAGGTGACTAAAACGTTCGACACGCCGGTCTACCCGAACAGCCTGGCGCTTTCTGCCGATGGTAAAACGCTGTATGTGACGGTGAAACAGAAGTCGACTCGCCAGCAGGAAGCCACTCAGCCTGACGATGTCATTCGTATCGCGCTGTAAGATAAAAAAAGGGAAGGCATTTGCCTTCCCTTTTTAATGCTTTCTGGATGCTTAACGCGAGGTTTCTTCTACCAGCGGCGCGTCGTGTTTTTCATCGTCGTGATGAACCGGCGCGGTGCTGTGGATCTCGTGAACGCGCTTACGCACGCCGAACCAGCCGGCAATCAGCAGTACCGCCAGCAGCGGAATCGTCGCGATGGTGTAGGTACCGTTCGGATAGTCGAACGCCATCAGCACCAGCACGCTGAACAGGAAGAGCAGGGTGAGCCAGGAGGTCACCGGTGCGCCCGGCATCTTGAAGCTCACATCAGCCGCTTTGCCTTCTTTAATCGCCTTGCGCAGACGCATCTGGCAGACCACGATAAAGCCCCAGGAAGCGATAATCCCCAGTGCAGCCACGTTCAGAACGATCTCAAATACGCGGGACGGCACCAGATAGTTCAGGAACACGCCAAAGACGTAAACCACCAGCGTGGCCAGAATCCCTGCATAGGGAACCTGCTGCTTGCTCATCTTCGACATGAACTTCGGCGCGGAACCGCCCATCGACATGGAGCGCAGGATACGACCGGTAGAGTAAAGGCCGGAGTTCAGGCTGGAGAGCGCCGCCGTCAGGACCACGATGTTCATGATGCTGCCCACGTAAGGCACGCCCAGCTTAGAGAAGAAGGTCACGAACGGACTCTGGCCCGCCTGATAGGCAGTCCATGGCAGCAGCAGAACCAGCAGCACCACGGAACCGACGTAGAACAGACCGATACGCCAGATCACGCTGTTGATGGCTTTTGGCACCATCGTCTGCGGATCTTTACATTCACCTGCCGCGGTGCCAACCAGTTCGATAGAGGCGAAGGCGAACACGACGCCCTGAACCAGTACCAGCGCAGGCAGCAGACCGTGCGGGAAGAATCCGCCGTTATCGGTTATCAGGTGGAAGCCGGTGGCATTGCCATCCAGCGGCTTACCGCTGCCGAGGAAGACGGTACCCACGACCAGGAACACCACGATGGCCAGCACTTTTACCAGCGCAAACCAGAACTCCATCTCCGCGAACCACTTCACGCCGATCATGTTCATGGTGCCGACAATCGCCAGCGCACCAAGCGCAAACACCCACTGCGGCACATCACCAAACGCGCCCCAGTAGTGCATATACAGCGCAACGGCGGTGATATCGACAATACCCGTCATCGCCCAGTTGACGAAGTACATCCAGCCCGCAACGTAAGCCGCTTTTTCACCGAGGAATTCACGGGCGTAAGAGACGAAGCTTCCGCTGGAAGGGCGATGCAGTACCAGTTCGCCCAGCGCGCGGAGAATGAAGAAAGAGAAGATCCCGCACACCAGATAGACCAGGGCGAGAGCCGGGCCAGCCATCTGCAGGCGTGCACCAGCACCTAAAAACAGACCCGTTCCGATAGCGCCGCCGATGGCGATCATTTGAACCTGACGGTTGCCCATCGCTTTGTGGTAGCCCTCTTCGTGAGAGTTCAACCAGCGACGTTTAGCAGCATGATGATCGGCTGCGCTTTTATTGCTTGTTTTCATTGAGTTACCTGTTTGCCTGTCTGAACCATTATCGTGATAGTCCTGCCTGGCAGAAAGCAATACAAACGATTGCTTCTGCGCAAACACATGTCGCCTTCCCAGTCATTCTGCGTATGGATAAGGCGAAACATGGCGAGGCATCCTACCTGCAATTCATAAGCGACGCAAAATATAACCGTGCCGAAAGTGATGCACGTCGAAGGAAATCGTGTGGTCAGAGCAGACGGGGATCACAACACGCTGAATCGTGATGAGTTTTTAGTCAAAACAATGGCGAGGTTGATTATTTAATCATCAGATTCTCTTAATTATTACCAGATGGTATAAATTTTTGCTGCTGCAGGGCATCGAGAAGTGACCTGAACGCGGTTGTGTGCTGCCGACGGCTCGGATAATAGAGGTGATATCCTTCAAACGTGGGGCACCACGATTCAAGGACCCTGACCAGCCGTCCCTGATTCAGAGCGTCCAGAACCGAGGACTCGGGCACGTAGGCTAATCCGAGACCATTCTCCGCGGCGTCGATGCGCTGCGACAGGTTATTCAGCGTAAGCTGTCCGTCAACCCGCACGCGAAGCTCGCGCCCGTCACGCTCAAATTCCCAGTCATACAATCCCCCTCGGGTGGGCAGGCGGAGATTGATACAGCGGTGTTCACCCAACTGCTCCGGCACGAGCGGCACGCCAAAACGAGCCAGGTAATCCGGGGAGCCGACGACCGCCATGCGCATGTCCGGCGCAATCCGCACCGCAATCATGTCTTTTGCCACCTGTTCACCCAGGCGAACCCCTGCGTCGAAGCGGCCATCTACGATATCTGTCAGGCCATTGTCGACCATCACTTCGACGTTAATGTCAGGATATTGCAGCATAAAAGCCTTCAGGACCGGCCAGAGCACGGCATCCATCGCGTGCTCGCCGGCGACGATGCGGATAGCGCCTGCGGGTTTGTCGCGGGTGCTGCGAAGCGCCGTGAGTTCCTGTTCGATCTCCAGCAGATGCGGGCTGAGGCGCGAAAAAAGCTGCTCACCCGCGGGTGTCGGAACCACGCTGCGGGTTGTGCGGGTTAACAGGCGAACGTCTAATCGCGCCTCAAGCTTGCGCATCGCATGGCTCAGTGCCGATTGCGAGACGCCCAGCTGCGCCGCTGCGCGCGTAAAGCTACGCTCGCGGGCCACCACCATAAAGGAGAGCAGATCGTTGAAATTATCTTTTAGCATCGCGGTTCTATTTATGAGTTTCAGTCATGTGTCCTATCTGATTATGCACCCTAATGCTGCCGAGTGCTTTGCGCTACTGTTAACGCAACAGTCAACGAGGAGCAAAAGATGAAAATTATCCGCAGCGGTTCAATACCGTCAGTACGAGGACCGGAAGCCTGGTTTACCGGGACTGTTCGGATTGACGCACCCTTTCAGGCGACCGAACCTGCCAGCGTCGGCGGGGCAACCGTAACCTTTGAGCCGGGCGCGCGCACGGCCTGGCATACGCATCCCCTGGGACAAACGCTGATTGTGACGCAGGGGCGCGGCTGGTTACAGGAGTGGGGCAAAGAGGCGGAAATCCTGAATCAGGGCGATATCGCCTGGATCCCACCCGGCGTGAAGCACTGGCACGGCGCAAATGCGCAAACGGCGATGACGCATCTTGCCATCGCCGAAGCGGTAAACGGCAGCCCGGTAACATGGCTGGAAAAAGTGACTGACGAGCAGTACCCGAACGGCTAACCGCCAAAAACGGTAATCGCCTGCTGCAGGCGCGTCGTCCGCTGCGTCAGGTGATTCGCGGCGTGAGTAACGTTATCCACCATCCCCGTATTGCTCTGGGTCATTGCGCCGATACGGGAGAGGGAGGCGTTGATCAGCGTCAGCGCCTGGGTTTGTTCCTGCGTGGCGTGGCCGATCTCCTTAATCAAGGTGGAAACCTGCAGAACATGGTCGATCATGACCGTCAGCTGTGATTCGGTTTGTACCACCTTCTCCACGCCAGCGTTGACGCTGGCAACGTTTTTCTCGATCAGCGCTTTGATCTCTTTCGCCGCCGTCGCGGAGTGCTGCGCAAGATTGCGCACCTCAGCCGCCACCACGGCAAAGCCGCGCCCGGCTTCACCCGCGCGCGCCGCTTCCACGGCGGCATTCAGCGCAAGAATATTGGTCTGGAAGGCAATGCGATCGATAACGCTGATAATATCGACGATCTGGCCGTTATCCTGCGACACGGACTGCATCATACCGATGGTCTCTTTCATCATCGCTTCACCGCAGTGGGCGCTGTCGCTGGTGCGATCCGCCATCTGGATCGCTTCATTCGCGGTTTCTGCCGTCTGCTTCACCGCGCTGGCGATCTCTTCCACCGCAGATGCGGTTTGCTGCAGAAAGTCTGCGGTTTCTTCAGAGCGCGTTTGCAGCGCCGCACCTTCTTTCGCGACCTGCTGGCTGATGGTGCCAATCCCGCTGATTTGCGCCCCGACATCGTCAACCAGCGAATTCAGGTTCAAACCTGATTGATTCACCAGGCGCATCATCAGCCCGATGTCATCGATCCTGTCAAAATGGTAATAGTCCGTTTTACGTCCTGAAACCACGCGCTGCATCTGTTGAACAATAGATTTTACCGGCCGTGCGATCTGCGCGTGAAGATAACAGGCAAGGGCAGAAAAGAGCAGCGCCAGACTCCCCGACTGCACAAGTTTATCAGGGAAGAAATACACCGCCAGGCAGGAGAGTAACGCTGTCGTTGCAATACCAAGATGGATTCGTTTACAGGTGCTGAGACATTTAAAAAGCGACATAAAGGAAAATAAACCGCGTCGAACTAACAGTCCTTTATAAAAACGGTAATGTTTTAATTCGTTATTACGCACTTTTGCATACAGTTTTTCACTGGCTGCGATCTCTTCCCGTGCGGGGATATTTCGCACTGAAATATAGCCCGTCAGAGATCCACCCTGCCAGACCGGCGTCACGTTGGCCCGCACCCAGTAGTGATCGCCATTATGACGACGGTTCTTCACCAGCCCTGTCCAGGTCTCGCCCTGCTGCAGGGTAAACCACATGTCGCCAAACGCTTCGGCAGGCATGTCGGGATGGCGGATGAGGTTATGCGGCTCACCCAGAAGATGTTCTTCTTTATATCCGCTGGCTTCAATAAAAGCGGAATTAGCATAGGTAATATGACTTTTTGTATCGGTGGTCGACATTAACGTCGAACCATCGTTAAGCAAATACTCGTTTTGTGTAACGGGAGTGTTACGCCTCATGAGTAACTCCATGATGTTGTGCAAGAATAAAAAACGTCCGGAAAGCACTCCGGCAAGATTAATGAGATTATTTTTATAACTGTCTGCTGCTTATTCTCTCTGAAATTTTGGCTGTCTGAAATACTCGCTACATATTATTTTTAAACGGTTAACGCTATCGAATGTAATAAAAATGAAAACATTTTCAGGGGCGTTTTTGGGAGGCACTGTAAATAAATGACATAAGCCAAACTGTAAGAGGGAGATCGCTTCCCGGGAAAAATTGTCATGCTGAAATAGCGTTTCGTTAACAGGATGAAAACGCTATGATTGGTCACATTTTCGTAAATACAGGGAGGCTGAGGTGAAAATTAACGTCATAGGAACCAGCGGAAGTGGAAAAAGCACGCTGGCGAAGCAGATTGCGACCGAACTGGCTATTCCCTGTATCGAGATGGACAGACTCTACTGGCAGGCTGACTGGCAGGGCACGCCGGACGACGAGTTTCAGGCAAAGCTGGAGCAGGCGCTACAGGCGTCGCCAGACTGGGTGCTGGACGGTAACTACAACCGCACGCGGCCTGTGAAATGGCGCGATGTAGACGTTGTGGTGTGGGTGGATTATGGGTTTATCCGCACCCTCTGGCAGGCCGTCACCCGAGCAATAAAGCGGGCCTGGCATAAGCACGAGCTCTGGCCGGGAACGGGAAATAAAGAGAGTTTCCGGCGCGCGTTCTTCAGCAGAGAATCGATTATCATCTGGACGATGAAAACCTGGCGTAACAACCGCACGCGCTATGAAGCCGATCTGCAAAACCCGCAATATAGCCATATTCGCTTCGTCCGCATTACCCGTCGGGAGCAGGTGGAAACGCTGATTGCCTCCTTAAAGTCTTATCCTTAGCATGGTTTTATATATCTGTTTTCCGGCAAACTAAATGTAAATTAATTGTTTCTCAGTGGTGAAATGCGCCTTTAATAATGACGACATGTTAAGTCAAACGAGAACGCAACATGTCATGGCGAATCAGCATTCTGGATAAAAGCCCCATCGCTGAAAACGAAACGGCTGCCGATGCACTGGCGCGTACCCTGGCGCTGGCGCAGCAGGCAGAAAATCTGGGCTATCACCGCTTCTGGATTGCCGAACACCACAACACCCCACAGCTTGCCAGCCCTTCCCCGGAGCTGCTGATTGCCTGGATCCTCGGGCAAACCACGCGCATTCGCGTCGGGTCCGGCGGCGTAATGCTTCAGCACTACAGCCCCTATAAAGTCGCCGAGAACTTCAACGTGCTGGCCGCGCTGGCGCCTGGCCGCGTGGATCTCGGCGTCGGGAAGGCCCCCGGCGGACTACCGCTCTCAACCCGCGCGCTGCAGCAGGGCCTGAATCAACAGGAAAAGGGCAGTTTTGCCGAACAGCTGGCCCAGCTCGACCGCTGGATCCGTCCTGAGCATCACTCTATTGAAGAAGCCGTCCGCGCCACGCCGCTGCCGCCGCTGCCTGCTGAAGGTTTCCTGCTGGGCGCGAGTACCGAAAGCGCGCTGCTGGCCGCCAGGCTCGACTGGCACTTTGTGTTTGCCGCACACCTGAACGGTGACCCGGATCTGCTGCGCGAGGTGGTATCGACCTGGCGTGAGAACAGCGCGCGGGACGTGATAGTGGCAGTACAGGCGATTGTCGCGCCGACGCAGGCCGAGGCAGACGCGCTGGCGCAGAAGGTCGAGGTGTGGGGCGTTGAGCTGGCAAACGGGCAGCGCGTCACCGTGGCCAGCGAAGAGCAGGCCTACGCCTTTGCACGCCAGGCGGGCAGCGAGCCGGTGCGCATTGCACGTCGGGCGCAGTCGCTGCTGGCGGGTACCGCTGAGTCGGTAGTGGAACAGCTCAACGCGCTGCATCAGCAGTGGGGCATTGACGAATTTATCATCGACACGCCGGTAGCGGAGGGAGCAACGCGCGTCGCGTCGCTGCGCCTGCTCGCCGAGGCGCGTCTTAACAGGGAGGTCACCGTATGAGCTTTGGCGAACAGCTGATTGCCTGGCGTCGCGAACTGCACCAGAACCCGGAGCTCTCCGGCCAGGAAGTGGAGACCACGACGCGCCTGCGCCAGTGGCTGACGAATGCCGGGATTACCCCGCAGCCTTACGACCTGTCTACCGGGCTGGTGGCGGAAATCGGCTCGGGCAGCAAACTGATTGCGCTGCGGGCGGATATTGATGCCCTGCCGATTGAAGAGCGCAGCGGCGTGCCGTTTAGCTCGCAGCGTGCAGGCGTAATGCATGCCTGCGGACACGATATCCACACCAGCGTCATCCTCGGCGCCGCGTTAAAGCTGAAAGAGCGAGAGGCCTCGCTTAACGGCCGGGTGCGGATCCTGTTTCAGCCTGCCGAAGAGAACTTCGGCGGTGCGAAGAGCATGGTGCGCGCCGGTGCCTTACGCGATGTCAGCGCGATTTTCGGTATGCACAACGAGCCCGGCCTGCCGGTCGGTGAGTTCGCTACCCGAGGCGGTCCGTTCTATGCCAACGTCGACCGCTTTGTGATCCGCATTACCGGTAAGGGCGCGCACGCCGCACGTCCGCATGAAGGCAACGACGCCATTGTGCTGGCGAGCCAACTGGTGACGGCGCTGCAAAGCGTCGCCAGCCGCAACGTCAATACGCTGGATTCGGTGGTGCTGAGCGTGACGCGCATTGCGGGCGGTAACACCTGGAACGTGCTGCCGGAAAGCGTCGAGCTGGAAGGCACGCTGCGTACCCATCGCACGGAAGTGCAGCAGAATGTGAAATCCCGCGTGGGCGAAATCGCTGCCGGTTTTGCCAGCGCCTTCAGCGCGCAGATTGATATCACCTGGTATGCCGGGCCCACCGCGCTGGTGAATGACGAACGCTGGGCCGATTTCGCCACCTCGGTCGCCCGGGACGCCGGATACGAAACCCGGCACGCCGAGCTGCATATGGGCGGGGAAGATTTTGCGGTCTATCTGCAGCAGATCCCGGGGGCGTTTGTCAGCATCGGCAGCAACAGCCCGTACGGTTTACATCATCCGGCATTTAATCCGGATGAAGCCTTAATTGAGCCCGCTGCCCGCTATTTTGCACAGCTTGCGGAAAAAGCCCTGCAACACGTTTAATTCTTAAGAGGTGAATATGTCTGCACATCGTCAACTGCGGCTGGGGACCATTTTGCATGGTGCATCCGGAAATATGTCCGCCTGGCGTCACCCTGAGGCCGTCGCCGATGCCAGTATCAATTTTGATTTCGTCAAATCGACGGCGTTAAAGGCGGAGGAGGGCAAACTCGATTTTTTATTCGTTGCCGACGGTCTCTACATAAACGAGAAATCCATCCCGCATTTTTTAAATCGCTTTGAACCGCTGACGGTGTTATCTGCTCTCGCCAGCATCACCTCGCGCCTGGGGCTGGTGGGAACCTTATCCACCTCCTACAGCGAACCCTTCACCACGGCGCGCCAGTTCGCCAGCCTCGACCACCTCAGCAACGGACGCGCGGGCTGGAACGTGGTGACCTCGCCGCTGGAAGGGTCGGCGAAGAACTTTTCCCGCGAAAAACACCCCGAGCATGCGCTGCGCTACCGGATCGCGGATGAGTATCTCGACGTGGTGAAAGGGCTGTGGGATTCCTGGGAGGGTGATGCGTTCGTACGTAATAAAGAGAGCGGGCAATTCTTTGACGCGTCAAAGCTTCACACCCTGGATCACCACGGTGACTTCTTCCAGGTCGCCGGTCCGCTGAATATTGGCCGCACGCCGCAGGGTCGCCCGATTGTCTTTCAGGCCGGGGCGTCGGACGACGGGAAAAAGCTGGCGGCGAAACATGCCGACGCCATTTTCACCCACCACGAGACGCTCGATGAGGCAAAAGCCTTTTACCGCGACGTAAAACAGCAGCTGGAAACAAACGGTCGCCGCGCGTCGGATCTCCATATTTTCCAGGGCGTCAGCGTGATTGTGGGTAGCGATGCCGAAGACGTGGAAAACCAGTACCAGACCACGGCGGCGCTGGTGTCGATTAACGATGCCCTCAATTACCTCGGGCGTTATTTTGAACATCACGATTTCAGCCAGTATCCGCTCGACGAGCCGTTCCCGGATATCGGCGATTTAGGCAAAAACAGCTTCCGCAGTACCACCGATGAAATTAAGCGTAACGCCCGCGAGCGCAGCTTAACCCTGCGTCAGGTAGCCCTTGAAGCTGCATCACCGCGCCCGCGCTTTTCCGGCACGCCGGAGGAGGTGGCAGACGGTCTTCAGGCCTGGTTTGAAGGCTATGCCGCTGACGGCTTCATCATTCAGGGCGGTACGCCGGATACCTTCCCGCGCTTTGTTGACCAGGTGGTGCCCATTCTTCAGGCCCGCGGCCTGTTCCGTACCGACTATCCGGGCACCACGCTGCGTGAAAGCCTTGGCTTAGACCAACCGAAAAACCAGTACACACAACAATAAAAGAGAACCCCGCTATGCAGAAATCATCGCTTATTCTGGCGCTCGCGCTGGCCTTTACCCCTGCCGTCTGGGCAGAGAACGTCAATATTAACGGCACCGGCGTGAGCATCGAGGCCAATAAAACCCCGATTAACACCGCGAAAAATAGCGAGGCGGTAGCGCAGCTGCCGAAAGACTATCGCTTTGCCGTGCCCGGGAAATTTACCGTTGCGGTGGCGGGACTCAACCAGCCGCCGCTGACGGTCTTCTCCGACGACAACAAAACGCTGCTGGGAAGCGAAGTTGACGTCGCGCGTCTGGTCGCCGACAGCCTCGGGCTGGAGCTCAACGTGGTGCCCACCTCCTGGGAGGACTGGCCGCTGGGCGTGGCGTCCGGGAAATACGATGCCGCCATCAGCAACATCACCGTCACTAAAGAGCGCAAACAGAAGTTTGATTTTGCTACCTATCGTAAGGATTCCCTCGGCTTTTACGTGAAATCCACCAGCCCGATTACGTCGCTGCAGAAGGCGGAAGACATCGCCGGGCTGAAGATTATCGTCGGCTCCGGCACCAACCAGGAGGCCATCCTGCTGGCATGGAATGCCGAAAACCTGAAGAAGGGGCTGAAGCCCTTTACCCCGATCTACACCAAAGACGATGCGGCCCAAACCCTGGCACTGCAGTCCGGCCGCGCGGATGCCTACTTTGGCCCGAACGTGATTGGCGCATGGAAAGCGGCGCTGAACGGGAAAACCAAACTGGTGGGCAGCGTCGACGGCGGCTGGCCGAAGGCGGCACACATCGCGGTGACGCTGAAAAAAGGCAGCGGACTGGTTGAGCCGGTGCAAACCGCGCTGAACGGCGTCATCAAAAACGGCGATTACGACAAAGTGCTCAACCGCTGGGGGGAAGGGGTTGAGCGCATTCCTCAGTCCGAAGTGAACCCGGCTGGCCTGGGCGATTAAGGAGGCGTGATGAGCGAACGATTTCGTGATGTATCACCGGAAGATGCTGAACTTCAGCCCATTATCGAGGGGTTGTTTGGTGAATATGCCGCCCGCTACGGGGACTACTTCTCAAAAGACGCGGAAGTGGAGCTCACCGAGTGGTATTTAGCGCCGCAGGGGCTGTTTATCGTCCTGGAGCGCGACGGGAAGATTATCGCTACCGGCGCATACAAACCGTTCGACGAACGCACCGCGGAAATCAAACGCATCTGGACGGACAAAACCCTGCGTCAGCAGGGGCTTGCCGGGCGCGTGGTGCAGGAGCTGGAGCGCAGGGCGGTGCTGGCAGGGTACAGTCAGATCTACCTGACTACCGGCTTTCGTCAGCCGGAGGCGGTCAGGCTCTATCTTAGCCAGGGCTATCAGCCGCAGTTCGATCTGAACCGCGATCCGGAAGAGTACAGCCAGCCGCCGTTTGACGGTCGGCTGCGATTCACCAAAACGCTGGTACGTGAAGCGTTCAGTAAAACCGCATGAGGAACGACGATGAGCAACGTTGAAACCATTAAGGTGGTCCCGGCGCGTTATCCGCTGCGGGCCGTCGGCGCCGCGGTGGCGCTGTTTGTCCTGGCGGTCGTGATTCAGTCCGTGGCCTTTAACCCACGCTGGGAGTGGGCGGTGTTCGCCCGCTGGTTCTTCGACCCGGTGATCCTCGAAGGTGTCGGACAGACCCTGCTGCTGACGCTGATCGGCACCGCGCTGAGCGTGGTGTTTGGCGGTATGCTGGCCCTGGCGAGACTCTCTTCATCCTGGCTGCTCAGCAGCCTGGCGTGGGCGTACATCTGGCTGTTTCGGTCGCTGCCGCTGATTGTGGTGCTGATCATTCTGTACAACTTTTCCTATCTCTACGACACGCTCTCGCTCGGCGTGCCGTTCACCGGCATCACCTGGGGCAGCTTTGAAACCATCAACGTGCTGGGGCAATTTTCTACCGCCGTGGTGGGGCTAACCCTGGTGCAGAGCGCCTATACCGCTGAGATCATTCGCGGCGGATTCCTCGGGGTCGATCACGGGCAGTATGAGGCCGCCGCCGCGCTCGGCCTGCCGGCCTGGCGCCGCACGGTGCGCATCATTTTGCCTCAGGCGCTGCGCACCATTCTGCCGTCGGGGTTCAATGAAATCATCAGCCTCGCCAAGGGCACGGCGATGGTGTACGTCCTGGCGATGCCGGAGCTGTTCTATACCATCCAGATGATCTACAACCGCACGCAGGAGGTGATCCCGCTGCTGATGGTTGGTGCCGCCTGGTACCTGGCGATCACCACCGTCCTGTCCGCTATCCAGTACGGTGTTGAACGCGCACTTGCCCGCAGCGAACGCCGCTCTGCGGTAAATCAGAACCGTGCCGCCCGTCGTACCCGTTCAGTCACCACCACGCCAGCACAGGAGCCTATCCATGCAAGCCTCTCCTGAAGGACATATTTCGATTACCGGCGTCAGCAAATTTTTTGGCCGCCATAAGGCGCTCGACAACGTTTCGCTTGAGATCCCGCCCGGGTCCGTGACGGTCATTCTCGGGCCGTCCGGGTCAGGCAAATCAACCTTGCTGCGCACCATTAATCACCTGGAGCGCGTCGACGAAGGCTTTATTCAGATCGACGGGGATTACATTGGCTACCGTCGTCAGGGAGACAGGCTCTACGAGCTGAAGGAGAAGGAGATCCTCAAACAGCGCGTCAACGTGGGCTATGTGTTCCAGAACTTCAATCTCTTTCCGCATCTCACGGTGCTGGAAAACCTGATTGAGGCGCCCATCGCGCATAAAAAGCTCAGCAAAAAAGAGGCGGTGGAAAGAGCGTACAGCCTGCTGGACGTGGTCGGGCTGCGGGATAAAGCCGATGCCTGGTCCCGCCATCTCTCCGGCGGGCAACAGCAGCGTATTGCCATTGCCCGTGCGCTGGCGTTACGTCCTCGCGTGATGCTGTTTGATGAACCCACCTCGGCGCTGGATCCGGAGCTGGTAGGGGAAGTGCTGGACGTAATCAAAAAACTGGCCCGGTCCGGGACTACGCTGGTGGTGGTCACTCATGAGATCGGCTTTGCCCGGGAAGTGGCGGATCAGGTGGTGTTTATGGTCGACGGAAAAATTGTCGAGCAGGGAAGCAGTGACGAGGTATTAAACCGTCCGTCACATGCGCGAACGCGCCAGTTCCTGTCAAAAGTGCTGTAAGGAGCGCAGATGAAATATGGACTTCTGGCAGGACTGCTTTTTACGACGGCGAGCCACGCCAGCATTGATTTGAAAGCCAACGAGCAGCCGCTGCCGGTGACGGTGGATCGGCAGGCCGTGGCGAAGATCCCCGCCGGTTACAAATTCGTGGAGCCGGGTACGCTGACGGTCGCCGTCTCAATGCTGAACTCCCCGCCGCTGGCGCTGCTGGCCAGCGATAACCGTACGCGCATTGGCAGCGACCCGGATATCGCCCGCCTGCTGGCGGGCAGCCTGGGGCTGAAGCTGAAGCTGGTGCCGACAGCGTGGGAAGACTGGCCGCTGGGGATCGCCTCCGGGCGCTACGACGTGGCGCTGGTGAACATTGCGGTGACCGAACAGCGTAAAGAGAAGTTTGATTTTGCGACCTACCGCGTCGACTCGCTGGCGTTTTCGGTGAAATCCACCAGCGAGATCCAGTCAATCAAAAGCGCGGAAGATCTGGCCGGGAAAAGGGTGATTGTCGGCTCCGGTACGAATCAGGAACGCATTCTGCTGGGCTGGAACGAAGAGAACAAAAAGGCGGGGCGCGAGCCTGCGCTGCCGGTTTATCTCCACGATGATGCTTCGGGCAATCTCTATATCCAGTCCGGCAGGGCGGATGTGTTCTTCGGACCGCAGTCGGTTTCAGCCTATAAAGCGGCGCTCACAGGTAAAACCCGCGTGGTCGGTTTAGGGCCGAAAAAAGCCTATGTCGCGACCACGACCAAAAAAGGCAATGAGCTGGTGTACGCGTTACAGGCGGCGCTGGACGGCGCGATCAAGCGGGGAGATTACCAGAAGGTGCTGGCGCGCTGGGGCGAACAGGGCGAAGCGGTGGCACAGTCGGAGGTCAACCCGCCTGGGATAACCTACTAATGGTGCTCTACACTTAGGATTTTCACTCCTGAGGGGGCAACATGATTAAACTCTATGGCGTACCCGGCTGGGGCTCGGCGATCGGTGAAGTGATGCTAACCCTGGCTGATATCCCTTATCAATTTATCAACGTGGACGGCTTTGACCAGCCCGGCCCGCAGCGTGAGCTCCTGCAAAAGCTCAACCCGCTGTGTCAGGTGCCGACGCTGGCGCTGGAAAATGGCTCCATCATGACCGAAACGGCGGCGATTGCCCTGATGGTGCTCGACAGATGTCCCGACCTTGCTCCGCCCGTGGGGCAGGCCGAACGCCAGCAGTTTCAGCGTCTGCTGATCTGGTTTGTGGCCAACGTCTATCCCACATTTACGTATGCAGACTATCCCGAACGCTGGGTGCCGGATGCGCCGGAACAGCTGCAGAAAAACTGCATCGAATACCGGAAATCCCTCTATTTGTGGTTCGAAAGTCAGATTAAGGCCGCCCCGTTTGCGCTGGGGGAAAGGCTGACGCTGCTGGATGTGTATATTGCGGTAGCGCGCACCTGGGGGCCCCGTCACGCCTGGTTTGCCGAGAACACCCCTAAATTCACGGCGATTGCGGACGCCGTATGTCAGCGACCGGAACTGCACAAGGTGTTAAAGGCAAACAATATTATCTGATAACGTGTAACCCACATTCACAACCGGAAGCCTGCACATGCCACACGTAGATATCAAATGTTTTCCCCGTGATTTGAACGACGAACAAAAAACGGCCCTGGCGGCGGATATTGCCGACGTGATTATTCGCCATTTCAACAGCAAAGACAGTTCCGTGTCGGTGGCGTTGAACCAGATCGCGCCTGAAGACTGGAAGGCGCAGGTCTGGGATACCGAAATTGGACCGAAGCTGGAGGAGCTTATTAAGAAGCCCGGGTATTCGATGTAGGATCTTTGCCGGGGATCGAATAAGTCCTCCCCGGCTTGTTTTCCCGTTTTCGCAAAAATCGATAAAAATGCGTTTTGTCTTATCCGCTACACTTAACGTTTCTGGCTGACATATTATTAATCCTTAGGAAAGATCTTCAACAGAATCAATTAAGGACAGACACGTTAAAGGATAATTTTCTGATGACAAAATTACCCCGTTTTTCATTCGCCTTTCTTCATCCCCGTTACTGGCTAAGCTGGGCCGGCATTGCCGCGCTGTGGCTCATCATGCTGCTCCCTTATCCGCTTCTGTTCAGAATCGGTCATGGCCTTGGTCGACTGGCGATGCGCTTGCTTCCCCGCCGCGTCGAAATTGCCCGCCGCAACCTGGAGCTTTGTTTCCCGGAGATGAAAAAGGCGGAGCGAGAGTCATTGCTGCAGCGTAATTTTGAATCGGTAGGAATGGGGGTGATCGAGACCGGGATGGCATGGTTCTGGCCCGAGTGGCGGGTGAAGAAATACTTTACCGTGCGGGGTTATGAGCACATGGAAAAGGCCAGGGCGCAAGGAAAGGGCGTGGTGCTGGTGGGGATGCATTTTCTGACGCTTGAGCTGGGCGCGCGGATATTTGGCATGCTTAACCCAGGTATCGGGGTGTATCGTCCTAATAATAATGCCCTGCTGGACTGGCTTCAGACGCGCGGGCGCCTGCGTTCCAATAAAACCATGCTCGATCGTCATGATTTAAAGGGCATGATCCGCTCGCTGAAGCAAAATGAAATTTTGTGGTACGCCCCGGACCATGACTATGGCAAAACCAATAGCGTATTTGTGCCGTTCTTTGCGGTGCCGGATGCCGCGACGACTGCTGGAAGCTATATGCTGGTCAAAAGCGCTAAGCCTGCCGTCATTCCCTTTGTGCCGCGCCGCAAGGCGGATGGCACCGGTTACGAGCTGATCATTCTGGAAGATATCAGCGAGGCGTTGCAGGACGGCGATAAAGAAGCCGTGGCGACGCAGATGAACAGGGCGATTGAACACGCTGTACGGATGGCGCCAGAACAGTATATGTGGCTGCACCGGCGCTTCAAAACGCGTCCCGAAGGTGTACCTGACCGGTATGACCGCCGCAAGAGCGTGGCCCCACGGGGTGATATTCTCTCCGCCAGCGATTTTTCTGACCGATCAGGCATACAGCACTAAAGCCTCAGCGATGCCCTCACCCTGCGGTGAGGGCATGACCGTCGCTACAGCGCGGATCGGCGGTACGGCGCATAGTCCGCCTGCCACCACGTCTTCTCGATACGCGCCATCAACGTCTCATCATCTATCGCCGGTGCCACGCCCTGTTCAATCGCAGCCCGGGCGACGGCGACGGCAATCTGGCGTGAGACCGTTTCAATCTGATCTACCGGCGGCAGCAATCCACCTTTTTCCGTGGTGACCAGAGGAGACTGCGCGGCCAGGCTGCGGCTAGCTGCCATCAGCATCTCTTCCGTGACCCGGCGCGCGTTACAGGCCAGAACGCCCAGCCCCAGGCCAGGGAAGATGTAGGCGTTGTTACACTGGGCAATCTCGTAGTGTGCATTCTCCCAGAATACCGGAGCGAACGGGCTGCCGGTGGCCACCAGCGCGGCTCCCTGGGTCCAGGCGATAAGATCCTGAGGCTGGGCCTCCGCCCGCGACGTCGGGTTTGAGAGCGGCATGATAATCGGACGCGGGCAGTGGCGATGCATCTCTTTGACAATCTCTTCGCTGAACAGACCCGGCTGGCCTGAAACGCCGATCATCACCGTAGGATGCGCGTTCTTCACCACGTCCAGCAGGGAAATATTCTTCGCGTCTACCTGCCAGCGGCTTACGGCGTCGCGCGCGGTAAGCAGGTTTTTCTGGAAATCGAGCAGGTTGGTCATGTCGTCGGTCAGCAGGCCGAAGCGATCGACCATGAAGATCCTGCTGCGGGCTTCGGACTCGGTCAGGCCGTCATCGACCATCAGCGCCACAATTTTTTCAGCGATCCCGCATCCCGCAGAGCCGCTGCCGAGGAAGACCACGCGCTGATCGCGAATGCGCGTGCCCGCCGCGTGGGCCGCCGCCATCAGCGTACCTGCGGTGACCGCTGCCGTGCCCTGGATATCATCATTGAAGCAGCACAGCTGGTCGCGGTAGCGCTGGAGCAGGCGAGTTGCGTTTTTCTGCGCAAAGTCTTCAAACTGCAGGAGAACATTGGGCCAGCGTGCTTTCACGGTGCTGACAAACATATCCATAAACTCAGCGTATTGGTCGTCGCTGATGCGCGGATGACGCCAGCCCATGTACATCGGGTCGTCGAGGTGTTGCTGATTATTGGTGCCGACATCCAGCATAATCGGGAGGGTAGAGGCCGGATGGATCCCCCCGCAGGCGGTATAGAGCGACAGCTTGCCAATCGGGATGCCCATACCGCCGATACCCTGATCGCCAAGCCCTAAAATACGTTCCCCGTCCGTCACCACAATCACGCGAACGTCGTTGCGTGAAAAACTTTGCAGCATCTCATCAATACGATGACGGTTAGGCCATGAAATAAACAAGCCGCGCGCGCGGCGATAAATCGTAGAGAAATGCTCGCAGGCTTCACCGACCGTCGGGGTATAGATAATCGGTAACGTCTCTTTCAGATGCGAACGCAAGAGATTGTAAAAGAGAGTTTCATTGGTGTCCTGAATATTTCGCAGATAAACATGACGCGAGATATCGCTTTTAAAATGACAGAACTGTACCCAGGCGCGCTCGGTTTGTTCTTCAATGGTTTCAACGTTGTGCGGCAATAACCCATGCAGATTAAAATTATCACGCTCTTCTTTAATAAAAGCGAGTCCTTTATTTAATAGCGGATTCTCCAGCAATACGGCCCCATTGTAAGGGGTGTACAGAACTTCTTTCCGGGACATGGTTAACTCCTGAATTTTTATATAAAACAGATTAAGAGATGAAATAGATCATAATGCCTTCGGTCACGACCCCGACGGCAGTACCAATTAATATGGAAGAGGATGCGGTATCAATATAGGTGTCGCTGCGTAAAGCAAACATCCCCGCGGCAATAGCGGAAGGCGTTGCGCCAATAATTACGACCTGCTGCAGTAAGGTATGACTCAGGCCAAAGGCGATCCCTGCGGCGGCCATCATTGCCGGCTGAATCAGGTTTTTAATACTGATATTGGTAAATGTCTGCACGTTCAGTTTTGGACGTTCACCGTAAAACAGCAGGCCGAGGGCAAACAGGGACAGTCCGCCGGAAACCTTGCCAACCATCTCAATAGGCATGCTGAGAATGGAAGGGATTTGCACACCGGCGAGACTGAGCAAGACGCCGGAGACCGGGATCCAGACGATAGGGTTGCGAGCCGCTTTGATGAGGTTTTGCACGATCATCGCCCCCGGGTGCAGCGCCTCCAGGCCATCATGACCATTTTTATCACCCATACGAATCAGGACGATAGTCAGAGGGATCATGATAACGCTGGTGATAATGTTACCTATCAGCACACCGATAAATCCTTCCGGCCCAATCAATACCGCCAGGACCGGCGCGCCAAAGTAGGCCATATCAGGAAAGGCGCAAACCAGAGACTGAATGGCGCTGGTTTTGATATCGTGGCGAAAAACATAGCGTGAAATAAACAGCGTCAGTAAATACGACCCCATTAAACCGACAACCAGGACGGCCATAAAGGTCAGGTTTTTAATTTTATTGGGATCGGTATGCAATGCACCAATGAAAAGATGAAAAGGAAGGGCGAAACGAATCACCACGGTTGCCATGACGTTTGCATCTTCACGCCGGGAATATCCCAGCTTTCCACTTAGCCATCCAAGTAACATAATAAAGACGAGCGGAAACAGTGACTGTAATAGTAATGAAGGCATAGTATTTCCTGTAGGGTATTTTATGTGTTTTATTGCAGCGCTAATCTAGCGCTTAGATAGCAGGGCAGGAGTGACAAGTGTCACACTCTCTCTGGTTTTATTAATTTCAAAAAGATTGCATTAGTTGGATAAGTAATGCTTGCGTTAAAAATTGATAAGACGCAAGAATGCGACATGAGTTGCGATAAATAACTTTAGTTACTAAACGCTGAATTAAGTTATTTAAAGGCAAAGAGCCGAATTGTTCACATTTCTCCCTGCAGGCCCGTGATAATTTCACCCTGAGCCTGTTTTTAGAAAAGGCCATCTAAATCATTATTTATATTTAAGAACATTTTTTCGTATCAGGAATAGTTTCAGTTATTCCTTTCTCTGTATATCCGAACACAATTTTCAGGTGATTATATGAAAGATAATCCTGTACCGACTTCTGAGCTGTCTACCTCGCGTTTTGCCTTTGGGCTCAACAATACCGAGGTGGGCACGGTCCCGCTGATGCTGTTCGTCGGGATTGCCGCGATTGTGGCGACATCCGCCTGGGCAGGGCTGCTGCCAAAAAATATGATAGGTGGCCTCGCGGTGATCATGACCCTCGGTTTCGCGTTTGCGAAAGTAGGGCGTCAAATCCCGGTGCTGAAAGATATCGGCGGCCCGGCGATCCTGTGCCTGATGGTGCCCTCCGTGCTGGTCTATTTTGGCGTATTCGGGAAACATACCCTTGATACCGTGCATCTGCTGATGAAAGAGGCGAACCTGCTCTATTTCGTGATTGCCTGCCTGGTGGTCGGCAGCATTCTGGGGATGAACCGGGTGCTGCTGATCCAGGGGATGATGCGCATGTTTGTTCCGCTGGTGGCGGGAACATGCATGGCCGTGCTGAGCGGCCTCATTGTGGGCTCACTGTTTGGTTATACGCCTTACCACACCTTCTTCTTCATCATTGTGCCCATCATTGGCGGCGGAATTGGCGAGGGCATTTTGCCGCTGTCCCTGGCCTATTCGGCAATACTGGGGCAGACGCCGGACGTCTACGTTGCACAGCTGGCACCCGCTGCGGTCGTCGGGAATATCTTCGCCATTATTTGTGCGGGCTCGCTGGCGCGTCTCGGCGCGAAACGTCCTGCGCTTTCGGGAAATGGCATGCTCACGCGGAGTAAAGACGACGCCAGCCTGTTTGCCGGAGCGCAAAGCACGCAGCAGACGGATTTTCATCTGATGGGCGGCGGGTTACTGATGGTGTGCGCGTTTTTCATCGTCGGCGGATTGTTTGAAAAACTGGTCCACATTCCAGGCCCGGTGCTGATGATCCTGATTGCTGTTCTGTGTAAATACTTCAGGGTGATCCCGGCCTCAATGGAGCAGGGCGCGCACAGTTGCTATAAATTCGTCTCGGCTGCGCTGGTCTGGCCGCTGATGATCGGCCTTGGGATGTTATACGTGCCGCTTGAGAGCGTGGTGTCGGTCTTCTCGGTAGGATACGTGGTGGTATGCGGTTCGGTTGTGATTGCAATGGCGTTGAGCGGCTACTTTATCGCGTCGCGTCTGAATATGTATCCTGTGGAAGCGGCTATTGTAACCTGCTGCCACAGCGGGCTGGGCGGAACGGGGGACGTGGCCATTTTGTCCGCGTCTAACCGGATGTCGCTCATGCCGTTCGCGCAGATCGCCACCCGCATCGGCGGCGCGTCGACGGTGATTTTCGCCACGCTGCTGATGGGCTGGATTATGGCGCACTGATTCGAAACGTCAGGATACTGAATCGCAACGACATTTTCAGGATGTCGCTGCGGTTCAGTCCTTTATAAATATCACCGTACTGTATAGAATTACCGCATCCACAGCGACGGGATACCACACGATGACTGGAAGAGTTGATTATCAGATTGAAAAATATCTCCTTACCGAAGCCGCCGAGCCGGAGCGCCTGACGCGCCAGTGGGCGGAGGTGATGGAAGAGTGTCGTGAGCAAAAGTCCGGGGCAGAGGAGCGGTTGCGTCTCGCGTTGCTTAATGTGGATTACGTCACCAGCTTCGAGCTGCCCTTCAGGCTACTTCTCACCCGTGCGCCCCAGTTAATAGACGTTGCCAGAAAAGAGCTTCAGCTCAGTCAGAAAAATGTTCTGTTTAACGGCAAGCGCTTTGGCTGCGTCTATAGCCTGAAAAGGGATCTCGATGGAATACCTGACGAGTTTACCTATCAGCTGAAAACGCGGATCCAGCGCAGTGACGCGACAGGATGTAATGAGGTGCCTTACAGGCAAATTGCCCAGCAGGTCAAAGCCCCAAAGGAACGTCTCAAGCTGGCGCTGGAAAACGGCCTGTCTGTGACGGCACTCGACGGGCTTTTCTGGTTTGGCATTCAGCGCATCGCGGCGGATGTACAGAGGTTAAGGAAAATGGGCGTGAGAATTGTGACGTCGGAGACCGAAGTCTTTGATACGCTGACAAAGACCAGCCGACGGATCCCCGTATATAGCCTTGCTCGCCCGGAATGAGTATTCGCCGCTGAGCGGTCGACTGCATCAAACATGACGGAAAATGGCGGCCAGTTTTTTTACAGCGTCTTCTATTTCCCTGTCCGTGTAAGCAGCAAATCCCATCAAAAAACCGGTGGACGCGGGGGAACCTGCATATAAATCGGTAAGCCCTAGTATATCAACACCCGCACGGCGGGCGGCGGTGGCTATCTCTTTCTCGGATATTCCGTGTTTCAGATGACAAGGCATTTGCATTCCCCCCGCTGGTGTTTCACAGGCAACATACTCAGAAAGATACGCATCCATCAGGCTTGCCAGCATGTCGCGACGAGCAACATAAATTCCCCGCATCTTACGAACATAGGCACCAAAATGGCCTCCCTCCAGAAATTTAGCCAGCGTCAGCTGGGTTATTGAGGCGGTGTGACCATCCATCAATGTCCTCGCCATGGTAAAGGGCTCTGTCAATTCTGAGGGAACGATCATGTAGGCAATACGCAGCCCAGGGAACAGAGACTTGGTGAACGTGCCGATATAAATTGTCCGGTTGTACGTATCAAGCCCCTGAAGACTGGCCATAGGCTTACCTTCGTAGTGAAACTCACTGTCATAGTCATCCTCAATGATCCAGGCCCCGTAACGGTTTGCCCATTTGACAACTGACAGTCGTCGGTCAAGAGAGAGCGTCACCCCGGTAGGGTACTGATGAGAAGGCGTAAGGTATATCGCCCTGGCTGGCTCGGTCAGAGAATTAAGACCGTCAACCGAGATGCCTTTTTCATCAAGAGGAACCGGAATGCAGCGAAGTCCTGCGGCGTTGAACGCTTTGTGTGCCCCTTGATAGGAGGGATCTTCAATGACAATGCCGTCTCCGGCATCCATCAGCACGTGGGAACAGAGCGCAAGCGCCTGTTGAGAACTTGTCAGAACGATGATCTGTTCTGCCCTCGCACGCGTCCCGCGCTCAAGGTTGACATATTCCGCAATGGCCCGTCGCAGGTGCTCTATACCCTGTGGTGGACTTTGCTCTAATGCCTGATGCTGAAACTCCTTCAGGACCTGTCGCTGAAGACGCTCCCAGGTTGAAATGGGAAACATGCGGGTTTCTGGAATGCCGGGCGCAAGGGGACGAGGGGAGGAAAATTCGCGGATCCCGCCGCTTTCATAAACGATCTTACCTCGGACGCTGAGTTTTGCTTTTCGTATCTCAGCGGTTGGCTGATGCTGTCGAGGACGGGATTTTAAAAAGCGCGCGCTGGAAGAGACGAAGCTCCCTCTGCCTGTTTGTCTCTCAATAAACCCTTCGGCATGCAGGCTGGAGTAGGCCACTTCTATGGTATCCCGGGAAACGCTGAGAGAAGCCGCCAGAGCGCGTGAAGCAGGAAGGGCCTTACCGTGAGATAATACCCCTTCCAGTATCAGCGTCCGTATTGCTCTCTGGATCCTTTCATGAAGCGGTAGCGATCCGTTAGCGGGGTCGATAATCCATGCCTTAACCGTTTCAAGCTGCGCGTGCTTAAACATGACGTTGTCCACTTTTCCTCTGTGTCTCTTGATTCTAAAGCAATACTGCATGCAGCAGGATGAAAAATTGGTCTGCTTTGATGTCGAGAATTGGCGGGGCAAAACGTGCCATTCAGCGAATACACTCTTCCTGAAACGAATAAACGGGTGAGAGAAGAGGCAATATGAACAATACGATCGTGACAATTGAGGCAGTTAAAGAACGTGATTTTGAAAGCTGGATGCCACTATGGGGAAAATATCAGGCGTTTTACCACGTCGATCTGTCCGGGGCGATTACAGAACGAACCTGGCAACGATTTTTCAGCCCCGTTGAGCCGCTATTCTGCGTGGTGGCACGATGTAATGGAGAAATAGTGGGTTTTGCGCATTATCTCTTTCACCGTTCGACCTGGGCTGAGAGCGATTACTGCTACCTCGAAGATTTATATGTCTGCGAAGCTGTCAGGGGCAAACATATTGGCAAACAGTTAATAGAATATGTTCAGAGAGAAGCCAGAAAACATCATGCCAGTCATCTTTACTGGCATACGCATGAAGCCAACTATCGCGGGCAACGATTGTATGACTGGATTGCGAAAAAAAGTGGAATGATTGAATATCGTATGCAGGTAAGGTAAATCCCTTTGCTGACGATATGCCCCTTACATCATTAAGGGGCTTTAACCCGATATGCTCTTATGATTTAGCCTGTAAAAGTATCGCCATCAGCCCCGGAAAGCGGGCATCCAGATCCTCTCTGCGCAATGAAATCATGTTTTCTCGTCCCTGCGGACGCTGCCAGATCACGCCGCTGTCGCGCAATACGCGCCAGTGATGGGTCATCGTAGACTTCACCACATCTTCCGGGCGCAGCGCGTTACAGCTGAGTTCGCTGCCATCGGCCAGCCGGCGAATTATCGACAGCCGGAGCGGGTTGCCGAGGGCAAACAGCACATTTTCCAGCAGTATTTGTTCAGTTTCAGGGTGGTTTGGGATCATCGTTTTCCTGCGTATGGCGTCAGATTGAGCTATATCAACAATAGGTCAACCGTTAAAAAATAGTTCGATAATACTCGTACAATAGGACTATTATAGCAAACGAACGAATGCACGACCATCCTGGTCGTCACAGACAAGTCATAAGACTTAAGGAAATATCATGCCCCGACCCATCCCTCTCGAACGTTATCGCAACATCGGTATCTCCGCGCATATCGATGCCGGTAAAACCACCACCACTGAGCGCATCCTGTTTTATACCGGGATGAGCCACAAGCTGGGTGAAGTACACGATGGCGCGGCAACCACTGACTGGATGGCGCAGGAGCAAGAGCGCGGGATCACGATTACCTCCGCGGCGGTCAGCTGCTTCTGGCCGGGTATGGACAGAGGATATGAGCCGCACCGGATTAACATCATCGACACCCCGGGGCACGTGGATTTCACCATTGAAGTGGAACGTTCCATGCGCGTACTCGACGGTGCCGTGATGGTGTATGACTCCGTGGGCGGCGTGCAGCCGCAGTCAGAAACAGTCTGGCGTCAGGCCAATAAATATCACGTTCCGCGACTGGCCTTCGTCAACAAAATGGACCGTCCGGGTGCCGATTTCTTCCGCGTCGTGCGGATGATGCAGGAACGCCTGAAGGCCAATCCGGTGCCGATTGTCATCCCGGTGGGTGCTGAAGATCACTTCACCGGCGTGGTGGATCTCATCAAGATGCGCACCATTCTGTGGGACGATGCGACGCAGGGCATGGTGTTTACCTATGCGCCCGTGCCGGATGATTTAGTCAGCACCGCCCGGGAATGGCGGGAGAAAATGGTCTCTGCGGCGGCGGAAGCCAGCGATGAACTGATGGATAAGTACCTGGAGACGGGCGACCTGACGGAAGCGGAAATCATCAAAGGGCTGCGTATTCGCACCATCTCGGGAGAAATCCAGCCGATGCTGTGCGGCAGCGCGTTCAAGAATAAAGGCGTACAGCGCATGCTCGATGCGGTTATTGAGCTCATGCCGTCGCCGCTGGACGTGCCGGCCATTGATGGCGTGGATGAAAAAGGGCAGCATGCGGAGCGTCATCCGAGCGATGATGAGCCGTTCTCGGCCCTGGCGTTCAAGCTGATGAGCGACCCGTATGTCGGGCAGCTGACCTTTATCCGCGTGTACTCTGGCGTGCTGCGCAAAGGCGACGCGGTGTACAACCCGGTGAAAGGGAAGAAAGAGCGTATCGGACGTATTGTGCTGATGCATGCTAACGATCGCCACGAGGTGGACGAACTGCGTGCCGGGGATATCGCGGCCTGTGTCGGGCTGAAAGACGTGACCACCGGCGACACGCTTACCGATCCGAACGCCGTCATTACGCTTGAGCGCATGGAGTTCCCGGATCCGGTGATCTCGCTGGCGATTGAGCCGAAAACCAAAGGCGATCAGGAGAAAATGGGCATTGCGCTGCAGCGCCTGGCGGCGGAAGACCCGTCTTTCCGCCTGCATACTGACGAAGAGTCCGGCCAGACCATTATCTCCGGGATGGGTGAGCTACACCTCGAGATTATCGTCGACCGCATGAAACGTGAGTTTGGTGTCGAGGCAAATATCGGTCGTCCGCAGGTGACCTATCGTGAAACCCTGCGTAAAACGGTGAAGGATATCGAAGGCAAATTTGTCCGTCAGTCCGGCGGTAAAGGCCAGTACGGTCATGTGGTGCTGAGCCTGGAGCCGCTGGAGCCCGGAAGTGGTTTTAAATTTGAAGATGCCACTAAGGGCGGCGTGGTGCCGCGCGAGTATATCCCGTCCGTAGAGAAAGGACTGCGGGAAGCAATGAACAGCGGGGTACTGGCGGGCTATCCGGTCGTCGATGTCAAAGCGACGCTGACGTTTGGCTCGTATCACGATGTCGACTCCTCGGAGATGGCCTTCCGCATGGCGGCGATCCTCGGTTTCAAAGAGGGCGCCCGCAGGGCAGATCCGGTGATCCTTGAGCCGATCATGCACGTGGAGGTGGAAACACCGGAAGAGTACGCCGGTAACATTATGGGCGATCTCTCTTCACGACGCGGCATGGTGCAGGGGATGGCGGAGCAGTACGGCAGCCAGATTATTCGTGCTGACGTGCCGCTGGCAGAGATGTTTGGCTATGCCACGACATTGCGCTCGATGTCCCAGGGACGCGCGACGTATACGATGGAGTTCCATCATTTTGCGGAAGCGCCGCGGAATGTTGCGGATGAGATTATTTCACGGCGTGCGAAGTAGTTAATGAATTGCACACGGTAGCCGCTGGGTTACCGTGTGCTTTTGCCGCTGTAGCAGAGGGCTTTCATATCCGATTATTACTTGATCAGCGTGGCCGATCGAACTTTCCATTTCCCTTCTTCCTGAACGAGACAATCTGCTACAACGTGATTTTGTTTCTTACCAAATGCGAGATAGACGTTTGTGCAAACGGCATCAAAATCAGAGTGTAAGACGGTTATCTGATTCCAGTCTTCATCCCAGTCCTGCGTTTTGATGAACATATCAGCATCGGGCATGTCTTTTTCGTTACTGTCTCCTGAGTACATCTCCTTAATTGCATCAATTGTCCCAGAGGCAACGTATTCATTCATAATGTCTGGATTCAGCACTGGTGGTTTGTCCTGATTCAGCTGAGCGATATACCATTGATTGAATTTAAGCGCAGCCTGGCCTGGGGCATAGTCAGTTTGGGCGACTGCGAACGGAGAGAGGGCAAAAAGAAAAAAGCAGAGTATTTTCATTAGTCGTGCCTGAACAATTCGTAATGAGGCTGTATGTTTCGGTAAGCCTGTCCCGGATACAGGGTGCGTTGTACAAAATCGCTTATCCACTGCTGGCCATCATAAATGCAAACGTGCCCGCTATCGTGACCCACTATATTTTGGATAACGGCTACGTCTCCGGCATGAGGTTGATCGTATACCAGGCGGAATCCAGCGTTGACCAATGTACGCCCCATATCTTTTGCCAGACGCGTATTGGGAATTTTTAATTTTCCCCCCGTTCTGATCGCTTCGGTGACGTAGCGAGCACAATAACCGGTGCACTTCGGTTGGGCGTGTGATTTGGCATAGGAGATTGCGCCATCTTTATTCCATGACATTGATATTTCCTTAACGGGAGAGTGCTAATGCAGCAACTCCGGAAATATCCTCCGTTTTACAACGCAAGAGTAAACATAAAATGCCATAGAAATTTAATATAATTCAGCCATATATGATTTAAACAATCAATCCAGCGCCTTCACCATCTTCCCGCTCGCCACAAACGTCCCGGCCCCAAGATGATGCAGGGTATTGAGCTTATCCCCATCAAACTGCCAGCGTCCGGCGATAAACGCCCGTTCATCCGCTGCCGCTGAAACTACTTCGCCAAACAGGGTGTCGTATTTCTCTGCCGCGGAGGTCACGGGTAATAACCGGCATTCCATCCACGCCAGGCATTTCTCTTCAATGACCGGCAGGCCGAGCTCCGGGCCATTCACCACCGGGATCCCATAGCAGTTGAATTTGTCCTCATCGCGCCCGCTGACGCTGCCGACCGCGTAAGTCCAGTTGGCCGCCGCCACGCCGGGGATAACGATGCCAAATTTCCCGCTGCGTTCGATCAGCTCGCGTGACCAGGTACTTTTATCCACGACTATCGCGATGCGTGGCGGTTCAAACTCAACGGGCATTGACCATGCGGCGGCCATAACGTTACGTCTGTCCAGGCTTTCATCGCGGCTGGTGATCAGCACGGTAGGGCCGTGGTTCAGCAGACGGCTGGCATGACGTAATTCAACAGGGTGAAAGTGGCTCATAGGATCTCCTCATCTGTAACGATGAGTATGACGAAAAAGCACGTAAATCAAAGTGAGTGCGTAAAATTAGTTTATAAACAGAACATCACAATCAAAGGAAACTGATGTATGTCCCCATTCCTGACCGCCTACTTCGCTCGCATCGGCTGGACGCAACCGACACGGGTGGATATCGATACCCTGCGCGCGCTGCATTTACACCATAACTGTGCGATCCCTTTTGAGAATATTGACGTCGTGCTGCCGCGCGAAATCCAGCTTGACGATCGGTGTCTGGTCGACAAGCTGGTCACCGCCCGTCGCGGAGGATATTGCTTTGAGCAAAACGGCCTGTTTGAGCGGGTATTGCGTGAGGTCGGGTTCACGGTGCGCAGCCTGCTGGGACGGGTGGTATTAGCGAACCCGCCGCAAATGCCGCCGCGCACTCACCGCCTGCTGCTGGTTGAGCTTAACGGCGAGCGCTGGATTGCGGACGTGGGGTTTGGCGGCCAGACGCTGACGGCGCCAATTCGTCTGCTCGCCAGTGAGGAACAGGAAACGCCGCACGGCCTGTATCGTCTGCTGAGCGAGGGTAACGACTGGGTGCTGCAGTTCCGTCACCACGAGCACTGGCAGTCGATGTACCATTTTGACCTGACGACACAGTATTTCAGTGATTACGTGATGGGGAATTTCTGGTCGGCGCACTGGCCGCAGTCGCACTTCCGCCATCATCTGCTGATGTGCCGCCATCTGCCGGACGGCGGCAAGCTGACGCTGACCAACTTCAACTTTACCCACTGGCAGAACGGTCATGTGGAGGAGCAGATTCATTTGCCGGATGCGGAGGCGCTGTATAAGCTGCTGCAGGTGCGGTTTGGCCTGGGCGTTGATGACCCGAAGCACGGCTTTACCCTGGCCGAGCTGACGGCGGTGATGGCGGGGTTTGATACGCATCCGCAGGCCGGGAAATAGCCCGGTGGCGGCTACGCCTTACCGGGCCTACGGGTGCCCGAACACAGGCCGCCACCCGGCAGGTTAGTTTAAACATCGTCAAAGGCATGCTGATATGGAAATCTTGTTGCGGAATAAATTCAGTTCAGTGGGAATGTTACTCGGGGTTATTGCACTGCTTCTTTCATTAGTGCAGTTCACTTTTGGTCCTTTTTCGACAAAGTCGACAGCGCTTGAAATTGTTGTGGCTGAAAAAGTTTCGGCGGTAAAAAAAGGGATCATTGCTGGCATAAAGGGAGAACAGCCGACCGTTGAAGCGAAAAAGAAAGCGGTCGATATCGACAGCATTCTTATCAATAGCGGAATAATTTTATCCGTGGTGGCATTAGGGCTTGCCTTCACTGCTGGGATGCGCAAAGAGAACAGATGGGGGGTGAGTGGTGCACTGTTTTTTTCCGGGGCCACGCTCGCTTTTCATGCGGCGTTACTGGCTTTTGGTCTGATTGTCGCAGTGTTGCTGCTGCTGTTGGTTATTTCAGTCGTCAGCGGAAGTAATTTGTTCTGACATTGCGGCCCGGTGGCGTCAACACCTGACCGGGCCTACGGGCGTGTGAACGTAGGTCGGGTAAGGCGTAGCCGCCACCCGACAAATCAACGGCGCGATCTCACCACCTGATACCGCCGCGTAAAGTACTCAAACGGCGCGCTCCAGACGTGCACCAGGCGGGTAAAGGGGAAGATGAGGAAGATCGTCATCCCCAACACCAGATGCACGCGGAAGATCGGCGCCACGCCGCTCAGCATTTCCGACGAGCCGCCCTTAAACGTCACGATCCCTTGTGCCCAGCCCACCAGCTTCATCATCTCGCTTCCGTCAGGATATTGCGCGGAGAAAGGAATGGTCGATAGCCCCAGAATGCACTGTATCAGCAGGATACTCATAATGATGATATCCGGCGTGGTGGAGGTGGCACGCACCCGCTGGTTGAACAAGCGGCGAATCAGCAGCATCGACCCGCCGATCAGCGTCAGCACGCCGCAGATCCCTCCCGCAATCATGGCCAGCTGCTGTTTAACCGCGACGGGTAAAAACCAGGCGTACATCCAGTGCGGGGTTAACATGCCGAACAGGTGCCCGAAGAAGATCCCCAGAATCCCGATATGAAACAGGTTAGAGGCCCAGTTCATCCCGCGTTTGCTGAGCATCTGGCTCGATGAGGCCCGCCAGGTATATTGCCCGTAGTCGTAGCGCAACCAGCTGCCGAGGAAAAAGACGGTGGCGCAGATGTAGGGATAAATATCATAGAAAAACACGTTCAGGTAGTGCGTCATTTTGGGCCTCCGGCGCTGACGTCCACATACTGCGGCGCGACGTCCTGGCTAAAGCGTCGTTGATATTGCTGCATCGGCGAGCTGTCGCACGATGTGGCGTTGTCTTCAATAAACTTCACCTGTTCCTCTTCCCACACGGCGTCCAGCGCCTGACGGGTATCATCCCGTTTTTCACCGGACACCTGTTTCGCCACGCTGTCGCTGGAAAGGCGCGTTCCCGCCAGCGTCAGCAGGGCGTCAAACAGCTGATAATGCGCCACGCCGCGCTGTTTCAGGCGGCCGCCGATCAGCGCCAGGATCGGCGCGACGTTCTGCAAACCTTCGCGGCCCTCGTCCTCGGTCACGATGCTCAGGTATTCCAGGTATAGCGGCAGGTAGTCCGGCAGCTCGCGGCAGTCCAGCACCAGACCGGCTTTCTCATACTGGCTCATCAGGTCAACCATCGCCTGACCGCGATCGCGGGACTCGGCGTGAACGTGCTCGAACAGCAGCAGCGATGTCGCGCGACCGCGCTCAAACACCTCGCACCATTCGGCCTGTTTATCCAGCAGCGGGGCACTCAGGTGCTGCCGGGCAAACGGCAGCAGCATGGGCGCGTCCTGCGCAATTAACGAAAGCGCTTCATCACGGTTTTCCCACAGGGTGTCATCGGGATACTCGATCAGCAGCGCGATGATTTTCAGGATCTGCATTACTCTCCCTCCCCGTGTTCGCGCACCTCGGTGATGTTAATCGCGTCGATGCGGCTGCTGTTGAAGAGGTTGAATTTCGTGTCAGAGCCGTGGCAGCCGTCGCCAAAGGTGAAGCCGCAGCCGTTTTTCTCCGGGAAAGCGTCGCGCGCCATTTCGCGGTGGCTGGTCGGGATCACGAAGCGGTCTTCGTAGTTGGCAATCGCCAGATAGCGGTACATCTCCTCAACCTGCACTTCGGTCAGGCCGACCTCTTCAATGGCGCGTGTATCGGTCACGCCTTCCACGGTCTGGGAGCGCTTGTAGTGACGCATCGCCATCATGCGCTTCAGGGCGCGCAGCACCGGACCAGTATCGCCCGCGCTGAGCATGTTCGCCAGATACTGCACCGGAATGCGCAGGCTTTCGACTGCGGGAAGAAGGCCGTCGCTCTGCGGCAGGCCGCCAGCGTCCGCGTAGGACTGAATCGGCGACAGCGGTGGCACGTACCAGACCATCGGCAGGGTGCGGTATTCCGGGTGCAGCGGCAGAGCCAGCTTCCAGTCCATCGCCATCTTGTAGACCGGAGAACGCTGGGCGGCGTCAATCACGTTCTGCGGAATACCCTGCTCCAGCGCTTCCTCAATTACTGCCGGATCGTTCGGGTTGAGGAACACGTCGCACTGGCGCTCGTACAGATCGGTTTCATGCTCGGTGCTGGCCGCCTCTTCAATACGGTCCGCGTCATACAGCAGCACGCCGAGGTAGCGGATGCGCCCGACGCAGGTTTCCGAGCAGACGGTCGGCTGGCCGGACTCAATGCGCGGGTAGCAGAAGATGCATTTCTCTGACTTGCCGCTCTTCCAGTTGAAGTAGATTTTCTTGTAGGGACAGCCGCTGATGCACAGGCGCCAGCCGCGGCATTTGTCCTGGTCGATCAGCACAATGCCGTCCTCTTCGCGCTTGTAAATCGCGCCGCTCGGGCAGGTGGCGACACAGCTCGGGTTGAGGCAGTGCTCGCACAGGCGCGGCAGATACATCATGAAGGTGTTTTCGAACTGGCCGTACATCTCCTTCTGGATCTTCTGGAAGTTACGATCGCGGGCGCGTTTTTCAAATTCGCCGCCCAGCAACTCTTCCCAGTTGGGCCCCCAGACGATTTTGTCCATCCGCTTGCCGTCAATCAACGAGCGCGGGCGGGCGGTAGGGAGGTGATCCCCCTCCGGCGCGCGGTGCAGATCCTGATAGTCAAAGGTGAAGGGTTCGTAATAATCGTCAATCTGCGGCAGGACGGGGTTGGCGAAAATCTTCGACAGCACGCCCATTTTGCCGCCGAGGCGTGGGGTCAGCTTGCCGTGAATGCCGCGGATCCATCCGCCTTGCCACTCCTCCTGATCCTCCCAGTTTTTCGGGTAGCCGATACCCGGTTTGGTTTCGACGTTGTTAAACCAGGCATATTCCATCCCTTCGCGCCCGGTCCAGACGTTCTTGCAGGTCACCGAGCAGGTGTGGCAGCCGATGCATTTATCGAGATTCAGAACCATGCCAACCTGTGAGCGTATTTTCATTTTTTCGCCTCCTGTACCTGATCCCGACCTTCGCCGTCCAGCCAGTTAATGTTTTTCATTTTGCGGATCATGATGAATTCGTCGCGGTTGGAGCCGACGGTGCCGTAATAGTTGAAGCTGTACGCCAGCTGGGCGTAGCCGCCGATCATGTGCGTCGGTTTCGGGCAGACGCGGGTCACCGAGTTGTGGATCCCGCCGCGCCGTCCGGTCACCTCTGAACCCGGAATGTTCAGGATGCGCTCTTGGGCGTGGTACATCATGGTCATGCCCGGCGGCACGCGCTGGCTGACCACCGCGCGGGCGGTGAGGGCGCCGTTAGCGTTGAAGGCCTCGATCCAGTCGTTGTCCTCAATGCCCAGCTCGCGGGCGTCGGTTTCGCTGATCCAGACAATCGGCCCGCCGCGCGACAGGGTCTGCATCAGCAGGTTTTCGCTGTAGGTGGAGTGGATGCCCCATTTCTGGTGCGGCGTCAGGAAGTTGAGCGCTTTTTCCGGGAAGCCGTTCGGCGGGATCTCGCGCATATGGGTGACGCTTCGGGTATCAATCGGTGGACGGTAGGCCACCAGGCTCTCTCCGAACGCGCGCATCCAGGGATGATCCTGATACAGCTGCTGGCGGCCAGACAGCGTGCGCCATGGGATCAGCTCGTGGACGTTGGTATAGCCCGCGTTATAGGAGACGTGCTCGCTCTCCAGACCTGACCAGGTTGGGCTGGAGATAATTTTGCGCGGCTGCGCCTGGATGTCGCGGAAGCGGATCTTTTCGTCTTCCTTGTTCAGCGCCAGATGGGTGTGATCGCGTCCGGTCAGTTCGCCGAGCGCTTCCCAGGCCTTCACCGCCACCTGACCGTTGGTTTCCGGTGCCAGAGCGAGGATCACCTCGGAGGCGTCGATCGCCGTTTCAATCAGCGGACGACCTTTCGCCGGGCCGTCGGGCTTGACGTAGTTCAGCTTGCCGAGGAAATCGACCTCGTTCTGCGTGTTCCACGATATGCCTTTCCCGCCGTTGCCGAGCTTATCCATCAGCGGGCCGAGGGCGGTGAAGCGTTCGTAAGTTTCCGGGTAGTTCCGCTCGACCACCGCGATGTTCGGCGCCGTTTTACCGGGGATCAGATCGCATTCCCCTTTGCGCCAGTCCTGAATGTCAAACGGCTGGGAGAGTTCCGCCGGGGAGTCGTGCTGTAGCGGCTGTAACACTACGTCCGTTTCGGTGCCGAGATGCCCGACGCAGACCTCGGAGAAGACTTTGGCTATGCCCTTGTAGATCTCCCAGTCGCTGCGGGACTCCCACGCCGGGTCGACGGCGGCCGAGAGCGGGTGAATAAAGGGATGCATGTCTGAGGTATTCATATCGTCTTTTTCATACCAGGTGGCGGTGGGCAGGACGATATCCGAGAACAGACAGGTGCTGGACATGCGGAAGTCGAGCGTCACCAGCAGGTCGAGCTTGCCCTCAATGGCGGCGGTCTGCCACTCCACTTCCTCAGGCTTCACGTCGTCGGTCGAGCCTAAATCCTCGCCCTGAATCCCGCTCTCGGTACCGAGCAGGTATTTCAGCATGTACTCGTGGCCTTTCCCGGACGAGCCGAGCAGGTTAGAGCGCCAGACGAACAGGTTGCGCGGATGGTTCTTACCGTTGTCCGGCTGCTCGCAGGCGAAGCGGATATCGCCCGATTTTAACGCCTGAGCGGTGTAATCCTGCGGGGACATCCCAGCGGCGTCAGCGCGCGCCTTCACGTGCAGCGGGTTAAGGTTGAGCTGCGGGGCAGACGGCAGCCAGCCCATGCGCTCGGCGCGGACGTTGAAATCAATCAGGTGGCCGGTGAACCTCGAGGCGTCCGCCAGCGGAGAGAGCAGCTCCTGTGCGGTCAGCTTCTCGTAGCGCCACTGGCTGGCGTGGTTGTAGAAGAAGGAGGTGCTGTTCATCTGGCGCGGCGGACGGTTCCAGTCCAGCGCGAAGGCCAGCGGCAGCCAGCCGGTTTGCGGGCGCAGCTTCTCCTGGCCGACATAGTGGGACCAGCCGCCGCCGCTCTGCCCGACGCAGCCGCAGAAGACCAGCATGTTGATCATCCCGCGGTAGTTCATGTCCATGTGGTACCAGTGGTTCACCCCTGCACCGAGAATAATCATCGACCGGCCGTGGGTTTTGTGCGCCGTGTCGGCAAACTCGCGGGCGATTTTTTCAATCAGCCTGGCGGGCACGCCGGTGATCTGCTCGCCCCAGGCGGGGGTGTAGGCTTTGACCTGCTCATAGTTCTCTGCGGCATTGCTGTCCTCCAGACCGCGATCGAGACCGTAGTTAGCCAGCACCAGATCGTAAACGCTGACCACTCGTTTCTCGCTGCCGTCGGCGAGGGTCAGGATTTTGCTCGGCACGCGGCGCGTCAGCACCGGCTCCTGCTTCACGCTGCGGAAATGCGGGTTCTCGTTGCCGCCAAAGTAGGGGAAGGCGACATCGGCCACGCTGTCGTGGGTAATGAGCAGCGACAGCGTCAGTTCGGTTTCGTGCCCCGCAGCCTGTGGCTCCAGGTTCCATTTGCCTTTTTCTCCCCAGCGGAAGCCAATTGACCCGTTTGGCACCACCAGATTTCCGCCTACGTCAAAGGCGACGGTCTTCCATTCAGGGTTATTAGCTTCACCCAGCCCGTCGACAAGGTCCGAGGCGCGCAGCATACGTCCCGGCACCACGCGACCGTCTTCCTGCTCGTCCAGCAGCACCAACATCGGCATATCGGTATAGCGGCGGCAGTAGTTGAGGAAGTAGTCGCTGGGGTTATCGAGGTGAAATTCTTTGAGGATCACGTGGCCCATCGCCATGGCGAGGGCGCTGTCGGTGCCCTGTTTGGGGGACAGCCACTGGTCGCTCAGCTTCGCGACCTCCGAGAAGTCCGGCGTGATGGCGACGGTTTTGGTGCCCTTGTAGCGCACCTCCGTGAAGAAATGGGCGTCCGGAGTTCGGGTCTGCGGCACGTTCGAGCCCCAGGCAATGATATAGCTGGAGTTGTACCAGTCGGCGGACTCCGGCACGTCGGTCTGTTCGCCCCAGGTCATCGGCGACGCAGGCGGCAGGTCGCAGTACCAGTCGTAGAAGCTCAGGCAGGTGCCGCCCAGCAGGGAAAGATAGCGCGTGCCGGCGGCGTAGGAGACCATCGACATCGCCGGAATAGGGGAAAAACCGGCCACGCGGTCCGGGCCATAATTTTTGATGGTCCAGACGTTGGCGGCGGCAATCAGCTGGTTCAGCTCTTTCCAGTTCGAGCGGATAAACCCGCCGCGTCCGCGCGCCTGCCGGTAGCTCTGCGCCTTTTGCGGATCGCTCTGGATGGCGTCCCAGGCCAGCACCGGATCGGTATGCTGCGCCAGCGCCTCGCGCCACAGCTCAATCAGCTTGCGACGCACCAGCGGATATTTAAGACGGTTGGCGCTATAGAGATACCACGAGTAGCTTGCGCCACGCGGGCAGCCGCGCGGTTCGTGGTTGGGCAGGTCAGGGCGGGTGCGGGGGTAATCGGTCTGCTGGGTTTCCCAGGTTACCAGGCCGTTTTTAACGTAAATCTTCCAGCTGCAGGAGCCGGTACAGTTCACGCCGTGGGTGGAGCGCACAATTTTGTCGAACTGCCAGCGCTGACGGTAGCCGTCCTCCCAGTCGCGGTTGGTGTTATATACCTGCCCGTGCCCGTTGGCGAAGCTGTCCCCCTTTGTTTTGAAATAACGAAAGCGATCCAACAGTTTGCTCATGACATTTCTCCTGCTTCGGACGTGTAGTTATTCTTTTTTTGCGGATTTGCGGCCATACACCAGCCAGGTAACAAGCACGCAGACAATGTAAAACACGAGGAACACCTTCATGGCGCCGACCGGCGATCCGGTCATCGCCAGCGAGGTGCCAAAGGCTTTAGGAATGAAGAACCCGCCAACGGCGCCGATAGCGGAGATAAAGCCCAGCGCGGCGGCGGTCTCCGTCACCGCTTCGTGTTGCGCCTGCTCGTCCGTGCCGCCCTGCTTTTTGACGCGGTCGAGCGTGATTTGGCGGAAAATAATCGCGATCATCTGGAAGGTGGAACCGCTGCCGAGCCCGGCGGTGAGGAACAATCCCATAAAGACCAGATAGAACGCGACAAAGCTGCCGGAGCCAGAGCCGGGCAGCGTCAGGAAGATCAGGGCACTAAAGAGGGCCATAAAGACGAAGTTAATCAGCGTGACCCGTACGCCGCCCAGTTTGTCAGAGATCATTCCGCCCGCTGAACGCGCCAGCGCACCGATTAGAGGGCCAAAGAAGGCGAGGTGCAGGATGTTGACGTCCGGAAACTGTGTTTTTGACAGCATGGCAAAGCCTGCCGAGAAACCGATAAACGAGCCGAAGGTCGCCAGATAGAGCAGGCTCAGCAGCCAGAGGTGAAAGCGCTTCAGCACCGGGAGCTGGCTGGCGATAGAGGCCTTGGAGCTGGCGATATCGTTCATCCCAAAGAAGGCCGCAAGGGTGGCCAGCAACAGAAGCGGAGCCCATATCCAGGCAGCATTTGCCAGCCACAGGGTGGAACCGTCATCTTGCGGTACGCCCTCCACGCCCAGGAAGGTAAACATCGGCAGGAAGATCACCAGCGGCGCGACCAGCTGCATCACGCTGACGCCCAGGTTGCCGAGCCCGCCGTTAATACCGAGCGCGCTACCCTGTTTTGCCTTGGGGAAGAAGAAGCTGATGTTGCCCATGCTGGAGGCAAAGTTGGCGCCTGCAAAGCCGCAGAGCAGGGCAATCACGATAAAGATCCAGTAAGGCGTCGCGGTGGTCTGAATGGCAATTCCCAGCCAGACGCAGGGAATAATCAGGATGACGGTACTCAATACCGTCCAGTATCGTCCGCCAAATATTGGTACCATAAACGAATAGGGAATGCGCAATATCGCGCCGGAGAGAGAAGGTAATGCCGTTAGCATAAAAAGTTGATCGGTGGTGAAATTAAATCCGACTTTATTCAGGTTCACGGCAATAGCGCTAAATAACATCCACACGCAAAACGCTAATAGCAGGCAAGCCACAGAAATCCATAGGTTTCTTCGTGCGATATGTTTCCCTTTATTCTCCCAAAATTGCGTGTTTTCCGGTTTCCAGTTGCTCAACAGATGCTGATTGTTCTTTTCACTTTGTTGCGACATATCGCCCTCTTGCTTACCTTAATGAAGAGAAAAAAGCAGTGAAAACAAAAAGATGATCTAGAAGGTGTGGCTGGGTTTATTGGATGTTTTTGGATACATCTGAAAGGATAGATAAAAAAACGAACCCCTGAGTTTAGAAAGGAAATAAGGGTTCGCTTAATATGTTACTAATTGTAAGCCCGAAGGTTATGAATACGCCTTCAGGAGTATTAACATAATTCGAGGGAAATCAGTTTATCGAGATGCTTATTAAACGCCACATCGTCCATTTCGGGCATATTTAACGTGGTGATCCCATCAAGCCCGCAAACCAGCCCGATCAACCGCCAGGCGATACTTTCGGCGCGATCGGTAAGCGTAAAGGCGTTAGCCTCCGCCCCGGCACGGATAATCGCCACGGTCTCCTGATGCCACATCTCCATGGTCATCACATAGGCACCCTTGATGTCAGCATCACGGCTGGCAAGGATCTGGGCTTCACGCCACAGGCGAATATAGGGCTCAAACCTCCCGTCATCGCTGCCGAGCATGGCATGAAGCTGCTCCCGCCAACCGGCCTGTTTACCCGCGACATCTGCATCCAGCAGCTCGCGAATCAACCGTACGAAGGCCAGCGATTTTAGCTCTCCGCCGGAGGTAAAATGATGGTGAACCTGTCCGGTGGCGACTCCGGCTTCAGCCGCAACGCGGCGCACCGTCATTGCCGCCAGTCCTTCTGCCAGCGCCACACGCATGGCGGCCTGTAAGATGGCTTCCCGCCGTTCATCCTTGCTCAGATATCGCATGTTTACTCACTCTCAATGGGAACGAAACGAGTGTAACAAAAAGCTGGACATGCGTTCAACTTTACGTAGGATCGCATCCTGGACATGTGTCCATGTTTTAAAAGAAAAGGAAATTTATGTTTCGTCAGTGGTTAGCGTTAGTGATTATCGTGCTGGTGTATATCCCGGTGGCGATCGACGCGACGGTGCTGCACGTGGCGGCGCCGACATTGAGCATGACGCTGGGTGCCAGCGGCAATGAATTGCTGTGGATCATCGATATTTACTCGCTGGTAATGGCGGGAATGGTGCTGCCGATGGGCGCCCTGGGTGACCGCATTGGTTTTAAACGATTGCTCATGATTGGCAGCACGCTGTTTGGCCTGTCGTCGCTGGCGGCAGCGTTTGCCCCGTCAGCAGGGTGGCTGATTGCGACGCGCGCCTCGCTGGCAATTGGTGCGGCGATGATTATTCCGGCTACGCTGGCTGGGATCCGTACGCTGTTTATCGACGCGCGGGATCGTAATATTGCGCTCGGCGTCTGGGCGGCGGTCGGTTCCGGTGGGGCGGCGTTTGGCCCGTTGATTGGCGGTATGCTGCTTGAGCATTTTTACTGGGGATCGGTGTTTTTAATTAACGTGCCGATTGTGCTGGTGGTGGTTTCGCTGGCCGCGCGTTTTGTGCCTCCTCAGCACGGCCGCCCGGAGCAGCCGCTGAATATTAGCCATGCCATTATGCTGATTGTGGCGATTTTACTGCTGGTCTTCAGTGCGAAAACCGCCCTGAAAGGCGCGCTGTCACCGTGGATAGTCGCGTCCGCGCTGATTACCGGCTCGGTACTGCTGTTTATCTTCGTGCGTATTCAGCTCCGCGCCCGCGTACCGATGATCGATATGCGTCTGTTCTGCCATCGCATTATTCTGAGCGGCGTGGTGATGGCGATGACCGCCATGATTGCCCTGGTCGGGTTTGAGCTGCTGATGGCCCAGGAGCTGCAGTTTGTTCATGGCTTTACGCCGTTTGAAGCGGGCATGTTCATGCTGCCGGTGATGGTCGCCAGCGGGTTCAGCGGGCCGATCGCAGGCGTGCTGGTTGGGCGATTAGGGCTACGCATCGTCGCGGCCGGCGGCATGGGGCTCAGCGCCGTCAGCTTTATCGGGCTGTCGATGCTAGACTTCAGCACACAGCAGTGGCAGGCGTGGGGGCTGATGGTGCTGCTCGGCTTCAGTGCCGCCAGCGCGCTGCTGGCCTCGACCTCGGCAATTATGGCGGCCGCGCCGAAGGAGAAAGCCGCCGCCGCGGGAGCAATTGAAACCATGTCCTATGAACTGGGCGCCGGGCTGGGGATCGCCATTTTTGGTCTGCTGTTGACCCGCAGCTTCTCGGCGTCGATTGACCTGCCGCAAGGGCTGAATGCCTCGCTCGTCGATAAAGCCTCGTCATCCATTGGTGAGGCGATGAAGGTGGCGCAGGATCTGACCCCGACGCTGGCGGAGTCGGTGATTGAGGCGGCGAAAAGCGCGTTTATCACCTCGCACAGCGTGGCGCTGGGCAGCGCGGGCGGAATGCTGCTGCTGTTGGCAGTGGGGATCTGGTTCAGCCTGGCGAAGGTCAAGCCGCAGTAATACAGGGCGCGCGGTTGGCGCGGGCGGGGCAGATGGGCTATGTTTTTTACAGGATTATCTGACTCTTGCTGGAAAATATGAGCCTTCGCCACAGCAGTGAACCGTCCCAGCCGCTCTCCCGGTTAACCCTGCTTGCAGGGGGGGCGCTGGGCGTCGTTTTTGGTGATATCGGCACCAGCCCGCTTTATACCTTCCGCACGGTGCTTTCGCTCTCTGAGCATGACCCTACGCCCGGCGTCATACTGGGCCTGCTCTCCCTGATCACCTGGACACTCATCCTGGTGACATCCATAAAATATGCCGCCTTCGCCATGCGAATTGATAATCATGGCGAGGGGGGCATCATGGCCTTAATGTCGCTTCTGGTGGAGAAAGGCAAAGGCGGGCGGTGGGTTATTTTTGCCGCCCTGATTGGTGCAGCGCTGATTTACGGTGATGGCGCGATCACCCCGGCCATCTCCGTGCTTTCTGCCCTTGAAGGGCTGGAGATGGTGATCCCTGAGTCCCAGCCGTACATATTACCCCTGACGGTGGCAGTGTTGCTGGCGCTGTTTCTTATCCAGCCTTTTGGTACAGCCCGCATAGGAAAAATATTTGGCCCGGTCATGGCGCTGTGGTTTTTGGCGATTGCTGCGCTGGGCGTGCGGGGGATCGTTCAGCACCCCTCGGTACTGTTGGCCCTTAATCCTGCTTACGGCATCGCATTTTTATTTTCGAACGGGTACACCAGTTTCCTGGTCCTGGGCGGCGTTTTTCTCTGCGTGACGGGGGCCGAGGCCCTGTATGCAGACATGGGGCATTTTGGTAAAAAGCCGATCTGGCTTGCCTGGTACGGTATCGTCTTTCCTTCGCTGCTGCTCAACTATGCTGGCCAGTCAGCGCTGATTCTGTCCGGTGCCGACAGCAAGCAAAACCTTTTCTATACCCTGTGTCCGCCGACGCTGCAGGTGCCTCTCATCATACTTGCCGCGCTGGCGACAATCATCGCCAGTCAGGCGATTATTACCGGCGCGTTTTCCATGACGCGCCAGGCCATTCAGCTTGGCTGGTTACCCCGGTTACGCATTAAACAGACGGCGGCAGAAAGCTACGGTCAGATTTATATCGGGATAATAAACTGGCTGCTGATGGTGGTGACCATCGGGCTGGTGGTGTTCTTTAAATCCTCCGATAAGCTTGCCGCGGCGTACGGCATCGCCGTGTCGTTAACCATGCTGATGACGACAGGACTGCTGTTTGTTGCCATGCGGGAAGTGTGGCGCTGGAGCCGGGTCAGCAGCGCGCTTATTGCCCTCTGTTTCCTGGTGATTGATGCCACCTTCTTGTTTGCCAATCTGATTAAAGTCCTGGAGGGTGGCTATATCCCGCTGCTGATGGCCGCAGCCATTTGTACGGTGATGCTAATCTGGCACCGCGGCGTTAAGGCGGTCTCCGCATCGGTGGGCGAGAAGGGCGTCAGCGTGGATGCGTTCTTTGCCCAGCTTCAGCAAAAGACGGTGCCCAGAGTGGTAGGCTCAGCCGTGTTTTTGACCCGTACACAGAACAATATCCCACCGGTCATGCGCTGGCATGTCGCGCGAAACCGGGCGCTACAGCAGGACGTGTTGTCGCTGACCATTGATATACTCAATGTGCCCTACGTCGGGGAAGAGCAGCGTATAAGGGTGGAACAGCGCGCGCCGGGTTACTGGCACGGCGTGGCGCAGTATGGCTTTATGGAACACCCGGACATTCCGCGGTTGTTACAGGGGGTCAGCGAGATTAACGCGCTTTTTGCCACGGACGACGCCACCTGGTATGTCGGGCATGAAACCATTGTGGCAGGCGAAGGCGGGGCCGGTATGGCGGCCTGGCAACGACACATTTTTGCCTTCATGAAGCGCAACTGCACGCACGTCATTAACCACTACCACCTTCCCAGCGATCGGGTGGTTGAAATCAGCCGGCGCGTTGCCGTCTAGCGTCGCGCGAAAGCAGAGGACCTCTGCTTTCGCGCCGTTCTAGCTCTCCTGGGCCGCGGACAGGACGCTGTGCAACAGCACGTTCGCCCCTTTCTCGGACCACTCTGGCAGGATCCTTTCCGCTTCGTTATGGCTGACGCCCTTCACGCAGGGGATAAAGATCATGCTGGCGGGCGCAATTTTGCTCACATAGCAGGCGTCGTGTCCCGCACCGGAGACCATCGGTTTCGACGAATAGCCCAGTTCCGCCACGGCCTTCTCCGTACGAGCGAGGCATTCAGCATTAAACGCGATGGGCGCGTAGTCAAAAATGCGCTCAACGAGAGCCGACACGCCGCGCAGGCTCAGGCTTTCAGCCACCTTATGCAGCGCCGCTTCCATGGCTTCCAGAGCCTGCTGCGCCGGATGGCGAAACTCCACGCTGCATTCAACACGAGACGGCACGACGTTGCGCGAGTTTGGCGTAACCTTCGCCATACCGATCGTCGCGCGTCCGTCCGGCGCATGCCGATAGCCAATCTCTTCCATCTTCAGCGCCAGCTCTGCAAAGGCGGTCAGCGCGTCGCGTCGGCTGTGCATCGGCGTCGTGCCCGCGTGAGAGGCGAATCCGTCCAGCGTCAGGGTAAACCAGCGCTGCCCCATTGCCGCTCGGACTGAGCCGATATCGATGGCCTCATCTTCCAGGATCGGGCCCTGTTCGATGTGCAGTTCGTAGCAGGCGTGAACAGGAAACGCGCGGGCAGGGGTTTCACCCCGGTAGCCAATGTTATCCAGCGCTTCACCCACGGTGATACCGTTGCTATCCGCGCGGGCGTGGGCGTACGCTTCGCTAAACTGCCCCGTCCAGACCCCTGAAGCGAGCATGGCTGGCGCAAATCGCGCGCCTTCTTCGTTAGTCCAGTTCACCAGCACGATGTCACGCTCCGTCTCAACGTGATGGTCATTGAGGGTACGCAGCAGCTCCAGCCCGGCCAGCACGCCGTAAACGCCGTCATAGTTCCCGCCCAGCGGCTGGGTATCCATGTGCGAACCGGTCATGACCGGGGCAAGCTGCGGGTTTTTCCCCACGCGGCGGATAAACATGTTGCCCATGCTGTCGACATCGCAGGTAAAACCGGCGTCCAGCGCCCAGTCGCGCAGCAGGTTACGCGCAACACGATCTTCCTCGCTCAATGCCAGACGGGTCACGCCACCGGCGGGCGTGCCGCCGATCTGCGCCATCATCTCAAGCGTTGACCACAGCCGTTCGGCGTTGACGCGGATCATGTCTTGTCCTTGCTGCTGCGGTAGCGGAAATCACAGCACGCACCGCCCTGCATAATGGTGGTGGTGCGGGTTAGCTCAACGTCCGGCGCATAGCCAACGATGAATTTTTCATCCCGCGCGCAGGAGAGCAGATGACCAATCTCGCCCAGCCCCATTTCGTGATACATCTCCGCGTAGCGACAGCGGGTCACGTTGTAGTTGTACTGCTGGTCGTCGGCGTCGATCACCTTCACCTCCAGCGCGTTATCTTTCTCCCACAGATACTGCAGGGCGATAAAGCTCTTGATGTTCGCGCCGTTGGGTTCTTTGCTGGCAAACGCTTTGCCAGCGTCAATCGCGGCCTGCTCAATGGCCTCGCCAATCACCGCCTGGGCGCGGGCTTTCCCTATCTCGCGCACCAGGATTTCATAAATTGGCTTAATAATTTCGGCTTCAATTTTGCGGCGGGCGAGAATGCCCAGCTCGTTATTATCACTCATCACATTGCCTCGCTGCGTTACTTCGCTTTTGCGCCGCCCAGCACGGTCTGCGGCTGCCATTTGCCGTCGACCACCTTGTAGACCGTGAACGACGGCGATTTCAGGTTGCCCTCTTTATCAAACGCGATCTGCCCGGTGACGCCGGAATAGCTGATGGCGCGCAGGGCAGGCAGATACGTGGAAGGCTCAACGGAGTCTGCTTTTTCCATCGCCGCAACCAGCACGCGCGTGGCGTCATAGGCGAACGGGGCGTGCAGTTCGATATGGGTGTGGTAGCGGGACTGGTACGCCTGCTCGAACGCTTTGCCGCCCGGCATCTGGTCAACGGGCAGACCCGGCTCCAGCGCCACAACACCTTCGCCTTCTTTCTGCGCCAGCTTGAGGAACGTCTGGCTGACGAATCCGCCTGCGCCCATCAGCGTGGCATTCATGCCCAGCTGTTTGATGCGACGCGCCAGCGGTGCGGCCTGGCTGTCGACGCCGCCGAAGAAGATCAGATCGGCGTTTTTACTGCGGATGGCGGTCAGTACGGCGCTAAAATCGACCGTTTTGTCATCCACGTACTGACGATCGACAATTTTCACGCCCTGGGCTTCAAGCGATTTAATAAACTGGTCTGCAAGCCCCTGACCAAATGCGGTACGGTCGTCGATCACCGCAATGCGTTTGGCTTTCAGCGTATTCACCGCGTACTGACCGGCAAACTGACCGCCGTCATCGTCGTGTCCCATCACGCGGAAGCTGGTATCAAAACCTTGTTGCGTATAGGCGTGACCGGTCGCGACCGGTGCGACCTGTGCGATGCCCGCATCGTGATAGACACGTGCGGCAGGAATGCTGGTACCGGTGTTCCAGTGACCGACGACGCCCGCCACGCCGCTATCCACCAGACGCTGCGCGACGGCCACGGCGGTGCGCGGATCGGACTGATCGTCTTCGGACTGCAGTTTGAAGGTCACCGCTTTGCCGCCGATGGTCGGGTGCTGCTTGTTAATGTCGTCAATGGCCAGCTGCGCGCCGTTCTCCAGATCTTTACCGATACGGGCAGACGGGCCGGTGAGCGGGCCCGCGAGACCGATAACCACGGTTTCGCTGTCAGCGGCCCACGTGGCCGTCGAGGCAAAGCTGCCGAGGAGGATAGCGGCGCTGAGCGCACTGATTTTTACTGTTTTCATTGTATTTCCCTGATGTTGGCTGGTGTGGTTAAACGGGCATTTCGCCCAAATAAATCTGTGCAATCTGGTCGTCATTGAGCAGCGCTTTCGATTCGCCATGATGAACAATGCTGCCGCTGTCCATCACCCACGCGCTGTCGGTGACTTCCAGCGCGAGACGGGCGTTTTGTTCGATGAGCAGCAGGGCAACGCCGCGCTCGCGCAGGCCGGCAATGACGGCAAAAATGTTTTCAACCATCTTCGGCGCGAGGCCCATCGACGGCTCGTCGAGGATCAGCAGGCGCGGGCGGCTGAGCAGGGCGCGGTTAAGGGCCAACAGCTGTTGCTCACCGCCGGACAGCAGGCCGGCAAGCTGATGCTGGCGTTCGCCCAGGCGAGGGAATCGCTCGAAAATCTCGTTCATTTCGCGATTAACGGTGACAGTGTCACGCCTGAGCCAGGCGCCCATCTGCAGGTTTTCCAGGACCGTCATGCGGGAGAAGATCCCGCGGCCCTCCGGGACCATCACCAGTCCGTCGCGCAGTAGCGCCTCGGGCCTGTATCTGCGGACGTCTTTACCGCGGAATTCAATACTGCCGCTAAAGCTTTCCAGCCCGGTAATGGCGCGCACGGTGGAGCTTTTCCCCGCGCCGTTAGCGCCGATCAGCGTCGCCTGTTCACCCTCGTGCAGGGTAAAAGAGACATCCCGGACGGCCTGAATACCGCCGTAATGCACATCCACACGTTCCACCTTCAGTAACTCAGACATGGGCGTTGCCTCCAAGCCAGGCGGCGATCACTGCCGGGTCTCGACGTACGTTCTCCGGCGTGCCGCTGGCGAGCGTTTTGCCGTAATCCAGCACCGTCAGGCGATCGCAGATGCCCATCACCAGCTTGACGTCATGCTCAATCATCAGCAGGGTTTTGCCATCATCGCGCAGGCGGATTAGCAGCTCGCCGAGCGCCACTTTTTCCGCCGCGTTCATCCCAGCGGCGGGTTCGTCCAGCGCCAGCAGCAGCGGATCCGTTGCCAGCGCACGGGCAATCTCCAGACGGCGTTGATGACCATAGGCCAGATCGCAGGCGCGGTAGTGGGCGAACCTGGCAATGCCGGTGTACTCCAGCCAGTGCCAGGCCAGTTCCCGGGTCTGCCTCTCTTCTTCACGGGCGCGTTTGTGACGGCTCAGCGCGGCCCACAGGCCGTTACGGGTGCGCACGTGGCGACCCACCATCACGTTTTCCAGCACCGACATGTCGTTAAAGAGGCGCACGTTCTGAAACGTGCGGGCAATCCCGGCGGCGGTGACTTTCTCAATGTGCTTTGGGAAATAGGGCTTATCGGCAATCGAAAATTCACCGCTGTCCGCCGGATAAAGCCCGGTGATCAGGTTAAAACAGGTGGTTTTTCCCGCCCCGTTAGGACCAATCAGGCCGTAGATCTCACCCTTGTTCACGGCGATCGAAACGTCATCCACGGCAGTCAGCCCGCCGAAGCGTTTTGACATGTTGCGTACGGTTAACAGGCTCATGCTTTCACCTCCTTGTGGCGAACCGGCCAGATGCCTGAAGGACGCACCAGCATCACCAGCACCAGCGCCAGGCCGTAGAACAGCTGACGCAGCACTTCCGGGTCAATCAGTACCGTACCGAACAGCGCCTGCTGAACCGGCGCTGCCTGGCTGCGCAGCAGTTCCGGCAGGGCGGTAAGCAGTATCGCGCCGAGGATCACGCCAGGAATGTGTCCCATACCGCCCAGCACCACCATCGCCAGCACGGCAATGGATTCCTGTAACGTGAAGGATTCCGGGGAGACAAAGCCCTGAAACGCGCCGAACAGGGCACCCGCCACGCCGCCAAAAGAGGCACCCATCGCAAAGGCCAGCAGCTTATAGTTACGCACGTTGATGCCCATCGCGCGCGCCACATCCTCATCTTCACGGATGGCGTGCCAGGCGCGACCAATGCGGGAATGCTGCAGGCGCAGGCAGACAAAAATAATCGCCACAATCACCAGCATCAGCAGGTAGTACCACAGCCAAAGCGCGGGCACTTTGAATCCAAACCAGTGGTATACGCCGCTAAACTTCAGGCCGAACAGGTTGAGCGTATCCACCCCGGTAATACCCTTCGCACCGTTGGTGATGTTCACCGGTCGGTCGAGGTTGCGCATCAGAATGCGGATAATTTCGCCAAAGCCGAGGGTTACTATCGCCAGGTAGTCCCCGCGCAGCTTCAGCGTAGGAGCACCGAGTAAAATGCCGCAGACCGCCGCGACGAGCGCTGCCAGCGGAATAATCAGCAGATATGAGGTGTGCAGCCCGTCCGGGAACCAGACGCTGAGGACAGGAAATACCGCCAGCAGGTGTGGGGAGGCCATTAGTGCCGCAAGGTAGGCGCCGACCGCGTAAAAGGCGATAAAGCCCATGTCCAGCAGGCCGGTATAGCCCACCACAATATTGAGCCCGAGTGCCAGCATGATGTAGAGCAGGGCGAAGTCGATCACACGTACCCAGTAGTTGCCGCCAAGCTGCGTGGCCATTACGGGTGCAATCAGCAGCGCGAGGCAGAACAGGACCATGCCTGACCAGAATTTGCGCGTCGTCGTCGGGGCCTGAAGTTGAAGTGTTGTCATGGTATTCCTTACGCCCTGTGCGCCACGCGCTCGCCCAGCAGGCCTGCCGGACGGAAGACCAGCACCAGAATCAGGACCATAAAGGCAAAGACATCCTGATAGTTGCTGCCAAAGACGCCGTGGGTGAGTTCCCCCAGATAACCTGCGCCCAGCGCTTCGATAATGCCGAGCAGGATCCCGCCAATCATTGCGCCACGAATGTTACCAATGCCTCCCAGCACGGCGGCGGTAAAGGCTTTGATCCCCGGCAAAAAGCCCATTGAGAAGCTGGCGTTGCCGTAGTTGCTGGCCATCATGACGCCTGCCAACGCGGCAAATACGCCGCCAATGGCGAACGTCAGGGTAATAATGGCATTGGGGTTAACCCCCATCAGCGTGGCCACGCGCGGGTTTTCCGCCACGGCGCGCATGCCGCGGCCCAGGCGGGTGTATTCCACCAGCAGCCATAGCCCGGTCATTACCGCAAGCGCCAGCGCCACGGTAACAATGCCGGTGACGGTCACAATGGCAGGGGGATGCTGTTCACTTCCTGACGTCACGGCGATCGGATCCATGGGCAGGATCTGCGGGAACATCAGCGGGTTACGCGTCCAGATAATCATCGCCACGGTTTGCAGCAGGACCGAGACGCCGATACCCGAGATCAGCGGTGCCAGGCGCGGGGCGTTGCGCAGTCGACGGTAGGCAAACCGCTCCACGGCCATTGCCAGCAGGGCGCAAACGGCCATGGCAATCACCAGGGCAACACCAAGCTGCAGCAGCAGCGGCATGTGTGGAAAGGTGGTATTCAGGGCGTTAATGGCGGAAAGCGTGGTGAGCGCACCGACCATCAGAATATCGCCGTGAGCAAAGTTAATAATGCGCAAGATGCCATACACCATGGTATAGCCCAGCGCGATCAGCGCGTAGATGCTTCCCAGCATCACACCGTTGATCAGTTGTTGTATGAGTGTATCCAACGTCTGTACCCGCAAAGTGCTGTTTCTGCGGCTACCATCCGATAATTGAATTAAATTGTAAAATACACATATATTATTTCTTATGATAAACCGGAATTGCTTTATCTTAATGATTTGTATAAAGATAATGTAATCGAGTTCCCGGCTAAAAAGCCTAAAGAAATCAACATATGAATAAAACAGAACAATCGGCAGATTTGTCCGCGTATGCAGACAGTCGCCTGGCAAACGATCCGCCGCTTCGGGCTGTCCGTGCCTTTGAGGCCATCGCCCGGCTGGGCAGCGTCACGCTGGCCGCGCAGGAGCTGGATATCTCACCGTCGGCGGTAAGCCATCAGCTCAAGGTGCTTGAAGGGTATCTGCAAATTCCGCTCACGGAGCGTCAGGGACGCAGGCTTGTGCTGAGCCAGCACGGACGTGAATATTACCGCTCGATTCGCGCGGCGTTTAACGTGCTGCGCCAGGCAACGGAGCACCTGGCGGAGCAGGCGCAAACGCGTCAGGTCACCATCAGCCTGATCCCGCTTTTTGGCATGGGGTGGTTCATCCCACGTTTACCTGCTTTTATGCGCGCCAATCCCCAAACCGAGATCAACGTGGTGTATGCCAACCATCGTAACTACCTGAGCGACGCGTCGGATATGTCGATTCGTTTTGGTAACGGGCAGTGGGCGGGCTATCAAAGCGAAAAGCTGATTTCCGGTCAGATGGTGCCGGTGTGCAGCCGTGCGTTTTTGCGCGTTCATGGCCACATCGACACGCCTGAACAGCTGCTGCAAATGCCGCTGTTGCATGATGAAGAGCGTACGAGCTGGACGCAGTGGTTTTTGTTGCAGGGGGTAAAACGTCCGCTCCGGCGCAGCGGCCCGCTGTTTGAAGACGGACTGTTGACGCTGGCGGGCGTACAGGCTGGTCTGGGCTGTGCGCTAATGCGTGAGCCGCTGATTGCGCCGTATCTTGAGAGCGGCGAGCTGGTGAAGATATTTGACTTACCGATTGATGACGGGCGCGATTATTACCTCTGCGTGCGTACAGACTCAGAGATGACCGAGGACGGCAAGCTGCTGCAAACCTGGCTTCGTTGGGCGGCGAACGGAGAGTCGTCAGCCGGATAGGAAGATAAAAAAAGCCAGCTTGTTCAGCTGGCTTTTGTAGTGACAATATTTAGAACTGGTAGGTCAGACCCAGCGCCACGATGTTGTCTGTACCGATGCCTGCCTGGCGAGTGAACTTGTTGTCGTCGAGCAGGTTGATTTTGTAATCCACGTAGGTGGACATGTTTTTGTTAAAATAATAGGTCGTGCCAACATCGATGTATTTAACCAGATCCTGGTCGCCGAAGTTTTCGATGTCTTTGCCTTTAGACTGCAGGTAAGCGATGGATGGACGCAGGCCAAAGTCGAACTGATACTGAGCCACAACTTCGAAGTTTTGCGCCTTGTTTGCAAAGCCGTAGATGTCGGTACGCTTGTTGTTAGAGGTACCGAAGCGGGTTGCGTTATAGGTCTGAGAGTACTGCGCCGCGAGGTAAACGTTGTTCGCGTCGTATTTCACACCACCGCTGTATACTTCAGCGCGGTCGCCTTCACCGTATACGCCAGCCGCATTCTGGTCAGCGGTACGACGGGAAGAGGACATTGCACCACCTACGCTGAAGCCTTCGCCCAGATCGTAAGTCAGGGATGCGCCATAGCCGTCACCGTTCTGGTTCAGCAGGCTGCGACCGCTGGTGTTTTCACCCTCTACGCTGCCGTTTTTGCCCTGATACTGCAGAGCAAAGTTCAGGCCGTCCACCAGACCAAAGAAGTCCTGGTTACGGTAGGTCGCGACGCCGTTAGCACGTTGCTGCAGGAAGTTGTCAGCGCCGTAG
>NZ_JBVPGP010000005.1:0-7219 GCF_055816065.1 Enterobacter sp. PL_is511 | reverse complement strand
GAGCACGGCGTGGCCGCGCACCTACGGCCCGCAGACGGCGAAAGTGGTGGGGCCGAACGGGGAGAGTATCTGGACGGACAAATACGGTCGGGTGAAGGTGAAGTTCCACTGGGACCGTCTGGCGAAGGGCGATGACACCAGTTCCTGCTGGGTGCGCGTGTCGAGCGCGTGGGCGGGCCAGGGCTACGGCGGGGTGCAAATCCCGCGCGTCGGCGATGAGGTGGTGGTGGACTTTATCAACGGCGACCCGGACCGTCCGATCATTACCGGGCGCGTGTACAACGACGCGAGCATGCCGCCGTGGGCGCTGCCGGCTGCGGCGACGCAGATGGGCTTTTATAGCCGCAGCAAAGATGGCCATAAAGACAATGCCAATATTCTCCGTTTTGAAGATAAAGCCGGGCACGAGCAGATCTGGATCCATGCAGAAAAAAATATGGATACGGATATTGAAAATTCTGAAACTCATGATGTCGGTGTCGATCGTAGAAAAACCATCGGACAGGATGAGAATATTACGATTAAGCGGAACCTGAAATCAGATGTAGGTAATAATGAAACGCATAATATTGGTAACAAGCACGTTATAAACGTTGGGAAAGATCAAACCGTCTTGACCATGGATAAAGAAGGTAACGCGCTGCTGGAATCTGTGACCACGATTAAACTCAAAGTTAAAGACAACTATATTCTGATCGCCCCGGATACCATTGAGATTCACGTAGGCCAGGGCAACCTCAAAGCAGAGGCTGTGGAACAAGCCATCTTCAAAGGTGATGAGCTTACAAAACTAGGTGATGGGATCAATACCGAGCTCAAGGCAAATGATACGGTGAGTATAACGGGAACTAACCTTACCGATATTAAGGGCGCGATTGTAAAAGTTAACAGTTAATCTGCGTACAGAGAACGCTATTATGGGAAAACCAGCCGCCAGAGCGCGCATTGATTCCAGCGCACATACTGGCCCAATTCAAAGCGGAAGTCCCAACGTAATTATTGGCGGATTTCCGGCAGCACGAAAAGGCGACCCGCTTTCATGCTCCCAACATGGTCAGGGAAGTATTCTCAGTGGTTCAACAACGGTATTTGTGAACGGTTTGCCTCTCGCCAGGGAAGGTGACAAGACGGGTTGCAATACCTCAGCGACCCCTGCGGTCGCATCCACTCAACCCGCACCTCCGCAATACTGGGGCGGTACGGCGGCGAAGGATGCGGGTAAAGATGGTGCTATACATGGTGATGTTTACGACGCCCGTGTGCTTGGCGCCTATGCAAGCCTTGAAGATAAATCCGGCTTTGGAAAACCCGATACGGCTTCAGCCGGATTCGCACTTGCCGATATCACGGTCGGGAATACAAAAAGCCAGGATAAATATAAAGGCGAGGTACGTACTAAAGTAGGGGTGGCGGCTGCTAGCGGCACGTTAGTGACCGATCGAGCTGATTACGGGGCGATTAATCTCAATGCAAACGCCACCGCGATACAATATGGCGCCTCGGGAAGCATTGGAAAAGAAGGGCAACAATACGGCGGCGTCGGTGGGGATGTATACCTGGCAACCGCTGAAGCGAAGGCCGTCAGTGAACTATATGACGGAAATAAAGGGCGTTATGGTTTTAATGTTGAACTTGGCGCAGAAGCCGCGGCGGTCAAAGGAGAGGCGACGGCTAAAGCCGATTTTTATGGCGTAGTCGTTGCCGATGGCAAACTTTCAGGGAGTGCAGGGAGCGCTGGCGCTTCTGCAGGCGTGGGAACCTGGATTGATAGCACTGATTATTCATTTAACCTTAAGGTGTCCGGTGAGCTTGCAGCGGCGCTCGGTCTGGGAGGAGATGCCAGTATCAAATTTGCTCTCAAACCGATCCTTGACTGGATTTATGACGATGATGAAAGTAAGCCGTCCCCAGCGGCGGGCAGTGGCGATGGTGTGATTAAGACTGGCTGTGTTACAGTCCTGATAGGAGATTAAAATGTGTAAATGGGGAACGTTGTGATGCATTGGTTTTTCTTTATTCTCTTTATGATTTGGACGCTAGCGCTTATCTGGAATGGAAAAGATTTATTTAACAAAAAGCAGTGGCTCCTTGCGGGGTTAATGTTCGTTCTGGTGTTAGTGGCTACGGTCGTCATTGGCTTTACGTTGAAATGGCTTGCTCAGTCAATGTCATTATTTTCCGTCGCAACGGCCAAGCATTATTCGATTATCTTATCCATGTCTTTCCTGTGTGTTTGGGGATTAAAGATCACAGTAGTGCTGCTCTGCACGTTATTTTCCGGGATTATGGGGGGGCACAAAAGATACAACGCGGAAAATTATGAAAAATTATCGTCTATGACACGTGCCGTGGCGCCTGGCTTACTTATCTTTGCTAAAAGCTTAATTACCCTCGGAAGCTTCCTTATGTTTTCGGGTTTATGGCTTAAGTAAGCGCGACGAGTGAGGTTGCATTATGGTTACTGAAAAACAATATTTTTTTCCTCTTGAGATAAAGGATCAGGAAAAAGAGATTCGGGAAAATTTCTGGAAATGTCTCTATACCTCTGCAGAAAAAGAGATGCTTCATTACTGGCTATTGTTACCCCAGAATGTTAAGCCAGCAGAGTTAAAGCCGATCACGTTTCAGGAGGTTGGGCTGACGAATATCGGACGATACATCGCCGATGACACCGGCCCCTATATTGAAGTCTGGGCTGCATATGAACACTGTCAGTGGGAGATGAATGCGTCAGACTGGCTTATCAATAAGCTCGATTTAATGGGTGAGAAAGTACTGAGCCAAAGGATAATTACTCATCCTTCAGGAAGCGGGAAGTTTGCGGATATCCTGTCCATTAAAACGATGCCATCGGGTGATGAGGTCGTTTCACGATATACGGTGCAGAAGGATTATAATCCTGTAAATGGTGGGGGAAATTACTTCCTTTTGAAAACGGCTTGTGCGTCGAAGGATTACAACACGATTGCCGATACTATTTTCCTGATTGCTATCAACTGGGATTTACTGCATCGCAGCAATTTGATGCTTTCAGAACTGTTGAAAACAGTCAGCCTTAGCAACAAAAATGACAGTGGATTTAAAATTCCGGATTCATGGCAGGTGAATACGCTGGATGATAATCGTCTGGTAATTGAACACACAATAGGTAACGTCAACCATGGAGTGATTAATTTCTGTCTTTTCCGTCAGGCTGATTATCCCGCTGCGCAGGCTATTTTCGATGAAGCTACTGCGCGCTTTAACCGCCACGATAGTGCGGTCTCTCTTACGACATCGGACATTGCCAGCATCCCAAATGATATCAATCCCACGTTTACAGGCGATCTTTATAGCTGTACGGGAGAGGTAGTCAGTGCTGCTGAGAATATCAGGGCTTATTACGATATGCGTATCTTTAAAATTAATGATTTGTGGTGTTACGTTGAGGTGGTTGGGCCTCATCGTAATCATCAGGATTATTATTACGAAGCCAATAAACGATGCATGGAAATCATTCTTTCTACGTTTCGCATAGAAAAACGATGAGCTGACAAAGTTAATTCATGACCATCTAAATAAAACCACAGAAATGTGGTTTTATTTTTGTTTCACAGAGACAATATCATAACCGCCTTCGTTCTGAGGATTAGTTAACTTCAGGCACTGAGATCAGATCATCGTGGAATAAAAAATCATGCTCAGCTGAACTATCGTTCAGCTCGCGGGAGTGGATATTCTGTTCTGAAAACTGACATCCCGCTATGTTAACGGCACGCCAGGGCAGTATTTGAGGTGACTCATGAGTAAAGAAAATTACACCGCGCTGGATTATATCAATGATGCTATTGATGCAATTAATCATCGATTAGAAGAAAATCCTACATTTTCTTTATATGCTATGGCAAAGAATCAGTTGGACTATATTAAGTCTATTCTAACGGGGTCTGAGAAAGATAAAAGTAAATTGCACAAATTAAATCTTGGAGTGCTTGCGTCAAAAGAGTTTGATACAACCGATGCAGAACTTGCTCAGCATTTGTCCAATGTTAATTATATAGCTTCGCAAATGGGAAAAGGATTGAAGTTTATTCTCCCTCATGAGCAAGACGTTGAGTATTTGAAAAGGCAAAGACGGTATCGCAAGTGGTAAACAACGTTTGATTAAAGGGTGCGGGATGATAGATCTTTACAGCGAAGACTCAGTAATTAATCATTATGCCGATCGTTATAATAACTACATGCCTGTTAATGTTCGTAAGGTAATAAGAAGCAGCATTGATGATTCAAATTCCTCTCATGTATGGGATGAAACATTACCTTTAATCACAAATGAAGATGTTTCACGCGATAAAGCACTTGGGGCGTTAGTGGGTTTGGCTGTTGGCGATGCAGTTGGCACTACTCTTGAATTTAAACGCAGAGATAGTGAACATGTAGTGGATATGATTGGTGGCGGGCCCTTTGAATTAAAACCCGGTGAATGGACAGATGATACGTCTATGGCATTATGTCTGGCAGAAACTTATCTTTCAGAAAACAGAATGCATACCGATGTACTTAGAAAATATCTCCTGAAATGGTATCTCAATGGGGAGAACAGCAGTAATGGTCGTTGTTTTGATATCGGTAAAACGACGCGATTCGCGCTTGAACAGTATATGCTTGTCGGACCTTCCTGGTATGGTAATACAGAAAAGCACACGGCTGGTAATGCTGGGGTTATTCGTCAAGCTCCGGTGTCTATCTTCCGTCGAAAATCGCTGCGTGCGATTTACTTCGAATCCCAGGCTCAGAGTCGAGCAACTCATGGTGCAGTAGAGTCAATTAATGCATGCCAATTCCTCGGATTAGTATTGCACTATTTAATTAACGGTTATCAAAAAGACGAAGCTTTTTCGCCTCATGTTTTCCCATTATGCGCGCGTGTAATGATCATAAACGCGGGTGAGTATAAGCAGAAAACTCGCGATCAGATTCGTTCAAGTGGTTATGTTATCGATACGCTTGAGGCCGCGATGTGGTCCGTATGGAATACTGACAATTTCCGTGATGCGATTCTGCTGGCTGCCAATCTTGCCGATGATGCTGACAGCGTCGCGGCGACGGCGGGACAAATAGCGGGGGCGTTGTATGGTTATTCCGCTATCCCGCAGGACTGGAAAGATAAACTCGTACAACACGAACGTATTGCCACAATGGCGGGTAAACTATTCGATAGAGCACCTGAGGATAATTTTTTATAGTTAGAATTACCAAGGGTAAGCGAGGGCATATGATGACTTGCGATCAGGTATGGAATTTTTAGTTAACTGAATCTACTGCAATGAATGAAATGACAATGTTTGGTTACGTTGATAGAGCATTAACTTTAGCACAGAAAAGATATGCAGACGTCAAGAATCGTGATCCCCAATCCCCGCTGTTGCAAATGTACGACTCTATTGTACAACAATTATTATTTCTACGGGATTTAATCGAAGGCAAGGAAAAGGATAGAGCGAAATTATGGGATATGACGTTCGGTATGTATGCAGGGAAGGAGTTTGATCATTCTGATGAGTTGTTTTTTGAAAGGTTGTCAGAGGCCTGGTTTATTGTGGATCAAATCCGCCGAGGGTTAAAGGTTAGGCTGCCGCATGAGGTCGATACCAACTATAATAAAAAGAAACAAAACCTCATGAAGAAATACCCTGATGAATTTTAGTATTTCATATGAATAATATTTTTTATTATGGGTGAAAGGTGATTGACTTACATGCTGATTTAAATGCCTTGTTAAAATATGTTGATAGATATCGTAAATACTTACCCATTAGCAGACCTTCAGTCCAGCGAAGGATGCAGTATCCGTATGATAATAAGCCATTAGAATCATCCTCAAATAGTGATGTACAAAAACAATGGGATTTAACACCACCATGTAATATCTCACTAGCGCAATCACGGGATCGTGCGGTAGGTACGCTTATTGGTCTTGCTGTTGGAGATGCTGTAGGTACGACGCTCGAATTTTTACCTCGTGACAAAGCACACGTCAAAGATATGACAGGTGGTGGGCCATTTCGACTTAGTGCCGGCGAATGGACGGATGATACATCCATGGCGTTATGTCTTGCGGAAACGCTCCTTGAGAAGGGTGATGCTGATACTATATGCTTCAGGAATAAGCTTCTGGAATGGTATCAGCATGGTTATAACAGTTCAAATGGCGTCTGTTTTGATATAGGCAATACAACTCGGTTTGCTTTAGAACAATATTTAATAGTTGGTCCTGGGTGGAACGGTAATACTTCGCCAGAAACTGCCGGTAATGCTTCCATGATCAGACAAGCACCTGTCTCTATTTTTTTTAGAAAATCATTAAGCAAAGCGTTTTATGAAGCTAAAAAACAATGTATCGCAACACACGGTGCCGCGGAAGCAATAAATAGCACGCAGTATTTAAGTTTTTTGCTTGTGCATATGATTAACGGTAGCAATAAAGATTTTGTTTTTACACCACACGTTATGCCGCTTCAGCCACGTGTAATGATCATTAACGCGGGTGAGTATAAGCAAAAAACTCGCGATCAGATTCGTTCAAGCGGTTACGTTATCGATACGCTTGAGGCCGCGATGTGGTCCGTATGGAAAACGGATAATTTCCGTGATGCCATTCTGCTGGCAGCCAACCTTGCCGATGATGCTGACAGCGTTGCGGCGACGGCGGGACAAATAGCGGGAGCATTATATGGTTATTCCGCTATTCCGCAGGAGTGGAAAAATAAACTCGTACAACATGAACGTATCGCCAAAATGGCTGGTGAATTGTTCGATAGAGCCCCTGAATACACTTTCTTGTAACTGTTTATCTCGATGAAAATTCAGGAAAAGTTGTTTTTTTTGTGGCATAAGAAGTCAATCTTACAGCTACTCATTATCAAACCAGCAGCGTTTACGCTTTGCGTATTGAAATGAGTTAACTTCTGGCACTGAGATTAGTCCATAGTGGAATAAAGATTATGCTCAACCGAATTACCGTTCAGCTCCCGGTGGAGGGGCTTCTGTTCTGGAAACTGACGGGCCGCGAGGCGATGTCCGAGTCGTTCGCGCTGACGCTGACCGTGCTCGGCACGGACGCGCGCATTGACCGCAGTAAGCTGCTGGGCCAGCCGGTCACGGTGACCATCCCGACGCAGAATCTGCTGACGTCCCGCTATATTAACGGCAAGATTACCCGCGTGGCGGTCAGCGCCGT
>NZ_JBVPGP010000010.1:0-26363 GCF_055816065.1 Enterobacter sp. PL_is511 | reverse complement strand
CCGTACAACTGACGTGACCGGTACCATCGAACTGCCAGAAGGCGTTGAGATGGTAATGCCAGGCGACAACATCAAGATGGTTGTGACTCTGATCCACCCAATCGCGATGGACGACGGTCTGCGTTTCGCAATCCGTGAAGGCGGCCGTACCGTTGGCGCGGGCGTTGTTGCTAAAGTTCTGGGCTAATTAATTATCCCCGAATAAAAAAAGGACGCTTCGGCGTCCTTTTTTGTTTTCTGCCGCTCAGGCGTTGTCACAAAATTTCGCATTTTTTGCCTGCTCCCGTCCCGTATTGTGGCGTTTGTGCTATTGTAATCATAACCATTCTCACTTACACTTTGCGCATAATTTGAACGGGAGTCTCTATGTACGTTTGTTTATGTAATGGTGTAAGCGACAAGAAAATACGTCAGGCCGTTCGCCAGTTTCAGCCTCAGTCATTTCAACAGCTACGCAAATTTGTTCCGGTGGGAAATCAATGCGGTAAATGCGTACGTGCTGCGCGAGAGATCATGCAGGACGAATTGATGCAGATCCCGGAATACAAAGAGATAGCGTAAGCGCCCATCTTTTTTTTGACATCCCTGTAGCCCGATCTACGCTTCAATGAGTGGAAGCGGAGGGACTATATAATGAAAGGTGATGTTAAAATCATAAGTTATCTCAATAAATTATTGGGAAATGAGCTTGTCGCAATTAACCAGTACTTTCTTCACGCGAGAATGTTCAAAAACTGGGGGCTTAAACGTCTGAACGACGTTGAGTACCATGAATCGATCGATGAAATGAAGCACGCTGATAAATATATCGAGCGTATTTTATTTCTTGAAGGCATTCCAAACCTGCAGGATCTCGGCAAGCTGGGCATCGGAGAAGATGTCGAAGAGATGCTGCGTTCTGACCTCAGGCTGGAACTTGAAGGCGCCAAAGATCTCCGTGAAGCCATTGCCTACGCAGACAGCGTACATGACTACGTCAGTCGCGATATGATGATCCAAATCCTGGCCGATGAAGAAGGCCATATTGACTGGCTGGAAACGGAGCTGGATCTGATTGCTAAAATTGGCCTGCAGAACTACCTTCAGTCACAGATTAAAGTGGAAGAGTAACCAACGTCTTCCAGCCTATGCATAAACCCGCTGCTGCCAGAAATGGCCCAAAAGGCAGCGGGTTTTTTATTGCCTTCTTATCAGGGCGGATTAACGAAAAAACAAGAATGCAAAGAAGCGCCATCAGCGCCGCGAGTAGCGCCAGCGTAGGCAGTACGCACCAGCCGTGCCATGCACCAAGCGCCGCCAGGTATTTCACATCGCCATATCCCATACCTTCACGTCGGCGGATAAACCAGTAGCCCCAGTAAATAACGGCAAAGACAATATATCCAGCCATCGCACCCGCCACCGCGCTCGGCAGAAAATCAGGATGGATACAGAGCTGAAAGAGCAGACCCGCCCATAGCAGCGGGCAGAGAAATTTATCGGGAAGCAGACCGTAGCGAATATCGGCATGTACCAGTAAGGCAGTCAGTGAAAGATAGATCAGCAGAAAGGGGAGGGTGGTTAGCATGAAAAAGGCCTCAAACGGGTTTGAGCGCATACTCGTTATAAACGGCCTGGCCGGCAATGCATAAAAAACGGAGATGCGTAGCGGCTCGAAACAAAGAATCGACGCAGAATACATTGCATGAAATGTTGCGCGCTCTTACGCATCCTGCGCCTTTGGCGCTTAATTTCTAAACGGCACTTGCGTCTTGCCCAGATTTACGTATAATGCGCGGGCTTGTCGTAATTGACGGCGGGTTCAATCAGAACCAGAGTAGCTCATTTTGTTACTCAACAATGCTCCCAATTGGGGAGCTACGTAAGAACGGTTACACTCTCCCATCAATCGTAATGGGTTTGAGGAGTAATCATTTTCGTTTATAAAATAATTGGAGCTCTGGTCTCATGCAGAACCAAAGAATCCGTATCCGCCTTAAAGCGTTTGATCATCGTCTGATCGATCAATCAACCGCGGAAATCGTCGAGACTGCTAAGCGCACTGGTGCGCAAGTCCGTGGTCCGATCCCGCTGCCGACCCGCAAAGAGCGCTTCACCGTTCTGATCTCCCCGCACGTCAACAAAGACGCGCGCGATCAGTACGAAATCCGCACTCACAAGCGTCTGGTTGACATCGTTGAGCCAACTGAGAAAACCGTTGATGCTCTGATGCGTCTGGATCTGGCTGCCGGTGTAGACGTGCAGATCAGCCTGGGTTAATCAGGTCATCGAGCGATTGAGAGGTTGAAACAATGATTGGTTTAGTCGGTAAAAAAGTGGGTATGACCCGCATCTTCACTGAAGATGGCGTTTCTATCCCAGTAACCGTAATCGAAGTTGAAGCAAACCGCGTTACTCAGGTTAAAGATCTGGCTAACGATGGCTACCGCGCTATTCAGGTTACCACTGGTGCTAAAAAAGCTAACCGTGTAACCAAACCAGAAGCGGGTCACTTCGCTAAAGCTGGCGTAGAAGCTGGCCGTGGTCTGTGGGAATTCCGTCTTGCTGAAGGCGAAGAGTTCACCGTAGGTCAGGACATTAGCGTTGAGCTGTTTGCTGACGTTAAAAAAGTTGACGTAACCGGTACCTCTAAAGGTAAAGGTTTTGCTGGTACCGTTAAGCGCTGGAACTTCCGTACCCAGGACGCTACTCACGGTAACTCCTTGTCTCACCGCGTTCCGGGTTCTATCGGTCAGAACCAGACTCCGGGCAAAGTGTTCAAAGGCAAGAAAATGGCAGGTCAGCTGGGTAACGAACGTGTAACCGTTCAGAGCCTGGACGTAGTACGTGTTGACGCTGAGCGCAACCTGCTGCTGGTTAAAGGTGCAGTTCCGGGTGCAACCGGTAGCGACCTGATCGTTAAACCAGCTGTGAAGGCGTAAGGGGATAGCAATGGAATTAGTATTGAAAGACGCGCAGAGCGCGCTGACTGTTTCCGAAACTACCTTCGGTCGTGATTTCAACGAAGCGCTGGTTCACCAGGTTGTTGTTGCTTATGCAGCTGGTGCTCGTCAGGGTACTCGTGCTCAGAAGACTCGTGCTGAAGTAACTGGTTCTGGCAAAAAGCCATGGCGCCAGAAAGGTACCGGCCGTGCGCGTTCAGGTTCTATCAAGAGCCCGATCTGGCGTTCAGGTGGCGTGACCTTCGCTGCGCGTCCACAGGACCACAGTCAAAAAGTTAACAAAAAGATGTACCGCGGCGCGCTGAAAAGCATCCTGTCCGAACTGGTACGTCAGGATCGTCTGATCGTTGTCGAGAAGTTCTCTGTAGAAGCGCCTAAAACTAAGCTGCTGGCACAGAAACTGAAAGACATGGCTCTGGAAGATGTGCTGATCATCACCGGTGAGCTGGACGAGAACCTGTTCCTGGCCGCACGTAACCTGCACAAGGTTGACGTACGCGATGCGACTGGTATCGACCCGGTTAGCCTGATCGCCTTCGACAAAGTCGTAATGACTGCTGATGCTGTTAAGCAAGTTGAGGAGATGCTGGCATGATTCGTGAAGAACGTCTGCTGAAGGTGCTTCGCGCACCGCACGTTTCTGAAAAAGCGTCTACTGCGATGGAAAAAACAAACACCATCGTTCTCAAAGTTGCTAAAGACGCGACCAAAGCAGAGATCAAAGCTGCTGTGCAGAAACTGTTTGAAGTCGAAGTCGAAGTCGTTAACACCCTGGTAGTTAAAGGGAAAGTTAAACGTCACGGACAGCGTATCGGTCGTCGTAGCGACTGGAAAAAAGCTTACGTCACCCTGAAAGAAGGCCAGAATCTGGACTTCGTTGGCGGCGCTGAGTAAGTCGGAGGAGTAATACAATGGCAGTTGTTAAATGTAAACCGACATCTCCGGGTCGTCGCCACGTAGTTAAAGTGGTTAACCCTGAGCTGCACAAGGGCAAACCTTTTGCTCCGTTGCTGGAAAAAAACAGCAAATCCGGTGGTCGTAACAACAATGGCCGTATCACCACTCGTCACATCGGTGGTGGCCACAAGCAGGCTTATCGTATTGTTGACTTCAAACGCAACAAAGACGGTATCCCAGCAGTTGTTGAACGTCTTGAGTACGATCCGAACCGTTCCGCGAACATCGCGCTGGTTCTGTACAAAGACGGCGAACGCCGTTACATCCTGGCCCCTAAAGGCCTGAAAGCTGGCGACCAGATTCAGTCTGGCGTTGATGCTGCAATCAAAGCAGGCAACACCCTGCCGATGCGCAATATCCCGGTTGGTTCTACCGTTCATAACGTAGAAATGAAACCAGGTAAAGGCGGTCAGCTGGCACGTTCCGCTGGTACTTACGTTCAGATCGTTGCGCGTGATGGTGCTTATGTCACCCTGCGTCTGCGTTCTGGTGAAATGCGTAAAGTCGAAGCAGACTGCCGCGCTACTCTGGGCGAAGTTGGCAATGCTGAGCATATGCTGCGCGTTCTGGGTAAAGCAGGTGCTGCACGCTGGCGTGGTGTTCGTCCTACCGTTCGCGGTACTGCGATGAACCCAGTCGACCACCCACATGGTGGTGGTGAAGGTCGTAACTTTGGTAAGCACCCGGTAACTCCGTGGGGCGTTCAGACCAAAGGTAAGAAGACCCGCAGCAACAAGCGTACTGATAAATTTATCGTACGTCGCCGTAGCAAATAATTTTAGAGGATAAGCCATGCCACGTTCTCTCAAGAAAGGTCCTTTTATTGACCTGCACTTGCTGAAGAAGGTAGAGAAAGCGGTGGAAAGCGGAGACAAGAAGCCCCTGCGCACTTGGTCCCGTCGTTCAACGATCTTTCCTAACATGATCGGTTTGACCATCGCTGTCCATAATGGTCGTCAGCACGTTCCAGTCTTTGTTACCGACGAAATGGTTGGTCACAAACTGGGTGAATTCGCACCGACTCGTACTTATCGCGGCCACGCTGCTGATAAAAAAGCGAAGAAGAAATAAGGTAGGAGGAAGAGATGGAAACTTTAGCTCAACATCGCCATGCTCGTTCTTCTGCTCAGAAGGTTCGCCTTGTTGCTGACCTGATTCGCGGTAAGAAAGTGTCGCAGGCCCTGGACATCCTGACCTATACCAACAAGAAAGCTGCGGTATTGGTCAAGAAAGTACTGGAATCTGCCATTGCTAACGCTGAACACAACGATGGCGCTGACATCGACGATCTGAAAGTCGCGAAAATTTTCGTAGATGAAGGCCCAAGCATGAAGCGCATTATGCCGCGTGCGAAAGGTCGTGCAGATCGCATCCTGAAGCGCACCAGCCACATTACTGTGGTTGTGTCCGATCGCTGAGACTCTGGAGACTAGCAATGGGTCAGAAAGTACATCCTAATGGTATTCGCCTGGGTATTGTAAAACCATGGAACTCTACCTGGTTTGCGAACACCAAAGAATTCGCTGACAACCTGGACAGCGATTTTAAAGTACGTCAGTACCTGACTAAGGAACTGGCTAAAGCGTCTGTATCTCGTATCGTTATCGAGCGTCCAGCTAAGAGCATCCGTGTGACTATTCACACTGCTCGCCCTGGCATCGTTATCGGTAAGAAAGGGGAAGACGTAGAAAAACTGCGCAAGGTCGTAGCGGATATCGCTGGCGTTCCTGCACAGATCAATATCGCTGAAGTTCGTAAGCCTGAACTGGACGCTAAATTGGTTGCTGACAGCATCACTTCTCAGCTGGAACGTCGTGTTATGTTCCGTCGTGCTATGAAGCGTGCTGTACAGAACGCAATGCGTCTGGGCGCTAAAGGTATCAAAGTTGAAGTTAGCGGCCGTCTGGGCGGCGCGGAAATCGCACGTACCGAATGGTACCGTGAAGGTCGCGTACCGCTGCACACTCTGCGTGCTGACATCGACTACAACACCTCTGAAGCGCACACCACTTACGGTGTAATCGGCGTTAAGGTATGGATCTTCAAAGGTGAGATCCTGGGTGGTATGGCTGCTGTTGAACAACCGGAAAAACCGGCTGCTCAACCTAAAAAGCAGCAGCGTAAAGGCCGTAAATAAGGAGCGTCGCTGATGTTACAACCAAAGCGTACAAAATTCCGTAAAGTGCACAAAGGCCGCAACCGTGGTCTGGCGCAGGGTACGGATGTTAGCTTCGGCACTTTCGGTCTGAAAGCTGTTGGCCGTGGTCGTCTGACTGCACGTCAGATCGAAGCAGCACGTCGTGCAATGACCCGTGCAGTTAAGCGTCAAGGTAAGATCTGGATCCGTGTATTCCCGGACAAACCGATCACCGAGAAGCCGCTGGAAGTTCGTATGGGTAAAGGTAAAGGTAACGTGGAGTACTGGGTTGCCTTGATCCAACCGGGCAAAGTCCTTTATGAAATGGACGGTGTTCCGGAAGAGCTGGCCCGTGAAGCCTTCGGCCTGGCAGCAGCGAAACTGCCTATCAAAACCACCTTTGTAACTAAGACGGTGATGTAATGAAAGCAAAAGAGCTGCGTGAAAAAAGCGTTGAAGAGCTGAACGCTGAGCTGCTGAACCTGCTGCGTGAGCAGTTCAACCTGCGTATGCAGGCTGCAAGTGGCCAGCTGCAACAGACTCACCTGCTGAAGCAAGTGCGTCGCAATGTTGCACGCGTTAAGACTTTACTGACTCAGAAGGCGGGTGCGTAATGACCGATAAAATCCGTACTCTGCAAGGTCGTGTTGTTAGCGACAAAATGGAGAAATCCATTGTTGTAGCTATCGAACGTATTGTGAAACACCCGATCTACGGTAAATTCATCAAGCGTACGACCAAACTGCACGTACATGACGAGAACAACGAATGTGGTATCGGCGACAAGGTTGAAATCCGTGAATGCCGTCCACTGTCCAAGACTAAGTCCTGGACGCTGGTTCGCGTTGTAGAGAAAGCGGTTCTGTAATACAGTACGCCTTCTCAATACGAATAAACGGCTCAGCGATGAGCCGTTTATTTTTTCTACCCATATTGCAGAAGCGGTGTTATAATGCCGCGCCCTCGATATGGGGCTTTTTAACGGCTCTGATTTTAGAGTCTCAGGTAGTAGTTGACATTAGCGGAGCACTAAAATGATCCAAGAACAGACTATGCTGAACGTCGCCGACAACTCCGGTGCACGTCGCGTAATGTGTATCAAGGTTCTGGGTGGCTCGCACCGTCGCTACGCAGGCGTAGGCGACATCATCAAGATCACCATCAAGGAAGCAATTCCACGTGGTAAGGTCAAAAAAGGTGATGTGCTGAAGGCGGTAGTGGTGCGCACCAAGAAGGGTGTTCGTCGCCCTGACGGTTCTGTCATTCGCTTCGATGGTAATGCATGCGTTATTTTAAACAATAACAGCGAGCAGCCTATCGGCACGCGTATCTTTGGGCCGGTAACTCGTGAACTTCGTACTGAGAAGTTCATGAAAATTATCTCTCTGGCACCAGAAGTACTCTAAGGAGCGAATCATGGCAGCGAAAATCCGTCGTGATGACGAAGTTATCGTGTTAACCGGTAAAGATAAAGGTAAACGCGGTAAAGTAAAAAATGTTCTGTCTTCCGGCAAACTTGTCGTTGAAGGTATCAACCTGGTTAAGAAACATCAGAAGCCGGTTCCGGCCCTGAACCAACCAGGCGGCATCGTTGAAAAAGAAGCTGCTATTCAGGTTTCTAACGTTGCAATCTTCAATGCGGCTACCGGCAAGGCTGACCGTGTAGGCTTTAGATTCGAAGACGGCAAAAAAGTCCGTTTCTTCAAGTCTAACAGCGAAACTATCAAGTAATTTGGAGTAGTACGATGGCGAAACTGCATGATTACTACAAAGACGAAGTAGTTAACAAACTCATGACTGAGTTTAACTACAATTCTGTCATGCAAGTCCCTCGGGTCGAGAAGATCACCCTGAACATGGGTGTTGGTGAAGCGATCGCTGACAAGAAACTGCTGGATAACGCAGCAGCTGACCTGACAGCAATCTCCGGTCAAAAACCGCTGATCACCAAAGCACGCAAATCTGTTGCAGGCTTCAAAATCCGTCAGGGCTATCCGATCGGCTGTAAAGTAACTCTGCGTGGCGAACGCATGTGGGAGTTCTTTGAGCGCCTGATCACTATTGCTGTTCCACGTATCCGTGACTTCCGTGGCTTGTCCGCTAAGTCTTTCGACGGTCGTGGTAACTACAGCATGGGTGTCCGTGAGCAGATCATCTTCCCAGAAATCGACTACGATAAAGTCGACCGCGTGCGTGGTTTGGATATTACCATTACCACTACTGCGAAATCTGACGAAGAAGGCCGTGCTCTGCTGGCTGCCTTTGACTTCCCGTTCCGCAAGTAAGGTAGGGTTACTGAATGGCTAAGCAATCAATGAAAGCACGCGAAGTAAAGCGCGTAGCTTTAGCTGATAAATTCTTCGCTAAACGCGCTGAACTGAAAGCGATCATTTCTGATGTGAACGCTTCCGACGAAGATCGTTGGAATGCGGTTCTCAAGCTGCAGTCTCTGCCGCGTGATTCCAGCCCGTCTCGTCAGCGTAACCGCTGTCGTCAAACAGGTCGTCCACATGGTTATGTGGGCAAGTTTGGGTTGAGCCGTATCAAACTGCGTGAAGCCGCTATGCGCGGTGAAGTGCCAGGCTTGAAAAAGGCTAGCTGGTAATTACCAATTGAATCACGGGAGTAAAGACAGATGAGCATGCAAGATCCGATCGCGGATATGCTGACCCGTATCCGTAACGGTCAGGCCGCGAACAAAGTTGCGGTCACCATGCCTTCCGCCAAGCTGAAAGTGGCAATTGCCAACGTGCTGAAGGAAGAAGGTTTTATCGAAGATTTTAAAGTTGAAGGCGACACCAAGCCGGAACTGGAACTTACTCTCAAGTATTTCCAGGGTAAAGCTGTTGTAGAAAGCATTCAGCGTGTCAGCCGCCCAGGCCTGCGCATCTATAAGAAAAAAGATGAGCTGCCAAAAGTTATGGCTGGTCTTGGTATCGCAGTTGTTTCTACCTCTAAAGGTGTTATGACTGATCGTGCAGCGCGCCAGGCTGGTCTTGGTGGCGAAATTATCTGCTACGTAGCCTAATCGGAGGAAAGAATGTCTCGTGTTGCTAAAGCACCGGTCGTTATTCCTGCCGGCGTTGATGTCAAAATCGACGGTCAGGTTATTACGATCAAAGGTAAAAACGGCGAGCTGACTCGTACCCTCAACAAAGCTGTTGAAGTTAAACATGCAGATAACGCTCTGACCTTCGGTCCACGTGATGGTTTCGTGGATGGATGGGCTCAGGCTGGTACCGCGCGTGCCCTGCTGAACTCAATGGTTGTTGGTGTTACCGAAGGCTTCACTAAAAAGCTTCAGCTGGTTGGTGTAGGTTATCGTGCAGCTATCAAAGGGAATGCAGTAGGCCTGTCTCTGGGCTTCTCACACCCTGTTGAGCATCCGCTGCCGGCCGGTATCACTGCAGAATGTCCGACTCAAACTGAAATCGTGCTGAAAGGCGCTGATAAACAGCTGATCGGTCAGGTTGCAGCAGATCTGCGCGCCTACCGTCGTCCTGAGCCTTACAAAGGCAAGGGTGTTCGTTACGCCGACGAAGTCGTGCGTACCAAAGAGGCTAAGAAGAAGTAAGGTAACACTATGGATAAGAAATCTGCTCGTATCCGTCGTGCGACCCGCGCACGCCGCAAGCTCAAAGAGCTGGGTGCAACTCGCCTGGTGGTACATCGTACCCCGCGTCATATTTACGCACAGGTAATTGCACCGAACGGTTCTGAAGTTCTGGTAGCTGCTTCTACTGTAGAAAAAGCTATCTCAGAACAATTGAAGTACACCGGTAACAAAGACGCTGCTGCAGCTGTAGGTAAAGCTGTTGCTGAACGCGCTCTGGAAAAAGGCATCAGCAATGTTTCCTTTGACCGTTCCGGGTTCCAATATCATGGTCGTGTCCAGGCACTGGCAGATGCTGCCCGTGAAGCTGGCCTTCAGTTCTAAGGTAGAGGTGTAAGATGGCTCACATCGAAAAACAGGCTGGCGAACTGCAGGAAAAGCTGATCGCGGTAAACCGCGTATCTAAAACCGTTAAAGGTGGTCGTATTTTCTCCTTCACAGCTCTGACTGTAGTAGGCGATGGTAACGGTCGCGTTGGTTTTGGTTACGGTAAAGCGCGTGAAGTTCCAGCAGCGATCCAGAAAGCGATGGAAAAAGCCCGTCGCAACATGATTAACGTCGCGCTGAACAACGGCACCCTGCAGCACCCAGTTAAAGGTGTTCACACGGGTTCTCGTGTATTCATGCAGCCAGCTTCAGAAGGTACCGGTATCATCGCCGGTGGTGCAATGCGCGCCGTTCTGGAAGTTGCTGGGGTTCATAACGTTCTGGCTAAAGCATATGGTTCCACCAACCCGATCAACGTGGTTCGTGCAACTATTGATGGCCTGGAAAATATGAATTCTCCAGAAATGGTCGCTGCCAAGCGTGGTAAATCCGTTGAAGAAATTCTGGGGTAATTGACCATGGCAAAGACTATTAAAATCACTCAAACCCGCAGTGCAATCGGTCGTCTGCCGAAACACAAGGCAACGCTGCTTGGCCTGGGTCTGCGTCGTATTGGTCATACCGTTGAGCGCGAGGATACTCCTGCTGTTCGTGGTATGGTCAACGCGGTTTACTTCATGGTTAAAGTTGAGGAGTAAGAGATGCGTTTAAATACTCTGTCTCCGGCCGAAGGCTCTAAAAAGGCGGGTAAACGCCTGGGTCGTGGTATCGGTTCTGGCCTCGGCAAAACCGGTGGTCGTGGTCACAAAGGTCAGAACTCTCGTTCTGGCGGTGGCGTACGTCGCGGTTTCGAGGGTGGCCAGATGCCACTGTACCGTCGTCTGCCGAAGTTCGGCTTCACCTCTCGCAAAGCAGCGATCACAGCGGAAATCCGTCTGTCTGACCTGGCGAAAGTTGAAGGCGGCGTTGTAGACCTGAACACGCTGAAAGCAGCAAACATTATCGGTATCCAGATCGAGTTCGCGAAAGTGATCCTGGCTGGTGAAGTTTCTACTCCGGTAACTGTTCGTGGCCTGCGTGTTACTAAAGGTGCTCGTGCTGCTATCGAAGCTGCTGGCGGTAAAATTGAGGAATAAGTAGCAGATGGCTAAGCAACCGGGATTAGATTTTCAAAGTGCCAAAGGTGGATTTGGCGAGCTGAAACGCAGACTGCTGTTTGTTATCGGCGCGCTGATTGTGTTCCGTATTGGCTCTTTTATTCCGATCCCTGGTATCGATGCCGCTGTACTTGCCAAACTGCTTGAGCAACAGCGAGGCACCATCATTGAAATGTTCAACATGTTCTCTGGTGGTGCTCTCAGCCGTGCTTCTATCTTCGCATTGGGTATTATGCCGTACATTTCGGCATCTATTATTATCCAGCTGCTGACGGTCGTTCATCCGGCCCTGGCAGAGTTGAAGAAAGAAGGGGAGTCTGGACGTCGTAAGATTAGTCAGTACACCCGTTACGGTACTCTGGTGCTGGCAATATTCCAGTCGATCGGTATTGCTACCGGTCTGCCGAATATGCCTGGTATGCAGGGCCTGGTGTTAAACCCGGGCTTTGCATTCTACTTCACCGCTGTTGTAAGTCTGGTCACAGGGACTATGTTCCTGATGTGGCTCGGCGAACAGATTACTGAGCGTGGTATCGGTAACGGTATCTCAATCATTATCTTCGCCGGTATTGTTGCGGGCCTCCCGCCAGCCATCGCCCATACTATTGAGCAAGCGCGTCAAGGCGACCTGCACTTCCTCCTGTTGCTGTTGGTTGCAGTATTAGTATTTGCAGTGACGTTCTTTGTTGTCTTCGTTGAACGTGGTCAACGCCGCATTGTGGTGAACTACGCTAAACGTCAGCAGGGTCGTCGTGTCTATGCTGCACAGAGCACACATTTACCGCTGAAAGTGAACATGGCGGGGGTTATCCCGGCTATCTTCGCTTCCAGTATTATTCTGTTCCCGGCGACCATCGCGTCATGGTTCGGGGGCGGTACTGGTTGGAACTGGCTGACAACAATTTCGCTGTATTTGCAGCCTGGGCAACCACTTTATGTGTTACTCTATGCGTCTGCGATCATCTTCTTCTGTTTCTTCTACACGGCGTTGGTCTTCAACCCGCGTGAAACAGCAGATAACCTGAAGAAGTCCGGTGCATTTGTACCAGGAATTCGTCCGGGAGAGCAAACGGCGAAGTATATCGATAAAGTAATGACTCGCCTGACTTTGGTTGGTGCGCTTTATATTACTTTTATCTGCCTGATCCCGGAGTTCATGCGTGATGCAATGAAAGTACCGTTCTACTTCGGTGGGACCTCACTGCTTATCGTTGTTGTCGTGATTATGGACTTTATGGCTCAAGTGCAAACTCTGATGATGTCCAGTCAGTACGAGTCTGCATTGAAGAAGGCGAACCTGAAAGGCTACGGCCGCTAAATGGTCGCCTGAGAAGTTACGGAGAGTAAAAATGAAAGTTCGTGCTTCCGTCAAGAAATTATGCCGTAACTGCAAAATCGTTAAGCGTGATGGTGTCATCCGTGTGATTTGCAGTGCCGAGCCGAAGCATAAACAGCGCCAAGGCTGATTATTTCGCATATTTTTCTTGCAAAGTTGGGTTGAGCTGGCTAGATTAGCCAGCCAATCTTTTGTATGTCTGTACGTTTCCATTTGAGTATCCTGAAAACGGGCTTTTCAGCATGGTGCGTACATATTAAATAGTAGGAGTGCATAGTGGCCCGTATAGCAGGCATTAACATTCCTGATCAGAAACATGCTGTGATCGCATTAACTTCGATCTACGGCGTCGGCAAGACCCGTTCTAAAGCCATTCTGGCTGCAGCGGGTATCGCTGAAGATGTTAAGATCAGTGAGCTGTCTGAAGAACAAATCGACACGCTGCGTGACGAAGTTGCCAAATTTGTCGTTGAAGGTGATCTGCGCCGTGAAATCAGCATGAGCATCAAGCGCCTGATGGATCTTGGTTGCTATCGCGGTTTGCGTCATCGTCGTGGTCTGCCAGTGCGCGGTCAGCGTACTAAGACCAACGCACGTACCCGTAAGGGTCCGCGCAAACCGATCAAGAAATAATCGGGGTGATTGAATAATGGCAAAGGCACCAGTTCGTGCACGTAAACGTGTAAGAAAACAAGTCTCTGACGGCGTGGCTCATATCCATGCTTCTTTCAACAACACCATCGTTACTATTACTGATCGTCAGGGTAACGCATTGGGTTGGGCAACAGCCGGTGGTTCCGGTTTCCGTGGTTCTCGCAAATCCACTCCGTTCGCAGCTCAGGTTGCAGCAGAGCGTTGCGCAGAAGCCGTAAAAGAATACGGCATCAAGAATCTGGAAGTTATGGTTAAAGGTCCGGGTCCGGGTCGTGAATCTACTGTTCGCGCTCTGAACGCCGCTGGTTTCCGCATCACGAATATTACTGATGTGACTCCGATCCCTCATAACGGTTGTCGTCCGCCGAAAAAACGTCGCGTATAACGCTCCGTTTTTTAGGTTAGTTGGAGATAGAAAATGGCAAGATATTTGGGTCCTAAGCTCAAGCTGAGCCGTCGTGAGGGCACCGACTTATTCCTTAAGTCTGGCGTTCGCGCGATCGATACCAAGTGTAAAATTGAACAAGCTCCTGGCCAGCACGGTGCGCGTAAACCGCGTCTGTCTGACTATGGTGTGCAGTTGCGTGAAAAGCAAAAAGTTCGCCGTATGTACGGTGTGCTGGAGCGTCAGTTCCGTAACTACTATAAAGAAGCAGCACGTCTGAAAGGCAACACAGGTGAAAACCTGCTCGCTCTGCTGGAAGGTCGTCTGGACAACGTTGTATACCGTATGGGCTTCGGCGCTACTCGTGCTGAATCACGTCAGCTGGTTAGCCACAAAGCAATCATGGTAAACGGTCGTGTTGTTAACATCGCTTCTTATCAGGTTAAAGCGAATGACGTTGTTAGCATTCGTGAGAAAGCGAAAAAGCAATCTCGCGTGAAGGCCGCTCTGGAGCTGGCTGAGCAGCGTGAAAAGCCAACCTGGCTGGAAGTTGATGCTGGCAAGATGGAAGGTACGTTCAAGCGTCAGCCAGAACGTTCTGATCTGTCTGCGGACATTAACGAACACCTGATCGTCGAGCTTTACTCCAAGTAAAGCTTAGTACCAAAGAGAGGACACAATGCAGGGTTCTGTGACAGAGTTTCTAAAACCGCGCCTGGTAGATATCGAGCAAGTGAGTTCGACGCACGCCAAGGTGACCCTTGAGCCTTTAGAGCGTGGCTTTGGCCATACTCTGGGTAACGCACTGCGCCGTATTCTGCTCTCATCGATGCCGGGTTGCGCGGTGACCGAGGTTGAGATTGATGGTGTACTTCATGAGTACAGCACCAAAGAAGGCGTTCAGGAAGATATCCTTGAAATCCTGCTCAACCTGAAAGGGCTGGCGGTGAGAGTTCAGGGTAAAGATGAAGTTATTCTTACTCTGAATAAATCTGGCATTGGCCCTGTGACTGCAGCCGACATCACCCACGACGGTGATGTTGAAATCGTCAAGCCGCAGCACGTGATCTGCCACCTGACCGATGAGAACGCAGCTATTAGCATGCGTATCAAAGTTCAGCGCGGTCGTGGTTATGTGCCGGCTTCTGCCCGAATTCATTCGGAAGAAGATGAGCGCCCAATCGGCCGTCTGCTGGTCGACGCATGCTATAGCCCTGTAGAGCGTATTGCCTACAATGTTGAAGCAGCGCGTGTAGAACAGCGTACCGACCTGGACAAGCTGGTCATCGAAATGGAAACCAACGGCACAATCGATCCTGAAGAGGCGATTCGTCGTGCGGCAACCATCCTGGCAGAACAACTGGAAGCTTTCGTTGACTTACGTGATGTACGTCAGCCGGAAGTGAAAGAAGAGAAACCAGAATTCGATCCGATCCTGCTGCGCCCTGTTGACGATCTCGAATTGACTGTCCGCTCTGCTAACTGCCTCAAGGCAGAAGCTATCCACTATATCGGTGATCTGGTACAGCGTACCGAGGTTGAGTTGCTGAAAACGCCGAACCTGGGTAAAAAATCTCTTACTGAGATTAAAGACGTGCTGGCTTCACGTGGTCTGTCTCTGGGCATGCGCCTGGAAAACTGGCCACCGGCAAGCATTGCTGACGAGTAACCGGATCACAGGTTAAGGTTTTACTGAGAAGGATAAGGTCATGCGCCATCGTAAGAGTGGTCGTCAACTGAACCGCAACAGCAGCCATCGCCAGGCTATGTTCCGCAACATGGCAGGTTCACTGGTTCGTCATGAGATCATCAAGACGACCCTGCCTAAAGCGAAAGAGCTGCGTCGCGTAGTTGAGCCGCTGATTACTCTTGCCAAGACTGACAGCGTTGCTAATCGTCGTCTGGCATTCGCCCGTACTCGTGATAACGAGATCGTGGCAAAACTGTTTAACGAACTGGGCCCGCGTTTCGCGAGCCGTGCCGGTGGTTACACTCGCATTCTGAAGTGTGGTTTCCGTGCAGGCGACAACGCGCCGATGGCTTACATCGAGCTGGTTGATCGTTCAGAGAAAGCAGAAGCTGCTGCAGAGTAATCTGTAGTAACGTAAAAAAACCCGCTCCGGCGGGTTTTTTTATATCCGCGATATCCCCACTTCTCTACAATGTCTGTATCAATTCTGTTCATTCCCTGGAGCTGGTAATGTGGTTGCTCGACCAGTGGGCAGAACGCCATATTCGCGATGCCCAAAATAAAGGTGAATTCGACGATCTCCCGGGAAGCGGCGAACCCCTTGTGCTCGACGATGATTCGCACATTGCGCCTGAACTGCGAGCTGGATACCGTTTACTGAAAAACGCGGGCTGTCTCCCTCCGGAGCTCGAACAGCGCAGAGAGGCTGTTGAACTGGCCGATCTTCTCAACGGTATCCGTCAGGACGATCCGCGACATTCTGAACTGAGCCGCCGTCTCGCCCTGCTTGAACTCAAGCTGCGCCAGGCTGGGATGAACACTGATTTTCTGCGCGGTGAATACGGTGAAAGATTGATGCAGAGAATAAACGAGGAGTAGTTATGTACCGTATTGGTGAACTTGCGAAGCTTGCGAACGTTACGCCGGATACCATCCGTTATTACGAAAAGCAGCAGATGATCGATCATGAAGTTCGTACAGAAGGAGGCTTTCGCCTTTATACCGATAACGATCTGCAGCGCCTGCGATTTATTCGTTATGCGCGTCAGCTCGGCTTCACGCTGGATTCGATCCGCGAGTTATTATCGATCCGCATCGATCCGGAACATCACACCTGCCAGGAATCTAAAAGCATTGTGCAGGCCCGGCTGGATGAAGTTGAAGCACGCATCCAGGAGCTGCAAACCATGCAGCGCTCTCTGCAAAGGCTGAATGATGCCTGCTGCGGGACGGCCCACAGCAGTATTTATTGTTCCATACTGGAAGCCCTTGAACAGGGGGCCAGTGGAGAAACCGAGGGCTGTTGATTTTTAGTCCATCCGGATCTAGACTCCCGTCGTCATAAACCATGCTCAGGAGAATTTATGAGCCGCTATCAGCACACGAAAGGACAGATAAAAGACAATGCCATTGAGGCGTTACTTCACGACCCGTTATTCAGGCAGCGCGTTGAGAAGAATAAAAAAGGGAAAGGAAGTTATCTGCGTAAAGACAAGCATGAAAAACGGGGTAACTGGGAGGCCAGTGGCAAGCAAGCGAATCGCTTATTTACCACTGGCCTTTCTGCTTTAAACTTTCGATTAAACGCGGTTATTCTGTTCTTTTAACAGATCGCGGATCTCACTCAGCAGCACTTCTTCTTTCGTTGGTGCAGGTGCAGCAGCCGGCTCTTCTTTTTTACGGTTGAGCCTGTTGATCAGCTTGATAGCCATAAAAATGGCAAACGCGACAATCACAAAATCAAATACGTTCTGAATAAATACGCCGTAGTGCATTACTACTGCCGGAACATCACCCTGCGCTTCACGCAGTGTGAAAGCGAATTGTTTGAAATCAATGCCCCCGATTAACAACCCTAATGGTGGCATGATAATGTCGGCCACTAATGATGAAACAATCTTGCCGAATGCTGCACCGATAATGACACCCACTGCCAAATCCACCACGTTCCCGCGCATCGCAAATTCGCGAAATTCTTTAATAAAACTCATTGTTCTCTCCTTGTGCCAGCTGACGAGTATAAGTTTAACAAATGATTAGCCAATTGCCATTCGGGATAATTAAACGTTATGAAAAATAAAAGGCACAGAAATGAAAAGGATAAAGTGCGGGTGCTCTTTCTAGAGCACCCTACTCTTTAAAGGAAGAATGGACTTGGCTGGAATAAACGTTCGACGTCAGTAATAAACTTTTTATCCGTAAGGAACATAATAACGTGATCGCCTTGCTCAATACGTAAATTGTCATTGGCAATCATGACGTCATTTCCGCGCACAACGGCGCCGATGATCGTGCCTGGCGGCAGCTTAATTTCGTCGATCGACCGGCCCACGACGCGTGATGTGGTTTCATCTCCATGCGCCACGGCTTCAATGGCTTCCGCTACGCCGCGGCGGAGCGATGACACACCGACAATATCCGCTTTACGAACATGGCTCAGGAGCGCGGAAATTGTCGCCTGCTGCGGCGAAATGGCAATATCAATAACGCTACCCTGGACCAGATCGACATACGCCTTGCGCTGGATAAGCACCATGACCTTCTTTGCACCCATACGCTTGGCGAGCATGGCGGACATTATATTCGCCTCGTCGTCGTTGGTGACGGCAATAAAAAGATCAACTTGATCAATATGCTCTTCAGCCAGCAGCTCCTGATCAGACGCATCGCCATAAAATACGATCGTATTTTGCAGTTTTTCCGCCAGTTCAGCAGCACGCTGCTGATCGCGCTCGATCAATTTTACGCTGTAATCTTTTTCTAACCGACGTGCCAGGCCTGCACCGATATTGCCGCCGCCGACCAGCATAATGCGTTTATAGGGTTTTTCGAGACGCTGAAGTTCACTCATTACGGCACGAATATGCTGTGAGGCCGCAATAAAGAAGACCTCATCACCTGCTTCGACAATCGTGGAGCCTTGCGGGCGGATTGGCCTGTCGTGACGGAAAATGGCTGCGACGCGCGTATCGATATGCGGCATGTGCTCGCGCATGGTAGAAAGCGCATTGCCGATCAATGGTCCACCGTAATAGGCCTTAACCACTGCCAGACTCACTTTACCCTCGGCAAAGTTCACCACCTGCAGGGCGCCCGGATATTCGATCAGGCGATAGATATTGTCGATAACCAGCTGTTCCGGTGCGATGAGATGGTCAATAGGGACCGCTTCGGAATTAAACAGTTTCTCAGCATCGCGAACATAGTCCGGAGAGCGAATGCGCGCGATTCGGTTTGGCGTGTTGAAAAGCGAGTAGGCCACCTGACAGGCCACCATATTGGTTTCGTCAGAACTGGTTACCGCAACCAGCATGTCGGCATCGTCGGCACCTGCCTCACGAAGAACCCGTGGGTGAGAACCATGACCCTGCACCACGCGCAGGTCAAACTTGTCCTGTAAGACACGCAGACGATCGCCGTTGGTATCGACTATGGTGATGTCGTTGTTTTCGCCCACCAGGTTTTCCGCCAGCGTTCCGCCAACCTGTCCTGCACCCAGAATGATAATCTTCATATCTCGTGACCTGTTCTCAACATCACTCTTTGATTAGCTTAGCGTAAAAGAAGCCATCACCCTCTTCGGCACCCGGCAGGTTCTGCAGACCCGGGGATTCAGGCGTTCCCGTATCGCGCAGCGCGGCGTCCGGGGTACGTTTAAGGAAGGCCGCGATTTGCTGGCTGTTTTCTTCCGGCAGTACGGAGCAGGTTGCATAGATCAGCGTTCCGCCAGGTTTGAGATGCGGCCAGATGGCGTCGAGAATGTCGGACTGCAGCTGGGCAAGTTCGTTAATATCACGATCGCGACGCAGCCACTTGATGTCCGGATGACGACGAATAACGCCGGTTGCAGAGCAGGGAGCATCCAGCAAAATGCGATCGAATTGCGTTTCACCACACCATTCTGCGGGTTTGCGTCCATCGCCTTGCTTAACCTGAGCCTTCATGCCCAGACGCTTGAGGTTGTCGTAGACGCGTGAAAGACGCTGTTCATCGACATCCACCGCCATCACGCTGGCCTGCGGAGCCACTTCAAGAATATGCGTCGTTTTGCCCCCTGGTGCGGCGCAGAGATCGAGGATCTTCTCACCGTTTTGGGGTTCAAGCCAGGTAATGCAACCCTGGGCAGAAGCATCCTGTACCGTTACCCAACCCTCTTCGAAACCCGGTAATGCATGTACCGGAGCGGGGGAGGCTAAACGTACGGCATCAGGGTATGCAGCGTGAGTGAAACCACTCATTCCAGCTTCTTCGAGTAATGCCAGCCATGCGTCACGGATGTGGTGATTACGATTCACGCGTAACCACATTGGCGGACGCTGGTTGTTGGCATCGGCAATGTCCTGCCACTGCTGCGGATAAGCTTTTTTCAGCCGCTTCAACAGCCAGTCCGGATGCAGGAAGCGCGCTTCGCTTTGGGCAAATTCAGCCAGAAGCTCTTCCTGCTGTCTCTGGAACTGGCGCAGTACGCCGTTGATCAGCCCTTTCAGCTGAGGACGTTTAATCGCAACGGCACCTTCCACCGTCTCAGCCAGCGCGGCATGAGGTGGGATGCGGGTATGAAGAAGCTGATAAAAACCCACCATAATCAAATAGTGTACGGTGCGCTGCTTGCCTGTCATTGGGCGTGACATATGCTTGTTAATCAACCACTCAAGCTGAGAAAGCGTGCGCAGAACGCCAAAGCAGAGCTCCTGAAGCAGGGCTTTGTCTTTATCAGAGACTTTTTGCTGCAGGGGAGGCAGGACGTTACTCAATGACTGGCCCTGCTCGATAACCTGCTCAACGGCCTGAGCCGCCATACTGCGTAGATTTTGTTTTTTCATAACCGTAAAAATAAAAATGCCCGGAAACACCGGGCCTTAAGAATAAATTTGCTCAGGCAAGACGCTTGCCCGGAATAAACCATTCGCGACGGGAATTTAACAGATCCTGAGCGCTCATGGCCTTCTTACCGGCCGGTTGTAGCGATTCAAGATTCAGGATCCCTTGCGCAGTCGCCACCTGGATCCCGTTCTTGTTGGCGTCAACAATCGTACCGGGTTCAGCCGTGGTAGTACCGCTAATGACGGAGGCTTTCCAGACTTTCACTGGCTGCTCATCAATCTCCATCCAGCTCATTGGCCACGGATTAAAAGCGCGGATGCAGCGTTCAAGTTGAGCGGCCGACAGGGACCAGTCGATCCGCGCTTCTTCTTTGCTCAGTTTTTCGGCATACGTCACCAGCGCGTCACCCTGAACTTCCGGTTTTGCCGTATTGTCAGCAAGCTGCTGAAGCGTCTCGATAAGACCTTGTGGGCCAAGGTCTGCCAGTTTGTCATACAGCGTGGCGCTGGTATCGTCTGGCGTAATGGGGCAGGCCAGTTTATACAGCATGTCGCCGGTGTCTAAACCTACGTCCATCTTCATGATGGTCACGCCCGTTTCGGCATCACCCGCCCACAGCGAGCGCTGGATAGGTGCTGCACCACGCCAGCGTGGGAGCAGAGACCCATGCACGTTGATACAACCCAGGCGCGGCATATCAAGCACAGCTTTTGGCAGAATTAAACCGTAAGCCACCACCACCATTACGTCGGCATTCAGGTCAGCAACCAGCTGCTGATTTTCCTGCGGGCGCAGCGATGCAGGCTGAAAAACAGGAAGCCCATGCTCTTCTGCCAGCACCTTGACCGGGCTCGGCATCAGTTTTTTGCCGCGACCTGCAGGACGGTCCGGCTGGGTAAAGACGCCAACAACCTGGTGACCAGACGATAGCAGCGCGTCAAGGTGACGCGCTGCAAAATCAGGGGTTCCCGCGAAGATAATACGTAGTGTTTTAGACACGATGATCCTTGTATCCGGGGGGACGTTATGCGCGAGAACGCAAACGATCCAGTTTCTCTACTTTCTGACGAATACGCTGCTGTTTCAGCGGCGAGAGGTAATCGATAAACAGTTTACCGACCAGGTGATCCATCTCATGCTGAATACAAATCGCCAGCAGGTCGTCTGCTTCCAGTTCGAACGGATTACCGTCACGATCCAGGGCGCGAATTTTCACTTTTTCAGCACGCGGCACTAACGCACGCTGTTCAGGAATAGACAGACAGCCTTCCTCGATACCGGTTTCGCCACTCTTTTCGAGCAACTCAGGGTTAATCAGCACCAGACGTCCATCGCGATTTTCAGAAACATCAATCACGATAATACGCTTGTGAATGTCCACCTGCGTCGCCGCCAGGCCAATGCCTTCTTCGGCGTACATGGTATCGAACATATCATCAACGATACGCTGGATTTCTGCATTCACTTCTTTGACCGGTTCAGCGACGATGCGAAGGCGCTCGTCCGGAATATGTAACACTTGCAAAACTGCCATAAATTTCCAGAGTCGTGTTCAGGAGTTGATAAGAATACTCCCTCTATTCTAGACAAATCCCCCATCGATTGACAGCATCAGTGACCAATCGCAATGATTGCGGAGGCCGCTTATGGCAGGGGAAAGGATGACGCCAATCGAGATATGGCTACGGCTTATGCACACAGGTTCTCTGTGTGGTGATGTCATGGTGGAAGCGGCTGCACGACTGCAGAGGCAGGAAGGCATCGACACGCTTGCCTTAAGAAATGCTGGACTGACAGCAAAGCAGGCTGAACGGTTCTTTGCGTTCAATGAGAGTGAGCTGGAACGTAGCCTGATATGGCTTGAGCAGCCGGGACATCATTTATTAACGGCTAATCATTCCCTTTATCCCCCTCTACTCCGCACGATCCCTGACTATCCCGGGGCATTATTCATAAAAGGTAACCCTGAGACGCTTAAAACTGTTCAGCTGGCGGTGGTAGGCAGTCGTGCGCCGTCATGGTACGGCGAGCGATGGGGGAAAATCCTGTGCGAACAACTTTCACAAAGTGGTTTCACGATTACCAGCGGGCTGGCCTGTGGTATTGATGGCGTTGCCCACGGCGCGGCGCTGTCAGTTAAAGGACGAAGTGTCGCGGTGCTAGGGAACGGTCTTTTTAGCATTTATCCACGCCGGCATCAGGCATTGGCGATGCGGCTCATCGAGTCTGACGGCGCGATAGTGTCTGAATTTCCGCTTTCCGCACAGCCCAGACCGGCAAACTTTCCGCGTCGTAATCGCATTATCAGCGGGCTTAGCAAAGGTGTGCTGGTGGTTGAAGCCGCGCTGCGAAGCGGTTCACTGGTCACGGCGCGATGCGCGCTGGAACAGGGACGAGAAGTCTTCGCCTTGCCTGGTCCGATAGGCAACCCCGGATGCGAGGGGCCCCACTGGCTGATTAAGCAAGGGGCAACACCGGTAACGGAAGTAGGGGATATTCTTGAAAATTTGCAATATGGGCTGCAATGGCTGCAGGAAGATCCCGAAAAGCGACAATATTCATCAGATCAGGGAAAGGTGGCATTGCCATTTCCCAAGCTCCTGGCTAACGTAGGAGATGAGGTAACACCTGTTGACGTTGTCGCTGAACGTGCCGGCCAACCTGTGCCAGTAACGGTAGCACAGCTACTCGAACTGGAGTTAGCAGGGTGGATCGCAGCTGTACCCGGCGGCTATGTCCGATTAAGGAGGGCATGCCATGTTCGACGTACTGATGTATTTGTTTGAGACTTACATCCATAACGAAGCAGAAATGCGAGTGGATCAGGACAAATTGACACAGGATCTTACCGATGCGGGGTTTGAGCGGGAAGATATCTATAATGCGTTGATGTGGCTGGAAAAACTGGCTGATTATCAGGAAGGCCTCGCCGAACCGATGCAGCTTGCTTCTGACCCATTGTCAGTACGCATTTATACCGCAGAAGAGTGTGAAAGGCTGGACGCCAGCTGCCGGGGGTTCATCTTATTCCTTGAGCAGATTCAGGTGCTGAACCTCGAAACGAGAGAAATGGTGATAGAGCGCGTCATGGCGCTGGATACAGCAGAATTTGAACTGGAAGATCTCAAGTGGGTGATCCTGATGGTTCTGTTTAATATCCCGGGCTGTGAAAATGCCTATCAGCAAATGGAAGAATTACTCTTTGAAGTGAATGAAGGTATGCTGCACTAATTCAATTTGCAGCACCAAGAGTTGTTATGGCCAAATCAGCACTATTCACGGTGCATAAAAACGAGCCCTGCCCGCAATGCGGGGCTGAACTTGTTATTCGGTCCGGGAAACACGGCCCGTTTCTCGGTTGTTCGCACTATCCGGAATGTGATTTTGTCCGTCCCCTGAAAAGCCAGGCGGATGGACATATCGTTAAAATTCTGGAGGGGCAGTCCTGTCCACTCTGCGGTGGTGAATTAGCCCTGCGTCAGGGGCGTTTCGGCATGTTTATTGGATGTAGCCGCTACCCGGAATGCGAACATACGGAACAAATTGATAAGCCTGATGAAACGGCAATTGCCTGCCCTCAGTGTCAGCGCGGTCAGCTGGTACAGCGCCGTTCCCGTTATGGTAAGACCTTTCATTCGTGCGATCGCTACCCTGACTGCCAGTTCGTTATCAATTTTAAGCCGGTAGCGGGAATCTGCCCTCATTGCAATTATCCGCTACTGATAGAGAAGAAAACCGCGCAAGGCATGAAACGCTTCTGCGCCAGTAAACAATGTGGAAAGCCGGTTACGGCGGATCAAAATAGTGAATAATAACCTGCCATCAGGCTCCATTGCGCATGCACTGGATGTTCTGAAAAATGAAGAAGTCATCGCCTATCCAACTGAAGCTGTTTTTGGGGTCGGTTGCGATCCTGACAGCGAGACGGCTGTGAGCCGTCTGCTTGCCTTAAAACAAAGACCCGTCGAGAAAGGGCTGATTTTGATCGCTGCGAATTACGAGCAGCTTAAACCCTATATAGATGACTCCATGCTGACGCCAGCGCAGCGCGAGACGATCTTCTCCGCGTGGCCTGGACCGGTGACCTTCGTCTTCCCTGCGCAGCCGACAACGCCGCGCTGGTTAACCGGACGCTTTGATTCCCTCGCCGTTCGCGTCACTGACCATCCGCTGGTGGTTGAGCTTTGTCTGGCGTTTGGTAAACCGCTGGTCTCAACCAGCGCCAACCTGACCGGATTGCCACCTTGTCGGACAACCGAAGAAGTGCTGGCGCAGTTCGGGAATGACTTCCCTGTTGCTGTCGGTGAAACGGGAGGGCGTCTGAATCCGTCTGAAATTCGCGACGCTTTAACCGGCGAACGTTTTCGCCAGGGGTAATCTCATGGAAACCTATGCTGTTTTTGGTAATCCGATTGCACACAGCAAATCACCGTTGATTCATCAGCAATTTGCGAAGCAGCTGCAGATAAATCATCCCTATGGACGCGTACTGGCACCGGTGGATGCATTTATTCCAACGCTGGAGGCTTTTTTCGCCGCGGGCGGTAAAGGTGCGAATGTGACGGTCCCGTTTAAAGAAGAAGCCTTCGAACGTGCTGATGAGCTGACCGAGCGCGCTTCACTGGCTGGTGCAGTCAATACTCTAAAACGGCTTGAGGATGGTCGCCTTTTTGGGGATAACACCGACGGAATTGGTTTACTTAGCGATCTGGAACGACTTTCATTTATTAAGCCCGGGTTCCGGGTCCTGCTGATTGGTGCGGGCGGCGCATCGCGGGGAGTACTGTTGCCTCTGCTTTCACTGGACTGTGCGGTGACCATTACCAACAGAACCTTTTCCCGTGCAGAAGCGCTGGCGGCGTTGTTTGCGCATACCGGCAGCGTGAGCGCGGTAGCGCTTGACGATCTTGCCGATCGTGAGTTCGATCTTGTCATTAATGCCACGTCCAGCGGCATCAACGGTGAGATCCCGGCAATCCCCGCTTCTCTGGTCAGTGCGCATATGTACTTCTATGACATGTTTTATCAGAAAGGGAAGACGCCTTTCCTTAACTGGTGTGAACAACACGGCGCGAAACAGTTAGCCGATGGACTGGGAATGCTGGTAGGTCAGGCTGCGCATGCGGTGCTGCTCTGGCACGGCGTGTTGCCTGCGGTCGAACCTGCCATTGAAAAGTTAAAGCAGGAACTTTCGGCGTGAACCAGGCTATTCATTTCCCGGACAGAGAGAGCTGGGATGAGAGTAAACAAGCGGTTTGTTTTCCGGTGCTGGTGCAGGGTATGCAACTTACCTGTGCCATTCATGGGAAAACGCTGCTGCGTCGTTTTGGCGGTTCAAACCCGATAGCGGTATTTTGCGAAAATCGCTGGGATCTGGAAGAGGAAGCCAGCGATTTAATCCGCGAACAGCAGGAAGACGATCAGGGCTGGGTTTGGTTATCCTGATCCAGATACTCATTCTTCCACGTAACGTAGTTGTTCGCTGAGTATTTTAACCCTTCGATCTCTGCCTCCTTCAGGGGGCGGATCTGTTTTACCGGGCTTCCTAGATAGAGATAGCCGCTCTCCAGCCGTTTGTTCTGCGGGACCAGGCTACCGGCACCAATCATTACGTCATCTTCTACTGTGACGCCATCCAGCAAAATCGACCCCATGCCAACAAGGACGCGATTTCCGATCGTGCAGCCGTGAAGCATCACTTTATGGCCGACGGTAACCTCTTCTCCAATGATGAGGGGATTGCCCTCCGGGTTATAGGAGGATTTGTGCGTGACATGCAGAACGCTACCGTCCTGAATGTTGGTACGTGCACCAATCGACACATAGTTAACATCTCCCCTGATGGCGACGAGCGGCCAGATGCTGACATCCTCGGCCATTCGCACATCACCAACGACCACGCTGCTGGCATCGATCATCACGCGATCGCCTTTTTGGGGGAACAGATCTTTATAAGGACGCAATACTGCAGACATATCTACCTCTAAGAATGGGCGCTATACAGAAGACTTTGATCGTATTAATGGATCGAGGCAAGGCAAAATACGTCAATATTTAAGCAGATCGGGCGGGATTTCAGCGAAAAGCGCGGAAAATCAGCAGTCGGAAAAAAAGATCTAAAAAATACTTGTGCTAAAAATTGGGATCCCTATAATGCGCCTCCATCGACACGGCGGATGTGAAACACTTCACAGACAACGCGGTCGGTTGAAGAGAAAAAATCCTGAAATAACGGGTTGACTCTGAAAGAGGAAAGCGTAATATACGCCACCTCGCAACGGTGAGCGAAAGCCGCGTTGCAACTGCTCTTTAACAATTTATCAGACAATCTGTGTGGGCAC